>CAVPGM010000008.1:0-21670 GCA_963703945.1 uncultured beta proteobacterium | reverse complement strand
GTTTGCACCGTATGAATTGGCGTCCCATGCGCTGTCGCCGAGACTTGCCATCGATTGTGCAATCACGATGTCACCGTTGTGGGCATCCACCACAATGTCACGATCGCCATGAAATACGATCGTAGGTACGGGTGCGCCAAGCGCTTGGTTTATGGCGTTGGTGCCCGCCACGGAAATGCCGCTGCCTTGGTTCATTGCCGCGAATGCGGAAGGAACGTCGTGGGCGCTTCCATACGGCAGCCCGGAATGGACCCCAGCGGCCGCATAGATATCCGGATAGGTACGCGCCAGAATTACCGCCATTGCCGCACCCGCCGAAAGTCCAGCCACATAGACGTGCGCCGGATCCAGGCGGTGCACCCGCACCACGTGCCGGGTGAGCTCCGCAATGATCGCGGGCTCGCCCCGGTCACGGCACTGATCGGCAGGTCTGAACCAATTCCAGCACTTCGTCGGGTTGTCACTTGCTCACTGAGCAGGATATAGGACGTAATAGCCTTCCTCCTCGGCCAGCTGGTTCATGCGAGTCC
Source organism: uncultured beta proteobacterium (assembly GCA_963703945.1). Taxonomy (GTDB): domain Bacteria; phylum Pseudomonadota; class Gammaproteobacteria; order Burkholderiales; family Burkholderiaceae_F; genus JALORV01. Next base: position 21,140 of record CAVPGM010000008.1, on the reverse strand, counting down.
CCCGCGCAAAATCGTCGGGGGACTGGGTGCAGCCGTGCAACATGACAAGCAGCGGCAACTGCCGACCCGGATCACCCTTCTGAATGAATAACTTGTACTGACGCGTCCCCGCGGCGCAAGTGAATGAATGCAGTTGAAACTGTTCGCCGGTGGGCTCGCGGATCTCACGTGGCAGCTCCAGATCCGGATGCTCAGCAATCGGCTCAGGATTCGAAGTGTCCAACACGCGGTACTCCGCCTCGATCCACGGCTTTACCGGCGCCCGGCCGGCGTACCCAGGGTGAAAAGCGGACCGGTCTTCCGCCCTCGTCAAACCCCGTTGGATCGCGGCGGTCGCGGCGTGCAAATCGCCGCTTTGCATCAGGCGCATCGCCTCATGCATCGTCTTGCTCAAGCAGTAATTCATCGAACGAGTCTCCCTTCAAATGATTCGATCGGCCAACGCAGCCTTCACCGCAGGACTAGCGTGCAGCGCGCCCAGGACCTCCACCGACTCGATCGTGTCTTGTGCAAGCGCAGGCGAAACGTCGGAAGCAATACGGACCAATCCCAAACACATGAATCTTTAGCTTCGACCGGGCCTTGCGGACCCTCTCGAAGGTCTTGGCGCTAGAACTCCTGGAGTCCCAGCACGAGAGTCTTGCGGGCAATCGTCTGTCGGACCGCCTCGGCGTGCGCCACGAGCTGATTTCGGATTGCCGTACGAATGAAGTCCGTCCGATTGGAATAGAACCCTTCCTGCACGAGCAGGTCGATCTGCCCCAGGTCGATCAGTCCGAGATTGATGGTGATCTTCTCGGAGTCCGAGCTCTTCGGTTTGGGGTCGATGTTCAAAGTCGCTTTTTAGCATCCATGTACCATCTTAACACCATCCATACAGATGGTAAAGCCATTTTTTTGGCTGGTTTTGCTCACCGCCTCGCATCAAGTCAACAGATTTGCCTCCCCTTGCTGGCACGCTCCTGAACGCTTCCAGATCGATGACCACGTCGGCCATGGCGGCGAGTTCCGGTGTCTGCGATACGAAGAATTCCTGCGTGTAGCCGCCGATGCGCAGCACTTCGCGCTTCATGGCCATGAACATCCGCTTGCGCTCGGGATCGAGTGGCCCATCCGCCTCATCGGAGAACAGCGTCTCGTAGTGACGCCCCGAGTTCTGCGTCAGATACAGCGCGATCGCGCGCGTCAGACTTTCGTTGATCCACACGCGTTCGCCGGCGCTCATCTGCGTCACGCTCTTGGCCTCGCCCGACTCCGCGTCGTGCACCACGATGTCAAACCCTTCCCGCGCCTCGCCTTTGGCTGTTTCGACCAAAGTCTTGAGCGATACCGTGAACCGGGGGCCGTAGCACGCCAGCAGCAGGTCATTCGCCAGGCTGGAGAGCGTCGGCCCGGAGTCGTCGATCGACAGCGCGATCAAGCCATCATTGCTCATGCACTTCGCGAAGAGCATCCACACGCCCACTTGGTCCTCGATTCGCCGCATGCGCGTATCGAGGGCCGTCAGCCGCTCCTCGATCACTGCCTTTCGCCGGCGGAATTCCTCGCCGGCCTGCTGATCGCGTACCGCTTTCACGTACGTCGCTTCGGACGTGACCAGCGCGCGCTGCGCTTCCTCCACGCCGCGCTGTGCCCGTTCGATCTGGGACGCGTCGAAAGGCGCCGGCAGCGCTGCGATCGCCGCATCCACGCGGTGCAGCGACTCGCGCTGCCGCTGCGCTTCGCCCTCGCGCTGCGCCGACGATCGCCTGCCTCGTCGCCGCGATCGCGCCCCGCTCGGCTTTTTCCTCTGCGGTCTCTTCGCCGTCGTGCTGCGGCAACGACTCGATCTGGTGGACGATACCGGCGAGCGTTTCCCGAGCTTGCGCGAGCTCCCCGTGTCTTGCCGCCCGCACCGAGAGCTTCGACAACCGTTCGCGCGAGCGCTTGAGGCGGGTCTCGGCGATGTTGAGTCTTTCGTGAGCGGCTGCTAAGTCCCGGCCTTGTGCTTCGATGTCCTGCAAATGCTGAGCGACCTTGGCTCGCTCTTCTTGTAGGCGAGCGATCTGCGCATCGGCGCTAGGCTTGAGGCTCTGCGCTTCTCGCGCGTCGGACAGCAGCTTGCAGCGTCCCTGCAGATCCGTTCCCGCGCACGGCACTTCGGCGGTCAGCCCGAAGCGACGCGAGAGCTCCTGCGCCTTCAACGAGGCCTGCCCCGCTTCCCGCTCGATTCCCGCGATCCGCTCGCGCGCGAGCTTGCCGTCGGCCCGAAGCTTCTCCAGCCGCTCGGCGTCCCTGCGCAGTCCGGCAACGCGCTCTTCACGCTGCACGACCACGCTCTCCGCCAGCCCGAGCCTCTGGCTGGCCCGTTCGATCACGCCGCTCGACCTTGAGCGTTGCTTCCAGTCGCGTGCGCTGTTCGTTGAGCCCCTTGCGTCGCTTGCGCTCGTCTTCTGCGCGCTGGCTGATCCTGCGGTTCAGCTGCTCCAGGCGTTCGCCCTCCCGCCGGTCCTGCGCGTCGAGCGCACCGAGCGCCGCCTTCCCCGCCTCGATGATGGAGCGTCTCTCCTCGGTGAGTTGGGTGCGACGAGCTTCCGTTTGCAGCGCTACGTCGCGTGTCGCGACGTGCTTCGCCAGTTCCTCCTTCGCCGTATCGAGCGCGGCTTGTCTGGCCGCCTTCGCACTCTCGCGCCGCTGCGATTCGCGCGCCTGTATCGCCCAGCTGCGAGAGCTCGCGCGCGACCTGCTCGACCTCCGCCTTCAGGCCGGTGCGTTCCTGCCGGACTGCGAGCAGCCCCGCCTTGAGAAGCTTCGCCGTTTCCAACGCCTTCGCACCCAAGGCGCGAATCTCGTCGAGCCCGAGCAGGTCCGCGAGCAGCGTCTTGATCTCCGCGTTCTTGTACGCCGACAACTGCCGCCGTCCCTGCGCCGCAAACACCGACGTGAAGAACGTCTCGGCGCTGCCTAGAATGCTGCTCGACGCATTGCACGTAGGTATCGACCTTGCCGTCGGACACCGTGCCGTCACCGAGTCGCATCGGCTGCCATGAATCGCCGCGCCGAACATGCAGGAACGCTTCGGTCTTCTTCTTCCCGTTCAGCCGGAACACCAGCTGCGACCGGTAACGCTCGCCGCCATGCTCCCAGACCAGGTCCTTGACGCTCTCCGGCAAGCACACCTGGTCGTAGTAGGAGAAGCCTCCGAACCCGTCTGCCCCGGCGCGCGACGGCATGATCGGAAACGGCGTCATGTTGTCCATGATGGTGGTCTTGCCCCGCCCGTTTCTGCCGACGATCGCGACCAGCTGGGCATCGCCGGCGAGCCGTTCGAAATCGAGCTCGATCACGTCGCGACCCAGCCCATCGCGAATGCCGCGAAAGCCTTTGAGCGTCAGCGAGATTGGTCTCATGGGTGACGTCCTTTTGGAGGGTTTGCCTACCGCGCTCTTGAGCGAAGCGCTCCGACGCACGACTTCCCTGAGTGTCGCTCGCGCTTCTTGCGGGTCAAGGCGCTTCGACGAGTATCGGCAGGCCTTCTGCGTCGGCGGTCGTCTCCGCCGAGGCGTCTGTATCGGCCTCTGCGGCCGCAGGAATCGCGCCCTGCGCCTCGATCGCGCATTCCATGATGTTCGCCGCGATCTCCTCCGGCGCGCGCGTCTGCAGGGCTTCCAGACAGGCCAGCAGCGGCTCGGCCCTGGCCTCGGTCAGCCTCGCCCAGACGGCGATCTTGGCGGCGATGCTCGCCTCCTGCGAGATGCCCGCCGCGCGGGTCCGCACGACCGGAATCACCCGCCCTTCGAGCTTGACCTCGGCGGCCGCGCCGAAGATGCCTTGAATCGCCGACCGGTCGACTTCGTGCCGGTCCTCCTCGGGCATCGTCCAGCGCACCCGCACGAACGCTCCGGTCACGTCGTTGGTTCGCGCGAACTGTTGCAACTCTTCCAGCTTGGGCATGCCATCGAAGCTGATCTCCACCGTGCGCTTGGCCGGGGTGGCGATGAGCTCGAAGCGCGCCGACGCCGCCCCGACGTCCCAGATCAGGAATCCCTTGTCGCCTTGTTCGCCGTAGTGCAAGTCGGCCGATCGATCCCGCGTAGGCGATCACCCGGCCGTCCTGCTCCCAGGACTGGTGCTTATGGATGTGCCCGAGCAGAAAGGCTTGCGCCCCGGCGCCGAAGAGCGACCCGGTGGTGAACTCGTGATCGAATCCCGCCATCGGTACGCCGTGTTCGGTCACGCATCCGTACACGGTGCCGTGCGACACGCCGATCGTCGGCACGCCGGCCGCGCGCGCGGCTTCGTTGATCGGGGCAAAGCCGCGGAGCAACGCCGTCAGTTGCTCGCCCACCGCGGCCGCCGCTTCGGTGGCACCCACCGCCGCGGCCACCACGGCCTTGTTCACGGTCGGCACGCAGGAAAAGAGCGCCCGCGCGCCCGGCGGGATCTGCTCGAAGCGCCAGCCCTGCGATTCCAGCCAGCGGCCGTCCTCGATGAGCGCCACCTGCTGCAGCCGGTCGGCGACGTGGACCCGGAACCGCCCGCCCAGCAGCCGGAACACGTTGAGCGCCCCTGGCGGCTCGTGCGAGAAGGTTCCGTGCAGCATCAGCACCGGGCAGTGGTCGGCGAGCCGCCGGATGTTGCGCGCCAGGGCCTCCACCGCCGGCGCATGCACTTCCAACGCATGATCGGTCGAGTCCCCCGAGATCACCGCGCAGTCCACCCCGCGTGCGATCGCCGCATCGACGGCGAAGCTGAAGCACCGATCCACCTCGGTCAGCGTCGCGCCGGCGTAGTGGAGGTCCGAAAAATGCGCTACTCGCATCATGATTCATCCTTTGTCGATTGCCGTCCGCCTTTCGAGCCGCGCCTTCATCTCACGCGAACACATCGATCTCGGCGTCGATCTTGTCGGTCAAGCCGTCCGGATCGTCGCGGAAGCTTTCGATCTCGGCGAGCGCCCGGCGCCGGCCGGCCGCGTTGATCTTCCAACCTGGACCCCAGCGCTTCGCCGCGTACGCTGCGTAGCGCGCGCCATCGATACCAAACTCGGCCGCCGCGTTAATCACCTGCTCGACGCTCGGTCCGCTGCCGCCTTCGCTTTTCGACGGCCCTGCTTCTACCGCCGGCGCGCTCTGCGCTCGCGGCGCTGCGGCGTGCGGCTCGTTCCGCCTGGATGCTCGCGCCTGGCATCTCCACTTCCGCTCCGTCTCTTGCCGCTGGAACCTCCGAGGCGGCCGCGCCGATGAGCGGCTCATCCTCCGGCCGTCTCGCCCGCCGGCCACGTGCCTTCGAGCATTCGCGCCGCCTGGCTCGCCGTTAACGATCGCCGTCTCGTCCTCCTCGTTGGCCCGCAACAGCGCGGTGACGTCGATCGGCGCCTCGAGCTCGATGATCCAATGCGCCACGCGGACTGCGCGCCCCGTCTCGTCGATGTGCGGTACTTCCTTGAGCTTCTTGGTGATGAAGAACGATGTGCGCTTCCCGTCCAGGAACCCCGAGATGCGCCCGCCGCGCATGAAGGCGATGGTTTCGAACTTCTGGATCGCCGCATTCATCGCGTAGAAGCTGTTGGTGTGGAGCTCGAAAGCGCCGATCGACTTGATGCCGGGAATGAAGAAGATGAAGCGGCCCGACAGGTTGCACTGGCGGTTCTGGTACTCCCTGCAGAGCTCCGGATCGCACAAGCCACCGTTTTCCTGGCGCAGCGTCGTCTTGCGCCCGCCGAAGATGCGGATCGCGCGCTTGCCCGTGGGGTCCATCGGCACCGGCGCGTAGCACTTGCAGTAGCGCACCCGGCCGTCGGGCGCGTACTCGCTCCAGAACTTCTTCTCGTTCGCCCCCCAAGCGATGAGCTCGTGCGGCATCACCGCCTGCCACATGTCGGCCGGAAACACGACCGGGAACCGGTAGAGCCGCTTCGTGCCGTCGCCGCGGTCTTCGCCGTACGCCGTCAGGATCTCTTTGGCGATCTCCGGATTCGGAAAATCGTCCGGCCGCACCGTGAACCACGGCACGTTCTTCGGGATCAGCGGCGTCTTGAGCTCCGGCACGGCCTCGCTGATCGCGCGCTCGATCGTCCTCGAACGAGTGATTCGCCGCAACGCCGCGCTCGTAGATCTCCTTCGCCTTCGGATGTTCGGCGGCCTTCTTGGTGAGCACCTTGATGCCCGCCCGAATCTTGCCGCCGGCGGGGATGCGCACGGGTCCCTGCCCGAGCAGCGTGGGCAGCGCCTGCGCTCCATTGATCGTTACCACCGCGTTGGTCATGTCGAGGCTCCTGTGTATGCGAGAGAGCTCGCATCACCAGGATCTCGCATGAGCGCGTCGTCTTCAAGGGCTCGTATCGCCCCCGCCGCGCTGGCCGTAGTGCGGTCCACGACCGCAAGTGCGGCGCGTCTCCTCCGGCTGCGGGCCCGGGACGCTGCAGCGGCGCACCTTCCGCCCGAACGCGAGCGCAAGCCTCAGCCAGCGCTTGTCAACGACGAGCAGGGGTCGATTCAACCTATTCGGTGCAAATAACGTACAATACTTGCGCTTCTTCTTCTCTTCCCCTGGAGTTCGGCCGATGGCTATTGGTGCTAAGGACGTCATCCCCCTCAGCCAGGCGCGCTCGCGCCTGTCCGAGATCGCCGACGAGGTCAAGACCGGGTCGGAAAAGATCATCACCAAGAACGGCGAAAGCTATGTCGCGCTGATCGATGCCAACCGCCTGGACTATTACCACCGGCTGGAGCGCGAACGCATCCACCTGCTGCTGCTGGAGGAAGCCGAAAAGGGCTTGGCCGACGTAGCGGCGGGGCGAGTCAAGGACGCTCGCCAAGCCATCCGGCGCCTGAAGACCCGCAGGCTCGCGAAGTAAGGCCTCGGTGGCCGCCGGGGTGCGCGCGGTCAAGCTGACCGCGAATTTCGAAGCCAATCTGCTCGCGATTGAATCGTTTTGGAGCGAAGCGGATGCGCCGCAGCGTTACGCGCGCTTGCTGGACGAGCTTCACGACACGGTGATTCCCACGCTCGAAGGGCACCCCCGAATCGGCCGCCTGTTTCTCGAGCGCCCGGCGCATTCGGTCGAGGCGACCGCGCTGATCGGCCGCTTGAGCGCACGGATCGGACGCGGCGAACTCCGCGAGTTTTTGTGGGCGACTATCTCATCCTGTACGCCTGGATAAGCGATGCCGTCTATCTGCTGGCGATACGGCATCACCTACAGCTGTCATTCGATTTCGAAGCGTTCTGGCCGAAATAACTCCTGGCTCTTCACGCAAGATCGCTCGCTCGTAGCCACCGACGGTTCCACCGTGAGCGGCTTTCGTCCGAGGCCCGCCGGTTCCGGGAGAGGCGGAATCGGCCTGTCCGTGTTCCACACCCATGCCGTATCGCCTTGCGCCTTGAGCGCCTTCTCCTTGGCCGCGCGATCCTGCGGATCCAGGGAGGCGCTCACCACATGCAGCGGTGTCGGCTTCGCTCCCGTATCGAGCAGAAGCACGTTCGGGAACGACGCCACGCTGCGCGCGTCGTAACGCAGCGGCTTCATGAATCGACGTCTCTGCTCTGTCAACGCCTCGATAAGATCGGCCTCGTGGACTCCCTCGATGGGAATCCAGTTCTCGGTGGTCAGCATGAAGCTTGCGGTGTCGATCTGGTAGGTGTGCTCGCGCTTCGCGTAGATCAGCGCGCACATCACCACCCGCTGTTTCGTCTTCGTGTCCGCATCCCGGGCTTCGAACAGGCTGCCATATGCCCGCTCGATCCGTTCCCAGGCCTTCGCATCGATGAACAGCGGCGCGTCCGGCATGTGCTTGAGCCACACCTTGCGTCCCAATGGCGATGCTTCCGTCTCTCTTGTACTCTCCGAGGACGAGCGCCATCTTGAACTGGACATCGTCTTCGGGCGACTGAAGGACCGCGAGCTTGCTACGTCGGCGCTCCGCGATTTCGCTCTTGTGCTCCTCGTGAAACTGCTCGGGCACGTACAAGCGCTCCGATAGCGTCACGCCTTTCGTCTGGACCCCGTCCGCCGCTTCCAACAGATACTTGTGCATCACCCCCTGCGTCCGCTTGCCCTCCATCGCCGGATACCAGCGATTGAATCCCGCCCGTTCGAACAGGAAGTGCATGACGGCACGCAGGCTCATCCGATGCCGCGGCGCATTGATCTCGGCCGGTTCCTGCGCCGCACCCCTCGCGATGGCTCTCCCCGGCACACGCGCCAGCGGAAAATCCACGCGCAGTTCGACCGACTCCGGTGAGCGCTCGATGATCGACTTCCCCGATCAGCTCCCCCAGCCCCGATTGACCGAGCTCGGGTTCGTAGGAAACGCACGTCGCATGGTGCTCGGTGTCCCGTATCCGGCATCCGCTTGACGACGTACAGGCGATGCTTGGCGACATACATTTCGATCCCACCGCGCTAGCACATGCACCGCGGGCGTTCCGGTGTGTCGTAGACACGAGCAAGCGCGTCCTGTAGCGCTGGATCACGCGATGTGTACGTCCTACCTTTGATCAAGAATCGCTGCTCTTCCATGCCGTATCTCGCGCTTCGCCAAACGTCGCCAGTGCTTACACCAACTCGCGGACTACGGCTTTCAGAGATTTCAGAGATTCATGGTCGTTCTGAATCAGATTACGGACCGAGTTGCGCTCCTTGAGCCCAGAGGTGGCCCCGTTTGTTAGGACAGGATTTCCGGTTTCTTAAGTGAAGTTCCTGCGGTTGTAGATTGTCGGTGGTACCGCGCAGAGGTTCCGTTGAAATGCGGTGGAGATTCCAAATGTTGCGGCTTGTCAGAAATTGCGACCTCGTAGAACGCGCTACGCGCGATTGTTTGCGGTGCGGTGGGGTGAAGGTACGTCCGCGATGACCGGTTCAACATCATGCGGCGCTCGGGGTCGCGAGCTGTCCGAAGTATGCGGTGTCCGGCGTCATGCCGTCGAGCGATGAGTGAGGACGCCGGGTATTGTAGAAAGTGAAGTAGCCGGTCAGTTGCTGCCTGGCCTCGGCGACGCTCTCGTAGGCGTGCAGGTAGACGTGCTCATATTTCACGCTCTTCCACAGTCGCTCGACGAACACGTTGTCGATCCAGCGTCCCTTGCCATCCATGCTGATCCTGATCTGGTGGGCCTTGAGTACGTCGGTGAAGTCGCCGCACGTGAATTGGCTGCCTTGGTCGGTGTTGAAGATCGCCGGCGCCCCGTACTTGGCGATGGCTTCTTCGAGCGCCTCGACGCAGAAGTCCGGGGTCATGCTGATCGAGACCCGATGCGCGAGGACCCGCCGGGTGGCCCAGTCGATGATGGCCACCAAGTATACGAAGCCGCGCTTCATCGGAATGTACGTGATATCAGATGCCCACGCCTGATTGGGCCGGTCGATGGTCAAGTTCTTCAACAAGTACGGATAGATCGGGTGGGCGGGATGCGGCGCACTGGTGTTGCGCTTGCGATAGAGGGCCGCGATACCCATCCGCTCCATGAGCGTGCGGACGTGCTTGCGCCCGACCGCGACCCCCTCCAGCTTGAGCATGTCGCGCAGCATGCGCGCGCCGGCGAACGGGAAGTTCAAGTGCAGCTCGTCGATCCGCCGCATCATCGCCAGGTCGGCATCGGATACCGGCCGCGGCAAGTAGTACACGTTCGAGCGCGACAGATCCAGCAGCTCGGCTTGCCGCGTCACCGGTAGCTCATGGGTCGCGTCGATCATTTCTTTGCGCTCGCACCGTCGATACGACCGAGCGCGCCGGCCAAAAAATCGTTCTCCAAGGCCAATTGGCCGATCTTCGCCTGCATGTCCTTGACACTGGGCCCCTTGGACTCCCGCTTCTCCGCCGGCGTCAGGAACACCCCCAGCGCCCCGTCCAGCAACTGCGTCTTCCACTGCACGATCTGACTGACGTGGACATCGTACTTTTCGGACAACTCCGCCAGTGTCTTATCGCCCCTGAGCGCGGCCAGCGCCACCTTCGCCTTGTACGCCGCCGTATGGTTCCTTCTCGGTCTCTTCATCACTGCTCCTTTGTCGGGCGAATGCGTCGCCCATCAGAGCAGGTTCTTCACCTAAAGACGAGTCCTAAATTCCGGGACCACTTCTCCCGAGCATCGCTCCGACCTGGTCAATATCGCAGCCCCTCTCGATCAGTCGTTCTGCAGCCGTTCGCCGTGCGCAGAGTGCTGACACACCCTTGAGTCCCGCCCGTGCGAAGATCCTGCGGTAGATGTCCAGGATTACTCCGCACCGATGTTGCCTCCGGTCGCCGATCGTCCGGACCTTGATCGGCATCGCGTTCCCGTCGGCCGTCAGAAACAACCTGGTGTCCGGGTCAAGCCCTCGGTACTTGGTCCACGTCTTGGTGCCCTGTCCCCGCCGGATCCTTTCTTCCAAATAGGCGTCCATTGCCGCGACGACCTTTGTGCTGGCGAAGAAGAGAGGCCTTTCCTTGCCGTTGATGGCGACCTCGGCGCGCATCAGCGATTCCTCGCGTACCGACCCGTCTTCGGTCAGGTAGTCCCGTACTTCGAGTCGGGCAATTTCCAGAGGCTTGGCCGCTGTCGCGAACAGTACCAGCAACAAGGCCACATCCCGGTTCCTGCAACTGCTGTGCTGCCGGGTCACCGCTACGGCGTGCTCGATGTCCTCGCGGGGCAACGCGCGCGACCTCTTGTCGGCGTTCACCACACGTTGCGGGCGGTAGTGCTCGAGCGCTTCAAGATAGTTGTCCTTCCGCGCCCGCATCCCTTGGACGCGTCGGCACCTCGTCCTCGTCCACGCGTTCCACCCCCACGACCATCTGCAGGTCGCGGGCGAGCGCCTTCACGCGTTGCTCGACGGCCGAGCGGCTGAGTCCCGATTCCTGCGCGACGGCCACGTACGTCTTGCCGTCCAGGATCGCCTTCAGCATTTTGATCGACCTGGCCACTGATTCCGCTCGTCATCTTGTGCGCCTCGCGTTGGGTCCGATCTCGCGCCATCTTGCGGATCGCCGCGCATCGGCGCCAGCCGAAAATGACCGCCTTTGGCGGGGGCTTTCGGCATCAGCAAGAGCGATCACCCAGGGCTCAACAGACCTCTGCTGCGTCTAGACGAGAGGGCCGTTCCCGCTCAAGCTAGCGTGTTCTGGCGCAATCCTGCGCATCCCCGGTCATTGCTCATGCTCACCCCGCCGTTCATCGCCCCGCGCCGCTTCGACGATCCCGCCGCGGCACTGGCGCAAGTGCGCACCATCTACGACAGCGCCATCGCCCACCTGCGCGCTGCCATCCAGCGCTTCATTGCCGGCGAGGACTTGGCGCAGCGCGTGCGCGCCTGCTACCCGTTCGTGCGCGTGCGCACCGACACCGTGGCGCGCGCCGACTCGCGCCTGAGCTACGGCTTCGTCGCGGGCCCGGGCGTCTACGAGACCACGCTGACGCGCCCCGACCTGTTCGGCGCCTACTACCTCGAGCAGTTTCGCCTGCTGCTGGACAACCACGACGTGTCGCTCGAGGTGGGCACCAGCAAGCAGCCGATTCCGGTGCACTTCTCGCTTCGCCGAGCACGACCACATCGAAGGCGACGATGAGCGCGGAGCGGCGCCTGCTGATGCGCGACCTGTTCGACCTGCCCGACCTGGCCGCCATGGACGACGGCATCGCCAACGGCACGCACGAGCCCGGGCCCGGCGAGCCGCAGCCGCTGTCGCTGTTCACCGCGCCGCGCGTCGACTACTCGCTGCACCGCCTGCGCCACTACACCGGCACCGCGCCCGAGCACTTCCAGAACTTCGTGCTGTTCACCAACTACCAGTTCTACATCGACGAGTTCATCGCGCCTCGGCCACGCAGCTGATGGCCGATCCGGATCGAGCGGCGACGAGTACACGGCCTTCGTCGAGCCGGGCAACGTGGTCACGCGCCGCGCCGGCAGCGCGGCCGAGGCCGGGCGACGCGCTCGGCGCGGCGCCGCCGCGCCTGCCGCAGATGCCGGCCTACCACCTGGTGCGCGCGCGACCGCAGCGGCATCACGATGGTCAACATCGGCGTCGGGCCCGGCCAACGCCAAGACCATCACCGACCACATCGCCGTGCTGCGCCCGCACGCCTGGATCATGCTCGGCCACTGCGCCGGCCTGCGCAACACGCAGCAGCTGGGCGACTACGTGCTGGCGCACGGCTACGTGCGCGAGGACCACGTGCTCGACGAGGAGCTGCCGCTGTGGGTGCCGATCCCGCCGCTGGCCGAGGTGCAGGTGGCGCTCGAAGCGGCGGTGGCCGACGTCACGCAGCTCAAGGGCTACGAGCTGAAGCGCATCATGCGCACCGGCACCGTGGCCAGCACCGACAACCGCAACTGGGAGCTGCTGCCGCAGCGCGCGCCGAGCGCCGCTTCAGCCAGAGCCGCGCGATCGCGCTGGACATGGAAAGCGCCACCATCGCCGCCAACGGCTTCCGCTTCCGCGTGCCCTACGGCACGCTGCTGTGCGTGAGCGACAAGCCGCTGCACGGCGAGATCAAGCTGCCCGGCATGGCCAACCACTTCTACCGCGAGCGCGTCGACCAGCACCTGCGCATCGGCATGCGCGCGATCGAGCTGCTGCGCGCAGCAGCGGCCGGACCAGCTGCACAGCCGCAAGCTGCGCAGCTTTGCCGAGGTGGCGTTCCAATGATCATCACCACGGCCGTTGCGGCGGACTTATGGCCGGCATCGCTGTCGCCCGTTTACAAGCTACGCTCGCAGCCGCAGTATGTTGGCTGCCCACGTCGCAACCGCGATCGTTGAGCGGAGGTGTTGCCATGAACGAAATCGTCCCCGATATTTTCACTTGGGCGTGGTTTTCCGAACCGCACGGGTACAACTTCAACGGCCACCTCGTGCGTCACGCGCAAGGCAACCTCTGCATCGATCCGGTACCGCCAGACAGCGCGGACCTTGCTGAAATCGTGCGGATGGGCGTCACCAAGATTCTCCTCACCAATCGTAACCATTCGCGGGCAGCCAACGTGGTGCGCGAGCGCACCGGCGCGAAGACCCTCATCCACCCGGACGATGCCGCGCACGCCAGGAGCCAGGGCGCGGAAACCGACGGTGAACTGCGCGTGGGCGCGAAAATCGGTCCATTGGCGATCGTCGCCGTCCCCGGCAAATCCCCCGGCGAGGTGGCACTCCATTGGCCGGAACGCTCGCTCCTCATCGTGGGCGACGCGGTGATCGGGAATCCGCCGGGACAGTGCGGGCTACTGCGCGAGAAGGTGATGGACGACCCCGCACGACTAAGGCAAAGCGTACGCAAGCTGCTCGATCTGGAATTTGACACGCTGCTCTTCGGCGACGGGACGTCGATCCTCCATGACGCCAAGTTGCGGTTGAAGGAACTGGTCGCTACCTTTCCGGACGTGTGAAGGCTGGCACCGAGACGACACCAGGACTCGCAACGCAACGCCTGAAGGGTTGCGAGTGTCTCCCATGAAGGGCAAGCGCTCGAGGCGCCAGGAACGGCTGCACCCGTCCTTCCAATGTCTTGGAATCCTCCGTACCCCGGATTAGCTCGCAAGATGCCTTCGCTGGCCGCCTGCTTCGCACCTGCCGAGCAATGTCGCTGCCGGCAATACGCCAAGCTCTGAAGCATGAGACTGCCCAGCCTTCTCCCTCGCGCAGCAGGTGCGACCCCCATGCTCAGCTCTGCGGTGTGCCGAAGCCTTGCCTGTGCTCGTGGCCGAGTAATTAGGTAGCCTGCGGGCTTACCGTCAACTTCAACAACCAGCGAGACTGCCCCAGGAAGGCGATACAGGGCCTCAACGTCCTCTTCGAGCCGTCGGGTGTCGGGGTACTTGTCTTCCAGCAATTCGCTCATCCCATCCGAAGACGAATAGATCTCCTGGAATAGACCGTACAGTTCAACGGCGGAATAGCTCCGGAGATCGTTCAGCCTGGTTGTGAGCGCCAAATTCATCATTGCGGGTGGCGAACGACTATCGCCGTCGTTTTCCCCCACCCTTCCGCGTTCCCTTCACCGGCTGCTGCGCCTCCGCGATCTCCTGCCCGCTCCGTCCTTCCAGCTTGGGCTTGATGTTTTCGTCGATCCACTTCTGGTCCCACCACTCCACGGGCAGCACCGCGACGCCATCGAGATAGATCCCGAAATGCAAGTGGTCGCCGGCGGCAAGCCCCGTCTCACCCGTCTTGCCGAGGACTTGGCGCTTGGCGACGGAATCGCCCGCGTTGACGTCGATCGAACTGAGATGGCCGTAGAGGGTGAAGAGGCCGAGGCCGTGGTCGAGGATCACGGTGTTGCCGTAGATGCCCAGGTCGCCGGTGAAGGCCACTGTGCCGCTGTTGGAGGCTTCGACCGGGTAGTTCTTCGTAACCGAGAGGTCGTAGCCGAGGTGGTACGCGGTATCGATCGGTTCGCCGTTGTAGGTGTACGTCCGCTGGTCCGCGAAGTTCGCCTCGACCTTCGAGTTGCTGAGCTGGGCGAACGCGTCCTTCCACAGCATCGAGGGTGTGGCCTTCGTCGTGATCGCGGTGATGCGGTCCTCGTTTTCCTTCCGCAGCCGCCTGTTCACGGCGACGAAGACGTCCTTTGGCGCGCCCTGCCGCGCGGTGACGTCGGTGAGCAGCGGCGCCACCTTGTTCTGCAAGAAGCTGTCCGATATAGCGAGGGTGCTCTTCCTGTACCGGACGTTCTTGAGCTCGTAGGCGAGCCGCATCTCGCGCGTGTTGCCGGCTTTGTCAGTGGCGACCAGCGTGGGCCTCGCCTCCGGCGGGGCGTTGTAGGGATGCGCGAAGAGGGCCAGGAAGTGGTCCGGATGGTCCTTCACCTGGCCGGGGAAGCCCGGGAAGAAGTAATCGCCGATCTTCACCCCGCTGGTCGCCGTGTCCGCCGACGCCTTGTAGACGATCGCGCCTACGCCGCCGAAATTCACGTAGCGGTCGTCGGCAATGAGCTCCAGCGTGGGCGGCGTGATGTCGATCGTGAGGTTCTTCTCCAGCACGGCCTCGTTGCCGCTGAAGAAATGCCACAGCGAGGCATCGCGTGCGGTGACGCGAAGCACGGCGGGTCCTTCCTTCACGCCGGACACCTTCGTCACGGCCACCGCAATCTTCTTCTCGCTCACGGGTCTGTCGAACTGCTCGGAGGCGAGGCTATGCTCGGTCCCGCCTTGGGACAGCGTCGCCGTGACAGATCTCAAGCCTGTCTCCTTGTCGGTGACCTGGATCTCAAGTGGTGCCACGCCCAGGACGTCGACATTGGGCGAGACGGTGATCTGCGGCGGCACGGATTCGAAACGTGGCCGCAGGTAGTAAGCACTGCCGGCCACGGCGGCGATAACGATCAGGATGAGGACGACAACGATCGGGAGCTTGCTGCGAGATCGATCGGACGGGAAAGCGCTCATTCGGTACTTCTCTCTTCGCGTTCTTTTGCGCAAACTCCACCATTGCGGGGTCGGTGCCCGACCATCGCACCAGGCGCTTACCCGAGGCTTCGCAGAAAGCCAGGCCTTGCTCGCAATTGATCAGTCGCGGTCCGGACGATGTTTCCCGGAAAACGGCAGCAACCGCGACAGCCACTTCATCAACAACGCGGTCTGGGCAAGGAACTGATGTTGCGCTTCGCTCACCACTCGCTCGTAGGCGTTGCGATCCAGCTCGCCTTCGAACGCCTCCGAGGTAAGTTTACCGTCCTCGAAGCGTGTGCTGCGGGATTTCACCCGGGCCTTGCCATCGGACGCCGAAATCTCCGTGTACGAATAGCGGAAGCTGAAGAACGGATTGGCCCTTGGGGCCGGCTCCATGAGTTCGACCTCGTCTTGCTCAACTTTGCGCGGCGCCCGTTCCGTGCGGCGCACGGGAAGCTTGCTCATGCAACACCTCTCACGAAAGAGTCCTGGTCACCCGCAGCATGATGCGTCACGGATGGACTGATAACATCCGTTGCCGGGGATTGCGACGTCAATATTACTCCGTCGGCCCCCCAACGCCCTTGGAGACGACCCAATGAACGCCTCTCCGAGTCTTCCGAAGGCCAGGCAATTCCTTGCGAAACCCACGAAGTCGTCAACGTTTCGCGTGCGCTCGCCGACTACAACATGTACCTGCAGGACGCTGCGCTGCATGAGGCGGTGCGGCGCGAAGGTGCGGGTTGGGCGCACGACGATCTCATTGCGTTCGGCAAGCTCGTCGGGGCGGCCGACTACCGCGCGCTCGGCGCGCTTGCCAATCGGCCCCAGCCGCCTGATTGGAACGTTGAATGGCAGGAAAGAAGAAGCCCGCCCGGCCGATCGCCCGTCGTGGCGTCGACGCGCTGACCGACGAGCTGTTCGCCGCGGACGGTGCCCAACCCGCGCCGCCGCTCGTCAGTGTTCAGGGCGGCGAAGGGGACGCGGACGAGTCGTTGCCGCTGGCGCAGTTCGCCGAGCGCAGCTATCTCGAGTACGCGATGAGCGTGGTAATGGGCCGCGCGCTGCCGGATGTCGCGGACGGCCAGAAACCGGTGCAGCGGCGAATCCTCTACGCGATGCACGAATTGGGGCTCTACACGCCCGCGCGGCACGTCAAATCGGCGCGCGTGGTCGGCGATGTGCTGGGCAAGTACCACCCGCACGGAGACACCGCCGCTTACGATGCGCTGGTGCGCCAGGCGCAGGATTTCAGCTTGCGCTACCCGCTGATCGACGGGCAGGGCAATTTCGGCTCTCGCGCGACGGCGACAATGCCGCGGCGATGCGCTACACCGAGTGTCGCCTGACCCCGATCGCGGAGTTGCTGCTGGCGGAAATCGGCCGGGACACGGTCGACTTCGCGCCGAACTACGACGGTGCGTTCAAGGAGCCGAAGCTCCTGCCGGCGCGCTTGCCCATGCTGCTGCTCAACGGCACGTCGGGCATCGGCGTCGGCATGGCGACCGACATTCCTTCGCACAACCTCGGCGAAGTGGTCCGGGCCGTGATTGCCACGATCCGCGATCCGGCGATCACGCTCGACCAGTTGCTGGCGCACATCGCCGGGCCCGACCTGCCGGGCGGCGGCCAGATCACCTCCGAGCCCGAGGCGATCCGCGCCGTCTACGAAACCGGTCGCGGCAGCCTGCGCGTGCGCGCGCGTTGGACCGTCGAAGAGCTTGCGCGGGGGCAATGGCAGATTGCGGTGACGGAGTTGCCACTCGGCGTGTCGACCCGCGTCGTACTGGAAGACATCGAGCGCGCGACCAATCCGAAGCCGAAGGAAGGCAAGAAGGCGCTTTCGCAGGAGCAGCTCAACCTCAAGAACCTGATGCTCTCCGCACTCGACACGGTCCGCGACGAGTCGGACAAGTCGTCGCCGGTGCGTCTCGTCCTGGAGCCGAAATCGAGCCGCCAGGACCCCGCGGAGTTCATGCAGCTGCTGCTCGCCAACACTCGGCTGGAGGCAAGCCTGCCGATCAACCTCGTGCTGCTGGGCCGCGACGGGCGGCCGCGGTCGAAGCACCTGAAGCAGATCATCGAGGAGTGGATCGCCTTCCGCTTCGAAACGGTCACGCGGCGAACGCGGCATCGGCTGGGCGAAGTCGAGCGGCGCATCCACATTCTCGAAGGCCGGTCGCTGGCACTGCTGTCGATCGACAAGGTGATCCGCATCATTCGCAAGGCGGACGAGCCCAAGGCCGACCTGATGGCCGAGTTCGGGTTGACCGACGTTCAGGCCGAGGACATCCTCGAGATCCGCCTGCGCCAGCTGGCGCGGTTGGAGGGCATCAAGATCGAAACCGAGCTCAAGACGTTGAAGACCGAGCGCAAGGGGTTGAAGCATCTGCTCGCCGACTCGAAAGCGCTCTCGGCTCTGATCGTGTCGGAGATCGAGGCCGATGCGAAGCGCTTCGGTGACAAGCGCCGCACGCTGATCGAGGCCGTTGCGCCGGTCGTCTTGAGCCGGACCGTTGCGGACGAACCACTGACCGTGACCTTATCGCGCCACGGCTGGATTCGCTCGCGACAGGGGCACGGGCTTGACGCGACGCAGTTCGCCTGGAAGACCGGCGACAGTCCGTTGGCGATCCTCGAGACCCGTACCGTGCATCCGGTCGTTGTGCTCGATACGCTGGGCCGCTCCTACACGATCCGCGCGTCCGACATTCCCGGCGGCCGTGGCGACGGCGTGCCGGTGACCACGCTGATCGAGCTACCGCCGGGCGCGAAGATCGCACAGGTGGTTTCTGGCCTGCCCGAGCAGAAGTACCTCGTCGCGGGGACGGGCGGCTATGGCTTCGTCGCGACACTGGAGGACATGGTGTCGCGGCCACGTGCCGGCAAGACCTTCATGACGCTGGATCCGGACGAGGAGCCCGTCTCGCCTGTTGCACTCGCGCCCGGGCTCGACCACGTCACCGCGCTGTCGTCGCGTGGTCGGCTGCTCGTGTTCCCGCTTGCTGAGATGCGCGAAGTCCCGCGCGGTCGCGGCGTCATCATTATCGGTCTTGACGGTGAGGAGAAGCTCGTTGCGGTCGGTCTCGCAACGGCGAGCAAGGTGACCCTGCAAGGCACTAACCGCCTGGGGCGCGCCGTTACGGTGACGATCGAGGGTGAGGCGCTCGCCAAGCATCTACATCGCCGCGCCCGCAAGGGCGCGCTGGTCGCGCCAAAGATCAAGGTCACCGGTTTCGTGCGCGACGCTTGAGATGGATTTCGGCACTGCAGAAATGGGCTCTGCCGGTCTTGCCGGACATACGTAATGCGTTCACAGGTTGCCGACGTGCGTTACGTCGGTGTCACCGTTGCAATGACCTGCTGTTTATCCCCTTGGTCCGCATGCGCTGGTTCGCCAGCAAACGTCGCCATGTCCGGTGCCCTGGAAGTTACGGCCTGCTCGCATTGCGTTGCGCAGGAGTGGCCGAGTTGACCCGCGTTTCAGTGTCGAATTCCAACGCGAATACGCCCGACCAGCAAAGGTTGGCCGACCGGCTCCGCGGTCATGTCGCGAAGCTCGCCGGAGACATCGGTGAGCGCAATGTGTTGCGCCCCTGGGCGTTACATGCTGCGGCGGACTACATCTGCGCCCAGTGGACGACCCAAGGCTATCAGGTCGCGGCCCACGGCTATCAAGTCGAGGGGGTGGCGAGCGAAAACCTCGAAGTCACGCGTCCAGGCAAAGCGAAACCCGATGAGATCATTCTGATCGGCGCCCACTACGATACCGTGCCCGGCAGTCCCGGTGCCAACGATAACGCCAGTGGCGTGGCAGCGTTGCTCGAGCTTGGCCGTGGATTCGCCCAGCGCACGCCTGCACGCAGCGTGCGCTTCGTCGGGTTTGTCAATGAAGAGGCGCCGTTTTTCTACGGGGGCCAGATGGGCAGCCTGGTTTATGCGAAGGCAGCGCGGGCACGGGGAGACGATATCCGGCTGATGCTGTCGCTGGAAATGCTCGGATGCTTCACCGACCAACCGGGCAGCCAACGCTATCCGGCGTTGCTGCGTTTCTTCTATCCGGACCGTGGCAACTTCCTCGCTTTTGTGTCCAACTTGAGCTCGCGCAGGTCGCTCAAGCAACTCGTCGATGCTTTTCGCGCCCATTCGGATTTCCCGGCCGAATCGCTCGCCACGTTCGAATTCATTCCGGGCGTCGCATGGAGCGACCACGTCTCGTTCTGGCGACAGGGCTATCGCGCCGTCATGGTCACCGACACGGCGTTCTATCGCTATGCCTACTACCATACGGCCCGGGATACACCCGAGAAACTCAACTATGCGGCCATCGGGCGGGTTGTCGACGGCCTGGAGCAGACCCTGGCTGCGTTGGCAGGTTAGACCGGAAAAGGCTTGGTGCGGATCGCCGACTCACGGGATGCGTCACTGCCCGCAGGGCGACACCCATCCAGTTGAATGAGCAGCACGCAGCCACGCTAAAGGCTACGCTCGTGACGGGCGTGTGCGGCGACTTAAGTGTGCAGTTCGACGATGTCGCCATCGGCAAGCGGATGGTCCTGCCCGACCTGCTGTCCTTCGAAGCCAGATTGGCCCCATACGCGAGCAAACTTGAGCGAGCGCGCGAGGTCGTGGTGCACGAGTCGCGCGACATCGGCGACCGTCTGGCCGCGGCGTAGCGTGAAGGGCCATTGCTTGTCGACCGGCCGCCCGGGCGCCTTGGTGTAGATACGCACGATGCCGAGATTGTGAAAAAGCCAGGGCCCGATGCCACCCAGACCCCTTCCCGTGGTGGCGGAGACCGCCAGCATGGGATACGGCACTCCCGTCAGTTCGCGAAACGCCTCGAGCTCCGCTTCAACGTTGGCGATGCAGTCGGCCTTGTTCGCGAGAATCAGGGTGGGAAGCCGCACTGCAAAAGGATCCTCGTCACTCTCATTCGCACTGCCGGATGATCCGCCGAAAGCATCCCAGCGTTCGGTCAGTGTTATACGCTTCGCGCGCAGTGTCGCATGCACCGCCTGCATTTGCTCGAGGCATGATGGCTCGCCGAGATCCACGACGAGCAGATCCGCATCGGCGGTCTGCAAGGTACCTGCCAGCCAGGACACCGGATGCTCTTGCGATACCGCCGGCAGGTCGACCAGCTGAAAATGGACATCTTCATGCGGCATCATGCCCGGCTCGGGATACTGGGTCGTAAATGCATAGGGCGCGACGTGCGCCGCAGATCCGGTGAGGCGTGTGTGCAGTGCGGATTTGCCGGCGTTCGGTGGCCCGATCAGTGCGATCTGCGCGGCACCTTCGGGTCGAATCACCAGCGCGGGACCCC
Source organism: uncultured beta proteobacterium (assembly GCA_963703945.1). Lineage (GTDB taxonomy): Bacteria > Pseudomonadota > Gammaproteobacteria > Burkholderiales > Burkholderiaceae_F > JALORV01. The sequence continues at coordinate 463 of CAVPGM010000008.1, read as the reverse complement.
CGTGCCCGCCGCCCTTTTTCCCGCCTTCCAGTTCTTCGGCGAGGTCCTTGATGCGCGCTTTGATATCTGCCTGCAGGTGCTCTGTGCCTTTGTGCTTAGGGATGGCGCGCAGCATCTCGCGCAGCCACTCGAGGCGCTGCCGCGGGTCGCGCGTCTTGCGGAAGCTGGCCTCGGCCGCCTTGTATTCCGGCGAGAGATTGGCGGGCATGACGGTTACGGTAGTAGAAAACGGATCGGGCGTCGACGCTCTTCCTTCCTTGCGTCATTCGCGCCCCAACGAGAGACCAAGCCTTCGGTTCGTGCGCGCAACGCAACGCCGGACACCCTCGATCGGTGCGGACCGGGCTCCCTTCGCCAATAGGCGCATCCGGCTCATATCGAATTCGCAACCCCCTATCCTTGCTCGCCGGCGCCCTCCTCCACCTGTTCGTCTATGCGGTGAACGTCTACGGCGCCACGACCT
>CAVPGM010000007.1:0-214244 GCA_963703945.1 uncultured beta proteobacterium | reverse complement strand
GTCACCGGAGCCGAGCTGACGACCCGCTTCAATCTGCAGCGCTCGGTCGAAATCCAGGGCGCGCCCGCGCCCGGCTACACCTCCGGGCAGGCGCTCGCGGCGCTCGAGCAGGTGTTCGCCGAAACCATGCCCTCGGAGATGGGCTTCGCCTTTTCGTCGATGTCGTACCAGGAGAAGATCGCGCCGCCCGCCGGGCCGACGTTCATCATGGCCATCGTCTGCGTGTTCCTGCTGCTGGCGGCGCTGTACGAAAGCTGGCGGCTGCCGTGGGCGGTTCTGCTCGGGTCTCCGCTGGTGGCCCTCGGCGCCTTCTTCGGCGTCTGGCTGATGGGCTTCGACAACAACGTGTACGTGCAGATCGGCCTTGTGATGCTGATCGGCCTCGCGGCCAAGAACGCGATCCTGATCGTCGAGTTTGCCAAGGCGAAGCACGAAGCCGGCGCTTCGCTCGAAGAGTCGGCGCTGGAATCGGCGCGGCTGCGTTTCCGTCCGATCCTGATGACGGCCTTCGCCTTCATCCTCGGCGTCGTGCCGCTGATGCTGGCGAGCGGTGCCGGCGCCGGCGCACAGAACGTGATGGGCACGGGCGTGTTCTGGGGCATGCTGGTCGCCACCGCGCTCGGCGTGTTCATCATTCCGGGCAACTACACATTTGTCGAAGGACTCGGCCGCCGAGGCAAGAAGCAGCCCGCGGCGCCAGTCGCTCCGAAAGAGCAAGGAGCCGAGTGAATGAGCCACGTCGCGCACTTCTCGCCTGTGCGCCGCGATCATCGCCACGGGTTGCATGGTCGGCCCGGATTACAAACGGCCGGACGTTTCCCTTCCTCCGGACTATCGCAGTGCCGATGCGATGCCGACGGCCGCCAGTGCGCCGACGTACGGCGACCTCGCGTGGTGGACCGTCTTTACGGACCCGGATCTGCAGGAGCTGATCCGCACCGCGCTGGCGCAGAACTACGATGTCCGCGTGGCGGCGACGCGCATCCTGCAGGCGCAGAGTCAGGTCACGATCGCCCGTTCGCCGATCTTTCCGACGGTGGATGGCAGCGTCACCGGCCCCTACAACGCCTACACTGGGTCCGAACGACCGCTGCCCGACAGTACCTTCCAGCCGCAGGCCGGATTCGACGTGGCCTGGGAACTGGACATCTGGGGCCGGTACCGCCGCGGCACGGAGGCAGCACAGGCCCAACTGCTCGCCAGCGAAGACTTCCGGTACGGGGTCATCGCGACGCTGGTGGCCGAAGTCGGTCGTGCCTATCTGACGCTGCGGGCCCTCGACCTCACGCTTGAAATTTCCAATCGCACCGTGGCCTCCAGAAAGCAGTCTCTGGAATTGGTAAACGCCCGGCTTGAGGGCGGCGTGGCCGGGGTCCTCGACGTGCGACAGGCCGAGACGCTGCTTTACACCGCGACGAAGACGATCCCCGAGACCCAGCGCCAGATCGAGCAGCAGGAGAACTTCATCAACATCCTGCTCGGACAGAATCCAGGGCCCGTCAAGCGGGGACGTCCGCTCGAACAGCAGATCGCCGCCCCCGCGCTGCCGCCGGGCCTCCCGACGGAATTGCTGACTCGGCGACCGGACATTCGGGCGGCCGAGCAGCAACTCGTCGCGGCCAACGCGCAGATTGGCGTCGCCAAGTCCCTGCTTTATCCGCAGGTCACGATTTCGGGCTTTGCCGGAGCGGGCAGCTCGACGATCAGCGGCGCGAACTTCGGACCGTACGGGGTGTTCAGCGCCTTGCCCGCGATCACCCTGCCGATCTTCAACGCCGGCCGCTTGCGGGCTAACGTCGACTTCAACGAGGCCGCAGCGCAGGAAGCGGCCCTGCGCTACCAGCAGACGCTGCAGCAGGCGCTGCGCGAAGTATCGGACTCACTGGTTGACGTCCGCAAACGACAGGAGTTTCGCGAGCAGCAGCAATTGCTGGTCAACGCGCTGGCGGATGCCAGCCAGGTCGCGAACATGCGGTACGAAGGCGGCGTGTCCAGTTACCTCGAAGTCCTGGATACCGAGCGGCAGCTTTTCGAAGCAGAGCGCGATCTTGTCCTGGCGCGACGTGACGAGTCGGTCAGCGTGGTCCAGCTCTACAAGGCACTCGGTGGAGGATGGCAAGCGCAACCCGAGAAGGTCGCTGTGTCGGTGGGTCGTCCATCCGGAGCCGAGACCGCAAGCACTCAATGAAATCCAACCGCGCCGGCAGGATTCACCGATCACTCAGTGGGGCTCGATCCTCAGCCTCGCTCCGATAAGTTTGGTGAGCAATGCAAAGGAGAAACCAGTCGAAAGCCCGCACATCAGGATGCCGGTCAACCCCTCGACCGGTCCGAGCATTCGCCACGGCTGCGGCAATACCAGGTCACCGTAGCCAAGCGTCGCGTAGGTGACTCCGGAAAAATAAAATGCCGACTCGACATCGGGCAGGCATCCCGCCCACAGAAAGAAGAACGCCCAGACAGCGATCTCGGTCACGTGGATCAGGAGCAGCGCCCAGGTCAGGCGAATCAGCAACCAGGTCAGTGGCCAGAAGTGAGTCGGCAGCCGCATGCGCATTCTCAGGACATACCTGAGTAGCCCGACGAGTCCGGCGGCATGCAGAGCAACCGTGATGGCGACCAGGATGCATGCAATGAGGATGATCGACGTCACGATGCGCGCCGGGTCGACTCAGAGCGCTGGCAGCGCCCGCCATCTTCGCGGGCTCCATCCAGATTCCGTCGCGTCGAGATGCGCGCAGCGACATCTCGAAAATCCACGCGATCACTTGGCAACCCGCAGAAAGTTCTTGCTTCGCGCCCGTTGCCATCTCCCTTGCTGCTCTGGACAGTTTCGCTTCATTGCGGTCGCGACACCGAGGCTGTCGCACGGCGCTTCACCGAGTTCCCCGGACGAATCGTCTTCGCACGACAGAGATGCGTTCGACGATCGCATCGTAGAGCAGGACGGCGAAAACCGAATACGAGGTGACAAGCGCGTGGTCATGGAGCTCGGCCACAGCTTCGACACGCTCGACGAGCTTGCGCAGCTACTCCTCACCCTCGAGCACTTCGACGATATCGGCATCGACAATCCGCTGTTCTACGAGGATACTCAGCCGATGCTGGTCGGCGACGCGAAGAAGTTGCTCGACGAGGTCCTGGTCGCCCTGAAAGCCTGACCGGACGACACTCATATGTTTGCGTCCTTCGGCCTTGGTGCGCTCGCGCAGCTGTCGCTGGTCCTGAGTGGCCTTGCGGTCTTCCTGTTCAAGGTGCCCAGGCGCACGGTCGGCGATCTCGCGGGCTTCGGTGCGGGCGCGCTGATTGCCGCCGTTGCCACAGACCTGTTGCCGAACGCCAAGGTCCTCGAGATTTGGCAGGTCGCGCTATGGACCATGCTCGGCGCCGGCATCTTCATTCTCGGCGAGCGCTACGTGGACCGGAAGTTCGGTGCCGAGGGCTCCGGCGGTCCGCTCGGCATCGTCGTCGGGGCGATCGTCGATGGCGTGCCGGAGTCCATCATATTCGGCGTGCAGATGGCCCGGGGTACCGAGATCAGTCTGGCGTTTCTCGCTGCTGTTTTCGTCTCGAACATTCCCCAGGCGCTGGCACCCTCCGCCGGCCTCGCGGAAAGCGGCTGGACCTGGCGCCGCGTCGCCGGCATGTGGCTGTGGGTGATGCTCGCCTGCGGTGTCGCTGCCGCGTTCGGCCACTTCGCGGCGACAACCTTCGGCGGCGCCAACGGCGCGCGCTCGGCCGCTTTGGCGTCGGGCGGCATTCTGGCGATGCTGGCCAATTCCCTGATTCCCTTTGCCCATGAGCGCTCGAAGAGTGCCGGCACCTGGACAGTGGTGGGCTTCTGCGCCGCGCTGGCGATGGGTGGATAGGCTGGGCTGGCTCGAAGTTGCTACGCGCCGGGCGCCACGGTGCAGGCGAACCAAGGCATGGGCAGCATGGCGAGCCCAGCCTGTGACACGCCGCTCGCGAACTCGACTCCGCATCATCGACTTATGCCCGGACACCGGAAGGAGCGTGAGGCCGACGATCGCATGGCGGCGGTGCGAGGTCGAGCGGCGCGCGTCATACGAGGCACCGCGCGCCGTCCTTCTTTGTGCGATCTACAGCCTTGACGGATCTGCGATCTTGAATTGCTGCCGATACTGGCTTATGACGTCGTCCAGACTGTCGTAGAAGGCATCCTCGCCAAACACTTCCATGAACCGGTAACGACTCGCGGCTTTGACGTCTTCCATGACTTCCGCAACGACCAGGCGAATCCCTTTCGCCTTCAGTCTCGCGTGAACCGACCGCAGGGTCTCCGCCGCGGAGTAGTCAACGTCGTCGATTGCGGACGCTTCCAGGCAGAGCCAACGCAAGGGCGGCTCCGCGGTATCCGCGAGGCGCGAGACCTCATCCGAGAGTTGCTGGCAATTCGCGTAGTACAAGCTGTGCGTGAACCGGTAGATGACCAGGCCAGGCGCCGCCTGTGCGCCCGTGGTCACTGGCTTCGGCTGGCGACCGCCCGATTCGTCCGGAACGAGCACCGAGTTCTTCGGCCGATACCCGTGCCGGGTGTGCTCGATGAGCGACAACGCGATGGCGAGCATGATCCCCTGTTCCACGCCCACGACCACGACCGTCAACGCGGTGATCAGCGCCACCCAAAACTCCGATCGCCGTTGGGCGAAAACCTTGCGCATCCCGGCGACATCAACCAGGCCGACTCCGATCAGAAACACGATCGCCGACAGCGCCGCTTCGGGCATGAACGCCAGCGCACCGGTCAAGAAGAGCAGGATCAGCAAAACGATCGCCACCATCACCAGAAGCGACAGTTGGCTGCGACCGCCGGCACTGTCCACGATTTGCGTTTTCGTTGGGCTGCCGTTGACGACGAAGGTGCCCGACAGCCCGGCCCCGATATTGGCCAGCGCCAGGCCGACCAGGTCGGTGTTTTCGCTGAAAGTCTCCTGGTAGCGCGTGGCAAAGGCGCTGGCGTAGCCGCGCTCTGGGCCAGGATGACCACGAACATCGCAAACGCAGTCGGAATCAATGTCTGTACGACTTGCCAGTTCCAGTCCACCTTGGGCAGACCCAGGAGTGGCAGTCCGCTCGGAACGGTTCCGACCACATGCACCAGTTTGTCGAAACCAAACGCCCAACTTGCGACCAGCGCGCCCACCGCCGCGATCAAGGCCCCAGGTACTTTCTTCGAGATCTTCTCGAGGCCGACGATGACCACCAGCACGGTGAGCGCGATCGTCAGCTCGTAGCGATTGGCCTCTCCGAGATGTTGAAGGTTGTGCCAGAGCTTCCCCAGCGTGCCGTGGCCGCCACTCTCCAAGCCCAACATGCCTGCGATCTGCCCCAGCGCGACCTGAACGCCGACTCCGGTCAGGAAGCCGATCAACACAGTGCGCGAGAGGAAGTCGGCCAGGAATCCCAGGTCGCATGACGCGCGCCAGAATCAGGAAAACCGCGGCCATCAACGCCAGCACGCCGGCCAACGCCAGGTATTGATCCGAGCCGACGGAGGCGATCCCCACGAGACCGGCGGCGAGGATCGCCGCCGTTGCGGAATCCGCGCCCACCACGAGGTGCCGTGAGGAGCCGAACAGGGCGAACAATGCCGTAGGGATGAGCATCGTGTAGAGACCGGTGATCACCGGTGTGCCGGAGATCTTGGTGTAGCCCATCACCTCGGGGACGGCGATTGCGGCCAGCGTGATGCCGGCGACGATTTCAGACGGGATCCGAGCGGCCGTAATCGGCAAGATCCCCTGCAGGAAGGGAAAGCGGGTAGTGCGCGTCGTGATCGTGTGGTGGCTTCATGGTGGTGTCATTCTTGGGGTTGATTGGTTTGCTCACTCCATAACGGCTTTCACCTGTCCTGAGCGCACCGCCTTCTTGAAGATGGCGTGGTCGCGTTCGCTTTGATCGGCGTAAGCCTCGGCGAAGGCCGCGACGGCCGTATCGAAGGCGTCGCTGTTGCCAAGGTATCCGCTAATCTGCGCCGACGCGCCGGAGCGCGCATGCGCCCGCGCCAGCGTCCAGCCGCAAAGATCAGCGTACTCGACCATCTTGCCCGACCAAACTGCTCAACTGGAGCCCCGATCTTCACGTCCCTGAGTTGGCGGACGTAGAAATGCCGTCCGTGCCTGGTCTTCAGCCAGCCAAGGAAGATGTCGCTCGCCGATTGCATCAGGTGGCATCCGTTCACGACCCGCTGCCCATGATTTGGGTAGATGCTCTTGCCGGCATACGCCTCCAGCACCGAGGGGCCCGCCTCTTTCATCTGGAGAAACAGGTGATCCTTTTTGCCAGCCGTCATGAGCACCACGCTGCACCAGGTGCCGACGCTGCCGACCCCGACCACCTTGAGCGCGACATCCGCAAGATCAAAACGGTCGAAAAGCGCACGTCGGTCTTCCGGCAGTGATTTCCGGTAGTCGGCAAAAGACTCCCGGACGAGAACGTCGATCGAGTCTTCCCCCCGAGCGCGCGGGTGGTAGATCAGCGGCGGATTGTCCTGGATGGTCGGCGACTGACCGGCGCGGATCACGATTTTTGGAAAGTGGCGTTCCGACATGCTGCTCGCGCGGCCGGCGGCAAGCCGTTTGAGATCCCGCCGGCGGGTCTCCGCGTCTTCGATTCCTGAGATCATCCTTTCGATGTCGATGCTGGCATACCAAACTTCCAGAATCGTCATGTGGCTGTATTCCGCCATGCGTTGCCGATACGACCGCACGCAGGACAGCGCGGCATCATTGGCGTCGCCTCGACTGAGACCATTCTCACGGGACGCCAGAACGAAGCTTGCGGCGAGGCGCTTGACATCCCACTCCCAAGGCGCGGGAAGAGTCTCATCCAGATCGTTGATGTCGAAAACGATCCTTCGTTCGGGCGTGGCATAAGCGCCGAAGTTGTGCAGATGGCAGTCGCCACACGCCTGCACGCGCAGGCCCGTTGCCGGCGTACCCGCCAGGTCGGCCGCCATGTTGAGTGCCGCACCCCGGTAAAAAGTGAAAGGTGTCCGCACCATGCGCCCGTGGCGGATGGGAATCAGTCTGGCAATACGCCCCTGGTTCGACTGCTCCAGCAACCGCAACGGATCCGGACGGTTGCTGGGGGCTTTCCAGACCGCATGCGAACTTCGCGGACACTTGTTCCGCAGGCTCTTGCCCAGGGCGCGGAGCTGAGCCAGCGAAGGCCGTAACTTTGCCGGTTGCTTGCCGACGGCCATCGGCGCGGCCAGGGCGCTTGGTGTGGGCTTCATCCGCCAAGCGCCCTGATCGCAGGCACGAGTACCGTACCGAGCCCGGCCATCAACAATCCTGCCCGCCAACTGCCGTAACCCGCGAAGCGCCCGAGCGCAAGCCCGCCGAAGAACAGCATCGTCAGCGCCATGGCCTGCGACGCTGCCTTGGCCATGCCGACCTCTTCAAACAACATGAAGGGCAGCACGACAGGAAAGGTCGACGCGGTCAAGATCAGGAAGATGCCGACGGCCGCGAGCAGGTCGCTACCCCTGAGCGTCGGTCGCGCCGGCACGGATGCGCGCGCAACGATTTGGCCGCGGATGGCCTCGACCTCCGTCCGCGTAACGAGACCCGCCGCGATCCTGGAGAGGGAACTGTCAATGAGTGTGCGCCCCGTTTCGACGTCCGCAGCCGAGCGGACAAGCGCCAGCGAGCGGCCGCGATCCGTCACCGTGCGCACCAGATACATGACCGCGTCGACAAGGCCCCAGGCCAGGTTGCAGCCGAGGGCGGCGGCCAGCATCTTGCGAATGTCGTCCTGTCCCGCCTGGCCCACGGACACCGCGCCGACGAAGCTGAGCGCCATGAACAGGCCGAAGTGCAACTCCGAAACGCGGTCGACCGGGCTCAGCAAGGGCTCGCGCGCAGGTTCGGCTTCACGCTGCTGTTTGCTCATGGCCGTACCAAGGTGGCCATCGTTCGAGTCGTCGCGGTGCGCACGAAGCGCCGCCTTGCGCGTCAAGGGGCTCGCGAGCGCACCAGTCGACGTGCCGTTCGCGAACTCGACGCCCACATCCTTCAAGCTCGCGCCGGACGCCCAACGCCGAAACGAGTGTTGTAACGATCATGATGGTCATTTGCCCTGAACAGTTCCCGTTGCAAAGGCCAAGGCGGCGGCCGCTGTAAAGACATTTGCGTGGGCGTCCTCTGTCTGAGCGTCTGCCATTGCAACTGAACTCAGCTCGCTGGCCACGTCGGTGTACGTGCCGACACCGCCATTGAAGGCGCCCAGGGCCGCGTCGTACGCCGTTTGAGCGGCGTCGCGCAACGCTACTGCCGCGGAATACGCAGCCAGGGCGGTCTTCAAATCGTTGTATGCGCTCACCACCTGCAGGGTGGCGGCATCGCGCACCTGAGCGAGGTTGTCGCGGGCGGCTGCAACTTCCGATTCGGCCGAGGCGACGCGGGAATCGCGCCCTCCGCCATCGAGCAAGGGGACGCTCAACGTCAACAGAATGTTGCCGCCGGGCTTGTTGACAGTGGCCCAAGGGCCACCGTCGGTACTGAATCCACCGATGTTCTGGTAGAGCTGGGCGCTGAGCCCGATCTTCGGGTAGTAGTCCGCGCGTCGGCTCTTTAGAGTGCCCTCGGCAGCGTCGATCTTGCCGATCGCGGCGACCACATCGGGGCGATGCATCAACGCGTCCCGCACCAGCGCGTCGATGTCTTGCGGCGGCTCCACAGGAAGCGAATGCTGCGAACTGTCGACGATGTCAATTCGCGCGTCGGCCGCGACACCCAGAGACGCGATGAGGTTCGCGTAGGCGGTGCGTTCGTCGCCGGTTGCTTTGGCCAGGTAGAAGCGGGCTTGCGCGGTCTGCCGCTGCGCCTGGGCCGACACCACCACGGTGGCCACGCCGCGCTCTCGCCGAGACACTGCGGCATCCTGCAAGGTTTCGGCAGCCGCCACCGCCCGGCGCGCGGCGCTCAGCCGGCCGCGTGCGGCGCCAAGCGAAAAATAGGCGCGACTTACCGTGAAGGCCAGCTTCTGATGAACCCCGGTGAACGTGACATTCGCGACGAAGGAATTGGCCCGAGCCGCCCGGTCCTGACCCTCGCGGCGTCCGAAGTCGAACAGCAGCCATTTCAGCGCGAGCACCGGGAAGATTTCGCGCGAGTCCGAGATGAAGTAGCCTGCAGGAAAGACCGTGTTCGGGATCGGCAGTGGCGTACGCTGGTATCCGCCGATCACATCGATCGATACCTGCGGCGCGTATTCGCTTTCATCCAGCCCCACCGCCAGCGCGGCCCGGCGCGCCTGTTCCCACGCCACGCGCGTTTCGGGATTGTTGCGCTGCGCTATATCGATCAGCTCGGCAAGGCTGTAGCGGCGATTCGGTTCGATCGGGACGCGACTCCCCTGTCCGAAGGCCTCATCGCCATGCATGGAGGGCAGCACACGCTTGAATGTTTCGGCTGACGACGGAATTACCCACGGTTTGTCGGGCGATTCCGGCGCGAGCTGCAACACGTCGGCCGCTCTGGCGACCGGCGACAGCAGCGCAAGCCACGCAGCGGCGCTGCAGGCATGCTTGGCGAGACTAGGCTGGAATGGCCGCGACATGCTCGATTTGACGTTGCAACTGAACCCTGGATTCGATCGCTGCCCGGAGGGACGATTGCCCCACGCCCGGCAGGACGGCTTGCGTCTCGGCGACGCGGTCCGGGCTTGGCGCCGCGGGCGCCGAACACGCGGCGGCGAACCTCTCCGCGGCATCGGCGAACCACGCAGACGTCGCAGCGTCCAGGATGCCGCTCGTCTGGCTGATCGCCTGGTCGCTGGCTTGACCGGCGACGACAAAGACCGCCGTGGCAAGGCGGTCCAGTTGAGCGAGTGCCGTTTCCTCGAAACTTTCACGCCGCGCGTGGCCCGGCAGCGGATTCGCCTCGAACGCCGCAACCAACGTGAACTGCCGCGCTTCGACCAGTCTGCGCACCGCGGCGAGGCGCACATCGGCTGGCGGATGAACCGCATCTCGCACCAAGGTTCCCAACGCGCGCAAAGCCTGCGCGATGGCGGTGCGGGAGCGGTCCAGAGCGCTGATCGGCCAGACAACAGTGAAGACGATCGACATCAGCAGATTGCCGAGGAGAATGCCGACAACGCGGTCCCACAGCACCGTCAAGCTGGTGTTCGGGCCATAGCCTTGCAGCATGCCGAGGACAAAGGCGAGCGCCATCTGCATACCCATGTAGGCGAGGCGCTCGCTACTGGTAGCGACCCAGGCACAGATCCCCGACGCGGCAGCGACCAGCAGGCAAAGCTGACCGATGTCGGTCATGTGCGGCAGCAGAAACACGATGCACAGACCCGCGGCGAGCCCGCCGATCAACGCTCCGCAGATTCGCAGCCACATCTTGTGGATCGTTTCTCCCATGCTCCCCATCGCGACGACGAAGCAGGTGGGGACGGCCGTCGAGATGCCCGGCCAGTCGAGAACGCTGTAGATGAAATAGGCAGCCATCACCGCAATCGTCGTCTTCAGAGCAAAGCGCCCATGCTCCGGGTTGCTCCAGGCGTCGGGGACGAACAGGCTCGTTGGCGTCCGTACGGGCGGCGATTCCCCGGAATCGCGGCGGCGTGCAATGTCATTGCCAAGACGCCGAAGCGCGCCGTCGATCGCCACCACGATCGGCAACGTATCGGCGGCCAGCCCATCGAGCAATGCGGGGGGCACGGGTCGTCGCCCGGGCATGGGGGCGCCAGCCGTCGCCAATGCCAGACGGCATTCCTCGCTTGCCTGGACGAGCAAATTGCGGACATCGCGCGGGAGGTCGGTAGGAAGCGCTCTGAGCAAAGTCAGCAGTTCGACCAGTGTTTCGATGAGGCGATGATCGACTTCGGCATGCTCGCGCAATTGACGATCGGCGATCTGCGCATCCTTCCGCAGCGCGACCAATCCCAGTGCCTCGGTCTGTTGCCGGGCGAGTTCGGGCAAAGGGCGTCCGTCCAAGGTCGCCGTGACGGCATCGAGCAGACGCAACGCCGTCTGCCGCGCAAGCTCGGCCGGATCCTCGCCGAAGACAAGATTGACCAAGGTCGAGATGACTGCGGGAACCATCACCACAACCCACAGCCAGAGTACCAGCCGCGTCAGCATTTCCGGCGAGGGGACTGTATCGACCATGGTTTGCGTCAGCACCATGATGAAACCGACGAGGTAGGCAAGCGGCCCGAGTGTGGAGACGCGCGCCAGATACATGGAGAGAAAGGCAATTCCCGCTATCAAGGGCAGACGGAGCGCGGGATCGCCTGCGTCGACGGTCAGGAGCACGAGCGAAAGGGCCACGGCCAGCGTGGCGCCAATGGCGACGCCGACTGCAGTGATCAGCGTTGCGACAGATTCCCGTCGACTGATCACGAACACCAGATAGACCACATACGCCGGCAGCGGTATTTGAAAGGCCATCGCGACTGCCGCGGCGATGGCACAACTTGCGGCGATGCGCACCACCGCCGCCAACCTGCCCGGCCTCGGTGCCAGCTCTTCGCGGAGCCACGCGGACAGTCCCGGCCCGCCCGAAACGGGTTCACTGTCTCGCGTCATGCTCAACCCGAACCGACACCGTGGCCCCGATCCGCAGGTCTTGCCGGGGTGGATCCAGCAGGCGGATCCACACCGGAAAACGTTGCGCGACGATGACCCAGTTGAGGGTGCGCCCGACCACAGGCAGTCCCGGGCCGCCCGCTCCATCACCGGTCTGGGGTTGCACGCCGCGGTTCAGGCTCTCGACCTGGCCTCGGATCGGCCGGGCGTCATCGGCCAACAACCATACGGTGGCGCGATCGCCCACTGCGATGCCGGAAATTTCGGTTTCACGGAAGTCGGCAATCGCATACCAAGCCTGATCCTTGATCAGCGTAAACAGCGGACGCCCTGCAGCGGCATAGGTCCCCTCCGCGATCTGGAGGCCGACGACGGTTCCGTCGAAGGGGGCGCGCAGTACCGCCTCGCGCAAGTCGCGCGCGGCCAAGGCCTCGGCAGCTTCAGCGCCGGCAAGCTGGGCGACGAGATTGGCGGTACCGCCCACGGCTTCACGCGCCTGGGCGGCCTGCTGCGTGGCCGCAGTCAGCGCCACGGCAGCGTTGCGCTCGTTGGTCCGTGCTTCGTCCACTTGCTGCTGGGTCACGTAGCCTTTGGCCAACAGCGGCTCGATGCGGCGGAGGCTCTCCTGCGCCAGCGCGAGCTGCGCCTTGGCGTGATTGATCTGGGTCACCGCCACATCCGCACCGGACATCTGCGACGTCACCTGTCGCGATGTCAGGCCGATCTGCGCCCTCAATGCGAGCACCTGTGCCTGCGCCTGGCGCTGCCGCAGTTCGAACGGTTGAGGATCGATCTCCAGCAGTGGCTGGCCCTTGGTTACCTGTTGATTGCTGGTGACATGCAGCGCGACGATGCGCCCACTCACCTCGGGGGCCATTTCCGCGCTGTACGCGAACAGATGGGCATCGTTCGTCTGCGGTCGCCGACTCAATGCTGCAAGGGTCTCGTATCCGAGGACGACGGCAGCAACGACGGCAAGCAAGGCGACGAGTCGGCCGCGCCAAGTAACACTGGATTTCATCGTATTGTTCCGCCTAGGCCAGCCATAGAAGCCACGCGGCAAAGGAAAAGGCAATCGTGAATGCGAGATGGACCATGATCGGCGCCGGCAATTCCTTCTCCATGTCCAGCTTCAACAGAATCCAGTGAACGACGGCGGACAAGCCCAGGCCAATCAACACGCAGACCATCCAGGACGGAAAATACGAGCCCAAGATATTCTGCGAGGGCGCCGCACTGCATCCCACCAGGAGCAGGGGCACAGCAACCACGATCGCGCGATGCTTGAGCATAGGGGTTCGCATGTTGACCTTGATGCTAATCGACAGACCCACCGCGGATTCTCCGTTTGCAGAAGTAAGCAGGCCGAACCCTTCCAGCAGGGGCTCCCCATCTTGTCCTGCCGGCACATGCTGCGGGTGGGCTATACACGGTCCTGGACCCAGAGGCTGCCCGGAGGCTGGCCGAGCAACGTGCTGAGTGCGAGCTGGGCCTGTTGTTGCGCGGTCTGCAAGGGCGGGATCGTCGCCTGCGTGCCCAGCAACTGGGTGCGGGCCTGAAGCACGTCGAGCTCGCCGACCTCGCCGCCACGAAACCGCGCCTCGGTGATTCTGACACTGCGTTGCTGCAGGGCGATGTTTTCACGCGCAACCTTCAGCTGCTCTTCCGCGCTGCGGATGGCAACGTAGGTGTCGGCAACCTGTGCGACGAGCAGCACGAGCGCGTTGTCATAGGCGGCGATCGAAGCGCCCAGGTTGGCGTCCGCCGACTCGATGCCGCGCCGGAACTTGCCCCAGAAATCAAGCTCCCACGAGACGCTGGCGCCGACGTTGTATTCCCAGTAGCGCAGGTCTCCGCCCTTCGTGTTGGCGGCGTTCAGGCTGGCGGCGGTGTAGGTCGCGCTGCCGTTGGCCTGCTGTACCTGGGGATAGGGCGTGCCCACAGCGATCCCCAACTGGGCGCGCGCCTCCAGAACGCGCAGGCCGGCGATCTTAAGGTTGTAGTTGTTCCGAGTGGCGATTTCGATCAACCGGCTGAGCACCGGGTCGTGGAAGGCTTCCCACCACTGGATTTGCTCTGCGGGCCTGCGCGTGACAACCGCGGCATCGGCGTCCTCCCATTGCGCGAGCACCGGTGCTGCGGGTGCCACGAAGTTGGGGCCGACCATCGTGCAGCCCGCCAATGGCACTGCCGCGCCCATCGACTGAAGGCAGCAGACGCACTGGCGCCACCGCAGCGATGACACCGCACGCGAACCTCGCGCAGCGCGATCGGCTGCGGCGCCGGCGGCGCGGCCGATCGCGAGGACGTTGTGTGTGTCGGCAGTAACCATGCTTGTCAGGCGGCTTGGGTCCTTGTCGTCAACTCTGTCGCGTCGCAGCCATTCGCGCGTCACTTGACGGTATAGCCACGTCCCTCGAGGCACGCCGCGCGGGCTCTGGCGAAGGCAGCCTGCTTCTGCTGTGAGGCCGACTGCTGCTGTTGCTGCGCCTGTTGCTCGACAGAAGCGTTCTGACGACGGCTACTCGAACGAGCGACCACGGCACCCGCGGCGGCGCCGGCTCCTGCATCGCCCGCGATCGCGCCTATCGCGGCGCCGCCCGCTGCGCCGCGCAGACCCGCGCCAGGGGTCGTGCCGGTTGCTGTCGTCGGTGACTTGGTGGCCGGTTGAGGCGGTGGCACCTTGGCCGGATCGAAACCCGTCTGCTGGACCGCCCACGTATAGCAGGCTGACTCGTCATTCTTCTGCTGCTGCGGCGTCTGACCCTTGGCGGGATAAACGTATTGCTGTGCGTCGGCCTGAGTCATCGTCGCCATGAGCAGTACCAGTATCCAGGACATCTTCGGTTTCAAGGCTTCTCCTTTGATAAGGGATCCATGTCTGTTGCAATGTCGTGCACGACCCCTGGCCCCGTCCGGTTCGCTCGACTGATCTGGGAGACTTCTTCGGCGACCATCTTGACAGTTTCGAGCGCGGTTTCGACAAATCAGCGACTGCGTTGCCCCGAGAAGGTACTGACCGCCTGCAGACAGTATGCAACTGGGCGATTTCTCTAGAACTAGCAATTTGCGACAATCGAGAGCGCCAGAGACTCTTGGTCGAGGTAGATCAAAGTAGCCTCTTGCCCGTCCAGCGCTTCGCGCAACCTCGCTCCGCAGCGACCCTTCCACTTCGATCGGGACGCTTTGCCATGCCGTCGACGCCGCCAATCGAACGTCCCGCCGCCCGGACGCACTCGTACGAATCACCTTCGCGCCTGGTTGGCGCTTTCTCGGCTGCGCCGGCGGTGATCCGCCAGCTTGGCTTTGATCCTGCCCCGATGATCGCGGCAGCGGGGCTCGCACCGGAGGTGTTCGACGACCCGTCCAACCGGATCCCTTACGAAGGCGCGTTGCGGCTGTTGAACGAGGCCGCGCTGCGAACACGCTGCCCGCACATCGGCCTGCTGCTTGGCCGCATGTGGCGTGTCTCGGATCTGGGACTGCTCGGCGAGCTGGTCCGTCATTCGCCGACGGTTGGCGCGGCATTGCAGGAATTCGTCGTGCACCACCACCTCAACAGCGAGGGTGCCCTCGCCTTCGTGGTGGATCGGGAGAGCGCGGTCGACCTCGGCTATGCCGTCTACCTGCCGTTTGCCGGAAGCTACTCGGAGCTCTACGACGGTGCGCTCGCGGCGTTTGCGAGCTTCTTTCGCGAGCTCTGCGGAGACGGCTGGTCGCCTTCCGCGGTCTTCTTCTCGCGTTCGGCCCCCGCCGACGTCGCGCCTTACCGCGACTTCTTTCAGGCGCCACTGCACTTCGGTTCGGATGTCTGCGCCCTGCGGTTCGACCCGAAATGGCTGGCCCGGCCGGTGGCGGGTGCCGATCCGCAGCGCCTGCGGCTCGCAAGAAGAAAGGCACTGGCCATCGGCGACGCTACGCTCGTCGAGAAGGTGCACCGGACCTTGCGCACCTTGCTGCTGCATGGTCGGAGCTCCGGTGCCGATGTCGCGCAGTCGTTGGCGATACACCGGCGCACGCTCCAGCGCCGCCTCCGCGCCGAGGGCACGACCTTCCAGCAAGTGCTTGACCGGGTGCGCTTCGCGGTCGCGAAGGATCTGCTCGAGGATTCGACCGCCGCCGTGATCGACGTCTCGGCAGCGCTGGGCTACGCCGACGATGTCTCGTTCATCCGGGCGTTCCGGCGTTGGACAGGTACCACGCCTGGCGCGTGGAGGGAGTCGCACCACGCTACTGACGGCGCAACCTCGGCAACACCCTGGCAGGAGACTCCTGCGGCGCGCGGGTAGAAGCGTGCTTCGCAGTGTTGCTCGATTCCGGTAACGCTTTGCCGAGCGCGACCTCGCAGGGGCCGCCTCCGCCCTGGGGGCTCTGGTGCAGAAGAGCCTCGCCGAGAACCGACAAGCTGCCCGTCCCGATCGCCGTGCCGATACGCGCGACCGACGCCGCGGACGCCACCGCCTCGAGGCGCACGCGGGGATCGCGAAACGAGCCCTGGAGTCGGACGAGTTGTGCGACCTGCAGAGGCTCTATCTTGATTCCCTGGCGCAACCTGGGGTGGAACGAGAGATCGAGTGTCTCGCTCCGAAAATCGACGGTCCCGCTCGCCGAAACGCCCGCCTTGTCGGTCTCCATTGCCAGCGAGCGGTCAACTCGGCGGAGTGGCAGCCGCTCGCCGAGCCTGGTGTCAGCGGGGTCTTCGTCAAAGTCCTGCGTTTTGACGAACTCACCGACCGCGCGCCCAGCATCCTGCTGAAGTTCGAGCCCGGTGCGGGCTATCCAGGCCACATTCATCCGGGCGGTGAAGAGATCTTCGTGCTTGAGGGCGACATTCGGCTTGGCAAAGACCGCCTGGTTGCTGGCGACTACCTCTACACGGCACCCTTCAACATCCATGCCGTCCACTCCGAGGGTGGCTGCATCGTGCTCGTCGTTGTGCCTCAGCCAGTCGAGGTCCTGCAACCGAAGAGTCAACGGGAAGCGTCAAAAGAACGCAGTGTCTGACGCGCCGGTACGTTTTTCAGCCAAATCGACAGGCTTCGCCTGTCGGCGATGTCGTCATGGCGCGCGGATCGCGCCGGCGATGTCCCGGCTGACCTGCGCCAGCGCGCGGCTGTGCGCCGCGGCGAGGGCGTCGAAGCCGGCGCCGAAAACCGCCTCGCGCACCGACGAGCGGCCGATCTTCGGTGCGCCGCCGGCGGCGCGGCGGATCGACCAGAGCGCGTCGATTGTCACCGCCTCGCCGAGCACGGAATCGAAGCGCTGGACGTCGACGAGCACCTGGTAGTCAGGGTTCGCGAGCGTGGTCTGCGCGTAGGCCCAGACGCGCGCCGTGCCGAGCTCCTGCGCCAGGTTCCCGGCGATCACGCGCGCGATCTCGATCTTCAGCGGGCTCGCCCAGCCGCTGAAACTCGTACACGGTCACCTGGTTGGCGGCGACCTGCACCACCATCTGCGGCTGGTCGACCATCTCGGGCACGGTCACCGGTCCGACGGCGATGCTGATCGCGGACGCGCCGGCCGCCGGCGCGCTCGCCGCCGCGCTCAGCGCGTAATAGCGCTCCTTCGGCGGGCTCCCGCACGCCGCAGCGAGCAGCAAGGCGAGGCACGCGACAGCAGGGTACAGGCGCATCACTTAGGCTCCTCCGGCGGCTTGCCGAAGATCAGGGATTGCGGTTGGCGCTCGAGGTAGTCGGTGAGCGCGCGGATCGACGCCGCCGCGCGGGTGAGCTCGCGCAGCGCGTCGCGGAGATCGGTCTGCAGCGGCGAATCGGTCGCGAGCGCGCTGTCGGCGCTCTTGAGTGCCCGGCGCCCTTCCTCGAGCGTCCGGTTCAGCTCGGGCGCCGTTTCCGCGTCGAGCCGCTTGACCAGTACGTCGGCGCTCTTGAGCGTCTGGTCGAGCGTCGCCATCACCTTGCGCACGTCCGCACTGATCTGCTCGTATTGCACCCGGTCGAGCTTCTTGACGATGCTCGCGACCGTCGCCTCGACGTCCTCGAACGCGCCCGGGATCGTCGGGATCTCGAGGGGCCGCTTCGCGGTGTCGAACTTTGCTTTTGGCGCGTCGGGGAATAAGTCGACCGCGACGTACTGCTGCCCCGTGAGCAGATTGCCGGTCCGCAGCTGGGCGCGGAAGCCCCGCTCCACGAAGAGTGCATAGCGCCTCAGGCGCGCCTCCGTGGTCTGTAGGACCGGCAGCACGGCACCCATGTCGTCGGAGCGTATCCGCAGGCGGTTCGGATAGAGGTGAACCTCGACCGGCTGCACAAAATTGAACGCTTTCGGATCGAACTCCACGCCGATCCGGAGGACCTCGCCGATGGTCACGCCGCGGAAGTCGACCGGCGCGCCCACCGCGAGGCCCCGCACCGAATGCTTGAACTTGAGGACGAAGTGATCGATCTCGAGGTCGGGGTTCCTCATCGCCGCCTCGTGCGTGCCGAACAGCTTGAACACGGCGTTCGCGTCGGCAGCAGGCGCCACGCCGCCGTCGAGCGGCGTCCGGAACGCGATGCCGCCGATGAGGATCGAGACGAGCGACTCGGTCTGCACCCGGACGCCGGACGCGTCGAACGACACGTCGACGCCGCTCGCGTTCCAGAAGCGCGTGTTGGCGGTGACATACTGGTCGTAGGGCGCACGCACGAAGATCCTGATCGACACGCCCTTCCCGTCCTTGTCGAGCTCGGTGGCGATGACCTCGCCGACCTGCAGCCGCCGGAAGTAGACCGGCACGCCCACGTCGTGCGACCCGAGGTCGTCGGCCTTCAAGATGAACTCCCGCCCGGGGTCCTCGTGGGTGACGATCGGCGGCACGTCGAGGGCGTCGAACTCGCGCCGCTTCTCTTTCGCCCGGCCGGGATCCACTGTGACGTAGGGGCCGGAGAGCAGCGTCCCGAGCCCGGACACCCCGCCCGCGGTGATCCGCGGCCGCACCGCCCAGAACCGCGTGTCCTCCACGAGCAGGTCCGCGGTGCCCTTGACGAGCTCGGCGGTGGCGACGACCCGCTTGCGGTCCGCGGCGAGCGCGATGTCCTTCACAAGGCCGACGTCGACGTCCTTGTACTTGATCTTCGTCTTGCCGGCTTCCAGGCCTTCGCCGGTCTGGAAGCTGATCGTGATCGTGGGCCCTCGCTCGAGGATCGCCTTCGCGGCGAGCCAGGCGCCCGCCAGCACCGCAACGATGGGGATGATCCAGATGAGCTGCGGCGCCCAGCGCCGCCGGGGCGCAGAGACCGCTTCAGGGAGGTCCGGAAGGTCGGGCGTGCGCGGCGCGTCAGCCATGTTCTTTCTCCACCGGGTTCTTCTCCGCCGAATCCCAGATCAGCCGCGGATCGAAGCTCTCGGCCGCGAACATCGTCAGCACGACGACTGCCCCGAACGCGATCGCCCCTGGGCCGGCCTTGATGCTCATCAGCCCCCCGAACTGGACGAGCGCGGTGAGAATCGCCGCGACGTAGATGTCGATCATCGACCAGCGCCCCACGATCTCCAACACGCGGTAGAGCCGGGTGCGCTCGCGCGGCGCCCAGGTGGAGCGCCGCTGCACGGAGACGAGGAGGTACGTCAGCGCTCCGAGCTTCGAGAACGGGACCGCGATGCTGGCGATGAACACGATCACCGCGAGCGGCCACGATCCCGAGGTCCAGAGGAAGATCACCCCGCTCAGGATCGTGTCGGTCTCGGAGCCGAAGAGCGACCCGGTCTCCATCACCGGCAGCAGGTTCGCCGGGACGATCAGAGCATATGCGGCGACGAGCAGCGCCCAGCTCCGGGCGATGCTGTCCGGCTTGCGGAAGTGCAGGCCCGCGCCGCAGCGCGCGCACGCCAGCTCGTGCGCACCGCCGGCCGGACGGTGCACAAGCCCGCACGCGTGGCAGGCGAGGAGCCCCGCTTCGGCTGCCGTCATCGCAGTCACCGCGCCGCCTCCACCCGCGCCCAGAGGGCGTGCGAATCGAACGAGGCAGCCGCGGCGGCGACGAGGAACATCAGCGCACCGAACGACCACAGCGCGATCCCCGGCACGACCGAGGCGAGCGCCGCAAGCTTCGTGAGCGCGATCAGCGTGCCGAGCATGAACACCTCCACCATGCCCCACGGGCGCACAGCGTCGACTAGGCGGAACACCGCGGGCAGCCCGTGCGGCACCCGCCCGAGCTTGAGCGGCAGCAGCATGTAGAGCAGCGCGCCGATATTGAGGGCGGGCATCAGGATCGTCGTGACGAAGACGAGCGCGGCGACGCTCGTCATGCCGTTGTCGTGCAGCGCTCGCACCGTGCCGAAGAGCGTCGTCGAGGTGTGGTTGCCCTGCGCGTCCAGCCCGACGATCGGAAAGGCGTTCGCCACGAGGAACAGCACCGCCGCCCCGAGTGCGTAGGCGAGCGTGCGATCGAGGCCGTCGGGCGTGTTGCGGTAGAGCACTGCGCCGCAGCGCGGGCAGCGCGCGGTGCCACCGGGGGCGAGCGGCACCTCGCGCTGGAGGAGGTCGCACTCGTGGCAGGCGAGGAGCTGTCCGCCGATTACGTCGCCCATCACATATGTTAGCCGCGTCCGAAAATCGCGCGCAGCATCAACGGATCCGCCCACCACGTAGCATCGCGAATCGGAACTGTAGCGTCACGAGTGAAATCCCGGGCTGGGCGAACATGCAGATCCCAAACAACGAATTATTTTCCGATGCAGAAGCTCAAGTGTCGGATCTACAGCCTGCCGGCTGCCCGGTCGTGCCGTGTAATCCGAGACACAGGGCAGGTTTCACCGTAAAACGCGCCTCAAGGAATCCGGGCAGTCGCCGGTCGTGAAAGGCTCGTCCCGCGGGCCGTGACGTGCCTCCAGCTTTCGTCGGCTATGTGCAAATGGAGGTTGGAATCGCGTAGTGCACAGGTAGTGTGCGAATGGCCTCGTATGTGCAATAGGCGGTTGGCTTCCGTCTGGACAGCAGTGTCCTGTTTCGTGCAAACAAAGGTTGGAGCACGAGATGGCAGAACGGGCCGGATCAGGCGCGTACCTCGCGGATTTCATCTGGAAGAACGACGAGGGCCTCTGCAAGGCCAGCTCATCAGTACAACAATTTCTGGGACATTGTCTGAACCGCCGGTCGGTGTAGCGCGGTCGGTTGCGTGCGACGTCGGAAGCGCGTCACCCGCAATGCTAGTAACCAGCCATCCGGAATTCTCGAAAGCGGCCACCTGAAATTCTTGCGCCCGCCGCTCTCAATAGACAGTACCCGGTCCGAAAGCAATGGGATGGACGCCCCCACTCATAACGGCATCGAAGTGCCACAGTAGAAGTGTTGGCAACCGACGATGTCTCGTTTATCTGGGCGTTTCGGCGTTGGACGGGTACCACGCCTGGCACGTGGTGGGAGTCGCGACCACGCTACTGACGGCGCAACCTCGGCAACACCCTGGCAGCAGACTCCTGCGGAGCGCTGGTAGGAGCGTGTTTCGCAGTGTTGCTCGATTCCGGTAACGCTTTGCCGAGCGCGACCTCGCAGGGGCCGCCTCCGCCCTGGGTGCTCTGGTGCAGCAAAGCCTCGCCGAGCACGGACAAGCCGCCCGTCCCGATCGCCGCGCCGATACGCGCGACCGACGTCGCGGACGCCACCGCGTCGAGGCGCACGCGGGGATCGCGAAACGAGCCCTGGAGTCGGACGAGCTGTGCGACCTGCAGAGCTTCTATTTTGATCCCCTGGCGCAACCTGGGGCTGAACGAGAGATCGAGTGTCTCGCTGCGGAAATCGACGGTCCCGCTGGCCGAAACGCCCGCCTTGTCGGTCTCCATTGCCAGCGACCGGTCAATGCGGGCCACGCCTTGCGAGAGTGGCAGGCGTGCGACGACACACAGGATTTCGGTCGAGGTGTCTTTCTGGCGAAACGGATTGAGCGCGGCGAACAGTTGTTCGAGCACGCCGCCGAGGTCAAGCTTCGTGTTGACGAGCGTGCCATGGCTGACGCTTAGCAGAACGCTCCCGTTCGCGTCACCGGCCCAGGCGTGGGGGGAGTTTCCGTGCATCGTCAGGTCGCCGGACAGCGCCGCCCGGGAGCCTCGCACCTCGCGTTTGATGTCCAGCGCCGCGAACAACGCGCCAAGCTCGAGGTCCTGGGCGTTGGCTCGCAATGCAATCGACGGATTCGCGATTCGCGCCGCGTCGATTGTGAGGTGCGCGATCAGCGAACCGCCGAAAAGCCTGGCCTTCAGCACCGGCATGTCCAGTCGCCCGTCTTCGATCGTGAAACGGGCGTCGACCTGCTGCAAATCGATGCGATTAGTTAGCGCCACGCTGCCGATCAGGAGCTTGACGTCCGCGTCCGCATTGCGCAATGCGCCGAAAGGTATCTCGGTTTCTGAAAGCAGGAAACGCGATGCCTTCGCAGGCGGTCGCGGCGCAGACGTTGCGCCCGAGCCGAGGAGAGGCAACTCCGCCGCCTTGAGCGAATCCATGCTGGCATCGAGGACCAGCCGGGGCCGTGCACCGCTGGTCGTGAATGCCACGCGACCCTTGACGACATGGCCTCCGAAAGCCAGATCCAGCGGGTCGAATGCATAGGTGTGTTCGTCGACACGCAAGAGGGCCTTGAGCGTTGCCTTACGCCCGGCGATATCGCCGCCGACGTCGATGGGGTATGGCCAGCGCCGCGCGGCGAGCGCCTCCAGCGCCCCGAGTTCACCCTTGAGGTCGATCGGCACTGCATCAACCTTGCCGCGGAACTCAGCGTGGATTGCCTCTTGCGCGCCGCGCATGGCGATCGACAGGGCGTCGATGGCAGTCTCGGTGACCTTGCCGGTCTTGCCGTTGCGATACGTGAGCGAGCCCTGGGTGAGGTCGAGTTGGCCGACGCTGAACGCAGCCAGAGCCGCCGCCGGCGTATCCGTCGCCGGCGCCGGGGTTGCGGGCACAGCGCCGGCGCCGAACTCCCAGTTACCGCGGCCCTGCGCATCGGTCACCAGCGCGATTGCGGGTTCAACCAGTTCCAGCCGGATCACTTTGAAGCGACCCCGCAGCAGCGGCAGGAGTTCGAACTGCACGGCCACCCGCTTCGCCGCAGCCAGCGGACCGGGGCCTGCCCACGGCGCATTGCCGAAGCTCACCTCATTGATGATCAGTTTCGGCTCTAGCGCAACCTCGAGGCTTCGCTCCGCCGCTGATCAGCAGGTCACGTCCTGTCAACGTCTTGACGCGCGCCTGCGCGGGTGCGACAAGAGAATTGACGTCGAACGTCGCGACGGCAATGGCGACACCGACCAGCCCGAAAACCACCAGCCCGGCGGCGACACCGAATACCCAGAGCGCGATGTCAGCCGGAAAACGCGGCCGACGAACGGGGACCATCAGCGGCCAATCTGCGCCAGCGCGTGCCTTATCGGCGCGCTGGATATTTGCATCAATCCGCTGTATGGCCGATTCATCTCCAGGATCAGGAAGATCGCGCCCGCGACGGTCAGCGCGCCGACGAATAGCGCCGCAATGGCAGTGGCGTTGCGGCGCGCATAGAGGCCGAAGCCAACGAAGAGCACAACAAGCCAGAACACCAGCACGACGAAGAAGGGCCAGGACAGGGCGCCTCCGGCTTGTTCGTACAGCAGGCGGATGGTAGTACCCGCGGTCGTCATGAGCTGCAGGGCACGGCCCTGGGCAGATCGCTGGGCCTCGGTTTTGGGCGTCAGGTGGGCGACTGTGTCAAACAGGTCTTCCGTCGGGACGTAATTTTGCGACGCGTGCACGCCTGCTCGTGCCGCGCCAGCATCGGGCCACAGCCGCGCGAGTTCGGCCTCGACCATGCGACGTAGCTGCGCGCGGGCGTCGTTCGCTTCCGGGCCGTAGTGGGCAAACAGGCCATCGAGCTGAACAATTTGCACTCCGAGCTGCTGCACTTCGCTCTCCTGCCTGTCGTATGAGCTGTGCGCGGACGCGATCAGCAGGCTCAGGACCAGGGCGACGATGGTTGCAACCAGCCCCATGACCAGTTTGACCACGTCCCTCGTATCGGCATCCTGATGATGCGTGGGGACGCGGACGGAGACGCCCGCCAGTGCCCCGCCAAAAACGAAAACGAATACGATGACGGCGATGAGTGTGGAATTCATGGAGTAAGGCGGCGGCGCATCTTGGGGAGCAGGCAATTATGGGTTCTGTCGATTGCCGTTCTTTTGACGCTACCGGCCTCGGCAAAATTGGGAATACAACAAGTTATGGCCCCGATAGCCGTCACGGAGTCGCACAATGACTGAAGTCCGCTTCCTGGTGGCGATTGCGCTGGCCGCGCTGCTCGGCCTGGCCGGGTGTGCGTCCACGCATCCGATGATGCCGACGCCGACGTTGTACACGGGGACGCAGGCGAAGCCGCTGTTCACCAAGGCGCCCGCCGAGGTTCGGACACCGCCGCTGGATCTGCTTTTCATTACCGACCGCGCGCCCGCGACGAGCCCCGATGAGCCTGAACCGTACACGGCGGACCGGTCGCGCTCGATGGCGTTCGGGTCAACGACGATCCTGTTCGGCGAACACACGACGTGGGACGCGCTGGTCAAGCAGAGCCTGCTCGTCGAGCGCTCGACTTCGACGGACCTCAAGCTCGGTCCGACGAAGGAACTCGGGCGCTACCCGCGCATTCCCTACGCGGTTGCCGTGACGCCCGAAGGGCTGACGCGCGCTCCCGCGGTCGTCGATGCGCACGAAGCGGCCAACCGGGCGCTGCAGGCCGAGATCGCGCGTCGCCTGGCCCTGAGCCCGCGCAAGGAGATGGTGCTGTACATCCACGGCGTCAGCAATTCCTTCAGCGAAGCGGCCTTGACGATGGGCGAGATGTGCCACTTCCTGGGCCGCGAGTTCGTTTGCGCGATCTTCACCTGGCCCGCGGGCGGAAAGCACGGCATCCTGTTCGGCTACGAGGAAGACTACGAATCGAGCACATTCGCGGTCGAGCATTTGCGCAAGGCGATCCGCACCATCGCGGACACGCCGGGGCTCGAGAGAATTCATATCCTGGCCCACAGTCGCGGGACCGACGTGCTCGCCACCGCGCTGTCCGAGCTTTCCTTCGAGTCGTACATGCAGCAGACCACGCTGCCCCGGCGCGTCAAGCTCGGCAACGTCGTGCTGATGGCACCGGATCTGGACGTCGAGGTGGCTCCGGAAAAGATCCTGGCGATAATCTCCGATCCCGACGTGCCCTACGGCGCGACGCCGGACCCGCATGCGGTGTTCCGGGCCTTGCGCCCGTTCCACCTCACCATTTACGTTTCGCCCGACGACAAGGCCCTCGCCACGTCGGGCTGGCTGTTCGGTAGCCTTGCCCGGCTGGGACGCGTCGATACTTCGGTACTGACTCCGGAGCAGATCGAGCTTGCGGCAAGTCTCGGCTTCCTCGACGTGATTCAGATTCGCGGGAAGACCGACCTGTTCGGACACGGCTACTTCGTCTCGAACCCGAGGGCGAGCGCCGACCTCATCGCGATGATTCGATACGGGCTGAAGCCCAACGAACCGGGCCGCCCGCTGGAGGAGGTCAAGCGGCCGTTCTGGCGGGTCCCGGCGGAAGCCGAGGCGAAGGGTGGTGCCGGCGGGTCTGACTGAGCCGCGCGCAGCGCCAGGACTCGAACGACCGCCACGATGTCCCTGCGACGTTCGCTCGCTCGAATCGCCAAGGGCACGGGCCTCGTTGCCCTGGCTCTGCTGGTTGCGGGGATCGGGGTCTGGGGGGCGCTGCTGCTCGAGTATGCGGGGCCGCGTAATGACGTGGCCCACAGGGCGTTGGTGATCGGCTTTTCCCTGGCTGCCGTGGCGGCGTTGATCGCACTCTTCGTGCGCCGCTGGCGCTGGCGCGCGATCGGCGCATATGGGCTTCTATGCGCAGGCCTTGTGGTCCTGTGGTCTAGCATCGAGCCAACCAACGAACGCGACTGGCAGCCGGAGGTGGCGGTGCTGCCGTACGCCACGATTGAGGGCGATCGCGTCACCGTCCACAACATCCGCAATTTCGACTATCGCAGCGAGACCGACTTCACCCCCGCCTATTACGACAAGTCCTTCGACGTGCGGGAACTGCGATCGGTGGACCTCGTGACCTCCTACTGGACGGGTCCGGCGATTGCGCATGTCTTCGTGAGCTTCGGCTTCACGGGGGACGACTATCTCGCCATTTCCATCGAGGTACGCAAGCCGAAAGGCGAGGGCTACTCGACGCTCAAGGGCTTCTTCCGCCAGTACGAGCTCGTCTACGTCGTGGCCGACGAGCGGGACGTCATCCGGCTGCGCACCAACTATCGCCGCGATCCGACCGAGGATGTGTACATCTACCGGGCCAAGAGCTTCGATCGAGGTCGTGCAGCGACTGTTCCTGGAGTACATGCACAGGATCAACGCGCTGAGGACGCAACCCGAGTTTTACAACACGCTGACGACCAACTGCACGACCAACATCTGGACGAACAACCACGTCAATGCGGGGCGCGTGCCGCTGAGCTGGAAGATCCTTGCGAGCGGCTATGTGCCGGAGTATCTGTATGAACAGGGACGGCTGGAAACGATGGGCCTGTCCTTCCCGGAATTGCAGCAACGGGCGCATGTCAATGCGCGCGCCCAGGCGGCTGATGGGGCGGCGGACTTCTCGCGACGAATTCGCGCTTGGGGCGAAACGAGGTAGCCTCTGGTGGACGGCATCCGTTTCTCGGATGAATCAAGAGCCGCCGGTGGGGCGAATCGCAACACATCGATGCGCCGGCGAGCGGCGCTGCTGGTTGGCGCATAGAGCACCGACCGAAGACTCGAAGAGTCCGAGATTGTTTTTCAAGACAGGCACGCGGAGCACCGGAACACAACATGGAGACGATGATGGGAAGGAAGAGCGCCAAAACGAAGAACGAGCCCAAGGGCAAGTCGAGCAAGGTCAAGCGCGTCGAGGTCAAGTCAGCTGCGACCGAGAGTGATGCTTCGAAGGGCGTGCAAGAGCTGTCGGGCAAGGACTACGAACGCGAACTCAAGAAATTGCACGTAGAGCTGGTGAAGCTGCAGCAGTGGGTCCAGGAGAAGGGACTCAAGGTCTGCATCGTGTTCGAAGGCCGCGACGGTGCCGGCAAGGGCGGCACGATCAAGGCGATCACCGAGCGTGTCAGCCCGCGCGTATTCCGTGTCATCGCCCTGCCCTCTCCGACCGAGCGCGAGAAGACGCAGATGTACGGCCAGCGCTACATGCCGCATCTGCCGGCCGCCGGCGAAATCGTCATCTGCGACCGCAGCTGGTACAACCGCGCCGGCGTCGAGCGCGTCATGGGGTTCTGCACCGAGGAGCAGGCGCGAGGGCTTCCTGCAGATCGATTCCGCTGTTCGAGCAGCTGATGGTCAAGTCGGGGATCATCCTGCTCAAGTACTGGCTGGAAGTGAGCCACGAGGAACAGACACGGCGGCTTTCATCGCGCATCGACGACGGCCGCAAGATCTGGAAACTCTCGCCGATGGACATCAAGTCCTACGATCGCTGGGACGATTACACGCGCGCCCGCGACGAGATGTTCAAGGCAACCGATACGGGAACGGCGCCCTGGTACGTCGCCCGCTCCGAGGACAAGAAGCGCGTTCGACTGAACGTGATCAGCCACATGCTCGCGCAGATCCCATACAAGGAGGTCAAGCGCGAGAAAGTCAAGCTGCCCAAACGCAAGATCGGCAAGTACAAGGCGATCGACTATCCGTTCAAGTTCGTGCCGGAACGGTTCTGACCCGGCGCCAGGCGCACGGCCAGCGCCCGGCCGACTGGTCAGGACCCACCGAACGCCGCTGAGGCGATAAGGCGCGCACCTGCGGGTGTGTCCAGGGCCAGCGGACCCTCGCACGACCCGACAAGCAGCGAAACGTCACGATGAGCACAGAGACACCTGCCGCGGCGGCGCGGCGCGAGCCGGTGCTGAGTCCGGTGGACCGCATCTCCGAGCTGCTGTTCGGACTCTTCATGGCGCTCACCTTCGTGGGTGCCGTGTCGGTGACCGAGGCAGGACAGGACGACATCCGCGCGATGCTGGCCGCGGCGCTCGGCTGCAATCTCGCATGGGGACTCGTCGATGCAGTCATGTACCTGGTCCGCACAGTGGCAGACCGCGGCCGGCTGATCACGCTGATCCGCTCGGTACGCTCGGCCCCCGACGCCGAAACCGGGCGCAAGATCATCGAGGGTTCGCTGTCGAAGACGGTTGCGAGCCTCCTGTCTCGTAGACAGAAATCGAGGCGATGCGTGGGCGCGTCCTTGCGCTGCCATCGGTACCCGAACGGCCGAGGCTCAAGGCGAACGATCTGCTGGCCGCCCTCGCCGTGTTCCTGCTGGTGGTTGCGTCGACGTTTCCGGTCGTGCTGCCCTTCGTGTTCATTCAGGACGTCGCGACCGCAAAGACGCTGTCGCGCGGTATCGCGCTCGTGATGCTGTTCCTCGGCGGCCTTGCACTCGGCCGCTACGCCGGTTACGGCAGCTGGAAGGTCGGGCTTCCTGATGGCCGCGGCTCGGTGCACCGCTGGTCGTGCCGCGGTGATGGCGCTCGGCGGATGAGAGGCATGCGGCGCGCCCTTTTCGTCGTGCTGACAGCCGCGGCGGCCACAACGGCATGCGCGGCCGAGGAAGCGGCCAGCGGTCGACGCGCATCCAGCCCCGAGCGACCTGCATGGGAGTTCGGTCTCACCGCGTATCCGACGTATGTCCGTGACGGCGAGAATTACACCTCGGCGATCGCGGTAGCGGACCGCGGCGCGCTGCATCTCGAGGCCCGCTACGACTACGAATCGATCGGTGCACGCTCGGCCTTCGTCGGCTGGACGCTGGCCGGCGGCGAAAGACTTCACCTGGGAAGTCACGCCGCTGCTCGGTGGCGTCTGGGGAACCACGCGTGGATTCGTACCGGGAGTGGAAGTGAGCCTGGGCTGGAGCCCGTTCGATTTCTATCTGGAGGGTGAGTACGTCCGCAGTGGCGTCGACGTCCGGGACAGTTACCTCTACGCATGGAGCGAGCTCGGCTACCGGCCCGTGGAATGGCTGCGCGTCGGATTCGCCGGCCAACGCACGAACGCCTACGACAGCGGCCGCGACATCCAGCGCGGGCCGTTCGTGCAGTTCACATGGCGACGCATTACCGTGGGAGGGTACTGGTTCAACCCGGGATCGAGCGACCAGATTGTCGTCAGCATGATCGGTGCTGCCTTCTGAACGGAATCCTCCTCGGCGCTTCAGGCGCTGATCGAGGGCGAGCAGCGTTTCACCGATCGTGGCACCATCGTGTGGCTGGTCGCTCTCAATCCAGGTGTGCTGGAGATCGTGCGCCATGCCGGCCTGGCCGATCGGCTCGGGCGCGATCGGATGCTGTTCAACGCCCGCGCGGCGATCGAGCGTTATCAAGCGATGCAGTCGACAGCGGGATCGGCGCCGACGTCGTAAACGGCTTGCGGATTCGCTCGACGAGTTCAACTTTGACTAAGGAGACCCTATGTCCCGGTTATGGCTGACGAATGTCGCCCCCGAGGCCAGCGACGACGAGCTGCACGCGCTGGTGAAGAAATACGCTCCGCAACTCAACTGCGTGGCCCTGCAGCGCGAAGCGGGAGACGGGTCGCGGCCCATCGCCTTCATGACGTTCACCGGCGGTGAGTTCGGTTCGGTCGAGAATCTCGCGGACCGTCTCAACGGCCTGTTCTGGAAGGAGCGCAAGCTCGGCTGCACAACGATCATCTGAGCGGCACCCTGCCCGGGTTGCCGCGTCCGAGCTCATCAACCTCCCAGTTGCAGTCGGCAGATTCGAACGGCCCGATCTTCCGGATCGGGCGCGATGGTGAATCCCAGACGCCTGGCGAGGCGCAGCATCGACTGGTTTTCCGCCAGCACGAAGCCTTCCATCTCCTTGAGGCCGCGCCGTGACGTCGCGTCGATGAGCATCTTCATCAGCGTGCTCGCCAGACCGGCTCCGCCGAACTTGGTCGCGACGTTGATCGCGAATTCGCAGGAGTCGGGTTGCTCCCGATGATGGCGATCGTGCTTCCGACGATATCGATGCCATCGTCCGCCGGCACGGTCGCCACGATTCCGACACCACTCTCGGGGAACGAGGCCAGTGCCTTCCGCAGGCGCTCCATGTTGGGCTCGCGCACGAATCGCATGAAGCGCATGTAGCGCGCATCCTCGCTCATCCGGTCGAAGGCCTGCACGATCTCTGCCTCGTCCGTCGGGCGGACGGCACGAACGGAAACGCTGCGTCCATCGCGCAGCGTTATCTCGGTTTCTGGAACGTCGGTGCTCATGGTGAAACGTCGTCACTTGATCTGTGAATTCGGGGCTGGATCGTAGCCGGGTACATCACCCGCCCTTTGCTCGCAGATCGCAAAACATGATCGCATGGTGACGCTCGACCTTGAGCGATGTCATGTCGCCCACTGTCCACAGGTCGACAATTTCTCCATACCCGGTCCGGAGTATCGACCGTGTTGCGGAATTCCGGACCGACCCGATTACGAGGAAGGGAGGGATTCATGACAACCGCGGTCCACCCCGGCAGCCTGCCGGTTTCTGCACCAGTGGCACTACCCGCCAGGAAAGGCGGGCATGCCTTCCCCTGGAAGGCACTTGCTCCCGTCATAGTCGCGCTGATCATTGCCGCGTTGCCGACGCCGGAAGGTCTTGCGCAGCACGCGTGGTACTTCTTCGCGATCTTCGCGGGCGTCATCGTTGGTCTTGTGCTCGAGCCCCTTCCGGGCGCCGCTATCGGGCTGATCGGCGTGACACTCGTGACGGTGCTCGCACCGTACGTGCTCTTCGGCCCGGCTGAACTGGCCAAGGCCGGGTTCAAGCCGGCCACCGCCGGTCTGACCTGGGCGTTATCAGGCTTCTCGAACGCGACGGTGTGGCTGATCTTCGCCGCGTTCATGTTCGCGCTTGGCTACGAGAAGACGGGCCTGGGACGCCGCATCTCGCTGAAGCTGGTCAAGGGCATGGGACGCCGGACACTCACGCTCGGCTATGCGGTTGCCTTCGCCGATCTGCTGCTTGCACCATTCACTCCGTCCAATACGGCTCGCAGTGCTGGCACCGTGTATCCGGTCATCCGCAACCTGCCTGCACTGTATGACAGCAAACCGAATGACCCGTCGTCGCGCCGCATCGGCGGGTACCTGATGTGGACCGCGATCGCGGTGACCTGCGTCACCAGCTCGATGTTCATCACTGCGCTGGCGCCCAACCTGCTTGCGATCGAACTGATCAGCAAGACGGCCAAGGTCACGTTCAGCTGGACCGAGTGGTTCATGGCCTTCGCGCCGGTCGGCATCCTGCTGCTGCTGGCTATCCCGCTGCTGACCTATGTGCTGTACCCACCGACCGTCAAGAGCGGTGACGAGGTACCGAACTGGGCCGCCGCCGAGCTCAAGAAGCTGGGCGGACTCACCGCTCGCGAAATGGGCCTGGCCGCGCTTGTGATCCTGGCACTCGCGCTGTGGATCTTCGCGGGTGACTACATCAATGCCACGACAGTCGCTATCGCGGTCATCGCACTGATGGTCATCGGTCGCGTGGTGGGCTGGGACGACATCCTCGCGAACAAACAGGCGTGGAACACGCTCGTGTGGTTTGCGACACTGGTGGCACTGGCGGACGGCCTCGCCCGCGTCGGCTTCGTCAAATGGTTCGCCGAGACGATCGGCGCGCAGATGAGCGGGGTATCGCCGACCCTGGCGATGCTGGCCCTGGTGGCGGTGTTCTTCTTCACGCACTATCTCTTCGCCAGCATCACGGCGCACGTGACCGCGATGCTGCCGGTCATGCTTGCGGTTGGCCTGGGCATTCCCGACATGCCGATGAAGACCTTCGCGATGTTGCTGGCGATGACGCTCGGCATCATGGGCATCCTGACGCCCTATGCGACCGGACCGAGCCCCGTGTACTACGGGAGCGGCTACATCCCGTCGAAGGACTACTGGCGGCTTGGCGCGATCTTCGGCGTGATCTTCTTCGTCGCGCTGCTGGTCATCGGGGTGCCGTGGCTGTCGATGCACGGTTGACGAAGTTCCTGCACCGCAAAGCGCCGGCCGCGATGGCCGGCGCTTTTCTTTGGGCGCCGGATGGCCACGAACCGGCCGCTGTGCTCAAATCGGTGTCGACTCCCCTGAACCGTCGACAAGCGAGGATGGCGTGATCTTCGAGCACCTGAGCGCCGGTGGCTGCCAGTCCTACCTGGTCGGATGTGCCGAGAGCTGTGCGGCTGCGCTGATCGACCCCGAGATCAGCCTGATCGACCGCTACCTCGCCCTTTCGGCGCGCGACGGCCTGCGCATTCACTACGTGATCGACACCCATACACACGCCGATCACTTTTCCGCAACCCAGCAACTGGCTCGACGGCTGGAAGTCCCGGTCGCGATGCATCGCCTGAGTCCCGCGCCGTTCGTCAACCTGGCGCTCGACGATGGCGACATGCTGGCAGTCGGAACGCTCCGCCTGCAGGTGCTGCACACGCCCGGGCATACACGCGACTCGATCTGCCTCATCGTCGAGGACCGGGTGTTCACCGGCGATACGCTGCTGATCGGCGCCACCGGCCGCACGGACCTGCCGACCGGCGATCCCGAGGCACTTTACGAGAGCCTTTTCACCCGTGTGATGCGGCTCGACCCGACGCTGAAGGTGCACCCCGCACACGAGTACAAGGGCCGCAGCCACTCGACGATCGGGGACGAGATCGCCGGCAATCCCCGCCTGCAGGTGCGCGACCGGACGGCATTCGTCGAAATGATGAACAGTCTCAACCTCACCATGCCCACGCACGTGACCGAGGCGCTGCGCACCAACATGAGCGGCGGAAAGACGGTCGCACAAATGCTTGCCGAGGCGGCCTCGAAAGTGCCGTTCATGTCGCTCGCCGAACTCAATGCGCGCAACGGCGGCGACGCCAACGAGATTCTGGTTCTCGACGTCCGCGAGCGCGACGCCTACGAGCAGTGCCACATTCCTGGTGCGACGCTGCTGCCGCGCGGGCAACTGGAGTTGCGCGTCAACCAGGACCTGCCCGATCCGACGCGGCGCATCGTCGTGTATTGCGAGCTGGGCAAGATCTCGACGCTGGCGACTGCGACCCTGCGGCAGATGGGTTACCTGCGTGCTGTCGCGCTGGACGGCGGGATGAAGGCCTGGCGTGACGCAGGCTATCCCACCACCTCGGGCCAGAGGCAGTAGCCGGCACAATCGACCCGAGTGCCGCGCCGCATTCGCGCCCTCGCGGCGCAAAGTCCGACTGAATCAGTACGGAATCGGACGCATCCGCCGAAATAGGTAGTCCGCCCGACTGCGTTGACCGCCGTCAACGCAATGACCCCACTTGCCGCTAGCTTGGTGCGGAAGTGATCTGCGCGGCCGCTGGCCGCGCAGCCGTATTCCCGCGCAGGAAGAGGCACGCATGTTCAGCACACCCGTCAAGGAGCTCATGAAGTCGCGCAAGTTGCTGCTTGCCCCGCCGCATACGACCGTGCGCGAGGCGGCGAAGTTGATGGCCGCCCGCCGCGTCGGCGCCGTCCTTGTGGTGGAGGACGAGCGACTGCTCGGCATCTTTACCGAGCGCGATGTCGTTTTTCGCGTGGTTGCGCGCGGACTCGACTCGGCATCGACCCGTATCGGCGACGTGATGACCGCGAATCCGAAGACGATCGCGCCTGACAAGTCGTTCGGCGTGGCGATGGTGCTGATGCACGAAAACGGCTTTCGCCATCTGCCGGTGGTCGAGAACGATGTGCCGATTGGCATCATCTCATCGCGCAGCGCGCTCGATCCAGACCTAGAGGAGTTCGTCGCCGAGGAACGGCGCCGCAAGCACCTGCAGGAACTGCGCTGAATCAGCGTACGGGTTCCGCGCTCAGGATGGCGCCGCGAATAGTTGGCGGACCCAGGTTTCTGCGCCCTTCTTCCCGGAGGTTTCAGTACCTTCCGTGCTGCTTGTAGATGTAGTTCGCCAGTTCGACAGACTGGACCGAGAGTCGCCGCTGGATCGCGTGGGCGGTCCTGACGATGGCCCTTAGGGTGCGATAGACGATCTCGGGCTCGGACTTCAGCAACGACTCGAACGCTGGGCGGCGAAGTGACATCACGCGCGTCGGACCCTCCGCCACCAGCGAGGCGTAACGCTCGGTGCCGTCGATGAACGACAGTTCGCCTGCCAAGTCGCCGGGTACCAGTGTGTGCAGCGTTACCGGAGGCTCTCCCTGCGGGTGACGGATCACGCCCAGCGCTCCGCTGATCACGACGAACAGATGATCGTCGGCGCCGCCCTCGCGCACGAGCACATCGCCGTCATTAAGGTCCTGCAATTCCATCAGTGCGGCCAGCGTGCGGCACTGTGTGTCGTCGAGTTCCGCGGCCAGGCGCGAACCCCGAAGTGCGCTGTAGCTCTCCTCCGACATCATGACCCCGCAATGGTGGAACTCCGGCCAAACGCCGCGGCTGTATTAGACGCCCGACGCAGTGTTCGCGACTTGCATTAGAGCAAAGAAACAAGCGTCAGCGCCTGCCGAACTGTAACGGTCTTCGTAACAGCCTGCAGTCGCATCAAGCAACTTTCGCACGGTTGTCAGCGCGTTGACGTGCATCAACCGACCAGGTGTGCAATGGAGAAGGATGCGCGCATGCGGTCGGGGCCGTCAAAGAGAGTCGGCCAAGCGCGCCGGAATCGATTCAGGGGAGAGTGGCCATGTTCGAAACGTCATACGAAATGATGCGGCGGCAGGGTATTACGCGGCGGAGCTTCCTCAAGTTCTGCAGCCTGACCGCAGCGTCTCTCGGACTCGGCGATGCCGGCGCACAGCAGATCGCCAAAGCGCTTGAAACCAAGCCGCGCACGCCGGTGGTCTGGCTGCACGGTCTCGAGTGCACCTGCTGCACCGAATCGTTCATCCGTTCCGCGCACCCGCTCGCCAAGGACGTTGTGCTGTCGATGCTCTCGCTCGACTACGACGACACGCTGATGGCCGCAGCCGGCCACCAGGCCGAGGAAGCGCTCGAGCAGACGATCACCAAGTACAAGGGCAACTACATCCTGGCGTGCGAGGGCAATCCGCCGCTGGCCGACGACGGGATCTACTGCATTCCCGGCGGCAAGCCGTTCGTCGAAAAGCTGAAGCACGTCGCCAAGGACGCGAAGGCGATCATCTCGTGGGGCTCGTGCGCGTCGTGGGGTTGCGTGCAGGCGGCAAAGCCGAATCCGACACAGGCCACGCCGATACACAAGGTCATCTTCGACAAACCGATCATCAAGGTGCCGGGATGCCCGCCGATCGCCGAAGTGATGACCGGTGTCGTCGCCTACATCCTTACGTTCGATCGGCTGCCCGAACTGGACGCGCAGGGCCGGCCGAAGATGTTCTACAGCGTGCGGGTGCACGACAAGTGCTATCGCCGCCCGAATTTCGATGCCGGCCAGTTCGTCGAGAAGTTCGACGACGCGGGTGCACGCATGGGCTACTGCCTGTACAAGGTCGGCTGCAAGGGCCCGGTCACCTACAACGCGTGCTCGGCTACGCGGTGGAACGAAGGTTTGAGCTTCCCGATCCAGTCGGGACACGGCTGCATCGGCTGCTCGGAAGACGACTTCTGGGACAAGGGTTCGTTCTACGACCACCTGACGACGATCCGTCCGCCGGGACTCGCCGGCCTCGGCATCGAGGGCACGGCGACGACATTCGGAGTCGCGGCCGTGGCGGTCGCCGGCGCGGCCCTCGCCGCGCACGCGGCTGTCAGCGCGATCAAGCAGGCGCGCAGTTCGTCCCGCAATGACAAAGAGACGGTGGAGAAATAATCATGCCGACCATCCAGACTCAAGGCTTCACGCTCGACAACAGTGGCCGGCGCATCGTCGTCGATCCGATCACCCGGATCGAGGGGCATCTGCGCATTGAGGTCAATGTCGACAAGGACAACGTCATCCGCAACGCTGTTTCGACCGGCACGATGTGGCGCGGGCTGGAAGTGATCCTCAAGGGTCGCGACCCGCGCGACGCCTGGGCCTTCGTCGAACGGATCTGCGGCGTATGCACCGGCGTGCACGCACTGGCATCGGTGCGCGCGGTCGAGGACGCGCTCGGCATCAAGATCCCGAAGAACGCGAACACGATCCGCAACCTGATGCACGCGACGCTGTATTCGCAGGACCACCTCGTTCACTTCTACCACCTGCACGCGCTCGACTGGGTCGATGTCGTCTCGGCACTGAAGGCCGATCCGAAGAAGGTCTCGGAGATCCAGCAGTCGATCTCGCCGTGGCCGAACAGCTCGCCGGCGTACTTCCGCGAAGTGCAGAACCGGCTGAAGAAGTTCGTCGAGAGTGGTCAGCTTGGCATCTTTGCCAACGCCTACTGGGGCAACCCGGCGTACAAGCTGCCGCCCGAGGTGAACCTGCTGGCGACGACGCACTACCTCGAAGCACTCGACTTCCAGAAGGAGATCGTCAAGATCCAGACGATCTTCGGCGGCAAGAACCCGCATCCGAACTGGCTGGTCGGCGGCGTGCCCTCGCCGATCAATGTCGACGGTACCGGTGCAGTCGGCGCAGTCAACATGGCCACGCTCAGCATGGTCAAGGACATCTGCGACCGCACGATCGAGTTCATCGACCAGGTCTACATCCCCGACCTGCTGGCGATCGCCGGCTACTACAAGGAGTGGGCGAAGTACGGCGGCGGCCTGTCGAACCAGAACGTGATGTCGTACGGCGAGTTCCCTGACATCCCGAACGACTACAGCAACAAGAGCATGCTGATGCCGTCGGGCGTCATCCTCGGCGGTGACCTGAAGAAGGTGCACGACGTCGACCTGAAGGATCCGGAACAGGTCCAGGAATGGGTCACCCACAGCTGGTACAAGTACGCGGACGAGGCCAAGGGCCTGCACCCGTTCGACGGAGTCACCGATCCCAAGTTCGAGCTGGGCAAGGACACCAAGGGCACACGCACCGACATCAAGGAGCTCGACGAGTCCGGCAAGTATTCGTGGGTGAAGTCGCCGCGCTGGAAGGGCTACGCGGTCGAAGTCGGCCCGCTGGCGCGCTACCTCGTCGCCTATGCACGCGGCAACAAGGAAATCCAGGAGCAGGTCAACGGCGCGCTGAAGGCGCTCGACGTTCCGATCACGGCGCTCTTCTCGACGCTGGGACGGACTGCCGCGCGCGGGCTCGAATGTCAGTGGACCGCCCACAAGATGCGCTACTTCTACGACCAGCTGATCGCCAACATCAAGGCGGGCGACCTGGCGACGGCCAATGTCGAAAAATGGGAGCCGTCAAGCTGGGCCACCGAGGCGAAGGGCGTGGCGCCATGCGAGGCGCCGCGTGGGGCGCTCGCGCACTGGGTCAAGATCAAGAACGGCCGCATCGACAGCTACCAGTGCGTCGTGCCGACAACATGGAACGCCGGGCCGCGCGATGCCAAGGGCCAGATCGGCGCGTACGAGGCGGCGCTGCTCAACACGCCGATGGCCAAACCGGACCAGCCGGTCGAGATCCTGCGCACGATCCACAGCTTCGACCCGTGCCTTGCGTGCGCCACGCACGTGATGTCGCCCGAAGGCGAGGAAATCGTCTCGGTGAAGGTTCGCTGACAAGGAGTCATCGATGGCAAGCGGCACGGCAGTTGGTCGCGCGACCCCGCACGGCGAGGGAGCGATGCAGGTCGATCCGGTCAGCGGAGCAGTACTCGGCGGCCGGCTCGAGCAGGTGTATGTGTACGAGGCCCCGGTGCGCATCTGGCACTGGGTGATGATGATCGCGATGTTCATCCTGATCCCGACCGGCTACCTGATCGGATCGCCGTGGAGCGGACCTCGCGAGGACGCCGCCCTCACCTACTTCTTCGGCAACGTCCGCGTCATTCACTTCTGCGCCGGGATGATCTTCGCCGTGGCCTTCGCAGTGCGCGTCTACTGGGCGATCGTCGGCAATCACCATGCGCGGGCGATCTTCATCCCGCCGGTGTGGAGCGGCCGCTGGTGGAAGGGCCTGTTCAGCCAGACGATGTACTACCTGTTCATCAAGCGCGAGTCGGCGTTGTGGATCGGCCATAACCCGCTCGCCCAGTTCGCGATGTTCGCAATGTATGTGCTGGGCTCCGTGGTCATCATCGTGACCGGCCTGGCGCTTTACGCCGAACAGTGGGGATGGGGCAGTTCGTGGATGCAGTTCTTCGGCTGGGTATTCGTGCTGCTCGGCGAACCGCAGATGGTCCGCACAGTGCATCACCTTGCGATGTGGTACCTAATGATCTTCGCGATGGTGCACATGTACATGGTGTTCCGCGAGGACATCATGAGCCAGCAAAGCATGGTCGGGACGATGATCAGCGGAGTTCGTACCTTCAAGACTGGCGCGCGCATCGAGAAGGTCTGACGGCGCTTTCACCATGATGATGGCGACGCGCAGTTCCCAGCGGGGCCAGCCGGCCTCGCTCGGCATTCCGGCTCGTCGACCGCCGCAGCCCGGACATTTCCTTGAAAGCCGCTTCCTCGCGCCGCTCGGCATCAGCCAGACGGCCTTGGCGAAGGCGCTCGGCGTGTCACGACGCCGAATCAACGAGCTGATCAACGGCCGGCGCGCGATCACGCCCGACACCGCAGTGCGACTCGGCCTCTTCTTCAAGAACGAAGCGGCCTTCTGGATGCACCTGCAGGTCGCGTGGGATATGCACACCGCGGCACGCGAAGTGCGCGCCTCGTTGCGCAACCGCTGATCCTCGCATTCACACGTTCGCAAGGCGCACAGAGGCTGCGTTGATGTAACGCAAGGGGTGTCAGCGCATGCCCGCTACCGTTCGTGTAACGAAGGGGGTTACACGAAGCGATGGACGGGCGACGCGAGGTGTTAGTCCTCGGAATCGGCAACCTGCTGTGGGCCGATGAAGGCTTCGGCGTGCGCGCAGTCGAAGCGCTGCACGAAGCGTTCAGTTTTCCGGCCGGCGTCGAACTGGTCGACGGCGGCACGCTGGGCCTCAATCTGCTTCCGCAAGTCGAAACGAGCCGCCGTGTCCTGGTGTTCGATGCGATCGACTTCGGCCACCCGCCCGGCACGCTGAGAGTGCTCCGCGACGACGAAGTCCCGGCGTGGGGTGCACGCAAGCTGAGCCCACACCAGAACGGATTCAACGACGTGCTCGCACTGGCGCACCTGCATGGCTGCGCTCCCGACAGCATCGTCGCGATCGGAGTTCAGCCGCAGACGCTCGACGACTTCGGCGGCAGCCTGACCGAGCCGGTACGGGCAAAGCTTGCCGAGGCGGTTGAGTATGGGGCACAGCAGCTGGCGTGCGTGGGGATACGCAGGCGTACCGCGCCTGCCCACCGACGAGGTCGAACCGCTGAACGCCCGCTCGGTCGCCCTGAAGGTGTACGAGAACGACCGACCGTCCGCCGAGGACGCGTGCCGCATCGGAGATCCGCGTCTGCTCGCGCTGCGCGCGCGCGCCGAGGGCTGACGATGTGCATCGGCGTCCCCATGCAGGTGATCGAATGCGACGACGCAACCGCGATGTGCGATGGCGGTAACCGTCGCGAGCGGCTGAACATCATGCTGGTTGGACTGCAACCAGCCGGCACCTGGCTGCTGGCCTATCAGGGCTCTGCAGTGCGCGTGCTGAGCGAGGACGAGGCGCTGCAGACACGCGCTGCGCTGGCTGCGCTCGAGGCGGTGCGCTCCGGCAGCGGCGACCTCGATGTCTACTTCGCCGACCTCGTTACGCGCGAACCCACGCTGCCGCCGCATCTGCGGCCGGTCCAGGAAAGGACACCCGAATGAGCGAGATCGCGATTCCGAGCGCGCCGCAGGTTCATCCGCTGCTCGAGCAACTGGTCAGTCGTCATGGATTCACGCCGCTCGACGCGGACTCGATCGATTCGTTCGTTGCTGCCACTGGCCACACCCTGCTGGTCTTTACCGAAGATCCGGTTCGTTACAAGGAAACGCTCGACCTTGCGGTGATCGCACCTGAGGTCGCCCGCGCGTTCGAGGGGCGATTCCGTGTCGGCGTGCTGCTGCCGGCCGCCGCGCGCAAAGTGGCGCCGCGTTACGGGTTCGCCCGCTGGCCCGCGCTGGTCATGCTGAAGGACGGCGCCTATGTCGGCGCAATCGACGGGCTGCGCAATTGGGACGAGTACCTCGACGAAACGATGCAGCTGCTGGCCCGCGAACCGACGCGAGCGCCCACGGTCGGCATCGCCATCCGGTCCACGGCAGCGCCAGGCTCCTGCGGACACTGATCCATCACGAACTTCCATTCACGGAACCAATCCATGAACTCCTTTCCGATACCCGTCCGCATGGTTGGTGCCGGGTCTCACGTCGAGGAAGAGGCACTGCAGTACCTCGACATGCCGCGCGACATGCGAACGTTTTCGATGCCGTACGTGCCCGAGGATCGCGACAGCGCGGCGCTCGCCGGCGCACGCGACCTGCTGGCTGATCTGCTGGCTCGAATTGAAGGCTGGACTCCCGGCAACGGCGCCAACCCGAGGATCGACCTGCGCGGCACTGCCCCGGAAGCGCTCGCGGTCACGAACGAGATGCTGGGTGACGGCGAGGTCAGCATCCAGGTCAACGGTGCGCGCCGCCTGCGGATACAGGAAAGCGTGTTCACCGGCATCTGGCGCGTAGTCGAATTCGATCGCGACGACCATATCGTCGCCGACTGGATCGAAGCCGGAGCGCTGCCCGAATCCGTCGTCGACGCGGCGCAGGCCGGATCGTCAGCGACGGTCGCCGACGTGGAGATTCCTGACGGCGCGATGAACTCTCCCGCGGTGCTGCACGAGTTGCGCGCGCAGATTGCTTCGCGTTCGCCCTCGGCGCCGGCGCACGTTCTGAACCTGACGCTGTTTCCGATGACGCCCGAGGATCATCAGGTGCTCGAGAAAGCGTTCGCGGTCGGTCCGGTGGCGATCATCTCGCGCGGTTTCGGCAATTGCCGCATCACGTCAACCACCGCCCGCTACGTCTGGCGCGTGCAGTACTTCAACAGCATGAACACGCTGATCCTGAACACCATCGAGGTGGTCGGCGTTCCGGAAGTCGCACTGGCGGCCGACGAGGACCTGGACGACAGCCGCGGCCGGCTCGCCGAGCTGATCGACTGGATGAGCGAATCCTGCCCGGCGTGATGGCGATGAGCGAACTGCACGAAGCCGGACTCATGGCGCGCCGCGAATGCAAGGTGTGCTGGCACGTGTACGACCCGATGGTCGGCGACAGCTACTGGCAGATCCCGCCGGGAACGCCGTTCAGTGCGTTGCCGGCGCACTGGACCTGCCCCGACTGTTCGACGCCCAAGGCGGACTTCCTGGTGATCAGCGATGACGATTGAAACGGCCTTGCTGCCCGATCCGTCGCGCCGGCTTGAAGACGCATTCCGCGCCAAGGCCGTGCACATGACCGGACTGGGTTTCGTGAACCCGGCGCTGCAGGTCGAGGCGGTCGGATTCGCGCCATGGGAGGGACACTGGCTGGGCGTGATGATCACTCCGTGGTCGATCAACCTGCTGTTGCTGCCGCACGATCGCTCGCGCTGGCAGCCCCGGCGGCTGGGCGAGACACAGCGCTACTCGTTTCCGGCGGGGCGTTACGACTTCATCAGCGCGAACGATCCGGCGTTCGGCGAGTACCGGATGTGTTCACTGTTCTCGCCAGCGCTCGAAATCGCCGATCACGCCACCGCGCGGATGGTCGCCGAACTGGCGCGCGCAGCGCTGTTCGACGTGGCAAATGCCGAGACGCACGAGCACCCGATGTGGACGTCGACGAAAGCGTCGATTCCCGGTCCGCTCACGCAGCTGCAACAGACGGCCAAGGCGCCGATGTCGAAGCGCGACTTCCTGCGCGGGCGCATCTTCCGCGGCGAAGCGACCGATGAACCGCGGCGGTGAACTGAGGGTCCGGCTCGCGATGCGCAACCGGCAGATCGCGTCGGTGGACATCGAGTCGAGCCGCGCCGCGCTGCCGCGCGCCTTCCTCAGAGGCCGGCCGACCGACGAAGTTGCGCGCATCGTGCCGACTCTCTTCTCGATCTGCCGGTCGGCCCAGGCCGCTGCCGCATCGGGTGCACTCGACGCAGCAACCGGCGTCTCACGAGCCAATGGCAGCCTGCAGCAGCGCTGCGCCTCCGTACGTCGCGAGGCGGTGGTCGAGATGCTGACCCGACTACTGATCGACTGGCCGCGCGCGATGCAGACCGAACCCGACGTGGCGGCGGTCGCGCGCGTGCGCCGCAGCCGAGAAGACGAGATCCTCGATACGTGCCGCGACGTGGCCCGCACCAGCGTGTTCGCGGTCGACTGCGGCCAATGGCTCGACGCGATGAGTCTCGACGGCCTGCTGCGCTGGCTGGTCCGAGGCGAAACGCTGCCGGCGCGGCTGCTGGCCCGGCTACAGACCGAGTCGCCCGACCTCGGCTGCAGCGCGGTGCCTTCGATGCCGGATGCGACCCTCGATGCTCTCAACGGTGCGATCCTGCCGCGCCTGGCCGAAGACGCTGCGCTTGCACTGCGACCGGACTGGCTCGGCATACCGGCGGAAACCGGATCCCTCGCGCGCGTCGGCACACACCCGCTGGTCGCGGCGTTCGTCGCGTCGTACGGCAACAGCGCGGCCGCTCGCTACCTCGCCCGCATGGTCGAACTGGCGTTGCTCCTCGCCGGCAACGGCGATGCGCAGCGTCTGCCTGCGGCCGCACGCCAGCACACGCTTGGCCCCGGACTCGGCGTCGGCGTCGCCGAGACCGCGCGTGGACTGCTGCTGCACCTCGCGCGCGTCGACGACGGACGGGTGATCGATTACACGATCGTCGCGCCGACCGAGTGGAATTTCCATCCGCAGGGCGCTCTGGCGCAGGGACTCGTTGGCCGCCGCGCCGCGGACGCGGAATGCGCGGTGCGCGACGCCCGCGTGCTGGTGCAGGCGCTCGACCCCTGCGTTGCGTGCGACATCGAGGTCGCCGATGCATGAGATGTCGCTCGCCGAGGGAATCCTGCAGATCGTCGAGGAGACGGCACGCAGCCACCACGCCATTCGAGTCCGGTCGGTGGTGCTCGAACTCGGCGCGCTGTCGCACGTGGAAGAACAGGCGCTGCGCTTCTGCTTCGACGCCGTCACGCGCGGAACGGTGGCCGATGGTGCGCAACTCGATGTCGAT
Organism: uncultured beta proteobacterium; assembly: GCA_963703945.1. Lineage (GTDB taxonomy): Bacteria > Pseudomonadota > Gammaproteobacteria > Burkholderiales > Burkholderiaceae_F > JALORV01. Next base: position 171,507 of record CAVPGM010000007.1, on the reverse strand, counting down.
GCAACCGCCGGGCGTGCGTGGTGCATGCCGTGCGGTGTCAGCGTGCCATTGGCTCGCTTGGGTGACGCATGCCCGCAGTGCGGCAGCTATCAGCTGCAGGTCACGCAGGGCGAAGAGATGAAAGTGAAGGCAATCGAAGTGGCGTGACGCCACTTGCGGAGACGACGATGTGCACAACCTGTGGATGCGGCAGCGGCGAAACGAGGATCGAAGGCAAGGCCGATGCGGCCTCGCACGAGCACGAGCACGTGCATGCCGACGGCACCGTTCACCGTCATGCCCATGGGCATGACGACTCTTCGCACACGCACCACGACAGCGCCGTCACCGATGAGCATGTGCACGTGCTGGCCGACGGCAGCGTCGTGCGACACCGTCACGCGGCCGCCGATGTCGACGACCTGCACTACGGCGATGGCCCCGCGCACTCGCATGCCCCGGGAATGAGCCAGGCGAGGATGATTCAGATCGAGCAGGACATCCTGTCGAAGAACGACCGGCACGCGCGTTTCAACCGAGAATTCCTGGCCGAACGCGGCATCCTCGCGTTGAACCTGGTTTCGAGCCCCGGTTCGGGCAAAACGACGCTCCTCGCAGCAACGGTGCGACGCCTGCAGCCCGCTTTGGCCGTGACGGTCATCGAGGGCGACCAGCAGACCACGCACGACGCCGACCGCATCCGGGCGGCCGGCGCCCGCGCGCTGCAGATCAACACCGGCAAGGGTTGCCATCTCGACGCCAGCATGATCGAGCGCGCGCTCGAGCGGCTGCAGCCCGCCGATGGCTCGGTGCTGGTCATCGAGAACGTCGGCAATCTCGTCTGCCCGGCGGCGTTCGACCTTGGCGAGGAATGCAAGGTGGTGGTGCTGTCGGTCACCGAAGGCGAGGACAAGCCGCTCAAATACCCCGACATGTTTCGCGCCGCGCGCCTGATGCTGCTGAACAAGATCGACCTGCTGCCCTACGTGTCGTTCGACGTCGCCCGCTGCATCGAGTACGCGAGGCGCGTGAATCCGGCCATCGAAGTGATGCAGGTGTCGGCCACACAGGGCGCGGGCATGGAAACGTGGATCGACTGGATCCGGTTGCACGCGGTCAGCGCGCGGCACGCGCGTCAGCAGCCGGCGGATCTGGCGTTGCCACTGGTGCGCGCGGACCCAGCTGTCACCGGAACTCACTGAGAAGCGATGGAATCCGACCTGATGCCACTCGCCCGCCGCGCGTTGCGCGTGCGCGGCCAGGTGCAGGGCGTCGGCTTTCGGCCGTTCGTCTACCGGCTGGCGCACGACCTCGACCTGTCCGGCCATGTACTCAACGACGGTGCCGGCGTGCAGATCGAAATCCAGGGTCAGGAAGCGCGCCTCGACGAGTTCGCGCGGCGGTTGGTGCGGGAAGTGCCGCGCCTGGCGCGCATCGACGCGGTCGAAACGCGGGTCGCGGCGCCGCTCGATGACGAAGGCGCGTTCGTCATCGATCCGAGCGCCGGTGGCGCCATCACGACCGGCGTCACACCCGACACCGCGCCGTGCGCCGAGTGCCTGTCTGACATGTTCGATCCGGGCAACCGCCGCTGGCGCTATGCGTTCACCAACTGCACGCATTGCGGCCCGCGTTACACGATCACGGCCGCCCTGCCCTACGACCGGCCCAACACGAGCATGGCTGCCTTCACGCAGTGTCCGGCGTGCCGCCAGGAATACGACTCGCCGCTCGACCGTCGCTTCCACGCGCAACCGAATGCCTGCCCGACGTGCGGTCCGCGGCTGCAACTCGTCACCGCCGCAGGCCGGCCGATCGACGTGGCCGACCCGTTGAGCGAGGCGGTGGCGCGGCTGCGGGCGGGTGACATCGTCGCCATCAAGGGCGCGGGCGGATTTCAGCTTGCCTGTGACGCGCGCAACACGGCGGCGGTCGCGCGCCTGCGTGCACGCAAGGCGCGCGAGGAGAAGCCGTTCGCGGTGATGGTTGCCAATGTCGAATCCTGCGAGGCGCTGGCCTTCGTCGGCGAGCGCGAGCGCGAGTTGCTGGAGTCGCCGGAACGACCGATCGTGCTGCTGGCGAGGTACCCCGAGGCGACGCAGCAGCTCGAGGGCGTGGCCCCCGGAATCACAACGCTGGGCTTGATGCTGCCCGCCACTCCGCTGCACGTGCTGCTGTTCCACGAAGCTGCGGCCCGTCCTGCAGGGACTGCGTGGCTGGCCGAACCTCAGCCGCTGGTGCTGGTGATGACGAGCGCCAACGCCGGCGGCGAGCCGCTGGTCGTCGACAATTCCGAGGCAGTGCGACGCCTCGGTGGTATCGCCGACTGCCTGCTGCTCCACGATCGCGACATCCGGGTCCGATGCGATGACAGTGTTGTCCGCGGCGTGCCCGCCCACGATGAAAAGGTACCTGCGCTGCCGTCCTTCGTGCGCCGCGCACGTGGCTATACACCGGTCCCGATCCGCCTCGCGTCGGCCGGACCATCGGTGCTGTCTGTCGGCGCATACCTGAAGAACACGGTCTGCCTGACGCGAGGCGACGAGGCATATGTCTCGCAACACATCGGTTCGCTCGACAACGCGCCCACCTGCCTCGCGCTTGACGAGATGGTCGATCACCTGTGCGATGTGCTGCGCATCGAGCCGCAGATCATTGCGCATGACCTGCATCCGGACTTCTACAGCACGCGCTATGCAGCGCGGCGGGCCGCTGCGAGCGGCCTGCCCACGATAGCGGTGCAGCACCATCATGCGCACATCGCAGCGGTCATGGCGGAGCACGGGTTGGCTGGCCCGGTACTCGGCGTGGCACTCGATGGGATGGGACTGGGCACCGATGGCCGCGCCTGGGGCGGCGAGCTGCTTCGGGTCGACGGCGACGGGTTCGAGCGAGTCGGTCGGCTGCGCGACCTCGCGTTGCCAGGCGGCGATCGCGCGGCCCGCGAACCGTGGCGCATGGCGGCAGCGGTTCTGCACGCACTCGATCGCGCGAGTGAGATCGAGCGGCGCTACCCCAACCCGGCGGCGCGCACCGTGATGCAGATGCTGAACGCGCCCAGCCATTGCCCGACGACATCGAGCATGGGTCGCTGGTTCGACGCAGCCTGCGGCCTGCTGGGCGTGATCGAGCGGCAGAGTTTCGAAGGCCAGGCGCCGATGCTGCTTGAGGGGCTGGCTGCGCGCCATGGGCCGACGTCCGCAGTTGTGGGCGGCTACCAGATCACTGACGGCGTGCTCGATCTGCTGCCGCTGATGCGGGCACTGCTCGACGAGCATGATCCGGCGCGCGGCGCGGCTCGCTTTCACGCGACGCTGGTCGAGGCGCTGGCAACCTGGTGCGCAGATTCGGCGCAGCGGCTGGATCTCGGCACCATCGTGTTCGGCGGCGGCTGCTTCATGAACGAGATCCTCACCAATGGACTGCGCGCGCGGCTGAATGCCGCCGGATTCGCGGTTGCCGAGCCACGCCAGGTCCCGCCCAACGACGGCGGCATCAGCCTCGGACAGGCGTGGGTCGCCCGTGCCTTTGCTCCGAATGGCTCGGCGCCGCTGCACTGAAGGACTGCCATGTGCCTCGCCCTGCCCGCCCGTATCGTCGAACTGCTTCCCGCGTCGGAGGGCGTGATCGACCTGGGCGGTGTGCGCAAGCGCATCTCGCTCGAGTTGGTGGCCGACGTGCAGCCGGGTGACTACGTCATCGTCCACGTCGGCTACGCGTTGCAGAAACTCGACACGGAAGAGGCCGAGCGCACGCTCGCGCTGTTCGCGGAGTCCGGCCTCACGAATGCGGAGTCCGCATGAGCGCCGCCCGACCACTCCGAAGGCGCTCGCGTCCCCCTTGGGGGGACCGCCCGAAGGGCGAGGGGGCAGCCTAATGTTTTTGTCAAGCGTTCGCGGTGACGTTGAGGTGGAAGGGCTGGCGATCGCGCAGCACGGCCCACAGGACGTTGACGCGACGGCGAGCGAGTGCGATGACGGCCTGGTGATGCCGTTTTCCCTCTTGGCGCTTGCGGGTGTAGAAGGCGCGGCTGTCTGGGCTGTGCAGCGAGGCGAAGGCGGACTGGTAGAAGACGCGCTTGAGGCCCTTGTTGCCGCCGTGGGGTCGTTGCAGTCGGCGCGACTTGCCCGACTGCTTCAGCACGGGCGCGAGTCCGGCGGCGGCGGCCAGGGCGTCGGGGGACCTGAAGCGTTCGATGGTGCCTGCCTCGGCGATGAACTCGGCGGTCATCAAGGCCCCCATGCCGGGCAGGCTACGGATGAGGGCCGCATCAGGGTGCAATGCAAGGCGTTGCTCGAGTTCGCGATCGAGCGCGGCCAGCTGCTCGATGGTGCGCAGCGCTTCGGCGGCGAGCTCCTTGATCAGGCGCGCCGTGAGCGCCTCGCCGGGCACGGCGATGGTTTGACGCGCGGCCACAGCGCGTGCGGTGGTGATGAGCTTGCGAGCGAAGCTGCGGTTGGCGAGCGCGCCGAGCGCTGCGCGCAACTGATCGTCGCTGGCCTGACGCAGCTCCAACGGGGTGACGAAGCGGCTGAGCAACGTCAGAGCAGTCTTGCTGGTCAGATCCAAGCGCATGCTCCAGCTCGGGGAAGATGCCAACCAGGAGGTCGTGCATGCGCGCCAGGCGACGCGTCTGCTCGGTGCTCAGGTCGCCTCGGCGCGACACCAGCAGCCGCAGTTCGATGTCCAGTTCGGTCTGAGCGGTGACGGCGCGCAGGTCCGTGCGGGTGCGCACCTGCTCGGCAATGACTCTGGCATCGCGCGGATCGCTCTTGGACTCCCCGCCGACCGTGCCTTGGCGGGCGCGATTGACGGCCAGCCCTGGCACGTGCACCAGCGCCAGGCCGGCTTGCAGCAGCACGGCTTGCGCCAGCGAAGCGATGCCTCCCAACACATCAATGCCCACGCGCTGTGGCGCAGGCAACGCCAGCAACTCGACGACGAGTTGCTGCAGGTCTTCTGGGGTGTTGAGAAGCTTGCGGTTGAGGACGACCTTGCCGCCAGAGTCGATAGCACAGACCCAGTGCACTTCCTTGGCGACATCGATGCCGACAGACGTGGTCATTGGCACTCTCCTTCGCGATCGATCAGGCAACCCTTCCTCGCCAACTTCGCCCTACACAGCGATGACTCGCAAAGCCTAATCAGCGGTCGAGAAGGGAAGGCGGAGAGGGGGGAGATGCCTCCTGAGCCATCGCAGGCAGCCAGCATGAAAGCCATCCCCTCCCGCCGCCTGGAGTCCATCTTGGCATGCCACTCCAGGCACCGATCACTCGGCAACGAGAAAGGTAGGGCCGCATGAAGTACATCGACGAGTTCCGCGACGGCGAACTGGCGCGCGGGATCGCCGCGCGTATCCGTGACGAGGCGCAGGCCGGTCGCAGCTACAACCTGATGGAGTTCTGCGGCGGACACACGCATGCCATTTCGCGCTACGGCCTCAAGGACCTGCTTCCAGAGAACATCAATATGGTGCACGGGCCGGGATGTCCGGTGTGCGTATTACCCATCGGCCGCATCGACAACGCGATCGAACTGGCGACAAAGCACAACGCGATCGTCTGCACCTATGCCGACACGATGCGCGTGCCGGCCTCGGGCGGGCTGTCGATGCTGAAGGCCAAGGCGCGCGGCGCCGACATCCGGATGATTTACAGCGCAGCCGACGCATTGCGCATCGCCGGCGAGCATCCGGAGCGCCAGGTCGTGTTCTTCGCGATCGGTTTCGAGACCACCACGCCGCCGACGGCGATCGCGATCCGCCAGGCGCAGGCGCAGCAGCTTGGCAACTTCACCGTGTTCTGCAACCACGTGCTGACGCCCTCGGCGATCACGCACATTCTCGAGTCGCCCGAGGTGCGCGACCTCGGCATCGTTCCGCTCGACGGATTCATCGGTCCTGCGCACGTCAGCACGGTGATCGGCAGCCAGCCCTACGAGTACTTCGCCGAGGAATACCAGCGGCCGGTGGTGATCGCGGGATTCGAACCGCTGGACGTGATGCAGGCGATCCTGATGCTGGTGAGGCAGCTCAACGAGGGCCGCGCGGAAGTCGAGAACGAATTCACTCGGGCGGTCACGCGCGAGGGCAACGAAAGGGCGAAGGCACTGGTGGCGGACGTGTTCGAGCTGCGTCCGTCATTCGAGTGGCGCGGACTCGGCGAGGTGCCCTACTCCGCGCTGCGGATCAAGCCGGAGTATGCGGACTTCGATGCGGAGCGACGCTTCGGCATTACCTACCGCTCGGTACCCGACAACAAGGCGTGCGAGTGCGGGGCGATCCTGCGCGGCGTCAAGAAACCGGCGGACTGCAAGCTGTTCGGCACGGTTTGCACGCCCGAGAACCCGATGGGTTCGTGCATGGTCAGCTCCGAGGGTGCATGCGCGGCGCACTACAGCTACGGCCGCTTCAAGGACACTCTCGTCCGCGCAGCGTGAGAGACAGATGACCAAGGTGCGCAGCGACTACATCCGCCCCGTCGACTTCAAGCACGGACGGGTCGACATGACGCACGGGGGCGGCGGTCGCGCGATGGCGCAGCTGATCGAGGAACTATTCGCGCGCGCGTTCGCCAACGAATGGCTGGCGCAGGGTAACGACAACGCGCGCTTCACGGTGCCCGCGGGCCGGCTGGTGATGGCGACCGACAGCCACGTGGTGTCGCCGCTCGAGTTTCCGGGTGGCGACATCGGCTGCCTGTCGGTGCACGGAACCATCAACGACGTCGCGATGGCAGGGGCTCGGCCGCTGTACCTGGCCGCCGGCTTCATCCTCGAGGAGGGATTCCCGCTCGCCACACTCAGGCGCATCGTCGAGTCGATGGCCGCGGCCTCGCGGGAGGCCATGCGTGCCGATCGTCACCGGCGACACCAAGGTGGTCGAAAAGGGCAAGGGCGACGGCGTGTTCATCACGACCACCGGCGTCGGCGTCGTCCCCGAAGGGGTCGACGTCTCCGGCGACCGCGCGCGCCCCGGTGATGTCATCCTGGTTTCCGGCACGATCGGCGATCACGGCGTCGCGATCATGTCGCTGCGCGAGAACCTGACGTTCGACACAACCATCCGCTCGGACACAGCCGCGCTGCACGGGCTGGTCGGCGCGATGATCGACGCCGTTCCGGCGATCCGCTGCCTGCGCGATCCGACGCGAGGCGGGCTCGGAACCACCCTGAACGAGTTCGCTCGCCAGTCGGGCGTCGGCATGCTGATCAACGAGGCAAGGATTCCGGTCAATCCGCAGGTCAACGCGGCCTGCGAGTTTCTCGGACTCGATCCGCTCTACGTCGCCAACGAAGGCAAGCTCGTCGCGATCTGCGATCCGACCGATGCCAGCCGCCTGCTGGCGGCGATGCGCGCGCATCCGCTGGGCGCGGCCGCCGCGATCATCGGCGAAGTGGTGGCCGATCCGCACTGCTTCGTCCAGATGGACACCAACTTCGGCGGCCGCCGCGTCGTCGACTGGCTGACCGGCGAGCAGCTGCCGCGCATCTGCTGACGAGAACGAGCCGATGCGCATCCTTCTCCTTGCGCACTCGTTCAACAGCCTGACGCAGCGGCTGTGGGTGGAACTGGCGGATCGCGGCCATCAGGTCTCGCTCGAGTTCGATGTCAACGATGCGGTCACCATCGACGCGGTGCGGCGCCATGCGCCGGACCTCGTCATTGCACCGTTTCTGAAGCGGGCGATCCCGGAGGCCGTGTGGAGCCGTGTGCGCTGCCTCATCGTCCATCCGGGCGTGATCGGCGACCGCGGGCCGTCGGCGCTCGACCGGGCAGTGCAGGACGGAGAGCGCCGCTGGGGCGTGACCGTACTGCAGGCCAACGGCCAAATGGACGCCGGCGATGTCTGGGCGAGCGTCGAGTTTGCGATGCGCCCTGCCAGCAAGGGTTCGCTCTATCGGAACGAAGTCACCGAGGCCGCCGTCACGGCGCTCAACCTCGCGCTCGAGGCAATCCTGCGGGGTGACGCGCCGCGGCCGCTGGCGGATTGCAGCGATGCGCTCGGACACGCACGACCGCTGCTGCGGCAAGCCGATCGCGCAATCGACTGGTCGAGCGAGTCCACCGAGCGGGTGTTGCGCAAGCTGTGGGCTGCCGACGGCGTACCCGGCATCGCCGACGACATTCTCGGGCTCAAGGTCCATTGCTACGACGCGCATCGCGAAGATGTGCTGCGCGGTACGCCGGGCCGCGTGATCGCCCAGCGCGAAGGCGCCATCTGCCGCGCCACGCACGACGGCGCGGTGTGGATCACGCACCTGAAGGCTTCGCTCGACGAGGCACGGCCATTCAAGCTGCCGGCGTCGATGGTGCTCGGAGAGCGGCTGGTCGGCATCCCCGAGGTATCTGTCGACTTCGGTGCGTCGCCATCGTGCACCTGGCGCGACATCTGGTACGAAGAATTCCGCGATGTCGGCGTGTTGCACTTCGCGTTCTACAACGGCGCGATGTCGACGCGCCAGTGTGAGCGGCTAACGGCAGCGTACGAAGCCGCGTGCCGTCGACCGACGCGCGTGATCGTGCTGGCCGGCGGCCACGACTTCTTGAGCAACGGCATCCACCTGAACGTGATCGAGGCATCCGAGCACCCGGCTGACGAGTCCTGGCGCAACATCAACGCGATCGACGACCTCGCAAAGGCGATCCTGACCACCCGGACGCACCTGACGATCGCGGCACTGCAGGGCAACGCGGGCGCCGGGGGCGTCTTTCTCGCGCTCGCTGCCGACCGCGTCGTTGCACGGCGCGGCATCGTGCTGAACCCGCACTACAAGGGCATGGGCAATCTGCACGGATCCGAATACTGGACCTACCTGCTGCCTCGCCGTGTCGGTGCAGTGGGCGCACGAGCCATCACCGAAGGCCGCCTGCCGCTGGGATCGCGCGACGCGCTCGACATCGGACTCATCGACGCACACTACGGCGCCGCTCCCGCCGACTTCCTGGCGCAGGCCGTCGCCGAGGCGCAACGCCTGGCCGAGGATGGCTTCGCATCCCGACTGCACGACAAGCTGACAAGGCGCGACGCCGACGAAGCGTGCAAGCCTTTGGCCGCGTACCGGGCCGAGGAACTGGCGCGCATGCGACTGAACTTCTACGGCTTCGACGCAAGTTATCACGTGGCGCGCCACAACTTCGTGCGCAAGATTCCCAAGGCGAGGACGCCGCTGTATCTGGCGCGTCACCGGACCAACGGCCGCGCGCCGGAGGCGACTCAGTCGCTCCACATCACCCCCTAAGCCGGCGGTGCGCCATGCCCACCGTTCCGCCCGAGCCCGGCGCTGACGGGACTGCTGCCCTGGGCCGCGCTGCTGGCGCTGCCGTCCACTCTCAGTCGAGGCGGGTCGGCTGCTGCTGGCCCCTGCGGACGCGCCGCGCGACCTCGCTCCGGCGTCGCCGCTGACCATCGGTGCCGCGCTGTTGCATGGCCTTGCTCTGACCGTAGCGCAGATCGCCGCGCGATTGCTCTGAAGCAATGCCGTCCCCGCCCGCCCCCGTATAAAAGGTACGGCCAGGGCAAAGGGTCGGGATGTTTATGCCTACGGCCTCTGTGAAGAAGGGGCAAGCGATGGCAGCGCAGGTGAATGTCACGACCGCTGCGCGCGTGGACGAGGCGATCGTACGGGTGCTGCAGGCGGAACAGGCGGCTCGCGCCGCAGTCGAGCAGTACGCGCTGGACGCCGAAGACATCCGTTCCGGCGCCCGGGCCCGTGCGCACACCATCGCCGAACGCGCCGCCGGACGTGTCGCCCGCGCACATCACTGGACCGATGCCGCGATCCGCGCGCGCGTCGATCATCTGAATGAGGAGCGGGCCGCACTGCAGCTCACCGCTCCGCTTGATCCGGATGAGCCCATCCGGGTTGCGCGTGCGCTCGATCGGCTCGCGGCAGAAGTCATCGGCGGCACCGAATGATTGCCGGCCTGACATTCGACTATGCCTACGCACGCGTTGCGGCGCGCCTTGCGCAGCGCCCCGATGAACGGCTCTGGCTGCAGACGCGATCAGCCCGCACCGTCTCCGCGCTGCTGGAGGCGGTCCGCACTTCACCGGCCGCATCAAGCGTCTCGGGAATTCCGCCGACTGGCGACCCCGAGGTTATCGAACTGGCGTTCCGGCAGCAGCTTCGCACGCGCGTCGAGGAGGTCGCCGCCTGGTCACCCGAGTCGTGGCAGGCGGCGGTGCAGTACACCGGACACCTCGTCGACCTGCCGGCGCTCACGCACCTAATGCAGGACGACCGACCGCCCCGCTGGATTGCGAACGACCCGGTATTGGCGCGCTACTCGCAGGACAACCTCGCCGACCGCCGCGTCGCGATCCTCGCTGGACCACTGGCGCCGATTGGCGCGGCGATCCAGGCCGAACCCCTGGCTCACACCGCCGTCGAACCGCTCGCACGTGCGCTCATCCGGATCCGCTCCGGACCCGTCGTTCATCGTGCGCTGTCGGCGTGGGAAAGTGTCTGGCGCGCGCGCTGGCCGCGGACTACCGACGACGAGCGCGCGGTGCTCGAGGATCTCGTGCGGGTAGCGCGGCGGCACGTTCCGCATTTCGGAACCCTGAATCCCGAAGACACCGCAGCGGCCCGGCAGAACCTGGCGGGACGCCTGATCGCGCTGCTGCATCGCGCCTCCTCGCAGCCGGCGGCGCTGTTTGCCTATCTCGCGTTGTTCGCACTCGACCTCGAACGACTGCGCGGAGAGTTCGTCGCTCGGGCGCGGTTGGGAGCACCGGCATGATCCGGCCGCAACCGTGCTCCTGGTTCGAAATCATGGTCGCGCGCGACGATGCGTTCATCGCTCTCGAAGCACTCGCCGCGGCGGGTTGCATCGAGGTCGAATGGCACCAGACCGAGGCGCCCGGAGCGGCAATGCCGCAGGACCTGCTGAAAACCTACAACACGCTGGCGCGCAAATACCGACCGTACTGGCCGCCGCCTGCCACGACGCTGGAAGCCGAACGTCGCGCACCGGCCAATGCACTGGCCAGCGGCGTGGCATCGCTGCAGACATGGGCTGCCGCGGCAGACGACGCGATCGTGCGATTGCAGCAGGCCGAGTCGGAGGCCGCGGAGCTCGAACTGGCTGCTGCCGCATTGCGCGAAATGGCCGACAGCAGGATCGACTTTGCTGCTCTCGCACGCGCCGACCACGGCGTGACAGCGGCGCTCTTCGCGCTTCCGCTCGGCGTCGAAGTCGACGTGCCGGACGACACCATCACGCGGTTTGCAGCGCTGGCCAGCGAGCGTCTGCTGCTCGCGATCGGGCCGCCCGAGGCCATCGAAACCATCGGGCGCGCAGTGGCCGAGGTCAATGGGCGCCGCGCCCGTTTTCCCGACTGGCTGCAGCCGAGCGCCGAGGCCAATCTGTCGATGGTGGCGGAACGTCGCGCGCAAGCCCGTGCCATGATCGCCAGGCTCCGTGGCGAGGTCGACGAACTATCGACCCGGCATGGCCTCGCGCGGGCGCTTGGCGCCATTGCTCGCGCCACGTGGTGCTTCGAGCATGGCGGTGCGATCGATCTGGGCGACGTGTTCGCACGCATCACCGGCTGGACCGCCGATCACGAACAGGTCGTACGAGCGCTCGAGAAAAGCGACGCGCGCGCCCTCGCTACGTTTCCCCGACCGCCGCGCGGCGCCCGTGCACCGCTCGTGCTGCGCAATCCCTGGTGGGCGCAGCCGTTCGAAGTGTTCACGCGACTCGTCGGCATGCCGAGCGCAAGCGGGGCCGATCCTAGCGTGCTGCTGGCTCTCGCCGTGCCGCTGATCTTCGGCTACATGTTCGGCGACGTCGGACAGGGATTCGTGCTGGCCGCGGTGGGATGGCTGCTGCGCAAACGCCTGCCCGTACTTCGCCTGTTGGTGCCGGGCGGAATCGCCGCGGCCTTGTTCGGATTCGCCTTCGGAGCCGTCTTCACGCTGGAACACGTGATCGAGCCGTGGTGGCTGCATCCAATCGAGCATCCGCTGCCGGTGCTGCTCGTGCCGATCTTCGGTGGTGCCGCGTTGCTCGTGCTGGGCCTGCTGCTCGGGGCGGTTGAAGCCTGGTGGGGCAGCCACCTCGATCACTGGCTGCGCGACGATGCGCCCGTCATGCTCGCCTATGCCGGTGCGCTGACGGGATTCCTGTATCCGCCCGGCTGGTGGCTGATTCTCGTCGGGGCCGCGTGGGCAGTGGTCGCGGCGGCACTCGATCGGCACACGGTCAAGGCGGTCTTCGGCGCGCTCGGCGAACTGGTCGAACACACGATCCAGGTGCTGATCAACACCCTGTCGTTCGCCCGCGTCGGCGCATTCGCGCTCGCGCACGCCGGACTGTCGTCTGCTGTCGTGGCGCTTGCCGATGCCACCGGAAATCCGTTCGCGTTCGTATTGATGCTCGTCCTCGGCAACGCACTGATCCTGGTCGTCGAGGGGCTGGTCGTGTCGATCCAGACCACACGGCTGGTGCTGTTCGAATTCTTCACCCGCTTCTTCCATGCCGAGGGGCGCGAGTTTCGGCCGCTCGCTGCCCCACCCGTCACACTTGCCTGAGGAGTCATCATGCGTCGTTTCACCATTCCGCTGCTGCTGATCGCCGGCGCGGCCGTCCTTGCCGCATTGGGCACCGCCCTGGTGGTGTTCCCCGAGGCCGCATCGGCGCAGACTGCCGCGCGGGTCGGTCTGCCGCCCGACGCATTCACATGGGGCCTCGTCTCGGCGGCACTCGCGACCGCAGCATCTTCCATCGCGGGCGGGTATGCGGTCGCGAAGCTCGGCGCCGCGGCGGTCGGGGCGCTGGCCGAAAAGCCCGACCTCTTCGGGCGCCTGCTGATCTTCGTCGGCCTTGCCGAGGGGATTGCCATTTACGGCGTGATCATCTCGATCCTGATCCTGAATCGGCTCGCCTAGGTCGCACGCGATGAGCGCGCTCGCCTACGTCGGCAACGCGATCGACGCCGCCGGATTCAGGCTGGCCGGTGTGCAGTCGTGGGCTCCCGAGGCGGGCGGCGAACTGGTCGCGTTCCAGGCGGCCAGGACCGCCGCCGAAGCCGTGTTCATCACGATCGCTGTCGCCGAACAGTTGCCTCGCCCGGAACTCAACGCCGCACTCATGGCCGGTCGCCCGCTGCTGGTGCTGATCCCGGAGGGCGGGGCGCCGAACCCCCTCGACCCCGCAGAGCGCGTGCGCTCGCAACTGGGCCTCGATCGTTGAATCGACTCGAATGAACCTCGAACGTCGCACGCAGGCGCTGCTTGACCTGGTCGAACAGTACCGGGCTCGTCGCCGTGCGGAGTTGCTTGACCCGGCCCTGGCCGAGGCGCGCGAGGTTGTGCGGACCGCTCTGGCCGAATCGCGACGTCGCGTCCGCACCGCCATCGCTGAGGAGCGCAAGCGCTACTCGCTCGAAGTGGGCGCCGTCGAGGCCGCGCTGGCAACCGATCGCCGCCTCGCCAGCCAGCACCATGCGGTCGGTCTGCTCGGGGCCGCATGGCATGAGCTGCGGTCGCGGCTGCTCGCGCACTGGGAGTCGGCCGCGGCCCGCGCGAACTGGGTGCAGACCCATCTGCAGCGCGCCTTGAAGGCTGTACCGCATGGAACCGGCTGGCGCATTGAACACCATCCGGCATGGAGCAACGAGGAGCGAGCGCGGAGCCTTGAGCAATTGCGCGTCGACGGCGTGACGCCCGTGACGTTCGAGTCCGTTGCGGCCATCGCAGCCGGATTCCGGGTCGTCAGCGGGCACAACGTCCTTGATGCGACGCTCGACGGCCTGCTGGCCGACCGCACGCAGCTCGAGGGTCGACTCCTGCATCACCTGGAACTCGAGACCCTCCGATGAGACGGACACCGCAATGTGCGCAATTGGGGCCCGCGCCCGCCGACCGGCTCTCGCTTCATCGTCACCGTCACGCATGAGCACTCCCACCGTCTCGCGTGCCTACATCCGCTGGATCAGCGGACCGGTCCTGCGCGCCCGCGCCGAAGGGCCGTTCCTGCTGCGCGAGGCCATCCGCGTCGGGCCTGCGGGACTGCTCGGCGAAGTGATTCGTCTGAACGGTGACGAGATCGTCGCGCAGGTCTATGAGGACACCACAGGCCTGCGTCCAGGCGTCGAAGTCTCGGGCACCGGTAACCTCCTCGGCATACACGTCGGACCCGGCCTGCTCGGCAATATCTTCGACGGCCTGCTGCGCCCGCTGGCGCCGGTTTCCGGGCTGACCTACGGCTTCGAACCGACTGTCCGCAGCGGTGACAGCTTGGGCCCGGGTGCGGCCTTCGGCAACGTCAGCTCGAGCCGTGGCCGCCCGCAGCGCGCGCTCGTGCCGCCCGACCTGCAGGGCCGCGTCGAATGGATCGCGGCTGCCGGGGAGTATGCGGACGACATCGCCGTCATGCGTCTGCGCCCCGACAGCGGCGATGAACGCGACGTAGCGCTGCGGCACTTCTGGCCCGTGCGCACGCCGCGTCCGGTGCGCGGGCGGCTCGCCTCAGACGAGCCGCTCGTCACCGGACAGCGCATCCTCGATTCACTGTTCCCGGTCGCGCTGGGCGGCAAGGGCGCCATTCCCGGCGGCTTCGGCACCGGCAAGACGATCCTGCTGGAAGCGCTCGCGAAGGGATGCAGCGCCGACGTGATCGTCTATCTGGGCTGCGGCGAGCGCGGCAACGAAATGGCCAGCGTCCTCGAGGAGTTTCCGCAGCTCGAGGACCCGCGCACCGGTCGTTCCCTGATGGAGCGCACCATCATCATTGCCAACACATCCAACATGCCCGTGGCCGCCCGGGAAGCCAGCATCTATTCCGGAGTGACCGTCGCCGAGTACTTTCGTGACCAGGGACTGCACGTTGCGCTGATGGCGGACTCAACCTCGCGCTGGGCAGAGGCGCTGCGCGAAGTTTCCGGACGGTTCGGCGAGTTGCCCGGCGAAGGGGGCTATCCCACCTATCTTTCCAGCCGACTCGCGGATTTCTACGAGCGCGCGGCGAAAGTCACCACGCTCAACGGCGACATCGGTTCGGTCACGCTGCTCGGGTCGATCAGCCCTCCATCGGGCGACTTTTCCGAGCCGGTGACGAGCCACACCAAGCGCTACGTGCGCAGCTTCTGGGCGCTGGACCCCAAGCGCGCCCAGGCGCGCTTCTACCCGGCCGTCAATCCGCTGCAGTCATATTCGGAAGACTCGCTCGACGTTGCCGTCTGGTGGCTGAAGCGCTATGCGGCCGTGCCGACCGCCCGCGCACGCGCGGCCTCGGGCGAAAACGAATGGCTCGAACTGCGCCGGCGCTTCCTGACACTGCTCGACGAGCAGGCGCGGCTGGAGCGCATGGCGCGCATCATCGGCAAGGACGCCCTGCCGGTGCGCCAACGCCTGACCCTGATGTGCGCCGAACTCGTCAACGAGTCGTTCCTGCGCCAATCAGCCTTCTCACCGGTCGACCGGTACTGCGGGCCCGACCGCCAGGCCTGCATGATGCGGCTGCTGGTTCACTTCATCGAGCTGGCCGAGTCTGCAGCCGCGTTCGGGGTGACACCCGAGCAGATTGCCGCATTCGACGTGATGCGTCCGCTTTCGCGCATGGGGGAAGACATCGGCGAGGACCAACTCGGGCGATTGGCCGAGCTCGAGCAGCAGGTCGAGCTGGCGTTCTCGACCCTGGTGGTGAGCAGCACACCGGCGCAGGCCCGGGACGACACGCATGCAACCTAGAGTCACGGTGCACGACGCCGCCATGCGGCTCGAGGGCCCGCTTCTCTTCATGCGACGCACGCTCGAAGTCGGTCTGAACGAAGCGGTCGTGGTCAGCGGGCGCGATGGTGCGCCCCGCCTCGGCCGCATCGCTGCGATCGACGAGGACATGGTGACAATTGAGATGCTGGGGCCGACTGCAGGCCTGGGGCTTGCCGACACCATCGTCCGCTTTCTCGGCGAGCCAATCGATTTCGGTGTCGGACCCGGTGTGCTGGGTCGTGTGTTCAACGGGATCGGCCAGGTCATCGATGGCGGCCCGCCGCTGGCCGCCAGCAAGCGCCTGCGGATCGACGGGGTACCGCTGAACCCGGTGACTCGATCCACACCGCGCGCGTTCATCGAGACCGGCGTGACGGCGGTCGATTTGATGAACAGCCTGGTGCGCGGGCAGAAGCTGCCGATCTTTTCCGGTGGCGGCCTGCCGCATGATCGCATCGCAGTCGAGATCGCCGGCAACGCTCGCTTGCGCGGCGCCGAGGCCAGCGACTTCGCGATCGTCTTTGCCGGCATCGGCGTGCCCTACACCACCGCGGAGTACTTCCGCCGCTCGCTCGAGCAGTCAGGCGCGCTCGAGCGCTCGGCGCTGTTTCTGAATCTGGCCAGCGACTCGTCGACACAGCGATTGCTGACGCCCCGTTTCGCTCTCACGGCGGCCGAATACCTGGCGTTCGAGCTGGACAAGCACGTCCTGGTGATCGTGACCGATCTCACCAACTACTGCGAGGCACTGCGCGAGGTTGCAGGGGCCAAGAGCGAGGTGCCCGGCCGCAAGGGTTATCCCGGCTACATGTACTCCGACCTCGCCACCCTGTACGAGCGTGCCGGTTGCGTGCACGGGGTCAAGGGCACGCTGACGCAACTGCCGATACTGACCATGCCGTCGGACGACATCGGCCACCCGATTCCCGACCTTTCTGGCTACATCACCGAAGGCCAGATCGTGCTGTCGCGCGAACTCGACCGAGCGGGCGTCTACCCACCGGTGAATGTACTGCCCAGCCTGTCACGCCTGATGAAGGATGGCACCGGCAAGGGCTACACCCATCCCGATCATCCGGCGCTCGCCAGCCAGCTCTATGCCGCCTACGCGCGCGCAACGCAGTCGCGGCTGCTCGCCAGCGTTGTCGGTGAGGACGGCCTCTCGGACACCGATCGCCGCTATCTGTCGTTCGGCACCGCATTCGAGCGCACGCTGATCAGCCAGACTCGCGCACGAACGCTTGAAGACAGCATGGACGCGGGATGGAGCCTGCTGCAGGCGCTGCCCGCATCCGAACTCTCGCGACTGTCCGATGCGCAGATTGCAGAACACCTGACCGCGGCGGCGAAAAGGCCGCCTGCTGCCGTTGCAGCAGAATGAACGACCGCACTCCGACCCGAAGCCTTCTGATCGCGCTGGCAGACGAGCGCCGCACGATGCGCGAGGGCTATGCATTTCTAGACGAGAAGTGCCTGCTGCTGGCCGGCGAGATGCTGCGCCAGATCCGCGTTCATCGCATCCTCTCGCAAGAGTTCGCCGTGCTGGCCGATTCCGCGCGGCACGCCATGGCAGGCGCGCTCGCGCGTCACGGCCTGCACGGACTGCAGGTGGTCCCGCCGTCGGTTCCTCGACAGAAGCTGCGCATCGAACCGCGCCCGCTGCTCGGCGTGACGCTGCTGCGCGCGCAACTGACCGGCGATGCCGGCACTGCACCGGCGGCGGTGTACCCCTCGCCCGAGGCTGAGGCGTGTCGCGCGGCGTATGCCGCCATGGCGGTCAAGCTCGCCGAACTGGCCGCCGTGTCGACTACTCTGGCGCGACTGTATGCCGAGTACCGCCGCACGGTGCGACGCGTGCGTGCATTGCAGGACGTGCTGCTGCCCGAACTGGACGCCGACATCGCGGACATCGACACGCGCCTCGAGGACCTCGAGCGCGAGGACGCGATCGCGACACGCGGCGTGCGGTGACGCTGCGCGCGGGCGGTCGGCGGCGCGGCCAGGGTCGTCTCGCGCGACGGCGAGGCGCGACCGATGTAGGCTCGCTTCTCATGATTCCCGCGGCGGTCGAGGTCCCGTCGCAGCGCATGCCCTGATGGTTGACGCCACTTCAAATCCCGCATCCCGCTGACCGCCCATGCGCAACGTCGCCCGCGGAGCCCTGGTGCCCTATTCCGCCGAGCAGATGTTCGAGCTGATCGAACGCGTCGAGGAGTATCCGAGGTTCCTGCCCTGGTGCCTCGACACTCGCCTGATCGAACGCACGGAGACAATGGTCAGCGCGACCGTCGAGGTCGGAGTTCGCAACCTTCACGTGTGCGTCACGACCCGCAACGAAAAGCGCGCACCCGAATACATGTCGATCCGGATGGAAGGCGGATCGTTTCGCCACTTCCAGGGCGAGTGGACGTTGCGGCCGCTCGGCACCCTGGGCTGCCACATTGTCTTCATGCTGCAGTACGAACTGGCGCTGCATGCCGATGGGCTGGCCGGAGGACTGATCGAGCGCGCCGCCGACCGCATGGTCGACGCCTTCGTGCAGAGGGCGGAATCAGTGTTTGGCACCACCCCCGTGCCACCCGCGGCGCCGCGCGACGAGTCAACCTGAACCGCCGCGGTGCGTTAAACTTTCGCGCCGGTCGGTGATGGCTGGCTCAGCGTGTCGTCGCGCAGCGGCGGCACTTTTCCAGCACAAGGAGGATGGAGATGAAGTCATTGCTCGTCGCTATCGTCACGACCGCGGGCGTCACGTTTGCCGGCACGGCTCTTGCGCAGGCCGACCTCGCGCAGAAGAACTGTGGCACCTGCCACGCGGTAGATACCAAGAAGATGGGCCCGTCGTTCAAGTCCGTCGCCGAAAAGTACAAGGGCAACGCCAGCGCCGAAGCCGACCTCATCGCGAAGGTGGGGGGAGCCAAGGGTCATCCGGCGGTCAAGGTGTCCCCTGACGACCTGAAAAGCATCATGAAGTGGGTCCTGGCGCAGTAATCCTCTGGATCAGGACGGCCGCCAGCCATACCCAGCCTGATCTGCCGATCCGGACTGCGCAACTTTTTCCATTGGGGGAATGATGAAGTCGAAGCTCGCCATAGCCTTTGCTGCCGCCGCCCTGCTGAGCACCGGAGTCGCCCAGGCGCAGGCCGATCTCGCCGAAAAGTCCTGCGGCAAGTGCCACGCAGCCGACACGAAGAAGATGGGCCCCTCGTACAAGGACATTGCCAAGAAGTTCAAGGGCAATGCCGCTGCCGAGGCCGACATCGTGAAGAAGCTGTCAACCGGCACCGGCCATCCGAAGGTCGCCGCTTCCGATGCGGACCTGGCGGCCATCACCAAGTGGATCCTCGCGATGTAGTGGCCTCGCGCTCAAGAAAAAGCCGGCTTGCGCCGGCTTTTTTGTCCGCGGTCTCCTCCCCGGTGAAACGCGGGCAGCCCGGTCGGGAGGGCTGGCGCCCTCCTCTTCCGGATCTTATTTTTGTGGGCAGGCGTACACGGATGCCTGCAGGTTCATTTGCCTGCGGGCACCCTCGCCTGTCAACCAAAGCAACTATGACGAGAAACGCGTTCGCAGGGTTTGCGCAGGGACAAGGAAGGGCCGTCGTGACCCTGCTCACTGCTGAATTCCGGCGCTGCGCCCGGCACAGCGCGGTGGTGTGCCGCCTGGCTCAATCGAACTCGAAACTTCCTGCCATCAGGATCGGCTCCACAGGAAAGCCGCCTTCGAACGGCACGTAGCGCGCGACTTCCGCCTGCTCCACATCCTCCTCCTGCTGTGCGCTGCCCAGCGTGAAGGGCAGATAACCTGCGTCGCCAGCAACGGCGAACGGCTCTTCGATATCCTGCGCGGCCCGGTCGCACTCGGCGCTTACCGGTTGCGCCGCAAGCGCCAAGGCGACAGCGCCGATGGCTGCGAGCGCCTTCGCGCCGGCGATCGTCGAAATCGATTCCAGTTTGATCATGGCAACTCCTGATGTGAGGATCGGAAAGACCGTCCGAGCGGTAACGAACGTTAGGGCCACGGCCCGGTTGTCGCGACCCAAGAGTCGACAGCGGCGGCAACGAAAATTCGACGTTATTCGCCAGCGGAGCGACACCTGCCGCAGTGATGCCGAACGCGCGGTGCTACGCTTCGCCCGCATCCATTCCTTGCATCCCACGAACGGCGACGAGCTCGTCGCGTCGCTCACCGACGCGTTCTATCGCGAGCTCATGAGCGCCTGCGAATCGCGACTGAATCACTACCTGCGGACCCGCACTGCACTGCCCATGTAGCCGCAAGTGCACACCACGGTCATCCAAAGCGCATGAACACTCCCATCGTCGCTGCCGGCTGGCCACCGACGCTCGGCACCCCGTGCTCGCTGGCCGCCACGCGAGTCATGCTGCTTGGTGCGGGCGAACTCGGCAAGGAAGTCCTGATCGCGCTGCAACGGCTCGGTGTCGAAACCATCGCTGTGGATCGCTACCCGGGCGCACCCGGCCACCAGGTCGCGCACCGATCGCACGTCATCGACATGACCGATCGGTCCGCGTTGCACGCTCTGATCGTGGCAGAGCGCCCGCACATCGTCGTGCCGGAGATCGAGGCGATCGCGACCGATGCCCTGGTCGAAATCGAACGCGAAGGCCTCGCGCGAGTGGTGCCGACCGCGCGCGCGACGCAGCTGACGATGAACCGCGAAGGTATCCGCCGCCTGGCCGCCGAGACGCTCGGCCTGCCGACCTCGTCGTACCGCTTCGCAGGATCCTTCGAGGAAATGAAGGCCGCAGTCGAGGAAATAGGCCTGCCCTGTGTCGTCAAGCCGGTGATGTCGTCATCGGGCAAGGGGCAGAGCCGCGTCGATCGTGTCGACGACTTGCAGCGCGCATGGAGTTACGCGGGCTCCGGTGGTCGGGTGGCGACCGGCCGCGTGATCGTCGAGGGTCTCGTCGAATTCGATTACGAGATCACGCTCCTGACGGTCCGTGCGCGCGCGACCGACAGCCGTATCGCGACGTCGTTCTGCGAGCCGATCGGGCATCGGCAGGTAGCAGGTGATTACGTCGAGAGCTGGCAGCCGCACCCGATGCCGCCCGCCGCGCTGGCTACCGCATGCGACATCGCACGTCGGGTGACCGACGAACTGGGCGGAGTCGGCATCTTCGGAGTCGAGCTCTTCGTCAGGGGCGATCGCGTCTGGTTCTCGGAAGTGAGCCCGCGGCCGCACGACACCGGCATGGTGACGATGGCGACACAATGGCAGAACGAATTCGAGCTCCACGCCCGCGCGCTGCTCGGGCTGCCGGTCGACACGGCGCTGCGCATTCCGGGCGCGAGCGCGGTGATCTATGGCGGGTACGACTGCACCGCGCTCTTCTTCGATGGTGTCGGCGATGCGCTGGCGCTGCCGGGCGTCGACCTGCGACTGTTCGGCAAGCCGCGGTCCTTCGTCAAGCGACGCATGGGCGTCGCGCTGGCTCGCGCCGGCAGCGCCGAGGCCGCGCGCGAGACCGCCCAGGCCGCCGCCGCCCTCGTTCAGCCACGGTTTGCCGACTGACTCATGGCAGGCCGATTGCAAGCCCGAAAAGCACGGCTTTTCAGCCCGCTGGTCCGACGAGTTCCGCAGTCTACAATCCGCTATTGGCCTCATCGACCCGCGGATCCGCGCAGTGTCCGGCCACACCGAAGCACGCACAATGAAGATCCTGGTCGTCGATGATCACTCGCTGATAACGGACGCGCTGTCCGTCCTGTTCCTCGATCTCGATCCCGAAGCAGAAGTCATCACGACGCGCACCGCGGAATCGGCGCTGCAGCTGCAGCAGCAGCATCCGGACCTCGACCTGGTGGTGCTCGATCTCGGCCTACCCGGTGTGTCGGGTACGTCGCTGCTGGAGGCGATGGTGGCCCAGGCGCCTGAGATGAAGATCCTGGTGCTGTCCGGCCAGCAGGATCAACGCAACGTCATGCGGGTCCTGCAGCTCGGTGCGGCCGGTTTCGTCCCCAAGTCGATGGCGTCCGAGACGCTGCTGTCGGCGGTCAAGTTCGTTTTGTCCGGCGGCGTCTATATTCCGGCGGACCTGCTTGAGGAAGTGAACCGCTCGGGCATCTTCGCCGCGCCCGATCGGCCGCGCGAAGCTGGCGCGAGCCGCGTCGAGCTGACCGAGCGTCAGGAGCAGGTGCTGCAGTTGCTGGCGCGGGGCGCGCCGATCAAGATCATCTGCCGCGAACTCGGGCTGTCCGAGGGCACGGTCAAGACGCACGTCACGGCGATCTACCGCGCCTTCGGTGCATCGAACCGCACCGAGGCGCTGCTCGCCGCACGACGCCACGGCTACGACATCGGCTGAGATCGCGTCCATACACGATCGTCAGAACCTGACGCCGATTCCGGCCGTGGCTCCCCAGTTCGCCGTCAACTGCACGCCATTCACATACTGGTAAAGCGGCAGCTGCGCGATGGCGAACAGTTGAACGTTGCGCGCGACCATGACGCTGATCCCCGGACTCAGGAAGAGATACTTCCCTCCGCTGTCCTCAGGCTCGGCGTTCTCGCCGCTGTCCCGCCCGCGCCACAGCGCGTTGAGCTGAAGCAGCAATGCAACATTCGGGGAGACGTCATAGCGTCCGCCGACATCCAGCGTGACCCGGTTGCCCGGTTGATAACCGTCATGACTGTTAAGCGGGAAAGCGAAGGCCGCCTGCGCAAACCACGACAGTCGGCGCTCCGGCAGTAGCGCCTGGTAGTACGCACCGACGAAAGCGTCCGTCGTACCGGTTCCAGGCTGCAGCGACCTTTCGGCGACCTCGCCGTTGGCATTGGTCTCGTCCGTCTTTCCGGTCGGCAACTTCAGTCCGGCGAGGATTCCGACCAGATGCGCGTGTGCCGAGTGCTGGCTCTCGAGCGGAAACTGGTAGCGCCCGGCGACCCGGATATCGCCGAGGCTCGTGAAGTTCCATTGCTCGAGCTCGCCACTGTCATTGTCGATGTGCGAGTGGTCGCGCTTGACCACCGGCACGATGGCGCTCACGCCCCAGCCCGAACCGAAGTTGTAGTCAAAGGTGCCGAACAGCGACTGATTGCGGGTTGAAAGTTCGTCGTGCTCGCTCGGGATCTCTCCCGGTGACACCTTGGTGCTGCCGGCACGCAGCTGGTCCTGATTGATGTACTCGTAGCGGAGTTCGGCGCGCGCTCCGGGCTCGGCAAAGATGCCCTGCACGTTCCAGTCGGTGTTCATGGTGCAGAAGGCGGAGCCGCAGGAGGCCACGGCCGCCGAGGGCGAAAGCAGTGCCGCTGCTACCGATGCAGCAAGCAGACTCTTTGCTGCGCCAGCGGAGTCGTCCTTCTTGCCTGGTTGCCCGGAATCGCGCGCGGGAACGACGGCAGAAGCCTCGAAGTAATCGCACATGTATGTCTCCTGGAAGTCAAGCGGAAGTAGCGGGGTCCACCGTGACCGGAGGACTCGCTGACCCGAGTGGCTTCAGGCGACGGGAGGTGCGCGCGACTGCGGCGTGCGCCAGACGGCGCCCGCGCGAACGTGGTCGGCGGCCGGCGCGCGGGTGTACCGCCGCTCAACCGACGAAATGACGAGGACCCGGTCGGACGGCGGAGCGCCGTGTGACGTGACGTTGGTTACACAGTAGAGGCAATGCTGGGAATCGGGAACGGACCTTGCGGGCTCTTCACCCGAGCGCACCGCGGAGATGACGAGCTGCTTGACGCCATCAGTCGTGCAGATCTCCGCCCACCCCGATGCAGGTTCGACCGCGCGTATATGGGTTGCGAGGGGAACAAATGCCTGCAGCAGGACCGCGCAAATGGCGGCCCAGCCGACGATCGAGCTTCCAGTGAGACGTGCCATGCCGCAAATCTATTGGCTGACCGAGCTACGCACAACGATCACGGACCACACGGTACCCGACGTTTCCAGGGGGAAGGTGCCCATTGTGCTTGCCATCCGGTCCATCGCGGACCGTCGTTGTGCCCGAACCTCGTCAGGTCGAGTGATTGAACAGTCAACCTGCCGCGGCCCGCGGCGGCACCGCGTCGGCGATCGCCGGCGGCGGAATCGCCATCTTCACCACAGGCAGCGTCGTCAGGCCCAGCAATTCGCCCAGGCTGTTGTTGAGCACGGCCGCAGTCGTCGGCTTCTGCAGCACGATCGGCTCCTCCTCCGGACTGCGCGCGATGGCCGACGAGCCGGGATCGGCCGCCAGATGCTCACCCATCACGCGCTGGAACTCGGCGATCACG
The DNA here is from genome assembly GCA_963703945.1 of uncultured beta proteobacterium. Lineage (GTDB taxonomy): Bacteria > Pseudomonadota > Gammaproteobacteria > Burkholderiales > Burkholderiaceae_F > JALORV01. Next base: position 147,577 of record CAVPGM010000007.1, on the reverse strand, counting down.
TCGCCGCGCTGGACCGCCGTCAGCATGATGGCCGGGATCGGAACCCCAACCAGTTCCCGGATCTTGAAGACCGCCTCGACACCGCTGATCGAATGCGGGCCGAGGTTGTGGTCGGCCACGATGGCATCGATGCGCTCGTGCACGCTGATGCGCTTGATCAACTGCGCGTTGTAGCCGGTGGACGGCACCACCTCAGCTCCCCACGAGCGCAGCAGGCGCGTCAGGCTGTTGAGGATCTCGGCGTTGTCCTCGATGACGACGAAGGTGAAACCGTTGAGCGCGCGGATCGCCACGTCGATGGTTTCGGGCGTCGTGCGCTTGGCCTTTGGAGGCGCGATCGACAGCGGCAGTTCGACGCGGAACACGGTGCCGGTTCCCGGCCGGGTGGTGACAATCAGCGGGTGACCGAGCAGCCCGCAGATGCGCTTGACGATCGACAGCCCGAGCCCGAACCCTGCGCCGCTGTTTTCCGCCTTCGAACTCTCGCCGCGATAGAACTCCTCGAAGATGCGGTCCAGCTCGCCCTGCTTGATGCCCGGGCCCGTGTCCCAGATTTCGATGCTGATCAATCCGGTGCGTGGCCGCGCAGCCAGCAGCACGCCGCCACGCTGCGTATAGCGGATCGCGTTGGCAAGCAGGTTGCGGATCACCCGCTGCAGCAGCAGCGGATCGCTCTCGATCGCGAATCCCGAGCGCCGCACCCGCAGCGACAATCCCTTTGACGCCGACAGCGGAGTGAACTCCTGCTCCAGCAGCGTGAAAAGATCATCGAGCAGAATCTGGTCGACGCGCGGCTGGATCGCGCCCGAGTCGAGCCGCGAGATCTCCAGCAACTCCTCGACCAGCTTGGACAGCGATTCGACCGCAGTCGACAAATTATTCACCAGCGGTTCGAGCGGGCCCTGTGCACGTTTCTTGAGGAGCGAAACATAGATGCCGATCGCCTGCAGCGGCTGGCGCAGGTCGTGGCTGGCCGCCGCGAAGAACTGTGTCTTCGAGCGGGTTGCGTTTTCGGCGTCGCGCCGCGCCTCCTCGGCCAGTCGTTTCTCGTTGAGCAGCTGCTCGACCAGCACCTCGTTCTCGTAGTTGTTCTTGACCGACTCGAACACAGCCTCGCCGAAGGTTCGGCCGTAGAAGACCGTGAAGAAGAACACCGCCGCCATCACGACCGAAGCGGTGTAGTAGGTCGGGTCCTGCTCCCACACCATGCGCGCGATCAGCGGCAGCAGCGCCAGCAGCATGAACGAGTAGAACGCCGGCCGGTAGCACGCGTACAGCGTCAGAGAGCCGAAGGCGACGCTCAGCACCACCGCCACCAGCACGACCTGGTGCAGGGGCTGGTCGTTCGAGAAGAAGAGATAGCCGGCGATGCCCCACAGGATGCCGGCCGCAACCGCGAGCACGACCCAGCGCGTCGCCCAGCGCTGCACCTGGTCGACGACCGCCGGCGCGTGTCGGAACCGGTACGCGACGCGCACGCGGACCAGAGACTCGAGCAGGATCAGCACGAACCAGCCCATCAGCAGGTTCTGGCTCATCGAGTTCCAGAACACCACGAGCAGGGCAAACGCGCCTACGATGCTGACCAGCACCGACTGCGGCACCTGCCGATAGACGGATGCCATCACCCCGGCGAGGATCTTCTCCTTGCGCTGTTCCTGCGTCTCGACGACGAGACCGAAGCGGGTTAAGGGTCCTGACATGCGGGGGCCCGTGAGGCGGCAGCCGCGATGATATGCGGTATGCGGACGCGCGCACAGGTGTTGCGACGCCCGCCATAGCGCCCCGGTGGGAAGCCGTTGGTCGGTGTTGCCTGCCGCGCGCCACGGCGCGCATCGCCCGCGCGACATCGCCGGAGCCGATTTGACGCGACCCCCTCGTTTCCGAATACTTGCGCGTCCCGAAAATCCCGACGACCCGGAGCCATGTCCCGATGAATCCCTGCATGTCCAGTTTCGCGTTCGCCTGCTTGCTGGGCATGGCGGCCGCGCCGCTGGCGGCAAAGCCGGTCGACCAGGTCCGCGTCGGATTCTCGACCTCGATTTCCGGCCCGTTCGCCGCTCTGGGCGCCGAAGCGCGCGACGGCTTCAATCTCGCGCTCAAACAGCTCGGCGGAAAGCTGGGCGGAATTCCGGTCGAGGTGTTCGCCACCGACGAGGCGGGCAATCCGGATACGGCACGCCAGCACGTCGATCGGTACCTGAAGCGCGACCGCATCCATTTCTACACCGGGCCGATCGGCTCGAACGTGGCGCTCGCCGTCGGCCCGACGCTTTTCGCCGCCGAGGTGTTCTACCTCAGCAACAACGCGGGCCCGTCGCAGCTCGCGGGCAGCCAGTGCAATGCCTACTTCTTCGGCACGGCGTGGCAGAACGACGACTATCACGAGGCAGCCGGCAAGTATGCCGCCGGGCGTGGCTTCACGAAGGTGGCGGTGCTGGCGCCGAACTACCCGGCGGGGCAGGACGCCATCACCGGATTCAAGCGCGGCTATAGCAAGCCGGTCGCCTCGGAGACTTTCACCAAGCTGGGCCAGCTCGATTACGCCGCCGAGCTCGCAAGGCTGCGCGCCGATGCCCCGGACGCGCTCTACATATTTCTGCCGGGCGGCATGGGAATCAATTTCATCAAGCAGTTCGTCGGCGCCGGCTTGTCGAAGAACACGCAGATCATCGGGCCGGGCTTTTCGGCCGATGAGGACGTAATCCGTGCCGTCGGTGAGCCGATGCTCGGCATGTTCAACACCGCGCACTGGAATCACGATTTCACCAACCCTGCGAGCCAGGCGTTCGTCCAGGCCTACCAGAAGGAATACGGTCACCTGCCGTCAATCTATGCTGCGCAGGCCTACGACACGGTGATGATGATGGATGCCGCCGTGCGCGATGTGAAGGGCGAGCTCGACAACAAGAATGCGGTGCGCGCCGCACTGAAGAAAGCGAACTTCAAGTCGGTGCGCGGCGACTTCACTTTCGGAAACAATCAGTTCCCGATCCAGGACTATTACCTCCGCACCATCGTCAAGGATCCGCAGGGCCGAACCACCAATCGCACGTTGAACAAGGTGTTTACCAATCACCAGGACGCGTACGCGACGCAGTGCCCGCTGAAGTAAGAGTGCACGAGCGCGGTCGCATCGGCGCGCGATGACGTCGACACTCCTCGCAGAGCAGTTGCTGAACGGCCTGCAGTTCGGGCTGATGCTGTTCCTGATCGCGGCCGGCCTGACGCTGGTGTTCGGCATCATGGACGTGATGAACCTGGCGCATGGTTCGCTTTACATGATCGGCGCCTATGTCGCGGCCAGCGTGGCTCAGGCGACCGGTTCGTTCTGGATCGCCGTTCCGGCGGCGGTCGTGATCGCCGCAGCGGTTGGCTGGCTGCTCGAAATCACGCTGATCCGACGGCTCTATGCGCGTGATCACCTGCTGCAGGTGCTGGCGACCTTCGCGGTGATCCTGATCGCCGACGACGTGGTGAAGCTCATCTGGGGTCCGTCTCCGATCATGATGGCCGCGCCGCGGTCCCTTTCAGGGCCAGTCGAGGTCCTGCCGGGCATGCTCTATCCGTCCTATCGGCTGCTGATCATCGGAGTCGGTCTCGCGCTGGCCACTGCGCTTTACCTCTTCATCGCGAAATCGCGCACGGGCATGAGGGTGCGCGCCGGCAGCAGCAATCGCGAAATGGCGGTAATGATGGGCCTGCGCGTTGACCGGTTGTTCGCCGGGGTTTTCGTTGTGGGTGCGATGCTGTCCGCGATCGCCGGCGCGCTGCTGGGCCCGCTGCTGGCGGTCGAGGTCGGCATGGGCGAAAGCATCCTGATCCTCGCGCTGGTCGTGATCGTGATCGGCGGAATCGGCTCGATCCGCGGCGCCTTCATCGGAGCACTGCTGGTGGGGATGGTCGACACCGCAGGCCGCGCATTTCTTCCCGATGCGCTGACCCATTTTCTGTCGGCCGACGTCGCTGCGCAGCTTGGCCCCGCATTGGCGGCGATCGCCATCTACGTGGTGATGGCCGCGGTGCTGTACTTTCGGCCTCAGGGGCTGTTCCCGGCGCGCGGCTGAAGGAATCGTGTCGCCGACTTCCGTTGCCGCGACCGATCCGTTCCGGGTTCGACTCCGCCGAGCCCTGCCCTGGCTGGCGCTCGCGGCCGCGGTGGCACTGCCGGCGCTGGCCAGCGCGTTCGACTACGCGTACTACATCGGCTTCGTCCGCCGGCTGATGATCTATTCGATCGCCGCGGCAAGCCTCAACTTCATCCTCGGCTTCGCCGGCATGGTCAGCCTCGGGCATGCGGCGTTCTTCGGACTGGGCGCATACGTCATGGGAATCGCGATGACGCACGGGATCGCGAGCGCGTGGCTCATCTGGCCGCTCGCGATGATCGTGTCGGCTGCGCTCGCATCATTGATCGGCGCGATCTCGCTGCGCACCCGCGGCGTCTACTTCATCATGATCACGCTGGCGTTCGCGCAGATGGTCTACTACGTCGCCGTCGGCCTGAAGGCCTACGGCGGCGAAGACGGGTTGAGCCTGCCGGCCCGTTCGCAACTGGGCCTCGGCCTCGACCTGAACAACGACGTCACGCTGTACTACGTGGTGCTCGCCGTCCTCGCGGGGGTGATGTGGTCGTTCAACCGTGCCGCCGATGCGCGCTTCGGCCGGGTGCTGCTCGGCATCCGCGAGAATGAAGATCGCATGGAAGCTCTCGGCTTTCCGACCTTTCGCTACCGACTGGCCGGATTCGTGATCGCAGGCGCCGTCGCCGGCCTGGCCGGCGCGCTGCTCGCCAACCACAATCTGTTCGTCAGTCCGACCACGCTGCACTGGACGCAGTCGGCGACGCTGGTCGTCATGGTGCTGTTGGGTGGCATCGGCTATCGCTACGGGGGTCCGCTCGGCGCCATCGCGCTGCTGACCCTCGAGGAGCTGCTAGCGCGCTACACCGACTACTGGCACCTGCCACTCGGATGCATCCTGCTGGCCGTCGTGCTCTGGGCCCCGCGCGGGATCGCATCGGCAGCAGATGCGAGCGGTCCGCGATGAGCCTGCTTTCGATCCGAGGATTGACCAAGCGTTTCGGCGGACTCGTGGCCACCGATGCGCTGGATCTCGACGTGGCAGAAGGCGAGATCCACGCGATCATCGGTCCGAACGGCGCTGGCAAGACCACGTTGATCGGTCAGCTGTCGGGCACGTTGCGTCCGGACACGGGCACGATCTGGATGGACGGTCACGACGTGACCGACCTAAGCACGCACGCGCGCGTGTGGCACGGAATCGCACGTTCGTTCCAGGTGACCAACGTCTTTCGCGGATTCACTGCGCTCGACAACGCGGCGCTGGCGGTGCAGGCGGCCGACGGCAGCAGCTTCCGTTTCTGGCGGCCGGTCACGGCCGAACGCCATCTGTTCGAGCGCGGCGAGCAACTGCTGGCCGCGGTGGGCCTGCAGGCGCGGGCGCATGTGGCGGCAGGCACGCTCGCGCATGGCGAGCAGCGACAACTCGAGGTTGCACTCGCGCTCGCGACGCGCCCCAGGCTGCTGCTGCTCGACGAGCCGATGGCAGGCATGGGCCCGGAGGAATCGCTGCGCATGGTCGAGCTGATCGACCGGCTGCGCGGCAGCCTGACGATCATGCTCGTCGAACACGACATGGATACGGTGTTCCGGCTGGCCGGCCGTGTGTCGGTGCTGGTTTCCGGGCGCTTGCTCGCGAGCGGCGCGCCCGAGGAGATCCGGCCATCCGCCGCGCGCGACCTCGGCCAGCCGCTGGCGGCGCGCCGTACCTGGCGGGTCCGGACGCCGCAGCGTGAGCGCCCTCGCCCCCTCGGGGGACAGCCGCAGCGCTGCTGGAATTGCGCGGCGTCGAAGCCGGCTACGGCTCGAGCCAGGTGCTGTTCGGTATCGACCTGGCCGTGCCGCAGGGCGCGGTCAGCACGCTGCTCGGCCGCAATGGCACCGGCAAGACAACCACGGTGCGCGCGATCTTTGGAATCGTGCCGTTACGCGCCGGAGAAATCCGCTTTGCCGGGGAACGCATCGACGGTCTGGCAACCGACGCCATCGCCCGACGCGGCATCGCGCTGGCTCCCGAGGGCCGCCAGGTGTTCCCCAACCTGTCGGTGCGCGAACACCTGACGGCGTTTGCACGCGCGGGCCTCGACACTTCGGACCGCTGGGCCATCGAGCGCGTCTTCGCGCTGTTTCCGCGCCTCTCCGAGCGCGCGCAGGCGCTGGGTGGGCAACTCTCCGGCGGCGAGCAGCAGATGCTGTCGATCGGGCGAGCGCTGATGACCAATCCCCGCCTGCTGATCCTCGACGAGGCGACCGAGGGTCTTGCGCCGCTGGTGCGCGAGGACATCTGGCGGTGCCTGGCCGAACTCAAGGCCAGCGGGCTGACCCTCCTCGTGATCGACAAATACCTGCACCGCATGCTGCAGCTCGCCGATCGCAACGCCATCGTCGAACGCGGGCGCGTGGTGTGGAGCGGCTCGTCAGCGGAACTGGCCGACCAGCCGCGGCTCTGGCACCGTTATCTCGGCGTCTAGGGTCTGGTCCGTTGGCGAACCGTGCGGGCACGCGCGGCAACTTCGGCCAGCCAGGTGCCGGCCTCCGTGAACGGGCGGCTCGATTGCTCGGCACGCGCACGGATGTAAGCGCCTTCGATGGCCGTCAGCACCATTGCCGCGAACGAACGCTCACGGCGCGAATCACCGAAGTCGAAATGCCGTGCGATCAGTCCGATCCATTCCGCGAACGCATCGGCGACGACGATACGCAGCGCGTCAAGCTCGGGGTCGAGATCCAGGCACACCGCACCGAAAGCACAGCTGCGGGTGAAAGCACCCTCTTCGACCCGCCGCGCGAACGCGCCGAACAACGACTTCACCTTGTCGGGCGCAGTCGTCCGCGCCGACAGTGCGGCTTCGAGGAACCCTGCGACGCGCCCGGAGTACGCTGTCAGCGCCTCAGTGACAAGCTGCTGCTTGCCAGCCGGAAAGAAGTGGTAGACGGAACCTTTCGGAGCCGCGCTCGCGCGAACGATCTCGTTGATGCCGGCACCGCTCAACCCGGAGCCGCGCATCAGGTCGATCGCCGCCTCGATCATCCGCTGCCGACTGCCGGATTCGCCGCCGCCACTGCTTCGCGCTGGTGCCGCTGCCGTCGTCATGGAGGCGAGTCCTCTGCTCTCTGTTGACTCTCTAACTAGACCAGTCTATATATTAGCGGACCGCGACCCCGACCGACAAGGTGCCCGATGAACGACTCCACGCTCGACGTCCGTTCCACAGTCAGCGCAGCAGAATGGCAGCAGCGCGTCGACCTTGCGGCCTGCTACCGGCTGGTCGCGATGTTCGGCTGGGACGACCTGATCTTCACCCATATCTCGGCCCGCCTGCCAGGGCCGGATCATCACTTCCTGATCAATCCGTACGGGATGATGTTCAGCGAGATCACCGCATCCAGCCTCGTCAAGATCGACCTGCAGGGACGCAAGGTCGCTCCGAGTCCGCACGAGATCAACCCGGCCGGCTTCACGATCCACAGCGCGGTGCATGCTGCCCGCGACGACGCCGTTTGCGTGCTGCACGTCCACAGCGTCAACGGCGTAGCCGTCTCTGCGCAGGAGGCCGGCCTGCTGCCGCTGTCGCAGCATTCGATGTTCGTGCTGTCGTCGCTGGCGTATCACGACTACGAGGGCGTCGCGCTGAACGACGACGAGAAGCCGCGCCTCGTGCACGACCTCGGCAACAAACGCTGCCTGATGCTGCGCAATCACGGCTTGCTTACGGTCGGCCGCTCGGTCGCGGAGGCGTTCGTCGCGATGTACTTCTTCGAGGCGTCTTGCATGATGCAGATTCGCGCGCAGAGCGGTGGCGGACCGCTGCGCCTGATCCCGTCAACGATCGTCGATGATGCGCCGGCCCAGTGGGACCGGGTCACCCATGGCGCTGGCAGCGGACTGGTCTGGCCTGCGCTGCTGCGCAGGCTCGACCGCGCCGATCCGACGTACGCATCCTGAGGTCGCGCGGAATTCCGCTCCGCTCAGCGGTCGCGCGCGAGCGACGGGTAGCGGCTCAGTTCCAGTCTTCCCTCGCCTCCGCGCCGCACGCTGAGCGCGGCCCGTCCGCCGATCGGCAGCGTCAGCTTGCGCGGCTGATGGCCGTAGGCGAGGCCTGTGTAGACCGGAACATCGACCATCTCGCGTAGCCGGCCGATCACCGATTTCAGGTCGTATCCGTTGTCGTTCGGCATCGGCACGACCGGCTCGAAGTCGCCGAGCACGATCGCAGCCTGCCGCTGCAGCACGCCCGCGTGCGCCAGCTGATAGAACAGCCGCTCCAGCTTGTAGGCCGGCTCATTCACGTCCTCGAGCACCAGTATTCCACCGCGGACGCGCGGAAAATAAGGGGTGCCGACGAGTGCGGCGACCATCACGAGGTTGCCGCCCCACAGCCGCCCGGCGAACTCCCCCGGCGGACCCTCCAGCTCGACATCGATCGACTGTCCGGCCGACTCGATCAGCGCGAAAAAGTGGTCAACGGTGTACGAATCCGGCGCCGCTGCGCCGAAGTCCCCAGCCGACACGCCGGTGAGGCTCACTCCGCCGGCGCGCGCGAGGTACGCGAGATTGAACGCCGTGAAATCGCTGTAGCCGGCGATGACGGGCGCTCGCTCGCGGATCGCCGCGAAGTCGATGCGGTCGAGGAGGCGCGACAGGCCGTAACCGCCCCGCCCGCACAGCACGACATCGATGCCCGGATCGGTCGCAAAGCGCATCAGGTCGGCCAGCCGCAGATCGTCCGGACCGGCGAATCGCTGGTCGCGCGAGAACATGCTGTCGCCGGCTTCGACCTGCCAGCCACGCGCGGTGAACAATGCCGCGGCCCGGTCGACGACGGCCGGATCCGGCAGATACCCTGCCGGAGCGACCATGCCGAGCGTCCTACGCGTACGGGTCATGCTCGTCGCCCGCCGGAAGGAGTCCAGCCTTCCGGTGCTCACGACGTTCCGCGAAGAACCGCGACAGCAAGGCAGCCGATTCCGCGGCCAGCATACCGGCGCGCACCGTCGTATGGTGGTTCAGTCGCGGCTCGCCGAACAGATCGACGACGCTGCCGCAGGCGCCGGTCTTCGGATCGGCCGCGCCGTAGACGAGCCGCTTGATGCGTGCGTGCTGCATCGCGCCCGCGCACATCGCACAGGGCTCGAGCGTGACGTACAGCTCGCAGTGGCTCAGCCGGTAGTTGCCCAGCAACTCGGCGGCGGCCCGCATCGCCTGGATCTCGGCGTGCGCGGTCGGATCACTGTTGCCGACCGGCTGGTTGAACCCGGTCGCGATCACCTGTCCGTCGCGCACGACAACTGCGCCGACGGGGACCTCGGCGAGCGCCCACGCGTTTTGCGCCTGGTCGAGCGCCAGCCGCATGAACGTCGCGTCCGCATCGAGCGGGGCCGCGGCCTCCTCGGTCACCTCGATCTGGTTCGCGAGCCAGGCCTGCCGCCGCGCTTCGCGCTGCGCATCGCGCGCCACACGCGCCTCGCCCACCGCAGCTCCGACCCGGACCGCGTCGAGCGCCTGCGCGGCCTCCGACATCCATTCGGGAAACGCACCGCGCCGGTAGTCGGTTCCGTAGTCCGATCGACGCACGAAACCGGTGTCGACCATCCAGCGGCGCAGCTCGACATGATCCGTCGCCAGCATCGCGCCGGCCGTCGCGAGAAAATGCTTCAGCACCTCGTTCGCGGCGCGCTCGTCGAGCAAGCGATCGGGCGGGAAGTAGAGCGCTGCGCTGCCAAAGACCAGCTCGAGGTCGCGACCGTCCCTCTGCTGCAGCGTCGACAGATGCACGCCCTGCCGCACCGCGATTTGCTCAAGCCGTTCCAGCCAGCCTGCAGGCGTGATCACAGCCAGGGGTTTGACTCATGATTCGAAGTCTACCGACGCGCGCCAGCCACGCGATCGAGACCCGCCGGCAGGCAACGCGCGTCCGCTGCCCGCTTCGCTTCAGGCGCCCGCGCCACTTCAGACGTTCAGCGCGTGGCCGAGCGCCCGCAGTGCCGGCTCCTGCACCGCCTCGCCGAGTGTCGGGTGCGCGTGGATCGCACGACCCTCCTTGATCCTGATCCAGCGGCCGCGAATGTACTCCGCCGCCAGCCGGGTTCGCTCATCCCGCTGCTCGCGGGCGCACCGTACATCAACTGGCGTCGAACCCAGCGAGGGCGAAGCAGGCGACGGGCGACACCCTGCTACCGCTAGCCATCGTCGTCCGCAGCCTGCGAATCGTCGCGGTACTGCAGCTTCACCAACTGCTGGAGGATGACCATCAGCGCTGCAGCACTCATGCCAAGCATCAGCACGCCGTTAATGGCTTCCAGCGGGCCGAGCAGTTTCCTGTCCTTGCTCATCACGATGTCACCGTAGCCGAGCGAAGCAAAATTGACCGCCGAGTGGTAGACCGCTTCGTAAAAGTCGGTGAATTCGCCGAGAACGACGAACAGCACCCCCCATAGGCCGACCTGGATGAATGTGCCAAGCATCATCGCGACCATCGCCACCAGCAATGGCCGGATGCCGGCACTCGAATAATCCTCGGGTTTCACTTGTCGTATCCGGCGCACGAAGTGGCGCACGCACCAGAAGGCGACAAAGGCCTGAATGGCGAGGCAGACCAGCATGGCCGCCAGGCCGACGAGAAAGTTGGCGAGAATCATGCAGGCTTCTCCTCCGAAGCGGGTTTGGGCCGGACCGCCGGCAACCGTGCGGGACGCCAGCGCTCGAGCAGCACGATGGTGCCCCAAGCATAGAGTGCGACGCCGACGAAGAGGCAGGTACGCATGACGGTGCCTTCGAGGACACTCTTGCCGCTGGCGCTGTCCTCGATTGCGGGGCCGATCAGGATCAGCGCCGTGATCAGCGCGTTGGCCCAGAACGAGGGTCGAAAGCGCGACCGCCGGGCGCCGGTGATAGCGGCGCCGACCCAGAGCGCCGCGGCCATCATCCAGAGTACGAGCATCCATAAGCTGGGCCACAGCGACAGGCCGAACCAGATTCCAAGGGCAACGAAGGCGCCCATCAGCGTCGACCCCACCAACTCTTTGCCCGCCGAGCGGGCATCGGTCTCGCCGGCCTGCTGGCCGAGCGTGACGGTCTTCATGATCGCGGCGAGGTAGAACGACGGATCGGTCAGTGCGAGAACAAAGACGGGCATCACGATCAACGTCGCGCGCAGGGCAATCCACGCGGCGGCGGCTCTACCGGGCCGCGTTGGCTTGGCAGAAGGCGCGGTTGGCGCCGTCCGGTCCGGAAAGAAGGCGCTCGAAATGAAGCCAACCAGCGTACCGACGGCGACGCCGACAGCGAGCGTCAGGGCCAGCGTGCCGACCAGTGCCTGCTCGATGAGGCCCGCCACCGGCATCAGCGCGAAGGCGATCACCAGCACCATGGTCAAAGGACTGCCGCTGACCAGCCCTCGCGAAGAAGATCGCGAAGAGTATGACTGCCGTCAGCAGGATGCCGGCGATGGCGTAGTTCTCCAGTAGCGGCACCATCACTACGCCAACAGCGACCAAGCCGGCGAAGATCAGCGCGACGATGAGCCCCTTGACCAGGGGCAGCGGTGGCCCCGGTTTGCTGAGCAGGATCACGGCCATCACGCAGACGACGTAGGGGGCGGTGAGCGCCATGCCGTAGGCGATCAGCGCGGCGAGGCCGAGACCGAGGGTCAGTCGCAGGGTCGCCTTGTCCCCGGGGTGCATGTTCAGCACTCAGTAAAGGTAGGACAGCCAGCTCATGACGCGGATGTAGAACGTGCCGAGCGTGTTCATGATCGGGTTGTCGCCCGTGTACACGAGCACCTCGGCCTGGCCGCCGATGCGGGCGACGCGCAGGCGCTGCCGCTCGGCCGGGTCGAACTCGATCGCGACCGGGATGCGTTGCGCCTGGCGCAGCCAGTCTCGACTGTTCTGCACCTGAGGCAGAGTGCCCGGCGGCGGTGGCGAGCTGCCGGCGACGCCGCCGCCGATGCTGCGCACGCGGCCCGTCAGCACCTCCCCGGGCAGGATGTCGAGGACGATGGCGACTTTGTCGCCCGGGTCGATATTTCCGAGGTTGTTTTCGGTCAGTTCGGCGCTGATCCACAGGTCGTGCATCGCGATCAGCGTCATGACCGGCGCGCCGGGCTGCGCGTAGTGGCCGACGTCGGTGCGCAGGTCGGTGACGATGCCTCGCGCGGGCGCAAGCACCTTGGTTCGGGCCAGGTCCAGTTCGGCTTTCTCGACTGCCGCGCGGGCGCTCTGCAGCTGGGTGTTGTCCTCGCCCGGCTCACCCGCGGCCTCCTGTGCCTTGCGCAGATCGGCCTCGGCGCGGCGCGCCTTGCTGCGCGCTTCCTCGCGGGTCGCCTGCGCGCTCTCGACGCGGCGCACCGAAATGGCGCCGGGATCCTCCTTGTACAGATGCTCCTGGCGGCTGGCGTCGCTTTCGGCCATTGCACGGTTCGCCTGCGCGGCCGCCAGCGCGGCGCGCGCCGCGTCCACGCCGGCGACCGCCGCGTTGACCGAGCTGCGCACCGACGCGTAGTCGGCGCGGGCGCGTTGCAGCGCAATCTCGTAGGGCTTCGGATCGATGTCGAACAGCGGTTGTCCGGGCTGCACCTCGTCGTTGTTTCGGATGTACACCTTCGAGAACTTGCCTGCCACCTCGGCCGCCACCGGCACGACGAAGGCCTGGATGCGCGCCTGCGTCGTGTAGGGAGTCAGGCGATCACCGACGAAGTAAAGCAGCAGGCTGACGAGGATCACAACCGCGATGACGATCGCACCGATGCGGGTACCCGCCCCCGGGGCAGCGTTGTTCGCGGTTTCCTGGTTCATGGCGTTTCTGTCGGGGGTGGGAAGAATTCGGTGTCGGCTGGCGGCAGCGGCGCGTCGATCAGATTCTTCCAGTTGCTGCGCGCGCTCATTTCGGCGCGCGTCGGCTCATCGACGAAGGGCTCGGCGCGGGCGGCCTGCCAGCCACCGCCCATTGCCTTGTAAACGGAGATCAGGCTCTGCGTGACGCCGCCCTGCGTGCTCACCAGGCGCTCCTGCTGGCTGAACAGGCTGCGTTGCGAGTCAAGGACACGCTCAAAACCGACCAGCCCCTCGCGATACTGGATGTTCGCGATGTCGAGTGACCGACGGGCCGCCTGGACGGCGTCGCGCAGGATGTCGACCTGGGCGCGAAACTTGGCGAAATCGATAGCGGCATCGTCGAGTTCGCGGGCGGCTCGCAGCACCGTGCCCTGATACTGCTCGTAGAGCTGCTGGTAGCGTGCATCCTGGACCAGCACCTGGTCCTTCAACCTGCCCCAGTCGAAGATGTTCCACACCAGCGCCGGGCCGACGCCCCACTGCAGCGTGCGCGCCGACCAGTCGAGCGAGGCGGCGGAGAGGCCGACCGAGCCGACCAGCGCGATCGAAGGGTAGAGAGCAGCCTCACTGACGCCGATCTGGGCCGACTGCGCGGCGAGACGCGCCTCGGCCGCGCGCACGTCCGGCCGGCGGCGCAGCAGGTCCGCGGGCAGGTCGACGATGACCGCGAGTTCGGCCGTCGGAATCTTCTCGCGCCCCGCCTCCATCTCGGGCAGCGGACCCGGTGGTCGGGCGAGCAGCACGCTGAGCGCGTTCTGCACCTGGCGCAGGCTGCCCTCGAGCTCGGGAATCGAAGCGACAGTACTCAGGTACTGCGTCAGCGCCTGCTGGACATCGAGCTCCGATTCGTTGCCGCTCTTGAACAGGCGTTCGGTGATCTCGAGGCTGCGCTTCTGCAGCGCGGCGTTCTCATGCGCGATGCGCAGGCGCTGTTCGATGGTGCGAATCGTGGCGTAGAAGCTGGCGGCCTGCGCCGCGACCAGCACCTGCGCGTCGTCGTAGGTGGCGATGCTGGCGAAGTAGGCGGCATCCGCGGACTCGATGCCGCGCCGGAACTTGCCCCAGAAGTCGATTTCCCAGGCGATGTCGAGCCCGACGCGGTAGTTCCAAAAGGCGGAATCGGGGCCGTTCGACTGCTGCTGACCGGCGCGCAGCGCCTCACCTGTCAGTTGCTGCAGCTGCGGATAGAGTGTGCTGCCGGCGATGCCGAGCTGGGCGCGCGCCTCGAGAATATGCAGGCCGGCCGTGCGCACGTCGGTGTTCTGGCGTTGCGCTTCGGCAACCAGCCGGTCGAGCACCGGATCGTTGAAGTTGCGCCACCACTCTTCGGTCGCCGCGCGCTCGCGCGTCTGTCCTTGAAGCCGCGTCCGACCGCAGCGCGCTGCTCGACCAGTCCTTCAGCCACGGGACTTCCGGCCGCTCAAAATTGGGGCCGACCATCGTGCAGGCACCCAGCAGCAGACAACCCGCGAGAAGCAGGCGCTGCGGCAGCGCGCGCCGCGGCGTGGTGGCGCGCATTCGCTCAACCGGCGGCCGGTGTTTCGCTCTTTTCCTTGCGGTTGCCGGCATCCGGGTCGGTGTGCACCCAGCCCATGAAGATCTGGTAGCCGAGCGCCAGCAGCGTCGCGCCGACAAACATGCCGAGAATGCCCTGGACAGCCATGCCACCGAGCGCGCCGATCAGGATCACCGGCATCGGCGCATCGACGCCGCGTCCGAGCATCAGCGGCTTGAGCACGTTGTCGGCCATGCCGGCGACAAAGAGCAGGACCGTGTAGAGGGCCGCTTCGCCGGTCCCGTAGTCACCGGTCGTCCAGATGTAGACAATCGCCGGCAGCGTAACCAGCAGTGCAGGCACCTGGGCGATGCCGAGGACGAGGACGATGACCGTGAGGATGCCGGCAAAGGGAATGCCTGCGAGCAGCAGGCAGAGTCCGACGATGATGGCCTGGATGAGAGCCACGCCGAGGACGCCCGCCGCGACGGCGCGGACGGTTGCCGTCGACAGCTTGGTGAACTCCGCGCCGCGCTCCGTTCCGACGATGCGCGTGAAGATCGCCAGGCTGGCACCGCTCCCGGCCTGCCCGAAGGCCATGATGATCCCGGCGATGATGAAGGAGGCGACGAACGCCAGCAGTCCGACGCCGATGCCGGCGACGAAGGCAAGGGCCGACTTGGCGATGTCGCCGATCTGTGGCTGCATGCTCTTGATCAGGGCAGGAAGGTCGGCATGCGCCTTGGACCAGAGCGCATGCACCCTGCTTCCGACCAGCGGCCATTCGGCGACCCCGTCGCGCGGCGGCGGGATCTCCAGGGTGTTGTTCTGCACGTCGGTGATCAGCTGTTGCACCGAGTCGCCGAGCGAACTCATCAGGACAGCGCTCGGCGCGACGATCAACACGACCCCGAGGAGAGTCAGCACCGTTGCCGACCAGCCCTGCCTGCCGCCCATCCTGGCGGCGAGCATCTGGTGCAGCGGGTACAGCGTCACGGCCAGGATCAGCGCCCAGACCATCAGGGTCAGGAAGGGCGAGAAGATCCGGTAGCAGAGTAAGGCCAGCGCCACGATGAGCCCGGCGCGGATGAGGACGTCCATCAGGCGGGAAGCGATGCGGCGTTCGAGTTCGATATCCGGAGACTTCATGTGAACCCTCCCCGCGAAGTGTGCGAAGGATTATAGGCAGGCTAATGGCTCGGTCTCGGATTTTCGCCAAGGACGTGCGCAGAGGTGATGCGACCGCCGAATGCAGCGGGCTTCTTGATGCTGATCCAGCGCCGGCGACTGTACTATTTTGCGGGTTGAACACGCCCCTGACTGCCACATGCGAATCGACCGACTCGACCACCTGGTCCTGACCGTTCGCGACGTGGACGCGACCTGTTCGTTCTATGCGCGCGTGCTCGGCATGCAGGTCGTCACGTTCGGCGAAGCACGCAAGGCGCTCGCGTTCGGACGCCAGAAGATCAACCTGCACCAGGCAGGCCGGGAGTTCGAGCCGAAAGCGGCGCTACCCACGCCCGGCTCGGCCGATCTGTGTCTGATTGCGGACGTTGCGCTCGACGACATGATTGCGCACCTTGCGGAGTGCGACGTCACGATCATCGAAGGTCCGGTGATGCGCACCGGCGCGACAGGGCCGATCCGTTCCGTGTACTTCCGCGACCCGGACGGCAATCTGATCGAAGTTTCCAATTACGCCCAGGGAGCCTAGCCCGGGCACGACCCGACGGTCAGCCGCGCGGCATTCGCCCGGCCTCGGAAAGAATCGCTCTCGCCTGCAGCAATACGGGACGATCGACCATCCGGCCATCGACCGCGACGGCCGCGCCCTGCGCGGCGGCGTCGGCCGCGACGACGCGCTCGGCCCAGGCCACCTCCGTTTCGGTCGGCCGGAACGCGGCGTTGACGGTCGCAACCTGCGCCGTATGGATGCACTGGATGACGCTTTGCGGGTGGGCCTTGGAGAAGTTAAATTGGAATTGAACGCGACAAACGGTTTCTGGCACGCATTCCGATAGTCCGCGATAGACCCCGATAGCTCTCGAAACCTACTCCCACTCGATCATCAACGAGCCTTCTACGCTGTTGATTTGTAAGGCACTCGCCGCTGCTCCGCAGAGCTTTACCGTCATTCTTACCGTCAATCTCTCAGGCATCAGCATTGGCGCGGGTTTCCTGGCGGTTTCGCGAAAACTCACCTTTCGCGATCTATCGAGATCTATCGGCTCCCCAAGCATTCGCGAGCCATCTGCCGCACCCTGCCGCGAGCCTCGGAAGAGCATCGACAAGGTGCGGCACCAAATGAGCCAAGTGCCTACCGGATATCACTTCTTCGTCAGATTACTTTACCGTCACCGTCTGCAAGACCCCAAAGGACCCGCACCGGACCCGTTGGGAGCGCGCGGGTCTTCACTCGCCGGTCGCGCAAAGCCTCGATTCAGACGTCACCCCGCAACCGGCTGAAAGACGCGGATCCTCGGCGAAAGCTTGGCTCTGAGCTGCCGATCCGCGACTCGAATGTCGTACTCGGACTGCAGGTTGAGCCAAAACCTGGGCTCCATGCCGAAGAACAAGCCGAGTCGAAGCGCGGTGTCCGCGGTGATGGGGCGCTGGCCATTCACCAGCTCGCTGATCCTGCTCGGCGAGACATCGATGTCCGAGGCAAGCTGGCGAGCGCTGATGCCCATGGGCTTCATGAAATCCTCCAGCAGGATCTCGCCCGGATGAATCTCTTCAAGCAACTTGGCCATGTTCCGCACTCCTAGTGATAGTCCACGATCTCGACGCGGTACGCTCCATCCGGCTTCCAGACAAAGCAGATTCGCCATTGGTCATTGATGCGAATGCTGTGCTGGCCCCTGCGGTCGGCTTTCAGTGCCTCCAGTTGGTTGCCGGGCGGGATGCGCAGGCTGGCGAGTTCCGTGGCGGCGTGGATCTGTAGCAACTTGCGCCTCGCGACGCGCTCGATATTGCGAAAGCGGGATACCGCGCGGCTGTGAAACAAGGCCTCGGTCTCGGCGCAGGCAAACGAGCGAATCATGCGGCATTGTGATCTCCGATACAGATTCCGTCAAGCGGAACGGTCGCTGTTCACGGCTTGAAATACATCACTGGCGGCTGTGGCGCAGTGGCGGTCGCGGCCTGCGTAGAGGAGCCCTTGTGCCGCTCCTATTGCATCCGTTCCACTGCTCAGCCAAACGCTCCTCGGCCGTTGCAGACAACTTTGAAGATTCGACGAAGCAGCAATATCTGCTGTTCCGCAAAGATCACACCTCGTCCGACGTCACGTTGACATCTCGACTGGCCGCTATCGCCGAAGTCAGCGGGCGGGTTGGATTCGCGATAGATCTCAATAGACCGCGATAGATCCCGAAAGACCCCTACTCCCACTCGATCGTCGCCGGAGGCTTCCCGCTGATGTCGTAGACGACGCGGTTGATTCCGCGTACCTCGTTGATGATCCGGTTGGAGACCCGCCCGAGCAGTTCGTGCGGCAGGTGTGCCCAGTCCGCCGTCATGAAATCGGTCGTCTGCACCGCGCGCAGACTGACCACCCATTCATAGGTGCGCCCGTCACCCATCACGCCGACGCTTCTTACCGGCAGAAAGACGCCAAACGCCTGGCTGGTGCGGTCATACCAGCCGGCAGCCCGCAGCTCTTCGATGAAGATCGCGTCGGCGCGCCGCAGCAGGTCGGCGTATTCCGCCTTGACCTCGCCCAGGATGCGCACGCCGAGCCCCGGGCCTGGGAACGGGTGCCGGAAGATCATCTCGCGCGGCAGTCCGAGCGCGAGGCCGAGGTTGCGCACTTCGTCCTTGAACAGATCGCGCAGCGGCTCGAGCAGCTTGAGATGCAGGGTCTCGGGCAGGCCACCGACGTTGTGGTGGCTCTTGATCGACTGCGCCTTCTTGGTCTTCGCGCCCGCCGACTCGATGACGTCTGGGTAGATCGTTCCCTGCGCAAGCCACTTCACCGCGGTTCCGCGTTCCTGCAGTTTTGCCGCTTCTTCCTGGAACACATGGACGAACTCGCGGCCGATGATCTTGCGCTTGGCCTCGGGATCGGTGACGCCGGCCAGCCCCGCCATGAAGCGCGCCGAGGCGTCGACATGGACGAGCTTCATGCCCATGTGCTGCCGGAAGGTCGCGACCACCTGGCGGCCTTCGTCCTGCCGCAGCAGCCCGGTATCGACGAAGACGCAGGTCAGCTGATTGCCGATCGCGCGATGAATCAGTACTGCGGCGACTGATGAATCGACGCCACCCGACAATCCGAGGATGACTTCGTCGCCGCCGACCTGCGCGCGGATCGAGGCAACCGCCTCCCCGACGTGATCGACCATGACCCAGTCGGGGCGACAGCCGCAGATGTCGAGCACGAAGCGGCGCAGGATGGCCTCGCCCTGCAGCGTATGCGTGACCTCCACATGGAACTGGACTGCGTAGAAACGACGAGCCTCGTCGGCCATGCCCGCGATCGGACACGATTCGGTCGAAGCCATCAGTCGGAAGCCCGGCGGCATTTCGACCACCTTGTCGCCGTGGCTCATCCAGACATTGAGCAGGCCCTGGCCTTCGTCGTTGCGATGGTCCTCGATGCCCTCGAGCAGCCGCGTGTGGCCGCGCGCGCGCACTTCGGCGTGGCCGAACTCGCGTGTATGGCCGCCCTCGACCTTGCCGCCGAGCTGCTGCGCCATCGTCTGCATCCCGTAGCAGATGCCCAGTACCGGGACGCCGAGTTCGAACACCACGGCAGGCGCCCGGTCGGTCGACTCCTCGTACGCCGACATGTGGCTGCCCGACAGCACGATGCCCTTCGGAGCGAGCGAGAGGAGCAGCGCTTCTTCGATGTCGGCCGGATGAACTTCGCAATAGACATTCGCCTCGCGGATGCGACGCGCGATCAGCTGCGTCACCTGGGAACCGAAGTCGAGAATGACAATGGTGTCGTGGGTCATGGCCGAGGGACGCCGGACGGCGGCTGCGTCGCCGTCGGACGGTGCGGGAAGATCTGTCGCAGGACCCCGAGTCGTCGCATCGTCGCTCGGCGCGACGCGCGATTCGGAGAAGGTGACTACGCTCAAGTCTCGAGCCGGTAGTTGGGCGCTTCCTTGGTGATGCGCACGTCGTGCACGTGCGACTCGCGCATGCCCGCCGATGTGATCTCGACGAATTCGGCGCGCGTGCGCATCTCGTCGATCGTGGCGCAGCCGCAGTAGCCCATGCTTGAACGCAGCCCGCCGGTCAGCTGGGTCAGGATCGCGAGCACGCTGCCCTTGTAGGGCACCATGCCCTCGACGCCCTCGGGAACGAACTTGTCGACGTTGGCGTCGTTGTCCTGGAAGTAGCGCTCGGCGGAGCCCTCGGTCATCGCGCCCAGACTGCCCATGCCGCGGTAGCTCTTGTACGAGCGCCCCTGGTACAGGATGACCTCGCCGGGCGCCTCTTCGGTCCCGGCGAACATCCCGCCCATCATCACGGTGTAGGCGCCGGCGGCGAGTGCCTTGGACACATCACCCGAGTAGCGGACGCCACCGTCGGCGATCAGCGGAACGCCGGTGCCCTCGAGCGCCGCGGCGACGTTCGACACCGCGGTGATCTGCGGGACACCGACGCCCGCGACGATGCGGGTGGTGCAGATCGAACCCGGGCCGATGCCCACCTTGACACCGTCCGCGCCCGCGTCGACCAGCGCGCGCGCCGCGGCCGCGGTGGCCACGTTGCCACCGATCACGTCGACCTGCGGATAGTTGCGCTTGACCCAGCGCACGCGATCGAGCACGCCCTGATGGTGTCCATGTGCGGTGTCGACGATCAGCACGTCGACCCCAGCCTTGACCATCAGTTCCGCGCGTTCCACCGAATCGGCGCCGGTGCTGATCGCGCCGCCGACGCGCAGCTT
The DNA here is from genome assembly GCA_963703945.1 of uncultured beta proteobacterium. Classification (GTDB taxonomy): domain Bacteria; phylum Pseudomonadota; class Gammaproteobacteria; order Burkholderiales; family Burkholderiaceae_F; genus JALORV01. Next base: position 127,257 of record CAVPGM010000007.1, on the reverse strand, counting down.
GCCCAGATCGTCCTTCGCCGCATTCGGGTGCTCGGTGGCCTTGGTGATGTCCTTGACGGTGACCAGACCGCGCAGTTCGTCGTCGCCGTTGATGACGAGCACGCGCTCGAGCCGATGCTGGTGCATCAGCGCCTTGGCCTCATCGAGGCTGGCGCCCTCGCGCACGGTGACCAGCCGCGACCTCGGCGTCATGATCTCGCGGATCGGTGCATCCAGCCGCGTTTCGAAGCGCAGGTCGCGGTTGGTGACGATGCCGACGACCTTCTTGCCCTGGACCACCGGCAGGCCCGAGATCTTGTGAGTGCGCTGCAGTTCGATCGCATCGCGCACCGTCATGCTTTGCGTCAGCGTGATCGGGTCTCGTAGAACGCCGGCCTCGTATCGTTTGACACGCGCCACCTGCGCCGCCTGCTCTTTCGGCGACAGGTTCTTGTGAACGATTCCGATTCCGCCCTCCTGCGCCAGCGCAATCGCGAGCTGCGCCTCGGTCACCGTGTCCATCGCAGCGGCGACCAGCGGAATGTTCAGGGGGATGTTGCGGGAGAGCCGGGTGGAGAGCTGGACGTCGCGGGGAAGGACCGCCGAATGAGCGGGGACGAGCAGCACGTCATCGAAGGTCAGCGCCTTCTGAACCAACCGCATAGTGTCCTCATGACGCAAAAGCGGAGTATACAGATCCGAGTTTTGGCCGATTTCCACGGTTGAGCGCACTGTCGTCGGAAGTGGGGGTGAGTTCACCCGCCATTCGACTTGCTCGGCCTCGGCGAAGCGATGGAAAATCCTCCGGTCAGGAGGGACTATGAGCCATGCGGTACCCAGGCTGTACGGATTCGTGCTCGGTGCGGTGCGCCCTGCTTGCATTGTCCGCAGCCGGCCCGGCCGCCGCCCAGTGGGCGTGGAAGGACGACAACGGCCGCGTCGTGTACTCGGATCGGCCGCCACCTTCGACCGTCAAGTCGGACAAGATCGTGCAGCAGCCGGCCAGCCGCCAGACTGTGCTGCCCGCCTCGGCTGCCGCCAGCGAGCCGGCCAAGCCGCCATCGGACAGCGCTACGCCGGCGGCGGCCCGCCGCCTGCGCAGAAGAGCACGGCCGAACGCGAGATGGAATTCCGCAAGCGCCAGCAGGAGCGCGCGGACGCCGAGAAGAAGGCAAACGAAGAGCAGGCGCGCGCCGCGGCCAAGTCGTCCGAATGCGAGCGCGCAAAAACCTACCTGCGCGCACTGGAAGAAGGCCACCGCGTGGTCCGCACCGACGCCGCCGGCAACCTCGAGCATCTCGACGATGCTCAGCGCGCCAGCGAGGTGGAGCGCACGCGCAAGATGATGCAGTCGACCTGCGGCTAGGTTTTACGCGCCGGCCGGCGACGCCGGCGTATCTCGGCACGCAAGCGCCGTGCCTCCTTCGGATCGACCTGCAGCGGTCGATAGACCTCGATGCGATCACCCTCGCGCACCAGTGCATCGAGCGCGACGGGATGATTCCAGATCCCTGCGCCAGCCTCGGCCAGCTTCAATCCAGGTACCAGCGCCAGCAGGCCCGACGCGATGATCGCCTGCTCGACGGTCGCGCCGGCAGCCACATCGGTCGGCAGCACGTGCTGCATGCCGGGCCGTGCGTAAACGACTGTGACGATCACTCGCTCGGTCCGTAGAGGTCTTCGGCACGCTGCGCGAACGAATCGATCATCGAATTCGCGATCGAATCGAATACCGGTGCGACGGCCCGTCCCAGCAGGCTGCTGGCAAAGGCGTAATGCAGCGTCAGGTGCACCTTGCACGCGCCGGGGCGCAGCGCATGAAACTGCCAGTGCCCGTCGAGCGCCTTGAACGGCCCGTCGACCAGTGACATGCGGATCTGTTCCGGATAGCGCAGATGGTTGCGCGTGCTGAAGCGCGACCGGATGCCGCGATAGTCGATCTCGACGCTCGCCTCCACACCGCCGCCATGATCGGCGACCACGCGCGAACCGCTGCACCACGGCAGGAAGCTCGGGTACTCCTCGATGTCGGCCACCAGATCGAACATCTGCTCGGCACTGTAGTGGACGAGTACTGAGCGTTCGACGTGCGGCATGGCGAGTGGGATATAAACGCGGATTGTATTCACGTCGTCCGGACGTCGACCGGTGACCATCGCCCAGAACAAGAAGGCCCAGCACGACTACTTCATCGAGGACCGCTACGAGGCGGGACTCGTGCTCGAAGGCTGGGAAGTGAAGTCAGTCCGTGCCGGGCGCGCGCAGCTCAACGAGGCCTACGTCGTGATCCGGCAGGGCGAGCTATACCTGCTGAACGCCCACATCAGCCCGCTGCCGACGGCCTCCACCCACATCACGCCGCAGCCCACGCGGACCCGCAAACTGCTGCTGCACGCTGCCGAGATCCGCAAGCTGATCGGCAAGGTCGAACGCGCCGGTTACGCGCTGGTCCCGCTGGACCTGCATTTCAAGAAGGGCCGGATCAAGCTCGAGGTTGGACTGGCCAAGGGCAAGCGACAGTTCGAAAAACGCGCGGACCAGCAGGAAAAGGACTGGAAGCGCGAGCAGAACCGATTGCTGAAGAAGCGCAGCCGCTGAGCGCGTGGCCGCCGCCGGCTTAGTGTGTCCAGCGGACGTTGCGCGAAAGCCGCTGCATTGCCGGGAAATCGTTCAACCCCTGCCGGCGCGCTTCGGGCAGCAGCCGCGCCATCAGCAACGCGGTGGCAAACGCGTCGGCGGCCGCACTGTGCCGGAGCGAGACCGGAATCCCGTAACGGAGCAACCACTCGTCGAGCGACTTAAGTTGCGTCTTCGGATCGAGCGCGGGCGCAAGCTCGGCGACGTCCAACCACGGATTGTCGAACGGTTGGTTGAGATAGATCTTCGCCGAGCGCGCGATAAAGCCACGGTCGAATGGCGCGTGGAATGCAATCAGGGGAGCGCGCCCCACGTAGTCCATGAAGGTGCGCACTGCCTGTGGCGGGTCGGTGCCGGTCAACTGGGCATAAACACCGACGCCATGGATCAGGATGTTTTCGCGCGAACTGGCAGTGCGCTGTCTGATCACGATTTCCATGCTGTCGGCCGGAACGACGCGGCCGTCGACCATGGCGACCGCTCCGATCGAAATCAATTCGTCCCTGGCGACGTCCATGCCGCTGGTTTCGACGTCGACCACGACCCAGCGCTCCGGCTGGTGTCGATGGCGCCTGCCGCGCAACCAGGACGCGAGCCCCATGTCAGCCCGGATAGTCCAGCTCCAGGCGCTGCTGCAGCTTGCGCGCCTGGCGAAATGCCTCGTTGATGATGCGACGATCGATTGCCGACAGGTCCGCCAGTTCGACCTCGTTGGGGTTGTCATCGGAACCGGCGTAGGTCTCTTCCCGCCGGTGCTGCGCACGCAGTCGCATCAGCTGAAAATACTCGAACGAAGGCACCCAGGCGCGCACGTCTTCCTGCGGCAGCCGCCGGGCCTTGCCCAGTCGCTTCAGCCGTTCAGCGGTGTTGGTTTCATGCAGACCCGCGGCCAGCGCCCAGATGCGTGCCGCATCCACGAACAGCACCGTGCCATGCATCTTCAGGTCAACACGCGTCGGCCCGCCATCGCCCAGCAGAGAATCGACGATGCGGCGGCCGGCCGGCGGTCGATTGCGCAGGGCGTTGTCAGCCATCTGCTTCAGGAAACGGCTGTTGCGCTCGGCGCGTTCGACGACATCCACGCGCAACTGGTTCGCCAGATGCGCATCGCCGAACAACGGACGGAAGTCGAAAAAGATGCTGGCATTGAGCAGCGCTTCTGGATCGCCACGATCGATCCAGCCGGCAAACAGACCCTCCCACTCGGCGTACGGCAGACACCACGCCGGGTTGCGCGCCATGACGTTGCCCTTGCACAACGGAAATCCGCAGGCATCCAGCGACTCGTTGGTCCAGTTCGCCAGCTCGAGCATGCGCTCCTTGGTCGTGGCTCCCGCGACGAAGAGAATGCCGTTGTCCTGGTCAGTGGCGATGGTCTGTTCGCCGCGCCCCTCGCTGCCGAAGGAGAGCCAGCAGAAACTTTGCGGATCGACAGAAAACCGCTGTGTCGCAAGTGAGAGTAGGCGCGAGGTCAGCTGATCGTTGAGATGGCTGATCAACCGGGTCAATTGCTCGGCCGCGACCCCCTGGGCGACCAGGTGATGTGAAAGGCGGCGAACGTCGGCCGCTGCGACAACCAGCGCATCGACATCCACGCTGCGGCGAATCGCCACCGCAAGCTGTCGCAACGACAGCCGCTGCAGCGCGAACAGGTCGCGCTCCGAGACCACACCCGCCACGCGGGTCTTGCCGCCGTCCCTGCGAATGACCGGTATGTGGCGGACCGAGTGCTCGGCCATCAGCAACGTCGCATCCGCTGCCGTCTCGTCCGCGTCAAGCGTCAGCACCCTGGACGTCATCACCGCGCTCGCCGGCGTCGACAGCGGCAACTCGGGCAGGATGACCCGTCCGATCAGATCGGTACGCGTGAGTATTCCACTCACCAGTTCCCCGGCCTCGGTGGGCTCGACGACCACGATCGACCCGACATGGCTCGCGTGCATACGGCTGAACACCTCGCGCAGCGGTGTGTCCGGCGTACAGGTCTGCGGCGGCGTCCTCAGCAGCTGCTCGAGCGGAGTGCCCATCGTGCGTTCGACGGACGCCTCCGTCGCGTAGTTCTGCTGGAGTTGCTGGCGGGACAGATCCAGCATCGCACCGAGGCGGCGCCTGCAGAAATTCATGAAGGGAGCACTGCGCTGCGCCAGCTCCTGGAACCGTTCCCGAGGCAGCAGCAGGCAGAACGTGTCGCCCACCGACCGGTAGGTCAGGGTCACGCTGCGATCGGCCAGCAATGCTCCGACCGGAAAACAGTCGCCCACGTCGGCCTCGTACGCGATTTCGCGCGAGTCAGGCGCTTCGCCCTGGATGCGGCCCTGCTTGACGATCAGGCAATGAGGAGGAACCGTGCCGCTTGGGTTCAACACGATCTCGCCCGGCGCGTAATACGCGATCTTGACGTTGTCGATGATCACATCCACGTCTGCCGCGGCCATCGCGGAGAACGGCAGATGCGCGGTCAGAAGCTGTCGCAGGTCCGCCGCGATCGTCGGCGCTGCCATGGCGATTTCCTTAATCAGGCCGTCGGCGGCGAGCCGTGTCGGGCACCGGCGGCATCGCCTGCGTACGCGGCCGCGCGATTCAAGCGCGATTTGGCGCGGACTCTGCCCGACGGGCCAGCGACTGCCAGGTCGCGACTACGGTGTCGGGATTGAGGGAGATCGACTCGATCCCCTGCTCCATCAGCCACTCAGCGAAATCGACGTGGTCCGAAGGACCCTGTCCGCAGATCCCGATGTACTTGCCGCGCGCGAGACACGCCGCAATCGCCTGGCTCAGCAGGGCCTTGACCGCGGGGTCTCGCTCGTCGAACCCCTCCGCGACCAGCCCGGAGTCGCGGTCCAGGCCAAGCGTAAGCTGGGTCAGATCGTTCGAGCCGATCGAGAATCCGTCGAAGTAGTCCAAGAAGCGGTCGGCCAGCACCGCATTCGATGGAACCTCGCACATCATGATCAGCCGCAGCCCACCATTGCCGTCAGTCGCTGCGCCACTGCCCCGCTGCAGCCCGTTTTCGGCCAGCAGTTCGGTGACGCGCCGGGCCTCCTCGAGCGTGCGCACGAACGGCACCATGATCTCGACGTTGGTGAGGCCCATGACCTCTCGCACGCGCTTGAGCGCCGCCGCCTCCATGCGGAAGCACTCGCGGAAGGACTGCGCGATGAAGCGGGCGGCGCCGCGGAACCCGAGCATCGGATTCTCCTCGTCCGGCTCGTAACGCGATCCGCCGATCAGCTTCTTGTATTCGTTGCTCTTGAAATCCGACAGGCGCACGATGACCGGTTTCGGCCAGAAGGCCGCGCCGATGGTGGCGATGCCCTCGGCAAGCTTGGCTTCGAAGAACGCGCGCGGCGATTCGTAGCCGGCCGACAGCCGTTCGACAGCGATCTTCAGGTCGTGGTCGAGGTTCGGATAGTCGAGCACTGCCTTGGGATGCACGCCGATGTTGTTGTTGATGATGAATTCCAGGCGGGCCAGCCCCACGCCGGCGTTCGGCAGCGACTGGAAATCGAACGCCAGCTGCGGGTTGCCGACGTTCATCATGATCTTGACCGGGATCGGCGGCAGCTTGCCCTGGTGCAGCGACTCGACTTCCATTTCGAGCGCGCCGGCGTAGATCATTCCGGTGTCGCCCTCAGCACACGATACGGTGACCGTCGCCGCTTCCGCGAGCAGTTCGGTCGCGTTGCCACAGCCCACGACCGCCGGGATGCCCAGTTCGCGGGCGATGATCGCAGCGTGACAGGTGCGTCCGCCTCGGTTGGTGACGATCGCGGCCGCGCGCTTCATCACCGGCTCCCAGTTGGGGTCGGTCATGTCCGTGACCAGCACGTCGCCCGGCTGCACCCGCTCCATTTCGCTGGCGTTGCGGATGTTGCGCACGGCGCCGATACCTATCTTCTGTCCGATCGCCCGTCCGGAGGCCAGCACCTTGCCCTTGCCCTTGAGCTTGAATCGCTGCTGGGTATCGGCCGGCGCCTGCGACTTCACGGTCTCGGGCCGGGCCTGCAGGATGTAGATGCGGCCGTCCAGGCCGTCCTTGCCCCACTCGATGTCCATCGGCCGCCCGTAGTGCTGCTCGATCGAGACCGCGTAACGGGCGAGCTCGATGACATCGGCGTCGGTCAGGGAGAACCGGTGGCGCTCGGCGTCGCTGACATCGACCGTGCGCACCGTGCGACCCGCCGTCGCCGCCGGATCGAACTCCATCCGTATCAGCTTCGAGCCGAGCGACTTGCGGATGATCGGGTGCTTGCCCGCGGCCAGCATCGGCTTGTGAACGTAGAACTCGTCCGGGTTGACCGCGCCCTGGACCACGGTCTCGCCCAGGCCGTAGCTCGAGGTGATGAAGACGACATCGCGAAAGCCCGATTCAGTATCCATCGTGAACATCACGCCGGCGGCTCCGCGGTCCGACCGCACCATGCGCTGCACGCCGGCCGACAGCGCGACGTCCGCATGGGCGAACCCCTTGTGGACCCGGTAGGCGATCGCGCGGTCGTTGTAGAGCGAGGCGAATACATGCTTGATGCGGTCGAGCACAGCATCGATGCCGACCACGTTCAGATAGGTCTCCTGCTGCCCGGCGAACGAGGCATTGGGTAGATCTTCGGCCGTTGCGCTGGAGCGCACCGCAAATGACATTTCACTTGAGGAATCGTCTTCAAGTATTTGAAAGTACTTACGAACATCCTCCTCAAGGTGAGACGGAAACGGCGTGTCGATCAGCCAGGAGCGGATCTCGGAACCCGTGCGCGCCAATGCCCGAATGTCATTCACGTCGAGGCTGTCGAGCGCGCCCGCGATGCGCTTGCGCAGGCCGCCACCGTCGATGAAGGAGCGGAACGCATCGGCGGTGGTCGCGAAGCCGTCAGGCACTCGGATATGCGCCGCAGAAAGCTGACTCAGCATCTCGCCGAGCGATGCGTTCTTGCCGCCGACCCGGTCGACGTCGGTCATCCTCAGTTCGCTGAACGGAACGACGTACGCGCCGCGTGGCATGCCCTCTCCCGGTCTTGTTGGTGTGTTCAGGGTCTGCTCACGCTAACTGCGGGAGATGCGTTGGGCCGCAATGCGGATGGATGCGCGAAGGGCGGCGCGGCGAATGGTAACTCCCATTCGCAAGCCGCCCGACAAAGCAGACGCCGCATTTCGGCCCAACCCTGCGGGAAGGCGAATGGCGCCTTCGCACTCCCACAGCTAGCGTGAGCAGGCCCTAAAATCCGGCGATTCTACCGAGCACGATCGTTCGATCCCGCGCCGCACCAGTGAGGACTTGATGCCCGACAGCGCCACCGGCCCGTTCGACCGGACCGTGTTCTTCGTTTCGGACGGCACCGGCATCACCGCCGAGACGCTCGGACACAGCGTCCTCACCCAGTTCGAGCACCTGCGCTATCGACCGCAGCGGCTGCCGTTCATCGACTCGATCGAAAAGGCGCAGGACGCGGCGCGGCGCATCAACGACGCCGGCTTGCGCGACGGCAAGCGCGCCATCGTGTTCTCCACGCTGGTCAATCCTGGCGTCGCGGCGGCTCTGCGCGCCGAGTCCAAGGGCTTTCTGATCGAAATGTTCGAAACCTTCGTCGAGCCGCTGGAGCGCGAACTCGGGCTGAAATCGACCCACACGATCGGCCGGTCGCACAACATTGCCGCCAACTCCGATGAGTACAAGAACCGGATCGAGGCGATCAATTTCGCGATGGCGCACGACGACGGCCAGTCGGCGAAGGGACTCGAAAAGGCCGATGTCATCCTGGTCGGCGTCTCGCGTTCCGGAAAGACACCCACCACGCTGTATCTCGCGATGCAGTACGGCGTGAAGGCCGCCAACTACCCGCTGATCCCCGAGGATTTCGAGCGCAATCAGTTGCCGAGCACCCTGCCGCCGTACAAGGGGAAGATTTTCGGCCTGTCGATCGCGCCCGAACGGCTGTCGGAGGTCAGGAACGAGCGCCGGCCCAACAGCCGCTATGCCGCGCTCGAGAACTGCCGCTACGAGGTCGATGCCGCCGAGCGGATGATGAGACGCGAGGGAATCCGCTGGCTGTCGTCGACGGCCAAGTCGATCGAGGAGATCGCCGCCACCATCATGCAGGAGATACGTCTCGAGCGACGCTCGTACTGAGCGTGCGCAGCCTCTTGTCTGGTCAGCTGCGGGCAGGAATCATGCCCGACGTCGCCGCTGCTCGAACAGACAGACCGCGGCGGCCGCGGCCACGTTGAGGGACTCGATGCGCGGGTCGATGGGGATGCGCAGTCGGCGCTGCGCCAGCGCGAGCGCAGACGCTGACAACCCCTGTCCCTCCGAACCAAACATCCATACCGTCGGACCGGCTCCCCAGGTCGAGGCATAAAGGGACTCGTCGGCATACGCATCCGCGGCCAGGCGCTCGCCCGTGAAGGCCGCGGCCAAGTCCCCGGGCTCAACGTCCTCGAAGATCGACAACGAAAAATGTGCGCCCATCGCCGCGCGCAGGACTTTGGGCGCCCAGAGGAACGCGGTGCCCGGCGCAGCGGCAACGTTTCTCACACCGGCCGCCGCGGCTGTACGCAGCACCGCGCCCGCGTTGCCCGGATCCTGCAACGCATCCAGGTAAACGGCGTCCGCGGCCTGCGCACGCGGAAGTCGGCATTGATCGATCGCGATCTCCGCGAGGATGCCCGTGCCGTGCTCGACCGGCGAGATGCTTTCGTACAGCGCCCGAGAGAACTCGACCAGCCGTACCTGCCGCGTCGTCGCAACACGGTCTCCCAATGCCCGCACTGCGGTGCCGGCATCCTCGGCAAGTACTACTGCGTCGATTCCGACGCCGGCGTCCAGCGCTCCTTCGACCAGATGCGTCCCCTCGGCGATCGAGCGCTTCGCCGTGCGGCACTCACGCGGCGACTCGGAGAGCCGTCGCAGGTGGCGATACAACGGGTTATCCGAAGACGTGATCCGCACTGCCGTCCATCGCGGCGAGGCCGAGTGCCTCCCGGACCGGCGCGAAACTGCGCCGGTGGATCGGGCACGGACCCAGCTGCTGCAGGTATCTCAGGTGCTCGGGCGTGCCGTAGCCCATGTGCTGGGCAAATCCGTAGCCGGGATGGAGCCCGTCGAGCTCACGCATCATCGCGTCGCGCGCGGTTTTCGCCAGGATCGATGCGGCCGAGATGCATCGCTCCGTGGCGTCTCCCGCCACGATGGCCCGCCCCGGAATCCGCAGCCGGGGCAGCTGGTTGCCGTCGACCAGCGCATATTCCGCCGCGACCTGCAACAGCTCGACGGCGCGCGCCATGGCCAGCAGCGACGCCTGCAGGATATTGAGCGCATCGATCTCCTCGATGCTGGCAGAGGCGACGGCGAACGCAACGGCCCGGTCGCGGATGCGCCCGGCCAGTTCCTCGCGTCGCTCGGGCGTCAGCGTCTTGGAATCGGCCAGCCCGTTGATGCGGCGGCAAGGATCGAGGATCACTGCGGCCGCAACCACCGGCCCCGCCAGCGGGCCGCGCCCTGCCTCGTCGATGCCACACACGCGCCCGCTCGCGCGCGCTGCCTGTTCGAACAGGTCCAGGGTGAGGCCGATGCGGTGACGGGTCATGGCTGCGCGACCTCGAGTATCGCCTGCGCAGCAAGCGCCGTGGTATCGCGCCTCAAGGCGTGATGCAGCGAGCAAATCGCTCAACGAGCCGTTCGCGGCGAGCGCTGTCGCCCAGCAATTCACTGACCGCATCGGCGAGTGCGCAGCGGGTCGCGTCGTCCTGCAGCAATTCGGGCACCAGGCTTTCCCCCGCCAGGATGTTGGGCAGGCCGACCCAGGGGATGATCGTGCCCTTGCGCCGCATGATCCACGCCGAAAGCGCCGGCATCCTGTAGGCGATCACCATCGGACGCTTGTACAGCGCCGCCTCGAGCGTGGCGGTTCCGCTCGCAACCAGCACGACGTCCGCCGCTTCCAGACAATCGTGCGAGCGGCCATCGGTGATCGTCAGGGCAGACGCGAGGGCCGGTCGGGACTGCAGCATCGAAACCAGCATCGCCCGCAGCGCGGATTCCGCCGCGGGCAGCAGAAAGCGGATTGCGGGTTCCCGATCGTGCAGCCTCTGCATCGCGGCGACGAATACCGGACCGAGATGCTTCACCTCGTCTGCACGCGAGCCCGGCAGCACCGCGACGAACGGACCACCGCCGTGCTCGCCGAGTCGTTGTCGGGCGGCCGCCGCGTCCGGGACCAGCGGAATGAGGCTCGCCAGCGGGTGCCCGACGTAGGTGGCTGGTATGCCCGCCTCGTCGTAAATTCGCTGCTCGAAGGGAAACACGAGCAGCATGCGATCCACTGCGCGTCTGATCTGCGCGAGGCGTTCGCCGCGCCACGCCCAGATCGACGGGCTGACGAAGTGCACCACGCGTACGCCACGGGAGCGAAGCCGTTCCTCGAGGCCGAGGTTGAAATCCGGCGCGTCAACGCCGACGAAGACCGCCGGCCGTTCGGCGGCCAGCCTGCGCGCCAGCCCGCGCCGAAGTCGCAACAGCCGCGGCAGATGGCGCAGGACCTCGACGTAGCCACGCACGGAGATTTCCCGCACGTGGGTCCACGCGTCGAATCCTGCCGCGATCATCCGGTCGCCGCCGATCCCGGCGCAGCGCGCCGAAGGCTCGCGCCGGTACAGCTCCGCGATGACGCCGGCTGCCAGCAGGTCTCCGGACGCCTCTCCGGCCACGAAGACGTAGTTGCCGCCGGGCATCAGCGGACGATGCCGCGCTGTGAGTCCCGGACGAAATCACGCAGCAGGCCGAGGGCGTCCGCGGCCGCGGGCTGCTCCGATACGAGGGCCGACAGGGCCTGCACGGCATCGGCCGTCGTCAGGCCTTCCTTGTACAGCGTCTTGTACGCGCGCCGCAGCAGGTCGATGGTCTCCGCTTCGAAGCCGCGGCGTTTCAGCCCCTCGGTATTGATGCCGTGCGGCTCGGCCGGATTGCCGCTGCAGATCACGAAAGGAGGCAGGTCGCGCAGGACGATCGAACCACCGGCGGCCATCGAATGCGCACCCATCGAACAGAACTGGTGGATGGCCGACATGCCGCCCATGATGGCCCAGTCACCCAGCGTCACGTGGCCCGCCAGCGTCGCATTGTTGGCGAGGATCACATGATCGCCGAGCATGCAATCGTGCGCGATGTGGGAATACGCCATGATCCAGTTGTCGGAACCTATGCGGGTGATTCCGCCGCCCTGCACCGTGCCCGTGCTGATGGTGCAGCACTCGCGCACCGTGTTGTCGTCGCCGATCACGAGTTCGGTGTCCTCGCCTCCGTACTTCTTGTCCTGCGGCGCGCATCCGATCGCACAGAACGGAAAGAAGCGGTTGCCATGGCCGATGACCGTGCGACCCTCGACCACCACATGCGACTTCAGCACCGTTCCGGCACCGATGCGCACTCCCGGACCGACGACGCTGAAGGCGCCGACCTCGACGTCGTCAGCCAGCTCGGCGCGCCGGTCGACCAGCGCGGTCGCGTGAATGCGCGGCACTAGGTCGGATCCTTCTCGCTGCGCAGCGCGCACATCATTTCGGTTTCGCAGACGACCTCGCCATCGACCAGCGCGCGTCCGGTGAACTTTCCCACACCCCGCTTGACGCGATCCATCGTGACCTCGAGTCGCAACTGGTCGCCCGGCCCGACCGGCCGCTTGAAGCGGGCCCCGTCAATACCCGCGAAGTAGAAGAGCGTGCCTTCCGGATAAGAAGTCTTCATCGTCACATAGGTCAGCACGGCTGCGGCCTGGGCCAGCGCCTCGATCATCAGGACGCCCGGCATGACCGGATGCTCCGGGAAATGACCCTGGAAAAAGGGTTCGTTGATGGTGACGTTCTTGATGGCACTGATGCGCACGCCCGGCTCGAGCTCGAGCACCCGGTCCACCAGCAGGAGCGGGTAGCGATGCGGCATCAGCTTGAGGATCTGATTGATGTCCAGCTTCATTTCTTGCCTCCGCTACGACCCGCTTCGAGTTCCCGCACGCGCCGCCGCAGATCGTCCAGCCGCCGGATGATCGCCGCCGCCTTTTCCCAGTCCCGGTTCTTCATGATCGGAAAGAAGCCGGTGTAGTGTCCCGGCACCTCGATCGAACCCGAGACGACCGTGGCCGGTCCGATCACGCATCCATCGGCGATCGAAAGGTGCCCGGCAATGCCGGCCGCACCGCCGATCATGCAATTGCGCCCGATGCGTGCACTGCCGGCGACACCCACGCAGCCGGCGATCACGGTGTTCGCGCCAACAAAGCAGTTGTGCCCGATCTGGATCTGGTTGTCGAGCTTCGCCCCCGACTCGATCACCGTGTCACCCATCGAGCCGCGGTCGATCGTCGTGTTGGCACCGATCTCGACGTCGTCGCCGATCACCACCCGTCCGACCTGCGGGATCTTGATCCATTGTCCATCGAGCGGCGCAAAGCCGAAACCATCGGCGCCGATCACGGCCCCACTGTGCACCACGCAGCGCTCGCCGACCAGACAGCGGTCGAGCACAACCGCACGCGGATAAAGATGCGTGTGTCGTCCTATCCGCACACCGGCGCCGAGCACCGCGCCCGCATCGATGACGGCGCCGGCGGCGACCTGCGCGCCGGTGCCGATCACCGCACCTGCACGCACGCTTGCCGCGGGATCGATGCTGGCACCGACAGCGACGTGCGCGCCCGCAGCAATGCCGGGTTCGACGGGGGCGGTCGGATGCAACAGACCCGCCGCGAGCGCGAACCAGGCGTAGGGCGGATCGACGATGACGAGAGCCGCGCCGGGCGCCGTGCCGCCTTCCAGCGCTGTTGCGTCTGCCGGGCCGACGACCAGAGCACCAGCGCGCGTCGCTGCCGCGTCGCGGCGGTAGCGCGGATCCGCGAGAAAGGTAAGTTCGGAGGGTGTGGCCGACGACAGCGGCGCGACCGCCGTCACGCGTTGCGCTGGATCACCGCGAATGGCGGCCTGCAGCCGGCCGCCCGTGCGCTCGGCGATGGCGGCTGTCAACTCGGACAGTGACAGTCCGCCGGACATCGGTCCTACTTGGCGGCGTTGAGCGCGCGCAGGACCCGTTCGGTAATGTCGATTCGGGGGTTGAAGTAGACCGCTTCCTGCACGATGAGGTCGTACTTTTCCTGCTCGGCCATCTGCCTGATGATGCGATTGGTGCGTTCGAGCAGTCCCTGCAGCTCCTCGTTGCGACGCTGGTTGAAGTCCTCGCGAAACTCGCGCTGCTTGCGCTGGAACTCGCGATCCATCTCGGCCAACTCGCGCTGGCGGCGCACGCGGTCGCTTTCCGACATGACCGGGCCGTCCTTCTCGAACCGCTCAGCTGACGTCTTCAGCCGCGCCCCCATTTCCTGCATGTCCTTGTCGCGCTTGGCGAACTCGGCCTCGAGCTTCTGCATGGCGGCGCGCGCCGGCTGCGAGTCGCGCAGGATGCGGTCCGAATTGACGACACCGATCTTCAGTTCCTGCGCATGAGCAAAAGGCGACGCGACCAGCAGCGCGACCACGGCCGTTGCCGAGAGCCATTGGGTCATAAATCTTCCTGCCTGGATCGAAGCAGGGAATTCTGCCACATCAGAAGCCTGCGCCGATCTGGAACTGGAAGCGTTGGATGCGATCCCACGGCTGTGAATTGAGCGGATACGCGTAGGACAAACGCAGCGGCCCGAGCGGCGAGATCCACTGGATGCCGACCCCCGCCGAGTACCGGATCAGGCTGAGGTCGATGCCAGACGTATTGCCGTAGTACGGCCCGTTGCAGAACGCGGCGGGATTTGCAAGCACATCGTTCGGGTTGGTGAAGAGGGGAACACTGTAGATGCCGTTGCAGCCGGGACCCCAGACCTGCCCCATGTCGACGAACACCGAAGTCCGCAACGTCTTGTCGGCCCCCGGGATCGGCAGCAGCGTCTCGAACGTGGCGTTGAAGCGCCGAGTGCCTCCGAGCGGATCACCGTAGATGTCGCGCGGGCCGAGCGATGCGGCCTCGAAGCCGCGCACGCTGCCGATGCCACCGACATAGAAGTTCTTGAAAAACGGATACGGCTTGTTGCCGTAGCCGTTGCCGTAGCCCAGTTCGGTATTGAAGGCGAAAGTGATCAGGTTCGTGATCGGGATGTACTGCTTGAACTGATACGTCAGGCGGTAGTACTCGAGATCCAGCGGCGGCACCGCGAACTCGCCGAATGCGCGCTGGAACCGCCCGCGGGTCGGTACCAGCAGGCTGTCACGGGTGTCCCTCGACCACCCCGCGGTCAGTGCCAGCGCATCCGATTCATTGCCGAAATCCTGCACGTATTCGATGTAGCGCGGCGGCGATGTGGCCGTCAGATCGATCGTCGTCCCTTCGTAGCGCAGGCCGAGGAAGACTCGGTCGTACTCGGTGAAAGGCAGTCCGTAGGTGAGTCCGGCACCCCGTGTCGCGTAGCCGACACTCGCCAGGCCGAGTTCGGCCAGGTTCGAATCTCGCCAGTACACCTCGACGGTCCGGCTGATGCCTTCGGGCGTCACGTACGGATCGGTATGGGTGATCGAAAGCACCGTATTGGACTTGCTGGTGTTGACCTCCAGCGCGAGCGCGTTGCCGCTGCCGAACAGATTCTGCTGCGAGAGTCCGGCGGTAAGCACCAGGCCCTCGGAACTCGAATAGCCGGCACCCAGCGAAATGTTCCCGGTGGCACGCTCCTTGACCGTCACGTTGACGTCGACCTGGTCGGGCGCGGTCGGCACAGCTGGAGTGTCTACGGTGACGGTCTCGAAGTAACCAAGACGATCGAGACGCTCCTTGGACAGTCGCACGCGATCGGCATCGAACCATCCTGCTTCGAACTGGCGGACCTCGCGACGGATCACCTCGTCCTTGGTCCGAGTGTTGCCGCCGATGTTGACGCGTCGTACATACACGCGCCGGCCCGGGTCGACGATGATTGTGAAAGCGACTTCGCGCGTTTCACGATTTGCGTCGGGCACCGGATTGGCAGACGCGAACGCGTAACCCAGCGTGCTCATCCGGTCGGTCACCGCCTTCGCGATCGCGTTGATCTGCTCGGCGTTGTACACCGTTCCGGGCTTCACACTGATCAACGGCATCAGTTCCTCGTCGAGACCGAGCAGCTCCCCCGACAGCTTGACGGACGACACCGTATAGCGCTCGCCCTCGAACACGTTAATGGTGACCGCGATGTCCTTCTTGTCCGGCGTGATGGTGACGTTGACCGAATCGATGCGGAAATCGAGGTAGCCGCGGTTCAGGTAGTACGAGCGGATCGTCTCCAGATCCGCGCCGAGCTTCTGGCGTGAGTACTGGTCGCGCTTGGTGTACCAGCTGATCCAGTTCGGCGTCGAAAGCTCCATCCGTGAGCGGAGCGTGCGTTCGCTGAAGACCTTGTCGCCGGTGAACTCGATCGAGCGGATCTTGGCGATTTCGCCCTCTTCGACCGCGATGGAGATGTTGACGCGGTTGCGCTCGATCGGCGTGACGGTCGTCTTGACCTGGACTGCATAGAGTCCGCGCGACAGGTACTGTCGTCGCAACTCCTGCTCCGCGCGCTCGAGCAGCGAGCGGTCGAAGATGCGGCCGTCCGCCAGCCCGATCTCCCGCAGCGACTTCACAAGCTGGTCTTTGTCGAACTCCTTGACTCCGCTCAAGTCGACCGTCGCGATTGCAGGTCGTTCCTCGACGATCACCACCAGCACATCGCCGTCGACTTCGAGGCGTACATCCTTGAACAATCCGCTGGCATAGAGCGCGCGGATCGCCTGCGTGCCGCGTTCCGGGTCGAAGCGATCGCCGACGCGGATCGGCAGGTAGGTGAAGACCGTTCCGGCCTCGGTCCGCTGGATGCCTTCGACGCGGATGTCGCGTACGACGAATTCCTGAGCCTGGGCGCTGATGCAGGTGGCTGCCAGGACAGCCGCCGCGACGCGGCGCAACGCGACGGGCACGCTGCGTCGGGATGACACGCGGCGATCCAACTCAGGTTCCAATCATGCCGGGGTCAGGAGAGCAGCCGTATTAGATCGTTGTAGAGCGCCAGCATGGTCAGCAGGCCCAGCAACACCACTCCGGCGCGCTGTCCCCACTCGATGACCCAGTCGGCTGGCGGGCTGCCCTTGAGAATTTCGATCAAATAATACAGTAAGTGTCCGCCATCGAGCATCGGAACCGGGAGCAGGTTGAGCACGGCGAGGCTGATCGACACCAGAGCGAGAAATCCCAGAAATGCCGCCATGCCGATGCGCGCAGTCTGGCCCGCGTAGTCGGCGATCGTCACTGGCCCGGACAGGTTTCTCCACGATGCTTCACCGGTGACCATCTTGCCAAGCATGCGCAGCGAGAAGACGGCCGTGTCCCAGGTCTTGCCGACCGCCAGGCCAACGCTCTCGACCGGACCGTATTGCACCTTGATCAGCGGCGCGCGATCGTTGAGCTCGGCGCCGATGCGGCCCACCGCATTGCCCTGCTCATCGATGACGCGAGACGGGGTGAGTGTCAGCTGCGTGGCGCGCCCCATCGCGCTCGAGACCGAGCGTCAGTGGCCTGCCCGCGGCTGCGCGAATCCGCTCGATCAGCGCACGCGCCGAGGCCACCTCGTCGCCGTCCACCTCGACGATCGTGTCACCGACTCGCAGCCCTGCCTGCGCAGCAATGCCGTCGGGAGTCAGGCGCGCGACACGCGGTGCACCGCTGTAGGAAACGATGCCGAGCCGCGCCACTACATCCGACTCGAGATCCGCGACCGAGAGTTCGCCGGGTTCGAGCATCATCGTCCGGCGCCGCAGATCGGCTCCTTCGACCTCGACTGCAATCGGTGCGCGGTCGACAGCCTTCTGCAGCAGCAGCCAGCGCAATTCGTTCCACGAACGGATCGCTGTGCCATCGACCTCGGTGACGGTATCACCGGCGCGCACACCCGCCTGCGCGGCCGCACTCGCCGCGGGCGGTGCGCCCAGCGTCGCGCGCGGCTCATAGACGCCGACCACATTCAGTACCCAGTAGACGCCGACCGCCAGCAGCAGATTCGCGACCGGTCCCGCCAGCACGATTACAAAGCGCTTGCCGACACTCTGGCGATTGAATGCGCGCGGCAGGTCGGAAGCCGGCACCGGTCCCGCGTCGGGATCGCGCTCGTCGAGCATGCGGACATAGCCGCCGAGCGGAAGCGCGGAGATCACCCACTCGGTGCGGTCGGGCCCGCGGGTCCAGCGTGCAATCGGCCGGCCGAAGCCGATCGAAAAGCGCAGCACCTTGACACCGCACCAGCGCGCGACCCAATAGTGGCCCAGTTCGTGGATGACGATCAGGAGCCCAAGGGTCACCAAAAAGGCCGCCAGCGTGATCAGGAAATTCATTGTTTGTCCTCAGGCCAGCGCGGCAATCCGACGCGCTGCGCGTTCGCGCGTCGACCGGTCGATTTCGAGCACCTCTTCGACGCTGCCCGGCGCGGTGGGCTGATAATCGGCGAGCACCTGCTCGATGGTTGGTGCGATCCGCGTGAAGGGCAGGCGCCGCTGCAGGAACGCTTCGACCGCGGTTTCGTTGGCCGCGTTCAGCACGGCCGACGCAGCTCCTCCGACCCGCAGCGCCTCGTAGGCGTATCCGAGACATGGAAACCGCGCACGATCAGGCGCTTCGAACGTCAGCGCACCGAGCCGGCTGAAGTCGAGCCGCCGCGCGCCGCTTTCGACACGCTCCGGATAGGCCAGCGCATAAGCCAGCGGCGTGCGCATATCCGGCGACCCCATCTGAGCGAGCACCGAGCCGTCCGGAAATTCGACCATCGAATGGATCACGCTTTGCGGGTGTATCACGACGTCGATACGATTGGCCGGCACACCGAACAGCCAGCTGGCTTCGATCACTTCGAGACCCTTGTTCATCAGCGTCGCGGAATCCACCGAGATCTTGCGCCCCATGACCCAGTTCGGGTGCGCGCAAGCTTCGTCCGGGGTTACTGCGTCAAGGTCAGTCCGTCTTAGAAACGGGCCACCCGAAGCCGTCAGCACCAGCCGGACCTGCTCGCGCTGGCCGCGGCCCGCTGCGTACAGGCACTGATGAATCGCGTTGTGCTCGCTGTCGACCGGCAGCAGCTCGCCACCGGCTGCTTCGAGCGCCGACAGCAGCAGCCCGCCGGCACAAACGATGGCCTCCTTGTTGGCCAGCAGCAGACGCTTGCCGGCGTGAGCAGCGGCGAGCGTCGGCATCAGCCCGGCGGCACCGACGATCGCGGCGAGCACGGTGTCGGCCTCATCCGCACTGGCGACCTCGGCCAGTGCCCGATCTCCCGAGCGGGCGATCGACGCCGCGCCGCGACCCTTCAGCGCGGTGCGCAGGGCGGGCTCGAGGGCGCGGTCACCGATCACCGCGACTGCGGCGTTGAAGCGCAGGGCGAGGTCGGCGAGCTCATCGACGCGGGTCTGGGCCGTGAGCGCGTGCACCCGGTAACGGTCGGGATGGCGCGCGATGACGTCGAGCGCGCTCGCGCCGATCGAGCCGGTGGCTCCGAGCACGGTGACGGTACGCATCACGAAGCGACACTCCAAAGCAGCGCGGCAGCAGGCAGCAACGCCAGCATCGAATCGATCCGATCGTAGAAGCCGCCATGCCCGGGCAGCAGGTGGCCGCTGTCCTTCGCGCCAGCCTGTCGCTTCAGCAGGCTCTCGAACAGGTCTCCAACAATGGAGACGGCCACCAGTGCCGAAAACATCGCGAGCGCCAGCGGAACGCCGAACACCGCAATCAGCCGGCTGGTGTAGAGCGGTGCGCCGGGCAGCACCATCCAACCCGCGAGCGCGGCAAGCGCCACGCCCAGCATGGCGCCCCATACGCCGGCCCAGGTCTTGCCGGGGCTGATATGCGGGGCAAGCTTGCGGCGGCCGAACGCCCGGCCGGCGAAGTACGCGGCCGTATCCGCCACCCACACGATCAGCAGGACCGAAAGCAGCAGCACGACACCAGAACCCAGAAAGAGCATCAGCGCGCACCAGGCCGCCACCGGCAGTACGAATGCCAGCAGCGCCGAAACCACCGGGGGGATGCGGATTCCCCCTTCTCTTCCCGAACGCACCAGCACGACACCGATGGCGAGCCAGGCGATCGTCGCCAGGATCGCCAGCGGAACGCCGGCCTGCTCGACCCACATGGGCCGCCGGGCCAGCACGACCAGCAGGCCGGCACCGGCAGCAAGAGCCAGCACGAGCGCGCGGCCGAACGGCCAGCCGGCGAGTTTCAGCCATTCGGCCTGTGCTATCGCCAGCGCCAGCGTGATCAGTGCGGCGAAGGCCAGCGGCGACCATGCAAGCGCCGCGAGCAGTGCAGCGACGAGCACGAGTGCGGTGAGGACGCGCTGCTTCAGCACGCGCGCGACCTCAGGCGGCGTCGCTGATCGATGGCTCGGCTTCGACCTGCGCGCTGGTCATGCCAAAGCGGCGCTGGCGACCGGAATACCAGCGCAGCGCAGCGTCGAGTTCGGCAGCGTCGAAGTTCGGCCACAGCACGTCGCTGAAATAGAACTCGGTATAGGCGAGCTGCCACAGCAGGAAGTTGCTGACGCGGCGCTCACCGCCGGTGCGGATCAGCAGGTCGGGGTCCGGCGCGAACGCCAGCGAGAGCCGACTCTCGATGGCCGCTTCGTCGATGTGAATCTCGCCCCCGGATGCGAGCTGCTCGCGCGCAGCCCGCTCGGCCGCCTGCGCGATGTCCCAACGGCCCCCGTAGTTCGCGCACACGGTCAGGTGCAGCCGGCAGTTGTGTTCGGTGCGACGCTCCGACTCGTCGATCAGGCGGCGCAGCTCGCTGTCGAATGCGCCCACGTCGCCGACGATGCGCATCCGCACACCCAGTTCGACCAGCTTGTCGACCTCGCGCTGCAATGCGCCCATGAACAAGCGCATCAGCGTGGTCACTTCATCGGCCGGCCGCCGCCAGTTCTCCGAACTGAACGCAAACAGCGTCAGGTACTCGATCCCGCGCTCTCCGCATGCCGTCAGCGTCGCGCGCACGGCATCGACACCGCGCGAATGGCCGGCAACCCGCAGCTTGCCGCGCGACACCGCCCACCGGCCGTTGCCGTCCATGATGATGGCAACATGGCGCGGCATGCGCTGCGCGAGCGCCGTCGGATCGGCTCGAACGTCCCTGGCCACGTTGAATGTTCGGACCGCGGTCAGACGGTCAGAACCTCCTTTTCCTTCTCCGCGATCAGCTTGTCGACTTCGGTGACGTAACGATCCGTCATCTTCTGGATCGCTTCTTCCGCCCGCCGGTCGTCGTCCTCGGAAATCGTTTTGGCCTTCAGCATTTCCTTCACGTGGTGGTTGGCATCGCGCCGCAGGTTGCGCACTGCGATCTTGGCGTTTTCACCCTCGTGCTTGACCACCTTGACCAGCTCCTTGCGGCGCTGTTCCGTCAGCACCGGCATCGGTACACGGACGATGTCGCCCGACGTGGCGGGGTTCAGCCCGAGGTCGGAATCGCGGATCGCCTTTTCCACGACCGGGACCATCTTCTTTTCCCACGGCTGAACGGTGATGGTCCGCGCATCGCCGAGACCGACCTGCGCCACCTGGGAGATCGGCACCATCGTGCCGTAATAGTCGACCTGGATGTGATCGAGCAATCCGGTGTGCGCGCGACCGGTCCGGATCTTGGTGAGATCGGCCTTCAGCGCGTCCACCGACTTCTGCATCTTCTGCTCGGTGCCCTTCTGGATTTCGGCAATGTTCATCGGCTCTCCTTCCCGTTCACCGTCAGACGTGCACCAGCGTTCCCTCGTCTTCACCCAGCACCACGCGCCTGAGCGCACCGGGCTTGGTGATGTTGAAAACCTTGATCGGCAATTTCTGGTCGCGGCACAGCGCAAAGGCGGTCGCGTCCATGATCTGCAGGTTGCGCCCGAGTGCTTCGTCGAACGTGATCGTCGCGTAGCGCGTTGCCTTCGGATCCCTCTTCGGATCGGCCGAGTACACGCCGTCGACCTTGGTCGCTTTGAGCACGATCTCAGCGCCGACCTCCGATCCGCGCAGCGCGGCCGCGGTGTCCGTCGTGAAGAACGGATTGCCGGTGCCAGCGGCGAAGATCACCACGCGCCCTTCCTCGAGATAGCGCAGTGCCTTCGGGCGGATGTAGGGCTCGACCACCTGCTCGATGTTGAGCGCCGATTGCACGCGCGCCTCGACCCCGGCACGGCGCATCGCATCCTGCAGCGCCATCGCGTTCATGATGGTGGCCATCATGCCCATGTAGTCGGCGGTCGCGCGGTCCATGCCTTCCGCACCGAGCGCGACGCCGCGGAAGATGTTGCCGCCGCCGATGACGATCGCCACTTCGACTCCAAGCTTCACGACCTCGCCGATGTCGGCAACCATCGCCTCGACCGTCGTCGGATTGATCCCGAACGCGTCATCGCCCATCAGGGCCTCGCCCGACAGCTTCAGCAGCACCCGCCGGTATGCAGGAGCGCCGCTCGCATGTGCCATCGCGCCTCCGTTCCGATCAGGCCCGCGCGGCGGCGGCCTGCGCAGCGACTTCGGCGGCGAAGTCGGTCTGCTTCTTCTCGATGCCTTCTCCCACCACGTACAGCACGAACCGGTTGACCGTCGCGCCACGCCCCTTGAGCAGCTGCTCGATCGTCTGCTTGCCGTCTTCGGCCTTCACGAACACCTGGCCCAGCAGCGTGACTTCCTTCAGATACTTCTGCACAGTGCCTTCGGCGATCTTGTCCAGCATGGCCTCGGGCTTGCCGGCCTCGCGTGCCTTCTCGATTGCGATGCGACGCTCGGCATCGAGGAGTTCGGCCGACACACCGCTCGCATCGAGCGACTTCGGCTTGCTGGCCGCGATGTGCATGGCCACGTCCTTGCCCAGTTCGGCATCGGCTGCGCTGATGTCAAGCAGAACGCCGATCTTGCTGCCGCCGTGCACATAGCTCGCGAGCGTTCCGCGCGCTTCGATACGCTGAAACCGGCGGATCGCCATGTTCTCGCCGATCCGTCCCACCAGCGCGGTCCGGGTCGTCTCGACCGTGCCGCCGCCCATCGGTAGCGCTGCGAGCGCCGCCACGTCTGCGGGATTGTTCTTCGCTACCAGAACCGCGAGATCCTTCGCGAATCGCAGGAAATCATCGTTCTTGGCGACGAAGTCGGTCTCCGAATTGACTTCGACGATCGCGCCGACCTTGCCGTCGATGCTGATCGCGACGACGCCTTCGGCCGCGATACGGGCGGCCGCCTTGCTCGCCTTGTTGCCGAGTTTGACGCGCAGGATCTCTTCGGCCTTGGCGAGATCGCCACCCGACTCGGCCAGCGCCTTCTTGCATTCCATCATCGGCGCGTCGGTCTTCTCGCGCAGTTCCTTCACCATCGATGCGGTGATTTCCGCCATTTACCGCTCCTGCACCAGTTGAACTGTCCACCGAAAAAAGGGGCTTCCGCCCCTTTTTCGAATCACCCGCACTTGGCCTACTCCTGGTCCTCGCTGACTTCGACGAATTCCCCGTCGCCGCCGCTGACCGCCTGGACGACACCCTGCAGGGCGGCCGCCTTGCCTTCCAGCACCGCGTCGGCAATGCCGCGCGCGTAGAGCCGCACGGCACGGCTCGAATCGTCGTTGCCCGGGATCACATAGGACACGCCTTCGGGCGAGTGATTGGTATCCACAACCGCGACCACCGGAATCCCGAGTTTGGCCGCTTCCTGCACGGCGATCTTGTGATAGCCGACGTCGATGACGAACAGCGCGTCCGGCAGCGCGTTCATCTCCTTGATACCGCCGATCGCCTTGTTGAGCTTATCGGCCTCGCGCGAGAAATCGAGCGCCTCCTTCTTTGTCATGCGCTCGGTCCCGTTGTCCGCGATGATCTGCTCCATCTCCTTCAGGCGCTTGATCGAAACCTTGACCGTCTTGAAGTTGGTCAGCATCCCGCCCAGCCAGCGCTGGTCGACATAGGGCACGCCTGCCCGCTGGGCTTCTTCGACGATGATCTCGCGCGCCTGCCGCTTGGTGCCGACGAAGAGAATGGTGCCGCGGTTGGTGGCCAGCTGCCGGACGAAGCGCGTGGCGTCGTTGAACTGCTCGAGCGTGCGCTCGAGATTGATGATGTGGATCTTGTTGCGGTGACCGAAGATGTACGGTGCCATCTTCGGGTTCCAGAAGCGCGTCTGGTGGCCGAAATGCACGCCGGCCTCCAGCATTTGACGCATGGTTACTGACATAACAGCCTTCTCCAAGGTTGGGTCCTGCGCATTCGCCGACGCAGCCGGTTGCCTTGCGGAAATCCGGCCGCACCTTGGTAGCGGTGCGCGCGATTTATTCACTACGATCGGCTCAAGCTGGCTGCCAGAGCTCGCCCTGCCTAAGCTTTTGATTTTCAAAGCGCTAGGCAGCCCGATATTATAGCCACCTAGGACACTTTCGCTCAAGCAGCGCCCGGAAGCCGCCATGCCCATCGTGCTCAAGACTGCCGCCGACGTTTCGGAGATGCGGCGCGCCGGTCGGCTCGCCGCCGAGGTGCTCGACTACATCACGCCCTTCGTCAAGGCCGGGGTGACGACCGGCGAGCTCGACCGCCTGTGCCACACCTACATGACGGATGTTCAGGGCACGGCGCCCGCGCCGCTCAACTACGCTCCTCCGGGATACCGGCCGTTTCCCAAGGCGATCTGCACCTCGGTCAATCATCAGGTTTGTCACGGCATTCCCGGCGACCGTGTTCTGAAACACGGCGACATCGTCAACATCGATGTGACGGTCATCAAGGACGGCTATCACGGCGACACCAGCCGGATGTACTACGTCGGCGAGCCATCGATCTCGGCGCGACGCCTGTGCGAAATCACCTACGATTGCATGTGGCTCGGCATCGAACAGGTTCGACCCGGCGCGACCATCGGCGACATCGGGCACGCAATACAGACTCACGCTGAAAAGCACGGCTATAGCGTCGTCCGCGAATTCTGCGGCCATGGGATCGGGCGCAAGTTCCACGAAGAGCCGCAGATCCTGCACTACGGCAAGCCGGGGACACTCGAGAAGCTGGTCGCCGGCATGACCTTCACGATCGAACCGATGATCAATGCCGGCCGCCGCGAGATCAAGGAGTTGGCCGACGGCTGGACGATCGTCACCAAGGATCACAGTCTGTCGGCTCAGTGGGAGCACACCATCGTCGTAACCGACGCCGGTTACGAGGTGCTGACCCGATCGGAGGCCACACCGGCACCGCCGCGGTTCATTGCCGGGGGTTGGCGCGACGCCAGCGTCTCGGAGCCGGCCACCGCCTAGGGCCTGTACACGCCAAATGCGGGAGTGCGAAGGTGAATGGCGGGGTGCAGTGCGAGGCGCCGCAAGCGCCGTTGGCTGATGCCAACAAGCGAAGCGGCAACGACGCAATGCGCCCGCCATTCGCCTTCCCAACGGGTTGGGCCGCAATGCGGCGTCTGCTTTGTCGGGCGGCTTGCGAAGGGAACCGCCCTTCGCAGCGCCACCCTTCGCGCATCCATCCGCATTGCGGCCCAACGCATCTCCCGCATTCGGCGTGGACAGACCCTGTGCGGATGGGCGACCGCGGATGAACGACGTCAGCTTCCAGCTGCGGGACCGCCTGCGACTGGAGCGTGAAGGTCTGATCGCCCGTTTCGAGCAGGGCGGCCCGATCGAGGCGCTGCTCAAGGGCCTCGCGCGCTCGGTCGACGGCCTGCTGCGCGAGCTGGCCCGAAGCAGCGAATTGGACCAGAGCATGGCGCTGGTCGCCGTGGGCGGCTATGGCCGCGGCGAGCTCTTCCCGCACTCCGATGTCGACGTCCTGATCCTGCTCGAACACGAGCCGACGGACGCCGAGCGCGCCAAGATCGAGCATCTGATCAGCTTGCTGTGGGACCTCGGGGTCGCGCTGGGCCACAGCGTCCGTACGGTCGAGCAGTGCCAGGCGGAGGCCGCCGCCGATGTCACCGTCCTCACCGCACTGCTCGAATCAAGGCTGATCGTCGGTCCCAAGCGGCTCTTCGACCGGCTCGCGCGTGCGGTTGTCGAAGTGCTCGACCGCCCCGCCTATTTCCAGGCCAAGGTGCTCGAGCAGCGGCAGCGCTACACCAAGTACAACGAATCTCCGTACAGCCTCGAGCCCAATGTCAAGGAAAGTCCCGGCGGCCTGCGCGACCTGCACGTGCTGCTGTGGATTGCGCGCGCAACCGGCTATGGAACGCGGTGGAGCGAACTGGCGCGGCGCGGGTTGATCACGGCC
Organism: uncultured beta proteobacterium; assembly: GCA_963703945.1. Taxonomy (GTDB): domain Bacteria; phylum Pseudomonadota; class Gammaproteobacteria; order Burkholderiales; family Burkholderiaceae_F; genus JALORV01. Next base: position 101,395 of record CAVPGM010000007.1, on the reverse strand, counting down.
GAGGAGGCCCGGCTGATCCGGCTGAGCGAGCGGCGCCTGCAGCAGATTCGCGCGTGGCTGCACTTGATCACTGGTCGGCGCGAAGACCGCCTGGTGTTCGACGTCCAGCAGTTGGTCGCGCAGCGCGCGGGGTTTCACGCGACCGCGGTTCGGCGCGCCAGCGAGGTGCTGATGCAGCGCTACTACTGGGCCGCCAAGGCGGTAACCCAGATGAACACCATCGTGCTGCAGAACATCGAACTGCGGCTGTTTCATACCGCCGATGAGCCGTTGCGCGAACTCGATGCCACCTTCGTCGCCCGCAGCGAGCTGCTCGACCTGCGCTCGCCCGACGCGCTGGACTCCGATCCCAACGGCATCCTGCGAGCCTTCTTGCTGATGGCCGAGCACCAGGAGCTGCGCGGGATGTCGGCGCCACTGATGCGCACCCTCTGGCACGCGCGCGTGAGGATCGGGCCGGCCTATCGGCGCGACCCGGCTAACCGTGCGACGTTTCTCGCAATCCTGCAGCAGCCCAAGGGCGTGCTGCACGAACTGCGCCGGATGAACCAGCTATCGGTGCTGGGGCGCTATCTGCCCGTGTTTCGTCGCATCGTCGGACAGATGCAGCACGACCTGTTTCACGTCTACACGGTCGACCAGCACATCTTGCAGGTGCTGCGCAACCTGCGTCGCTTCACGCTGTCCGAGCACGCACACGAGTACCCGCTTTGCAGTCAGCTGATCACCGACTTCGACAAGCCGTGGCTGCTCTACATCGCAGCGCTGTTCCACGACATCGCGAAGGGCCGCGGCGGCGACCACAGCACGCTCGGGGCGCGTGACTCGCGGCGCTTCTGCCGCGACCACGGGCTTTCCCGCGACGACACGCAGCTGGTCGCCTTCCTGGTCGAGCATCACCTGTCGATGTCGCTCGTCGCTCAGAAACAGGACTTGGCCGACGAGGCGGTGGTCCGGCGTTTTGCGGACCTTGTGCAGAACGAACGCCGGCTGTCGGCGCTGTACCTGCTGACGGTCGCCGACATCCGCGGCACCAGTCCGAAGGTCTGGAACGCCTGGAAAGGCAAACTGCTCGAGGACCTGTTCCGCTCCACACGGCGGCTGCTGTCGGAAGGCAGCGTCGCGCCCACCGCCGTACTGGACGGCCGCAAGGAGGAGGCGCTCCACATCCTGCGCCTCTACGGGCTGTCGGACAGCGCCCGAGCCGAGCTCTGGGAGCAGCTCGACGTGGTCTATTTCCTGCGTCACAGCGCGCAGGACATCGCCTGGCATACGCGCTCGCTCTTCTCGCGGGTCAATACCGACAAGCCGGTCGTGCGGGCCCGGCTGGCGCGCATCGGCGAAGGTGCCGAAGTGCTGATCTATGCGCGCGATCAGAAAGCACTGTTCGCACGCGTCTGCGGCTACTTCGACAGCCGCAACCTCAGCATTCTCGATGCGCGCATCCACACGACGCGCCACGGTTACGCGCTCGACACGTTCCTCGTGACCGACGACGGCCGCTCGCCGCACTACCGCGAGCTGCTCGCGCAGATCGAGCACGAGCTGGCCGAATGGATCGCCACACGACACGAGCTGCCGGCTCCGGCAAAGGGGCGCATGTCGCGCCAGTCGCGCCACTTCCCGGTGACGCCGGCGGTGCACCTGCAGCCCGACGAACGGGGTTCGCGCTACCTGCTGCAGGTCACGGCCACCGACCGGCTGGGGCTGCTGTATTCGATCGCCCGTGTGCTGGCCGCGCACCAACTCAACGTGCACACCGCCAAGGTGCTGACGCTGGGCGAACGCGCCGAGGACGTCTTTCTGATTTCCGGTGCCGAACTCGACAGAGCGCGTGGACAGCTCGAAGTCGAAAAAGACCTGCTGGAGGCGCTGGCACCGTAACCGGCGGGCCGGCGTGCCTAGTCGTCGGCCGGCTCTGACTGATCCGGAAACAGCACATCGGTATAGCCGAACTGCGAGAAGTCTGTCACGCGCATCGGGTAAAGAATGCCGTCGAGGTGATCGCACTCGTGCTGCACGACGCGTGCATGGAATCCATCGGCGATCCGCTCGATCGGGCGGCCTTCGAGGTCAACGCCCCGATAGCGCAGCCGCGCGTACCTGTTGACCACGCCGCGCAGCCCCGGGACGGAAAGACAACCCTCCCACCCGGCCTCCATCGCATCCGACAGGGGCTCCAGCTCCGGATTCAGCAAAATGGTCTGGGGCACCGGCCCGGCATCCGGATAGCGCGGGTTGCGCATCGCCGGATCGGCGTATCCAAAGATGACAACACGCAGCGGCACGCCGATCTGCGGGGCGGCAAGGCCCGCGCCGTTGGCCGCGTGCATGGTGTCGAACATGTCGGCGATCAGTGCGCGCAGCTCATCGCTACCGAACTCGCGCACGAGGGCCGACACCTGCAGCAGGCGCGGATCGCCCATGCGCAGTATCGGCCGGATCACGCGCACGCCCCGAAGAAAGACTCGAGGATCCTGACCGCGCGGGTCATCGTCGCCTGCATCACGCTGTCGAGCTCTTCGAGCTTAATGCTGTGCTTGCTGTCGCCGCGTCCTGCCGCGTGGTTGACGACCACGGCCAGCGTGGCATACGCGAGCTCGGCTTCGCGCGCCAGCGCGGCCTCCGGCATCCCGGTCATGCCGACGATGTCACCGCCATCGCGCGCGATGCGTTCGATCTCCGCCGCGGTTTCCAGACGTGGCCCCTGCGTGCAGGCGTACACGGCGCCGTCGACGACCGCCTCGCCGCACGCTTGCGCCGCCGCCAGCAGGCGCGCCCGCAGCGCGGGCGTGTACGGCTCGGTGAAGTCGACATGGCTCACCGGCATCTCGAAGCCTTCGAAATAGGTCGACTTTCGGCTGTGCGAGTAGTCGATGATCTGGTCCGGCAGCACCAGTGTGCCCGGACCGAGGTCCGGACGGATGCCACCGACGGTGGCGACCGACACGACGCCCTCGACCTTAAGCTCGCGCAGGGCCCATAGGTTGGCGCGGTAATTGATCTCGTGCGGCGCCAGCGTGTGACCGTAACCATGGCGCGCGAGGAACACGACGTCGACTTCGGCGAACCGGCCGAAGGTCAGCGCGCCGGACGGTTCGCCGTAAGGAGTGCGCATCACCTGGCGCCGTGGATCCTCCAGCGCTGACAGCCTGGCCAGCCCGCTCCCGCCAATGATCGCGTACATAAGAACCTGTCTAATGTCCCAGTAGTTTGGCGAGTTGCGCTTCGTCGATGACCGTAACGCCAAGCTGTCTCGCCTTGTCCAGCTTGCTGCCGGCCTCCGCTCCCGCGACCACATAGTCCGTCTTCTTCGAGACGGAGCCGGCGACCTTTCCGCCGGCGCGTTCGATCCGGTCCTTCGCTTCGTCGCGCGTCCAGTTCGGCAGCGTACCGGTCAGAACGAAGGTCTTGCCGGCGACCCGGCCGCTCGTCGCGCTGCGCGGTCTGCCTTCCGACCAGCGTACGCCGGCTGAGCGCAACTCCTCGACGACCTGGCGATTGTGCGGCTCCGCGAAAAAGCGCGCGATCGACTTGGCGACCACCGGACCGACGTCGTTCACCTGCAGCAGTTCGTCGACGCTGGCATCCATCACCGCTTCCAGCGTTCCGAAGTGGCGCGCCAGATCGCGCGCCGTAGCCTCCCCGACGTGGCGGACGCCAAGCGCGTAGATGAAGCGTTCGAGCGTGGTGTTGCGGGCTCGGTCCAGCGCGGCCAGCAGGTTGGCCGCCGACTTCTCCGCCATGCGATCGAGCGCGGCGAGCGATCCGAGCCCGAGCTTGAACAGATCCGCAGGGGTGCGAACCAGGCCGTCTTCGACCAGCTGTTCGACAAGCTTGTCGCCAAGACCCTCGATGTCGAGCGCGCGGCGCCCGGCAAAGTGCAGCAAGGCCTGCCGCCGCTGCGCCGGACAGACGAGCCCGCCGGTACAGCGCAGGTCCTTTTCGCCCTCCTCCCTCGCCACGCCGGAGCCGCATACCGGGCACGTGCGGCGGCATCGCGAACGGCTTCGCGCCGCTCGGGCGACGCTCCGGCAGCACCGCGACAATCTGCGGGATTACATCGCCCGCCCGCCGGACCACCACGGTGTCGCCGATCATCAGGCCCAGGCTGCGGATGAAATCCTCGTTGTGCAGCGTGGCGTTGCTGACGGTGACGCCGCCAACGAATACCGGCGCCAGCCGCGCAACCGGAGTGATCTTGCCGGTGCGACCGACCTGCACGTCGATGCCGGTGACCTGCGTCAACTCCTCCTGCGCCGGATATTTGTGGGCGACCGCCCAGCGCGGTTCGCGCGACACGAATCCGAGCGCGCGCTGCAGATCCACGCGGTTGACCTTGTAGACGACGCCGTCGATATCGAATGGCAGCCGGTCGCGCCGCTCTGCAATCGCGGCGTGAAAGGCGACCAGCTCATCGGCACCGGCGGCGACGCGCCTTTCGGCGGCGACCGGCACGCCCATCCTGCACGAGCGCATCGAGCGCTGCGCTGTGGGTCGGCGGCAGCGGCCATCCGACGACTTCGCCCAGGCCGTAGGCATAGAACGACAGCGGTCGGCCGGCGGTCACGCGCGCGTCGAGCTGCCGGAGGAAGCCGGCAGCCGCGTTGCGCGGATTCACGAAGACCTTCTCGCCCGCCTCGCGCTGCCGTTCGTTGAGCTGCTCGAATTCGCGCCGCCTGAGGAACACCTCGCCGCGCACCTCGATCACCGCTGCATCGACGTTCGTCAGCCGCAGCGGGATCGCACGGATCGTGCGCGCGTTCGGCGTGACGTCCTCTCCGACCTCGCCGTCACCGCGCGTCGCTGCCCGCACCAGGACGCCTCTTTCGTAACGCAAGCTGACCGCCAGGCCGTCGAACTTCAGTTCGGCCGAATACTCGACCGGCGGTGCGTCGTCGGCGAGCCCCAGTTCGCGACGGATGCGTGCATCGAACGCACGGGCACCGTTGGGACCGGAATCGGTCTCGGTACGGATCGACAGCATCGGCACCGTGTGACGCACCTTGGGCAGATCCGAACGCGCGCTGCCGCCGACGCGCTGCGTCGGCGAATCCGGCGCCACGAGCTCCGGATGCGTCGCCTCGAGCTCGCTCAGCTCGCGGAACAGGCGGTCGTATTCGGCATCAGGGATCGACGGCGCGTCGAGCACGTAGTAGTCGTGATCGGCGCGTGCGATCTCTTCACGCAGCCGGCGCGCCCGTTCGCTCGCGGGCTCGCGCTTCGAAGCGGCCATCAGGGAGCCTCCTAGACGGCGTATAGCCGGCGCGCCCGTTCGGAGCCGGCCTGAATGCCCGCAGCCTGCATCTGCTCGTACAACCCGGCGAGCTGCGCGGCGATCGCAAAATGCGCCTCGCGCTGCACTGGCCGGCCGTTGTCGTCGACGATGCGAGCATTCAGCTTTGCGGCCAACTGGTCGGCCGCAGCGAATTGCCTCGACAACGGTGAGCCCTCTGCAGCAACCAGCGGCACGTCGATCGACATCGTCAGGCGCGATGCGGGCAACGCGTCGGCGTTCATCGTGAGCGCGAGGATGCCGTCGGGCACGCGCTGTTCCCATCGTCCAGGACCGACGGGAGTGAAGCCCGCCTGCTCAGCGGACGACTGCACCACATCGGTCGGCCAGCGGGCTTCGCCGGCCTCCAGCGTCAGCGTGACCTGCACATCGAAGCGCGCGCACAGCCGGTCCAACTCGGAGGCCTGCGCAACGAGCCGGGGCACGTCCGGAGCGTCGAAATCGGCGTCGATGTCGAGCGCAATCTGCTGCACGGCCGCGACGAAGCGGCCCGCATCGATCTCGCCGAGTGCCCCCTGCCGGTGCGCCATCTGAATCGCCACCAGCAGCTCGGTATAGAAGCCGAATCGGTCGGGCGCAGTCCACTGCTGCACCTTGGCGTCCCACACCGCGAGGTGCGTGGCGTGCGGCAGCTGCAGCCGTTCGAGCTGGCTGCGAGCCTCGAGCGCGGCAACTCCATCGATCGCGTGCGTGCAACGCAGCTCGATCACGAAATCGAGCAGCGGATCCTCGGACCAGCCGTCAGGCAGCGCGTAGGCGGATGGCTCGGCGGTGTCCCCGGGCGACTGCGCGTCTGGAGCGTCGACCTCCCCCTGCTTCGCGTCGACTCCGGATTGCTCCGATGTCGGGTCGCCGTCGAGCGCCGCAGCGGAAGTGTGGTCAGCAGCCACCCCAGCGACCGCCTGCGGACCGACGTCGAGTCGTGGCTCGATGCGGCGAGACGGCGCCGCCTTCGGCGCGGCTGGTATCGGCGCCGGACGTCCATCCACCAGTGGATCACCAACCCCCTGGCGCAGAGCCGTATCCAGGCGCGCGAGCGCGCGTCGCTCCTGCCATTTTCCGTAGATCCACAGCGCCAGCAGCACGACACCGGCAATCGCGAGCAATGCCCAGTGCAGGTCGGTCATCTTAGAACCTATCTCAGAGTCCCCGGTGGTCGCGGCGGGGTCGCATGGGGTGCAGGGCTAGACGCGGCGAGGGGACCATTGCTGCTGCAAGGACCCGAGCCGCAACAACGCCATGCGCCCCATGCGACCCCGCCCCGCCGGGTTGCCACGCTGAGCACGCGCTGCGCGCGTGCGCATCTTGCGATGGTTCCGACGACGCAGCGGCTTGGCCGCTGCGGTGGCGGGCGTCTGCGGCGTTGGCCGGCTCGGCCGTAGGCGCGGCTACTGTCCTTCGCCAGCCGCCTTGCATCCGCCCGCTTCTCTTGGCAACGCGATCCACCGGGGACTCTGAGATAGGTTCTCACTAGGCCGCTTCCGCGGTGAGCCGCACGGCGCCTTCGATGTCGACCGCCACGATGCGCGAAACGCCCTGCTCCTGCATCGTCACGCCGATCAGCTGCTGCGCCATTTCCATCGCGATCTTGTTGTGGGTGATGAACAGGAACTGGGTATTGTCGGTCATCGATTCGACCAGGCTGCAGAACCGTTCGGTGTTCGCGTCGTCCAGCGGCGCGTCCACCTCGTCCAGCAGGCAGAACGGCGCCGGGTTGAGCTTGAACAGGGCGAACACCAGCGCGGTGGCGGCCAACGCCTTCTCGCCGCCCGATAACAGGTGAATCGTGCTGTTGCGCTTGCCGGGCGGCTGCGCCATGACCTGCACTCCGGCATCGAGGATCTCCTCGCCGGTCATGTTGAGCCGCGCCTCGCCGCCGCCGAACAGGCGCGGGAACAGCTGGCCGAAATGCGTATTGACCTGGTCGAACGTCTGCTGCAGCAGCTCACGCGTTTCCCGATCGATCTTGCGGATCGCATCCTCCAGCGTGCCGATCGCCGCTCTGAGGTCGGCCGACTGCGCATCGAGGAAGGCCTTCCGCTCGCGCGAGCCGGTCAATTCCTCGAGCGCCGCGAGGTTGACCGCCCCCAGAGTCTCGATCTCCTGCGCCAGGCGAACAATTTCGGCCTGCAGGTTCGATGCGCGCATCTGCGGGGTGAGCTTGCCGCTGAGCGCAGCCTCGTCGGCACCGGCCTCGGCGAGCTGGCCGGCGTGCTGCTCGGCAGACAGTCGCGCCGCCTGCTCCTTCAGTTGCAGCTCGGTGATCTTCTGGCGGCGCGGCTCGAGTTCACGCTCCAGCACCAGCCGCTTCTCGTCGGTCGCGCGCAGCTGCTGCGCCAGTTCGTCGAGGCGGCTGCGCGCCTGGCGCAGACCATCTTCCGCCGCGGTGCGCCGGCCGAGCAGCCCATCGAGGCCGGCCCGTGCGGCGCCGTCGTCGAGCCGCTGCAGCTCTGTGTCGGCGGCGGCGATGTCTTCCTGCAGACGCTCGCCATCGTCGGCCGCGAGCTGCGCGGCGTGGACCACATCGCGCTCGCGCTCGCGATTGGATGTCAGCGCGAATTCGGTCTGCTGGTGCGCGGATTCGAGCGCGCGCTGCTGGTCGCGCGCAGCGCGCAGCGACTGATCAGCCTGCTCGTAGCGAACGCGCGCCGCCTCGACCGCTTGCTGCCGTGAGGCGAGTTCGCCGTCGAGCAGCTCGAAGCGGCCGTCAGCATCCGTCCGGGTCGCGCGCAGTTCGCCTTCGTGCGTCTCGATTTCGGCGAGTTCGGCTCCGATCTGGCCACTGCGGTGCCGCACGCGCTCGATGAGTTCACCCAGTCGCACCGCCTCCAGTTGCGCGGCGTGCAGCGCGTTGCGCGCCCGCTCGCCTTCGCGCCGCTCCGCTGCCAGCTGCTCTTGCGTTTCGCGCAGTCCGGCCTCGGTGCGCGCCAGGCTGACCGTGCGCTCGTCGACGATCAGCCGTTGCGCGCGGATTTCCTTGTCGAGGTTCTCGATCTCCAGCCGCCGCGCCAGCAGACCGGACTTCTCGTCGTCAGCCGCGAAGAAGCGCACGCCGTAGCGCGAGACGAGGTGACCCTCTTTGACGACGAACTGGCCGCCGACCGGCAGCTGGTCGCGCGCGGCCAGTGCGGTGGCGACGTCGGGTCGCAACGAAGACGTTCGCGAGCCAGTCCGTCAGAACTGCGGCGAGCGCTGCATCGTGACCCTGCACGCGGTCTGACAGCCGGCTGAAGCCGGGCATGTGGCCACCCTCGCGTGCCACCGCACCGGCCGGCGAGTAGAACGCAACGCGCGCGGGAGGCGTGCTCGCGACCAGGCCGCCGACGTTGTCGAGCCGGCCGACTTCCACGCCTTCGACGCGCTCGCGCAGCACCGCCTCGAACGCAGTCTCCCATCCGTGCTCGACGCTCAGGCGCCGGAACAGCCGCGGCAGGCTGGCGAGCCCCTGCGCCGCGAGCCAGGGGTCGAGCCGGGTATCGGCCTCGACGCTGGCCTGGACCTGGCGCAGTGCCACCAGCCGGGCTTCGAGCCGAGTCAGCGCCTCCTGCTGGCGTGTCCGTTCGTCGGACTGCTGCTGGCGGCGCGCGGTCGTTTCTTCGACACGCCGTTCGGATTCGGCCTGCTTCGAGGTGCACTCGGCCAGTTCGCGCTCGAGCGACGCGACCTGCTCGCGCAACGCAGCCAGCCGTTCTTCATCGGGCGAGCCGATCGAGGCCTGCTCCTCGGCCAGCCGCTCGCGTCGCTGCTGCAGCACCGCCAGCTGCCGGTCCGCATTGCGCTGTTCAACCCCGGCCGCCTCGATCGCCTGCTCCGAGAGCGCCGCCTCCGCGCGCGCCGAGGTCATCGCCTCGCGCGCGATCCGATAGGCCTCTTCCAACGAAGGGATCGTCGCCGCGTGCTCGCCGCAACGCGTCAGCGACTCCGCCAGCCTCGACGTCGCGTCCTCGATCTGCTGCGCCAGCGCGGCGCCTCGTGCCAACAGTTCGGTCCGCTCGTCGAGCCGCCGCGCCCGCGTCGACTTCAGTGTCTCGATCTGCGTCTGCAGGCGATTGCGGCCCTCGACGATCATGCGGATCTCGGACTCCAGCCGCGCCACCTCGGCGTTGACCTGCAGCAGCTCGCCCTGCGCGTCATGCACCGCATCGCTCGCCGCATAGTGCGCGGACCGCACGTCTTCGAGTGCACGCTCGGTGGAACGCAGCTCGGCCACGTGGCCTTCCAGCGCGGTCGTGCGCGCGTCGATGTCGCGAGCCGCCTTGTCGCGCTCGGCCTCGGCCTCGCGCCGTCGTGACAGCCAAAGCAGCTGCTGCTGTTCGTCGTGCGCGGCCTGCAGGTCGCGGTAGCGCGCCGCCACTTCGGCCTGCTGCTCGAGCCGCCCGATCTGGCCGTCGAGCTCGCGCACGATGTCCTCGACCCGGATCAGGTTGTCGCGCGTGTCGGCCAGTCGGTTCTCCGTCTCGCGCCGGCGCTCCTTGTACTTCGAGATTCCTGCGGCCTCCTCGAGAAACACGCGCAGTTCCTCCGGGCGCGCCTCGACGATGCGGGAGATCATCCCCTGGCCGATGATCGCGTACGCGCGCGGACCGAGTCCCGTGCCCAGGAACATGTCGTGCACGTCACGCCGGCGCACGTTCTGGTTGTTGATGTAGTAGGCCGAGGTGCCGTCGCGCGTCAGAACGCGCTTGACCGAGATTTCCGCATACTGGGCCCAGGCGCCGCCGATGCGCCCTTCTGCATTGTCGAACACGAGTTCGACACTGGCGCGGCCAGCCGGCTTGCGGTTGACCGAGCCGTTGAAGATGACGTCCTGCATCGACTCACCGCGCAGCTCGGCGGCCTTGCTTTCGCCGAGCACCCAGCGAACCGCATCGATGACGTTGGACTTGCCGCAGCCGTTGGGGCCGACGACGCCGACGAGATTGCCGGGGACATCGATCGGAGTCGGATCAATGAATGACTTGAACCCGGCGAGCTTGATCTGCCGAAGAAGCACGTTGCAATGGGACGGGAACGGGTGGGAAACGCCCCGGACGCGTATCGGGCAGCTCGCTGCTCGACGATCGCGCGGGGATGAATGATCGCGTTCGTATAATAACAGCGCACATTTTCATCGCCGCGGCGTTCGACCCGCGCCGACCATGGCCACCCGCCCCAGCAAGATCCTCGAGACGTTTACGAATCCGGCGCCTCAGCGGGACTACCTCGTTCACATCGAGATCCCTGAATTCACCTGCCTGTGTCCGCTGACCGGTCAGCCCGATTTCGCCACCCTGCTGCTGGATTACGTGCCCGACAAGCGCAACGTCGAACTCAAGTCGCTCAAGCTGTACGCCTGGTCGTTCCGCAACGAGGGGGCGTTTCACGAGGCGGTGACCAACCGCGTCGTAGATGACCTCGTCAAGACACTCGCACCGCGCTTCGTCCGACTGACCGCGAGGTGGTACGTGCGCGGCGGGCTCTTCACGACCGTGGTTGCCGAGCATCGCAAGAAGGGCTGGAAGCCCCAGCCGCATATCGAACTCGCCCGGCCGGGCGTCGAGGGCGGGCCCACGCGAGTCGAGCCCTCATGAACCCGGACCTCGAACGGCTGCATCCCTACCCTTTCGAGCGGCTTCGAAAGCTGCTCGCCGGCGCGGCTCCGCCGGCCGAACTTGCGCCGATCAACCTGTCGATTGGCGAGCCGAGGCACGCCACGCCCCGGCTCATCCTCGATGCCTACGCGCAGGCCCTGCCCAGCGTGTCGAACTATCCGCCGAACGCCGGGTTGCCGGCGCTGCGCGAGGCGATCGCCGACTGGGCGCGTCGCCGCTACCGCCTGCACCGGCTCAACGCCGACACCGAAGTGCTTCCGGTGGCCGGTTCGCGCGAGGCACTGTTCTCGTTCGCCCAAGCGGTGATCGATCGCACCCGCCCTGCGCGCGTCGTCTCGCCCAATCCTTTCTACCAGATCTACGAAGGCGCGGCCCTGCTCGCCGGCGCCGAGCCGGTCTATCTGCCGACCACGCGCGAGAACGGTTACCGGATGGAGTTCGAACGCATGTCGCCGGCCGACTGGAGCGGCGTGCAACTCGTCTATGTCTGCTCGCCTGGGAACCCCACCGGGCGCGTGATGACGCTCGCCGAGTGGAGCCACCTGTTCGAGCTGGCCGATCGGCATGATTTCATCATCGCGTCCGATGAGTGCTATTCGGAGGTGTATTTCGACGAGTCTGCGCCGCCGCTGGGCGCGCTCGACGCAGCGGCGCAGCTCGGCCGCGACCGCTACCGGCGCATCGTCATGTTCTCCAGTTTGTCGAAGCGCTCGAACGCTCCCGGAATGCGCTCGGGGTTCGTCGCCGGCGATGCCGACGCGCTGCGCAGTTTCCTGCTGTACCGCACCTACCACGGCACCGCGATGAGCCTGCCGGTACAGACGGCCAGCATCGCAGCGTGGAAGGACGAAGCGCATGTGATCGAGAACCGGCGCCTGTACGCCCAGAAGTTCCGCCAGGCCACGCCGGTGATCTCGCGGCGCCTCGAATGCGCGATGCCCGACGCCGCGTTCTTTCTCTGGGCGCGCACGCCGATCGGCGACACCGAGTACGCGCGGCGGCTGTACGCCGCGAAGAACGTCACCGTGCTGCCCGGCAGCTATCTGTCGCGTGAGGTCGACGGTCGCAATCCTGGCACCGGGCACGTCCGTATCGCGCTGGTCGCCTCTCCGGACGAGGTCGCCGCGGCGGCCGAACGCATCGCCACTTTTCAACTCTGATCTTCCGGGGGTTCCGCCATGTCGCTCGAGCAAATCATCAATGACGCCTGGGAGGACCGCGCCGCCTTGTCGCCGGGCTCGGCGGACAAGGCGATTCGCGATGCGGTCGACCAGGCGGTTGCCGACCTCAACGCTGGACGCGCGCGCGTTGCGGAGAAGGTGAATGGCGCCTGGGTGACGCACCAGTGGCTGAAGAAGGCAGTGCTCCTGTCGTTCCGCCTGTATGACAACCGGACGATCCATGCCGGCGAGCTCAGCTACTACGACAAGGTGGAGCCGAAATTCTCGCACCTGGACGCTGACCACATGCGTGCCACTGGCGTGCGGGTCGTGCCGCCGGCGGTGGCGCGCCACGGCAGTTACATCGCGAAAGACGTTGTGCTGATGCCGTCCTACGTCAACATCGGTGCGTATGTCGACGAGGGCACGATGGTCGACACCTGGGCCACCGTCGGCTCCTGCGCCCAGATCGGCAAGAACGTCCATCTGTCCGGGGGCGTCGGCATCGGCGGGGTGCTGGAACCGCTGCAGGCCAATCCGACGATCATCGAGGACAACTGCTTCATCGGTGCCCGATCGGAGGTCGTTGAAGGGGTGATCGTCGAGGAAAACGCAGTGCTTGGCATGGGGGTGTTCATTGGGCAGAGCACCAAGATCTTCAATCGCGAGACCGGCGAGGTCCTCTACGGCCGCGTCCCGGCCGGCTCGGTCGTGGTCGCCGGTTCGCTGCCCTCGCGCGAGTGCAATCTGTACTGCGCGGTCATCGTCAAGCAGGTCGATGCGCGCACCCGGGCGAAGACGAGCATCAACGAGCTGTTGAGAACGTGAGTGCTGCTGGCGCGGCAGTTCTCCCTCGCCGCTCGACGACCGAGCCGGATTTCGCCCGGCGGGCGAGTGACTTTCTTTGCTTCGCCAAAGAAAGTCACCAAAGAAAGGCGACCGCACGGGACCGACCTGCGCTGCGCTCCGGTTTCCCTTGCGCTGCAGGGCATCAGCGGGCCCCGCTGCCGCCCCGCACCGCCGCGGCCGCCCCCGAGCGGACTCACTCGCGTCGCCGTGCGACGATCGCCAACGCGACGCCGTCGGATGCCTTCGAAGGCGCCGCGCAGCGCAGGGGGCGCGGGAGTTGTTGAGGGCCTGCCTGTCTGAGCGTCCGACGGGCGCGAGTTTGCAGGCCCGCCCGCGACCCCGAGCAGCACAGGGCACCCCGCAGGGGCGCCTTCGTAGGCGCGCGTTTCTTTGCCCACTTTCTTTGGCAAGACAAAGAAAGTGGGAGCCCCGCGGCTTGAGCGTCGGTCGCGGCACGACGAAGAAAAGCCGCCGCGCAGCGGCACAGTTGTCGCGCAGCGGCACAGATGCCCCGTTCCAGCCTCTTTTCATCCGATCGGACGGATTCGCAAGAGGCTGCTCTGCGCCTTATGCTTGTCACCTCCGCAGCACGAGATCGCCCCCATGTCGGCAACACCCATGTCGCTCGAGCGCCTGTTCGGCCTGATGGCCGAAAAGCAGGCCTCCGACCTGTTCCTGTCGGTCGGCTCGCCGATCACGATCAAGATCAACGGCGTGTGCGTTCCGATCAATCAGGAGCGGCTCGCGCCGCAGTCGATCGTCTCGCTGCTCGCCGAGCGTCTGACTGACGCCCATTTCCGTGAACTCGAGGATTCGCGCGAACTGAACATCGGCCTGCCGGTGCAGGGAATCGGCAGCTTCCGACTGTCGGCCTTCCTGCAGCGCGGTTCGATCTCCGCGGTCGTCCGGTTCATTCCGCATGACATCCCCAAGCTCGATGCCTTGCATCTTCCCGAGGTCCTGAAGGACCTTGTGATGGAACGCCGCGGCATGATCCTGGTGGTCGGCGCCGCGGGCTCGGGCAAGTCGACGACGATCGCCTCGATGATCGATCATCGCAACGAGTTGATCACCGGACACGTGCTGACCTTCGAAGACCCGATCGAATTCCTGTTTCGCAACAAGAAGTCGATCATCAACCAGCGCGAGATCGGCTCCGATGCCCGCACACTGCAGGCCGCGCTGCGCAGCGCCATGCGCCAGGCCCCGGACGTGATCTTCATCGGCGAGATTCGCGACCGCGACACGATGAGCGCGGCGCTCGCCTACTCGATGTCCGGCCACCTGGTCGTCGCCACCCTGCACGCGACCAACAGCTCGCATGCGCTGAACCGCGTCATCAGCTTCTATCCGCCGGAGACCCGCCAGGCGCTGTTCCAGGACATGTCGGTGGCGATGAAGGCGATCGTGTCGCAACGCCTGGTGCGCTCCAAGCGAGGCGGTCGTGTGCCGTCGGTCGAGGTGCTGATGAACACCCGGCATATCGCCGACCTGATCGAGCGCGGCGACGTGCAGGGCATCAAGGAGGCGATGGAACAGAGCCTCGCGCCCGAGAGCATCTCGTTCGAGCAGAGCCTGTATTCGCTGATCCAGGGCGACCAGATCACGCGCGAGGACGCGCTGGCAGCCGCCGATTCGCAGAACAACCTGCTGTGGTTCATCAACAATGCAGGCAAGGCCCGCATGCAGCCGCAGAAGGAAAAGCAGGAAGCTGGCTCCGACGCGTCGTTCTCCGAGTTCACGCTGAACATCTAGGGCCTGTTCACGCCAAAGCCGCCGCGCGAGGCAGCGGGGGCTGCCGCTACAATCGGCGCGCCCTGCACCGCCACTCACGTGCGTGTGCCGGCGTCGCGTGAACCCCACCCTCGACCTCGCACAAACGCTGATCGCCCGTCGTTCCGTCACGCCGAACGATGACGGCTGCCAGTCGCTGCTGTCCGCGCGGCTCGCGCCCCTGGGCTTCGCAGCCGAGGTGATCCGCAGTGGCGGCGTGACCAACACGTGGCTACGTCGCGGCAAGACCTCGCCAGTGTTCGTGTTCGCCGGACACACCGACGTCGTGCCCACCGGGCCGCTCGACCAGTGGATGTCGGATCCGTTCACGCCGACGTTGAGCGACGGCCTGCTGGTCGGACGGGGCGCGTCGGACATGAAGAGCTCGATTGCCGCATTCGTCGTGGCCGCCGAGGAATTCATCCGCGCACATCCGCACCACGGCGGATCGATCGCGCTGCTGCTGACCTCGGACGAAGAAGGCCCTGCGGTCGACGGCACCACGCGCGTCGTCGAGGCGCTGCGGGCGCGCGGCGAGGCGCTTGAATACTGCGTGGTCGGCGAGCCGACCTCGGTGACGCGGCTGGGTGACACGATCAAGAATGGCCGCCGCGGCTCGCTGTCGGCCCGGCTGACCGTCAAGGGCGTACAGGGTCATGTCGCCTATCCCCACTTGGCGCGCAACCCGGTGCACACACTCGCGCCCGCGCTCGCCGAACTGGCGGCGACGCAGTGGGACCGCGGTGACGAGTTCTTTCCGCCGACCACCTTCCAGGTCTCGAACATTCACGCCGGAACGGGCGCGGGCAATGTGATCCCGGGTACCTGCGTGGTGGACTTCAACCTGCGCTTCGCCCCGACGTCGAGCGCCGAATCGCTGCGCAGCCGGATCGAGGCGATCCTCGATCGCCACGCCGTTGATCGTTCGATCGAGTGGACGCTCGGGGCCGAGCCGTTCCTTACGCCACGTGGCACGCTGTCGAAGGCGCTCGCTGCGTCGATCCGCGCGGTGACGGGCACCGCGACCGAGCTTTCGACCGCTGGTGGCACGTCCGACGGCCGCTTCATCGCAACTTTCTGCCCGCAGGTCATCGAGTTCGGGCCGCCCAATGCGACCATCCACCAGATCAATGAAAGCATCGCGGTCGCCGACCTCGAGCCGCTGAAGGACATCTATCTCGGCACCCTTGAACGGCTGCTCGCACCGACGCCAACCCAATGACCACCCTGATCGACGCGCAGGCCAACCTGCGCACACTGCGGGACGTGCTGCGCTACGCGGTTACGCGCTTCAACGAAGCCGAACTCTCCTACGGGCACGGCCAGGCCGATGCGTTCGAGGAGGCGGCGTTCATCGTGATGCGGACGCTGAAGCTGCCGACCGAGCGCCTCGAGTTCTTCGCCGACGCCTACCTGACGCACGCCGAGATCCACGAGCTGCTGCAGGTGATCGACCGGCGGATCAAGAAGCGGCTGCCGGCCGCCTACCTGGTGAACGAGGCGTGGCTGCGCGGATACAAGTTCTACGTCGACGAGCGCGTGATTGTCCCGCGCTCGTACATCGGCGAACTGCTCGACGAAGGATTGGCCCCCTGGGTGCAGGACCGTGCCGCCGTCGGCGACGTGCTGGACATGTGCACCGGCTCGGGCTGCCTGGCAATCATGGCCGCCGATGCGTTCCCGAACGCGAAGGTCGACGCGGCCGACACGTCGGCCGACGCGCTGCAGGTCGCACGCCGCAATATCGCCGAGTACAAGCTCGAGCAACGCGTCAACCCGGTGAAATCGGACCTGTTCGCTGCGCTCGGCACCAAGCGCTACGACCTCATCGTCTGCAATCCACCGTATGTCACCGACAGCGCGATGGCGAAGCTGCCGGCCGAGTACACGCACGAGCCGAAGCTTGCGCTGGCCGGCGGTGCCGACGGCATGAACCTGGTCAAGACACTGGTGCGGCAGGCGCGCGGCCACCTGAAGCGCGGCGGCATGCTGATCGTCGAGGTGGGCGACGGCCGCGCGGCCGCCGAAAAGGTGTTCGGCAACCTCGCGCTCACCTGGCTCACGACCAGTGCCGGCGACGACATGGTCTTTCTGGCGCGCCAGGAAGAGCTGCCTTAGGCCAGCGCGGCACTTCCGATGCTCAGGCTGATCGACGTCGCGATCGCGCGTGGGGCGCGCACGCTGTACCGCAACGTCTCGCTCGTGGCGCGGCCCGGGGAGCGCATCGGCCTGGTCGGCGCGAACGGCTGCGGCAAGTCGTCGTTGTTCGCCGCGATCCTGGGCGAACTCGCGCTGGAAGCCGGCAGCCAGGAAGCGCCGCCGCCCGAGCGCATCGCCCATGTTGCCCAGGATATCGACGTCGGCAACGAGAACGCACTCGACTATGTGCTCGCTGGTCACGCCCGGCTGACCGCGGCCCGCTGCGAGTTGGCTGCGGCCGAAGCCTCGCACGACGAGATGCAACTGGCGCATGCGCACGCCGCACTGGCCGATCTCAACGAGGGCGCGATTCAGGCGCAGGCGGCGGCCGTGATGCACGGTCTGGGATTTGCCACATCCGACGGGGTGCGGCCGGTGACGGCATTTTCCGGCGGTTGGCGCAATCGCCTGGCGCTGGCGCGCGCGCTGCTGCGTCCGGCCGACCTTCTGCTGCTCGACGAACCGACCAACCATCTCGATCTCGACTCCGTCGTCTGGCTCGAAAGCTGGCTGCGGCGCCAACCGGCGACCGTGCTGGTGATCTCGCACGACCGGGAGTTCCTCGACCGCATCGCCGAGACCATCTGGCACGTCGACCAGAGCTCGATTCGGCGCTACGCCGGCGACTACAGCGCGTTCGAGCTCGCCTGGTTCGAACAGCAGAAGCAGCAGGATGCAGCCGCCAGGGCCTACGCGAGGACGGCCGCTCACCTGCAGAGCTTTGTCGACCGGTTCCGCGCGAAGGCGACGAAGGCCCGCCAGGCGCAGAGTCGGCTGAAGATGCTCGAGCGGCTGACGGTCATCGAGCCCACCCGAGCACGGCGCGAGTGGCGCTTCGAATTTCCAGAACCGGTGCGCACTCCGGAACGGCTGCTCGACGCCGACGGTATGGCGCTCGGCTACGGCTCGCGCACGGTGCTTTCGGACGTCACGCTGACGGTCCGTGCGGGTGACCGCATCGGCATCCTCGGCGTCAACGGAGCCGGCAAGTCGACTCTGGTCAAGGCGATCGCGCGTGAGTTGCAGCCGCTCGCCGGCGAACTGCGACGCGGCCAGGGTCTCGCGATCGGCTATTTCGCGCAGCACCAGCTCGATCAGCTGCGCTCCGATGAGACACCTCTCGCCCACTTGCGCCGCCTGGCGCCCGAGGCGCGCGAGCAAGTACTGCGCGAGTTTCTGGGCAGCTATCGCTTTTCGGGCGAGATGGCTACCTCGCTGCTGGGTCCGATGTCGGGCGGCGAGAAAGCGCGTTGCGCGCTGGCGCTGATCGCGTGGCAGCGCCCCAATTTACTGCTGCTCGACGAGCCGACCAATCATCTCGACATGGAAACGCGCGAGGCGCTGACGGTCGCGCTCTCGTCGTACGAAGGTGCGCTGCTGCTGGTCTCGCACGATCGGCACCTGCTGCGCGCAACCTGCGACCAGCTGTGGCTCGTGCACGACGGGCGCGTCGCCGCCTTCGATGGTGATCTCGACGATTACTCCGCGCTGGTGCTGGCCAGCCGGCGCGACCGCGGCGACGCGGCCGGCGAGCCGGATGCGCCCACTCGTCGCGAGCAGCGCAAGCTGGAGGCCGCCGAACGACAACGCCTGGCCGTGGTCCGACGCCCGCTGCAGTCGAGACTGACCCGCGTCGAAACCGAACTGTCGAATGTCAGCAACGAATTGCGCGAGCTCGACGCGAAGCTCGCCGACCCCGACTTCTATCACGCCGGCGACGAGGCAATCGTGGCGGACACGCTGAAGCGCCGCGGCGAACTGTCGCGCCGTGTCGAAGCGCTCGAGTCGCAGTGGCTCGAACTCACGCAGGAACTCGAGACGATTCAATGAGCCCTCCGCCCGGCCGCCCGAAGGAGGGCTCGCTCCCGCTTGGCGGGACGGCGCGTAGCGCCAAGGGTGCGCTTATAAGCCAACCTCTGGTCGGATTGCGCATCCTCGACCTGACTCGCCTGCTGCCGGGCCCGGCGGCGACGATGCATCTGGCGGACTACGGCGCCGACGTCATCAAGATCGAGGACACCGGCGAAGGCGACTACATGCGCGACTTCGCACCGCAGGTCCCGAACGCCGAGGGTATGGCGGTCAACCCGGCCTTCGAAGCGACCAATCGCGGCAAGCGATCGCTGGCGGTCGACCTCAAGCATCCGCGCGGCCGCGCACTGCTGCTGCAGCTGGCCGAGAGTGCCGATGCGTTGATCGAGAGCTTCCGGCCCGGAGTCCTCGCGCGACTGGGGCTGGGCTGGGACGTTCTGCACGCCCGCAACCCACGCCTCGTGCTGTGCTCGCTCTCCGGTTACGGGCAGGACGGTCCGTGGGCGCAGCGGGCGGGACACGACATCAACTACATCGCCACCAGCGGCGTGCTGGACCAGATACGGGCCGTGGCCGGCGATCGTCTGGCGGTGCCGAACCTGCAGCTGGGCGACCTGCTGGGCGGCGCGCTGTCGGCGCTCGCCGCGTTGCTGGTCGCGTTACTGGCGGCGCAACGCAGCGGTGAGGGCCGCTGGGTCGACGTGGCGATGACCGAGGCGCTGCTGGTGCACCACTTCTTCCCCCACGCGGAACTCGACGCCGGACGAACGCCTGTCGCCGGTCACACGCTGCTGACCGGCGGCGCGGCCTGCTACAACGTCTATGAGACAGCGGATCGACGATTCCTCGCGGTCGGTGCGCTCGAATTGAAGTTCTGGGAGCGGTTCTGTGCGGCGATCGGCCTGCCCGAGCTGCGTACGCATCATTGGTCGCACGGCGAAGTCCCGGGTTCGGAAACGGCCGGGCGCACGATCGATCAGGTCGCCGCACGTCTGCGTGGCGCCACGCTGGCTCACTGGAGCGCGGTGTTCCAGACGGTCGATGCCTGTGTCACCGCCGTGCTGTCGCCTGCCGAGGCGCTGGCGCATGAGCAGGCCGTTGAGCGCGGCGTCGTCCGGCGCCGCGGAAAGGTGACCGAAGTGGGACCGCTCGCGAAGATCAGCGGTCACGCGCTGGCGGACGCACCGGCGCCCCGGGCGGGCGAACACACACGCCTGATGCTCGCGGAGCTCGGTGTCGACCAGCGCGAGATCACCGAACTGATTGAGCTCGCCGTGGTGAAGGCGACCGCATGACCGAACGACGTCGCCTGCTGCTGATGCGCCACGGCGCGGTCGACTATTTCGACGCCGGCGGCCGACCCCATCCGCCGGACAGCGTGCCGCTGACCGAAGCCGGCATCGAGCAGGCGCGCGCGGTCGGCGCGGCGCTGTCGGCGGCAGGCATCCGCATCGATCGGGCGATCACGAGCGGGCTCGTGCGCACACGGCAGACGGCTGCGCACGTGCTGGAGGCGGCCGGCTGCGACACACCGGTCGAGCACTGGGAAGAGCTGCAGGAAATCCGGCCCGGCCACCTGCCGAGCATTGCGGACGCCGACCTGCGGGCGGCGTTCATCCAGGCATTCCAGGGGCCGGCGCCGCGCGATGCGCGCTTTCTCGGCGGCGAAACGATCGGCGAGCTGCTCGACCGCACCGTCCCGGCGCTGCAACGCCTGCTGGCTGCGAGCGACTGGGACATTGCGCTGGCGGTCCTGCACGGCGGCGTCAACCGCGCGCTGCTGTCATGGTTCCTGACCGGCGAGGCGGTGTTCCTCGGCGGGCTCGCGCAGGACACCGGTTGCCTGAATATCATCGATGTCGGCGCCGATCCCGCGACCAGCGTCGTTCGTGTGGTCAACTACTGTCCGATCGACACCCTGCAAACAGCGACCCGGCTTTCCACGATGGAACAACTGCTCGAGAAGTACCTGAAGCTGCGCCGCTCGCGCACCGACGTCGGAGAAATAGGATGAGTCAGCTCGGCGCAGTGACCGGACGTCATGCGTTCGACATCGAACGACTGACGTCGCACCTCGAGCAGCATCTGTCGGAGTTCCGCGGACCGCTCGAAGTGCAGCAGTTCGAGGGCGGGCAATCGAATCCCACCTACCTGTTGACGACCGCAACCGCGAAGTATGTGATGCGCAGCAAGCCCGGGCCAGCGGCGAAACTGCTGCCCTCGGCGCATGCGGTCGAGCGGGAGTTCCACGTGATGCGCGCGCTCGCCGCGCAGGGCATTCCGGTTCCGTGGACGCTGCTGCTGGTCGAGGACGAGAGCGTGATCGGCCGCGCGTTCTACCTGATGCAGCACGTTGTGGGGCGCATCTTCTGGGAGCAGTCGCTGCCCGACCTCGGTCCGGCTGACCGCGCGCAGATCTACGACGAGATGAACCGCGTGATTGCCCAACTGCATTCGGTCGACATCGAGCGCGCCGGGCTCGCGGATTACGGCAAGGGCGGCAACTACTTCCAGCGGCAGATCGGCCGCTGGAGCAAGCAGTACCGTGCATCCGAGACCGAGCCGATCGAGGCGATGAACCGGCTGATCGACTGGCTGCCGCAGAACATTCCGCCCGGCGACGAAACCACCGTGGTGCACGGCGACTACCGGATGGACAACCTGATCTTCCATCCGACCGAGCCGCGCATCATTGCGATCCTCGACTGGGAACTTTCGACGCTGGGCCACCCGCTGGCCGACTTTTCCTACCACTGCATGAGCTGGCACATCCCGTCCGGCGGCTTCCGCGGCATTGCCGGGCTGGACCATGCGGCACTCGGCATACCGCTCGAGCAGGAATACATTCGCCGCTACTGCGAACGCACCGGACGCGCCGGCATCGAGCACTGGAATTTCTTCCTGGCCTACAACCTGTTCCGCATCGCCGCCATCCTGCAGGGCGTCTACAAGCGCGCCACCGAAGGGATCGCCTCGTCCGACAACGCGCTGAAGCATGGAGAAAACGCGCGCGCGCTCGCCGAACTCGGCTGGCGCTACGCCGAACGCTCGTGAGCGCACCCGCCATGTCGCAGCCTCATTTCAGCCTTACGCCTAGCGGAATCGTCCGACACCTCGACCAGTACGTGATCGGGCAGGACGACGCCAAGCGCGCGCTGGCAGTTGCGGTCTACGCCCACTACAAGAAGGTCGCGCGTTCGCAGCAGGACGGGCTGGAGATCACCAAGAGCAACGTGCTGCTGGTGGGACCGACCGGCACCGGCAAGACGCTGATGTGCGAATCACTCGCACGCCTGCTCAAGGTTCCGTTCGTGACGGCCGACGCGACGTCGCTCGCGCAGTCGCGCTACGTCAATGACGAGATCGAAGCGATTCTCGATCGGCTGCACGACAAGGCCGAGGGTGATGTCGTGAGAACGAGCCAGGGCATCGTGTTCATCGACGAGATCGACAAGCTGCGCGCCGCGGGTGCCGCTGCCACGGGCGCTTCGGGCGAAAGCGTCCAGCATGCGCTGCTGAAGATCATGGAAGGCGCACCGGTCCGACTGCGCGGCGGTGACTATCTGGACACGACCAACGTGCTGTTCATCTGCGGCGGCGCCTTCGTCGGACTCGACGTGATCATGTCGCAGAGCCACCCATTCGGTTTCGTCGCGACCTCCGCCGACGACAGCCAGCGCATCCTGACGCGGCTCAACGCACGCGTGAAGCCGACCGACCTCGTCGAATTCGGGCTGATCCCGGAGTTCACCGGCCGGCTCGCCATCGTCGCGCGCTTCAGCGAACTCAGCCGCGACATGCTGGTGCGGATCATGACCGAGCCGCGCAACTGCATCTACCGGCAGTTCCAGGCCATCCTCAAGAACGAGGGGATCGAGCTGGTCGTGGCGCGGCGCGCATTCGAGGAGATCGCCGATCTTGCAATCGAGTACAAGTCCGGCGCGCGCAGCCTGCGCGGTCTGTTCGAGGAGGTCATCACTCCCGTGCTGTATGCAGCGCCCGATCATCCCGAGATCCGGCGTGTCGAGATCGCCTCGCTGTTCGTCGAGCCGCGCTACTTCCGCGCGCCAGAACCGTAGCGATCGCCGCCGAACCTGATCGGTACATGACACTCGAACGCGCGCGCCGCCTCGTGTTCGGCCTGGCGCTCGCAAGCTTCGTGCTGTCGTTCTTCCACCGCACGGCGCCGGCCGCCATTGCGGGTGAGCTGACCCGCGCATTCGACATCAGCAGCACGGTGCTCGGCACACTCGCGGCCACCTACTTCTACGTCTATACCGTGCTGCAGGTGCCGGTCGGCGTGATGGCCGACACACTCGGACCGCGCAGGATTCTCGCCACCGGTTCAGCGATTGCAGCCGCCGGATCGCTGCTGTTCGCACTGGCACCGGTGTGGCAGGTCGCGGCGGCGGGACGGACGCTGGTCGGCATCGGCGTCTCGGTCGCCTTCATCTCGGTGCTGAAGCTCTCGGCCGTGTGGTTCCCTCCGCAGCGTTTCGCAACGCTGGCAGGCGTCACGATGTTCGCCGGCAACCTCGGCGCAGTGGTTGCCGGCGCTCCGCTCGCATGGGTCGTCACGCAGACCTCGTGGCGCGTGGTCTTCGCCGCGCTGGCGGTCCTGTCCGGGCTCATCGCGATCGCTTCCTGGCTGCGCGTGCGCGACCGGCCCGAGGACCTCGGCTTCGCACCGGTCAATCCCTCACACGCACACGTCGCCGCGGTCCCCTGGCGCACTGCGCTTGCCGGTGTGCTGGCCAATCCGGCGACGTGGCCGCCGTTTGTCGTCAACTTCGGGGTCGGCGGCACGCTTCCTCGCGTTCGCCGGCCTGTGGGCCGTGCCGTATCTGCAGCAGGTCCACGGCATGACCCGTGTCAGCGCCGCCCAGCACACCAGCCTGCTACTGCTCGGAGTCGCCTTCGGCTCGATGCTCGTCGGTGCGATTTCCGACCGGCTGCGCAGCCGGCTGGGAGTGATGCGGGTCGCGGTGCTGCTCTACGCGCTGACCTGGCTTCCGTGGCTCGCCCATGTGCAGTGGCCGAACTGGGCCACGCTGGCCTGGTTTGCGTTGATGGGACTCGTGATACCGGGGTTCACGCTGTCGTGGACGATCGCCAAGGAAGCGAACCCGCCGCAGTTTGCCGGCATTGCGACGTCCGTCGTCAACACCGGCATCTTCCTGGGCACAGGCGTGCTGCAGCCGCTGGTCGGCTGGGTGCTTGATCACAGCCGGGCTGCCGAGGGCGTCGCGGCCTGGGACAGCAGCCTGCTCGTGCTGGCCGGCGCAGCCGCGATGGCCGTCGTTGCGACCTGGCTGCCCGCCCGGCGACGGGCCGCCGGCAGCTAGTCTGCGCTCCGCGCCGAGTCGGTGCGGCACGACCTACGGCGCAGGCACCACGGTGTAGTACACGCCGTTGGCGCCGTAGGACGGCTTGAACCAGGTATTGCCGCTCAGGTAGTAGGCCGTGCCGTTCTTGTTGATCACCATCGCGCCGGCGGGCAGCGCCGCGTAGTTGACGCTCATCACGTACGTGCCCGAGGCCGGCGCACTGGCCGCGGCGACTCCGGTGGCAACGCCGGCGTTGTAGGCGGCCGCGGTGTTCGCACTGCCGGTCGCCACACCCGCGGCATACGCGTTCGATGTCGCGGCGGCCGTGTTGGCGGACGCCGCCGCCGCGCCGACCGCCACTCCAACGACCGCGCCGGCGGCGGCTGCACACCCATAGCAGCCAGTCGAGTAGTACGGCACGGCCACCGGCGGGTGATAGACCGGATAGGTCGGCGGGTGGTAGTAGGTCGCGCCCGACGGATACGTGTGGTACGCCCCTGCGCCGTATGCCCCCGCCGTGGTGCCGCCGTAGACGTTGGTGTGCTCGGTGCCGCCGTAGACGATGTGCGCGGTGCTGCCGCCGTAGGTGTTCGTGTGTTCCGTGCCTTCGCCTGCCTCATGGCTGGTGCTGCCGCCATAGGCGTTGGTGTGGCTGGTCGAGCCGTAGCTGTGCGTGGTGCTGCCGCCGTAGCGATTGGCACTCGCCCAGCCGTGCGCCTGGACTGCACACAAGTGTCGAAGCGAGAGCGACGGCGGGACGGAAAGGATCTCTTCATGGGATGCCTCCTGTCATTGCGATTTCGCTGAGCCTTGGCCGGCGCGGCCTTGCGGCTGCAGGGCCAGCGGCTTGACTCCCGGCGGCAGCGCAGTCGGACTCTTGAATGCGATACGTCCGGCGCGCCTGCGCCTTCGCCGAGGCGAAGGCATCCGCGGCGATCGGGCCGTCGAGTTGCCAGTTGTCAGATCCATCTCGTGACGCAGCTGCAGCCGGTCATGCCGCATAGTCGCCCGCATCCGCCGTGGCAGCTTGTCGTCGGCGCCGATCCAGATCTGCAGGAAGACGTCCTTGTTCGCCCACGCCACCATGTCGGTCTTCGTTCCGCCGACGATTCCCGAGGGCCCGATGTAGAAGGCCAGGATCGCGCCATTGGTCAGGACGGCATACGGATCGGTCGACCAGCAGGTCGGTGAACGGATAGAAGATCGCGGCGTTGTCGAACGCCGCCTTCAGCGCCGCATCGATCGTCGGCGGAGCATCGGCGACGGCAACAAGGTTTTCGGCGGGCGCAAAGGCCATCATCGTCTTGCCGTCGTAGTAGAACTCCGAGGCCGGCCCGTCGCCCGGCATGATGACCCGCAGCTTGTTGGGCCGCTGCATCGTCACGTCATAGCGCGACGTGTAGACGATCGCCGGTCCGAGCTTGCTCGGATACTCGTAGCCGACGGTCGCGGTGAACGACATCGACTTGGCCGCCGCGAGCTTCGCGCTCATCGCCTTCAGCAGGTCGATGGCCCGCGGCTCGAGCACGAGCTTGAACTTCCGGCCCCAGCTTTTTCGCAGCGGTCTTGGCAGGCGCCTGCTTGGCAGCGGGCGCCTTGCGGCCGGCGGCGTCTGAGCCGCCGCACTGCCACCGGCGACGAGCGCCGGCAGCAGGACCAGCGCCCGGTTTGCTCAGCCCAGCTTCTGAATTGCATTCTTCATCATCGGTCTCGTCCGCATCGATCGCATCAGGGAATCATTCCGCATTCGAACATCTTGTTGACGATCGGCGCCGAAACCTTGTTGAAGAATGCCTGGCGCATCTGGGGATCCGATTGCAGCAACTTGACCGCACGCTGCTCCATCTCCGGCTTCGGCTTGCCCTGGCCTTGCGCCTTCTCCTGCCACAACTGCTCGCAGGTCGAGGTCTGGTACTTCTGAATCACCTTTTCCGCGACCTTGTCCATGATCGGAAACTGCGCATAGGCGACGCCTGCGGCAATCAATGCTCCGGTGGCGGCGAACAGCAAGATTCGTTTGCTCATGTCGAACTCCTCACGATGTTGGGACGGTGGATTGGTGGATTGGTCGTGCACGCGGAACGACGATCTTCGTCCGCGGAAGTTCATGCCGCATGTCCGTTTGCTGCGCTCGTCACGGTTCTTCCAAGCCTGGCTTATACGCGCATAAGGTTTCCAGAAACGCTACGGCTTGACGTTGCTGTAGGCGCCGCCCGCGCGGTCGTAGGTGTTGCCGAAGTTGTCCTGCGTGATGTGCGCGGTGCCGGTCTTGTCAGGGGTGAGGATCAGGTCCTGCTCGAGCACCACTGACCGGAACTTCCAGCCCGCCGGAAGCTTCAGGCGGCTGCCAAGGGTGCTGATCTCATCGAACTTCTGATCCGGAAAGGTGATCAGGCTGAATGACTTCATGACCCACGGGTTGCCATCGGGGTCATCCAGGACGGATATCCGCGTGCCCTTGTTGAAGCCGAACTTGGTGTGGCGCGTGACGGTGATGTTCTTGTAATCGGCCGCGCCTGGTTCCGTGCTGATGCCCTTCAAATCCAGCCAATTCACCCAGCGTGCTTTCATGCCGCCGAAGTCCAGCTCCTTGCCCATCTCGACCTCGATCCAGTCGAGCGTCCAAAGGCGGGGGCCGTTCTTGAACACGGCAAGCATGTGGTACTGCTCCGCCATCGCCTTGACGTCGATCTTGTCCAGCAGCGCCGCGGGACAAGAATCCCCAGTGGTGTCGCTGCCATTGAGACCCCAGGTGTTGTAGACGTTCGCCTCCAGATTCTTGGTGATTGCGTTCCCGCCGATGAGGAACATCTCGGTGTAGCGGTGCCCGTACGTATCCTTGAAGGTGTTCAGTTTCGCACCAGCGCCGTCGTTCGGCAGGGTTACGACGAGCTTGGGATACAAGACGATGGCGGCGATTGCGATAAGGGCGACGACGATGCCAAGCGCCCACTTGACGTTCTTGCTCATGTCTGGATCTCTCCTTGTGTCACAAAGCCACTGCGGCAAAGCTTGATCTTGCCTTCACCATCTCTCTCCATCGCCTTGAGTTCATGCAACCCTGCGGACGCCGGATCACTGCAGCTTGCGGACCGGCGGCGGAGTCCAACTGCCGTCGACAATCGATGGCGGTGCTTTGCTCGGTGCGTAGATCCGCATCACCAGCACGAACTTGCCCTTCGGGGCCGGCAGCCAGTTCGCTTGCTTGTCCTTGCCCGGCGAGTCCGCCTGCAGGAACATGTCGACCGAGCCGTCCGCGTTGGTGACGAGCTTGTCGCGCTGGGCGAGGTCGTAGCGATTGAGCGGGTTCGGCACAAAGAAGAAGTCGCCGTCGTACATCGTCAGCGACCAGAAGGCTTCGGCCGGTGGCAGCTGACCCTTCTCGAAGCGCACGACGTACTTGTACTTGGCGCCGTTGTACTCGTCCCCGCTCGCGTCCTTCTGCGACAGCGGATACACGGCGTCCTGCGGCCGGTTCCAGCCGGGCCCGAGCAGGTTGGCCATGCCGCGCGTCAGGTAGTCGGTGCCGAAGTTGCCGACGCCCTTGGTGAAGTAGAGCCACCCGTTGGTGGTCTTCTGCTTCTTCAAGTGCAGGCCCATTTCCACGAGGGCTAGCTTTGGTACGACTTTGAATGCCTCGCGATCGATGAAGTCGAGCTTCGAGGCATCGAAGTCCTGGCCCGGCACCAGTCCGATCCGCGCCATCTTCGCCACCATCGGCGCGTCCTGTGCGGTCGGCGGGTTGGTCTTCATCAACTCCGCGAGTCGCTCGAAGTAAGCGACGATGTCCATCGCATTGACCTGCTTGCGCACCGCTGTCTTCATGTCGAACTTGGGATCGACGACGCCGCGGGGCGCTGCGTACGGCTTGCCGTAGGCGCTCAAGGGCACGACCGAAAACTTGTCCTGCAGCGCATGAACCGCCTTGTAGTCCTCGGGCGTGCCGGTGCTGTAGATCCGGCCGAGTATCCACACCATGCCGGTCGGCGACTTGACCTGAGTCACGCCCGCCGGCAACACGCCCGACCAGCCCGGTCCCGTGATGGCGTAGGTCTGCGCCTTGCCGCCTGTCGTGCGCGAGTCCGCCACCTCGAACACCTCCGACCAGCCGTCCAGCATCGGCATGATGAAGTAGCGGTCGCCCATGTCGGGAATGCTGAAGATCGCCGGCTCCCTTGAGACGTCGAGCCAGGCCTCGGTGTACAGCGTGTCGGCATTCGGAGCCGCACAGCAGTGGTTGTCGGCCGCGGGGTAGGTCCGCATCCGGATCATCTGCCCCATCGGCGCATGCTGGGCATCGGGCTTGGCCACGTTGGTCTGCTGCTTGCGGACCGTGTCGAAAGTGACCAGCGGGTAACCGTAGATGTAGGCCTCGACGGCGATGCCGACCGCTTCTATGGCCCCCGGTGGCGACGTCTCATCCGCGTGGGCGGCAAAGGAAATCGCGATGGTGCCGAGACATAGGACGGCGGCAGTGCGCGTAAGTAAGAGTGCGCATGGAAACGACATGCGTGCTCTTTGGCTGTCAGTCGTTTCGGCTTTCGCATTCATCCTGTCGAATCCTCTCCAATGATTAACTGTTGAAAGCAGCCAAACGGGCCGGCCAAAAACTGCCACTTTCTCGCGAAGGGCGTCACAGCCCACCACCCCAGCGGTATTGCCACGCTATGCCGACCAGGTCGTAATCGTCGCCGGTGCGTGCAGACACCCCGCTGCTGGCGTAGAACTTGATCGAATTCTCCCGGTTCACCGGGAACGACAAGGTCCCGCCGACACGCCAGTTCTGCTGAAGGTCACTGTTGAGCACGCCATTGACGGTCGTTCGGCCGCCGACGAAATACGTGGCATCGAGCGAAGCCCAGATCCCGGAGTGAAAGGCGTAGATCAGGTGACCCTGCAGCGAATAGAGCGGGTCCTGCGAAAGCGTATTGCCGCCGAAGAAATCGTTGTTGTCCGTGTACAGCGTTACCCCGGCGGTGCCTTCCAGCGTCCATGGTCCGATTGCTTTCGAGACCCCGACCTCCGGTTTGAACGACCATCGATTGGTGCCAATGTTGACGAGCTTGCTGTCATCGTATTGGCCCCAGGGCGCCACCACCCGCAGGCTGGCGCCGATGATCAGGTCCTGCTTCCAGTCGGCGAATTCCTTCAGCGTGAGGGCGGGCGCACCGTAGAGATTGACCGACAGCCGAAACGCGGAATTGGCAAAGCCATCCACGCTGCGAGGTACCGTTTGTCCCCGGTAGTCGGCCGTTCCGGAGAGCCAGGTGTACGGCAAAGTCGCGTCGAACTTGGCCGATTTTCCCCACAGGTCCAGCACTCTTGCGTACGCGATGACGGCGTTAGACGTATGGAGATTCGGATTGGTGATCGGAAGCGACGGACCGAAAGCGACTCCGCCCCGCGTGTAGGCGTAGCCGGCGATCAGAAAGTTGACTCCAACCGGGGCATTGGAATATGCGCGCGGCTCGATGTCCTGCGCACACACCTCAAATCCGACCCCCGCCAGGACACACGCTGCGAGCAGCGCTTCGACTTGCTTCGTTGGCAGAATGGAACGCACTAGAAACTTGGTGGCTGCGATGACGCCTTCCCGCAACAAATTTGAAGATCGCGCAGCGGAAAGGACTCAGCCACACGCAGCGATCGCGGCTAGCGTCCGAGAAAGCCGAGCGCCCGGTCCATCGGCGCCCTCGAGATCGCGATAACTCCTTCGAGCGGGTTATTCAGTTCCTCGATCAGGAAGATCGCGGCAGACAGCGATACCGCGCCGAGGAACAGCACGGCGATTGTGCTTGCGTTGCGGGGCGCGAACAGGCCGAAACTGGTAAACATGACCGCTAGCCAGAACACCAGCACCACCATGAACGGCGTCGGAATGGTGTTCTCCTCGTGCGCGATTCCGAGCCAGCGCGCCTGCGTCACCGCGTCGGTCAGTTCGAGGGCGCGCGACTGCAGCGCGCGTTGGGTGTCGTTCTGTGGCGAAAGCGCGCGCAGCCTCTGTTGAAACCCTTCCATCGTGGCGGTTGCCTGGGGGGAGCTCAGCGCAGCGTCCCCGGACTGCCCTTTGGGAAAGTACTGTTCGACTCGGGCAGCAAAGCTCGCCTTGAGCAATTCGCGGATCTCCTTGGTTTCTGGTCCGTACTGCGCCAGCGCTCGATCCAGGAGAATGATCTTCGCGGCAGACTCCCTGAACCCTTCGTTCGCCGTATCGAACGAGTTCTTCGACGAGGCGACGAGCAAGCCAAGCACCAGAGCGGCGAGCGTGGCGATCAGGCCCGTCACCAGCTTCACGACATCCTTTGACGCGTCGTTCAGATGATGCTCCGGCAGGACGGTTCGAAGGAACATGCCGAGCAGCGCACCGCCGAAAGTGCATACCAGCACGAGCAAACCGATTGCGATTGGGTTCACTTGTCCCCCTAGCCGCAGGCGCCGCCGAGCAACCCGGACTTGATTTCCGGATTCGGCGGATCAGCTCCGAGCCATATCGCCAAAAATGCTCTGGCAAAGTCATCGCCTTTAATGGTGCCCTTCACTGCGCCGTTCACGTCGACCTGCAGACCCGTTCCCGGCTTGTGGATGAAAGTCAACCGCTCGCCGGTTTTGACATCGGTCATCCAGCCGTTGAGCATGGCGATACGCTCCTTCAGCGCAGGCAATTGGTCCCTGGCATTCTTTTCGAATCCTTCACTCCATCCCTTGCGTAGGTCGTCGGCGCCGACGTTGCGCACGAACTGGAGGATCAGCTCGCTGGTCGCATTCGATCCCTGCAGGGCGTTTGCGTCGTTCGACGTCTTGGCGACATACAGCGCTGCGACGTAGACATTGACTTTGAATGCGGTCGCCTGGCGCAAGCCGAGACCGTTGAGCGCCAGACTGCTGCCCTCGACCTGCGCTTGGTCGGGAAAGTTGACGCCTTTGCATTCCTTGCCGTATGCGCCACCGGCACCCAACGCCGCGATCACCAATGCCGGCATCAGAATTCGTTGCGTTTGCGATTTCATCTGGTCTCCAAACGTTGTGTTACTCCAAGCACAGTCTCTCTGTGCCAGAAGCGCGACCCTCTCTGGCGCGCCTTACTTCTCAGCGCGGGAGTGGTCAGGGCGCCTTGGTCGCGGCGCTCCCGCCGGCGGCCGGCTCGACAAAGATCTTCACGCCAGCATCCTTCAGCAGGCGCTGGAATTCGGGCGACGCGAGGATGATCGTTCCTGCCGCCGCGCGCAAGCGGTCGACGGCCTCGGGCGGCAGGACGAAGGACGTGGGCTGCAGATTCAGGTAGTCGCGTTCTGCCTGGTCCTTCAGCGCGGCAAACGACACGTCGATGGCGTAGACCTCCGCATCCGGAACACGTATCGCGGCGCAGACCGGCGAGTCCTTGTTGGTGGAACACTGGGCCAGCTTGCGGACCTCTCGCTCATTCTGCCAACGTGCTGCAATGTCCTTCAGCTGCTCGACCGCCTCGAAGGAATAGTGATCGATCGGCACGCCGGTCGACTTCAGCAGCACATCCACCATGCCAGGCCCCTGCTCCGATTTGTCCCAGTCGATCGGAGGCGACGACAGCGAATTGACGACCACCACGACGATTCTCTTCACATGGTCGAGCGGTGTGGGTATGCCCGCGATGTACAAGGCCTCGAGGAACTGCAGCGCATCGAGCACGCCGCGCATGCCCACGTTGTCGGACACGCCGCCGTCGACGAGGTGGATGTACGGGCGTTTGGTGCTGTCGCCGTAGGTTTCGGCTTCCTTCAGCTCGCGTATCGCGCGCGCCGCGGGCCGCGGCGGGTTCGCCGATTGGATAAATATCTTGGCCCAGGGCGGAATGCTGAAGTTGCAGGTGCCGCCGTAGTTGTTGATCGTGACGGTGGAGAGCACCACCGGGACGGCAGACGATGCTGCGGCGGCGCGGGACAGCCGCACGGCATTCAGATCCGAGCAAAATACGTTGAAGATGTTCTGAGTGAAGGTCACCCGGCCCCCGGTCGAGATGTCGGTGGCCGACGCCATGATCAGCGGGCCATTGCCACGGTCGAGGTCGCCGAAGGTCGCACCGTTGAACAGGATCTCGTCGTAATAGTTGGCCGCCAGTTCTGAGCGGCCCCAGCCCGTCGACAGCAGATCGCCCCAGTAGGCGGGATTGATGGCGCGGGCGAGAAGCTCACCCTGGACGTCGCGCTTGAGGAAGCGTTGCTCGTAGTCGGCAAACAACTTGTCGCCGTAGAGCCCGTAGGCCAATGCAGTGAAGCTGCCGCCCGAAACGCCCGTGATGACATCGACAGAATCGAGCAGCCGAAGCTTGGCTCCGTTCGGCGCAACGACCTGGGTATTCCGAAGAAACTCGAGAACCCCGTAGGAGAACGCGGCGGCGCGCGTGCCGCCTCCGGAGAAGGCGAGAACGATGAGGTTGTCCGGGTTCCTGAAGTGCTTCTGGCGAGTCTGAAACGTGTACCCGGTGTTCGGATCGACCTGCGCGAGTGGCGGGTTGACGGGTCGCGTCGCACAACCGGCCAGGCCGAGCAGCGCGAATAGCAAAAGCGCGAGCAGGCTTCGGGTACCGGTCATCGCGCTAATCCCATTTTCGGACAAGGGGCAGCATTATGCGCCCCACGTCGACACGTGCCGACTTGAAAGGGTGAGCGGCATGCGAGCCTGCGCGCAGGCATCGTCATCGATGCACTTCAGGCCGCGTCGGCTTCGATTGACTTCGGTGCTATGCGCCCTCGGGCAGCGGGATGCGCTCGGCGTTGTCACCGGGCGGTAACACAAAGCGGCCGGCGGTCCAGTCGTGCTTTGCCTGTTCGATGCGCTCCTTGCTCGACGAGACGAAGTTCCACCACACATGACGCGGACCGACGGGTTCGCCGCCGAGCACCATCACGGTCGAGCGTTCGCGCGCCTTGACGACCGGGGTCGACCCCGCTGCAAATACGATCATCGACTTCGCGTCGACAGTTTGACCCGCGACTTCGACCGATCCGGTGACGACGTAGGCAGCACGCTCCGGGTAGGTCAAGGGCAGCTCGGCGCGCGCGCCTGCTTCTCAATTCGAGATGCGCGTAGAAGAGCGGCGAATGCGCGCGCACCCCGCTTGCCGCGCCGAACGCGGATCCTGCGATCAGCCGCGTCCGGACCCCGCCGTCCTCGATCGCGGGCAATCTCTCGTCGCCGTAATGTTCGAACGAGGGCGCGTCCTCTTCGTGACCATCGGGTAATGCCACCCAGGCCTGCAGGCCGTGAACCCGTCCGCCCCGATCGCGCATGCCGTCGAAGCGCTCGGAGTGGCTGATGCCCTGACCTGCGGTCA
Organism: uncultured beta proteobacterium; assembly: GCA_963703945.1. Taxonomy (GTDB): domain Bacteria; phylum Pseudomonadota; class Gammaproteobacteria; order Burkholderiales; family Burkholderiaceae_F; genus JALORV01. Next base: position 68,078 of record CAVPGM010000007.1, on the reverse strand, counting down.
TCCAGTTGACTTCGCCGGGCCGGATCACCTGCTCGTAGCCGAGCGAGTCGCGATGCGTGATCTCGCCGTCGAAGAGGTACGTGACCGTCGACAGGCCGATGTGCGGATGCGGCCGCACATCGGCCGTGCGCGGCACCGGAGCGGCGAATTCGAGCGGCCCAAGGTGATCGAAGAAGATGAACGGGCCGACCATGCGACGCTGCGCGAACGGCAGCACGCGGCCGACCTGGAAGCCGCCGAGATCGCGCGACCGCGCCGGGATCAGCAGATCGATCGACGCTTCAGGTTTCTGCATGTCACCGCTCATCGCCGACCTTGGCTGCACACCGTTACCGCGGTGCCCTATTTCTTCAGCGCCGACTGCTCGTGCATATTGCGCAACTGAGCCATCCACTCGGTCCAGTCGATCGGTCCGCTCGTCCAGCGCTTCTGCAGGTTGGCGAGCACGTTGCCCCAGGCCCGGTCGAAATAGGCATAAGACTTGTCCCACTGCCCGCCGTCGCCCCAGCCGGTGTGATACACGGTGACGCGGGTCTGCTTGTCCGACACCGACTCGAACCGGACGACGACGAAAGTGTGCTCACCGCGCACCTCGGGCAGGCTCGGCGGCGAATTCCAGTCGAACGAGAGCATCTTCTTCGGCTGCAGCGCCATGTAGCGCATGTCGTCGGCTCCCTTCAGGCCCGGTTCGGCGAGCGGGTCGAAGTAGATCTGGAACGCGCCGCCGACTCGCGGTTCGACCTTCGCGTCCGGCGCGAAGAACGAGACGATGCCCTCGCGCGTGGTCCAGCTGTCCCACGCCTGGTCGACCGTCGCGTCGACGACAACTGACTTCTCGATCGCGCGTTCTGCCGCCCCACAGGAGAGCGACATCATGATCGCGCACAGCACTCCAACCGCCATTCGCCGCATGGCGGCCTCCTTGTTCACGGTTTGATCACCAGTTTGCCCACCGCCTGCCGTGCCAACAGCGCACTCAAGCGCCCGCGCGGTGTCGGCCAGTGCGTACGTGCGCGACACGTGCGGCCTGAGCTTCCCCTGCGCCAGCCAGGTGAAGAGCTCCTTCAGCATGGCCGCGTTGGCAGCCGGTTCGCGGCGTGCGAAGTCGCCCCAGAACACGCCGATCGCCGAGGTTCCCTTGATCAGCAACTGGTTGGCCGGGATCTGCGGGATCGCGCCGTCGGCGAAACCGACGATCAGAAGGCGCCCCCGCCAGCCGAGGCTGCGCAAGGCGGCCTCAGTGTAGTTGCCGCCGACCGGGTCGTAGACGACATCAACGCCTTTGCCGGCGGTGGCGGTCTTCAGTGCCTCACGCAGATCGGCGATCGAGTAGTTAATGGTCTCGTCGGCGCCATGCTCGCGCGCCGCCGCGAGTTTTTCGTCGTTCGAGGCCACCGCGATCACGCGCGCGCCGGCGATCTTGCCGAGTTCCACCGCGGCCAGACCGACTCCGCCGCCGGCGCCAAGCACCGCCAGCGTTTCGCCCGCCTTCAGTTGCCCGCGATCGAACAGCGCATGATGAGACGTCGCATAGGTCAGCGTGAACGCTGCCGCGTGTTCGGCGGAAACGCCGGGCGGCAGCGGCGCGGTCATCGCGGCAGGCGCGCACACAAATTCCGCGAACCCGCCGAGGCCGACGAATGCGCCGACACGGTCGCCGGGCTTCAGGTGGCGTACGCCCTCGCCCACCGCATCGACCGTACCTGCAACCTCGGTACCCGGTATGAAGGGCAGCGGTGGCTGCACCTGGTATTTCTTCTGCACGATCAGCGAATCCGGAAAGTTCACACCGGCCGCCTCGACGCGCACCCTGACTTCGCCGGCGCTGGGCTCGGGCAGCGGCACCTCCGCCAGCACCAGCCGGTCCGGCATCCCCCATTCGACGCACTGGATCGCCTTCATCTCGCCTCCTCGGGGTCGGACTCTACAAGGCGCTGCCGGACCGGACAACTGCGCTGCGCTATCCTGATTCCCGCGGAGGTCACCACTATGGAATTCAGCTATTCAAGCCGTGCGCAGGAGCTGCGCGAGCGTGTGAGCGCGTTCATGCAACAGCATGTGTATCCGGTGGAGCGACGCTTTCAAGAGGAAGTCGAGGAGAACACGCGCCGCGGCGCCCGCTGGACGCCGACCCGGCTGATCGAGGAACTCAAGCCGAAGGCGCGCGCTGCCGGCCTGTGGAACCTGTTCCTGCCCGATTCCTCGCACGGCGCCGGACTCACCAACCTCGACTACGCACCGCTGGCAGAAATCATGGGGCGCGTTCCGTGGGCGTCCGAGGTGTTCAACTGTTCGGCGCCCGACACCGGCAACATGGAAACCATCGAGCGCTACGGCTCGCCCGAGCAGAAGGAAAGGTGGCTCAAGCCGCTGCTCGCCGGCGAGATCCGCTCGGCTTTCGCGATGACCGAGCCCGAGGTCGCGTCGTCGGACGCGACCAATATCCAGACCTCGATGCGGCGGGACGGCGATTCATACGTGATCAACGGCCGCAAGTGGTGGACTTCCGGCGCCGGCGACCCGCGCTGCCGGATCTACATCGTGATGGGCAAGACCGATCCGGAGGCGCCGAAGCACGCACAGCAGTCAATGATCCTGGTGCCGTCCGACGCACCGGGGCTGAAGGTCGTTCGCCCGCTGAACGTGTTCGGTTACGACGACGCTCCGCACGGTCACATGGAGACGGTATTCGACAACGTGCGAGTACCGCTCACCAACATCCTGCTCGGTGAGGGTCGAGGTTTCGAGATCGCGCAGGGCCGACTCGGGCCAGGCCGCATCCACCACTGCATGCGCTCGCTTGGACTGGCCGAGCGCGCGCTCGAACTGATGTGCAAGCGGCTCGCGAGTCGCGTGGCCTTCGGCGGGCCGATTGCGCGCCAGACCGTCTGGCAGGAGCGCATTGCCGAAGCGCGCTGCCTGATCGACCAGGCGCGGCTGCTGACGTTGAAAGCCGCGTGGATGATGGACACCGTCGGCAACAAGGCCGCCAAGGCCGAGATCGCGATGATCAAGGTGGTTGCCCCGAACGTTGCGTGCACGGTGCTGGACTGGGCGATCCAGGCGCATGGCGGCGGCGGCATGTGCGACGACTTCCCAATCGCCTACGCGTACACGCTGGCGCGTACCCTGCGACTGGCGGACGGTCCGGACGAGGTCCACCGCAACGCGATCGCCAAGGTCGAGATCGCGAAGCACGTTCCGATGCCACCGAAGCATTAGAACTTGCGAAGCACAACGAAATCGCATCGAGGCAAGCCATGATCGACGTCTACAGCTGGCCGACGCCGAACGGCCACAAGGTCCACATCATGCTGGAGGAATGCGGGCTGCCGTATGCCGTGCATGCCGTTGATATCGGCGCCGGTGACCAGTTCAAGCCGGAGTTCCTGGCGATCAGCCCCAACAACAAGATTCCGGCCATCGTCGATCCGGACGGACCGGACGGCAAGCCGATCTCGCTGTTCGAGTCCGGCGCCATCCTGGTTTATCTCGCCGGCAAGACCGGCAAGTTTCTGCCGAAAGACGTGCGCGGCAAGTACGTCGCGCTGCAGTGGCTGATGTTCCAGATGGGCAGCGTCGGTCCAATGCTCGGCCAGGCGCATCACTTCCGCATGTATGCACCGGAAAAGATCGATTACGCGATCAATCGTTACACCAACGAGGCGAAGCGCCTGTACGGCGTGATGGACCGCAGGCTCCGTGAGGTCGAGTACTTTGCCGGCGCCTACTCGATCGCCGACATCGCCATTTTCCCGTGGACGCGCTCGCATGCGAACCAGGGCGTCGACCTCGGCGATTTTCCAAACTTCAAACGCTGGTTCGACGCGGTTGACGCGCGACCGGCGGTGCAGCGTGGAGTACAGGTCCTCGCCGAACGCCGCAAGCCGATCATGGACGACAAGGCACGCGACGTACTGTTCGGCGCACAGCAGTACGCAAGGCGCTAAGGATCGCCCGGCTCGCCGCCCCAGGGCTCGGTAGCGGAAGTTAACCGAGGCGGCAGACCATGCCTGGCCGGCCCCTTGCGGCCCCGGTTGCGGCTACTGGTAATGCCCGTGCCGCTCCAGCACCTCGATCTTGTAGCCATCGGGGTCCTGGATAAAGAAGAAGCGTGCGAGCAGCTCGTCGCCGCGCTTGAACTCCTTGATCGGCGCCGGAGAATAATCGGCCGCACTCAGCTCCCGGTGTTTGGAGTCGAGGTCGTCGACCACCACGCCGACGTGGCCGTAGCCGGTGCCATGCGTGTACGGCTCTGTGCGACCCTTGTTCAGCGTCAGCTCGATTTCCACGTCATTCGCGGTATTGCGCAGATACACCAGTGCAAAGTCCGGGAAGTCAAGACGATGAGCTTCGTGCAGGCCGAGCACGTCGGCATAGAACTTCAGCGATTTGTCGAGATCCAGCACGCGAATCATGCTGTGAATCACTTTTGCCATCATTGCTCCACGGGCCGGTCGGCCGTCGATCGCAGTCAGCTCCGCGCGACGATCGCCACAACCTTGGGCGGACGCGGTGCTGCCTGCAGTTCCGCCCTGGGGTCCCCTTCAGTGTGCGAGTGGAGTTTACGCAGCAGGTATCGCATACAGGTCACGCGCAGAAACGACGCGAAGTTCGGCACCTCGCCGCAGTGCTGCAGGATCTCGTCGTGAAACGTGGAGATCAGCGTGTTGGTCGGGCAACCCTCTGCCGCAGCCATTTCGGCAAGCACGTCCCACACCAAGTTTTCGAGGCGGATGCTGGTCAGCACACCGTGGATGCGCACCGTGCGCGTGCGCGACTCGTACAGGATCGGGTCGGCCTTGACGAAAAACTCGCACATTCCTCGCTCCCTTGTCGGCGCAGGGGCTCACAACTCGATGCGCGTGCCGAGCACCTTGAGGAACTGTGCCATCCAGGCCGCGTGTCCCGGCCAAGCCACGGCGGTGACGAGGTTGCCGTCGGTGACCGCACCGTCCACGCCGGGGTCCTTGAAGGTCGCACCGGCCAGTTCCATCTCAGCGCGGCAGGCATAGTACCCAGTCGCAGTCTTTCCCTTCAGCGCGTTGGCGGCCGCCAGTACCTGCACCCCGTGACAGACCGCGGCGATCGGCTTGCCGGTGGCAGCGAAATGCTTGGTGATCTCGATGACCTTGCCATTCATCCGGATGTATTCGGGCGCGCGGCCGCCGGCGATCATCAGCGCGTCGTAATTTGCCGGATTCACGTCGGCAAAGGTCGCATTCAACGTGAAGCGGTGTCCGGGCTTCTCGCTGTAGGTCTGTGCGCCGTCGAAATCGTGGATCGCCGTCATGACGTAATCGCCGGACTTCTTTTCCGGACACACGGAGTGAACGGTGTGGCCCACCATGGTGAGCATCTGGAACGGCGCCATCACTTCGTAGTCTTCGACGTAGTCGCCTACCAGTTGCAGGATCTTCTTTGCCGACATCGGCATTCTCCTTCGAGTAAAGGGCTAGATCGCCCGTTGCTTCATCTGCCCGGCGATGTAGTCGGCCTGCCGGATCGCGAGCGTGACGATCGTCAGCGTCGGATTCTCCGCACCGCCGGTGGTGAACTGGCTGCCGTCCGAAATGAACAGGTTCTTGATGTCGTGCGTCTGACCCCACTTATTGCACACGCCATCGCGCGCATTGGCACTCATGCGGCACGTGCCCAGGTTGTGGGTCGACGGGTAGGGCGGCGTGCGGAACGTCTTGACCGCGCCTGCAGCCTTGTACACGGCCTCGCCCTGCCCGTGCGCATGATCGCGCATGCGTATGTCGTTTTCGTGGTCGTCGAAGTGCACGTTCGGCACCGGGTTGCCCCACTTGTCCTTGACGCTGCTATTCAACGTCACGCGGTTGGTCTCGCGCGGCATATCTTCGCCGACCAGCCACATGCCCGCCATGCGCGTGTAGTTGTCGATGAACCAGGCGAAGTCCGAACCCCACCCGCCAGGATTGAGGAACGCGACCATGAACGGCAGTCCCAGCGACAGCGTTTCCATTTCGTAGCCGCCAACGAAGCCACGCTTGGTGTTGTTGCCCGCCTCATCCTGGATGATCCCGGCCATCGTAGTGCCGCGGTACATGTTCACTTCGTCTTTGAACACCGCGTACACCGACCCGGTCATGTGACGCATGTAGTTCTTGCCGACCTGGCCCGAGGAGTTGGCCAACCCATCCGGAAACTTCGATGAGGCCGAAAGCAACAGCAAACGCGGTGTCTCGATCGAGTTGCCGGCCACGCATACCGCGCGCGCCTTCTGCCGCTGCTGCTTGCCGGCGCTGTCGTGGTAGACGACGCTGGTCACCTTGCCCGCGTCATTGTGCTCGATGCGCACCACGTGAGACTCAGGACGCAGATCAAGCTTGCCGGTCGCTTCAGCCTTCGGAACCTCGGCGGTCAGCGTCGACCATTTGGCGTCTGACTTGCAGCCCTGGAAGCAGAAGCCGATCTGCAAACAGCTGCCGCGGCCATCGCGCGGCCGGCTATTGATCGCCATGCGGCCCGTGTGGCACTCCTTGTAGCCGAGCTTGCTCGCGCCCGCGTACATCACTTTGAAGTTGTTGTTGCCCGGCAGTCCGGGAATGCCATTGGTACGCGTGACCCCCATCTTGTTTTCCGCACGCGCGTAGTAGGGCTCAAGTTCCTTCAGCGTCAGCGGCCAGTCGAGAAGCGTCGCACCCTTGATGTCGCCGTAGGTGGTGCGCGCCTTGAACTCGTACGGCCGGAAGCGCAGCGAGGCGCCTGCCCAGTGCGCGGTGGAGCCGCCAACCGTCTTGCAGATCCACGCCGGCAGTCCCGGGAAGTCCTTGGCCACGCGCCAGGTGCCTGAGGTCGTGCGCGGATCGAGCCACGCCAGTTGCATAAATGACTTCCATTCATCGTTGATGAAGGTCGCGGGCGACTGGCGCGCGCCTGCCTCCAGCAAGACGACCTTCGCTCCTTTCTGACACAGCTCGTTGGCGAGCGTGCCACCACCTGCGCCAGAACCGATGACGACGACCACCGAGTCATCGTTGAAATCAAAAGTGGGCATGAGCATGTCTCCCTTCGAGCATCGATTGGTAGGACTGCAGGCTCAACGCCCGCTGGGAGGACTGGCCGCCGCCGGCGGATCGGGCAGCCACTTCAAATCCTGGAACCCGCGCGTGATGTAGCCGCCCTTGTCCCACGAGGCACCGGGATAGCCGAACGTCACGAACGCAATGTCATTGTCGTAAAGGGCCGTGATGCACTTACCGCGCACGGCATTGAAAAATGGCTGACCTTGCATCGCCACGACGATTTCCAGCTGCTTGGCCCCGCTTGCAGTGGCGAAGCTACCGCCGGCCGCTTTGTCGAGCGCGGCCACACCGTCGCGCAGCAACTTGAGCGTCTCGGCGCTCTTGCCCGCGTCAGCGTCGAGATCCTTGGCGAGCATCGCATAGACGGCGTCCGGCAGCTTGGGGTGCGGGTACAGCACGCGGCCCATCTTCATCAACGTCTCGCCTTCGGCCGAACTCAGTGTCTTCAGCTCGACCGCCCACGAGCGAGACGGGGCCAGTGTGACGAGCACGCTGCCCGCCGCCAGCGTTCCCGTGAGCACCCCCGAGCCGTGCAGGAACTCTCGCCGTGTGAGCGGCAGATCAAGCCGCGGCACTGCGCCGGATTCTTCGCTGCAAGCGCTGGTCCTCGGCGCGCCCCCGATGATTGGAACAACTTTCATGGACTCGTCTCCCGGAGCAACCACGCCCCTCTTCTTTCTGAAGCGTTCAGAAGCAATATTGCTCCCGCCTCGGGCAAGATGGTGATAGTTGGCTACTTACGCGAGGCCCAAATTCGCAAATGCACGGGAATATGTGAGGCGTGCGACCGCACGCCCGAAAGCGGAGCCAGTCGCGGAGTCGGGGGGACAGGAAATTCAAACGTCCTGTTCCCGCCATTGGCGCGTGACGGGCCAGGACTCGACGCGGCCCGGGCGACCTATGCGGGCGGCTGAGGCAACCTGAGCCGGCCCCGGATTGGACCGCTTCGAGAAAACCTAGCAGGCAAAGACGGGCGGCTGCCACCCAAGCACTGACGAGCCCGCATCGAGGCAAGCCATGATCGACGTCTACAGCTGGCCGACGCCGAACGGCCACAAGGTTCACATCATGCTGGAGGAATGCGGGCTGCCGTATGCCGTGCATGCCGTTGATATCGGCGCCGGTGACCAGTTCAAGCCGGAGTTCCTGGCGATCAGCCCCAACAACAAGATTCCGGCCATCGTCGATCCGGACGGACCGGACGGCAAGCCGATCTCGCTTTTCGAGTCCGGCGCCATCCTGGTTTATCTCGCCGGCAAGACCGGCAAGTTTTTGCCGAAAGACGTGCGGGGCAAGTACGTCGCGCTGCAGTGGCTGATGTTCCAGATGGGCAGCGTCGGTCCGATGCTCGGGCAGGCGCATCACTTCCGCCTGTATACGCCGGAAAAGATCGACTACGCGATCAGCGGTGCAGCGTCGTGTGCAGGTCACCTCGCCCCGCGTCGCGGTTGGAGCAGAATTCGGCGTCTCCCCGGACCGGCGGACCGCTATGCCGAACCTCCTGGAATCGCTGGGCAAAGTTCTCGGCGCGCAGTGGAAGAAGCACGACGTCGCGGAGCGCCACTCGCGCTCGTTCCAATGCCGCTGCGGTAACCATATCTTCTTCGACAATTCCCTGTGTCTGAGCTGCCAGTCGCTGCTCGGGTTTGTGCCTGACCAGGCGCGCGTCGCGTCGCTGGAGGCCGGCCCGCAGCCCGGCACTTGGCGCACTGCAGACGGCGAGGAGGTGTACAAGTTTTGCAGCAATCGCGAAACGCCGGCCGGCTGCAACTGGCTGCTGGCCGCTGATGATTCCAACCCGCGCTGCATCGCCTGCCGGCTCAACCGCACGATCCCCAACCTGGACGATGCGGACAACGCGCGCTATTGGGGGCTGATCGAGGCGGCCAAACGCCGCCTCGTCTCGCAACTGCTCGCGCTCGGTCTGCCGGTGAAGTCAAAGGTCGACGAGGATTCCGAGCGCGGCCTGATGTTCGACTTCCTGCGCTCACCGCCCGAGGGACCGCGCGTCCTGACGGGACACGCGAGCGGACTCATCACACTGAACGCCGAGGAAGCCGACGACGCCAAGCGCGAGAAGATCAAGCAGGAGCTGCGTGAGCCCTATCGGACCCTGGTCGGGCACTTCCGACACGAGGTCGGTCACTACTACTGGGACCGGCTCGTGTGGGATACCAAGTGGCTGGAGGCGTTCCGCGAGCTCTTCGGCGATGAACGCGCGAGCTATGCCGAGGCGCTCAAGCGCAACTATGAACAGGGCCCGCCGGCTGACTGGCGCGACCGGTACATCAGCTCCTACGCCTCGACGCACCCTTGGGAAGACTGGGCCGAGACCTGGGCGCACTACCTGCACGTGGTCGACAGCCTCGGGACCGCACTCGGCTTTGGTCTCGATGCCGCGGACCTCGAGGGCCGCATCCAGCCATTCGGGCGCGACGATCTGTACGCACCGGGCGATCCGGATGCCGACCGCTTCCTGTCGCTGTTGAATGCCTGGATCGAGATGACGATGGTTCTCAACGAACTGGCGCGCAGCATGGGGCAGCCGGATTTCTATCCGTTCGTCATGTCGAAGCCGGTCGTGGCCAAGCTGCAGTTCATTCAACTCGTCGTCGACGACGCGCGGACCAATCTTCAATCGAAGGGCACCGCGGCCAAGGAAGCCGCATGAACGACGCGACGGAATCCACTGTCTTTCTCAAGGACTACACGGCTCCGCCGTTTCTCAATTCCTGAGCGCGAAGTACCCGGAAGCTATCTACCCAGCCACTCGAATCGGTACGCCAGTTCGGGCCCCTTCGTTCCGTCGTATGCCAGCTTGGCTACCAGCAAAGCAAACGGCTCGGTGTAGCGCGCCACTTGCTAGCGGTCCAGCATCCAAAGGATCGAAACCCACATCGCGGATCAGTTCCGCCGCAATTCCCTTGCTCCTTGAATCGTCTCCGCAATAGACGAGGCTGGGCCGGGCAGCTCTGCGGCGGGCCTCGAAGACACTGAAGAGCACTTCGCTCGGCACCGTGTTGAACGCCGATACAACTTGGGCCTCCGGAACTTTCCGGGCGAGTTCTTCCGCGCCCGAGCTGGAATGGCCGATGACCAGTGCGGTGTTGTCGGCGTTCATCGGCAGCGAGCAGCTCACGATCACCTTCCCCGACATGTCGCCCGCCTGAGCCAGGACGTCGTCGATGCGAGACCAATGCACGGCGAGCAGGACTGCGTCCGCCTCCTGTGCGGCCTCGCGTGGTGTGCCCGCTCGCGCGTTGCCTTTGGCCTCCCGCGCAAGCTTCACCAGTGCGTCCTTGTGGCGCGCGTAGCTGAACACCACTTCATGGCCGGCTCGGGCGAAAAGCGTTCCAAGCTTGCCGCCCATCAAGCCGGAACCCAGAATGCCGATGCGCATGTTGCTGCTTCTCCGTTTCGCGCGGCGACTGCCGCGTGCGGCTATAGGCCGGTCATGCGCTCGAGGTGTTCGGGGTACCGTGCGCCTTGCACCTCAATCTTCGACGCTGCGCTGTCAATCTCACGCACATCATCCGGCGTCATGTCGATCGAGATAGCTCCGATGTTCTCCTTCAGCCGGTCGAGTTTCGTGGTGCCAGGGATGGGAACGATCCACGGCTTCTGAGCAAGCAGCCACGCCAGCGCGAGCTGCGCGGGCGTCGCCCCCTTGCTTCGCGCCAGCCTGGCCAGCAGGTCGACAAGCCCCTGATTCGCTTTCCGTGCCTCAGCCGAAAACCGCGGCACGACATTGCGGAAGTCGGAGCTGGCGAACGTCGTGTTCTCGTCGATCTTGCCGGTTAGGAAGCCTTTGCCGAGAGGACTGAACGGGACGAAGCCGATCCCGAGCTCTTCAAGCGTCGGGAACAATTTCGACTCCGGGGCTCTCCACCACAACGAATATTCACTCTGGACTGCGGTGACCGGCTGCACGGCATGAGCACGACGAATGGTCTGTGCACCAGCTTCCGAGAGCCCGAAGTGCTTCACCTTGCCTGCTTGAATCAGGTCTTTCACCGCGCCGGCGACGTCTCCGATGGGCACGTTCGGATCCACGCGGTGCTGATAGAAGAGATCGATGCGGTCGGTCTTCAGGCGCTTGAGCGAAGCGTCAGCAACCTCCTTGATGTGATCTGGCCGGCTGTTGAGACCGGACTGCTTCCCATCGGGACCGATGCCGAACCCGAACTTGGTGGCAATCACGACCCGCTCCCGGAAGGGCGCGAGTGCCTCGCCGACGAGCTCTTCATTCGTGAACGGACCGTATACCTCGGCCGTATCGAAGAAGTTGACCCCGCTTTCGACGGCCGAGCGAATCAGCGCGATTCCCGTCTGCTTGTCCACGGCCTGCCCATATCCAAAACTCAGTCCCATGCAGCCCAGCCCGAGGGCCGAGACTTCCGGGCCGCTGCTTCCCAATTTGCGCTTCTGCATCACTTCCTCCTGAATCATCCGGAACGAACTCCGTTACTGATGTCATGATCCGCGTCCGGATACCTTTGATAAAGACGTACAATTCGAACGAGGTATTGATAAATTCTCAGCAATGGACCGGGAAGACTGGGGCAGCCTGGCGGCCTTTGCCGTGGTTGCGGAGGAACGCAGCTTCACGCGGGCCGCTGCACGGCTCGGGGTCTCGCCCTCGGCGCTCAGCCACACGATGCGGCGCCTCGAGGAGCGCCTGCGCATCAAGCTGCTGGCCCGCAGCACGCGCAGCGTCTCGACGACGGAGGCGGGCGAACGGTTGCTCGCGCGGCTGGGTCCGGCACTCGGCGAAATCTCGGGTGCCGTCGAGGAACTCGGGCAACTCCTCGAGCGGCCCTCGGGACAGATCCGCATCAGCGCATCGAGGGGGGCCGCGCGCATGGTGCTGGCGCCCGCCCTGCCCCGGTTCATCGGGCGCTATCCCGACATCGTCGTCGAAGTGCTGATCGAACCCGCCTTCACGGACATCGTGGCACGACGGTTCGACGCCGGCATCCGGCTTGGCGAATCCCTCGAGAAGGACGTGGTCGCCGTTCCTGTCACAGGGCCACTTCGCATGGCCGTCGTCGGCGCTCCGCACTACTTCGCGAAGCATTCAGCACCGGCAACGCCCCGCAATCTCCGCATGCATCGTTGCATCAACTTCAGGCTGCCGGCAGCCGGCACGATCTACAAATGGGAGTTCGAGCAGGGCCGCCACTCCGTGGAAGTGGGGGTCGACGGGCCACTCGTCTTCGACGACGAGGACATGGTCATCGACGCCGCGCTGGCCGGTGTGGGGCTTGCGTACGTGATCGAGGACCAGGTGGCCTCCCTGCTCCAGGCAGGCGCGCTGACCAGGGTGCTCGAGGATTGGTGTGCGCCGTTTCCCGGGTTCTTCCTTTACTACCCGGGTCGACGCCAGCTATCGCCTGCTCTCGCGGCGCTCATCGACGCAATCCGTCTGCCGGCCAAGACCGGAAGGAGGCATTGATGGCAGTATCAAAATGGAAGGTCCGCTTTGGGCATTGGAGGCGAAATGAATGCACTCTTTAGGACGCTGGCCGCGCTGGCTCTGACGACCGCAGCCCTTGGAGTTTCCGCGCAGGACAAGGTCGTCTATCACTTTGATGGCGGTATCGCACAAGCTACCAAGGGTCTGCGCAACATCCGCAATCACCTGGATGTCGATCCCAAAGCAAGGATCGTTGCGGTTGCTCACGCCGAGGGCGTCGACTTCCTGCTGGAAGGCGCGATGTCGACAAATAACCAGCAATTCGCGGCTCTGGTCGGGGATCTGATCGCACGCGGCGTGACGTTTGAAATCTGCGAGATCACGCTGAAGAACCGAAATCTGAAGAAGGAGCAGTTCATCCTCGGGCCCACTTTCACGCCTTCCGGCGTCGTACGCATTGCGAATCTGCAATCGCGCGAGCACTTCGCGTACTTGAAGCCCTGACGGCGACTTGGATTTGCCACGTAGCGGGTTCCCCTGCGTTTGGCGCAGGGGGAGCACGAATTGCCTTGCCGATGGCCTACTGGACGGGGTTCTTCAGCAGGTTGCCGAACGGGACCTGCATCACCTCGATGCCCTCGTCTGCAAGTTGAGCAGCGTCCTCGCGCGACGCCAGGCCGCGGATCGATCGCTTGGGCGACTCGTCGTAATGGATGCGACGTGCTTCCTCGGGAAAGCGCTCGCCGACATCCTCGGTGTTCGCCTGGATATGGCGTGCCACTTGCAGCAGCATGGACTGCATGGCGGCATCGTTGGTCATCGCCACCGGCTGCTTCGCCTCCGGCGCCTCCGCGCCGAAATTCAGTCGTGGCGCCGACAGCAATTTGCGGACTTCGTGGCTGCCGCACACCGGGCATTCCACCAAGCCGCCTTCGAGCTGGCGATCGAACTCCTCGCCCGAGGCAAACCAGCCCTCGAACGCGTGTTCGTTTTCACAGCTGAGGTCGAATACCTTCATGTTGTCGTATGGTGCCGCGGGCCGGAGTCGAACCGGCATGCCTGCTTTCGCTTGCGGCGGATTTTAAGTCCGCTGTGTCTACCAGTTTCACCACCGCGGCGGTGATAAGGGCCGGTAAAGCCTAGCAGTTACTTGCACTGGATATCGGCCGGGGCGCCGGCCGGCCCTCGGCGCACCGCCGTGCGAGATGCACGCGCAGGGCGAGCGTCACATAATTGCGCCCATGTCTGAACATCACAAGCGTCGCGCGGGCGGCAAAGTCGATGCCGGCTGATCCGGATACAGGGGTTCTGACCCGCCGGCATCAAATGTTTCCGACGCTGACGGAAGCCGAAATCGTGCGCGTCAGCCAATTCGGATCGGTGCGTCGCTATTCGCAGGGCGAGAGGCTGTTCGCGGCCGGCGAGCCGGGGCCCGGCATGTTCGTCGTGCTGAAGGGCCACGTGTCCATCAGTCAACGCGATGGGATGGGCCATGTCGTTCCAATCACGACACACGGTCGTGGTCAGTTTTCCGGGGAAATCGCGCAACTCTCCGGCCGCTACGGCCTGGTCGATGGTTACGCCGACGACGACGCCGAGGTGGTGCTGATACCGCCCGAGCAACTGCGCGCGCTGATCATCGCTGAAGCCGATCTCGGCGAGCGCATCGTTCGCGCGCTGATCCTGAGGCGCGTGGGACTGATCGAATCCGGGGCCAGCGGACCAGTGCTGGTCGGCACGCCGCAATCGCCAGGCGTGATGCGGCTGCAGACCTTTCTGAGGCGCAACGCCCACCCGCATCAGGTGATGGACGCCGTCCGGGATGAAGCCACGGCGGCGCTGCTCTCTCAGTACGGCGCAACCGCCGCCGATGTCCTGGCGCTGTGCCCCAATGGCTCCGTGTTGGTCAATCCATCGGAAGCTGCGCTGGCCCGCTGCCTGGGAATTCTCGATGCGGCCGAACACCACGAGCTGTTCGATGTCGCAGTGGTCGGCGCCGGTCCAGCGGGACTCGCGACCGCCGTGTACGCAGCATCCGAAGGACTGCACGTCGTGGTGCTCGATTGCCGCTCTTATGGCGGCCAGGCAGGCGCGAGCGCGCGCATCGAAAACTACCTCGGGTTTCCGACTGGAATTTCAGGCGGCGCCCTCGCGGGCCGCGCATTTGTGCAGGCGCAGAAGTTCGGCGCGGAGATACTGATACCGGCGCAAGCGGTGGCGCTCGACTGCACGAAGGTCGAGCAGGACGGCGAACTGGCGGTGGTCCTGAGCGACGGCCGCAAGCTTCGGTCACGCTCGGTCGTCGTTGCCAGCGGGGCACGCTATCGCCATCCTGATGTCCCGCGCCTGAGCGAATTCGAGGGCCGAGGCGTGTGGTACTGGGCATCGGCCCTTGAAGCGAAGACATGTGCCAACGCCGAGGTCGTGCTGGTCGGCGGCGGCAATTCCGCCGGCCAGGCGGCGGTGTTCCTCGCGCAACATGCGGCGAAAGTCCACATCGTGGTCCGCGGACCGGGTCTTGCGGCCAGCATGTCGCGCTATCTGATCGATCGCATCGAGGCCACACCGGTCATAGAGCTGCATGCGCACACTGAGCTGACACAGCTGTACGGCGAGCCGGGAGACGGGCTCGAAGCGATTTCCTGGCGCAACAACCGAACGGGCAGCGAGGAGCGCAGGCCGATCCGCCATGTGTTCCTGTTTGTCGGCGCAGACCCCGAGACCGACTGGCTGGACGGCTGCGGCGTCGCGCTTGACCGGCAGGGCTTCGTGCTGACCGGACAGGCGTCCCGGGAATTTGCCGTGGGCGATCGGAAGCCCTGCCCGCTTGAATCGAGCGTACCCGGTGTCTTCGCGGTGGGTGACGTACGATCGGGCTCGGTCAAGCGCGTCGGTGGCGCCATCGGCGAAGGAGCGGCCGCAGTCGCGCAGATCCATCAGTACCTGGCATCCGCGACGCGCACCGAGGATGCCCCGAATTCAGGCGGTTGAGATCGTTTCCATGCGCCGGGATGATCGATCCATACGCGCCTCGAGTCAGGAATTGGCATGTCTTCAAATTGCTCGCACCTGGGTTCAGTCACAACGAAGAGTCCGCGGTCGTCCGGATGCGAGGAGTGTCTGGCCATGGGCGACTCCTGGGTGCACCTGCGTCTGTGCCGAACGTGCGGCCATGTGGGCTGCTGCGACAGTTCGAAGAACAGACACGCCAGCAAACATTTCCGTACCACCGGTCACCCGATCGTGACTTCCATCGAACCCGGCGAGGACTGGAGCTGGTGCTACGCGGATGACGTGGAAGTGCAGATACCTTGAAAGCGAACTCTCCGGCCTGACATTATTCGCCTGGGCTGGACGGACCATCGTCGCGCGGCACCGCGCGCACGGCGGCGCGCCGATCCGGCACTGGTGATCCGATGGAACTGCTGCTGTCTCTTGTCGACCACTACGGCCTATTTCTGGTCTTCGCCAACGTGTTCGCGCTGCAACTGGGCCTGCCGCTGCCGGCTTACCCGACACTGATTCTGGTCGGCGCCCTCACGGCGCGCGGCGACTTCACCGTGCCGCAGGTGATCGCGGTCGCAGTCCTGGCGAGTGTCATCGCGGATCTCGTCTGGTATGTCGCCGGCACGCAGATCGGACGCCGCGTTCTGCGCCTGATGTGCCGGCTGTCGCTGTCGCCGGACAGCTGCGTGCGGCAGTCCGAACGGATCTACGAACGCTGGGGTGCGCCGTCGCTGATGATCGCCAAGTTCGTGCCGGGCTTTGCGGCAGTGGCCACCAGCATGGCCGGAGTGATGCGCACCCGGCTTGCGAGTTTTCTGGTGTTTGACGCGATCGGCGCGATGCTGTGGAGCGGAGTCGCCGTCACCCTCGGTTGGGTCTTCCGCGATGCAGTCAGCGAGGTGATCGCGGTCCTCGAACAGGCCGGCCGCTGGGGCCTGATCGCGATTGACGTTCGCGCTCCTGCTGTATGTTGCCACCAAGGCATTGCAGCGCTACAGCCTGATGCGCACGCTGAGAATGGCGCGCGTGTCGGTCGAGGAGCTGCATGACCTGATCGCAAGGGACGAGCGTCCGCTCATCGTCGACGTCCGGTCGCCGACGAGTCAAAAGCAAGGCCGCATCCCTGGCGCTGTGTGGATCGACAGTCACGCGTTCGACGACAGCATGCTGGCGGCCGGACTGCACGACCGCTCGGACGGCGAGGTGATCGTCTATTGCGCTTGCCCCAATGAAGCGAGCGCGGCAGTCGTAGCCAAGAAGCTGATGCGCGCCGGGTTCAAGCGTGTTCGGCCGCTGGCCGGTGGCATCGATGCCTGGGTCGAGAAGGGCTATGACGTCGAATCGGGGTTCCAGGAAGCGTCGCCCGAACCCAGCACCTGATCGGGTCTTTGTCTCGCAACGTTCCGGCTTCGACAACGGAGCCGCCGCAGGCAGAAAACGTTGGTTGCTCGCCACGCTGCCGATTTTTCACGCTGGAATTTCTTTGACGCGCGGCTCCGAAGTTCTTAGGATGACTTCCGCTGGCAATCCCGCCAGCAATGGTGAAAGTTCAGAGATGAGCGACGCGATCGGCACACTGACGTCCAGGAAGCGAACCCAGTTCGCTTCTGAGGGCATGTGCCGGCAGGCCGATTGGCCTGTCGGGACCGCGTCGCTGGCCGGCGCGCGGTCAAGCCTTTCTGTGCAGGCCCATGATCCGGGCGGAGGTCCAGGCAGGTAGCTGGACCCGGCTGCATCCAAGCCCGGATCGCGTCGAACGCCTCCGGGCTTTTTGTTGGCTGCAGCCACCCGTGTGGAGAGTGTCATGGAACGCAAGCATGAGGCGAAGAACGACTTCTTCTATGCCTTCGTGATGTTCGCGATGTTCGCGGTGGTGGTCTTCAACGTCGCCGCCGAGTTCTTCGTTCGCTATCCCGAGGCATATTTCGTGGACTTCAACGGGGCCGTTGAGCCTCGCGTGATGGCCGCGAAAGCCGACGCGCATGCAGTTGCAGCAGTGCGCGCGGTGTAGAAGCCATGTTGACGACCCGTAGCCCGGCCAGACGGTGACCGAAGGTCACCGCTGGTCGGAGCACGGAACTCAGAACGCCCGCTAGTCGACGAATCGAACGCTAACGCGCGCAGCGCATCACTGTGCTCTCCTTTCAGGTGCAGGGGAAAGCGCGCTATTGAGTCGCCGATCGCATCGCCATTGTGCCTAACGGCTCGGGGAAGTTCGTCCGGCGATGCTCCCGGCGCTCGCTCCGGTTCTCGACGCCCTGCTTCTCAGGCTCTTCTGCGTCCTCCTCTTCCTCGTCTTCCTCTTCCTCGGACGCAAGCTCCTCCGCCTGCCACAGGTAATACTCGAGCACCCTGGCGAGGAGACGAGGCAGGCTCATGTCGTGCAGCCGCTCGTCCTCCGCATAGAGCGATTCCATCTGTTCGGCAAACTGCACATCACCTGGATGCCCCGAGTTCGTTCGTCCGCAGCTGACTTCCGGCGCTTCGTCTTCCGCAACGCGTGCTTGCTTCATAGCGGCTTCCTTTCCGAGCATCGATCTACCGGGTTCTGGTGCGTCTGAACGACGAGAACCCGCCGAGCGGCCGGTTCAAGGCCAGCGTCCGCCTGGCTGGCGATCACGGAGAACCAGACAGCGGGTCGTAGCTTCGCACGCAAGTGGTTTCAGCAGCTACTCGTTCGAGTTCCTGTCCAGCGACGGCACCACGGTTCCGGAGCCATCAGGACGACCCTGTTCGCCATTGCAGGCGCTGCGCTCTGGCTCGCCACGCCGCCGCAACCGCTTTCTGTGCAACAGACATAGGCACATACCTTACGGACTCGTTCGATGTTCGCGATGTTTGCGGTGGCGGTCTTCAACGTCGCCGCCGAATTCTTCGTTCGCTATCCCGAGGCATATTTCGTGGACTTCAACAGGGCCGTTGAGACTCGCGTGATGGCCGCGGAAGCCGACGCGCATGCCGTTGAATCCGTGCGCGGGTGTAGAACCACGTCGAACAGCTTGACGAGCCGGTAGTACGGTTCACCGTCGGCCAGTCCTTCATCAGCTCGATGGCGAGGTCAAAGGCCTCTCTGTCGAGCGCGTACAGGTCGCTCAGAGGAAATGCGGCCTCCTCGGCGATCGCCGCGGTGCAGGTCGAGCCAGCACCTGCGCCGAAGGGCTATCGGGTTGCCTTCAGCAGGTATTCGCGGACTTCCTTGATGGCGTTCATCACTGAATCCTGTCGGAAGGATCCGTATTCTCGCATCGCAGCATCCGATCTTGCGCTCGCAGGCCGGTCCCGTCAGCACTTCGCACGTGCAGCAATGCTTCAGTCCAGCGCTCCGCAGCGCTAGCATTCGCAGTTTGGCACTCCAAAATCCGGCCCCAACGCACAAGAGGCCGAATGCCCGGAGGAGAGAAATTCCATGAGCACGAATGCGAACGGGCTCGACCCGGTGGCCGTCATTTCGTCGGTCTGCGAGTTGTTGAGCGATGGTCGGCTGACCGATGCTGCAGACGAGATGCAACGAACCCTGCCGTTTTCGCCCGTCATTCAGAGCGCCCGCTCGTGCTCGCCCGGAGCGGCGCACCGGGTCTTTCTGCGCGACGGCTTCATCGATCGATATTCGGGGCGACGACTGGTGTTCGGCGGGGCCCTCCGGCTGCTGTCGTACTACATGCCCGAACGCTTTCCCTTCCAGCCCAACTGGCGAATGTCGGATACCCATCTGTGCTACTGGCAGCTGATGCCGACGGTCGATCACCTGGTGCCTGTCGCGCGGGGAGGAGCGGACGAGGAGTCCAATTGGGTCACCACTTCCCAGTTGCACAACAGTGCGAAGGGCGGCTACTTGCTGTCTGAACTCGGCTGGTCACTCCACCCGCCAGGCAAGCTGTCGGCCTGGGACGGCATGCTGACCTGGTTCGTAAGGCAAGTCGAAATGGACGCGGAGGCGTTCAGAAACAGAACCAATCGCCGATGGCTGGCGCTGGCAAAGGGCACTCAATTCGCGGAAGCACCTGCCGAGTCAACGGTTGCCATCGCCGACCTGGCGAGTGCGCACCTTCGTCCGAAGACGCTCGCGCCGCCGCATCGCTCGTCAATCGTTAGCCGCGGCCAGCCGCCCGGGTATCCATTTCAGCAACGTCAGAGCCACCCGGACCTGCGGAAGCGCCAAGCAAGAAGCGCTGCCGTTCCCACCATCACTGCGAGCGCCGCAGGATATCCCCACGGTGCCTTGAGTTCCGGCATGAATTCGAAATTCATGCCCCACACGCCAGCCAGCGCGGTCACCGCGGCGAAGATGGCGGCCCAGGCCGCAAGCCGCTTCGAGATGTCGGTCTGTTCCATCGTGACCATCGACAGGTTGACCGTCATTGCGGTACCGATCGAGTCGCGCAGGCCTTCCAGAGCCCGTATCGCGCGATAGATGTACTCGTACACATCGCGGAAGTAATCGTTCATGCCGCTGACCACACGCGGCACTCGGCCACCAGTCAACTTGTTGGCAGCGTCATACAGTGGTGTCACAGCGTGCCGCATCTCGGTCACGCGCTGCTTGAGCGCATAGAGGCGTTCCAAT
Source organism: uncultured beta proteobacterium (assembly GCA_963703945.1). Taxonomy (GTDB): domain Bacteria; phylum Pseudomonadota; class Gammaproteobacteria; order Burkholderiales; family Burkholderiaceae_F; genus JALORV01. The sequence continues at coordinate 48,040 of CAVPGM010000007.1, read as the reverse complement.
ACCTGCCGCTGTGTGCCGCGACTGAAGATCAGCGGTTCGATGCGCTCGAACTCCGCCTCCAGCTTGTCAATGACCGGGAAAAACCGGTCAATGACGTTTTCAAGCACTGCATATAGAACGATGCCCGGTCCAAGCTCAAGGAGCTCGGGCTCGCGCTCCAAGCGAGCACGTACGCCCAGCAGATTGCGCTCACTGTGCGTGCGCATCGTCAGTACGAAACGGGGCCCGACGAATACATCGAGTTCGCCAACCTTCAAGGCGTCGTCAGCGTATTCAACCAGCTTCAGCACCGCAAACAGAAGATCGTCGTCGTATTCGGCGATGATCGGGCGCTGCGACTCGCGACGCGCTTCCTCGATCGCATCGTCCGGAAGCTGAAACGCACTCTTGGCGAGTGCAAGTTCCTGCTCGTCGGGATCACGCAGCGCCACCCAGACAAAGCCCGAATGGGACTCGAGCCAATCGCGTATCTCCGACAGTTGGAGATCGCACAAGCGGCGACCCTTCTCGTAGGCGACACAGTTGACGAGCATCGGCAGCCCCTATTCCGCAAGTCGAGTGAAGTCAGTCGGTCCCAGCCAGAAAGCTACCACTTGAACTAGCGCGCAGAAGGCCGCGGACCATGATCCCTCGCGGACGATGACAGCTGACAGCTCAGGCCGGGCCGCCCTGACCGAAGAGCCGCTTCACCACCACGAAGAACAGAGGCACGAACAGCAGCCCGAGAAACGTCGCCGCGACCATGCCGCCGAAGACCCCGGTGCCGATCGCGTTCTGGCTGCCCGAGCCGGCGCCGCTTGCGAGCGCCAGGGGCAGAACGCCGCCGCCGAAGGCGAGCGAAGTCATCAGGATCGGCCGCAACCTCAGGCGCACGGCTTCCAGCGTTGCTGGCACCAGGCCGACGCCTTCGGACAATCTGCGCCTGCGCGAACTGGATGATCAGGATCGCGTTCTTTGCCGAAAGCCCGATGGTCGTCAGCAGTCCGACCTGGAAGTACACGTCGTCGGACAGTCCCCGCCCCGCCGCCGCGAGCAGTGCGCCGAGCACGCCCAGCGGAACGATCAGCAGCACGGCGATCGGAATCGACCAGCTTTCGTAGAGCGCCGCGAGGCAGAGAAAGACCACCAGAATCGACAGCCCGTAGAGCAGCGGTGCCTGCGCGCCCGAGAGCCGCTCTTCGTACGACAGCCCGGTCCATGCCACTCCGAATCCCGGCGGCAGTTGCGCCGCGAGTCGTTCCATCGCGGCCATTGCCTCGCCGGAACTGCGACCCGGTGCCGCCTGACCCTGGATCTCGACCGCCGGCGCGCCGTTGAAGCGTTCAAGCCGCGGTGAGCCAAAGGTCCAGCGGCCGCGTGCGAACATTGAAAACGGCACCATGTCGCCCTGCGAATTCCGCACATACCATCGGTCGAGATCCTCGGGAACCATCCGATACGGCGCATCGGCCTGAAGGTAGACCTTCTTCACGCGGCCCTTGTCGATGAAGTCATTCACGTAGGCGCTGCCCCAGGCCGCCGCGAGCGTGGCGTTGACATCGGCCATGGACAGCCCCAGCGCTCCGGCGTGGACCGTGTCGATATCGACCCCGAACTGCGGAGTGTCTTCCTGTCCGTTCGGCCGGACTGCGACCAGCGACGGATCCTTCGCCGCGAGGCCAAGCAGCTGGTTGCGAGCAGCGATCAATGCCTCGTGGCCGGCACCCGTTCGGTCCTGCAGATAGAGGTCGAAGCCGTTGGCCACGCCCAGTTCGAGCACCGCCGGCGGCGCAAACGCAAACACCAGTGCGTCGCGCAGCTTGGAAAATGCACCCATCGCCCGGCCGGCGACGGCCTGAACGCTGTTGCGGGAACCCGGTCGTTCCTTCCAGTCCTTGAGGCGCACGAAGGCAATCCCGGCGTTCTGGCCGCTGCCGGAAAACGAAAAGCCGGCGACCGTGAACAGCGCCTGCACCGCTTCCTTTTCGTCCTGCAGGAAGTGCCGCTCCACCTCGCGCAGGACGGCCAACGTTCGCTCCTGCGTTGCTCCGGCGGGAAGAATGATCTGCGCGAACAGGATGCCCTGATCTTCGTCGGGCAGGAACGAGGTCGGCAGCCGCAGCAGCAGGAATGCGCCGAGCGCGACCATCACTGCATAGGCTGCGAGCCACCGCCCGGTCCCCTTCAGCATCCCGCCGACGATGCGGCGATACAGGCTGCTGCCGCGATCGAAGAAGCGGTTGAACTGCCCGAAGAAACCCGTCGTCGCGCCGTGCGATCCCTTCTCGATCGGCTTGAGCAGCGTGGCGCAAAGCGCGGGTGAAAGAATCAGCGCTACCGCGACAGACAGCAGCATCGACGAAGCCATCGTGATCGAAAACTGGCGGTAAATGACGCCGGTGGAGCCGCCGAAGAACGCCATGGGGATGAATACGGCTGCGAGCACGAGCGCAATGCCGACCAGGGCGCCGGTGATCTGGCCCATTGATTTGCGCGTGGCCTCCAGGGGCGAGAGGCCTTCCTCGCTCATCAGGCGCTCGACGTTCTCGACCACGACGATGGCGTCGTCGACCAGCAGGCCGATGGCGAGCACCACACCGAACAGCGTCAGCACGTTGATCGAGAAGCCGAACGCCAGCATCACCGCGAAGGTTCCGAGGAGCACTACCGGCACTGCGATCGCCGGGATCAACGTGGCCCGCAGGTTCTGCAGGAACACATACATGACCAGGAAGACCAGCGCGAACGCCTCGAACAGCGTCTTGACCACTTCCTCGATCGACAGGCGGATGAAGGGCGTCGTGTCGTAGGCAATCACCGCCTTGAGGCCCGGCGGGAAGAACCGCTCGAGTTCTGCGACCTTGGCCTTGACCGCATCGGCCGTCGCCAGTGCGTTCGCTCCCGCAGCGAGCCGCACGGCAAGACCCGAGGACGGCTTGCCGTTGTAGAACGAAACAGTGCTGTAGTTCTCGCCTCCGAGCTCGACGCGTGCGACGTCGCGCAGCCGGACCGTGGCGCCCGAAGCGCCCGTGCGCAGGACGATGGCTTCGAACTGCGCTGGCGTCTGCAGGCGCCCCTGCGCAGCGATGGTGGCGTTCAGTCGCTGACCCTGCACGGCCGGCAGGCCCCCGAGCTGACCCGCCGCGATCTGGGCGTTCTGCGCTCGTATCGCAGCGCCCACGTCGCCAGGCGTGAGCTTGTAGTTGACCAGCTTGTTCGGATCCAGCCAGACGCGCATGGCGTACTGCGACCCGAACAGCGTCAGTTCGCCGACTCCGGGGACGCGACTCACCGCATCCAGCACGTTGGCCGCCACGTAATCGGCGATGTCGGTGCGGTTCATCGAACCGTCTTCCGAAACGAATCCAACGACCATGATGAAGTTGCGGACCGACTTCGTGACTGTGACGCCCTGTTGCTGCACATCCTGCGGCAGCTGCGATTCGGCGAGCTTCAGCTTGTTCTGCACCTGCACCTGTGCGATGTCGGGGTTGACCGCGGCATCGAACGTGAGCGTGACCGTCGCCGCGCCGGTGCTGTCACTGGTCGACGTGATGTAGCGCAGCCCGTCGAGCCCGGTCATACGCTGCTCGATGATCTGGGTGACGGTGTCCTCGACCGTTCTGGCCGAGGCACCCGGGTACGTTGCGCTGACGGTGATCGTTGGCGGGGCGATGCTCGGGTACTGCGCGATGGGCAGGCGCGTGATCGACAGCACGCCGGCCAGCATGATCACCAGCGCAATGACCCACGCGAAGATCGGCCGATCGATGAAGAAGTGCGACATGCGCGTGCCCGCAGGATCCGTGCGGGCCCGGTCAGGAGCGCGGGGACTTTCCGGCCGACTGCGCCGGAGACGAGGCGGGTGCGGCCGCCCCGTCGGTCGTGGCTGCCGCTCCCGACGCGGCCGGCGCCGCAGTATCGCTCGGGGCCGCAGCTTCGATCGGCTGCACCGGCATGCCGGGTCGAGCCCGCAGCAGCCCCTCGACGATCACGCGATCGCCGGCTTTCAGGCCGGAATCGACCAGCCAGTCGCTGCCGATCGTGCGTGTGGTCGTCAGGGCCGCGCCTCGACCTTGCCGTCCGCCAAGACCACCATCGCGATGGCCTGCCCCTTGCTATCGCGCGTCACCGCCTGCTGCGGCACCAGGATCGCGTTCTCGCGCACACCCTCCTCGAGCGCCGCCCTCACGTACAGGTTGGGCAACAGGACACCTTCCGGATTGGGGAACAGTGCGCGCAGTGTGATCGCGCCCGTGGACGCGTCGACCGTCACATCGGAAAACTGCAAGATTCCCTCGTGCTTGTAGTCCGTGCCGTCTTCGAGCTGCAGGGTCACGCGCGCTGCGTCTTCACGCGCCCGCTTCAGCTCACCGCTCGCCATGGCCCGCCTCAAGCGCATGGCCTCGGTGGACGATTGCGTGATGTCGACGTACATGGGGTTCATCTGCTGGATGGTGACGAGCGGCGTCGGCTGGTTCGCGGTAACGAGCGCGCCGGGCGTCACCGCCGACTTCCCGATCCTGCCGCTGATCGGGGCGACGACGCTGGTATAGGCAAGATTGATTCGGGCCGCCTCCGCGGCGGCAATTGCGGACGCGAGATCGGCTTCGCTCTGTCGCAGGGTCGTGACGGCATCGTCATAGGCCTGCTGGCTTACGAACTTGATCGCGACGAGTTCCTTGTTGCGCTCGACATTGCGCCGCGCGGTCTGCACGCCCGCTTCGGCCTTCGCCACTGAGGCACGCGCACTGTCGTAGGCTGTCTTGTACGTCGACGGATCCAGCCGGTAGAGCACGCTGCCGGCCTTCACCTCGGCGCCTTCGTTAAAGGTGCGTGACTGGATGATGCCCGTCACCTGCGGCCGAACCTCGGCCATCAGCATCGGCGAGGTGCGTCCAGGCAGAACGGTCTTGATCACGACGTTCTGGGGCTTCAAGGTCAGCACGGTGACCTGCGGCGCGGCGCGTGCGGAATCCGGCGCCTTGGAGCCGTCGCAAGCGATCAGAACCGCGGCCGCGGTAATCGGAGTGGCCCACGACAGAGCCGCACGAAGCATTGCTTGATGCTATCAGTTCATCGTGTCCCAGAACGATGACCGCCCTAAGCGCGCGGGAATCGGTCGTGCCCGCTGATCAGACTTACGGGCGACGTGGCACTACGCCGGGTCGTGGCCGGGGTCGCGCACAGCCCGAGTTCTCGTCACCCTTCCGGGTCTTAAGAGGGAGAAAACTGGAGGCGGGAGTCGGAATCGAACCGGCGTACGCGGATTTGCAGTCCGCTGCATGGCCACTCTGCCACCCCGCCGCATGGGGCTCAAACCACAAGGGGAAGCGCACCGGCTTCCCCTTGCTTGCAAAATTCTTGGAGCGGGAAACGAGTCTCGAACTCGCGACCTCAACCTTGGCAAGGTTGCGCTCTACCAACTGAGCTATTCCCGCGCGAGGAGCGAAATTATAGCGGCGGGTCGAGGGGTGTCAAACCTGCGCGATGCTTTGATCACCGTACATCGAGGTACGGCCACGCCATTCGCAGATAGACGAACATCGAATAGACGGTGAGCACGGCCGCAACGTAGATCAGCACTGTGCCGATCAGGTTGACGTCGATGAATCCGAACAGTGGGTCGTGGAACAGTAGCATCGGAATCGCCACCATCTGCGCGATCGTCTTGATCTTGCCGAGCGAATTGACGGCGACGCTGGCGGATTTGCCGATCTGCGCCATCCATTCCCGCAATGCCGACACCGCGATCTCGCGGCCGATGATCACCAGCGCGACGAATTCGTCGATTCGTCCCAGCGAGAGCAGCATGACCAGCGCCGCACTCACCATCAGCTTGTCGGCGACGGGATCGAGAAAGGTTCCGAGCCGGCTCACCATGCCATAGCGGCGCGCCACGTAGCCGTCGATCGCGTCGGTGATCGCAGCCAGCACGAACAGCCAGCACGCGGTGGCGTTCTTCCAGTGGGCGGGGTACCAGGTGTCCGGAACGTAGAAGATGCCGACGATGACCGGGATCATCGCGATGCGCGCCCAGGTGAGCGCCATCGGCACGTTGAAGGTCAGCGGTGAACTATTCGGAGGGCTGGCCATGCAGTTGCGCGTAGATGCGCTCCGCGAGCTTACGCGAAACGCCTTCGACGGTTGCGATGTCGTCGATCGATGCCGATGAAAGCCCGCGCAGACCTCCGAAGCGCGCAAGCAGGCGCTGGCGGCGCTTGGGTCCGATGCCCTCCATCGTCTCGAGCTGCGAACTGTTGCGCGCCTTCGCGCGTCTCGCGCGCATGCCGGTGATGGCGAATCGGTGCGCCTCGTCGCGAATCTGCGCCACCAGCATCAAGGCCTGCGAATCGCGTCCGAGCACGAGTGCAGGACGATCGTCGGGGTAGACCAGTTCCTCGAGGCCCACCTTGCGCTCCTCGCCCTTGGCAACGCCGACCAGGACGCCCGGATCCAGCCCCAGCTCCTCGAACACCTGGCGCGCGACCATCACCTGTCCCTTGCCGCCGTCCACCAGCACCAGCTGCGGCAGGGCGGCCTCCCCGTTGGCCACCGGGGCGTAGCGCCGCGCCAGTACCTGCCTCATCGCGGCGTAGTCGTCGCCCGGCTCGATTCCTTCGATGTTGTAGCGCCGGTATTCCGACGGGCGCATCTGGTGGTTCGTATACACGACGCACGACGCCTGAGTGGCCTCGCCCGCGGTGTGGCTGACATCGAAGCATTCGATGCGCAGCTTGTCGGCATCTTCGTCGCCAACCTCGAGTCCCAGCGTATCGATCAGCGCTCGCGTGCGGGCCATCTGCGACCCTTCTTCGGCCAGGCGCCGCGCCAGCGCCAGGCGCGCATTGGCCTCGGCCATCTCGAGCCAGCGGCGGCGCTGCTCCTGCGGATGCCGCACAACCAGGACCTTGCGCCCGCTCGCTTCGGACAGGAACGTCCCGACCTCGTCTGCGTCGATATCGGCGTTGACCACGATCGTCGGCGGACACGGCTGCACCGCGTAGTGCTGCGAGATGAACGCGTCGAGAATCTCCGCCGTGTCAGCCGCTTCGCCGGTGCGCGCCGGAAAATTCGCCTTGTCGCCCAGGTGGCGACCGCCGCGGATCATCGCCAGGTTGACGCAAGCCAGCCCGCCGTCCGCCACCACCGCAAGCACATCGGCATCCGAGCCGGTCGTTTCGATCGTTTGCTGGTGCAGCACGCGCGACAGCGCGCCGAGACGGTCGCGCACCGCGGCCGCCTCCTCGAACTTCAGCTCGGTCGCGCACTGCTCCATGCGCGACTCGAGCTCGCGCATGACCGCTTCGGTTTCGCCCCGCAGGAACCGCACCGCCCGCTCGACGTCCTGCGCGTAGGTGGCCGAGTCGATCAGACCTACGCACGGCGCACTGCAACGCTGGATCTGGTGCAGCAGGCAGGGGCGCGATCGATTGGCGAAAACGGTGTCCTCGCAGGTCCGCAACCGGAATACCTTCTGGATCAACTGAATGCTGTCCTTCACCGCCCACGCGTTCGGATAGGGTCCGAAGTACTGCGCGCGCCGGTCGACTGCGCCGCGGTAATAGGCCACACGCGGGTAGGCGTGCGCCGTGAACTTCAGGTACGGGTACGACTTGTCGTCGCGGAACAGAATGTTGTAGCGCGGCGCCAGCGACTTGATGAGGTTGTTCTCCAGCAGCAGCGCCTCGGCCTCGGAGCGCGTCACCGTCGTGTCGATGCGCGCCACGCGCGCCAGCATGTGCGCCGTTCTGGGCCCGACGCCCTTGTTGAAATACGTGGCGACGCGCTTCTTCAGGTCGCGCGCCTTGCCGACGTAGAGCGCGACACCGCCGGCATCGAGCATTCGGTAGACCCCCGGCAGATGGGGCAAAGCGTCGACGACCGGACGCGGATCGAAGGCGGAAGCGGGGTCAGGCATGGAGCGACGAGTCGTGCGGCCTATAATCGCGGGCTTTGCCCGGGTTCCTGCACCAGTGCGGCCACGATTCTATGGCCAGCGTGCAGCTACCTGCGGCATCCCGGGTCGGACCAAGCCGCACCCATCGCGTTCAAGGGACCGTATGGCCAAGATCCTCGCCACAGAGATTCGAGCCGGCAATCTGCTGGAATTCGACAAGCGCGTCTGGCGCGTGCTGAAGAGCTATCACGTGCACGTCGGAGGCCGCGGCGGCGCCTACATGCAGATCGAAATCAAGGATGTCGAAAGCGGACAGAAGCGCAACGAGCGCCTGTCCACCGACGACAAGGTCGAGCGCCCGTACATCGACCGCCGCACGATGACCTATTCGTTCCATGACGGCGACAACTACGTCTTCATGGACAACGAGAACTACGAGCAGATGACCCTCGGGGCCGACTTTCTCGAGGGGCAGGCGGGTTACCTGATGCCGAACATGGAGGTCGAGATCAATTTCCACAACGGCCGCGCCATCGGTATCCAGCTGCCGACGACCGTGGTGCTCGAAGTGGTCGAGACCGAGCCGGGCATCAAGAACGCCACGGCGACGACTTCGTTCAAGCCGGCCCGGCTCGAGACCGGCATCAGCGTCCAGGTGCCCCCGTTCGTCAACAACGGCGAAAAGATCCGCGTCAATACGGACGACGGTTCCTACGTCGAGCGCGCCTGAGGGCGTGAGGCGCTAGCGCCCGCCGCTGCCCTGCGGCGGCGACTTCGGCCTGCTGTTCGCCTCGCGGATCTGGTCGCGCAGGTGCTGGCGCTCTTCAGGCGTCAGCCGCCGATACCCCTCAGGGCCCTGTTCGGCCGGGTGATCGCGCCGCTGCAGAAACCTCTGGCGCATCGCTTCACGCTCGCCGGGCGACATCTTGTCCCACAGCTGCCGCCGCTCTTCGGGAGTGACTCGCCGCATCATCAACTCGCGCTGCTCCGGTGACAGCTGCTGCCACACGCCGCGCCGCTGCTCGGGGCTGAGACCCTGCCAGGCGCGCTGCCGCTCCTCGGGCGTGCGCGCCGCCCGAAATGCTTCGCGCTGCTCCGGTGTCATCTGCTGCCCCAGCTGCTGCCGCTGCTCGGGGGTAAGCCGCAGGCGCTGGCCCGCTTCGCCCGGCGGCCCGAACGCCAGCGCGGTGCCGGCGTGAACGCCGAGCGCCGTCACGAGGGCTGCGATGCCGCCGATGCGTACTGCCACTTGCTTCATGCGCGGATCGTAAGGCGTGAACCTCATGCCGGCCGCCTTTCCGGCCTGCGAGGCGCGTGCGGCAGGGTAAAGTCTGTAACAGACTGTGACGCCCGCGTCCATGTCGCCACGCTCCCACCGTACGATGCGGCCCACCTTGCAAACCGATATCTTCCGATGAAGCGCAGTTCACCCCAGAAGATCCTCGTCGTCGACGACGACCAGCGGCTGCGCGACCTGCTGCGACGCTATCTCGGCGACAACGGCTTCAACGTATTCGTCGCCGAAAGCGCGCAGGCAATGAATCGCATCTGGCTGCGCGAGCGCTTCGACCTGCTGGTGCTGGACCTGATGATGCCCGGCGAGGACGGACTGTCGGTGATGCGGCGCCTGCGGGGCGGCAACGACCGCACGCCGATCGTGATGCTGACGGCCAAGGGCGAGGATGTCGACCGCATCATCGGTCTCGAAATGGGTGCCGACGACTACCTGCCGAAGCCATTCAACCCGCGCGAACTGCTGGCGCGCATCAATGCCGTTCTGCGCCGGCGCGGCGCCGAGGAGGCGCCCGGCGCCCCTGCCGGCGACGGTGAGCCGGTCAGCTTCGGCGACTTCGTGCTCGACCTCGCCACCCGGACGCTGACGCGCGCCGGCGAGCCGGTCGCGCTGACGACCGGCGAGTTCGCGGTGCTCAAGGCATTCGCCCGCCACCCGCGCGTTCCGCTGTCGCGCGAGAAACTGATGGAGATGGCGCGCGGGCGCGAATACGAGGCATTCGACCGCAGTCTCGACGTCCAGATCTCACGCCTGCGCAAGCTGATCGAGGCCGATCCCGCCAAGCCCCGCTTCATCCAGACCGTCTGGGGCCTCGGCTATGTCTTCATTCCCGACGGACACGCCTGACACGTGGCGACGACGTTACGCTCATGAGGCTGCGCTCGCCCTCGTTGTTCTGGCGGACGCTGCTGCTGGTGGGGATTCTGATAGTCGCCAGCCTCGTCGCCTGGCTGCAGAGCTTCCGCGTGTTCGAGCGCGCACCGCGCGCCGAGACCATCGCGCAGCAGGTCGTTTCGATCGCGCAGCTGACGCGCGCGGCGGTGCTGTACGCCGATCCCTACGTGCGGCGCGACCTGCTGGCCGAGCTGGCGCGCAACGAAGGCATACGCATCTATCCGCTCGAAGAGACCGACGTCGTCGTTCCGCTGCCTGACCGCCCGCTGCTGCGTCTGGCCGAGCGCTCGATCATCGACAAGCTCGGCGCCGGCACGCAGGTGGCGTCGGTCATCAATGGAGTCAGCGGCCTGTGGATCAGCCTGACGATCGACGAGGACCGCTACTGGCTCTTCATCGATCGCGACCCGGCTGCGCGCAACGTCGGCACACAGTGGATCGGCTGGGCCGCCGTCGCGCTCGCGCTGTCGGTGCTCGGTGCGGTGCTGATCACGCGTGTCATCAACCGGCCGCTGGCTCAACTCTCGAAGGCAGCGCGTGAACTCGGCGTGGGCCGCGCTCCGCAACCGCTGCCTGAGCGCGGACCGGCCGAGATCCGCACCGTCAACGAAAGCTTCAACCGGATGGTGGCCGATCTGTCGAAGCTGGAAGACGACCGCGCGGTGCTGCTGGCCGGCATCTCGCATGACCTGCGCACCCCGCTGACGCGCCTGCGGCTAGAACTCGAGATGGCTGCTCTGCCTGCAGCGGACCGCGAGGCGATGATCGCCGACCTGGAGCAGATGGACGCGATCGTGCGGCAGTTCCTCGACTACGCCCGACGAGCGCCGCAGCAACCGGCGGAAACGATCGACCTGACTGAACTCGTGCGCGGCGCGGCGCTGCGTGCCCGCATCGATGCACAGCCGCTGGCGACGCTCGAACTACTGGTCGCTCCCGCCGTCACGGTCACCGGCTATCGCACCGAACTCGACCGCGCGCTCGACAACCTGCTGGTCAACGCGGCCCGCTACGGACGCGACCCCGACTCGGGGCGCCTCACGGTCACTGTTTCGCTGACGAACGACGGCCGCGAAGCGGTCATCGCGGTGGCCGATCGCGGGCCGGGGGTGCCCGCCGAGCAGATCGACCGCCTTCTGCGTCCGTTCGAGCGGGGCGACGCGGCGCGCAGCGGAAGCGGAGGTGCGGGCCTCGGTTTGCCGATCGTTCAACGCATCGCGCGCCTGCACGGCGGCGCTCTGCGCCTGCTCGCAAACTCCCCTCATGGACTGCGCGCGGAACTGACCCTTCCGCTCGAGCGGCCTGCATGAGCGCCGCACGGCCGCTCCGAAGGCGCTCGCTCCCCCACGGGGGGAACGCCCGCAGGGCGAAGGGGGCAACATGAGCGCGCGCGTGCATTTTCCACGTCGCCGCATGCTGCTCGCGGCGCTCGGCCTCGGCGCCGTGGCCGTCGCGGGTGGCCGCACGCGGACCGCCGGCGGCGTCAGCGTCGAGGGCGGCGTCCCGCAGCGTCTGGCGCTGTCGACGATCGATGAACTCGACATCGACATGCCCGCGAGCATTGACGGCGATCCGGTCGAGCTCGCCGTCCTCACACTCGGTTCGCTGGAAGTGACCAGCGGTCGCCTGGTCGCCGCCGACGGCCTGCTGCTCGACGGTGAGCCGTTCATACCCGCCGTTTCGCCGGGGACCTATCCGCTGCAGGTGGTGCTCGCCCGCTTCGGCGACGAGAACCAGGAGCGGGTGGCATTCGTGCAGCTGAAGATCTCGGCACGACGCGCGGTTGCATGGAGCAATGCGGCGATCGAGGGCGAGGCGTCCGAAGGCTCTGACGATGACGGCATCGTTGGCTACGACGTCGAATCGGGAACCGGCTCCCTGTTCGACGCTGCGGCGCTGGCGAGCTACCGCCAGGAACTCGTCAAGGGTGACGGCGTGTACCGCGAGCTCGAGCAGGTGCTGCGGTCAAATCGGCGCGCGACATGGACCTGGGCCCGCATCAGCACGGGGAACGGCTCGGGCTTTGTCTTCACCTCGGGCTTAGGCGACGGCCACTACGGCTCGTACTGGGGCAGCGACGAGAGCGGAGAGCTGGTCTCGCTGGTGACCGACTTCGAACTGCTGGACTGGGCCGGGCTTCCGCCCGAACCGGCCGTCACGACCTGAGCGGTGCCTGCTCAGGCGCGGGATAGCAGCACCACCGCCTGCGCAGCGATGCCCTCGCCGCGGCCGATTGCACCCAGCTTCTCCATCGTCTTGCCCTTGATACCCACCGCCTGAGGCTCGACTCCGCTGCACGCGGCGATCGTCGCCCTCATCGCATCGACGTGCGGCGCGATCTTCGGGCGCTCTGCGATCACCGTTGCATCGATGTTCTCGATGCGCCAGCCATCCGCGCGCACTCGATCGACAGCCTGCTTCAGCAGTTCACGGCTGTCGGCGTCGCGATGACGCCCGTCGGTGTCGGGAAACTGGCTGCCGATGTCGCCCAGCGCGGCCGCGCCGAGGATCGCGTCGGTGATCGCATGCAGCAGCACATCGGCGTCCGAGTGACCCAGCAGCCCGCGCTCGAACGGGATCTCGACGCCGCCCAGCACCAGGCGCCGCCCGGGCACCAGCGCGTGGATATCGAAACCCTGGCCGACGCGGAAAGTTGTCATGTCAGCCGTCCCTGCTCGCCCAGTATCGCGCGTGCGAGCACAAGGTCCTCGGCGGTCGTCACCTTCACGTTGCTCGCTCCGCCGATGACCAAGCGCGGGGCATGGCCTGCGCGCTCCATCGCGCTTGCTTCGTCGGTGAGCTCTTCGATCGATCCGCCCAGCGCGGCTCGCAGCGAGCCGACGCGGAACAGCTGCGGCGTCTGCGCGCACCACAGCGACGAGCGATCGAGCGTGATGCCCACTCGCCCGTCCTCGGCGCGCTTCAGCGTGTCGGCCAGCGGGACCGCCAGCAGCCCGCCGCTGTCGTCGTCGCCGATATCGTCGATCAGCCGGCCCAGCTGCTCCTCCGTCAGGCATGGACGCGCCGCGTCGTGCACCAGCACACGGTCGTCGTCCGCGGTCCGCGCGGCGATCGCGATCAGGCCGTTGCGCACGCTTTCGGCACGCGATGCCCCACCGACCGGAAGGAACTCGACTCGTTCGATATCGACATCGAGCTCGTTCCAGCGCGTGTCGGCCGGAGCGACCACGACGAACACGCGGTCGATGCGCCCGTCGGCCAGCAACGCGTCGATCGAGTGTTCGAGCATCGTGCGCGCGCCGAGGCGCAGATACTGCTTCGGAACCTCCGCTCCTTCGATACGGGCGCCGACGCCGGCGGCCGGGATCAGGGCGAGGTAGCGCAGTGGACGGGGCACGGGGAACGACTTCAAAGGGTTGCCTTCGTATAATAACGACCGGGTTAGGCGGCCCTTGAGTCCTGCGAGCTGGATTGGGCTGCCAGTTCTCTTACCGTGACCGACGACGTTCAGCTCGCATCGTCCGCAGCGTCTGCCGCGGGCCTCGCTCCGCGATCGCTCCCGACCGCAGGGGCTCGTATTGCCCTTGCCCGCCCGCCAGGCTCTGCCGACGCGCTGCTGCTGGCACAGACAGCGGCACGCGCACGCGGCGAGCAACGCCTGCTCGTGATCGTCGCGGCCGATGCGCTCGATGCCCAGCGACTCGTCGACGAGATCCCGTACTTCGATCCGTCGCTCGCGGTGCGGCCGTTGCCCGACTGGGAGACCCTGCCGTACGACACGCTGTCGCCCCACCAGGACCTGGTGTCGCAGCGCCTGGAAACCCTGTTCCGGCTGAGCCAGACGGCGGGCGGCATCGACGTACTGGTGGTTCCCGCCACCACGGCGCTTTACCGGCTGCCGCCGGCGCGCTACGTCGCCGGACACACGTTTTTCTTCACTCAGGGCCAGGTCGTCGATGCCGAGCAGCTGCGCGCGCAACTGGTGTTCGCCGGATACCAGCACGTGACACAGGTCGTTGCTCCCGGCGAATTCGCGATCCGTGGCGGTCTGATCGACCTCTATCCGATGGGCTCGACGTTGCCCTACCGGCTCGATCTGCTCGACGCCCAACTCGAAACGATCCGCGCGTTCGATCCGGACACGCAGCGCGGTCTTTACCCGGTGCCCGAGATCCGGCTGCTGCCCGGTCGCGAGTTCCCGATCGACGAAGCGGCGCGGCAGGCGTTCCGGCGGCGCTGGCGCGACGTGATGGAAGGCGATCCGAGCCGCGCCAGCGTGTACAAGGACGTCGGCAACGGCATCGCCTCGCCCGGCATCGAGTATTACCTGCCGCTGTTCTTCGACGAAACCGCCGCGCTGTTCGACTATCTGCCCGCCGGCAGCGTGCTGGCGCTCCATGGGACGGTCGAGGCGGCGATCCAGCGCTTCAGCAACGAGACCGCGGAGCGATATCGGTTCCTCGCACGCGACGCCTCGCACCCGATCCTTCCGCCCGCCGCGCTCTTCCTCGACGCTGAATCGTTCTTCACGCGCGCGAAGGCGCACGGACGCATTGCGATCGGTGAAAGCGAGACCACCGCTGAAGGTCAGTTGGTCGAGCGACTACCATCGATCGCGGTGGAGCGCCGCGCCGAGGATCCTATCGGCGAGTTCCGCCGCTTCACCGCGGGCTATTCCGGTCGGGTGCTGATCGTCGCGGATTCGGCGGGCCGGCGCGAGACGGTCGGCCAGATGCTCGCCGAATACGGGATTCCGTTCGGTGATTGCGCGGACTTCGCCGCTTTCCTGCGCAGCGCGTCCCGCATCGCGCTCGGGGTGGCGCCGCTGCACGAAGGCTTCGCACTGCTCGAGCCGCGCGTAGCGATCGTCACCGAGACCGAGCTCTACGCGGCCAGCCCGCGCCGACTGCGCGGGCGCCAGCGCGAGCGTGTCTCCAACGTCGAGGCGATGATCCGCGACCTCGCCGAGCTGCGCCTCGGCGATCCGGTCGTGCATGTCGAACACGGCATCGGACGCTACCTCGGACTGCAGACCATGGAGCTGGGGGACGGTCCGACCGAATTCCTGCAGCTCGAATATGCCGGCGAGGCGACGCTCTACGTGCCGGTGGCGCAACTGCATCTGATCGGCCGTTACAGCGGAGCCGACCCGGACGCCGCGCCGCTGCATCAGCTCGGCAGCGGCGACTGGGACAAGGCGCGTCGCAAGGCGGCCAAGCATGTGCGCGACACCGCCGCGGAGCTCCTCAACCTGTACGCGATGCGCGCGTCGCGCAAGGGCCACGCGTTCGAATTCAGCCAGCACGACTACGAGGCGTTCGCCGAGGGCTTCGGCTTCGAGGAAACACCCGACCAGCAGGCCGCGATCGACGCGGTGCTGAAGGACATGGGGGCCGGCTTTCCGATGGACCGGCTGGTGTGCGGCGACGTCGGTTTCGGCAAGACCGAGGTGGCCCTGCGGGCCTCGTTCGCCGCGGTGGCCGGCGGCAAGCAGGTTGGCGTGTTGTGTCCGACCACGCTGCTCGCCGAACAGCACTACCAGACCTTCAGCGACCGGTTCTCCCCCTGGCCGATCAATATCGTCGAGCTGTCGCGCTTCCGCTCGACGAAGGAAGTGGCCGACGCGATCGCAGGAATTGACGCCGGCACGATCGACATCGTGATAGGCACACATAAGCTGCTGTCGCAGGACGTGCGCTTCGATCGGCTTGGACTGGTGATCATCGACGAGGAGCACCGCTTCGGCGTGCGGCAGAAGGAGCGGCTGAAGTCACTGCGGGCCGAAGTGGATGTCCTCACCCTGACCGCGACTCCAATCCCGCGGACGCTGGCCATGTCGCTGGAGGGCATCCGCGAGTTTTCGGTCATTGCCACCGCCCCGCAGCGCCGGCTCGCGATCAAGACCTTCGTGCGCAAGGAATCGGCGAGCCTGATGCGCGAAGCGATCCTGCGCGAGCTCAAGCGCGGCGGGCAGATCTACTTCCTGCATAACGAAGTCGAGACGATCGACAACCGGCGTGCGCGACTCGCCGAGCTGCTGCCCGAGGCGCACATCGAAATCGCGCACGGCCAGATGCCCGAGCGCGATCTCGAGCGCGTGATGCGCGACTTCTACCAGCAGCGGTTCAACGTCCTGCTGTGCACGACGATCATCGAGACCGGCATCGATGTGCCGACGGCCAACACCATCATCATCCATCGGGCCGACAAGTTCGGCCTCGCCCAGCTGCACCAGTTGCGCGGGCGCGTCGGCCGCTCGCATCACCAGGCGTATGCGTACCTGATGGTGCCGGACGAAGGCGGGCTGACGAAGAACGCCGAGAAGCGCCTCGAAGCGATCCAGAACCTGGAGGAGCTGGGCAGCGGCTTCTACCTGGCGATGCACGATCTCGAGATCCGTGGCGCCGGTGAAGTGCTGGGCGAAAGCCAGAGCGGCAACATGCAGGAAGTGGGCTTCGACCTGTACACGCAGATGCTGAACGCGGCCGTGCGCGCGCTGCGGTCGGGACGCGAGCCCGACCTGCTGGTACCGCTCGCCGCGGTGACCGAGATCAACCTGCACGCGCCGGCACTGCTGCCGCCCGACTACGTCAACGACGTACACCAGCGCCTGTCGATGTACAAGAAACTGGCGAGCTGCGACGACGAAGATGGACTGACACTGCTGCAGGAGGAGATTGTCGACCGCTACGGCAAGCTGCCCGAGGCCGCGCGGGCCTTGGTGGAGACGCACCGGCTGCGGCTTGCGGCCGAAAAGCTGGGCGTCAGGAAGATCGACGCCTCGGCCGATGCGCTGGTCATCCAGTTCGCGTCAAACGCGCCGGTCGATCCCGCCCGCGTGATCGCACTGATGCAACGCTCGAAGACCATGCGGCTGGCGGGTCCCGATCGCCTTAGGATCGACGAGAAGACGCCGCACCTCGAGGCGCGGACGCAGCGGCTGCGAGAGGTGTTCAAGGCGTTGTCGTAACAACAGCTGCGCCGACGGACGGCAAGGCAAGAGAGCCCCCTGAATCGAGGCGGATATCGGGCCTTCAGCGGCGGCGCGGTGTTCGATAGTCGGACCCATGGATCGAACCTTCTTCCTGGCCGCTCTGCTGCTGGCGATCACGGCTGCCGCGCCGCCCGCCCGTGCCGACATGATCTACAAATGCACGGGGGCCGATGGCAAGGTCACGTACTCGCAAAATCCATGCTACGGGGAGAACTGGCACCGCTTTGGCGCGCCCCCGGAGCCGCAACGTAAGGCGCAGCCCGCGAACACGAAGACCGCGCCCGCAGCCGAAGCCGAAGCTGACAAGGCGGTCCGCAAGCCGCCACCGGAGAAGTCCGCACAGGGATCGTGAGCCGGCATGCCCCGGCGCGCGGCAGCCATGAGCTGCACTCGCCCGGCCAACCGCGCGACCGCTACTCTCCGCATCCGGCCGGCGAGGATTAGACTGAACACGATGCGTGTCTCGACACGCGGGATCTCCACATCGTCGTGCAGCGAAGGGAGGCAACCATGGATCGCAATTCGCCCCTGCCGACCAGCCGCATCGAGCCCGGCACCGTGATCGCCCAAGCGCGTGACTTTCAGGTCAATGCGGTCACCGCCGATTCGCCGGCGCTCGAGGTCATGACCGACCTGACCCGTGTGAAGGCCGCGACCACCAGTCCGTCGACGACGCTGCGCCAGGCCGAGCAGATCATGATCAACCAGGGCGTGCGCATGCTGTTCGTCGTGAGCGACATGCCGGCCATCGAGGGCCTGGTGACGACGACCGACCTGCACGGCGACACCCAGATGCGGCTGGTCCAGCAACGCAACATCCGGTACGACGAGTTATGCGTGGCCGACGTGATGGCCGGCCTGTCGGAACTCGACGCGATCGAATACGAAGTCATGAAACTGGCCACCGTCAGCAACGTGATCGCCACGCTGCGCAGGTACGGGCGAAACCATCTGCTGGTGATCGAGGGCCCGACGGCCCAGACGCCGCGCCGCGTGCGCGGCGTCATCTCGCGCACGCAGCTCGAGCGTCAGCTCGGATTGCCCGTCGCGGTGACCGAGGTCGCGAACACCTTTGCCGACGTCGTTCACATGCTGTCGTAGACCGGGAGCGTGCGCATGGACGCTCCGGTCCTGCACGTCTGACAGAACTCCTAAGGCATTCTCCCAGCGCTCCAAGTCAAAGCGGTGCGACCGGAATGCGCCGACGGAAGTGCGTGAGCTCGAAGCGGGCGGGCCTGCCCTGCACGAGGTCAGCCAGGATCTCGCCGATGACCGGAGAAAACTTGAAGCCGTGCCCCGAGCAGGGGCTCGCGATCAGCACCTGCGGGTGCGCCGGGAGACGGTCGATCCAGAAATGCTCATCGGGCGTGTTGGTGTAGAGGCAGACAACCGACTTCCGCAGTGGTCCGTCGGCGCCGGGAATGAAGCGGCGCATCACGGCGCGCACGTCTTCAACCTCGCGGGGCGACACCTCGCGCCGCACGCTGTCGGCCGTTGTCGTTTCGCCTTCGTGATGGAACCCTGCTTTGACAGCGCCGTCGATAGCCGGGAAGCCGTAGAAGAACCGGCGCCCGTCGAATTGCCACAGGTGGATCGGGCACCGCCCGGGAGCAAACGACTCAGCCGCCTGCCCGCAGTCGAACCAGTGGAGCACCTGTCGCTCGACGCGAAACGGCAGCCGCAGTCCCAGCATCAGTGACGTGACCCACGCGCCTGCGGTGACGATCAGCTGGCGAGCGCGATACTCGCCTTGATTGGTATGGACCCGTACTGCGTCGCCGTCAGGCTCCCAGTGGTCGATGGCTTCCGAGTAGTGCAGGTCGGCGCCGTGCTGCCGCGCCAATTCGAGGTGCGCACTGATGCACGCCTCCGGAAACAGGATGCCCGCTCGGGGCTCCCACACCGCGATCATGCCGCTTTCGGGTTGCAGCGCCGGGAATCGCGCCCGCACCTCGGCGGCTCCGAGGATCTCGTGCGGCAGCCGATGTGTCTCTGCGCTCAGCCGTGCGCCCTGCACCAGCACGCTGTCCGGTTGTCCGATCATCAGGCCGCCGGTTTCACGCAGCAGTGTCACTCCGGCCGCTTGCTCCAGCGCACGCCACAGCGCATAGGCCCGCTGCACCATCGGAACGTAGACCGGATGCTCGAAATACGCTTCGCGAATGATCCGGGTTTCTCCGTGCGAAGACCCGAACGCATGCGGCGGCGTGTAGCGGTCAAACCCGAGCACACCGACTCCGCGCCTCGAGAGTTCGAATGCCGTCGCACTCCCCATCGCGCCGAGCCCGGCGATGATCACGTCGTGGGTCTGTCCGGCCGGCATGCGCGGTCTTGCGCGGTCAGTCGTTCACGGTCTCGTGCTCGGCGGGCAGGATGATCTCCAGCAACTCGCAGTCGTCGGACCAGCCCAGGACGGTATGGCGAATTCCTGGCGGCTGGATCCAGCACGAACCCTCCTTCATCACGTGCACGCCTTGACCCTCGAATTCATTCTTGAACCAGCCTTTCAATACATAGACGAGCTGAAAGCGAACATTGTGGTGATGCCGCTGGCCCAGCTCCTCACGAAAGGGCGCAACCATGCGGATCACATGCGCGGTTGCAAGTCCCTGCGTCGCTTGTGCGACGCCGAGATCCCGGTAGACCGAATAGTCGCGCAGGCCACCATCCTTGAAGTCTGCTTCTTTCAAGTGGCTGACGGTGAATGTCTGGACCGGATCGAGAGTCGAGGTGCTCATGGGCATGCTCCAGTGCGCGGCAGTGTGCGAGATCGCTGGCACGGAATGTAGACGAAGCTGCGCCCTGGAGCGTGTGTGCGGCTCGGCGGTAACGCTTCACGCCAACGATTTATTCCATGCTGTTCCGGGACGGACGCGGGAGTGACACTCGACGAACATCACTGCAGCATCTGCCCATCGCATTGTTCGGCTCGAGAGAGCCGCTGTTGGAGATTGCGCATGAACCGCTCACGTCGATTGTTCGTTGCGAATACCGCGGGCAGTGCCATGGCACTGGCGCTCGGAGGCTGCGGTGGTAGCAGCGGCTATTCCGGCATGGCGCCGACACCGGCGCCCTCACCCGCGCCCGCGCCCGCGCCGGACTCCTACTCCACCGCCGCCGGCCGGCGCGCTGAGCTGCGGCGCCACGGCCATCACCGGCAACCATGGTCACGCGCTGGTCATCCCAGCCGCTGGACGTGGATTCGATGGTCAGCATCGTCTACGGCATCATGGCCGCGGCGGATCACAACCATCTGGTGACACTCACGCCGGCACAGCTCGCGCAGATCAAGACCAAGACAGCGGTCACCGTCACGTCCAGCCATGGGCCCCCGGCGCGCCAACCGCCGTCACGTGGTGACGGTCACACCCGCGCATCCGCGACGGTGCCACCGGCCGCGCCGCGGTCGCGGTGGCGTTTCGTCCTTCGGCTGCGACCATGCGGGTATCCGCGATCTCGGCATGCCGGCCGTGGGCCGATGTGCCAAGGCTCGACACCAACCTGTCGCAGGTCGCGTCCTTGCACCAGACGATGATCGCGCCGACCCTGTCGAACTGGACGCGATACGGTCCCCCGCATTCACACCACTGCGACGCCTTACGGTGCGCGATCGTGTAGCGCGAAACCGCGTTGGGTCCGACTTTGGCTGCGCCCGCCTCGATGTCGCGCGCGAGGCGGGTCGCGGCCTAGGTGGCACTCATCTGCTGCCACGATCCGAGCGCGGGCACCACCACCTGCTCAGAGCTGGTCGATCGACGGACCCTGCTTGTCGCCGAACCAGGTGCGGGCAAACGCCTGCCGCGCCGCTTTCTCTCCGCTCGCATCACCCTTGCGCCGGTAGGTCTCGGCCAGGCCCGCGAGTGCCCATCCGTTGTTGCGGACACGGCCCAGCGAGTCGCGGAACGCTTTTTCGGCATCGTCCAGCTTGCCCTGGCGCAGCTTGATGGCGCCGAGCGATTGGCGAATCGGGTAGTACCAGTACGGCGGCTCGGTGTACGCAAGCGAGTCCTCGATGAAAATGGCCTCTTCGTAAGCGTGCGCAGCCCCGTCCAGATCGCCCTTGGCGTCGGCCAGACGTCCGGTGGCAACCAGCCGCGCCGTATCGATGATCTCCTTGGCCGGGATGCCCCACTCCTCGAACGGCTTGTAGTCGGTTTCGCGCATGATGCGGGCCAGCGCGTCGATTTCCTTCTGCGCCGAATCCGTGTCCTTCTTGCGCGCGAACGCGAGTGCGCGCGCGTAGTGGTACATCGTGTCGACCAGTGCCAGATTGGCGGGCGGCGCCGGCAGCGCGAGGATCGTGTCCGGCGCGCCGAACAGCGCTTGCGTGGTGTACGGCGCGGCCTTGACCGGCTGCATGATGGCGAACTGGGCGACCATTTCGGGCGCCATCGACGCATCGAGCTTCTGTGCCGCGCTGATCGCCGTCGGTCCGTCGCCGCCCATCTGCGCCGACACCATCAGGAAGTGGATGTTGTGCGGGT
The DNA here is from genome assembly GCA_963703945.1 of uncultured beta proteobacterium. Lineage (GTDB taxonomy): Bacteria > Pseudomonadota > Gammaproteobacteria > Burkholderiales > Burkholderiaceae_F > JALORV01. The sequence goes on along the minus strand of CAVPGM010000007.1, from coordinate 26,534 downwards.
AGTACGCCGACTTGTACAGCGGATCGGACGGCGAGGTCCGGAAGTAGCTCTCGTCGACGGCCATCGCACGCTTGTTCGTGTCGAGCGACTTGCGGTACATGCCGACGCGGTAGTAGATGTGCGCCGGCATGTGAACGATGTGCCCTGCGCCCGGCATCAGCGCACCGAGGTGGTCCGCGTACGGCAGCGCCTTCTGCGGCTGCGTCGACGCTTCCACCGCGTGGATGTAGAGGTGGATGGCGCCCGGATGCTTCGGATTGCGCTTGAGCACCGTTTCCAGCGTCGAGACGATCTCGGCACCGCGACCCTTGGGCTTGGTGCCGCCCGCCTCCCAGTAGTCCCACGGCTGCGTATCCATCATCGCCTCCGCGGCCAGCACCTGAATCGTGTCCTCGGCCGGATAGAGCGCGGCGACCTGCTTCATCGCATCCGCATATGCGGCGTCGAGCGCCGCGCGCTCGGCCCTGGGATCGGCCGAATAGCGCTTCGCGAGCGCGTCGATCAACGCGCGGTCGCGTGCCGGCGCAGACGGTGCCAGTGCGACGGCCTTGCCGAGTGCTGCCAGCGCCGGCGCATTCGCCTCCGGCATCATCGGCACGTTGATGTTCGGCCCGAGGACGAGCGCCTCGCCCCAGAAGCACAGCGCGCAGTTGGGATCGAGCTTCTGTGCCTCGCGAAAGGCTCGCTGCGCTTCGGCGTGGTTGAACGCAAACGAGAGCCGCATTCCCTGATTGAACCAGGCCTGGGCCTTCGCACTGCGCGTGCCGGCCTTGAACCTGAGCGTGCCGAGATTGTCGTAAAGCACCGGCGTCTCGGTCAGTGCGGGTTTGGCCGGCACCGGCTGGAACGGCGCGGTTTCCGCGGCCGCGAGAATGAGCTTGTGCAGCAGCGCCGGCGGCCCGGCCGCGGCTGGCGAGCACGTGGTCCCGTCGTTCAGCAGCGGATCGAATCCGGTGTCGTTGCCCGGGCTGTCCGTGGCGGGTATCGCGAGGGCGCAGGCGGCGGTGATCGCCAGCGCGAGTCGATGGTCTTGCAGGCGCATGGTTGGCTCCTTCGCAGCGCGCTGGTCGATGCCGTCAGCGCGCCTCTGGTGGAAAGCGGGCCGGACTTGGTCGCAGGTCCGGCGGCATTCCTTTCCGCATCAGCCCGCGGGATGTCAAGGAGGCCAGCAGTGTGTGGCGCTCGCGACGAGCGCCCGTCGATCGCTTTGAACCACCTCGGGGCGCTCGAGCCGGCGAGATTCGACAGCGCCGCGACCACTCAGCGGCGCACCGCTCACACCTCGGCTGTCGTCGGGTCGATGATTTCGCTCACCTTCGCAACCTCATTCGCGGGGAAGCCGCCTAGCCGCGCGTGCTCCCGCACCATGGCCTCGTTCGGCGCGATGTAGACGCAGTAGATCTTGTCGCCGGTCACGTAGCTCTGCACCCACTGGATCGCAGGGCCGAGTGAACTCAGGACCGCGCACGATTTCTGCGAGATCTGCTGGAGTTCGGCCGCCGTGAGCTTTCCGGCGTTGGGAAGATTGCGTTCGATGATGAATTTCGGCATGTCCGTCCTCCGTGTGGTGGCCGACGCCGCCTGCTGCGGCTCCGCGGCAGAACGCGAAAGATGGAGTGCTTCGAGCGGCGCGTCAAGCCATCTTTGGGCTACATGGCGGCGTAAGGTACCCGGTGCGCCGTGCTTGCGGCAAGGCACGGGGAATGCTCCGCGTGCCACTACACTCCCTGCCCGATGAAAGACCTCATCGTCCAGGGTCCGCTGCTCTCCTCCGAAGTGCTCGACACCTTCAAGGTGGTATGCCTGCCGGAGCGCATCCGGCTCGCCGACCATTGGGCGCGTTGCGTGGCGGTGCCGGACGACCTGGAAGTCCGGCGCGCCGTGCGCGGGCTGGGTGACTACTGGAAGGTCGACTGCGCGTTTGTCGATCCGACGTGGCAGCTCGCCGATTTCCGCGTGCTCGCCCTCGACATGGACTCCACGCTGATCACGATCGAAAGCCTGGATGAAGTGGCAGCCTATGCCGGCCACGGCGATGAAGTTGCAGCGATCACCGAGGCTGCCATGCGCGGCGAGATCGCCGACTACAAGGAGAGCCTGCGCCGGCGCGTCGCGCTGCTGGCTGGAGTGGATGCGGCGCTGCTGCAGCGCGTGTACGACGACAAGCTGGAGCTCAACAAGGGTGCCGAGCGGCTGATCGCGACGTCTCGAGCGGCGGGCCTCAAGACTTTGCTCGTCACCGGCGGCTTCACCTTCTTCACCGACCGCATGCGCGAGCGGCTCGGCTTCGATGCGACACGGTCGAACGAACTCGAAGTCGTCGACGGCCGACTGAGCGGGAAAGTCACCGGAGCTGGCGGCGGTGAGATCGTCGATGCCGAAGGCAAGGCGCAGGCCGTGCGCGACCTGTGTGCCGAGCTCGGCTGTCCCACCGACCGGGCGATCGTCGTCGGCGATGGCGCCAACGACCTGAAGATGATGGCGCTCGCGGGGATCTCGGTCGCATGGCGCGCCAAACCAGTCGTGCGCGAAAAGGCTACCTTTGCGCTGAGCCACGCGCCGCTCGACGGCGTGCTCGGCTGGTTCAACGACGTTGCGCCGCGCTGAGGCGATAGCGTCCGCCGCGGCACGACCTGCGATGACGACGAATCGTTTGCATCTGATGCGCTTTGCCTGGCTATCGATCGTCGCCGCGCTAGCGACGATCTCGATCAAGGCCGGCGCATGGTGGCTGACGGGGTCGGTGGGACTGCTGTCCGACGCGTTGGAGTCGATCGTCAACCTGGTGGCCGCCGCGATGACGCTGTGGATGCTGGCGCTGTCGGCGCGCCCTCCGACCGAGGAGCACGCCCATGGTTACTCGAAGGCCGAGTATTTCTCGAGCGGCGTCGAAGGTGCGCTGATCTTCGCGGCCGCGCTCGCGATTGCGTGGACGGCGATCGATCGCCTGCTGCATCCGCTGCCGCTCGAGCGAGTCGGATTGGGCCTCGGCTTGTCGGTGGTAGCGAGCGCGATCAATTTCGCCGTGGCCCGCGTGTTGATGGCGGCTGCCCGGCGCTATCGCTCGATCGCGCTCGAAGCCGACGCGCATCACCTGCTGACCGACGTCTGGACGTCGGCCGGCGTCGTGGTCGGAGTCGGGGCAGTCGCCGTCACGCAGTGGAACTGGCTCGATCCGGTGATCGCGCTGGCGGTCGCGGCCAACATCGTGCTGACGGGTTTCTCGCTGGTACGTCGCTCGGCACTCGGTCTGCTCGACCGCTCCCTGCCCGGCGAACAGCGCGCGGCGATCGAAGCGCTGCTCCGCGAGCATCGCGCCGAGGGGATCGACTTTCACGCGCTGCGCACGCGCGCCGCGGCCGGCCGTTCGTTCGTCTCCGTGCATCTGCTGGTGCCGGGCGCCTGGAGCGTGCAGCGCGCGCACGATATGGCCGAAGCCATTGAGCGCGAGATCGCTCGGGTCGTCTCGGGCGCCTCGGTCATCACCCACATCGAGCCGCGCGAGGACCCAGCGTCTTATGACGACATCGAACTCGATCGTGCTCGCCCGCGCAGCGACGCGTAGCTCGCCGCCGATTCAAATGGCGGGGGCCGCCGGCTTGTGCTTCTGGTCGATCCAGATGCGCTCGTTGCCGGTGTCGACGTGTACGAAGCCGCGGCCGACGTAGAACCCGGTCCCGCCGTGCCCGAAGATGCTGGAAAGCCCGGCCAGTTTGACGTTCGATATACCCGCGACCGAGATGTCGGCGGCCTTGCCGACGACATGGCGCGAGTTCAGCGCGGCGCCCTCGGTGGCCTTGTTGGTCTTGCTGGTGCGATAACCGGAGTGCAGCTCGATCGGCGCATCGACGCCCGACCGTTTCAGCCATGCCTGCACCCCGGCCAGGATATCGAGCAGCGAGCGGTCCATCGTGAACACACGATCGGCGCGGATGTCGCGCATGATCCAGCACACCTGCAGGTATTGGTCCTCGTCACGGCCCCGGGCCGCGGTCCAGTAGGTCGAACGCACTTCCTCGCTGCCGCGACGCAGCCACAGCGAGCGGCGCTCGCGCAGCAGGTCGGCGAGCCTCGGGTCCATCGTGGCTGGACCGCCGCCCGCTGCGTGCGCGAGTTGCACCGCGCCGCACAGCGAGCACCCGGCCGCCAGCAGCAGGCGACGCCGGACATGCGCAGGGTGCGTGCGGCTGCCGGGCGGGTCGCGGTCCGTCATCGGGCAACCACCCGGCAAACGTCAGACCCGCTCGAAGATGGCGGCGATGCCCTGCCCGCCTCCGATGCACATGGTCGCCAGCGCATAACGGCCGCCGACGCGCTGCAGTTCGTACAGCGCCTTGATGGTGATGATCGCGCCGGTCGCTCCGATCGGATGTCCGAGCGAGATACCGCTGCCGTTGGGGTTGACCTTGTCCGCCGGAAAGCCGAGGTCCTTCGCCACCGCGCAGGCCTGCGCGGCAAACGCCTCGTTGGCCTCGATCACGTCGAGGTCGGAGACCTTCAGCTTGGCCCGCTCGAGCGCCTTGCGAGTCGACGGCACCGGACCGATGCCCATGAACTTCGGGTCGACACCGGCGTGGCCGTAGCTGACGAGTCGCGCCAGCGGCTTGAGTCCACGCTTCTCGGCCACGCCGCGCTCCATCAGCACGACGGCTCCCGCGCCGTCGTTGATGCCAGAGGCGTTGCCTGCGGTGACCGTGCCGTTTTCCTTGGCGAACACCGGCTTCAGCTTGGCCATGTCATCCATCGAGGTGCCCTCGCGGAAGTGTTCGTCGGTGTCGAACACCGTCGGTCCCTTCTTTCCCTTGACCTCGATCGGCACGATCTGGCTCTTGAAGTGCCCGGCCTTGGTCGCCGCGGCCGCGCGTCGATGGCTCTCGACCGCCAGCGCATCCTGCTCCTGGCGCGTGATGCCCCATTTCGTCGCCACGTTCTCGGCGGTGACACCCATGTGAACCACGTCGAACGGGTCGTGCAAAGCGCCGACCATCATGTCGATCGCCTTGATGTCGCCCATGCGCTGGCCCCAGCGGCCCGCCGGCATGCTGTACGGGCCGCGCGACATGTTCTCGGCGCCGCCGCCGATCGCGATATCGGCATCGCCCAGCATGATCGATTGCGCCGCGGAGATGATCGCCTGCAGGCCGCTACCGCACAGGCGGTTCAGCGTCAGGCAAGGCGCTTCCTTCGCCACGCCGCCATTCAACGCGGCGACGCGCGAGAGGTACATATCCTTGGGTTCGGTATTGAGCACATGGCCGAAGACGACATGGCCGACTTCGCTGCCGTCGACCTTGGCACGCTTGAGCGCTTCGGCGACCACGATGGCGCCGAGCTGGGTCGGCGGCAGATCCTTGAGGCTCCCGCCGAAAGTCCCGATCGCGGTACGGGCTCCGCTGACAACGACCACTTCACGCATGGTGTACTCCCTCGCTGCTCTGGTGTGGTGGCGAGCCTGCAGCTCGGCAGGCGCCGGGTCGGCGATTCTTGCACGCCGGACACAGACCTGCTTGACATGGATCGAGCCGGGCGCGGCCCGGAACCGCGCCAGGCCCTTGAATCCGTTCGACGGGTCTCGAACGGCCTATCCCTCTATGTGCCTGTCTCCTTGTCGCCCGGCGGTGTCCGAACCAGGAGTGCGGCGATGATTACGTGCAGAACGACCGCTGGCCACAGCAGGATGCCGGTCGATCCGCCCGCGAAGCCGACGTAGACGAGATACAGCGTGACGACCACGCTGTAGGTCAGCATGCCGACGCGCGGTGGGCCCGGCCAGCAGGCGACCCCCAATCCGATGAGGGCGATGCCGGCCACGCGCGCCAATGTCAGCCCGACGCCCGTCAGTTCGGCACCAAACAGCAACTGGCAAACCAACGACGGGACGAGCAGCAATGCCACCCCGGTCGCCGCTTCACCGACTGCAGAAAGTACCAGCACCCATCGCATTGCGCCCATCTCGAGTCCCTTCGCGCTTTGGATCCAGCTTTGCGCATCCTATTCGCCCAAGCCGTGCCAGGTTGCGAACGCATCAACCGGTTCCCGCGGCATCTCCATTCGATTTAGCGCCGCCCCGTCATCCGCATAGCCAAGCGACATTCCGCAGACGACTAACTCTTCCAATGCAAGACCCAATTGGGCGGTAATCACCGACTGGTAACGGACAAACGAAACCTGAGGGCAGGTCGCGAGTCCACGCGCCTGGGCTCCCAGCATCACGTTCTGCAAGAACATGCCGAAGTCGAGCCAGCTGTGCTTTGTCAGTGCAGCGTCGATAGTGAAGATCAAGCCCACGGGTGCACCGAAGAACACAAAGTTGCGGGCGGTCTGGCGCGAGCGCGCGGCCATGTCGCCGCGGTCGATGCCGAGAACGGCGTAGTAGCGTCGCCCGAAATCGTCTTGCCGAGCAGCAACTGCCGCGGGCGCAGGGCTCGGCAGCGAGGCATACGGCGGATAAGTATTGGCGGTATGCGCCTGAACAAGCGCTTCGCTCAACGCCTTCTTTGCCGTGCCCGCAAGCACATGGACTCGCCAGGGCTGCGTGTTGAAGGTACTTGGCGCCGTGCGCCCCAGCTCCAGGATCTCACGGACCTGAGCTCGCGAAACCTCGTCAGGCCGAAACGCGCGGGTCGTTCTGCGCGCTCGAATCACGTTGTCGATCGCGACCGGATCTTGGGAACCAAGCAGCATGGACTGCGCTCCGTTGGAGGACGTGAAGAGCCTTGCCAGGCAAGACTTGCGACGACCGACGTATGTCGCCGACATCGCAGCGTACACATCGACCACTTCTGGAGCGAACGCCTAGTAGGGCGGCGGTCTGCGCGCTCGCTGTTCGCGAGCTGCTTCGGTCCACCATGCCAGGTCATCGGCAAAACGCGGAAAGGCCCTCTGAAGTGCCTCGCCGCCACTGCCGATCGGTTGTCCATTGGCATCCAGCGTTTGCGAAATTACTCCGACGGCCAGCGTACTCGAGATGACGACCATGCCCATTTCGGACAATATGCTGTGCCAGACAGTGCCGGCGCGAACACCTGAGAACCGACCCGCCGAATAGCTGGCGATCGCCGCCGGGCGCCAGAACCACTCCTCGAGAAAGTGGTCCGTCAAATTCTTCAAGCCGGGTTGCGGGCCCCAGTTGTATTCGCCTGTCACGAAAACGAATGCATCGGCAAGACGAATCTTCTCAGCCAGCGCTTCCATCGCCGCAGGCGCCGCGGCCTTCGGGTATTCCTTGTACATCCGATCCAGCAACGGCAGATCGACGACTTTGGCATCGACCAGATCAGCGGCGACCCCTCGCGCCCGAAGGCCCGCGACGACATAGTCAGCCAGACGTATGCCCATGCGGTCCGCTCGGTAGGAACCGTAGAACACCAGAACCTTGTCAACCATCGTGCGCTTTATCGTCGGCAGATCAGAGAAGAGCACTGCCGGATGGGCCAGAACGTTGGAACCCCAACCGCGTCGCTCGGCTAGAGCGACAACACATATCCATCACGCGGAGAAGCATTGCCGGCCGTCAGCCGCTGCCAGCATTCGAGAACTGCCGCTGCGCCACTGGCCCGTCGTGGCGTGACGAGCTTGCGCGATGCCGCGTAGAACGCTCGCATGTCATGCAGCATGGCACCGCCGAGTTCTGGCTGAGCCTTGAGACGACGTGCTGCATAGGCAGGCACGAAGAAGAACTCGGGTGTCGGTCCGACCACCTCCTGCCTCGGCGCCTGAATGCCACCTGGCTTGTCACCCCAATCCGTGGCGCCAATCAGAATGCTGCGGCCCAGATTGGGGCCGAGCGCGCGATGCACTGAAGCGATGACGGCGTCCCGGCCGAGATAGTCGACATACGTGGTGTTGAGAGGCGCCGTGAGCGTGTTGGTGGCATCGTAGGTGAGCGTCCGGTCGTAGAGTCCCGTTTCCCGGACATACGCTTCGTTACGCGCAGAGGTGAGCGCCACAAGCTCGGTCCCACCCTTGCTGCGCAGTTGATGCACCATGGAAAGAGCCGTCTTCGACGACGCGCTCGACACGACCACCGCGTGGGGCGCCCCGGCCGTCACGCAATCGGCGGCCCACCAGCCCGTCGCGTAGAGGGGGCGAAACAGCACCTGTTCCGGCTCGAACGAACCGTCGTAGGCGGGGTCAGCGGCTACGTTGAGATACTGGTTATAGACGGCGGCCTTGGAGTTGCGATGCGGCGCGCCGTCGACGAAGCCGCGCGGCCCAGCTCGTTGCGGCGTCACATCGAGTATGTCCGCGATGGGAAAGTAACCGTAGTACCGGGTTCCCACTTCGACGCCGTCGGCGGCTGACTCGACAACCGTGGCGAAGCCCCAGCAGGGCGGTCGGCCCCAGTCGTCCGTGCCGGGGAAGAAGTCCCAATAGCCGAGTCTCCCCGCGCCCATCGCGGCGTAGGTGATGTTGTTGGCTGTCAGCGCAAAAAGATCGACCTTGAGTCGCGCATTGCCCGCGGCAAGCGGTACGGGCTGCGCCTCGATGATGCGGGCGACCCGAAGATCGCGTTTGCTGACTTGAAGCTCACGCATCGTTGTCATCGTGTCCGCGGGTTTGGTTGACTTTGCAGGACAGAAGACCGCAACCCGGCAGACTCCTCATATAGAAGCGCGTCCAGACTACGCCCCAGCACTTCGAGCGCCTCGGCTTTCGGGGATTCTGCTCCAGCCTCTAGGAAGACTGCTTGCAGGCGATGAATGCTGCAGGACTGCGACGACTTCCGGCCGATACGAACTCCGAAGCAGCCAAGAACACGTAATCACTTCATCAGCACGTACGTTCCCGGCGCGTCGTCCATTGCCGCGTAGTCCGCATTGCCGATCGAGGGCGGCTTGCCGGGCTTGCCGGATCGCTCCGCGAGCCACGTCTGCCATGCCGGCCACCAGGAGCCGGCGAGCGGCGAATGGCGCGAAACCCACTGGTCCGGATCGACATACCGGTCCTCGGCCTTCTTTGTCGCAATCCGGTAGTGCCGTGGTGGCGCCTCGGCACCGGGCGGATTGACGATGCCGACGTTGTGGCCACCGCTGGTGAGGCAGAACGTCACGTCGGCGTCGGCATACAGGTTCAGCATGTAGACCGATTTCCATGGCGCGACGTGATCGCGTTCGGTTCCAACGAGGAAAATCGGTGCGCGTATGTCCGACAGCGCAATTGCGCGGCCGTCGTAACGCATCCGGCCTGACGCAAGATCGTTGTTCAGGTACAGGTTGCGCAGGTACTCCGTGTGCATCCGGTGCGGCAACCGTGTCGTGTCAACGTTCCACGAGGTCAGGTCCGTGACCTTCTGGGGCTCGGCCATCAGGTACTGACGCACCACCCGCGACCAGATCATGTCGTTCGAGTTCAGCAGCGTGAACGCGCCCGACATCTGCTTCCCGTCCAGGTAGCCCTGCTCCCACGTCAGGTCCTCGAGATACGCTAGCTGGCTGTCGTCGATGAAGATCGACAGTTCGCCCGCTTCGGTGAAGTCCACCTCGGTCGCAAGCAATGTCAGCGTCGCGAGTCGATCATCGCCAACGCTGGCCATCGAAGCCGCGGCAGCGGCGAGGAACGTGCCGCCGAGGCAGTAGCCGACCGCGTGCAGTTTCTGCCCGGTGATCGCCCCGGCTGCGTCGATGGCGGCGCTAATGCCAAGTCGCAGGTAATGTTCGACACCAAGCTCGCGGTCGCGCGCGTCAGGATTGCGCCACGACAGCATGAAGACGGTGTGTCCCTTGTCGACCAGGTACTTCACCAGCGAGTCGTGCGGCGACAGGTCAAGGATGTAGTACTTCAGGATCGGCGACGGAATGATCAACACCGGTTGCGGGTGGACAGTGTCGCTCGCAGGCGCGTACTGCATCAGCTCGATTAGGTCGTTGCGCAACACAACCTTGCCCGGCGTGATGGCGACCTGCTCGCCCGGAATGAACGCCGTGCCGTCCGACCGCGGCTTGCCCGAGGCGAGCGATAGCGCGTCGGCCCACCAGTCGCTCACACCCTGAACCAGGTTCTGCCCGCCGGTTTCCATCGTCCGCGCCAGCACCTCGGGGTTGGTCCAGACGAAATTGGTCGGGCTCATCACGTCGAGCGCCTGACGCGCGGTGAACGTGACCATGCGCTCGTGGTGGCGGCTGACGCCCCGCACCTGATTGGTCGCATTCCATATCCACTGCTGCATCAGCAGGAACGATTGGTGCACCAGGTTGAACGGAAAGTCCTGCCATGCCGGGTCCGCGAAGCGATGGTCCTGCGGTAGCGGCTCGATGCACGGCGCGGCCTCGCCCTGTGCACACTCCAGCGCGTACAGCGCGAAGCGGCTTGCCTTGCGTTGCGCCTTGCTGGCCAATTCCATCTGCTTGCCGGGAGCGGCCGCCAGGTGCCAATACCAATCCGCCCAGGCGGAGACCAGCGACGGCCATGCGATGCCGCGGCTGGCTCGAGCCACCGCAGCGCGAATCGCGCGGTCGTAGTTGGCCAGCGGCATCGGCTCGGCCAGGTACTTCTCGGACGGCGGCTCAATCGCTCTGATCGAATTGCGCGGTGGAGCGGTCTTTGGTACGAGTTTCAGGCTGGGTGTGGGCATCGGGGCTCCGTGCGGGTTTTGGCTGCGCAGCGAACACGAAACTGCCGTCGCTAGCAGCCCAACGTTCGAAGCATGGGACTCCTGCGCTGTGCCGCGTTGACGCGCCTCAACCGAAACCGTGTGCCCCGCCGGCAGCTTCACTCCCCGTTGAGATCCGACATAGTCGTATCCAGCGCAGGCAGGCGCCGTTACTTCGAGTCGACCACTCGGCTCGGATGCGCAACCGTGTCGGCCGTCCGTTCGGGATCAGCAGGTATCGATCGCACCGACAGCACGCCATCGATCGCGGCGATCGTGTCGATCGCGCCCTGGGCGACCGGACTGTCGACATCGACCAGCGTGTAGGCCATTTCGCCGCGCGACTTGTTGACCATGTTGTGGATGTTGAGCCCGGCCTTCGCCATCGCTGTCGACATCTGGCCGAGCATGTTCGGTACGTTCGCGTTGGCGATGCCGATGCGGTGATCCGATTCGCGGCCCATTTCGACGCTGGGGAAATTGACGGCGTTGGTGATACAGCCGTTTTCAAGGAATTCCCGCAGCTGCTCGACCACCATCACGGCACAGTTTTCTTCCGCCTCAGCGGTCGACGCACCGAGGTGTGGCAGCGCGATGGCGCCCGGTACCCCGGCCAGAGCCGGTGCCGGAAAGTCACAGAGATAGGCCTTGAGTCGCCCACTGCGCAGCGCATCGACGACCGCTGCTTCATCGACGATCGCATCGCGTGCAAAGTTGAGGAGCACGCTGCCCGGCTTCATCGCGGCCAGTCGACGTGCGTCGATCAACCCGCGCGTCGCCGGCAGCAGCGGCACGTGAAGCGAGACGAAGTCAGCGTGCTTCAGCAATTCCTCGATCGTGTTGGCCTTGCGTACACCCGAGTGCAGACGCCAGGCGGCGTCGACGGTGATCTCGGGGTCGAACCCGACGACCTTCATGCCGAGTTTCAATGCGGTGTCGGCAACCAGCGCGCCGACTGCGCCCAGTCCCACGACGCCCAGGGTGCGATGCGGCAGCTCGATACCGGCGAACTGCTTCTTGCCTTCCTCGACTCGCGCCTCGAAGTCGGCGGCGTCGAGCGGCAACTCGGCGACGAATCGCAGTGCCGGGACCAGATTGCGGGCACCGATCAGCAGTGCTGCCAGCACGATCTCCTTGACCGCGTTGGCGTTCGCGCCAGGCGCGTTGAACACCGGAAGCCCGCGCTTCGACATCTCGGCCACCGGAATGTTGTTGGTGCCGGCGCCGGCTCGTCCGATCGCCTTGACGCTCGCCGGAATCACCATCGCATGCATGTCGTGCGAGCGCACCAGAATCGCGTCCGGGCGATCGACCTGTCTGCCGACGGTGTAGCGCTCATGCGGCAGCCGTGCGAGCCCCTGCGACGAGATGTTGTTCAGGGTAAGTATCTGGAATCGGGACATTGGTTTATCAGTGCGATTTGTCAGTGCGCCGCGACCGGCGTCCGTTCAGCCGAGGCTGCGCTCGAACTCGCGAAGGTAGTCGACCAAGGCCTGGACGCCCTCGATCGGCATCGCGTTGTAGATCGATGCGCGCATGCCACCGACCGAGCGGTGCCCCTTGAGCTGCAACAGTCCGCGCTGCTGCGCGCCCTTGAGAAAGGCTGCGTCGAGGGCTTCATCGCGAAGCTTGAATGGCACGTTCATTCGCGAGCGGTCCTCCTTGCGGACCGGGTTCGAGTAGAAGCTGCTGGCATCGAGCGTGTCATACAGCAGCTTTGCTTTCGCGATGTTCTTCTGCTCGATCGCCGCCAGTCCGCCCTGGGCCAGCAGCCATTTGAACACCAGCCCGGCGATGTAGATCGCGTACGTCGGTGGCGTGTTCAGCATCGAATCCGCCTCCGCCTGCTCCTTCCAGTGGAAGGCCGATGGCGTGATGGCCAGCGCGCGGTCCAGCAGGTCCTTTCGCACGACGACCAGCGTCAGGCCCGCCGGCCCGACGTTCTTCTGCGCGCCGCCGTAGATCACGCCGTACTTCGAAACGTCGACCGGCCGCGACAGGAGGTGGGACGACATATCGGCCACCAGCGGTACCGCGCCCACGTCGGGAATCCAATGGTATTCGACGCCGCCGATGGTTTCGTTGCTGCACACGTGGACGTAGGCCGCATCGGACGACAGCTTCCAGCGCTCTCGCGCCGGCACGTAGGAGAAATTCTTGTCCTCCGACGAAGCGGCGACGTTCACCTGTGCGTACTTCTTCGCTTCCTTGATCGACTTCTTCGACCACTCGCCGGTGTTGATGAAATCGATCGTCTTCCGGTCGCCGAGCAGATTCATCGGCACGATCGCGTTCTCGCCGATCGCGCCGCCCTGCAGGAATAGCACCGCATAATCGCTGCCGATCGCCATCAGCGTGCGCAAGTCGGCCTCCGCCTCTTGCGCAATCGCGATGAACTCGGGCCCACGATGGCTCATCTCCATCACCGACATGCCACTACCGTGCCAGTCGAGCATCTCCTCGGCGGCGCGTTTCAGAACTTCCTTCGGCAGCACCGCAGGGCCGGCGCTGAAGTTGTAGATCTTCATCAGGGATTCCCGCAATTCGTTGACGTTCTCGCGGATGGGCCGAAGCGGCACCGCCGCGATTCGAGGCCGACTTTACCTCACGATTCAACATTCAAACATTTGTCGGACGCCGGTCCCGTGATACAAGCAACATCGGCGCGTGCGCTCGAAGCGTGCCGTCAGGCCGACCATTGCATCCCGCGGACGGCTCAGGCCGGTCGGCGTCGTGCTACTTCGTCGCGACAATTCCCGGCGGCTTCCAGGACCCTTCTCCAGCAGGAAGTATCGATGGCGCAGATTCCTTGGGCCAGTACAGGCGCATCACCAGGTAAATTGGGCCGTTGGGTGCCGGCAGCCAGTTCGATTCCTTGGCCTTGCCCGGCGAGTCCTTCTGGATATACAGCGTCAGCGAACCATCCGGGTTCTTCTTCATCGCTGGCAGCATCGGCGAATTGATCAGGTAGCGGTTGATCGGGTTCTCGATCAGCAGTTGCGACTTGCCGTCGTACATCGTCACCGACCAGAAGGCGCTTACCGGCGGAAGCTGCCCGGCGGGGAACGTGAGCGTGTAGTTGTGCTTGCTTCCGTCGAGCGGTTCACCCTCCGCATCGTGCTTGGTGGCCGGATACATCGCCTCGTTGCCATTGTTGCCGTAGATGCCGCCCTTGGCGGCAGCGGCGCGCTTCAGCCAATCGCCGTTGAAGAAGGCGCGGTCACCGAACAGGGCTCCAACGCGCCAGCCGTTGATATTCTTCATTCCGGACGCCAAGAACTGGTCGATCTTGTCGTCGCCTTCCTTCATCGCCAGCAGCACTGCGGCCTTGTGTTCCAGCGACAGATCCTTGAAGTCGAAAGTCTTGCCCGGCCCGATGCCGATGCTCGCCAACCTGGCGCGGATCGCGGCAGTATCGGGCGACGCCGGCACGAACTGCAGCGCTGCGTCGAGATGCTGGAAGAAGTTGTCCTTGATCCCCGCCGTCGTTGCAGGCAGGAAGTCGATCTCCGGCGCGAGCGGTGGAGCGGATTGCTTCAGGAAAGCGGAGAGCGGCTGTGCCTTGTAACCCGCCTGGACTTTGACGACGTTCGGCATGTCGCCGGCGTTGAAGAGCTGGGTGCGGAAGATCGTGAGCGCAAACGGTGTCGACGACTGGAACATCTTCTTGATGCCCGCAGGCGTCTCACCCTTCCAGTCCGGGCCAACGACGAGATAGTCACCGGCTTCTTTGCCCGTCGCGCGGCTGCCGATGTAGCCGTAGTTGTACGTGTTGCCGTCGACCAACTGTACGGAGTAGTAGCGCCGCTTCTCGACCGCGGGCACCGAGATCACCATCGGCTCGGCACGCAGATCGAGCCACAGCATCGAATACGGCGTGTCGCTGTTGGGCGTCACAACGGCCGTGTCCTTGTAGGTAAAAACGCGCGCCTCGTTGTTGATGGTGTTGAAGGGTGCCTTGTACTGCCCGGAGTTCTTGTCGATGACGAACTCGTTCATCACCGCGTAGTTCATCACCAGCGGCAGCCCGTAAATGAAGCCTTCCTCGGCGATGGCCTTGGTTTCCGCAATGCCCGGCGCGGCGATGCCCTTGGCCGCGTCCTTCTTCTCGGCTTGGGCGATTGTGTCGTCCTTCTTGCCGCAGGCGGCCAAGAGCGGCGCCACTGTCAGGCACATTGCAACGCACTTCAGCAGTCTCGAAGATCCGCCATTCATTTTGGAAATGCTCCCGACGGTAGTTGGCTGTGAAAGCGGCGCCTCGCGGCTCAGGGGACCATGTCACATTCGAACATCTTGTTGACGACCGGGCCGGCGACCTTGTTGATGAAGGCGGTTCGGCTAGAAGCGTGCCGTCAGTCCGACCATCGCCTCGTATTGCAGGAACACGTCACTGCGCAGCACCACCACGCAACCGCCCGAGCAGAGAAATCCGCCCGAACTGTTGACGAAGGTAAAGTAGCCGCGCGCCTCGGCGCGCAGCGCGATGCGGTCGCCCAGGGGCCACAGATAGCCGAGGCCGAGGTTGAGCGACGGCTTGAACTCGGTGCCGTAACCCGAGGTGCTGGGATTGAACTGCGTCGCGCCCAGCCCGCCGACGACGTACGGGCCACGCCCGATCGGCCCGTCGATGAACACGGTTCCCCCCAGATGCAGGTAACGAACCGTCATGTCGAACGGCGCTGATCCACCGCCAGGTGACACCGTGGTCGCCTGCTGGCTGTATAAGACTTGCACCTCACGCGCGGCATCGAGGTCGTACCCTGCCGCGGCGGCGAACGCGGCCGAGCTGCGGATGTCCGCCTGCGTATTCGTCGTGACGTTTTCGACGCCGTCGCTGCCGACGTATCCGATGTACAGCGTCAGCGTCATCTGTGCCGCCGAGGGGTTCGCCCACGCCAGCAGCACGCACGGCACCGTTGCGACCAGGACGGAACGCAGCCGCATCATGGCCAGTGCCGGGCCCAGACCGGCGCAACCTCGGGCAGTTCGTCCACGCGCTGCATCAGCGACGCAAACGCGCGGTGCTGCTTGCGCAGGTAGTCGCGCATCTTCCACCAGCGCGACAGGTTGGCGAGGTAGACGTCGCACACCTGGGGCTTCTCGCCGAGCAGGAACCCCGCCTTCTGCGGAAACGCCTTCGCGACGATGTCCCAGCCGAGCTGCATCCGCGCGACTGCCGCTCGCTCGACGGCCGCGCGCGCGGCGGGCGAGCGCGACGTCGTCCAGCGCGCGGGGTAGTCCGCCACGCCAACGGCGGCATACACGGTCGAGTTGGCGAACTGCATCCAGCGCAGGCAGGTCGCACGGTCGCGCGTCGAGAGCGCCGGTACCCAGTCGCTCGGATGGCGCTCGAGCAGGGTCCACAACACGGCCACGCTTTCGGTCAACACCTCGCCTCCCGGCGTGACGAGCGTCGGCAGCTGGCCAAGCGGATTGACGGTCTTGAGTTCCTCGAAGCACGGGCCTGGCGGATCGCTCCACGGCGTGGCGTCCTTCAGTTCGAACTCGAGCCCGAGCGCGCCGAGCATCACCTCCACGCTGGCCGCGCCCGAGCGGCGCGCTGTGTACAGGACGTACCGGGTCGTCATGCGAGCCTCCCGTGCAGGTCATGCTGCTCCGCCGACGCGACCTTCACGTCGACGAAGTCGCCGGGAGCCAGCTTGCGCCTGCCCGCCTTGATGTAGACGACGCCGTCGATCTCGGGCGCATCGCCGGCGGTACGCCCCATCGACACCGTCGGCCCGACTTCGTCGACCAGCACGCGCTGCACGGTTCCGACCTTGCGCGACAGACGCCGTGCCGAGATCTGCTCCTGCGCCTGCATGAAGCGCGCACGTCGCTCCTCGCGCACTTCATCGGGTAGTTGCCCGGCGATCGCGTTGGCGGCAGCTCCCTCCACCGGCGAGTAGGCGAAACATCCGACACGGTCGAGCTCCGCCTCGCGCAGGAAGTCGAGCAGGTGCTCGAACTCTGCCTCGGTCTCGCCCGGAAATCCGGCGATGAACGTCGAGCGGATCGTCAGCTCCGGGCAGATCGCGCGCCAGGCGCGGATGCGCTCGATGTTCTTCTCGCCGGAGGCCGGCCGCTTCATCGCCTTCAGCACACGCGGATGTGAATGCTGGAACGGCACGTCGAGGTACGGCAGCACCTTGCCTTCTGCCATCAGCGGCAGGACTTCATCCACATGCGGATACGGATAGACGTAGTGCAGCCGCACCCACGCATCGTATGACTGCGCGAGTCGAGAGAGTTCGCGCACCAGCTCGGTCATGCGTGTCCTGACCGCCCGCCCGCCGACGAAATCGAGCTTGTAGCGGACATCGACGCCGTACGCGCTGGTGTCCTGCGAAATCACCAGGATCTCGCGCACACCCTGCTTCACCAGGTTCTCGGCCTCGCGCATCACCTGGCCGATCGGCCGCGAGACGAGATCGCCGCGCATCGACGGGATGATGCAGAAGCTGCACCGATGGTTGCAGCCCTCGGAGATCTTCAGATAGGCATAGTGGCGCGGCGTGAGCTTGATGCCGGCCGGCGGCACCAGGTCCGTGTACGGGTCGTGCGGCTTCGGCAGATGGCGATGCACGTGATCGAGCACCTCGCCGGCCGCATGCGGGCCGGTGACAGCCAGCACCTTCGGGTGCACCTTGGCCACCAGGTTCTCGCCATCGTCCTTGCGCGCTCCGAGGCAGCCGGTGACGATCACCTTGCCGTTTTCGGCGAGTGCCTCGCCGATCGCGTCGAGCGACTCCGTGACCGCCGAATCGATGAACCCGCAGGTGTTGACGATGACGAGATCGGCGCCTTCGTAGGTCGGGCTGGTCGCATAGCCCTCGGCGGCGAGTTGCGTCAGGATCAGCTCCGAATCGACCAGCGCCTTGGGGCAGCCCAGAGACACGAAACCCACCGACGGTGCGGTGGGCTTTGCTTTGGCGGCGGTCGTGGCGGAATTCGCCCGCCGCGCGGCAACCGGTGCCGACATCGGCTGCCGCTCGCTAGAACCTATCTCGGAATCCGCGGTGGTCGCGGCGGGGTTGCATTGGGTGCGGGGCTAGGCGCGGCGAGGGGACCATTGCGTGTGCAAGGACCCGAGCCGCAACAACGCCATGCGCCCAATGCGACCCCGCCCCGGAGGGTTGCCACGATAACCGGGCGTCTGCAGCGTTGGCTGGCTCGGCCGTAGGCCCAGCTACTGTCCTTCGCCCGCCGCCTTGCATCCGCCCGGTTCTCATGGCAACGCGATCCATCGGGGATTCCGAGATAGGTTCTACTTCTTCTCGCCCGGGAATCCGGGGAAACCGGTGAACATCGAGCGCGCCTGGTTCTGCATGTTCTCCTGCATCTGCACGAACAGGTTCTTCGACTGCTCGATGTAGTTCGACATCATCGACTGGATCATCGGCGACTGCATGTTGACGAACTGCGTCCACATTTCGGGACCGATCTTGTTCGTCTCGTAGAACGCCTTGCTCTGCTCCGAGAGCTTGCCCTGGATGTCGATGAAGGCCTGGATGTTCTTCTCCAGATACGAGCCCATCATGCCCTGCATGGCGTTGCCGTAGAAGCGGATCACCTGCGACAGCATCTGCGCGCTGAACATCGGCACGCCACCGGCCTCCTCGTCGAGGATGATCTGCAGCAGGATCGGCCGGGTCAGGTCATCGCCGCTCTTGGCATCGATCACGTGGAAGTTCTCGTTGTCCAGCACCAGTTGCTTCACGTCCGCGAGGGTGATGTAAGTGCTGGTCTGGGTGTCGTACAGGCGGCGGTTCGGATACTTCTTGATCAAGCGTACGGGTGTTGCCATTACGTGTCCTCGTTGTCTGCGCGCAATGCCTGCGCGTCGGCCTGTCGTCGCAGGCGTCTCCCTGGCGATCCCGGAATTCTAGCGAATTTGACGCAGCGCAACGGAGTGGCCCGTTGCCCGGTCGGCATCGGCCTTCAGTTTCGCCGGTCCTGATCGGCGTACTGGCGCGTGTCGAGCGTCGCAGCCTCTTTCGGCAGCTCGGCGCGCTCGGCGCGTCGCTTCAAGGCGACGTTCATCGCGTTGAATGCCGGCTCGATCAGCTGCTGCAGTCGGCGCCGCACGAACGGCACCACGAGCCCGTCGTAAAGTTCGCTCTGGTGGAAGCGCACACCGCCGCCTGGCATCGACTCGATGCCGAAGCGGTGTTCCGCGGAATAAAGTCCCGGAACGGCCCAGCGACCGAACCAGCGCAGCTCACGCGGTTCGCGTACGTGGGTGAGGATCGAACGGAACGTCAACGGACCGATCGCCGCAGCGTCCTGCGTGATCTCGATGGAGGTGCCGGTCAGCGCCTGCCCCTGGATCTCGCGCATGAACGGATTCCAGCGGCGGTAGGCGCCGAAATCGGTGAGGATGCCCCAGACCAGCGATGCCGAGGAGGCGATATCGATATGCGTGCGGACTTCGAGCATCGCGCAGTATGCAATCCGCGCGATGCTCCGATCCCCGGAAGTGACCCGGTGGCCGGCGGCCGACGCGAATGCGGGGTGCGGACTTCGACCTGGCAGCCGAGCGGCCTCACCAGCGGAACACAACCCCGATGGCCGGTCCGTTGAAGTTGATGTCCTCGATCCGCGAGTCCGAGTCGAACTCGTAGTCGAGGTAGCGCCAGACACCGACGATGGAGCCCCAGCTGAACGCATAGCCGACGCCGATGATGCCCTGCCAGGTGAACTTCGACTGACCGGTGCCGACGTCGAGGTAGTAGGGCACGAACCATTTGCGCTCGTCGCCGAAGGACGCGCGTCCCTTCACCCCGATGATCGCGTCCCAGTTGGTCAGCGTCACTTCTGTCGTACCGCTCCTTCCCGGCAGACCGAGCGAGCCGATGTTGCCGGCAAAGTCCCAACCGAGCGTCTGCTTCACGTCGACCATGCGCGCGCCGGCCAGTGCCTGCATCGAGTACTCGGGCTTCTTCACCAGGCTGTAGGTGCCGGCAACCGTCCACACCCATGACTTGATGTCGTAGTTCAGATTGGCGCTGACACTAGCCGGAATCCCCTGTCTTCCAATCGTCAGGTCACGCACGCCGGACTTCGAATCGCCGAGGTTGAGATAGATAACGTCGGTCCAGAATCCCCACTCGCCCTTCTGGCCCTCGAGCGTGCCCATGAAGACGAACTTGAGGTTGCTGAGGATGGTATCCGCATCCACATCGATGCTGGGCCCGCCGCCGGTGGCCGGAAAATGGGTCTCGCCGCTGATCGTCGGGAACCATCCGTAGATCGTTGCACCCCATTCCCACTCGTTGGCCTTCATCTGGGCCTGCGCTGCCGCCATAGGCAGCATCATGACCAGAACGGCAGCCGCACAGCAGATCTTCCTCATTGCTCGCATTCGTCACTCCCCAAAGGTTGCGCATCGGCGGACCCGGCACGCTATTTCGTTCGGACTGGCTCTGCCGTCCAGATCGACGCGTTCATTTCGGAAACATGAACTGTACCTGCGCACGCAACTGCCAGTTGGCGCCGTTGTCGGGGTGCACCACGTTGTAGGTAGGCCGAAAGACAACGACCAGTGATTACGCGAGACGCCCGATCATCGCTTCGGCGAGGAGTTTCTCGGCGATGATCACCTCGCTCGCGCCGGCGCGTCGGAGCAGTTCGCCCCAGCGCTCGTTGCTGGCGGTGACGATGATCTTCAGTTGGGCGTTCAGCGTATGCGACATCAGGGTGATCGACAGATTGCGATTGGGGTCTTCCGTTGTCACGAACAACGCGCTCGCCGTATCGACGCTAGCGTGCTTCAACACATCGTCGTCGATTCCGGCGTCACCCTTGATGACCAGGTACCCGATGTCGGCGGCGATTGCCGCGTTGCCCTCGTCGCGGTCGATCACGACGAGCTGTCGTCCGGCGCGTTTCAGCTGGCCGGCCAGCAGTTGCCCCAGGCTGTCGAACCCGATCACCACGACGTGCCCCGACAGGGCATCCAGCGTACGTTGCATCGAACGATTCTCCCGAAATGCCACCACATCGGGGCTTGAAAGTATCCCCGTGAGCTGGCTGATGGCATAGGCGCCGATCACCATCACGAACATCATCGCGCCGAGCATAAACAGCCTTTGCCGCGGGTCGAAGGTCGAGAAGTCACCCAGGGTGGTGACGAGGTTTACCGCATTCCACAGCGCCAGCAGCACTTTGTGCAGCGGCGGCTCGGTCGAATTGTCCAGAAGCACGAGGCCGAGCGTGCACGCGAGGATCACGCCAGCGAGCAGGCTCAGTACGCGGCGAGCGCGCCGCCACCACTCGTTGATGCGCTGCTGGCCGAGCCTGGGCTCGATGACGCGATAGATGGGCAAGGGTCGCTAGCAATGCAGCATGTAGGCAGATGAGGCACTGAGGGCGCCAACACGAGCGCCGCGATGATCGCTACCAGGCCCGGATCGACATAGCTACTTCGGAAACATGAACTGGACCTGGGCTCGCAGCTGCCAGTTCGCGCCGTTGTCCGGATGCACGACGTTGTAGTAGCGCACCGATCTGCGTGTTCACCGGCAGCTTTCCGAAGTGAAAGATCTTTCCCACGCCGACGCCGAGCGGCACCGTCCAGCGCTGACCACTGTCGGCCTTCCAGTCGGCCGTGATGATCGGCGCCGACGTGATGTAGGTGCCGCCGGCAAAGTTGTAGTTGAGGAACGGCTGCATCAGGAAGTTGTTGTAGCTGCCGCCGCGCTAGCTGCTGCTGAGGGCCCAGATGTTGTTGACCAGCACTCCGTACACCCAGGGGCTGCCTTTTTCGAGCTTCAGAATGACAGCGGTCGGTCCGAGCCCCCAGTTCTTGTTGCCGAGGTCATTGGTGTCGGTCGGCATCTGCGCGATCGCGCCCACGCCCCAGATCAGCCCGCCCGGCCCGGGCTGGCTCGGTGACAAGAAGGCGGACAACTGCAGGTCACCAAGACCGAATTGGCTGCCTTGTCCCGGCGCGAACTCCGGTTGCCAGATCAGCGGCAGGATGGTGCGCGTGATGATGTTCCAGTCCTTGTTGACCTCGATCGGGATCACCGGCTGGATGTTCAGGATGTTCTGCGTGCCGTTGAGCGGACCGACGTTGAAGTTGGTGTTGTTCTGGAACGGCACGCTGATCAGGTTGCCCACCGGATTCTGCGCGAGCTTGGCCAGTTCCTCGGCGCTCATCTCTGCGCGCGCCGGCCCAGCAGCAAACAGGGTGGTCGCAATGGCGGCCAGCGCAAGGGCCTTCAAGCGGGTTGTCATCTGTTGGCTCCAACAAACGAGGAAGAGTCACGGCGCGCCCGCCGGCCCGATCAGTGGCGCCTTCGCCCGCTTCGCCAGGCCGGAATGATATGGGATGGCGTCGTTACTGCGGCACGACTCGCGCGCTCTCGCCATTGCCCTGGACATAGACGCGCTGACCCACAGCCAGATACGGTCCGACCGGCTGCGTGATCTGCACCAGCACGCCGTTGCTCAGGCGCACGATGATCTGCTGGCCCGCTATCGGCTGGTCATGCTTCTTCTGGACTTCATTGCCGATCAGCGCGCCACCGATGGCACCCGCGACCATCGCGACGTCGCGGCCGGTGCCGGCACCGATCAAACTGCCGATGCCGAGTCCACCCAGGCCGCCGACGACGGCGCCGAGTCCCTGATGCTGATTGGTGGCGATCTGCGTCGGGGTGATCTGCTCGATCACACCGCGCTGAATCTCGACGGCGCCGGGCTGCGGGCCAGGCGTCGCACATGCCGATAGCAGCAATGCACTCGCAAACGCTGATACACACGATGCAATTCGTTTCATAGTAGTTTCCCAAGTGAAATTTGCTAGTCGTTCTTAGCCGGCGTTTGCAGCGCCTGCATGGGCATCGGCGTGCCGAGGGAATGTCCGAATACGGCAGCGGCGCCGAGAAGCCATTGTTGCAACCTCATGACAGATTTCCCCTTTGTGGCGTTTGAACACTCGCAGGACGTGGCGCGAGCACGCCCGCAATCGTCGGGAACAGCGGCACCGACAATAGCGCGGCACGGACAATAGCGCGGCGGCGATGCTCGGGTTCAACGACCGGCCCGGACCCCGATCTCCGTAATGACCACGATGATCGAAAGCGACGGAACTGCAGAAAAAGCGCGAAGGATAACGCTGCTTCTTTACCACGTCATCGGCCGGAAAGCTTCGAACTGCGCCAGCCCCAGGACGTGCGAGCGCAGGTCGGCCAAGACCGGTCGCCCGTCTCTGCGCCTGGGTCTTCCCACTTGCGGACGTCAGGCGATCGGCACATAATGCGTTGCAGTTGCAACGCAGGGAGCCGTCCTAGTGAAAACCGCCACCTTCCCGTCGCTCAGAGTCGACCCGGAACTACGAAATGCCGCAGAGGAGGTCCTGGAGGCCGGCGAGTCGCTGTCGAGCTTTGTCGAGCAGTCCATCCGCGACGGAGTCCAACGCCGCCAGGCGCAGCGCGAGTTCGTGGCACGCGGACTGAAATCGAGGGACGCCGCTCGCAAAGCGCAGAACTATGTGCCCGCTTCGAAAGTCGTCACGCGCCTTGAACGCATGTTGGCCCGCGCCAGACGCGCGTCGGCCAAGAAGTGACGTTCCGCGTCCGCTTCACGAGCGAGGCCGAAGAAGACCTCGTCCGCCTTTACGAATTCATCCTTGCACGCGACCCGACGGATTGGGATTTGGCCGAGCGCGCGCTGGAAGCAATACGCCACGCGATCTCGGCCCTCGAACGCTCCCCGTTCAGCTATCGCAAGGCCACTGGCGGCAGTCCCTTTCTACGGGAGCTGGTGGTTCCGTTTGGTTCTGCCGGCTACGTTGCTCTGTTCGAAATCGAAGACGACAAGCACGTGACCATTCTGGCCGTACGTCATCAGCGCGAGGACGACTACTACTAAGCGGCGACAACCTCCGCCCAACAGCTGCCGTTGCCCGCGGCCGCCTCTATCGCCGTGAAGCGGACACCGAGACGCACCTTCCGGCCCCTAAGCCAACGTTGAATCGCGACGCGGTCGCCGACGGCTCGAAGGGGCTGCGATCGATCTTGCGGCTCAGCATGCCTGGCCACGCCAATGCACGGCAATCAGTCGAGCAATCGCCCGATTTCCCAGCGCCAGCGCACTCGCGTATTGTGCGGCGCCCCAAAGATCTACAGACAGGATAGCGGCCCAATCCATTCAAGGCAGAGGAAGGCGATCGAGTGAGAAGCAACGCGATATTGACGCTGGCGCTGGTCGCATGCGTAGCAGTCACCGACACGGCAACGGCGCAGACTGCCCCAGTGCCTCCGAAGGCCGCCACCGCGGCGACCAAGTCTGCCAACCAGCAGGTGCAACAGACCTTGCCCTTCAACGACAAGAGCGACTTCGAGGACGCAAAGCGCGGCTTCATGGGCGCCCCGGAGACGCTCACGATCAAGAATGCCGCCGGTACGGTCGTCTGGGATTTGGAGAGCTACAAGAAATTCATCGGGCTCGACAAGCCTGCGCCCGACTCGGTTAACCCGAGCCTGTGGCGCAACGCGCAACTCAACATGCAGTACGGCTTGTTCAAGGTGACGGATCGCATCTATCAGGTGCGCGGGTTCGACCTTTCGAACATCACCTTCGTCCAGGGCGACACCGGCTGGATCGTGTTCGATCCGCTGATCTCGACCGAAACGGCCAAGGCGGCCTACGACTTCGTGACTTCGAAGCTCGGCAAGCGACCGGTCGTTGCCGTTGTCTATAGCCATTCTCACGTCGATCACTACGGCGGTGTGCGTGGCATCGTCGATGAAGCCGATGTCGCGGCCGGCAAGGTCAAGATCATCGCGCCCGAGCACTTCACCGAGCATGCGGTCAGCGAGAACGTCATTGCCGGTAACGTCATGGGAAGGCGGGCCATTTATATGTATGGCGCCTTGCTGCCGCGCGATGCGCGCGGAGGCGTGAACGGCGGACTGGGCCAAACCACGTCCACGGGCACGGTGACGCTGATCGTGCCCAGCGACGAAGTGAAGAAGACCGGCACCGAGATCACCGTCGATGGAGTGAAGATGGTGTTCCAGATGACGCCGGGCACCGAAGCGCCGGCCGAGATGAACACGTACTTCCCGCAGTTCAAGGCGATGTGGATGGCCGAGAACTCGACCAACACGATGCACAACATCCTGACGCTGCGCGGGGCGCAGGTGCGCGATGCGTTGAAGTGGGCGGCCTACCTCAACGAAACCATCGATCTCTACGGGCCGGAAGTCGAAGTCAAGTTCCAGAGCCACCATTGGCCGCAGTGGGGCAACCAGAGGGTCATCGACTACTGGAAGAAGCAGCGCGACCTCTACAAATACATGCACGACCAGACGGTCAACCTCATGAACAAGGGCTACATCGGCTCGGAGATTGCCGAGATGATTCAGTTGCCCCCGGAGCTTGAGAACTACTGGCCGAACCGTGGCTACTACGGTTCATTGCGCCACAACGCCCGTGCCATTTATCAGCGCTACATGGGCTGGTATGACGGCAATCCCTCGGACCTGAACGATCTCCCTCCGGAGCCGGCGGCGAAGAAGTACGTCGAATACATGGGAGGCGAGGACGCCGTGCTCAAACGAGCGCATGCCGACTTCGACAAGGGCGAATATCGCTTTGTCGCGACGGCGCTCAAGCACGTCGTATTCGCCAATCCCAACAACAAGGCGGCCAAGGATCTGCTCGCGGACACCTATGAGCAACTCGGCTACCAAGCCGAATCCGGGCCATGGCGCGGGGTTTACCTGCAAGGTGCGTACGAATTGCGCAACGGCGTGCCGAGCGCCGGCGGTGTCAACACCGCGAGCGCGGACACGATCAAGGCAATGCCGCCGGACATGCTGTTCGATTACCTGGCGGTGCGGCTGAATGGGCCGAAGGCGGCGGGCAAGAAGATCGGACTGAACATCAATTTCACCGATCTGAAGCAGCAATATGGCCTGATGGTCGAGAACGCGGTCCTGAACTATGGCAAGCCACTTGCGCAGCCCGACGCCAAGCTCACGATGAGCAAGGCGACGCTGGACTCGATTCAGTTGAAGGAAATGACGCTGGAGCAGGCGATCACCAAGGGAGACCTGAAGATCGAAGGGAAACGCGAGGCATTTGCGGACTTCATGGCCCTGCTCGACACCTTCCCCTTCTGGTTCAACATCGTCACTCCATGAATCGGATCGCCGTCCGAAAGGTTTGGGTCGCCGTGGCAGCGGTGGCCCTGGCCCTGCGGTTTACCGTGGCCAACGCTTGCGGATACGACGGGATGATGTTTGACCTGACTGTTGAACATCCGCGGTCGATTGACGTCGCCTTCGCGGTGCGAGACGCGCTTGACCGCAACGAGTTGCATGAATTGGCGGCAGTGCCATCCGTACTCGGGCTCGTACGAGCATTTGGCATGTTGCAGTCGTTCCGGCCGATGGTCACGTCGATTGCCGAGCCCTCCAATCTCTCAGCGACGTCAATTGCAGTTCTCCTGATTGAGGCAGGCTTATGGACGCGCTACACCGTCACTGCGGACGGCGTCGTCGTTGAACTGCATGTGAACGGCCCGCTGGACAGCGAGCCCGTCATCGTCACCAGCGAAACGACTCTGCAAGCGCTGCTCAATGGCACGATCACGCCAGCGCGCGCGGCCGAACTCGGGATCCTGATCGTCGTCCGGCAGGCCTAGTTACTCCGGACCAGCATCACCCCGAGCGCAACGATCGGTGTCTTGATACCGAGCGGAATCTGGGCCAGCGGCGGTGCCGCGACCGCAGCGACCAGCAGCCAGAAGACCGGGTGACCGATCAGCATGACTGGCGACGACCCGACGAAACCGGGCCGGCTACTTTCGTGGTGACGAATCGGGTGCAGGCGTTGCCGGTGGCGACCAGAGCCCGGACGACATGCGTGGCAAAGGCATGAACGGTGTGTGGCAAGTCGCAACGCAGTAGCAACGCCATCTCACTTC
>CAVPGM010000006.1:0-18620 GCA_963703945.1 uncultured beta proteobacterium | reverse complement strand
ATTGGAATTCAAGCAGGAGACATCCCAGATGCAAGGACTGATGCAGGACCGGCCGCTGCTGATCTCGTCGCTGATCGAGCATGCCAACGCGTTCCATCCGGACGTCGAGATCGTGTCGCGCACGGTCGAGGGGCCGATCCACCGCTGCACCTACGGCGACATCCACCGCCGCTCGAAGCAGGTCGCCAACGCGCTGACCGCGCTCGGCGTCAAGCCCGGCGACCGCATCGCGCACGCTGGCGTGGAACGGCTACCGGCACATGGAGCTCTACTACGGCGTCTCGGGCATGGGCGCGGTGCTGCACACGATCAATCCGCGCCTGTTTCCCGAGCAGATCGTCTACATCGTCAACCACGCCGAGGACCAGTACCTGTTCTTCGACCTGACCTTCGCGCCGCTGATCGAGAAGCTGGCGCCGCATGATGACGTCGGTCAAGGCCTTCGTCGCGATGACCGACCGCGCGCACATGCCGACGCGACTCAACATCCGCAACCTGCTCTGCTACGAGGAGCTGATCGGCGAGCACAGCGCCGACTACGAGTGGCCGGTGTTCGACGAGAACACCGCGTCGTCGCTGTGCTACACGTCGGGCACGACCGGCAATCCGAAGGGCGTGCTCTACTCGCACCGCTCGACGGTGCTGCACTCGTTCGCGGCCTGCACGGTCGACGGCCTCGGGCTGTCCTCCGCCGAATCGACGCTGCTGGTCGTGCCGATGTTCCACGTCAACGCCTGGGGCATGCCGTACGCGGGCGCGATGTGCGGCGCCAAGCTGGTGATGCCGGGGCCGGCGCTCGACGGCAAGAGCGTCTACGAGCTCATGCGCGACGAGAAGGTGACGCTCGCGCTCGGCGTGCCGACCGTGTGGCTGATGCTGTTCAACCACGTCGATCGGCCAAGCTCGATCCGAAGGCGCGACCTCGCGCTGAAGCGCGTCGTCATCGGCGGCTCGGCCGCGCCGCGCGCGATGAGCGAGAAGTTCGAGACCCAGTTCGGCGCGTCAGTCGTCCATGCCTGGGGCATGACCGAGATGTCGCCGCTCGGCACGGTCTGCAACCTCCTGCCCAAGCACGCCGGGCTTACACGCTCGAGCAGCGCCTCGACGTGCAGACCAAGCAGGGCCGGCCGGTGTACGGCGTCGAGATGAAGATCACCGACGACGACGGCAACGCGCCTGCCGCACGACGGCAAGGCCTTCGGCCACCTGATGGTGCGCGGCCCGTGGATCACCGGCGGCTACTTCAAGGGCGACGGCGGCGAGATCCTCGACGCCGACGGCTTCTTCGACACCGGCGACGTCGCGACCATCGACGCCGACGGCTACATGCAGATCACCGACCGCAGCAAGGACGTGATCAAGTCGGGCGGCGAATGGATCTCGTCGATCGACCTCGAAAACGCGGCGATGGGCCATCCGGCGATCGCCGAGGCGGCGGTCATCGGCGTGGCGCATCCGAAATGGCAGGAGCGGCCGCTGCTGATCGTCGTCAAGAAGAAGGACCAGGAGGTCACGCGCGACGAGATGCTGTCGTTCTTCGAGGGCAAGAGTCGCCAAGTGGTGGCTGCCCGGATGACGTCGCATTCGTCGACGAGCTGCCGCATACCGCGACCGGCAAGCTGCAGAAGATGAAGCTGCGCGAGCAATTCCGCAACTACCAGCTGCCAGTGGCCTGACCACAGCACCCGAGAGTGCCCCGCATACCCTGCGGGGCATTCCGCAGACAACGCGCCGGCCGACCGCCGGCGTGTTGATTTGGAGCGACCCGCTCCGTGACGTCCCGACCAGGACACGAGAAAGTAGGCGACGCCATGAGCGTTGTATCACCGATGCATATCAGGAAAAAGAAGGACGGCGATGCGCCGGACCTGGACGCCGCGCGCGGCCTGGTACCCGCGATCGTCGTCGGAGCTGCCCTCTGGGTAATCGTATTCGCCATTGCCGTGCTGCTCTGGGGCTGAGCCCCGATGACTGACCCGGCCGCCGACCCTCTCGCCTCCCTGGTGCAGCTGAGATCGGCTCCGGGTGGCGCGCTGCGCCGCTGGTTCCTGCATTTCGCGCTGCGACTGACGGCCCGTTCAGCGAAGTTCGACGCGGGCGCAATCGACACGTTCCGACGACGGAATGCCGCATTCGACCGCAGGTTCGGCCATGTTGATCCGGCAGTGAAGCGAAGCATCGTCGACGCGGGCGGCGTGGCCGCCGAATGGATCGACGCGCCCGAAAGCAGGTCCGATCGCGTGCTGCTCTACATTCACGGCGGCGCATTCGTGCTGCGGTTTCCCAACCTGCATGCGGCGCTGGCGGGACGCTGGTGCCGGCGGCTCGGCAGTCGCGCGCTGCTGGTCGACTATCGACTGGCGCCCGAGCATCCTTATCCGGCGGCACTCGACGACTGCGTGCGGGCCTACCGCTGGCTGCTCGAGCAGGGCGTCGAGCCCGGCCGCATCGTGATCGCCGGCGACTCGGCCGGCGGCAACCTGGCGCTCGCGACGCTGCATCGCCTGAAGGCTGCCGGCGAGCCGTTGCCGCGCTGCGCGGTCTTGCTGTCACCGGTGGTCGACTTCACACTGTCGAGCCCCAGCCTCTTTTCGAACGCCGCGCGCGATCCGATGTTCACGTTCGAGAAGCTGGCCGCGCTGCGGCTGCTCTACGCCGCGCCCCAGCAGTTCCTCGACCCGATGGTGTCGCCGCTTTATGGCGATTTCACCGGGTTTCCGCCGCTGCTGTTCCATGCGGGCGAGATCGAGATGTTGCGTGATGAATCGACGCGGGCCGCCGAGCGCGCGCATGCCGCCGGCGTGACCGTCGAGGTCGATGTGTGGCGCGACATGGCGCATGTGTTCCACGCGCTGCCGCTGCCGCAGGTGCAGCCGGCCGAGGAACGGATCGCGCGGTTCGTCGAACGGCATGCAGGATGGACGCCCGCGTCCTGAGGGCCTCGGCCGCGTTCGGCGCGTCGCTGTTTTCGGCGGCCGTCTGGGCCCAGGCCACGATGATCGAAGGCACCGTGGTGCGTGTTCCCAGCGGCGACACGATGGTCGTCAATTCGTCCGGGCGCGAGGTCGAGGTGCGGCTCGCAGACATCGGCGCGCCGCAAGGGCCTCGGTTCTACGCGCCGGCCTCGCAGACCTTGCTGGAGGCGATTACCCTGAATCAAGCAGTGGTCGTCAGAGTGACAGGCAACAGTGATTCCGGTGTGTTCGGGCGTGCCCGGGTTGGTGAACTCGATGTCAACCTCGAACTGGTCCGGCGCGGCGCGGCCTGGGTCTGCTGGGAATATTCGCGCGATACCGACTACATGCCGTACGAGAATCAGGCGCAGCGGGCGCGCCGGGGCGTCTGGAGCAGTACGCCCGAAATCACCGCGCTCGCCGAATGCCGGCGCCGGCCGCCGGCCGAGCAGCCGCTTTATCCTCGCAACTAGGCCCTAGAACCACCCAGGTTCTGAGACAGGTTCTTGCCTCAGGCCGCAGCCGTCGGCCGACCCCGCAAATGCTCGGCCGCGAGAGATCCGGCTGGCCGCGATACCCTTGGTCCCATGAACCGTAGAGGCGCCTGTGCGTTGCTGCTCGGCGGGTTGCTGGCCGCGGCCGTTCCGGTCCGCGCGGCGGTCGATACACAGATCGGCGTAACACGCCGCGGCGATCTCTACGTGGTCGATGCGGTCATGGTAGTGCCGGTTTCTCCGCGCGAGGCGTGGGACGTGCTGACCGACTTCGATTCGATGGCGAGCTTCGTTCCGAACCTCGAGCTGAGCCGTGTCACGGGACGCAGCGGCGACCGCTTGCAGGTCGAACAGCGGGGCGTGGCCCGCTGGGGCCTGCTGTCGCAGTCCTTCACGATGGTCCGTGAGATCGAGCTGCAGCCGATCGACGAGGTCCGATCGCGGTCGATCGGCGGCTCGCTCCGTCAGGTCAGCTCGGTGACGCGCTTTGCCGCCGCGGCCGGCGGCACCGAGATCAGGCATCACGTTGAATTTTCGGTCGATACCTGGATGCCGCAGTTCCTGGCTCAGCCGTTTCTGCGGCACGAGGTGCGAGAGCAGTTCGACGCAGTCGTGGGCGAGATGCTGCGCCGTCGAGCGGACGGCGGCCGATAGCCGACAGTGTCGGCGGTGTCAGGCCGAGGCTGCCCGCGCCTTGTCTTCCAGTGCGCTCCAGCGCTCGAAGCGTGCCGCGAGATCATGTTCGATCTCCACCACCCGCTGACGATCGATCCGGATCCGGTCGGAGCCCGCGCGGTGGTAGTCGGCGCGGTTCATGCGCTCGGCGATCTCGTGCTGCTCGCGCTCGAGTGCCTCGATGTCGGCCGGCAATGACTCGAGTTCGCGCTGCTCCTTGAAACTGAGCTTGGCGCGGGTAGGCCGCGGCGGCGCTTGTGTGCTGCGCGACGCCGCTGCAGGCTGCGCAGCCGCGACCTTCGGTCGCAACGCCACCCAGTCGCTGTAGCCGCCCGGATACTCGGTCCACTTTCCGTCGCCCTCGGCCACCAGCGACTGCGTCGCCACGTTGTCGAGGAAGGCGCGGTCGTGACTGACCAGCAGCAGCGTGCCCGCGTATCCCTGCAGCGTTGCCTCCAGCAGTTCCAGCGATTCGATGTCGAGATCATTGGTCGGTTCGTCGAGCACCAGCAGGTTGGCCGGCCGGGCGAAAAGTCGCGCCAGCATCAGCCGGTTCCGCTCGCCGCCTGACAATGTGCTGATCGGCGAATCGGCCCGCTGCGGCGAGAACAGGAACTCGCCCAGGTAGCTCACCACATGTTTGCGCGTCCCGGCCACCTCGATCCAGTCCGAGCCCGGGCTGATGGTCTCGGCGACGGTCTTCGCGGGATCGAGCGCCTCGCGCATCTGGTCGAAGTAGGCGGCTTCCAGGTTCGCGGCGAGCCGTACCGTCCCGACATCCGGGGCGAGCGAACCCAGTATCAGCCGGAGCAGAGTCGTCTTGCCCGCACCGTTGGGACCGATCAATGCGAGCCGATCGCCGCGCATCACCCGCAGGTTCAATCGTTCGACCACCACGCGATCGCCAAAGCGCTTGCTGACGTCGGTCAGTTCGGCGACCAGCCGGCCCGACCGTTCGCCCGCATCGAGCGTCAGCTTGAGGTTGCCGATGCGTTCGCGCCGTGCCAAGCGTTCGTCGCGCAGTCGCTCGAGCCGCGCGACGCGGCCCGCATTGCGCGTGCGCCGCGCCTCGATGCCCTTGCGTATCCACGCTTCCTCCTGCGCCCAGAAGCGGTCGAACTTGCGGGACGCTGTCTGCTCGGCCGCCAGTTCGGTCGCACGCCGACGTTCCCACGCACTGTAGTTGCCCGGGTATGAGCGCAGCAGCCCGCGGTCGAGTTCGACGATGCGTGTCGCCACACGATCGAGGAACGCCCGGTCGTGGGTGATCACGATCAGCGCCGGGCCGCGTAACAGCAGGTCCTCCAGCAGCGTGATGCCGTCGATGTCGAGATGGTTGGTGGGCTCGTCGAGCAGCAGCAGGTCGGGCGCCAGCGCGAAAGCGAGTGCGAGTGCGCCGCGCTTGCGCTCGCCGCCGGACAGACGGGCCGGGTCCTGCGCTTCGTCGAGGCCCAGCCGGTGCAGGAACTCGACCAGCCGTGCATCGATGCGCCAGCGATCGCGCTCGTCGTGCAGCGCCTCCAGTTTGCCGCGCAGTGACAGGCTGGCGCGCAGCGTGGCGGCCGGCGGGAGCTCAGGCTCCTGTTCGACCAGCGCCACGCACAGTCCGTCGCTGCGCCGGATTTCACCATCGTCGAGCTCGACCCGCCCGGCGATTGCGCCGAGCAGCGAACTTTTGCCGGTGCCGTTGCGTCCGATCAGTCCGATGCGGTCGCCTTCGAGCACCGTCAGCGCGGCGCCGTCGAGCAGCGGCTGCAGTCCGAACGCAAGCTCGGCATCGAGCACGGTCAGCAAGGTCATCGGTGCAGGCCCGGCACCATCAGGCCGACTCGACCGCGCCGCGATCCCGCGAGCGTTGTGCGAGCCCCACCAGCCAGCGGATCGCGGTCTCATCGCTGCGCGCGATCGGCACTTCGACGCTCCCCGGACGCGCCACCGACTGCAGGATGCGATCGACGACCTCGATCTGCGGTAACACGGGCCCGAAGAAGTGTGGCCGTTCGCCGCGCAACACCAGCAGCGTCGGAAAGGTCTCGATGTCGAGTTCGCCAAGCGAGTCGGCCTCGTCCTCGATGTCGACCCACAGGTGCAGTGCGCCGGCCGAGGGGGCCGACGAGTGTGCCGACCATAGCGGCCGGTAGTCACGGCACGCTCCACACCATTCAGCACACAGGCAGATGACGGTCAGGTCACCGGCCGGAGCGGGGTTCGAGGTCACCGGGTTCATCGACGGATTTTGCCTGCATCGCGCCCGGCGCCGGACGGCGCCCGTAGACTGCCGCGCATGGAATCGACCGAGCCCTTGTGGCGACCGTCGCGCGCACGCATCGAAGACGCACATATCACCGCGTTCCTGCGCTGGCTCGAGCGCGAGCGCGGCCTCGTCTTCAGCGACTACGAAGCGTTGTGGCGCTGGTCGGTCACCGATCTCGAGGCGTTCTGGGACGCGCTCTGGCACTTTCTCGAGATACGCGCATCGCGACCGTATGAACGCGTGCTGGGATCGCGCGCGATGCCCGGCGCCGAGTGGTTTCACGGTGCGCGACTGAACCTTGTCGACCAGGTGTTCCGCCACGTGACCGACGCGCGGCCTGCGATTGTTGCCGGCGACGAGTCCGGCCTGGTGCGCGAGATCGCGTGGCGAGAGCTGCGGTCGCAGGTGGTGGCACTGGCTGCGACGTTGCGCCGACTGGGCGTGGTTCCGGGCGATCGCGTTGTCGCGATCCTGCCGAACGTCCCGCAGACGATGGTGGCCTTCCTCGCCTGCGCCAGCATCGGCGCGATCTGGTCGGTGTGTTCACCGGACATGGGGCCTGATCGCGGTGCTCGACCGCTTCCGGCAGATCGCGCCCAAGGTCCTGATCGCGTGCGACGGATACCGCTACGCCGGCAAGACGCACGACCGGGCTGAAGCCCTGGCGGGCATCGTTGCTGCGTTGTCCAGCGTCGAACAGCTGATCATCGTGCCGATCCTGCACGACGTGCCGGATTTTCAGCGCTTCCCGCGTGCGGTTGCGTGGGCTGCGGCGCTCGAAGACGCGCCTGCGCTGCGCTCCGGCCCCGAGTTGCGGACCGAGCAGCTGCCTCCCGACCATCCGCTGTGGGTCGTCTACTCGTCGGGCACCACCGGCCTGCCGAAAGCGATCGTGCACGGGCACGCTGGCGTGCTGCTGGAGATGCTGAAGGGCGTGCACCTGCATCGTGACATCGGCACCGATGACCGTTTCTTCTGGTACACGACCACGGGCTGGATCATGTGGAACGTACAGATGAGCGGGCTGCTGGCCGGCGCGACCGTGGTGCTGTACGACGGACATCCCGGCACGCCCGACCTCGGCGCGCTGTGGCGCTTTGTCGAGCGGGTCAACGCCACCTTCTTCGGCGCGGGAGCGGCGTTTTTCGCCAACTGCATCAAGGCGGGCATTGAACCGTCGCGGGTCGCGCAACTGGAATCGCTGCGGACGCTGGGATCGACCGGTTCGCCGCTGCCGGCCGATGCGTATTACTGGGTGTATCAGTACGTCAAGCGAGATCTCTGGCTGGTGTCGATTGCCGGCGGCACCGACCTTGCCGGCGCATTTTTGACCGGCCTGCCGACCCTGCCGGTCTACGCAGGCGAGATGCAGTGCCGCGGTCTGGGCCTGAAGGTCGAAGCCTGGGACGATGCTGGGCGTCCGCTGTTCGATGACGTGGGCGAACTCGTCTGCACCGAACCGTTTCCGTCGATGCCGCTTCGATTCTGGGGCGATGCGGACGGCACGCGCTATCGCGAGAGCTACTTCGAAACCTGGCCCGGAGTGTGGCGGCACGGCGACTGGATGCGGCTTGTGCCGCGGCCGGAGGCGACCGGTGGAATCATCTACGGGCGTTCGGACGCGACCATCAACCGGCACGGGATCCGGATGGGCACCGCGGAGTTGTATCGGGCGGTGGAGTCGCTGCCCGAGGTGATCGATTCGCTGGTGGTCGACCTCGAGTATCTCGGCCGCGAGTCGTGGATGCCGCTGTTCGTCGTGCTGCTGCCGGGGGCTGCGCTCGACGAGGCGCTCAAGCAGCGCATCGAAGGGAAGATCCGCGAATCATTGTCGGCGCGCCATGTGCCGAGCGAGATCGTCGCGGTGCCCGAAGTGCCGCGCACGCTGTCGGGCAAGAAAATGGAACTGCCGATCAAGCGGCTGCTGCTCGGACACCCGGTCGACAAGGTGGCCCATGCCGACGCGATGGCGAACCCGGCCAGCCTGGGCTGGTTCCTTTCCTACGCGAAAGATCGGGCAAGCAGGATGACGGTCGCTCCCACCGGCACGACGACCCTGTAGCCGCGCGACGACGCCGCCGCGCCGGTGTTGAGCGCCGCGCCGGGACGTGCCAGCGGCGCCACGGGCTCCAGATCGTGCTTGAAAATTGTTTGTATTAGTTATCACTTTATGTAATACTTGTTACATGAACTGGCTGCAGCTCGTGACGAGCCTCCCGACTTCGCCCAGTGCGGTGCGCGTCCGCACCTGGCGTGCTCTGAAAGCGAGCGGCTGCGGCTCCCTGCGTGACGGCGTCTACCTGTTGCCTGACCGACCAGAGTGCGCGCGCGTGTTCGCCGATCTCGCCGAAGCGGTGCGAGAGGCCGGCGGCGATGCTCATGTGATCGGGTTCGGTGCGCGTGACGCCGCACAGCAGGCGCAATTCGCGCGCATGTTCGATCGGTCTGCCGAGTACCGGGAGTTCAGCGCCGAACTTGCACGCAGCCGGCGGGCTTTGCGGTCCGACTCGGAGAGCGCGGGTCGCCGTGCGCTGCGCGCGCTGGGGCAGAAGCTCGATGCGTTGCGCCAAATCGATTTCTTCGATGACGGCCGCGGCGAGGAAATGACCGCGGCACTCGAGCGGCTGCGGCTGGAGTGCGAATCGCGCTGGTCGCCGGGAGAGCCGAAGGGCGCGACTACCGCGGCCATAGTCCGGCTCGACCCCGCCGGCTTCCAGCGCCGTGTCTGGGCGACGCGCCGGCGGCCCTGGGTCGATCGGCTGGCGAGCGCGTGGCTGGTGCGCCGCTTCGTCGATCGTCACGCGCGTTTCATCTGGCTATCGCCGAAAGCGAAGCCGCCGAAATCCACGGTGGGATTCGACTTCGACGGAGCGACCTTCACCCACGTCGCCGGCAAGGTGACGTTCGAAGTCATCGCAGCGAGTTTCGGGCTCGATTCCGACGAGGCGCTGCGGCGGATCGGCGAGGCGGTGCATTACATCGACGTGGGCGGCGCAGCCAGCGAAGAGGCGGCGGGAATCGAGGCGATGGTGCGCGGACTGCAGGCTGCGCACGACGACGACGATGCACTGCTCGACGCTGCGCTTCGCCTGTTCGACGCGCTCTACGCCGGCATGAAGGCCTCGTCATGAGCAGCCTCGTCGCGAGCGCCGCGCCCGACCCGGTCAGCTTCGGGCAGGCCGTCATCTACTGGCTGCGGCTCGGTTTCGTCAGCTTCGGCGGTCCGGCCGGGCAGATCGCGATCATGCATCGCGATCTCGTCGAAGAGCGCCGCTGGATCTCCGAGGCGCGGTTCCTGCACGCGCTCAACTACTGCATGCTGCTTCCTGGCCCCGAGGCCCAGCAGCTCGCGACCTACATCGGATGGCTGATGCATCGCACGCTCGGCGGCATTGTCGCGGGCGCGCTGTTCGTATTGCCTTCGCTTGCGATCCTGATCGCGCTGTCGTGGGTCTATCTGCGTTTCGGCGACGTGCCCGTTGTCGCCGCGATCCTGTACGGCATCAAGCCGGCCGTGACCGCGATCGTGGTTGCCGCCGCCTGGCGTATCGGATCGCGCGCGCTGCGGCACCCGCTTCTACTGGGCATCGCGCTCGCGGCGTTCGTGGCCATCTTCGTGTTCGACGTCCCGTTCCCCGCGATCGTCCTGACCGCAGCGGTCGTCGGCTGGCTCGGATCGCGCTGGGTGCCGTCCGCCTTTGATGGCAGTCGCGCGCACGCGAGCGCCGCGACGTCCCACGGACCGGCGCTGATCGATGACGGCACGCCACGCCTTGCGCACGCCGAGTGGTCGACACGCCATGCCGTCCGCGTCGTGCTGGCTTTCGTCGGCCTGTGGGCCGCGGCGATAAGTGCGCTGGCGCTGGTCGTCGGCTGGAACGGAACGCTCTCGCAGATGGCGTGGTTCTTCACCAAGGCCGCGCTGCTGACCTTCGGCGGCGCCTATGCGGTGCTGCCGTATGTGTTCCAGGGAGCGGTCGAGCATTACGGCTGGCTCACCACCGCGCAGATGATGGACGGTCTCGCACTCGGCGAGACGACACCGGGACCGCTGATCATGGTGGTGGCCTTCGTCGGATTCGTCGGCGGCTGGAGCAAGGAGGTGCTCGGCGCAGACGCGCTCTTCGCCGGTGGTGCGCTCGCGGCGACTGTCGCGACTTTCTTCACCTTCCTGCCGTCGTTCTTCTTCATTCTGCTCGGCGCCCCTTTCATCGAAAGCACGCATGGCCAGCTCCGCTTCACTGCGCCGCTGACCGGCATCACGGCCGCGGTGGTCGGCGTGATCGTGAATCTCGCCGTGTTCTTCGCGATCCACGTGTGGTGGCCGACCGGGCTCAAAGGGACGATCGACCCCGCGTCGGTGCTGATCTCGGCGGCTGCACTGGCGGCGCTGACGCGTTTCAAGCTCGGTGTCATTCCGGTCATCGTCTCGTGCGGCCTGGCCGGACTGGCGCTGCGCATGCTGATGTAGGAGTGGAAATGGACAGGATCACTGCGATTGAACTCGAGGAATGGCAGCGCGCGCATCGCACGTTCACCTTGCTGGACGTGCGTCGCGCCAACGTCCGGGCAGCAGACGGCGCCGACATTGCGGGCACCGAATGGCGTTCGCCCGATGGGCTTTTCACGCTGGAAGGACGAGATCCCGCGCGACCGTCCAGTCGTGGTCGTCTGCGCGCACGGCCACGAACTGTCGCAGGGCGCTGCGGCAACGCTGAGCGCCATGGGA
This sequence comes from uncultured beta proteobacterium, assembly GCA_963703945.1. GTDB lineage: Bacteria > Pseudomonadota > Gammaproteobacteria > Burkholderiales > Burkholderiaceae_F > JALORV01. Next base: position 7,514 of record CAVPGM010000006.1, on the reverse strand, counting down.
CTCGATGCGCGCTACCTGGTCGACGGTTTCTCCGGCTGGCGTGACAGCGGCCGGCCGACTGTTCCATTCAACACAACGGAGGTTCAACCATGAAATGGGTGACTCGTGAGCGTCCGAAGATCGATCGCATCGCCTGCCCGTGGCTGATCGCGCGTTTCATCGACGAGAGTCCCGAATTCCTGTTCGTGCCCGCGCCGCAGGTGGCAGATGTCGCGCGACGCGACGGAGCGATTCCGTACGACGTTCCGGGAGTCGAGCTGACGCACGTCGGTGAGCGGTGCAGCTTCGATGCGTTCCTCGAGCGCTATCGACTGACCGACCCGGCGCTGCGACAGCTGGCGGATATCGTGCGGGGCGCGGATACCTCGCGACTGGACCTGACGCCGCAATCGGCGGGTCTGTATGCGCTGTCGCTCGGACTGTCGCTCAATTTCAGTGACGACCACGAGATGCTCAGGCACGGCCTGGTGATGTACGACGCGTTCTATGCCTGGTGCCGCGATGGCCGGGGCGAGTCGCACAACTGGCCGCCGAAGATGAACTGAGCTCAAGCGGCCCGATCCGCGTCGCCAAGTACGATCTGCCATCGAAGCGAGTTCGGCCCGGCCTCGGCGTCCGACTTGCACCGGGAGGACGCAATGAGCGAATCCCAATCCACTGAAGCGGGTCCCGACCTGGCGTTGGGACTCGCGGTCGATGAACTGGCCGACGGTGGCATGCTCGCCGGGCATGTCGGCGACGAAGCCGTGCTGCTCGCTCGCCGCGGCGCCGAGTTCTTCGCGATCGGTGCCACCTGTTCGCATTACGGCGGACCACTCTCACAAGGGCTCATGGTCGACGACACCGTGCGGTGTCCATGGCATCACGCCTGTTTCAGCCTGCGGACCGGAGAAGCCTTGCGCGCTCCCGCCTTGAGCCCGGTCGCGTGCTGGTCGACGGAACTGTCCGACGGCAAGGTCTTTGTGCGGGCCAGGAAAGAAGCGCCGGCGCCGGAAGCGCGAAAAACCGGAACGCTGACGGCCGGATCCCCACAGAGAATCGTGATCATCGGCGGCGGCGCGGCCGGCTTCGCCGCGGCCGAGAGGCTGCGCCGAGAGCACTACCAGGGCAGCATCGTCATGCTGAGCGGCGAGGATGCGCCGCCCGTCGACCGGCCGAACCTGTCCAAGGACTATCTGGCCGGCAATGCGCCGGAAGAGTGGATCCCGCTGCGGCCGGAAAGCTTCTATTCAGAGCAGGGCATCGAGCTGCGACTCGGCGCGAACGTCACCCGCATCGACGTGGCTTCGCGCGAGATCGTTCTGGGCGAGGCAAGCACAGTCCCCTACGACCGGCTTCTGATCGCGACCGGTGCCGAGCCCGTTCGGCTGCCGTTGCCGGGCATGGACTCGCCGCACGTGCACACGTTGCGATCGCTTGCCGACAGCCGCGCGATCATCGCGCGCGCCAAGTCGGCGCGTCGTGCTGTCGTGATGGGGGCGAGCTTTATCGGGCTCGAAGTTGCTGCGTCGCTGCGCGCGCGTGGCATCGAGGTTCACGTCGTGGCACCGGAGGCGCGGCCGATGGAGCGCATCCTCGGGCGCGAGATGGGCGACTTCGTCCGCGGCCTGCACGAAGAACACGGCGTGATCTTTCACCTCGAGGACGTCGCGACCGCAATCGACGTGCGGCAAGTGAAACTCAAGAGTGGCGGCACGATCGATGCAGACCTGGTGGTCGCCGGAGTCGGCGTGCGGCCGCGGACCGCGTTAGCGGAAAGCGCCGGCCTCGCGCTCGATCGCGGCGTCGTCGTTGACACGTACCTGGAAACCAGCGCGCCCGGAGTTTTTGCGGCCGGCGACATCGCGCGCTGGCCCGATCCGTCACACCGGCGAGTCGATTCGTGTCGAGCACTGGGTCGTCGCCGAGCGCCAGGGCCAGACCGCCGCACTCAACATGCTCGGACGCCGCGAGAGGTTCGACGCCGTGCCGTTCTTCTGGAGTCAGCACTACGACGTTTCGATCAACTATGTCGGCCATGCCGAGTTGTGGGACGAACTCGCCATCGAGGGCGACATCGCCGCCAGGGATTGCTTGCTGCGGTACAAGCGCAACGGCCGCGTGCTGGCGGTCACCTCGATCTTCCGGGACGTTGCAAGCCTGCAGGCTGAAGTGGCGATGGAGAGAGAAGCGGCTTAGCGAACCAGCCCTTCCGCTCGGGCGTTCATCGGAGGCTGGGTTCGCACACTGCAACCCCCCCTAGCCCCCGGAATACGGCAGGATCAAGGCCATTCGGCGGCTGATACGATCATTGCCCAATGAGTCTCCCGCTACGCCGACGGTTCGCCCGCCGCCAGGACCTGGGCCTGGGGATACGCGAGTTCGCCAGGCTTGCGCGGCTTGATTCGCCGCAGCGAATCCAGGCTTTCGTTAACGCGATCCCGATCAACCACGAACTGGACGGCGAGACCGTCTACTCGGTGCGCGGCGTGCTGCGTCACCGGCGCGCGCATTGCATCGAAGGCGCGTTCGTCTCTGCCTGCGCGCTCTGGATCCATGGCGAGGCGCCGTACGTGATGCATCTCGATTGCGATCCGAGCGACTACCCGCACGTGATCGCCTTATTCCGCCGCAAGGGTGCGTGGGGCGCGATCTCTAAGACGAACGGCGTGGCGCTGCGCTATCGGGACCCCGTCTATCGGAGCTTGCGTGAGCTTGCGCTCTCATATTTCCATGAGTACAGCGACAAGCGCGGACGGCGCACGCTGCGAAGTTATTCGGGTGCGTTCGACATGCGGCGGCTGGACGTAACCAAGTGGGTCTGCAGCGAGACGAACTGCTGGGAGGCGCACGATCGGCTGGCGGAGCTGCGGCACTACCCGCTCGTGCATGCGCGCCACGTGAAGCATCTGTCGCGGCGCGATCCGTTCGAGCAACGGATGGCGGGGGCGGTGCAGTATCCAAAGCCGAAGGCACTCCCACCCTAACCCGACCGGTAAATCCTCTCGCGTGAGAGCGGGGAGGCAATCGCCTTCCATGGACTCTGTATATGCCCAGCCATCTTCGCAGACTATTCGCAAGCGAATGTGAGGTGGTTTCGCCCAGCGTCCTATCGGCACCGTTATGGGTGCTATGGCGGCGGCCGGAGTCGGCAAGTCTTCCCCTGAGCGCGACCTAACGTTTCTTCAACTGTTGGCACTGGTCGGAAGTTTCCTGGTAGGCGTTGTCCTGGACCTTGGCGCAGGCCAAGAGTCGGGAAGTGACTACAGTCGGCCATAATCCGCTGTTGAGATCGCGAGCCTGAACTGCCCGATAGCGGTCCTCTGGGCTCGCCGCTAAGCTGACCTCCCGGCCGCAAGCGCCCTATGATCTCTGCGATGACATCGCTTGCTTCCTCATGGAGCGTGCTGGCCGACCTGGGACGCTCGGCGCTGCAGTGGATCACCGGATGGCACCGGATCCTGATGTTCAGCGCCAGGCTGCTGGTGCTCGCGCTATCGCCTTCGAGCTACCGCGGACCCAATCTCTCGGCGCTGGCGCGGCACCTGGTCAAAGACACGGCACCGATCCTGCTCTGGTTCACGCTGCTGTCGTCGATCATCAGCCTGGTGATCATCCACATCGTGGTCGTGACGTCGGTGAGCTACGGGTTGTCGCGCTTCGCGCTCGAGATGGTCGTGCGTGTTCTCGTGCTCGAACTGATACCTCTGACGGCGGCGATGTTCGTCGCCCTGCGCCGCGCGATGCCAAACGCCGCGGAAGTCGCAGAGCTGCAGATGCGTGGCGCGTTCGACGTGCTGGCGGCCGGCAACGCTGAGCCGTTGCAGCGCGAGATCCTGCCGCGCGTCGTGTCGGGCATGTTCTCGGTGCTGCTCCTTGCGACGGTAAGCTGCGTTGTCGCCGCCGTGCTCGCCTATGTCTGGGTTCATGGTTTCACAGCCGGCGGTTTTGTCGGCTACACGCGCACGTTTGGCCGTGTGTTCAGTCCGGCGCTATCGCTGATCTTCACGCTGAAGACGCTGGGGCTCAGCCTCGCCGTGGGCTTGATCCCGATCGCCTCGGTTATCTACGATCGGCCCAAGGCGCGACTGCGCACCAGCACCGAACTGCGCGGCCTGGTGCGGCTCTTCTTCACGATCCTGCTGATTGAGATCGCCTCGCTCGTGGGCAACTACCTCTGAGGCCAAGGCCATGGGCGACGAACCGACTCCTTCGCAACGAACATCCGAGTCGCTCGAGTTTCGCGCCGCGTTGCTGGTTGGATTGTTGGTGCTGCTGGTGACGGCTTCGGCTGTATACCTGCTGTATGCACGCGGCGTGTTCGAACCCTCCCAACGGCTCGTGCTGCTGGCAGATGATGCCGAAGGCGTCACCGTTGGCATGGATCTCACGTTTGCCGGCTTTCCGATCGGCCGCGTGCGCGGCATCGAACTGTCTGCCGACGGCACCACACGCATTCTCATCGATGTGCCGCGTACGGATGCGCGCTGGCTGCGGGAATCGAGTGTGTTCACACTGACGCGTGGTCTGGTCGGCAACACCAATCTGCGCGCCTTCAGCGGGGTGCTGAGTGATCCGCCACTGCCCGCCGGCGCCGAGCGGCGGGTGCTGGTGGGAGACGCCACGGCGGAGATTCCCCGCCTGGTTTCCGAGACCCGCGACCTGATCCGCAACCTGACTCAGCTGACGAGCGCCGAATCGGCGCTCGCCGGGAGCCTCGGAAACATTCAGAGCGCGACCGAGAAGATCAAAGGGCCGCGCGGCGCGCTCGGCGTGCTGTTCGGCAACGAGGCCGACGCGCAGAAGCTGGTCGTGACGCTCGACCGGACGAACGCGTTGCTGGCACGCATCGATGGGCTGGCGGCCAAGGCGGACCAGCAGGTCTTCGGCGCCGATGGCCTGATGCCCGAAGCGCGCGCCGCCGTGGTCCAGCTCAACGCGGCGCTGCTCGAGGCGCGCGAGAGCCTGAAGAAGATCGATGCGATCCTGGTCGACGCACAGGCCATCGCCGGCAACGCGCGTGCCGCGTCGAACGACCTCGCCGCGTTGCGGTCCGAAGTCGACGCGAACCTGCGCAAGGTGAGCCAGATGATCGACGAAGTCAATCGTCGCTGGCCGTTCGCGAAGCCGGCGGAGATCAAGCTGCCATGACTGGCTTCGGAGACTGTGCCCGTCGGGCCGCCGGATCGCTCGTGCTGCTGCTGGCGGCCTGCAGCAGCGCACCGCCGGTCGAGTGGCAATCGAATGCCAAATCGGCACTGGACCGCGCCGTTGCCGCCTATCTAGCCGGGGACACGCGCGTGGCGAATGTCGAATTCGGTCTCGCTCGCCGTGAACTCGCGCGCACCGGCCGCGCAGACCAGGTGGCGCTGGCCGAGCTCACGCGTTGTGCGGTGCAGGTTGCAAGCCTCGATTTCGAGCCGTGCGAAGGCTTTGAGAAGCTGCGGCCCGAAGCGACGGCGGCGCAACGCGCCTACGCCGACTATCTAGCCAACCGCCTCCAGCCCGCCGACGCCGCACTGCTGCGGGATCAACATCGTGCGTTTGTCGCAGGTGGCATCAGTGGCGACGCGGCAGCGTCGGCACTCCGCGCCATCGATGATCCGCTGGCACGGCTGGTCGCGACCGGCGTGCTCTTCCAGGGTGGCCGCGCAAATCCAGCCGCGATAGCCCTTGCGGTGGAGACTTCATCGGCGGAGGGATGGCGGCGACCGCTGCTCGCATGGCTGGCCGTACAGCTCGCGCTTGCGGAGAAGGCGGGCGACAAGAGTGGCGCCGAGCAACTGCGGCGGCGGATCGCACTGGTCGAGGACACCAAGTAGCGTGACGCCGGCAGGATGCAGCCTGGGCCGCTCAGCCCAGGCTGTCTCGGCATGACATTGAACGTTTCCGGGCGCCGCTACCATTGCAGCGGCAAAGGTTGGCCAGAACCGGCCGCCCCGTGCAACCCTCGAGTTCGCTCTAAAGCAGCCGTTTCGATCTGTGCGTCAGCAGGGGGCGGCTCTTGTTGCTGCGTTCCTCGCCTCAAAGGCAGGGTCCGACGGTAAGGAACGGGAAGAACTGATCCGGTACCCACTGCGCCCGCCACCCCGCGGTTCCGCTCTCGCCGCGTCGAATCGAGGTTGGGTCGACCTGTGAGTCCATATGGGCCCACTCTGTCGCACGTGGCCGGCCGTCGAGGAGGAACGTCGCTCGCACCGTCCAGTAATACTTCCTGCACGGTTCCAGCGGAGCCGGCAGCGCGAAGCTCGGGCTCGGAATGCCCGTGTAGGTTGATCGCGGCGGTCCAGCATGGTCGAGGCTGTCCTGCTTCGGGTCAGGCGTCGCAGCGAAAATGCGCAGCTCGTAGCTGAGGTTAGCAACCCGATCAAGCGGCACGCCGGTCTCCGAGAATGAGCGAGGTAGCGGTTGCCAGCGGAACAGCGCCGCCTACCGGCCAGTAGCGCCTCTTCACGCCGGCCGCCGAATCATTCGAAAGCGGTCATGGTCGGTCACGCCTGCTGGTCGCAGGGGTGGGCCCTCTCAATGACAACCCGACTGCCACGGACGAACTTCGATCCGTGATCAGGCGCCACCGACCGCCATCTTCAGCGGGCTTGCAGCCTGTAGAGGTAGTCAACGAGCGCAAGAACGCGCACCTGCACGAACGCCTCGGAGTCCCAGCGAAAGTCGTCATACCGCGGCGCGGCCTCGACGCTGTAGCGCGTGCCCCAGATCGGCATCTCGCTCGTGCCGTGCGCTCTTGGCGTGGCGCGGCCATCGATCACCATCTTGACGCGGTCCACCGGAAAGACGCCGCCGTTACGCTTTGCGATCAACGTCAAGTCGGGCATGTTGACCTTCAACACTTCACCAAACGACCCCTCGCCCTTGCCGCTCAGCCCATGGCACACGGCGCACTTCGAGTAGTACTCAGTCTTGCCAAGATCAGTCTTCTGCTGGGCCTGCACCGCGCCAGACGACAGCACAGCGGCGATTCCGGACAGAACGACAGCAATGATTGCGCGTCTCATTTCGTCTCCCTTGTATCCGGGATCCTCGTGCCCGTTCTCGCCGGACCGCGCTCGCGCATTCGAACGACGCGTTACTGGCAATGATTGGCACGACACCCAAACACGCCAACGCAAGAAGGATGAATGCCCTTTCAAGCTAGCTGCCGGCAGCTAGTGCCGCTTGACGGCGGTCAACGCAAGTCTGCTCGAGATCGCATTCCAGCCTTGCGGCTTCGCGCGGTATCGGAAGCGACGAACCGCATGACCGACTCCTCCCGAGCTCGTCACAGGTCCTCACTGCCCAGACTGCCGGCCGGGGAAATCAGGAAGAATTTCCTAGTGGAAGTCGTCCCGTGAGGGTTTGCCGAACTGCCTTACTGCCGCCAGCGGCCGTGACCAATGGAGACGCGCGGCAAGTCCGGAGAGGGCCGGGTTCTTCCGTTAGAAGACTCCCGCGAGCGGCCATTCAATTCCACGGCCGCTTTGAGGTTCTGAAGACGCGTCCGCTATCGGGGGCGCGCGATGTCAGCAACGGGTCGACTT
>CAVPGM010000005.1:0-749474 GCA_963703945.1 uncultured beta proteobacterium | reverse complement strand
TCCATGCCCTGCACGTCCGGTGCGCTTCAGCCCTCACGCCCGCTTGCCGCGTCGTCCCGCGCCGGTCGCTCGTACCAACCACCCGGAGTGACGAAGATGAACCGCGTCGCCGGGTCGCCGACCTTCACCAGCCAGGCCCACTTGGCCGGACTGCCGTCGTACGACAGTTGCGGCTGAGAAATCGGGGCCGTCGAGTGCTTGGCACGGATCTCTTTCATCGCCGTCGCCGGTGGTCCTTGGAAGAAGGCCGCTTCGGGCGAGGTGGACGGGTCATCCGCCGATGCGCCAAAGTGGCCGATCTGGGCGACGCGGCTGTTCAGTTCGACGCGAGCAAATCCAAGTACCCGCGTTCCCGCTTCCAACGGCACGATCCAGAAGGCTGGCGTGCCCCCGGGCGAGCGCGCCAGCACCGGTGCACCGGCTTCAACGCCCCTGAGAGCAGCCATCGTCGGATCATCGACGACGGGGCCTCGACGGAGCGCGGTCGCAACAGCCCGCCGAATCGGCTCGCTGTCCTCACGGGCAGTTGACGTTGGCGTAGACATAGTTCGTGTGGGTGACGGCGTCCCAATCCTCCCACACCACCGCCCCGCCCTGAGCGTAGTCCGCGTTCCAGGGCCACGGATCGTAGATGTACAGCTTCTTGTCCTGGATGCCGCCGCCAAACAGCCACCACGTGTACGAGTATCCGGCGCAGGCGCGCGCGTGCCCCGGGATACCGCTCTTCATCGGTCGCAGCAGGTCGATCTGGTCGCGCGCCTTCTCCCACGTCGGCGACGTGTCGAAGCTGGAATTGAGATGGTTGCAGGTGAGCGACTTGTACCCGGGACTCTGGTCGCTCGGGCAACCGCCACCGGCGTTGTAGCCCAGTGCCGGTGCGATGTCGTTCTGCGAGTAGTAGTACCGGTAGTAGCAGAGGATCATCTGGCAGGTCGCGACGGCACAGTAGTCATCGACCTGCTGCCCGTGCAGTGAGAAGCAGTGATGCGAGCGAGCGTGTGTGTATGCGTAGTGATTGCAGTACTGGAGCAGCTTCGTCACCGACCTCCGGAAAGCCGGCTTCAGTACGTCGAGTGCGCCTGCAACGGTGCGCGCCGCGAGCACATCCTTGCGCATCCTGGCGGTCAGGCCGGAAACGTCGGCTTCCGCCTTCTTGAACCGCGCGAGGCGACGCTTGCGTTCGTCGTCCGACAGGGAGTCATAGAGCGACCACGCGACAAAGCCCTCCCGCTCGCCACCGGTCTCGCCCTTCTCGGGCACGCGCGCGAGCGACGACACGTCGAAGATCGCGCGCTGTTTCCCCGCCGGACCGTCGACGTCGAATTGCACCCCAAGCTTCGGATAGCTGTAGCAGACGAGTCTCGGCGCCGAGATCTTTCGCGCCTGCGAATTCCCGCTTCACCTTCGGAGTCAGTTTCCTGGCCGCAGCCTCGAACGACCACTTCCGCTCGCCCAGCTCGGACGCGATGACGCTCGAACCGAGCAGCCTGCTTGCCGCCACGCGAACGTAGCCGAACGTTGCGTCTCCACGGGAGATCCTGAAGTCATGGAACAGCGGCTGCCCGTTGATGTCATGGATGACCTGCGGAGTCCTGTTCACCGCCCCCGAGGCCCATTGCACCAGACCCGGAACGGCCGCGGCGACGTTCTTTGCGGTGCCGATGATCGCGTGACCCAGCAGCTGATCGCTCGGGATCATGAACTCGGATTCTGGATATCTTGTCGTTGCCATTTGTCTTCTCCCATGATCTCAGCAGTTCGCCCGAACGCTGACGATGATTTCGCTGTGCGGCGCCGTCAGCCGCACGCAGACGGCGACGCCGGTGCCGGCCGCGGCCTGCAGGGTGCGCAACGACGCCGCGTATTCAGCACTCGTGCGCGGCAACCGGTAGATCCGCGCCGATTCGAGAAACTTGACGGTTGCGTGCGCCGCCTGTTCATCCACCATGGCCACGGTCATCCGGCGCTCGCTTTGCGCGACGTCGGTGGGGCCGTCTCCGGTTTTCGACATGAGCCTGGCCTTCGCCTGCCCGGTCAGCAGGTAATGGCATTCTGATATCCGAGCAGCGTCCCCTCGGTGGCCGTGTAGTTCGGATCGGTGCCGTACGGGCCGTTCCAGCCCGGCGTGTAGGCGGACCCCGGCTGGATCGAGTAGGCCGACACCTTGGCCTGCGGGTTGCACGTCTTGTTCTCCTGCGCAGCCAGCCACGTGCTCAACAGCACCGGCTTGTCGAACATGCCGGGATCGATGACCATCGCCAGCACGATCGAGAAATTCCTGGGCAGCCGCGGCAGGCGCAGCTTGATCCGGACGCGGACCAGCGGCGCCACGTGGTACCACCACTCGACGCAGCAGCCACCCCACTTGTTCGCCTGCACCGCAAGCACGTCGTCGGTGTAGGGCGCGTAGCTGAACACCTTCTCGCAGCAGTAGCGGTAGCGCGTGGTGATGATTCGGCGCATCTGGTGCGCGCGCGCATAGCACCCGTCGCGCACATACTGGAATGGAATGCAGGGCGTGACTGCATAAGGCCCCGGCAGGTGGCACGAGAGTTGTGCGCAAAAGTCGAAGATCTCCTTCGCCTTCGCGTAGCTCGGGATGACGCGCGTGCAGAGCTTGAAGCAGCGCCATTTGAGATAGGCGTCAACGATGTTGAAGCGGGTTGGATCGATCTTTGAGACGTCGATCGCGGCGTTACGGTCGGTTTGCGCCTTGGGCAGAGGAATGCGTGTCTTGGCGAACGCATCGAGCTCCCGCTGAGTTGGCGCGGCGACTTGCTGGATGACCGGTCGCTTGGAGTCGAGCGTGACTTTGACGGGAATGCGCTTTTCGAGCGCTTGGGCGAGCAGGCGCCCGGCGTCGCCGCTGGCCGCGACCTTGTCCGCGAGCACGAAGATGCGCTGACGCTCGTTCAGCAGGTACTGCTGGGTCTTGTCCTTGCCCTTGCGGATTGCAGCGACGGTGACGAGGTCTGTTTCACGGTTATCTGCCATGGCGTGTCTCCCTCAGGTTGCGCCCGCTTGAGCGGGCAGACCGCACTTGCCGGCCGCGGCGATCGGACAGATGGCAGCGTCGTCGATACCTGGATGCGGATCGGCGACCGCTTCCGACGAATCAATCTACGGAACGATCGCGCCGGGAGCAATGGAATATTCACGTTCACGGGAGGGCGGCAACCCGGGTGACAGACCCGCCCGAATGTCTCAGCGTCGCTTGAAAAACTGGACTTCTCGCTCGTGCTTCACTGCCGCTTCGCGAGTCTGGAACGTACCCAGGTTGCGTCGTTTGCCGGTCTTCGGATCACGCTTCTCGGAGTACAGACGATAGTGGCCTGACCGGAGTTTGCGGATCATCGCGATCTCGCAGCTACGGGTAAGCGAGCGCGCTCAGACAACGACCTTGCGGTAGAGATGCCAGGTTGCATGGCCCAGTATCGGCAGGACTGCCGCCAGGCCAATGAGGAACACGGCTGCCCCCGCAATCAGCAGCACCACGACAATCAACCCCCAGGCCAGCATCACGACGAGATTGGAGGTCACTGCTCTGATCGAAACGGCGACCGCCTTCGCGGCGCTCGCCGGCCTGTCCAGCAGCATCGGAAAGGCGACCACCGAAATCGCCAGCGCAACGAAGGCAAAGATGAACCCGAGAAGGACGCCGTAAAAGATCAGCGCCTCGCCGTGCCGGGTTGTAAGCAGCTGCGTCACGAAGTCCGACGCCGAGACCGGTAGGGTGTCCCGGAAAAGGCCGAAGTAGAGGAACTGCGCGCTGAACAGCCATGCCAGGTAGAGCGCCATCATCACCAACGACAGCGCGAGGATCGGAGCAAACGACGCGGAGTGAACAAAATCGAAAGTCGAGCGCCAGCTGACGTCGAGTCTGGACTCGCGGCGCCGGCTCATCTCAAAAAGACAAACCGAGATCGCAGGGCCGATCAGAGTGAACCCCGCGACGATCGGAAAGGCGAGGTGCAGCAGGTCCTTCCCAACCGAGAACAGTGACAGCAGCAGGGCGAACAGCAGGTAAAGCAACCCCACAAGGAAGACGCCGATGCCTGGTTTGGCACTGAAGTCTTCATAGCCTTCCCGAAGCGATTGCCAGAGATCGCTCAGCCCGATCGTTCGGACGGCAATCTCGTTTGAACCGACTTGCAAATCCCTGAAGGAACTTTCGTGAGCCATGACGAAACCTCCCGCGGATACGTGCCGATAGATGCAGCAACCACTCGGTCAGCTATCTCGCTCAGAACGCCCTAGTCATAGTGTCCGCTTGAAGACGATTCTCATCAATGCTCAACGTCGGCGATGGGTCGCAGCTGTCCAGCGGCGGGTACGGGTCGCCCATGGCTTCTCCGCCTACCTTTTGGAGCCAGCGGTAACCCCACGTCCGATTCGCGCATTGACTGCGATCAAGCGCACGAACGTCGGCAGCCGTGATGAGCGAAGGGGCCGCACGGCACCCATGGCTACAATCGACGGCAATTTCGCAGCGCAACACCAACGACGATGGACAAGAAAGCCGCCGCGAGCGGCGCACCGCAGGGGGGCGGCAAACCGGGCAAGGGCGGCAAGCCCGTGCCCGCTGCACCCACCAACTTCATCCGCAACCAGATCGCGGCCGACCTGCTGCGCGGCACCTACGAGCCGCGCCACTGGGGCGGCAAGCCCGGCGTCTACGACCTGCACGCCAAGGCGCCGGCCGACCCGGCCAAGATCCGCACGCGCTTTCCGCCGGAGCCCAACGGCTACCTGCACATCGGCCACGCCAAGAGCATCTGCCTGAACTTCGGCCTGGCGCGCGACTTCGGCGGGCGCTGCCACATGCGCTTCGACGACACCAACCCGGTCAAGGAAGACCAGGAGTTCGTCGACGGCATCCTCGACACCGTGCGCTGGATCGGCTTCGACTGGGAGCACGGCGTCGAGAGTCGAACCTGTACCACGCGAGCGATTACTTCGAGGACATGTATCGCTTTGCCGAGTACCTGATCGAGACCGGCTACGCGTACGTCGACGAGCAGAGCGCCGACGAGACGCGCGAGACGCGCGGCACGCTGACCGAGCGCGGCACCAATTCGCCGTTCCGCGACCGGCCGAAGGACGAATCGCTGCGCCTGTTCCGCGAGATGCGCGCCGGCAAGCACCCCGAAGGCAGCATGATCCTGCGCGCCAAGATCGACATGGGCTCGCCCAACATCAACATGCGCGACCCGGCGATCTACCGCATCCGCTTCGCCGAGCACCACATGACCGGCGACGCGTGGAAGGTCTACCCGATGTACGCCTACGCGCATCCGATCGAGGACGCGCTGGAGAACATCACCCACTCGATCTGCACGCTCGAGTTCGAGGACCAGCGGCCGTTCTACGACTGGACGCTCGAGCGCATCGTGCCGCTGCTGCGGCGGCCGCAGTACGAGGCCGCGCGCGCCATGCTCGAAGAGATCCGCGACGCCGGCACCGAAGCCAAGCGCGAGTTCGCGCTCCACTGCCGCAACGTGGCCGCGGAAAGGCCCGACAAGCTCGGCGCCAGCCGCTACGAGCGCCGCGCCGAAGCGATGTTCGCGAGCTGGAGCAAGAACCCGGACCTCGCCGCGCAGGACGCCGACGAGTTCTTCAAGCTGCTGCTCGAGCACACCGAGTGCTTCACGCCGCTGCTGCAATCCGCGCTGGACGAGCAAGCAAGGCCAACCCGTTCCTGCTGCCGCACCAGTACGAGTTCAACCGGCTCAACCTCACCTACGTGGTGATGAGCAAGCGCAAGCTGATCCAGCTCGTCGAGGAGAAGCACGTCGACGGCTGGGACGACCCGCGCATGCCCACCATCGTCGGCCTGCGCCGGCGCGGCTACACGCCGCAGAGCCTGCAGCTCTTTGCCGAGCGCACGGGCGTCAGCAAGTCGACGCAGTGGATCGACTACAGCCTGCTCGAACAGGCGCTGCGCGACGACCTCGATGCGCGCGCGCCGCGCGCCACCGCGGTGCTGAAGCCGCTGAAGCTCGTGCTCGACAACTACCCGGCCGGCCAGACCGAAGACGTGATGCTGCCGGTGCACCCGCAGCACCCGGAGATGGGCACGCGCACGATCCCGTTCGCGCGCGAACTGTGGATCGAGGCCGACGACTTCATGGAGAACGCGCCGGCCGACTACTTCCGCCTCGCGCTCGGCAAGGATGGAGCGCCCGGGCCAGCCGGTGCGGCTGCGCTACGCGTACGTGATCCGCGCAACGAAGGTCGAGAAGGACGCCGCCGGCAACATCACCGCCGTGCACGCCGAATACCTGCCGGAGACCAAGAGCGGCTCACCCGGCCAGAACAGCGTCAAGACCAAGACCGCGATCCACTGGCTGCCGGTGGCCGCGAGCATCCCCGCCGAAGTGCGCGTGTTCGACCGCCTGTTCACCGACCCCCACCCCGACGCCGGCGAAGGCGACTTCCGCACGCTGCTCAACCCCAACAGCAAGCAGATCCTGCGCGCGTTCGTCGAACCCTCGCTCGCAAACGCGAAGCCCGACGACAAGTTCCAGTTCGAGAGAAACGGCTACTTCGTGGCGGATCTCAAGGATCACACGCAAGAGAGCCGGTGTTCAATCTGGCGGTGTCGTTGAAGGATTCCTGGGGAAAGTAGAGCCTTGCGGGAAGGTCAAGAAGGAACTAGAGATGCTCGCCCATGACGCACTAAAGAAATATTTTCTGACTGGCACTGCGGAGGAGGATCGTCACTTTCTTGATCGCGTATTCGTTACTCCAAGCCAACTAGCCGAAGTTGTTTCTATACCTCCTGGTTCACTGAGGGTCATCGCGGGGAGCAAGGGAATCGGCAAGACGGCGATCTTCGAGTGGCTCCATAAGATTGCGACCGTTCGAAAGCTACCGGTCCTGCTACTAAGGCCCGATGACATAGCGGCAGTCGGCATTGGACCTGATACCGACATAGCATCGCTAAAACGAGCGTATTTCGAGGCGCTTGTGTCAGCCGTCCTAACGGCCATGGGCAGGTCTATGCGGGGGCTTCTGACTGGCTCCGCTGCTGAGATTTACGATGCAGCTGTCAAAGCAGGCGTCCGCAACCCCGACTTCATCGGGCGCGCCTTGCAGTTGTTGACGGCGATATCAATCCCAGTCGCGCAAATCGATGGCGTGAAGCTTGCAAAGGATCTTGCTGGCAAGCTTCGGCCCGATGACCTAATCCGAGCTATCCAGAGTCACCTCCTGTCTAGTGGGAGCGTTTTCTTTCTGCTGATCGATGACACTGACCAAGTTGCCTCTCCCGCTGAACCCGATCACCCGAATCGCATTTGGGCGCTGCTCCTTGCGGCCAGGAAGTTGACCGGTGACTGCCCAAGCGTGAGGTGTGCGGTCTCTCTTCGATCAGAAGTGTGGGCCCGGATGGAAAGAGATAGTCATGGGCAACGCGATCAAACAGATCACCTTCGCAATCTCGTCATACCACTCCGCGCCTCGGATGAACAAATAGAAAAGGTTGTAAGGAAGCGGCTCGAACTTGCCGCGGCCGAAGTAAACGCGCAACCAACTGTCGACCCTTACAGTGTTTTCTTTCAACAGGGCACAGTCCAGCTTCCCTACAGTGAAGAGCGCCGACCTTGGGAGACTTTTATTGCGAAGTCTGCGAGGGAAAGACCGCGTGATGCGATTCAGCTTGTAAGAAGCTTGGCTGATCAGGCGGCTAAGGGTATGCATCAAAAGATCGGCGATGCAGACGCGACGGAGGCCATGAAGCGTTATTCGTCAGAACGATTTCGGGACGCCTGTGAAGAGTATTCGAGAGACTGCCCCGGCCTCGACAATGTAATTCGATCATTCACGGCCGTTAGCTTCGAGTCGAGTTTCGAAGAAATTCGCAAACATCTCGTGACCGTTCCATCCCGGGCATCCGTGAACGTCAGGGGACGCGCACTGCAGGCGGGTAACGACGAGGACGCGATACACCTGCTTCAGTTTCTTCACGAGACAGGGTTCATCAACCCACGGATACCGGACGTTCGGCAACCGAAGAACTTTCGTCATGTCAACTTCCACGACGATCCGTACTTCGTCTCAAGTCAGAACTGGAACGAAATGCAAGGCGCTACGTGGGAGGTCCATCCCGCCTTTCGCAGTCTCTTGATCATGCAATCGAGAGATCGCATCTCCCGAGATTTGGCCACGGCCAAAATTCAAATGTCGAGGAAGTAAAGAGGCCAGGCCGACGTTTCGTCATGACCGACAACGTCTTGTCCCACAACGAGATGTGTCGACGGGAAGGCGTTAGCCTCCAGCGCGGCATGAATTTCGGCCTCGGCGGCAACCATTCCGTCATCCTGATGTCGGTTCGGGAGAACGCACCGTATCGCGACCAACTCCAAGAGAATGGAACGGTACTGGTCTATGAGGGCCACGATCACCCTAAGAATGCCGAGTGTCCTCATCCCAAACTGACGGATCAGCCGGGGCAGCTACCCTCGGGGAAGCTGACGCAAAACGGAAAGTTCAATCGCGCTGCTCAGGAGTTCAAAGCGGGGCGCCGAGCACCCGAGCGTGTACGCGTCTTCGAGAAAATCAAGAAGGGCATCTGGTCGTACAACGGCGTCTTTCACCTCGTGGACTCCTGGCAAGAACGAGATGAGCACCGAAGCGTGTACAAGTTTCGTCTTGTCGCCGTTCAGGGCGACGAGGACTTGGCCCAACCAGTCCATCTAGATGCCGAGCGTCGTAGAGTCATTCCGACCTCAGTGAAGATCGAGGTGTGGAAGCGTGATGGCGGAAAGTGCCGACTATGCGATGCCACTGACGAGTTGCACTTCGATCACATCGTCCCATTCTCGCGAGGCGGTACTTCACTAACGGCAGAGAACGTTCAACTGCTGTGCGCTCGCCACAATCTTGAGAAGCGAGACCGCATTCAGTGAACGGCTCTCGCACCGCCCTCGTCGCTGATTACGTTTATGCGCTACCAAGGTGGCCGATGGTGTTGCATCGCTGCGCACATCACCGTGCACAAGTCTCCGGTGATGTAGACGCGGGTCGGCTACAACCGGTCAATCAGCCTTGCCCGAACTTCCCGCCGACTGCCGCTGCGCGCGCCGCCAGGCCGCCGGCGGCAGCCCGGTGGCGCGCTTGAACGCGCGCGCGAACGCCGCCTCCGAGTCGTAGCCGACGTCCAGCGCGATCGCCGCGACGGTGGCGTGGCTTTCGCGCAGCAAGCGGGCGCCACACTGCATGCGCCAGTTGGCTAGGTACTGCATCGGCGCCATGCCCGTCAGTGCGACAAAACGCTCGTGCATGGCCGAGCGCGACAGGCCCACGCGACGGCCCAGCTCCTCCAGCGTCCACGGTTCGGCGGGATTGCCGTGCATCAGCGTGATCGCGCGGCCGACCTGACGGTCACGCAGCGCCCCGAGCCAGCCTTTCGCCTGGGGCGGCAGCGAGTCAAGGTAGCGTCGCGCGCCATCGACGAACACCATCTCGCTGACCCGCTGCAGCAGCGCGGCGCTACCTGCGCGCAGTTCGCCACTTTCCGCCGCTGCGTGTTCCAGCATCGGCGCCACCCACGCGCCGACCCCTTCGGCGGGCAGGTGAAGCAGCCGGGGCAACGCGTCGATCAGCGGGTTGAATGGGCGCAGGTCGCAGGCGATGAACCCGCACAGGAGGACGGTGCTGGCGTCGCCCGGCGGCAGGCCCCTGCCTGCGGTGAACATGCCACCGCTGTAGGTGACGGGGATCGGCTTCGGGTCGTCGCGCATCCGGTACAGCCAGTCGCCTTCGACAATCGGCGCCAGACCCGGTGCGCTCGACACCACGTGCTCGTCGCCGTGGGGCAGCATCACGATGTCGCCCTCGCGCAGCCGCAGCGGCGGCTCGCCATCGACCGCGACCCATCCCTCGCCCTTGACGAGCAGGTGGTACTCGATCACGTGTTCAGCGCCCGGCATCACGGCCGGACCCATCTCGTGCGAAGGCGCGGCGAGCGCCGACCATTGGTCGCGGCAGCTCACGAGAAAGAAGACTGAACCGCGCAGCCGCACGCTGCGCAGCACGTCGGAAAGCGGGTCGAGGGTCGTCATCGGGCTGCGGCCATCGCATTGGCGGACGCGCGAGCAAGTCGGCGCGACACCGGGTGAAGCGCCCAAAGGCGCCGACGGGAATCATCCACACACCGACCGCCGATGCGTCGGCATCCATTCACCCTCAAGGAAGAAGTCATCATGACCCTCGCCATTGCCACTCCCGTCACTTCCGTCCCGAAGCCCGACTATGCCGCGATCAAGCAGCGCCAGCAGGCCACCTGGGCCAGCGGCGACTACACCATCGTTGGCACGACGCTGCAGATTGTCGGCGAAATGCTCGCTGAAGCGGCCGACGTGCGTGCCGACGAACGTGTGCTCGACGTGGCTGCCGGCAACGGTAACGCGACGCTGGCCGCGGCTCGCCGCTTCGCCGATGTGACCTCCACCGATTACGTGCCCGAACTGCTGGAGAAAGGCCGCCTGCGCGCCGAAGCCGAAAACCTCGCCGTGCGCTTCGAGGTCGCCGACGCCGAAGCGCTGCCCTACGCAGACGCCAGCTTCGACGTCGTGCTGTCCACCTTCGGCGTGATGTTCGCGCCCGACCACGCGCGCACCGCGAGCGAGTTGCTGCGCGTAACGCGCCCGGGCGGCCGCATCGCAATGGCCAACTGGACGCCGGACAGCTTCATCGGCCGCCTGTTCAGGGTCATCGGCGCGCACGTGGCGCCGCCGGCCGGGGTGCGCTCGCCCGCGCTCTGGGGCAGCGAGGCCCATCTGGTCGCATTGTTCGGTCCGCGCGCAAGCGATCTGCATGTCGAACACAAGCGGTTCGCGTTTCGCTATCGCTCGGCCGCGCACTTCGTGCAGGTGTTCCGCGACTACTACGGCCCGACCCACAAGGCCTTCGGTGCGCTGGATGCGGCCGGGAAGGTGGCGCTGGAGCGCGACATCACAGCACTGCTGAATGAATTCGACGTCGGCGCCGGCCGCGGCCTGGTCGTACCGAGCGAGTACGCCGAAGTCGTGATCACCGTGGGCTGAGGTCGATGAAGATGAGCAAGCCAGCGACCATCGCTCTCGTCTCCGGCGTGACAACTGCCGCCGCGGAGGCCTACGAGCGCGCGCTGGCTGCATTCCAGTGCTGGCACAGCGGCGCCGACGAGCAACTTGCGTCGGCGCTGCTGGAGGCGCCCGGGTTCGTGATGGCGCACGTGCTGCAGGCCTACCAGTTCGTCTGCAGTCGCGATCCGCGACGCATTCGACTGGCGCGCCCGTTGCTTGTGCGCGCCGCGAGTCTGCGTGCCAACGAGCGCGAGCGACTGCACCTTGGCGCCATCGCAGCAGCCGCCGTGGGCGACTACGAACTGGCAACGGCGCGCCTCGATGAGTTGTTGCGCCGGCACCCGCGCGATGCGCTCGCGCTGCAGGTGGCCAATACGTTCGACTACTTCACCGGCGATGCGACGCGGATGCTCGATCGTGTGGAGGCCGTGCTGCCGGCGTGGTCCAGCGATGTGCCCGGCTACCACACCGTGCTGGTCACGCACGCCTTCGCACTCGAGGAATGCGGCGAGTACGAGCGCGCCGAACACGTCGCCCGTGCTGCGCTGGCCTTGAATCCACTCGACGTACGGGCACACCACGTGATGGCACATGTCTTCGAGATGACCGACAGGGCCGACGCGGGTGTGCGGTGGATGAGCGAGCAGATCGCCCGCTTCGGGGTCGACCGCTTCTTCACCACGCACTGCTGGTGGCACCTGGCGCTGTTCCACCTGGTGCTAGGTCAGACCGATCGCGCACTGACCCTGTACGACAACTTCATCCGGGCCGATCACTCCGCCGATATCGCCGACCTGATCGATGCCGCCGCGTTGCTCTGGCGCATCCGGTTGCGGGGCGGCGATATCGGAGCGCGTGGGGTTGAACTGGCCGCCGCCTGGGCACCGCACATCCACGACAGCTTCTGCACCTTCACCGACTTGCACGCGATGCTGGCATTCGTCGGAGCACGCGACTGGGAGCGGGCGCAGCAACTCGAAGCGGCGCTGGTCGCAAGCCACTCACTGCAGACGCGCTACGGCCAGACCACGCGACAACTCGGTCTTCCCGCCTGCCGCGCGCTGATCGCCTTCGGCCGCGGCGACAACACGCTCGCGACCACCCTGCTGGCGAGCCTTCCGGCGCTGGCTCACCGACTCGGCGGCAGTCATGCGCAGCGCGACGTACTGCACCTGACGCTGCTGCAGGCCATCGAACGCATTCGCAGGCCCGTCCGCCACCCCGAATCGAAGCGGCGGCGATCGACAGCAGGTCGTGAGATGGGGCACATGATCGAAGCTGAGTGCGGCATGACGACCGTTGCAGAACACTACGCAAACCACCTCGGCCCGATCTACGTTTGGATGGCCGGTGGTTCTGAAGCCGCGCTGCAGGCTGGCACGGCTGAGATTGAAGCGCTGAACTTGCCGCTCACTGACCGAGCTGCCGTTCTCGATCTTGGTGCAGGCTTTGGGATGCATTCCATCCCGCTCGCTCGAAGAGGCGCGCGAGTCACAGCAATCGACACTTCGGCCGAGTTACTGCGTGCGCTTGCCGAACTTGCTGGCAACTTGCCTATCCAGGCAGTCAACGATGACTTGCTGGCATTTCAAAGCCACATCACAGAGGCGCCGTCCGCAATCCTGTGCATGGGCGACACGATCACTCACTTGCCTGACCGCAGCGCCGTCGAGAGCCTCGTCGAAAGAGCTTCCGTTGAACTGCCACCCGGTGGCATGTTCGTGATCTCGTTTCGAGACTATTCGGCACCTCTCATCGGCGACCAGCGCTTCATCTCCGTACGGAGCGACGACACTCGCATCCTTACTTGCTTCCTGGAATACGAGCCTGAGGCTGTCCTCGTCCACGACATTCTTCACCAGCGCACACCGGAAGGTTGGCAAACTCGGGTCAGCCACTACCGCAAGCTCCGGTTGTCACCTGAGCATCTGGTCGCCAGCCTCCGGTCCAGCGGGTTCAACGTCCGTCGCGAGGCCGGAACAAGAGGCATGGTTCGCCTTGTCGCGCAAAGCGTCTAACCCGCTGCTGGAGCGGACGGGCAGCTGGCTTCGGCCGATCGTCAGGTGGTCCTTCGCGCGCGTCATCGCCACGTAGAGCAGGATTGCCCCGGCGACGGCATTCGGCTTAAATCGGCCGCATGGATGCTTTGTCCGAAATCCTGAAGGTCGTTCAGCTCAATGGGGCGATCTTCTTCAACGCCCGCTTCACCGCACCCTGGTGCGTCGAATCGCCTGCCGAGGCGTCGCTCGCGCAGACGCTGGGCCTGGGCGCGGAGCGCGTTCTGCTCTATCACTACATGGTGGACGGCTCGTGCCTGGTCACGCTGGAAGGCATGGCACCGCGGCGCCTGAACGCCGGCGACGTCATCGTCTTTCCCCACGGCGACGCGCACACCATGGCTTCGTCCATGGGAGAGCAGCCGCAGCAGATGGACGCCCAGGCGATCCTGCGCGAGCGGCCCAAGGTGCTGCACTTCGGCGGCGGCGGCGAAGTGACGCGCTTCATCTGCGGCTACATGGTGTGCGACCCGCGCCTCTTCCAGCCTGTGCTGGCGGCGCTGCCGCGAGTGGTGACGGTGAATCTGCGCGGCGTGGCCCAGGCGCGCTGGCTGGAAGCCTCGCTGCAGCACGCCGTCGAAGAGGCCGACTCGCCCGGGCCCGGGGTCGAAGGCATGCTGGCCAAGCTGTCCGAGGTGATGGTGGTGGAAACGTTGCGCCGGTATGTGGCGCAGCTCTCGCCCGACGACAGCGGCTGGCTCTCGGGCCTGCGCGACCGGGCCGTCGGCAAGTGCCTGGCCCTGATGCACGAGAAGCCGGCGCACCCCTGGACGGTGGATTCACTGGCCCGCGAGGTGGGCGCATCTCGCTCGGTGCTGGCCGAGCGGTTCACGCATTTCGTGGGCCAGTCGCCCATGCAGTACCTCGGCCGCTGGCGAATGGCGCTGGCCACCAACCACCTGCGGCGCAGCTCGCTGAGCGTGGCCCGCATCGCCGAGGAAGTGGGCTACGAAACGCGACGCCGCTTTCAGCCGCGCATTCCGTCGCGAGTTCGGGGTGCCTCCGGCCACCTGGCGGCGGATGCACGGATCGCCATGAAATAGAGCACCGGGATGACGACCAGGGTCAGCAAGGTGCTGATCGAAATGCCGAAGATCAGCGAGGTGGCCAGGCCATTGAAGATCGGGTCGTCCAGGATGAACAAGGCCCCCAGCATCGCCGCCACCGCGGTCAGCAGGATCGGTTGCGCGCGCGTGGAGGCCGAGCGGATCACCGCTTCCTTCAGCGGCATGCCTTCGGCCAGCTTGAGGTTGATGAAGTCCACCAGCAGGATCGAGTTGCGCACGATGATGCCTGCGAGGGCGATCATGCCGATCATGCTGGTGGCGGTGTATTCCGCGCCCAGCAGGGCATGGCCCGGCATGACGCCCACCACGGTCAGCGGAATCGGCGCCATGATGATCAGCGGGATCAGGTACGAGCGGAAATGCGCCACCACCAGCAGATAGATCAGGACCAGCCCGAACGCGTAAGTGATGCCCATGTCGCGGAAGGTTTCGTAGGTGATCTTCCATTCGCCGTCCCATTTGAGGGCGTAGTCGCGATGAGGGTCGCTCGGCTGCTGGATGAAGTACTCCACCGGTGAGCCGCCGCCCGGAGACTTGACGGCAGCGACATCGCCGCGGGCGGCGAACATGCCGTAGAGCGGGCTGTCCACGCGGCCCGCCACGTCGCCGATGACGAAGTTCACCGGCAGCAGGTCCTTGTGATAGACCGGCTGCTCGCGCTGTGTGTCGGTGACGGTGACCAGCTCGCGGATCGGCACCAGCTGCCCCATCGCACCGCGCACATGCAGCTGCAGCAGTGCATCGAGCTCGCCGTGGCGCTCGGCCGGCAGTTGCAGCAGCGCCGGCACGGGGTACTTGCTCTCGTCGTGCAGGTAAGCCGCATCTTCTCCTGCCAGGCCGGTGCGCAAGGTGCTCACGATGGCCGTCTGCGGCACGCCCAGCAGCGCGGCCTTGCGGCGATCGATCAGCAGCAGCTTGCGCGGTGCGGCGGCGATGCTGCTGTCGTCCACGTCGACCACGCCCGGTGTCCGTTCCAGCACGGTGCGCACGGCCCGCGCCACTTGCTGTCGGCCTTCGGCTTGCGGCCCGTAGATCTCGGCAACCAGCGGCGACAGCACCGGAGGGCCGGGCGGCACTTCGACCAGTTTGACGTTGGCACCCAGGCGGCGGCCGATCTCCTGCAGGCCGGGCCGCAGCCGTTTGACGATCGCGTGACTCTTCTCCGCGCGATGCGCCTTGTCCAGCAGCGTCACCTGCAAGTCGCCCACCTCACCGCCGCTGCGCAGGTAGTACTGCCGCATCAGGCCGTTGAAGTTGATGGGCGAAGCCGTGCCGGCATAGGCCTGGTAGTGGCTCACCTCCGGCTGTCCAGCCAGGAAGGCGCCGAGCTCGTGCAGCACGCCCGCCGTTTGCTCCAGCGGCGTGCCCACGGGCATGTCCACCACCACCTGGAACTCCGACTTGTTGTCGAAGGGCAGCATCTTCAGGATGACCAGTCCCATCGCCGGCAGCGCCAGGGACACCGCGATCAGCACCGCCACGCCCGCAGCCAGCAGGCCCCGGTTGCGCCGGCCGCTGCGCTCGTCGAGCAGCGGCGTGAACACCCGCTCGAACAAGCGGTCCAGCCCAACGGCGAACTTGCCGCCGCCGGAGTGGCTGCGGGCCACGGCAGGCTTCATCCACAACCGCGCCAGCCAGGGCGTAACGCTGAACGCGATGCCCAGCGACAGCAGCATGCCCATGCTGGCGTTGATCGGGATCGGACTCATGTACGGCCCGGTCAGGCCAGTGAGGAAGGCCATCGGCAACAAGGCCGCGATCACCGTCAGCGTGGCCAGCACCGTCGGACCGCCCACCTCGTCCACCGCGGCGGGGATCAGCTGCAGGAGCGTCCTTTCGGGATGGCGTTGCTGCTGACGGTGGATGTTCTCGACCACGACGATGGCGTCGTCCACCAGGATGCCGATGGAGAAGATCAGGGCGAACAGCGACACCCGGTTGAGCGTGAAACCCCAGGCCCAGGAAGCGAACAAGGTGCCGGCCAGCGTCAGCACCACGGCGGCCCCGACGATGGCCGCCTCGCGCCACCCCAGCGTGAGGAAGACCAGCGCGACCACGCAGGCGGTCGCGAACAGCAGCTTCTGGATCAGCGCCTGCGCCTTGTCGTTGGCCGTGATGCCGTAGTTGCGGCTCGGGATCACTTCCACCCCCGCGGGAATCACGGTGTTGCGCAGCTCGTCGACACGCCGCAGCACGCCGTTGGCCACGTCGATCGCGTTCTCGCCGGGCTTCTTGGAAATCTGGATCGTCACCGCCGGGTACTCGGCCGGCTCGGCCCCGGCCGGGACCCGGCCGCCTTCGCATTCGCCACGCCGTGCCACACATAACGTTTCGCGGGCGGCACGCCCTCGCGGACCGTCGCCACCTCATGCAGGAAAATGGGCTTGCCGTTGCGCACGCCGACCACCAGCTCGCCCACCTCCTGGGCATCTTGCAGATAAGGCCCGGCCTCGACGAGCACGGAGCGGTTGCCGCCCAACAGCTCGCCCACGGGTGCACCGATGTTGGCCGCCTGCAGCGCTTCGCGCAGTTCCACCACGGTGACGCCGGCACTGGCCATGCGCTGCGGATCGAGCTCCACCAAGGCGGCACGGCCGGGGCCTCCCAGCGTGACCACCTCGCGCGTGCCGGGTACGCGCTTGAGGTCGATCTCCAGGCTGTGGGCCACGCGCTCCAGCTCCTGCGGACCGACGGCACTATCCCGGGCGTACAACGTCAGGGCCACGATGGGAACGTCGTCGATGCCCTTGGGCTTGATCAGCGGCTGGCCCACGCCCAGGCCGCGCGGCAGCCAGTCCGCATTGGCGTTGACCACGTCGTACAAACGCACCAGCGCCTCGCTGCGCGGCACGCCCACCTTGAACTGCACCGTCAGCACGGCCACGCCCGGTTTCGAGATCGACATGACATGCTCGACGCCCGTGATCTGGCTGAGCACCTGCTCGGCCGGCGTGGTGACCATCTGTTCCACGTCACGCACCGACGCCCCCGGAAAGGGGATGAACACGTTGGCCATGGTGACGTTGATCTGCGGCTCCTCCTCGCGCGGCGTCACCAGCACGGCGGTGACGCCCAGCAGCAGGACGATCAGCGCCAGCAGCGGCGTGATCTGCGCCGCCTGGAAGTACGCGGCGATGCGGCCGGACAGGCCCAGGCGGTCGTTCATCGCGATGCCTCAGCGGCGCCCGGCCGCCCGAAGCCGCTGAGCGCCCCCTCGGGGGGCAGCGAGCGCATGCGAGCGTGGGGGCTTCATTTCAGCGAATCCGCGCTGCCGCCTGCGGGTCGAGCGCAACGCGTTCGCCGGCCGCCACGCCGCTGAGGATCTCGACCTCGTCGCCAACGCTCCGGCCGGGCCGCACCTGGCGCAGCAGGGGCTTGCCATTGCCGCCGATCACATAGACGGCGGCAATTTCCGAGCGGCGCACCAGCGCCTGCGAAGGCACGAACAGCCTGGCATCCCTCGCGCCGCCCGTATCGAGGCCGGACAGCCACGCTCTGGCGAACATGCCGGGTACAGCATTCGTGTTGGGAGGCAGGTCCAGGCGCAACTCGAGCGTGTGGCTGGCCGCGTCGACCGTGGGCAGCAACTGGACATGGGCCGGCTTGACGAGACCTGCCGTCGCGCCGGGAACCTCGGCCTGAGGCTCGTTCCCTCCCAGCTCGACCGCGGCAGTCTGCGGGATCGCGGCGGTGACGCGCAGCGCGGTCGGGTCATACAGCGTCAAGAGCGGCCGTCCGGGCATGGCCAGGTCGCCCAGCACCACGGACACGTTGGCAACCACGCCGCCATAGGGCGCCTTGACGATGTAGAAGTCGGACTGGGTCTTGGCGGCCGCGGCGTTGGCCAGTTGCGCGGACGCTTCGGCCTGCGCTGACTTGAAGTGCGCATCCGCCCGGTCGAGCGCCACGTGGCTGATGAAGCCCTGCGCGAACAGCTGCTGTTGCCGCTCGAAGTCGCGGGTGGCCATGTCCATCGCCGCCCGGGCAGCGCGCGCCTGGGCCGCCCCCGCCGACGCGGTCTGGTCCGCTGCACGCGCATCGATGCGCATCAGCACCTGGCCGGCGTGCACCTTGTCGCCGGCCCGTACCTGAAGCGCGACGACCGCTCCGGACACCTGCGCGGCCACGATGGTCTGGCGCATCGCCTCGACGACGCCTTCATACGCCCTGCTGCCGGAGCCGCCTCGAGCCGCGACCACTGCGCTGGGGACAACCTGCGATGCAGCGTCCGGAAACTCCGCCGGCGAACTGGCCAGCGCCGCAGTCGCCGCGACCGTCAACACGTGCAGGCCGCGGCGGGCAAGGCGAGCGAACGGCATGCTGGCCTCCGTCAGGCCGGCTCGACGATGCGCGAGGGCTCGGCCGGAGCGGCCGTCAGTAGCGGCGCGAGCGCGCCCTTCACGCGCTCCACCTGACCGGGGCTCATGGTTGCGAACAGCACCTTCTGGAAGCGCGGCTGCATGACGTGCGTGCCGTCAATGTCAGCGGCCATGAGGGTTTCGAGACGGCGGAACAGCTCCTGGTGCTTGATCTCCTCAGTCGGTCATGCGCACCAACGCTTTGGCGATGAACTTGGCGTACGAAGCGGTGCTGATGGGAGAGGCTTGCATGGTGTGCTCCTTGGTGAACGACAGGAGCGAATTCTTCGGGTCAGGCCGCGTGCTGACCATTGCAGGCGCTCGGTCAAATCTGTCCGAGGCTCCGGATCGGAGATCTAAGGCGACCTCGTCCTCTACAGCAGAAACCGGGCGCGAGGTGGTCGGCGACGAAGGTCGCGATGAAGTAGTAGCCGTGGTCGTCGCCCGCATGACGACGGAGCGTCAACGGCTGGACCAGCAACAGAGCCGGCTGCTCTGGTGCCGAATCGTCAGGATCTCGACCGTCGCGACGCCGTTGCGGAGCCTGTACAGCGCGACAAATCCGGTCCGGCCGCTCGAAATCACGAGTTCGCGGATGTCGCCCCGCACGGGGCGGCCGATCAGCGGGTGGTCGCGCAGGATGCGTGTCGCATCGGCGATGCGCTGCGCGGCGCGGCCCGCGCTGGCGGGATCGTGCTCGGCGATGAAGTCGAACAGGCGGTCGAGGTCGGCCAGCGCGCGAGCACTGAAGTAAACGGTCGCCAAGTTTCGGACCTACCGGTCCTAGCGACGTCGACGTGCACCGGCCGGTGTTGTGGCCGTCGCGCTCTTGCGGACGCGCCTGGGCCGGGCTGCTTCCTTGCCGGCAGCGCGGGAGAGCAGATACGCGGCGACATCTTCTGCCGCGTACAGCGCGCCGCCGGCATCGACTTCCGCCGCAGAAGCTTCGGCATCCCGAAGGAAGGCTTCCCGCGCCTCGGCCATTGCAGCCTGGCGTTCCAGCGCCTCGACCATCCAGGCATGCGCCGTCTTGCCCGCCGCTGCGGCGAGTGGCGCGATGCGCTGCTTGAGGTCTTCCGGCAACTTGATCGTCGTCGCAGAAGTCATCGTTCGCCCGCACTGCACGCAGAAAGGTATTACCAAAGTAACACCAGCCGGCTTGGCGGGTCAAGCGGCATCGTGAAGGCTATGTCCACAAACCCCGCATTCGCGCCGCGAGGTCCACTGCAGGCTGTGGCCGCGCGCCCGTCGCTGCCTCGTTGGCTGTATCGCCTCGAGGGATTGCAACTGCGCATGCAGGTCAAGAGTCGCAAGCGCATCGCGCTTCAGCGTGGCCGGGTCGGTCTGCCGACGGGGCCGGATCAGCACTGGAGCAAGGACTTCGTGCACGACCAGATGCACGACGGACGCAAGTTCCGCATTCTCACCGTCATCGATCAGTGGAGTCGCGAGTGTGTGTCTCTGGAGGCCGACTTCCGGCTGACCGGCCGGTGCGTCGGACAAGCACTCGACCAGGCGGCTGCACAACGTCGATTGCCCCAGGCCATCGCCGTGGACAACGGCACCGAGTGCACCTCGAAAGCCCTGGACCGGCTTCCGGGGGAACGTCAAGAGACTCGAGAATCAAATCCCAACCCGTCCGCGGGAGTGGGTCAACTCCACGTCCCGCAAAGTGGTGACGACACGCATTGGCCACATAGACATTTGACTATCGGCGAGCGCACCATTCTTCCTCATTGTCGGTATTCAGCGGCATCAGTCATCAACTTGCGACGAACGTTCGCGTCGCTCGCAAGCAGCAAGAGGGGATGACGCAGAATGTTCGTACGTCGTTGAAATTCAATGGGTCGTGCCCGCCTTCGACGATAGCTGCCGGCGCCCATGCATCTCATACTGGGGCATCCTGACGACGCCTGCTGCACTGGCGTTCTCGCTCAGCTGCGGGCACGCGGGCTGCGTGTTCGCTTCGTAACCGCGCCGCTTGAGCCGCCGACCCGGCTGGTCTGGTGCCTCGACACCAACGGTCTCACGATGCGGCTCGCGTTCGACGAGGGCCCGGCGGAGGAGATTGACAGCGTGCTCGTCCGCTCCACCGGCTGGCTTGATCCCGCCGGCTGGGACCCGGCCGATCACGCCTACATGCAGTCGGAATCTCATGCGGCGCTTCTCGCGTGCCTGGCTGGCTTGTCCTGTCCGGTGATCAACCGCACATCCGCGGCATTGTGGTACCGGCCCTTCAATTCGCTTCTAGCCTGGCGTCCGCTGCTCCGCCGGTGCGGGCTTCCGGCACCGGAAACGATCGTCACCGACAATCCCGACGAGGCCCGCGCCTTCGGGCGCCGCCTCGAGACTGCAGGTGTGTCCGGTGTCGTCTACACGCCGCTGACTTCTTGTGCCGCTTGGCCCATTGGCCCGACTGACTGGGAAGGCCTCGGAACGCTGCAGTCGCGCATGCCCGTCTGCCTCACCGAGCCACACGGTCGCACACGCGTCGTCTGCGTCGTGGGACGCGCGGTGATCTGGGAGGGCCAGCCTGACTCCGCGGAGGCTGCGCTGGAGCCGCTGTTGCTCGACCTCGCAGCCGAGGCCGGGCTCGATTTTCTTGAGATTGCGACGGCGCCAGTTCGTGACGGCCCGGCCGTCGTCCTGGTCGAGCCGCTGCCGCGGCTTGAACATTTCGGCCCGTCCGCCCGAGCCGAAATTCTCTGCGCGCTGACTGACCTGCTGACCACCAGCCGCAATGCAGTGCCCGCCCTGGAGGAGACATATTCATGATCCTCGTGGCCGGGGGAATCGCCGACAGCGTGACCGAATTCGTTTGCGCCCGCCTCACGGCCTGCGGTTATCCCTATCGCCTGCTCGACCTCGGCCGCTACCCGTCCGGACACAGCGTCGCGGTGCGCTGGACCAGCGGCGGACCTGAGGGGACTATCAGCGGCCCCGACTGGCAGCTCGATCTCGACGAGATCAGCGGCGTGTACGTTCGCTTCATCGGTCCCGAGGGCCGCCTACCCCTGCAGGACCTGCCGCCCGCGACCGCGGCTGAGCTGAAGGCCGAGGCCGACACTGCGCTGATGACGCTGTTCGAGGACATGCCCTGCCCGGTGGTTAACCGGCTCGGCGGCGGCATGTCGAACAACAGCAAGCCGTATCAGTCACTCCTGCTTGCACGTGCTGGATTTAGGGTGCCGCCCACGCTGGTCACCAGCGACCCCGATGCGGCTCGCGCTTTTTATGCCGAGCATGGCGAGGTGATCTTCAAGTCCGCCAGCGGCGTTCGCTCCATCGTTCGCCGCCTTGGCCCCGCGCAGCTTGCCCGCCTCGAACTCCTACGCAACGGACCAGCACAGTTCCAGGCGTTCATTCCCGGTCACAACGTGCGGGTGCATACCGTAGGTGATGAGCTCTTTGCGACGCGGGTGATAAGCGAGGCCGTGGACTATCGGTACGCCCGCCGCGACGGGCTGGCGGTCGAGATGGAGCCGGCCCAGCTTCCATCCGCGGTCGCGCTCGCCTGCCTGCGCATCGCACGCGAGCTCGACCTGCTACACGTAGGCATCGACCTCAAGGAGACTCCGGACGGGGAGTGGTTCTGTTTCGAGGTGAATCCCTGTCCCGGCTTTCTCTACTACGAGCGCAACACTGGTCAGCCGATCTCGGCGGCGCTCGCCGAGCTGCTCTACCGCGGCTGCGCCGGCATACCGAAGCAAAGCAAGGCTGCCACCATGTCCTGAAGTGAACCGACCCTATCAAGCCCACACTTTTTCCTGCAAGAGGAGGAACTCATGGCCACTCAGAAAGGCTCCGCACGGTCTTCCAAGCAACCCTTCGTCGAATCGAAGGACCGCCCAGAGGTCAAACTGAGCCTCGACATGCCGGTCAATGAACTGCGCGTGCGCGATCTCGCCGCGATCCTCGGCCACCTGAGCCAGAAGTCACCGTTTGAGGTCGGTAAGACTCCGATCAAGGACTTCTTCGACAAACCCTTCCCTGAAGTAGCGAAGGACTACGTCAAGGAAGTGAAGCCGGAGAAGTTCGAGAAGCCGGAGAAATCCGAGAAGTTCGAGAAGAACGAGAAACACGAGAAGCACGAGAAGCTGGAGAAGCCCGAAAAGCTGGAGAAGCGAGAGATTAAGGAGCTTAAGGCTGAGAAAATCGAGAACGACGGCGTCTTCGATCCTGGTGACCGCTTCCCGCCGGGCCCGGATCCACGGCTCCAGCAGGTCATCCAGGCTCTCGCGGGCCTTACGCAGCAGGTGAGCGTACTCGCCGACCAAGTGGCGGAGTTGCAAAAGCACACCAAGCGCTGAGCCCGTCGTCACGGCGGCTGTGACCAACGGCCCATCTTCTCGCGAACGCTACGTCCACATCCCTCGGAATCGCGCTGCGAGATCCACTGCAGGCTGCGGTCTCGCAGCCTGCGTCGATTCGTTCGCCGCGACCGGCCAGCTTCCCCGCTCGAACCGCCCTGCCAGCGCCTCCGGAATGAACCGCGTCCGCGACGCGTAGACGTGCCGGTCGCCGCCCGCTGCCCTGCTGGTGCACGTAGAACCGCTGCGGCACCACGAGCGTCAGGTGGTCCTTCGCGCGCGTCATCGCCACGTAGAGCAGGCGCCGCTCTTCCTCGAGCTCGGCCGTCGTGCCGGTGGAGAGGTCGGACGGGATGCAGCCGTCGACCGCGTTCAGCAGCGTCACCGCCCGCCACTCCTGCCCCTTGGCCGAGTGGATCGTCGAGAGGATCAGGTAGTCCTCGTCCTTCAGCGGCGCGCCGGCCTCGTCGCTGGTGGCGCCGGGCGGATCGAGCGTCAGCTCGGTGAGGAAGCGTTCGCGCGACGGGTAGCCGGCGGCGATGGCTTCGAGCTGGCGCAGGTCGGCGCGGCGCACGTCGGCGTTGTCGTGCCGGCGTTCGAGGTGCGGCTCGTACCAGCCGCAGACGTGTTCGAGTTCGGCCGGCCAGCCGGGCGATTTACTGCGTAGTAAGCGGAACGACGCCGCGAACGCGGCCCACTCGTCAGTGCCGGCGTGCGGCGGCGTGATGGCGGCGATCGCCTCGCACGGATCGGCGCCCGCCATCGCGTCGAGCACGCGCGCCGCGGTCTTCGGGCCCGACGCCCGGCAGCAGCTGCAGCACGCGGAAGCCGGCGACGCGGTCGCGCGGATTCTCCAGCAGGCGCAGGAAGGCGAGCACGTCCTTCACGTGCGCGGCTTCGAGGAACTTCAGGCCGCCGAACTTCACGTACGGGATGTTGCGGCGGACGAGCTCCAGCTCCAGCACCGCGCTGTGGCTCGACGCGCGGAACAGCACCGCCTGCTGCTTCAGCGCGATCGCCGCCTCGCGCCGCTCGAGCACCTGCTCGACGACGTAGCGCGCCTGCGTGGCTTCGTCGGCCACCGTCACCAGGCGCGGCTTCTCGTCGTGCGAAGCGCGCTCGCTCCACAGGTCCTTGGTGAAGCGCTCGGCCGCGAGCCCGATCACCGCGTTGGCGGCGTCGAGGATCGGTTGCGTCGAGCGGTAGTTGCGCGCGAGCGTGACGATGCGCGCGGGCGGCGTGAACTGCGCCGGGTAGTCGAGGATGTTGCGCACGGTGGCGCCGCGGAACGCGTAGATCGCCTGCGCGTCGTCGCCCACCACGGTGAGGCCGCGGCCGTCGGGCTTCAGCGCGAGCAGGATCGTCGCCTGCAGGCGGTTGGTGTCCTGGTATTCGTCGACCAGCACGTGCGTGAAGCGGCTGCGCACGTCGGCTGCCAGCGCGGGCTCGGCCATCAGCTGCGCCCAGTAGAGCAGCAGGTCGTCGTAGTCGAGCACGCCCTGGCGCTGCTTCGCCTCCACGTACGCGGCGAAGAGCCGCGCAGCTCGCGCTCCCACGCGCAGCACCACGGGAAGTCGTCGGCCAGCACGCGGTCGAGCGGCGCCTGCCGTGTTGACCGCCGCCGAGTAGATCGCGAGGCAGGTGCCCTTCAGCGGGAAGCGCTCGGCGCTTTCGTGCAGGCGCAGCTCGGTGCGCACCAGGTTCATCAGGTCGGCGGCGTCCTCGCGGTCGAGGATCGTGAACGCCGGGTCCATGCCGCAGCGCTCGGCGTACTCGCGCAGCAGCCGCGCGCCGATGCCGTGGAAGGTGCCGGCCCACGGCAGCACCGAGTGCGCCACGCGCGCCCAGCGTTCGCCGAGGCCGGCGACGATGCCTTCCACGCGCCGCGCCATCTCCACCGCCGCGCGGCGCGAGAAGGTCAGCAGCAGGATCGTGCGCGGGTCGACGCCGCTTTCCACCAGGCAGGCGACGCGGTGCGCGAGCGTGTTGGTCTTGCCGGTGCCCGCGCCGGCGATGATCAGCAGCGGCCCGCCGTCGGAACCGTCCGCGCCGTCGAGCCCGTGGCGCGCGGCGGCGCGCTGCTCGGCGTTCAGGCGCGCGAGCAGGCGGTCGAGGCCGGTGGGTGGCGGATTGGCGTCGGTGAAGCGGAGGCGCGGCGAGCGAATCGGGCGGCACGGTGGCGGTGGGCGGTGGACTGTGAATCCATACAGTACACGGCTCCCGTGCTTATCTGCTGCGTATGCGGGTTCCTTTGCTCATTCGCCTGCGAGGTGTCGGAGGTCCTGACACCGAGCACGCTCCACGCTGCGAAAGCCTTTGATTTCATGGTGCAGCATGGTTTTTGCTATCGGTAAACCCAAAAGAGACTTGCGGTAGTCAGCCGCATTCGGGGGGGCCATGAAGCGCAGTCTGCTCACTCTGTTGTCCGCAGTTTCGATCAGCGCCTTGCCATCAGCCGGACAGGCCATCGTCGCGAGCATTGACGAGTTCGGCATCGACAAAAACGGCGCAAGTTACTTCACGGACGGTTTTGCGAAACGGGACGACTCCGTCTCAGGAGTCCCAGTATTCCGTATTCGGTTCGTTTCCGAATGGCGCGGAATCGGGCGGCGTGCTGACGCTGGACTCTGCTTGGGGAGGACTGACCGCCAATGCGCTAGATCAGGCGCGGCAAACGCTCGGCTCACTTTACCTATCGCCCTTAAGTGCTTCCGGCCTGACGGTGAACGATAGATCGAGGTGTTCGGTGCTGTTCAACCTCGTAGTACCTGTCGGGCCCTTAATCAATGGCTACGGAGTACAGGTGCGCAACAGCACGAACGACCTCGTCGCCGAACTCGACGTCCAGTACCACCCCAACCTTGGCGGAGACCGTCGATTCGATTCCTCGGCCAGGACTTCACGAACGGGACGATAACGACGCTTGGTTTTGTCACGCTTGCTCCGCCGTCAGGGGCTGACGAGATCGCACTGGATATCTTCAAACCGGACGCCAGCAGCCCGGACTTTTTCGGTGCCTACGCCTACTGCAGCAGCGGGGTCTGTCGCGACGAGGACTTTTCGGTGTTCGCTACACCGTTCGCCCTGTTCGGGACGACGGATTTCGTGCGTGGCCGCTTCATTGCGTTTACCGCCGTCCCGGAACCCGGCACCCTCGCCCTGCTTGGCCTTGGACTCGCCGGTCTGGCAGCTATGCGCAGGACCAGGCAGTAATCCAGCACACCGGACACGCGCTCGCTCACTCCGCGTTCAACCGGCAATACGTCTTGCCCGCCGGCGAGGGACGTTCTTTGCGGTAGGCGTTCGGCGGCTCGCGCAACGCGTTCGCGGGCGGGCGCGAGACGTTCGATGGTGACGGCTGCCGCGACAACAGCTATCGCAGCCACGTCCACGACCCTGTCACGAGGAGGATCGCCGGCCGAGTGGAAACCTCCGAATGAGCCGCGGGACCGTTGGCACATTGCCGCGCAAGAAACGGGGTGCTGCGCGGGTTGACGGCAGCGGAGACTCGAATACCTCAGTGAACCAACATCGAGGTTTCATGGACTACCGCATCACCGGCCTGCCCGCCGACCAGTTCGCCGAGCTGCAGAGCTCGACCGACGATGAGCTGCGGCGCCGTGGCGTCGAACGACACATCGTCGATGAGCCCAACTCGGCGCCGTGCCGCATCAGCCTGCAGGACGCCGAGGTGGGTGATGAAGTGCTGCTCTTCACCTTCCGGCATCAGGCCGCCACGAGTCCCTACGCGGCCAGCGGGCCGATCTTCATTCGGCGCGCCGCGACCCAGACCTTCGATGCCATCAACGTGATCCCGGACCAGCAACGGCGCCGCTTCCTGAGCGTGCGGGCCTACGATGCAAGGGACACCATCGTCGACGCGGAGGTCGCGCCCGGGACCGAACTGGAAACGCTGATCGAGCGCTTCTTCGCCGATGCGCGGGTGGCGTACCTGCACGTGCACAACGCGCGCCGCGGCTGCTATGCCTGCCGCGTCGATCGCGCTTGAACGCCGTCTAAGCGCCGCGTGAGCACGTACCAGGCCGGCGTGACCGGCGCGGTCGCGCTCGACGAGACGTTCTAGCGCTCGCGCGCGTAGCGACTCGGAGGCAGCAGTCCCGGAGGCGCGTCTTCTCCCGCAAACAGGCCCGGCTCGGGGACAGTATCCTTGCCGGAGATGTACGAGCGCCACTTCGGGCTGAAGCAACGGCCTTTCTCGATCGCACCGGATCCGCGTTACCTCTTCATGAGCGAGCGGCACCGCGAGGCCCTCGCGCACCTGCTTTATGGCGTGCAGGGCGGCGGTGGGTTCGTGCTGCTGACCGGCGACGTCGGCGCAGGCAAGACCACGGTGTGCCGCTGCTTCCTCGAGCAACTGCCCGAGCGCTGCCACGTCGCCTACATCTTCAACCCGAAGCTGACGGTCGAGGAACTGCTGAAGACCGTGTGCGCGGAGCTCCGCATCCCGTACCAGCACGAGGGACCGGGCGTGCCGACCGTCAAGGACTATGTCGACGCGCTGAACGAGTTCCTGCTGCGCACGCACGCCGTGCGGCAGACCACCGTGCTGATCATCGACGAAGCGCAGAACCTGTCGGTCCGCGTGCTGGAGCAGCTGCGCCTTCTGACCAACCTCGAGACCAATGAGCGCAAGCTGCTGCAGATCATCCTGATCGGGCAGCCGGAGTTGCGCGCGATCCTGGCACGGCCCGACATGCAGCAGCTCGCACAGCGCGTGATCGCCCGCTACCACCTCGAGGCGCTCACGGAGGAGGAGACCGCGCACTACGTGAGCCATCGCCTGGGCGTCGCGGGATTGCGCCAGGCCAATCCCTTCGATCAGCGCGCGATGCGGCGCGTCTACCGTTATTCGCGCGGCGTGCCACGTCGCATCAACCTGCTGTGCGATCGCGCGCTGCTTGGCGCCTACGCGGAAAGCAAGCCCACCGTCGACCGCCGCATCATCGACAAGGCAGCCGAGGAAGCGCTGGATGCCGCCGATTTGGGCAAGGTCCGGCGCGCGCGCTACGAGCGAGCGGCCCTCGTGGGCATCGGGCTGGCGGTTGGCGCGACACTGGTCGGAGTGGTCGGCCTCTCGCTGAACCGCGGCGAACGCGCCGCGCCCCGTGCCGAGCTGGCAGCCAACGCGAGCCCCGCTCCCATCCCGGCGGCCGCCGCGCCCGCACCGAAGCCGGAGCCGACGGCCTTTCAGCCGGTAACCGTGGCGCCGGAGCCCGCGAAGCCGGCGAGTTTCGACCTGCGAACGGGCTTTGCGTCGCTCGTCGGTGCCGACAAGGAAGCGTGGCAGGAGCTGGGTCGCGTATGGAACATTGCTCCGGGCGACGGCGATCCCTGCGCAGCGGCGGAGAAGCAGCAGGTCCGCTGCTACCGCACCGGCAACGCGACGCTGGCGCTGATCCGGCAGCTGGATCGGCCGGGCGTGCTGACGCTGCGCGACGCAGCCAACCGCTCTGCTTACGTGATGATCAGCGGACTGTCGAACGACACTGCGACGTTGACCATCGGCGGCGTAGACCAGACGGTCCCGCTCGTCGTGCTGGCCGACTACTGGCGCGGGGAGTTCTCGACCTTTTGGCGGCCGCCGCCGAACTACGCGGGCACGATCGTGGACAGCCGCTCGGGGCCCGCCGCGCAATGGCTCGCGCGGCAGCTCGCGACTGCGCTGGGCGACACCGGTCCGGTCGGTCCGCGGCTCGACGACGCCAGGCTGCAAAGCTGGATCCATCGCTTCCAGCTCGCGCAGGGGCTGCCGTCGGACGGCAGCGCCGGACCCATCACGCTGATGCAGCTCAATCGCGCGAACGGCGTGGACGAGCCGCGCCTGCAGAAGGCGGGGTAGAGTGGCCTGTAACAGCCATTTCGAAAGTGCCTTGCGCGGCTGCGCGGCCGATTGCTTTGTCGCTCGCCTTGCGAATATGCACTGGCTATTCGACGCGGCTCGCTTCGCGCACTCGACTCGCGCAGCCGCGCCTTTCCCTCCCGAAACGACTGTTACAGGCCACTTGTGTCACTGATCCTCGACGCCCTGCGCAAGGCGGACGCGGAACGCGAGCGCGGCTCGGTGCCGAGCCTGCACTCCCAACCGGTGGTGTCGCCCTCGGTGGGAACATTGTCCAAGCCCGAGGTGCGTCCGAACTGGCTGTGGATCGCGGTCGGCGTCGCACTCGGCCTCGTGGCGGCTGCGACGTGGGTGATGACCGGGCGCAATGCGCCAGCCCCGAGCGCGGCGACCGCGAACGTGGCGCCCGCGCAGCCGAGCATGCTCGAGGCCACTCCGCCGAGGCCGGCCGCGGTGAGCGGCCCGCCGTCGCCTGCCGCCGCTTCCACCGACGCGCAGATCGTCGCGGAGCCCGCTCCCTGGCGTCAGCCGGACAGAGCGCAAGGTCCCGCGCGCTGACGCGAAGGGCGACACGCAGGTGACAACGCTCGGCAACGTGCCGCCGGCCGTGGCGCCCGTTTACTCACGCGAGCAGCTGCCGCCCGACATCCGCGCGGCATTGCCGCAATTCGCGATCGGCGGCAATGTCTATTCGCCAGATCCGACAGCGCGCTCGCTGATCGTCAACGGCCAGCTGTATCGGGAAAGGGACCGCCTGACGCAAGAACTCTCGCTGGAGGAGATCAAGCTGAGAGCCGCCATCTTCAGCTTCCGCGGCTATCGCTTCGAGGTCCTGTTCTAGGGCCTGTTCACGCTAAATGCGGGAGATGCGTTGGGCCGCAATGCGGATGGATGCGCGAAGGGCGGCGCTGCGAAGGGTAGCTCCCCTTCGCAAGCGGCCCGACAAAGCAGACGCCGCATTTCGGCCCAACCCTGCGGGAAAGCGAATGGCGGGCGCATTGCGTCGTTGCCGCTTCGCTGATTGGTGCACCACCAACGGCGCTCGCGGCGCCTCGCACTGCATCCCGCCATTCACTTTCGCACTCCCGGCTTTAGCGTGAACAGGCCCTAGCAACGGCCAACCGGCGGAAGTCGAACACGCAGCGGAGGCAACGCATGATGACGACTGCACGACGTCGTTCGATCGGCTTCGCAGTCTGGCTAGGCCCCGTGCGACGGACTGGGCACGCCAACGGTCGTCCACCGGGTCATGCAGACCCAGGTGCGCGGCTGCGCGGTTTCCTCGCCAGCTGCGACACGACGACGACCGCGAGCAGTGCCATGCCGATGTAGTCGAGCAGCGCCTTCGGATACACGAGCGCGAGACCGGCCGAGATCAGCAGCAAGCGCTCGATGCGCGTCGTCTTCCTGAACAGCCAGTTCTGCATCGCGCCCGCGAGCGCGGCGATGCCGATCATCGCGGTGACGCAGACGATCGCGATGTCGAACCAGTTGGCGTCCGCCAGCTTCTTGAACGATCCCATCAGCAGCAGCCCGAGCCCGGCCGGATCGAGCACGAACATGAACGGCACCAGGAAACGCGGGCATCGTGTACTTCCACGACTGCAGGGTCGTCTTGTACGGATCGCCACCGGTGATCGCCGCTGCGGCGAAGGGTGACAGCGCCGTCGGCGGGGACACTTCCGACAGCACGGCGTAATAGAAGATGAACATGTGCGCGGCGAAATTCGGCCACACCCAGTGCGATCAGCGCAGGGGCCGCGATGACGGCGCAGATGATGTAGCTCGCCGTCACCGGCACCGCGAGGCCGACGATCCAGACGATCAGCGAAGTGAAGACGGCCGTCAGCAGCAGCTTGACGTCGTGCAGCAGGCCGGGCGTGGCCGCTGCGCCGACGGCGACCAGCGCGTCGTAGATGCCGCGGCTGCCGCCCTCGGCGTACTGCAGCACGATCGAGCTGAACTTCAGTCCCAGTCCGGTCAGCGTCACCACGCCGACGATCAACCCGGCGGCCGCGCACGTGGCGGCGACGGCCAACACGCCGACCGAACCCGCCTCGAGCGCCTTCACCAGCCCGGAGTTCCACAGGCCGCTGGCCAGTGGCGCCCTGCCCCTCAGCACGTCATACGGGATCAGCGCGCAATCGACGTGCAGGAAGCTGAAGGCCACCGCGGTGATCGTCGTCCAGAACACCGCGGTCGTCGGCGAGAAGCCGATGACCATGAACACGACGATCGCGATCAGCGACAGGAAGTGGAACCAGTACTGGCGCGTCAGCGCGGCGACGGTCGCGTGCTTCTCGATGACGACGGTCGGCATGGCGAACTTGCGCGCGTCGATTTCGACCATCAGCAGCAGCGCAAAGTAATACAGCAGCGTCGGCACCGTCGCCATCAGGATGACGTCGAGGTACGAGATGCTCAGAAACTGCGCTATCAGGAACGCCGCGGCGCCGAGCACCGGCGGTGACAGGATCGCGCCGAGGCCGCCGGCCGCAAGCAGGCCGCCGGCCGCGTTGCGGCCATAGCCCGCCCTCACGAGCATCGGATACGCCACGGTGCCGAGCGTCACCGTGGTCGCCACACCGCTGCCCGACGGGCCGCCGAGCAGGAACGACGCCAGCACGATCGTGCGGCCGGCGCCAGTGGGCTTGCCGCCCATCGCCGCGAAGGAGAAATCGATGAAGAACTTGCCGGCACCTGAAAACTGCAGCACGGCGCCGTAGATCGTGAACAGGATGATCAGCGACGACGACACGTCGACGGGGATGCCGAAGATGCCTTCGAGCGTCATGTACATGTGCCCGACGATGCGGCTCACGTCCATGCCGTAGTGGGTCCATGGCGCCGGTAGCCAACGCCCAACCATCGCGTAAGCGAGGAAGGCGATACAGATCGCCGGCATGATCCAGCCGGCCGTGCGGCGCACGGCCTCCAGCACCAGCACGATCAGTACGATGCCGAACACTTCGTCCCAGAGGTTGGGAGCGATCGCGCGTTCGAGGAAAGCGTCCCCGCCGGCCAGCATGTAGCCGATGACCACGAGCGCGGCACATGATGCGAGCCAGTCCCACCAGCGCACGCGGTGCCGAAAGCGAGCCGCGACCGGATACAGCAGGAAGCACAGGAAAAGCACGAACGCGACATGAATGCCGCGCAACACGTGCGTCGGCATGATCCCGTAGGCGGCGTACAGATGGAACAGCGACATGATCACCGCGACCGCGGTGACGAACGTGGCGAGCCTGCCGCCCAGCTTGTTGAGCGGCCCTTCTTCCTGCTCGATGAACTCCTCAGCCTTCTGCAGCGCCTCGGCTGAGACGATCGCGTCGTCGTTCGGCTGCCGGCCGGTGTCGACCATGTGCGCCGGTGCGCGGCCTCGGCGGCCGCGCTCTCCTTTTCTTCTTTAGTCGATCAGTCGACTTTGACGCCCTTTTCGGCGAAATATTTCTTCGCTCCCGGGTGATACGGGATCACGGCCGCTCCGGCGCTCTGGTTCTTCAGGTCGAAGTTCTTGGCCTCCACGTGCACGCGGATCAGGTCCTCCTTGCGATCGAACAGCGTCTTGACGATGTCGTAGGCGAGCTTGTCGCTCATGTTGGTGTCGGCAACAAGCACGTTCCAGACGGTGACGATCTGAACCGGCGTCTCCTGACCGGGGTAGGTCTTCGCCGGGATCGTGTCCTTGACGTACAGCGGGCCGTACTTCTTGACCATCGGGTCGAGCGCTTCGTTGTGGTCGACCAGCTTCAGCTTGATGCCGGGCGTGGCGCCAAGGTCGGTCACCGCGGAGGTCGGCAGCCCGCCCACCCAGAAGAAGGCATCGAGCTTCTTGTCCTTGATCGCCTCGGCCGACTTGCCTGGATCGAGCCGCTCGCGAATGATGTCCTTCTCGGGATCGATGCCATACGCCTCGAGCACGCGATACGCCATGATCTGCGTCGCGCTATTGGGCGCTCCGGTCGACACGCGCTTGCCCTTGAGATCGCTGATCTTGTTGATGCCCGTGCCCTCAACCGTCACGACGTGCATGCGGTTGGGGTAGAGCACCATCAGCGCGCGCACGTCGACTTTACGGTCCTGGAACTTGCCCTGGCCCTTGTACGCATCCCAGCCCGCATCGGCCATCGACAGACCGATGTCGGCGCGGCGCTGCTGGATCAGCAGCAGGTTCGCCATCGAGCCGTCCGTCGTGCCGGCAGTGGCATTGAGTCCCGGGACATTCTTGGTCAGGACATCTGCAATCGCGCCACCGATGGGGTAGTACACGCCCGTGGTCGGGCCGGTGGCCACGAAAATGTTCTGGGTCTGCGCGCTTGCAAGCGGCGAGAGGATCGCGCCCACACTCAAAACCAAACTGATCAGAAACCTTCGCATGTCGTCTCCTTGGCTGTCGTTCTATTGAACTCCAGCGGACCGTATCCACGGTCGTGATGTGCCGATATACCGTGCCCGCTCGAAGCGCGCAAACAATTCCGCTGCGGTGCGACCGGCGGCGGCACTCGACGCCGGGCATAGACTTTGCCGTACGGAATCGATCATTCAATCCGGGAGTTCACTCATGCCGCGACGCCTTGCGTCATTTCTGGCTTTCTTCATGTTGGCGTTTTCGTTCTCGTCCGCCTGGGCGGACGACTTCGACGCGACGATCGCGGTGTTCAAGAAGGCCCGCGAAAGCGGTGCCTACTTCGGCAAGAGCTACGGGTATGCGGTGTTTCCGACGATCGGCAAGGGCGGGGTCGTCATCGGTGGCGCGTACGGCAAGGGCCGCGTATACGAGAAAGGCAGGTATGTCGGCGATACCTCGGTGACCCAGCTCTCCGTGGGCTTCCAGCTCGGCGGCGAAGCCTACAGCGAGATCATCTTCTTCGCGGATCAGAACACATTCAAGGAATTCACGAACGGGAACTTCGAGTTCGGCGCGCAGGCTCAGGCGGTGGCGATCACCGCCGGCGCTTCAGCCGCCGCCACGACCACCGGCAGCGGGGCCAGCGCGAGCGGCACTCAACATCATGCCAAGAACGTAGCCGAGCCCTACAAGGGAATGACGACCTTTACGGTGGCCAAGGGCGGGCTGATGTACGAAGCCAGCATTGGCGGCCAGAAGTTCAACTACAAGAAGAAGTAGGCCACGTTGCATCTCCTCGGGGGCGATCGATCACGAACCGAGGAACGCCGATTACAACACTCTAGCGGACCGTGATCCACGGTTCCTGCGGATTCAGCGCATAGCGCCTCACCGCTTTTTCGTCGAAGTCGTAGCCGAGTCCCGGGCCGGTCGGAAGCAACAGCGAGCCCTCGCGATGCTCGAGCTGCTTGTCGATCAGCCGGCGGAAATTGAGCACCTGGTCGTCGGGGAAAAATTCGACGAAGCGTGCGTTGGGCGTGGCTGCGACGAGGTGCACATGAAGGTCGTGGAACCAGTGTGGGCTCACCGTCACCCCGTAGCTCGACGCCGTCGCCGCGATGCGCCGAAATTCGGAAATGCCGCCGCAGACCGCTGCGTCGGTCTGCAGGATCTCGGCGCCGCCCTTGTCTAGCAATTCCTTGAAGTACCAGCGTCCATAGCCGATCTCGCCGGTGGCCACAGTGGTCGTGATCGAACGCGCCAGCCGCGCATGCAGATCGATGTCGTCCGGGCCGAACGGTTCTTCGATCCAGTAGGGATCATAGGGCTCGTATCGGTTCATGTACGCCATCGCGGTAGGGAGATCGCGCCATGCGTTGTTGGCGTCGAGCATCAGTAGCACGTCGTCGCCGACGGCTTCGCGCGCCGCCGCCATGCGTGCTTCTTCCTCCGCCAGCGACAGTCGCCCGACCTTGATCTTCACGGCCCGGAACCCGGACTTCACGTACGACGCGAGTTCCTTGCCGAGCATCTCGGGCGTCTTGCCGTCGAGGTAATAGCCGCCGCTTGCGTACGCGGGCACCTTGTCGGTGACCACGGCACCCAGATACGCATACAGAGGCAGGCCGGCGGCGCGGGCATTCAGGTCCCACAATGCGGTGTCGAGGACGCTCAACGCCCGCATGCTGGTGCCGGCACGGCCGTGCAGCAGCGACTCGGAATACAGCTCCTGCCACAGCCCCTCGACCCGCAGCGACTCCTGGCCGATCAGCTTCGGCGCGAAAAGCTCCACCACAACGGTTTGCGCAATGCGGCCGCCTGCGCTGCCGACGTAGCAGAAGCCGATTCCGGCCTGGCCTCCATCCGAGCGAACCCTGACAAGGCAGTAGTCGCGCGCAGTCACGGTGCGGGTGGCAAAAGACGTCACCACATCGAGCGGAACGCGGGCAACGCACACCGAAACTTCGCTGATCCTGCTCACTTGCGAACTCCCCGTGGAAACAGGCAACACGCAGACGTTGCGTCGATATACCGCGCCCGTTCGAAGTGCGCAATTATTCCGCTGCGGTGTGACCAGCGGCGCTCATGCCGAGAATTCCGTTCTGAGCCCTGTTGAGCGTGTAGCACCATCGTGCTACATTGACCTCAACTCTTGCCAAAGGGGCCTCATGTCCACCACGACAATTCGTCTCCCGGACGATCTCAAGGCACGGGTCGCGACTGCCGCGAAGAAGGCCGGCAAGTCCGCCCATAGCTTCATCCTCGAGGCGATCGCCGAGAAGGCGGATGACGCCGAGCGTTACAGCGAATTTCACGCGCTTGCTGACCAGCGCTTTGCCGCCATCGCCGGGTCAGGCAAGACCATTCCGTGGAGCGAGATGCGCGCTTATCTCGAAGAGCGGGTTGCGGGCAAGAAGCCGCGCCGTCCGTTGCCGCGGAAGCTAGCGCGCTGACGTGGCCCGGGTCGAGCTGGCGCCCGAAGTTGCCGACGACTTCGATCGGATATTCGATCACGTTGCAACGCATGACCCCGAGCATGCGGCAGCGCGCATCGGAGCCATCGTCCAGGCCCTCGACGTCCTGGAATCGAATCCGTTGATCGGGCGGCCCGCGCCGGGCGACAAGCGCGAACTGATCATCGGGCAGGGCTCGCGCGGCTATGTCGCACTCTATCGCTACGTGGCGGAGATCGATACGGTCTTCGTGCTGGCCATCCGGAGTCAGCGCGAAGGAGGTTATCGGCGTGGGTAAAGTCCCTTCCTGAAACGGGCCAGTTGCTGCCGTCATGGTGATCGATTCAAATCGCCTGAAACCGGACGTCGCTCCGGGGTGCGACTGAAATGCCGTTGCTCAGGAACGGACGTACGCGACGTTTCGAAGCGGCATTGAGAAGGAGCGCGAACTCCTACTTCTTCTTCAAGCCATCGAGCAGCTTCCGGAAGGGCTTCTCCGCGTTTGAAACGGTCTTCTCCGGACCAGTGAGTTTGAAGAAAACGTTGCCGCCCGGTCCCTCGACAATGGCGCCGAGAAGTCGGAAACCGGGCTTGGGTGTAGAAGGTCCCATCATCGAGCCCCCAGCGTAGGTGCCCCTGACGTCCACCGCGGTTGCCGGCAACCCGGCGATCGTCTCCTTCTTCACCTTCGCGTCCTTCGCCGCAGAGGTGCCGTCCGCTTTCTGGAACTGGTCTATCCAACGCTTCACGTTGGCATCCACCCCGCCGCCGCTGCTCTCCCCGAAGTAGAAGACGGCCAGTTCGGCGGGCTCCAGGTCCCCCTTTGCCGCGGGAATGCTGTAGGTGGCCGCACGCATGGGCCGCTCGCCCTGCGCCTTCCACTCTGGCGGAGCGGTCCATATCAAGCCGCCCGCCTGGTCGGCTCGGGCCATTCCCGCCAGAGCAAGGCTCA
The DNA here is from genome assembly GCA_963703945.1 of uncultured beta proteobacterium. Classification (GTDB taxonomy): domain Bacteria; phylum Pseudomonadota; class Gammaproteobacteria; order Burkholderiales; family Burkholderiaceae_F; genus JALORV01. The sequence continues at coordinate 713,000 of CAVPGM010000005.1, read as the reverse complement.
ACATCAGTAAGGCAATGACTTGTTTCATGAGGTGAGCGTAACTGAAACAATGACATGCGGCCGCGCGGGAGCCCAGGCGCATTCGCCCTGGTAACGCGCTGACCGAGCGTCGCGCAACAGACCTGAACGGTGACTGACATGCTTGAAGGTTCATGCCTCTGCGGAGCAGTTCGATGGCGGTTCGACGGGATGCCCGAGGCGGCCACGGCTTGCAACTGCACTGCTTGTCGTCGTTACGGCGTGCTGTGGGCCTATGACTTCGAAGGTGAAGGAATTCACGTTTCGGGGCCGACGCGAGCCTATGTCCGCGGCAAAGCGCTTGGGTTTCACTTTTGCCCCACATGCGGCTGCGTGGCCTATTGGCGAGCGCTGGAGCCGAACAAGGAAGGACGGCGTCGCATCGCGGTGAACCTGCGGCTGACCGAACCCGAGGCTGTGGCGCAGATTCCCATCGACCACTTCGACGGTCTCGTGACCTTCGACGATCTGCCGCGAGACGGGCGCTGCGTCAAGGACTACTGGTTCTGAGCCAGCCTCTATGCCGCCTACGTGACTTGTATCGCGCAGTACTAACGCAACGAAGGAGAGTCATGGATGCCCTCAAGCCCGCCCGCACAGGGCTGAAACTCTTTACCGCCGCCCTGCTCGCCGGCCTGCTCGCGACGGCAGCGGCACAGCCGAGTCTTCCCAAAGGCTTCAAGACGCAGACTCTCAAACTACCGGACGGAGCGCAGATCTTCGTTCGGAGCGGTGGCTCGGGGCCCGCCGTCGTGCTGATCCACGGTTTCGGCGACACCGGCGACATGTGGGGACCTCTCGCCAGCCAGCTGGCCAGGTCGCACACAGTGATCGTCCCCGATCTGCGGGGCATGGGTCGGTCGTCGAAGGCCGCAAGCGGCTATGACAAGAAATCCCAAGCAGCCGATATCCGATCGGTGGTGACGCAGTTGGGACAAGACCATGCGGCGGTCGTCGGTCATGACATCGGCACAATGGTCGCGTACGCGTATGCGGCGACCTATCCCGACAAGGTCGAGAAGCTGGTCGTGATGGACGCTCCCGTACCGGGCGTGGCCCCGTGGGATCAGATCGTCCTTTGGCCGGCTTTGTGGCATTTCAACTTCGGCGGCCGCGATGCCGAGCGCCTGGTCGCGGGACGCGAGCGCATCTACCTTGACCGCTTCTGGAATGAGTTCGCCGGCGATCCGTCGAAGATCGACGAAGCGACCCGCCGGTATTACACGAAGCTGTATGCGCAACCGGGCGCAATGCGAGCTGCCTTCGCACAATTCACGACGATCGCGGCCAAAGACGTTGCGGACAATCGCGAGCTTTCGAAGACCAAGCTTGCGATGCCGGTCCTCGCCATCGGCGGCGAAAAGTCGTTTGGTCCAAACATGGCGGTGGTCATGCGCAACGCTGCCACCAATGTCCAGGAAGTCGTCGTACCCGCGGCCGGTCACTGGCTGATGGAAGAAAGCCCGGAACAGACCGTGCAAGTGATCTCCAAGTTTCTCGGTACGACGCCGTAGGTCGGAGTCGGGGTGACGTCCTTGCCAGTGGCCAAGCTCCATCCGGCCGGAAAACCGAGGTTGACTCCGGAACTTGTGTCACTCGTTGCCCGCAAGGTTGAAGACGGCGGACCCGCCCCGGGCGTCGTCGTCCACAACGATGCGGACTACGAGGCTTCGCTGCAGGCCCTGCTTGCTGCCGGACCGTGGCAGGGGGAGGACGTCTGGGTATTCGCCTATGGCTCCCTGCTGTGGAACCCCGCCTTCGAGGTGGCCGAACAGGTGGCGGCGGTCCTGCCCGGCTGGCACCGTGCATTCTGCATACAGCTCACACGATTTCGGGGAACCCCTGAACAGCCGGGTTTGATGATGTCGCTGACCCCGGGAGGAAGCTGCCGTGGCGCTCTGCTTCGCATCACCGGCGACTCAGTCGAAAGCGACCTTCGCAAACTTTGGCGGCGGGAAATGACAGTGAAGCCGCCGAATACTCCGCCGCGCTGGGTCACGGCAAAGGCGAACGGCGTCGATGTGCGCGCGATCGTCTTCGCCGCTAATCGCAAGGGTACGAATTTTGTTGGGGGCTTGACGAATGAGCAAATCGCCGACGTCCTGTGCAAGGCGGCTGGGCACTGGGGTTCAGGTGCCGAGTACCTGCTGCAGACAGTCGACCAGCTGGAACGTCTCGGAATCAGGGATGCCAACCTTTGGCGCTTGCAGCGGCTCGTCGCGCAACAACTGCTTGCCTTGCAGGGCACGACCAAGAAGTAGATGCCACCGACCGCGGACAGTGCCAGGCGGTCATTGGCTGCATCCAATTTGCTCAGGAGCAGACTTCCCGCATCATGGCCAAGCGGGGGAGAGGCCGCCGATAACGGTTTTGTGTTGAGGACGTGTGCCGGAGCAGCGTAAGGGCCCGGCCCGGCCAGTAGCCGTCCTCAGCCCGCTGCTTCAGAATCGCCCCAAAGCGGCCGTTGCGTTTGCGTTAGCGCTCGGCGGTCAATCTGCCTGACTGGAGAGCGAGTCGGCGGTGCACCGAAACGCTGGCGCACCCACTTCTGGAAGGACACTTCGCCGTGACTACAACTCCAACGGTTAAGGTCGCGGTGGTTCAAGCCGCCGCGATCCCCTTCGATGCCGACGCATGTGTCGACAAGGCGATCCGGCTGACAGCGGATGCTGCGGCCCAAGGAGCCAAGGTGGTCGTCTTCCCCGAAGCCTTCGTTGTCGGTTATCCGAAGGGGCTGAATTACGGTCTGGTGGTCGGAGCGCGCGATCCGGCGGGCCGCGAAGAATTTCGGCTCTATCTTGATGCGGCAATCGAGGTTCCCGGACCGCAGACGGAGCGTTTGGCCGAAGCGGCTGCCGCGCACGGGTGCTATCTCGTCGTTGGCATCATCGAGCGCGAGTTGGGCACGTGCTATTGCACAGTGGTGTTTTTCGGGCCGGATGGTCGACTGCTCGGCAAGCACCGAAAGCTCATGCCGACCGCCTTGGAACGGATGATCTGGGGCTTTGGCGACGGCTCGACACTCACGGTGGTGGAGAGTCCCTATGGGCGCATCGGGTCGGTGATCTGCTGGGAAAACTATATGCCGATGCTGCGCATGGCGATGTACTCGAAGAACGTCGCCCTTTACTGTGCGCCGACCGCCGACGATCGAGACACCTGGTTGTCATCCATGCGCCACATCGCGCTCGAAGGGCGCTGCTTTGTCCTGACCGCTTGCCAGTTTCTCCGCAAGAAGGACTTCCCGCCCTCGGTACGGGTCTCTCTGGGCGACTCGCCGGAGGCAGTGCTGATGCGTGGCGGTAGCGCCATCATCAGTCCGCTCGGCAAGGTGCTGGCGGGCCCTGATTTCGAAGGCGAGACGATTCTGACCGCCGACATAGACCTCGGCGAGATCGGACGTGGCAAATTCGACTTCGACGTGGTCGGGCATTACAGCAGGCCGGATGTCTTTCAGCTAAGCGTCAACGAGTCTCCGATGCGTGCGGTCGTGAGCCGATCTGACGAACGTTAGTTAGGCGCGAGTCGCGCCTCGCTCAGATGCTGCCGCTAGAGGTTCTTGTTGGAGTCCAGCCCAAGCAAACTCTAACTTCACTGAGTATGCGAAACAATCTTGGCCTCCTGGTTGCAGTTGCTTTGTCGTAGCCCTTGGCGCCTGTGGCGGCAGCGGAGGCGACGACAGCTCGCCTGCCCGGCTCACGCCGGCCATGACGATCAGCCTTTGGCACTCGGACCTGGTTTTTGATTCGACGCGGCAATCCCTCTATGCGGTCGTCGGCAACGATTCGTCGCTTCCGCCCAAAATTGTTGCAGTTGCCGCTGTCAGCGGCCAAGTCCAAGACCTCGTTGCCCCGTCTGACCCGCCGCTCTATGCGCCTGTGGATCCGGTGCAGGGCACGCTGAGCCTATCCGCGCAGGCTCAGTATCTGTACTTCACGACCACCGGCGGGGCCGTGTCGCGTGTCAATCTGGCGGCGAAAGCCGTCGATCTGACGGTCCCCGCCCCGACGGCGTCGAATGCCAAGGTCGCGGCCGCAGCGGCGTCGCGCACCGACGACTCCACGGCCTATGTGCAGCTGGTGTCGAATGGCAGTGATCCTGACTCTATCGGTGTCTTGCGCAATGCCCAGTGGGGAACGCAATGGGTTCAGATTCCTCGGCACACCTTCGTAGCCACGGCTCTCACGGTCCGCAGCGACGACGCTGAACTGATTTCGCGAGCCCGCGACCTTGTAAGGGTGCGGATTGGCGCGAGTGGACCCGAGGTTGTGCTGGCTACGGGCGCGATTCCAGTCTCGAGTACTCCCGATGCTCCGCAGTACGTCAGCGGCGGAGTCCTGGCACAAGGGCGCATTTACGACGCGACGACCCTAACTTTCCTGTTCGATGTTCCGGGGGCGTCAGTCTGCGGCGTGCTGCCAAGCCGCAGCCGACTCGTCTGCGCCGCACCGGCGGTGTCCACGGGTCACGAGCTCTTTGTCTTCGATGTGCCGACGCGTAGCCGCGTGGCGAGCTGGTTGGCCGGATTCGATACCGGGACCATTTTCGTAACGACGCCAGCCCTAAGAGTCACACCCATCGGTGCGGGGCGGGTTGCGGTCAGCTATGGCAGCGGCAATAAGGCTGGCACCTACGGCCCGAGCGGGCTCGCCATCTACTCGGATGCGGCATTTAACTAGGCCCGCCAGCCGCCCGAGCCGCGTCAGAACGCCCGGTAGTGGGACGAATCAGAGCACGATGTGAATGGCAGGTTCTGGGCCAGGTGCTCCGCGCGGAAACGCAAACATCTCGGTTGCGCCGCCGTCGACTGCCTGCTCCCTAGCGCGCGAGCGCACCGGCGACCCGCCGCAGCAGCGCCTTCGGCGTGGCGCGCGAAGCGAGTGTGACGGCCTGGTTGATCGCGCCGGGCACCTTGATCGCTACGCCTTGCATGCAGGCGCGGTATCCCTCATCGGCCACCTGCGCCGCATCGCCGATGAGGAACCCGGGCAGCTTTGCCAGGCTTGCGTTGGCATCCGTTGCCGCCGTCAACATGTGGGTGGCAGTGATGCCGGGGCATAGCGCGGTCACGGTGATCCCGAACTCCCTGAGTTCTTCGCACAGGGACTCGGACAACGAGAGCACGAAGGCCTTCGTGGCCGCATAAGTCGCCAGTGTCGGGACCGGCTGGAACGCGGCGATCGACGCGACGTTCAGCACGCGGCCCCGCCGTCGCCGGCGCATCGCCGGCAGGAACTGCGCCAGCATCGCCGTTAGGCCGGAGACGTTCAGGTCGATCAGGTCCTGATGCCTTCGCGCTGGAATCGTGATGAATCGGCCCTGCTGCAGGACGCCTGCATTGTTGACGAGGATGTCGACCGCCACCCGCTGGCGCCTCAAGGCGGCGGACAACGCACGCGCCGCGTCCGGCCTCGCCAGATCGGCCGTCTGCACCCAAACCTTCACTCCGTAATCGCGCCTCAGTGACTCTGCGAGTCTGGCGAGTTTGCCGCCTGAGCGCGCAACCAGCACGAGCGGATGTCCTCCAGCCGCGAACCGCTTGGCAAGCGCCGCTCCGATGCCTGATGAGGCGCCGGTGATCAGTGCGGTCCCGGCACGTGCACTCGATGCGCCCATACGGTCCGTCCTCGTGTGAAGCTTAAGGGGAAACCCGCGCTGAGCATACTGCGGCACTCGCATTGCCCTCCGATCGCTCATGACCTCAGGAGGACACGGAATGGCGAGCGATACTGCCGCCCATGAGTCGCCCGCCTTGTCGATTCGAGTGATGCTTCAGTTGGCCGCTCCGATGTGATGGATGCGAGGTACGCTTGACTAGTCAGATGAACGACTGGGAACCAGATGGCCAGAAGACAGACCTACGTCGGCAAGCCTCGACTGCTGCACCAGGTCATCGAGCCGCGTGCCCTTCTCGAGATAGCAGCGCTGCCGTGGAACCTTCCCATGCTCGCCCGGACGCCGCGCGGCGACGGCCACCCGGTGCTGCTGTTGCCTGGCTTCATGGCGGACGAGGGCACGCTGATCGTGCTCAAGCTCTTTCTGCAAAACCGCGGTTACGAGGTCCAGACGTGGGGCTTCGGGCGCAACGTCGGCTTCAACAGCAGGCTCGCCAGCGCGCTCGAGCAGAAGATCCGCTACATGCACTACAAGAGCGGACGGACGGTGAGCCTCGTGGGCTGGAGCCTGGGCGGTTTGTTCGCCATGTACGGCGCACATCAGGCAACGGAGTGCGTCCGTTCCGTGATCACGCTCGGCAGTCCCGTGAGCTACGACCTCGGGGGCAGCCAGTCGCCGCCGCTCGTCAAGGCACTTTATCGACTCATTTCGCATCCGATGGGGACAGCGGCGCACCTCGCGCAAGCGGGCGCGAAATATCTCCGTCAGCCGAAAACGCTGCCGGTGCCGATCTCGTGCATCTACTCCCTTTCAGACGGAGTTGTGCCGCCGCAGGAGGCGACCATCGACGGCAATCCGGCGTTGCACGAAAACATCCGCGTGCCGGGCAGCCACCTCGGGCTGGGGTTCAACCTGCTCGTGCTTTGGGTCGTCGCTGACCGACTCGCGCAGCCCGAAGGCCAGTGGCGGCCGTTCGTGCCGCCGGCGGGACTGCTCGGGCGGATCTACCGCCTGACAACTTCTCCCCGCGCCGCACCGGCCTAGCCCTTGGCCTGGCAGCCGCCTTCGCCCGCGCACGCTTGCGGGCAAGGGCCAGGTATTCCTGGAAGCAGTCGCGCAGGCACTGCGCGAAGACCTCCGGATCCGGCATCTGCTCGCGGCACGACGTGGGCGATACGATGATCTTCCCGTCGTAGCTCGTCACCGCGAAGACGAGACCGAGGCCGTCGTTGATCGGCATGATCGCGGAGAAGTACGTCATGCGGGCCCCGTTGAGGTAGAGCGGATCCGACGGGCCCGGCACGTTGGTAAACGCGCAGTTCGCGATCGGAGCGCGCCGACCCGCCCCGAGCAACGCGCGGCCGAGCAACTTGCCGGTGATCGCCAACGTGGCGGCCGGTGCTTGCGTTCCGATGTCGGTGAGCTCGCGCGCGCCGATCGCTCGCGATATGAGCCTTGGAAGACGCCGTCTGCCCCTTGATGAACGCCAGCCGCCGCACCGGGTCGGTAATGTTCATGCCGAGCATCACGCGCTCCCACTGCACTTCGGGTCGGCTGCCGGGGGCGGCCTCCGGGTCGGGCACGTAGACGGGCATCAGCGTCGACAGGTCCTGTTCCGGCAACTCGTCGTTGGCTTCGAGGTAGCTGCGCAGCCCGCCAGCACATACGGCGAGCACGGCGTCGTTGATCTTGGCGCCGGGGACGAGCCGCCGGATCTCGCGGAACTCGCTGAGCATGAAGCGCCGCGTCTCGAACACCCGGTAAGGCGACACGATGGTGTTGAAGCGCGTCGTCGGGAGCGCTTCGTGCCTTTGCAGCAGCTCGGCTGCGAACGAGCGGGCGGCGGGCGCCACGCTCGCGAGCACATTCGAGAGCGGACGCACCAACCGTTGAGGCGAGGTCACCGTGTGCACGAGGCCGCGGCAGACGAGCTCGAGCGAACTCGGCGGTGACTCCGGGAACCACGGTTCGGGCGGCTCCTGCTTCGGCGGCTGCGGCGTCGTGTCGTGCAACAGAGTGATGATCGCAGTGCCACGCCTGACGTCGATCGCCGCGTGGTGCAGTTTGGTCAGCAGCGCGAAGCTGTCCTTCGGCAGGTCGAGCAGGCTGTCGAGACCCTCGATGAGGTAGAGCTCCCACAGCGGCCGGTTCAGGTCGAGCGGGCGGGCGTGGATGCGCGATGTCTGGATGCAGAACTGGCGCCAGTCGCCAGGCTTCGGCAGGGCGACGTGGCGCACGTGATATTCGAGGTCGAAGTTCTCGTCTTCTATCCAGTACGGCTCGTCGAGCCCGAACGGCACGCTGCGGAGCTTTTGCCGGAAGACCGGCGAGCGGTGCAGCCGGCTCTGCACGAGCGCGAGGAGGCTCTTGAACTGGAGCCTGCCGCCGGGCGCCGTCGACGGGTCGTAGATCTGGATGAGACTGACGTTCGAATTGGAATGAGCGGTTTCGGAGGCGACGAAGAGAGCATCGTCCTTGCTGAGCTGGCGCATGTTGGCGGGTTCCTGCTGCGGCCGGCCTGCGCCGCGCTGTCGAGGATTCGATTATCGATGCTGTCGGGTTATGCAGGAGAAAGCGAATGCCGCCCACGACGGAGCCCGGAGGCGGGCCGGCGGACAGCGCGGGGCTTCGCCATGTGGGATTTCTCGATCAGTTCGTCGAAGGTCGCGGCGAGCGCATGCGACAACTCGCGCGCATCGGGCACTGCGCTGCGCGCCGTCGTGAACCCGAAATCCATCGCTCCGGCGTAACTCATCATCGTGATGTTCAGCGCCATGCCGTGCTCGACGATCGACATCGGCCAGTAGGTGCGCATGCGCGCGCCGGCCGCGTAAAGCGGCACCTGCGGCCCCGGGATGTTGGAGACGACGACGTTGGCGAGCGGCGGCATCAGGCCTGTCATACTCGAGCGCTCGTACAGCGCGGCGAGGCCCTGCAAGGCCCACGGCATTGCGATCGACGGAAAGTCCGTCGGTACGACGCCCCGCGCCCGCTGCACCATTGCCTTGACCGCACCGGCCGAGTCGCGGATTGCGCGCAGGCGCCGCAGCGGGTCGGCGATGTGCGAGTGCAGGTTCACCACTGGCATCGTGGCCTGGGTGGTGTATTCGGTGTTGTCAGCCGCGCGTAGCGAGATCGGCATCGCCGCGGTCAGCGGCTTCTTCGGGATGCCGCCGTGATGCGCCAGGTAGCGCCGCAGTGCGCCGCTGCATAGCGCGAGCATGATGTCGTTCAGCTTGGCGTTGTGCGCCGCTGCGAGCTGCTTGAGCACGTCGAGCGGCAGCGACAGCCCGGAGAAGCCGCGCTCGGAGGTGATCGGCACATTGAGCGGCGTGCGCGGGCCAAACGCGAAGTTCTGCCCCAGTTGCCCCTTGCCGGCTTCACCCGATCCCGATGCGCCGAACATGCCGGCCAGCGTGCGCACGACATCGGGCAGGTGGCGCACGAGCTTCACGTACTGGCCAGCATCGTGACGGAGCGCAGCGGCGGCGAGTTCGGCCATACCCGGGTGCTCGCCGGAGCCCGCGCCGGTGCCCGGCGGGCGACGCACGGCACGCGGCCGCGGCGTCAGGTCGTACATTGCGCCCGCAAGCAGCACGGCGGCCTGACCGTCGAGTGCGGCGTGGTGCGCCTTCATGTAATAGCCGACCTGCCCGCTCTGCAATCCGTCGATCACGTACACGCGCCACAATGGCCGGCTGCGATCCATCAGTTCGGAGTGCAGGCGCCCCGCGCAGTCCTCGAACTGCGCCAGCGTGCCCGGCGGCGGCAGCGTCACGCGCTGCACGTGATAGTCAAGGTCGACGTCGTCGTCACGGATCCACACCGGGCCGGCGAACTGCAGCGGCATCGGCGCGAGCTTGCGCTGGAAGATCGGTACCAGATGCAGGCGCCTGGCCAAATGTCGTTTGATCCTTGCCTGAAAGTCGCCGCGGTAGCCAGGCGGCAAGTCAAACAGGTGCAGCGAAGCGACGTGCATCGGTGTCGCGGGCGTTTCCAAATACAGGAACGCGCTGTCGATGCCGCTCAAGGGTTTCATCAGCCTCGACTCCTCCGGGGATCCGCGACAAGCAGCGCTTGCCCCGCCTGGCTCTCGCCAGGAGATCATCATGCTGCTCGCCCTTCACGCTGAAGGCCATGAGGACGATCAAGCGCAAGCAGCACCGGCTACACCACTTCGGGCCGCAGCGAAGCGGCTTGAGATCGGTCTCAGAGCAAATCCTTCACGCCCAGGTCGAGGGCTCACCTATCATCGCTTGATGCCCGGCACCTACGATCTGAGCCTTTTCCAGAGAATCCTGCTCGCCACCGACGGCACTGTCACCGACCTGGTTGCGCTCTATGCCGGCGAACCGATTCGGGTGAAGAAGCTGGTGCAGACGATTGGGGAAGAGAGTGCACCGGACGGACTGCAGTGCAGTGGGCCTACTCGGCTGTTGAGCCGAAGGATCCTGCTGACCGGCGCCACGAAGACCTACTTGTATGCCGAGTCGCAATTCGTGCTGGAACGTCTGTCGAAGTCGATCCAGGACCAGATGCTCAACACGGACCGGCCGATCGGCCTGCTGTGGAAGGAAGAGCGGCTGGAGACCTTCCGCGAGATCGTTGGACAAGCGGTCGAGCCGTGCGCAGCAATCGCGCAGTATTTCGAACTGCCGGCGTCAGCGCCATTCGTCTCGCGGACTTATCTGATTCACCACGATCGCAGGCCGCTGGGCATGATCACCGAGAAGTGGCCGCTGAGCTACTTTCGCGAGCCGGTCGCTTGAAGGCGGTGGCCTGGATCAGATCCGCTTCCTTAGCGGAGAGGCTGTTGCTGCATGCGACCACTGTCGCACGCCTGCGTCGACCCGGGCTCGCGCGGCAACCGCGCTGCCCGGGTGAACGATTGCGACTAGAGATCAGCTCTTCCCCTTCTTGCGCGCGAGGAAGAACCACAGAAGCGCCACGGCGATCGCGATCAGGATGTACCAGACCCAAGGCGTTCCCTCCGTAGCTTGCGGCTGCGGGGGCGCGGCCTTCGCGGGCTCTGGGCTGGCCGGCGGGGCCGTACCCGACGGTGCGGCGGCAGCGGCTTGCGTTGGTGCGGCGGCTGCGGGCGTCGCAGGGGCTGCCTGGGCGAGCGTCGCCTGGACTTCCGTTTCCGTCACGACCACGGGCGGCTCTTTGGAAATGAACGTTGCGGTGATCTGGTCACCTTTCTGCAGGTCCCGGATGTGGATGATGCGTCCGTCCTTCAGGATCTGCACACCCCGGTCGTCGAGTTCGCTCCTGCGTGAAGCTCCTGACGCCTTCGGAAGTCCGCACTTTCACCGTATAGCTAGTCGCGCTGACTACCGTCCCCTCCTTGATTTCGGTCACCGTCACCGGCCAGGTCGTCGTCTTGGTCGTGACAGTCGCCGTGCCCTTCATTCCGGGCTTCAGCTCCTTTACGGACAACTTTTTGCCGTCGACCGTGAAGCGGAAGTCATCCGGTACCACGTACTCGTGTGTGCCCTTCTCGTTGCGGACGATCAGGTTGTTGCCATCGACGGCAATAATCTCGAATTTGTTCACGTCAGTGGTGGTCGTCGTCTGCGCCTGAGGTGCCCCAGCGAACAGAAGTCCCAAGACCATTGCCAGCAGGACCGCAGACCACCACTTTTCCTTGGTTCTCATTCGACGCTCCTCCTCATGTTGATGCGATCCCGGGCGCGGCAAGCGTGCAACCGATAGCCAACCACATGCAGTGTCGATTCATGCTTCCTCCTCCTGGCTGAGATTGCGATGTCCGAAGAACAAGACTTCCGCCGTACGTTACCGCGTCGCCTCCGCTCTCGACAATCGCCCAGGACTGCTAGGGGACCGGGCGTCGTCTGCTTTGTCGGGCGGCTTGCGAATGGGAGCTACCATTCGCAGCGCCTCCCTTCGCGCATCCATCCGCATTGCGGCCCAACGCATCTCCCGCATTTAGCGTGAACAGGCCCTAGATCAGGTCCTTCACGTCCAGGCCGAACGCGAAGCCGTTGCCCTCGTGCGCCAGCACCGCCGAGATCTCGGCGCCGTTGCCGGTGGGTTGCACCTGGACGACGCCGAAGTTGAATTTGTTGACCACGCTGCGCAAGGTCGAGCGGATGCCGAACGCGAGCGAGAACTCCTCGTCGACAAACGTGCCGACCAGAGGTTGCGTGTCGTCGATCTGGCTGATGCCCGAGGACGTCAGCGAGACAGCCTTGGTGGACGGCAGCATCGCGCTGATGTCGAAAATGCAGCCGATGTGGATGTCGCCGGAGAGAAACACCAGGCCGCGTCCAGAGGCGGAGTTGCGGTTGACGAAGCGCGCCTTGAAGGTCTTGGTCAGCAGGTTCTTCTGCTCGCGGCGCGCGTAGCGGTGCGACCACTGGTCGCGCGCTTCATCGAGGTTCGAAATCTGGAAGTCGCCCAGGTTGGCCTGAAATCCGGTGCGGTTGACGATCTTCGCGCTGATGATCGCCTTGACCAGCTCGATCTTGTCGGAATTGGACTTCGGGCTGAACAGTTCCTTTTCGTCTCCGCGCTTGAAGGCTTCGATGTCGTCGGTGCGCTTGCCCATCAGCCGTTGCGTCTGGCCGTCCGGGTCCTGCGAGGCGATCGGTGTCGCGGTGACGACCGCGAGCGCGTCGACGTCCGCCGGCAGTTGGGCGTACACCTCGTCGATGAACACCCATTGGCGCTGGCCCAGGATCGGATAGTCCTTGCGGAAGACATCGCGTTCGCCCCGGCTGTCGAGCACCAGCACCATCAGGCGGCCGCAGCGGAACACGAACGGCATGCCGAGGTGCAGGCCATGCGGCAGCGGGCCGCCGATGTAATTGGGAAACGCCGGATCGGGCTGAGCGGGAAACAGCGGGTCGCGGTAGTCGCCGGGCAACGGATTGCGGCAGCCCTGGAAGTGCCAGTACACATCTCGCGCGTCTTCGAAGAAGGCGGTCGAAGCCTTGAAGATCTCTGCACCGCGCGAATGCAGCGCCGCCATCGTGGGGCTATCCGACGCCAGCGAGCCCCAGCCGTCGCGGATGTCGTGGTCGTCCCAGACCATGTAGGTCGGCGTATTGGCGAGGATGCTGCGCACGAAATCGCGCGACCAGTTCAGGCGGTACTTCTCGGCCATCGCGCGGCGCCGCGTGGCGCTGTCGGAATGGAAGTGGTCCTCGAAGACGTCGGGCTTGTCTTCGTCCATGTAAATCTGATCGCCCATCATGACGATGAACGACGGCTGCGAGCGTTCGACGAAGTCGCTGAACTGTCGCCAGGCGCCGTCTTGCTCGGCGCCGTTGCACGAGATCGCGCAGAACAGGAGGTTGGTCATCGAAGCCGGCGGCGGCAGCGTCCGGAACGACCCGTTGGCCCCCTGCACGAAGCGGCCCGCGCGAACGACCTTGTAGCGATATCGCAGATCCGGCTGCAGGCCGGTGACCTTCGCGATCGCGGTGCCGAACTCCACCGCGCCGAACTCGGTGCTTTCGAACGGGAACAGGCCCACGCCTTCGACCCGCAGGCCGTAGCGCGATGGATCGTCGGAGACCTGGATCCAGATCCGCGTCGACGTGTCGTCGGTGTGCCCGACGACCGGCCCCAGCTGCAGCCGCCGCTCCCGTCGCCGGGCCATGGTCAGCGGGTCTGAGACCTAGCCGCGACCGCCGAGCCCCGAACCGATGGCACCGAGGATCGCCGTGCCGTCCTTCGGCGTCACCGAGAACTTGATCGGATCGGGCAATGTGCCCTCGATCTTGCGGTTCCTGAAGAGCGCGCGGACCCGCTCCGTCTCGGCGTTCTGGCGGTCGATGGCAGGCGCCGCGTCCAGCACGGACGCTATGCCGGCCAGATTGGTCGCGCCCGCAGCCTTCAGCAGCCGACGGTGCGCATCGCCCAGTTGCAGCAGCGACGCGGCCTTGTCGAAGTCCAGATTGCGGGGATCGTCCGCCGGCAGCTTGCGCCAGATGTCGACGAGGACACCGAGCACCTTGGGATCGTTTGCGGCCAGCGGCGTTTCCGGCAACTTGGTGCTGTTCGACAGCAGGTTCGTGACCTGCCGCTCGATCGCGTTCCAGCGCGTGGTCGTTTCGAGAGCGCGGGCCCGCGTCGACGTGTTCTTCGAGCCCGACAGGGTCCTGACGCCGCCGATATCGAACAGTCCCGGCGGAAAAACAACGCGGAACAGGGGGGCTACGGACGACGTACTGTTGGTGACGATCGTCGCTCCGCTTTCACTCGTGCCGAAGCAGGTGTCGAGCAAGCGGTTCTCGCCGAACAGCACGCCGCGCTCCAGCGGCGAACGCGACGCCTCGCGTTCGTACTCGTCGCGCAGCGTGTCGAGCCAAACCTCGAGGAAGTGCTTGTAATTGGCGCTGCCGCGCTGCGAAACACCGGCCGATGCGCCCGGCGAGACCACCGATGCGACGACCAGGCTCTCGAGCAATCGCAGCCCCCACAACTCGACCACCGGCCGCTTGAACGTTCCGCTGGTGAGGCCGCCGATGATGTCGATGTCGAGTTCCTCGAGCGGTGTGCCGACGGGGAACGTGGCATTGAGGTAGTTCACCATCCGGAAAAACTGCAGCAGCGTTCCGGTGAAGCGTTCGTCCAGACTGAACGGCCCCGGCGGGCTGTCGAGCAGGCACACGCGGCGCAGTCGCGCATTGATGCAGAAGTCCGTGCCCTTCGGCACGACGATGACCGCGGTGAATTCCTGGATGCCCTCGATCCCGCTGGAGCGGCGGGCCAGCAGCTGCTGGAACCACAGGTTCGGATCCGCCGGGTCGACCGAGAGCTGCTGCAACGGCTGCGGCGATACCGAAAAGCTCAGGTGCGGCGTGCCGACGTACTTTGCGGACAACAGTGAAATGATGTTCTCGACGCGCGTCGTGTGGCTGATCAGTTCGCGCCGCTCTTCCGAGGCCTCGCGGTTGGTCGTGTCGACGACCTGCGAGACCGCGCGGTCGCTGGCGACGTCGGTGGTCGTGTTGCGAACCGAGCCACTAGCCCCGAAGCCTCCGATGCTGAATCCCGCCGACGCGCTCGCAGTCAGCGTGTTCGAATGGCTCCGCAGCGATTCGTTCATCTGCGAGCCACTCTTGCCGATCGCGATTCCGTCGGCTTCGCCCTCGTAGGCATCGACGCCGACGATGCCGGTCTGCACCATGCGGCGGTTGAGCGGTGCGGCAGTGTGAAAGTAAGGCCGGATCGTGCCGAGATCACCGGCCGCGTTGCGGACCTTCAGGTCGAGCAGGACATGCAGGCATGGAATGCCTTCACCGAGGAAGGTCGCCGCGACCTTCGAGAGTTCCGTCGGGAATTTCGCGGGCGAAATCGATGCCGTGAACTTGACGAAGACGATCTTGTCGTCGGGGAACTTGCTCGTCAGCGTCTCGTCGTCGGGTTCGAAAAAGAACAGCGACAGCGCCGTTTCCGCGGGCTCACCCGCACTCAGCGGCTGTGTCGTCGACGCCAGCTTCCAGGGGATCTCGATCGGTGGCAGGAGTTCATCTGCTTCGGCCATGTTCCGCTCCTCGAGTGGGGACAGAGGATCCCGCAGGGACCTCTGTGAGTCGGACACGCAACGGCAAGTGCGGGCGCGGCATCGAACGCCGACGCGGTGAAAGAAGATACCAATGGACCGACGGCAGCGACGAGCCGGTCACGCGGTTGGGCGTCACGCGAAGGCGCAGCCACTCCGCATGACAATTGTGGCGAAGTCGAAGCCGTTGCCCTCGTGCGCCGGCACCGCCCAGAGCTGGGCACCCGCCAACGCAAAGCGGTCATTCCCAATTGGCTATTTCGGGCACGCCGCATTCGGCGTAGCCTCCTCGCGGTCCTGCGCCTGGAGAGAGCGCGCGTGCGGCGCCATCCGGAGCGAAATCCTTGAGCGCACGAGGGGATCCTGATGGCCAAACTCAACATCAATGGCAAGCAATACGACGTCGATCTGCCGGCAGATACCCCGCTGCTTTGGGTGCTGCGCGACGAGCTGGGGCTGACCGGGACGAAGTTCGGTTGCGGCGCGGCGCTGTGTGGTGCTTGCACCGTGCATATCGACGGCCAGCCGGGGCGCGCGTGCGTGACGCCGATTTCTACGCTGGCGGGCAAGCAGGTCGTCACGATCGAGGCGATCAGTGCAGACAAGGTCGGCCAGGCCGTGCAGGCCGCATGGATCGAGTTGGGTGTGCCTCAGTGCGGCTACTGCCAGGCCGGGCAGATCATGTCCGCGACGGCGCTTCTCAAGCAGAAGCCCAAACCGACCGACGCTGACATCGAGGCGGCCATGACCGGCAACATCTGCCGCTGCGGCACCTACGGGCGGATCCGCGCCGCCATCAAGCAGGCGGCTGGCGAGAAAGGAGCGACGACATGAACGCGCCTTTCGAATCAATCAATGCAATGTCGCTGGATCCGGCAGACCCCGAAACCACGCTGGTGATTGCCAATGTGAGTCGGCGGAAGTTCCTCCAGGCCTCCGCGCTCGGCGGGCTGGTGCTCGCCGTGGGATTTCCTGCCTCCGTGCGCGCGGCCGACCCGCCCAAGTACGGCGCCGATGGCATGCCGCACGGCTGGGTGGACAACCCGCTGGTGTTTGTCGCGATCGGCGAAGATGGCATCGTCAGCATCGTCTGCCATCGCTCGGAGATGGGCCAGGGCGTGCGTACCGGCATGCCGATGATCGTCGCCGACGAACTCGAAGCCGACTGGTCGCGCGTGCGCGTCGTGCAGGCGCCCGGCGACGAAGCCCGCTACGGCAACCAGGACACCGACGGCTCGCGCAGCACGCGCCATTTCTTCATGCCGATGCGCCGTTGCGGGGCAGCCGCGCGACAGATGCTGGAAGCCGCGGCCGCAGCGCAGTGGAAGGTTCCGGTCAGTGAAGTGCAGGCGAAGAACGGCGAGGTCGTGCACGCGGCAACAGGCCGGCGTCTCGGTTACGGGGCACTCGCCAAGGCGGCGGCGAGCATGCCGTTGCCTGCGATGGACACCGTTCGGCTGAAGGATCCCTCGCAGTTTCGCTACATCGGCACCGGCAAGCTGAAGCTCGTCGACGCGCCGGACATCACCACCGGCAAGGCGCAATACGGCATGGACACGCACCTGCCCGGCATGCTCTATGCCGTGGTGGCGCGGCCGCAGGTGTACGGTGGCAAGGTGAAGAGCTATGACGCGGCCGCGACGCTCAAGGTACCGGGCGTCGTGAAAGTCGTGCCCATCGATCCCACTCCCGGTGCGCCCGACTTCAATCCGCTCGGCGGCGTTGCCGTGATCGGGCGCAACACCTGGGCCGCGATGCAGGGGCGCAGTGCGCTGAAGATCGAGTGGGACGACGGTCCGAATGCGAGCTACGACTCCGTGGCCTACAGGGCGACGCTGGAGGAGGCCGCACGCAAGCCGGGTCCGGTCGTTCGCAACGACGGCGACTTCGCCAAGGCGGCCGCCGCTGCCGCGAAACGGATCACGGCAGAGTATTACCTTCCGCACCTCGCGCACGCGTCGATGGAGCCTCCGGTCGCGAGCGCACGCATCACGAAGGGCCAGTGCGAGGTCTGGGGTTGCTTCCAGTCACCGCAGGCTGCGCGCGACCTGGTCGCCAAGCGGCTCGGCATGAAGGTCGAAGATGTCACCGTGCACGTCACGTTGCTCGGCGGCGGGTTTGGCCGCAAGTCCAAGCCCGACTACGGCATCGAGGCGGCGGTGCTGTCCAAGGCCATGGACGGCCAGCCGGTCAAGGTCGTCTGGACGCGCGACGACGATCTGCACAACGACTACTTCCACACGGTATCCGTCGAGCATCTCGAGGCCGGCGTCGACGCGAAAGGCCTGCCGGTGGCGTGGCTGCATCGCAGCGTTGCGCCGACGATCATGTCCACCTTCGATGCGAATGCCAAGCAGGAGGCGAACTGGGAACTCGGGATGGGCGTCATCAACGTGCCCTTTGCCATTCCCAACATCCGCATCGAGAACCCCGAAGCGATCGCGCATACACGCATCGGCTGGTTCCGTTCGGTATCGAATATTCCCCACGCATTCGCGGTGCAATCATTCGTTGCCGAACTCGCGGCAGCTGCGGGGCGCGACCAGAAGGACTTTCTGCTCGAGGTGATCGGCCCGGCGCGGGTCGTCACGCCGCAGATGCTGAGCGATACCTGGAATCACGGCGAATCGCCCGAGCGCTATCCGGTGGACACCGGCCGTCTGCGGCGCGTCGCAGAACTTGCCGCCAAGGAGGCGGGCTGGGGAAAATCGCTGCCCAAGGGAAGCGGTCTCGGCATCGCCGCGCACTACAGTTTCGTCACCTATGTCGCGGCGGTCGTGCAAGTCACCGTCGACGCGAAGGGCGAGCTGACGATTCCGCGGGTGGACATCGCAGTCGACTGTGGAGCGACCGTCAATCCGGAGCGCGTCCGCGCCCAGATGGAGGGCGCCTGCGTCATGGGCGTGAGCGCGGCGACGCTGGGCGAGATCAGCTTCAAGGGCGGCCGTGCGCAGCAGAACAATTTCGACACGTACGAGGTGACGCGCATGACCGCGGCGCCGCGCGTGATCCGCGTTCACATCGTGCCCGGCGACTACGGCAAGCCGCTGGGCGGCGTGGGCGAGCCCGGCGTGCCGCCGGTCCCGCCGGCGCTGTGCAATGCGATCTTTGCGGCGACGGGCAAGCGCATCCGGCAACTGCCGATTCGCGATCAGCTGAGAGCTTAGGAGGCCTGCGGCGGCACCCGGCCGTTATCAGCGTGGAAACGCGGCCGGGCGAAGCCGGCCGCGTAGATATGTCCGCCTTACCACGCGGCACCGCTGGGTTCGGCCACGACCGGCCGGTCGCGAATCTGGCTCAAGTGTGCCTCAAGCTGCCGTTCTTGCGACGCGTCTGCGCCAAATTCGAAACGAGCTCAACATTGCACGGCTTGTATCGCCTCTCTACGTGATGTGCCCGACACCAGGCTGAATCGCTCGGATTCGGCCCGTCGCGGTTGATTGACTTTCGAGACGTTGTTTTTCTCTAAAATTCCAGCGCGCCACCAAAGGCCTTTGTCTCGTGGGCGCGTACAGGAGCCTGATCATGAGTTGGTTGCGGAGTGTGGCGCTCTGTGTAATCGCGCTTTGGATGGAGCATTCGGCTGCGGCCGGCGCCGAGGCGTACGTGAAGATCACAGCACCAGCGGATGGGGCAAAGCTGGACGGGATGGAGCAGACGAAACTCGTCTATGAGGCGAACCCGGGACCGCGCGGCCACCACGTGCACGTCTACATCGACGGCAAGGAAGTCGGCATTCTGCGGCAGCTCAAGGGCAGCTACACGCTGGAAGCGTTGTCGCCCGGGCAACGCACTATCTGCGTCAAGGTCGTCAACCGGTCGCACGTCCCGATCGGCGTCGAGCAATGCATCAAAATCACGGTGGAGTGACAGCGAGTGCTGGAGAATCTGGCGTACGCGTTGACGCAGGTGCTCCACAACTTTGGCGCGGTCGTCGTGGTGGGCGGCGCTGCGGCTGCACTATGGGCACCGGCGTTACCGTACATCAGCGAAAAGCGGCTGAGGCGGCTGGTCGGCATCGGTTGGGCGGTGCAGATTGCAAGCGGCGCCGGCTTCGGCGCCGTTAGCTACTACTTCTACGGCAGGCTTCCCGACATCCACGGAGTGGCCGTCGCAGCGCTCGCGATCAAGGTCACCTGCGCGGTCAGCGGACTCGGGCTCGCAGTGCTATCCCTGTCGCGGGGCGACTCGATGGACCGATGCGAAGCGGCGGCTCCTGTGGCGCGCGCTCGCTTTCCTGGCGATAACTGCGCTCGGCGCTGCTGCCTTCCTTCGATGGTAAAGGAGTCCAGCACTCTTCGCAAGAGTGGCATTCTCACCGGTTTGCTCGGACTTAACGCAGCAGCCTTAGTCAGTGTTCCACCCGCAACGCTGGTTACAGGATTGGCCGCGGCAGCGGTTGCTATGGTTGCCGAGCGGGCGACTCACCTTAAGGAGCAAGGTGATCTGAAGGATAAGGAGGGATACTTTTTGTGGAAGCTACAGAGTGCGCAACCTATGAAGTGACGCGGCCCAACAAGGCGTTGCACCCGACGTTCCTGCCACCGCTTCGCGACGTTAGGGTCGCGGGTGAACTTGGGCGTTGAAAGTCCGCTTCTACGACGACCAGTCACGTCTGTTCTTGGCGATCTGTGGTGGCGGCTAAGGGTCGGGTTCTGCCAGCCACTCAAACTTCCTTCATGTCTGTTTCGCCCCGATAGCCGCGGGCGAGGAGGGCGTCCTTGGCCATGGGGGCGTTAGCGCTGAGGAACGGCTGCGAAACGGGGCGAAGCCGGCCGCGTAGATGTGTTCGCGTTACCTCAGATTGCCGGTGTGACCCAGCGAGTACCGGCCCGGTTGCGGCCACACGGTGAGCCCGTGCGGCTCCCTGCCCACCGGAATGATCTTCACGTCACCATTGCTCGTGTCGAACGCGTACACGACATTGTCGTAGCGGCCCGATAGCCACAGCCACTTGCCGTCGGCACTGACGTTGCCCATATCCGGACTGCCGCCGCCAGGGATCAGCCAGTTCGCCTCGACCTTGCGGGTCGCGAAGTCGATCACCGACACGCCGCCCTTGCCCTTCGGCGGGCCGTGGATCTTGTTCGAGCCGCGATTGGCGACATACAGCTTCTTGCCGTCGCGACTGGGATACAGACCGTGCGTGCCCTTGCCGGTTTCGATGAAGCCGACCTGGCGGAACGTTTCGCCGTCGACCACGTGCACGCCGTCGGCCATCATGTCGGCGACGTAGAAGAGCTTGCCATCCGGCGAGGCCCGGATGTCCTGCGGCATGCCTTTCCAGGTCGTGCAGATCTCCTGGTCCTTGCCGTCAGGTCCCTTGACGACCTTGATCGGGCGGCCGGGCTGGATCACCTGCGTGTAGCCGAGCACCTTGCGGTTCACGAGGTCGATCTTCGCCACGGTGCCGGTGAATTCACAGGTAAAGATCGCGAACCTGCCGTCGATCGCGAAGTCGGCGTGGTTGATGCCGGCGCACTGCGGAACGGCGATCGAGTACTGCAGCTTCATCGTCACCGGATCGCGGAAGTCGAGTCGCTTCATCGCTTCGGCAACGATGATCGCGGACTTGCCGTCGGGCGAGAAGTACATGTTGTACGGGTCGTCGACGGCGATCGGCCTGCCGGGCTTGCCGGTTTTCGGGTCGACAGGCGTCAAGCTGCCCTTGGTCGTGTTCTCGGCGTTGTTGGCCACCCACAGCGTGCGCAGGTCCCACGACGGCACGACGTGCTGCGGGTTGAGGCCCACATTGAATTTGTCGACGACCTTGAACGTCGCCGGGTCGATCACGTAGACGTCGTTCGACTGGATGTGCGGCACGTACACACGCGGCAGGTCGTTCGCGAGCGCGGGACTGATCTTGCCGGCGGTGGTCTCGCTGTACAGATTCGCCGGATCGGATACCGGCGGCATTCCAGGCACGGTGGTCACCGCGGCCGCGGCGGGAGGCGGCGCCTTGGCGGGCGTCTGCGCGCCGGAAGTGAGAGGAAGCGCGAGCGCGGCAGCGAGAACGGCATGGCGGACAACGGACTTCACGAAGGCTCCTGAAAGGCTAAACGAAAACAATGTCTCATCGGCGTGCCGTCGCGGCGCGAATCGCCGAGACGGTTTGCGAGACGATCGCGTCGACGCCCGCGTTGCCGAGCGCCGCGGTCGCGCGGCGCGGATCGCCGGTGACGCCCGCGCCCGGCTGCAGCAGATCGCTGCGCACCAGCCGCGGATCGACGGCGAGCATGAGTGACGTGTCCGCGAGCCCGGCGTGCGGCCCGATCTCGGCCGCGACATAACCCTGGCGCTGAAGCGTGTCGGCAAATCCGGTGGTGGCCGCGCGGTAATACTCGGCGATCGCGTGTGCACGCACGGCCGTTGCCGCCCATTCCCGGTTGAGCTTCTGCGCCACGGTCTCGTCGTCTTTCTGGTAGTCGCCCGAATCGCCGAGGAACACGATGTCCCGGAATCCGGCGAGCTTGAGGCTGCGCGCAGCGGAATCGAGCACGTCGCGGTAAACGTGCGGCGGCACTGTGATCGTCCCGGGATAACGCATGTGCCCGGTGGGTGGGTTGACGCTGCCTTCCGGCACGTAGGCGATCACCGGTGCAACGACGGCGTTGCCGAGCGCGAGCGCGATCTTCTCGGCGAGGGCACGGACCCGCACATTGTGCTTGCCGAGCGCCATGTGCGGCCCGTTTTGCTCGGTGCCGCCGATCGGCACCAGGATCGTGGTCTTGCCGGCACGGATCGCGGCGGCGAGTTCCGGCGATGTCAGGTCCTCGAGGAACACGCTCGCCGGCGGCCGTGCGAGCGCCGTGACGGACGCAGCCAGCAGGGCAACGAGAAGCATTCGCAACTTCAAACGGCTCATCGGCGCAATTTACCCTGTGTTGCCTATCATGCAGCCAGGCAACCTGGGAGCAGCGCGATGCAAGTTCCGGTCATCGAGGTTGACTACCTGATCGTTGGGGCTGGCGCGGCAGGCATGGCATTCGCCGATTCGCTCGTCACTGAGTCCAATTCGACGATTGCGATTGTCGACCGACAGCATCGCCCCGGAGGCCACTGGACTCACGCCTATTCGTTCGTTCGATTGCATCAGCCGTCGGCGTTCTACGGAGTGAATTCGCGCGCGCTCGGGTCCGGGGCCAAGGACGAAATCGGATTCAACAAGGGCTTTTACGAGCTGGCGGCGGGCTCTGAAGTCACGAGCTACTTCGACCTGGTCATGCGGCGGCAGTTTCTTCCATCCGGCCGCGTTCAGTATTTTCCGATGAGCGAGGCCGGCGAGGACGGCATCGTCACATCGCTCGTTTCGGGCAGACAGTTCAAGGTCAAGGCGCGCAGGACCGTCGATGCCACGTATTCGCATACGACGATCCCCTCGATGCGCGCGCCGCAATACGCGGTGGCCCCCGGAATCGAATGCGTGCCGCCGAATGGCCTCGCGCTCGTCACGAAGGCGCACACCGCCTACGTGGTGATCGGATCGGGCAAGACCGGAATGGACACGGTCATCTGGCTGCTCGGAAACGGAGTCGATCCCGACAACATCACCTGGATCATGCCCCGCGATTACTGGTGGATGAACCGTGCCGCCTACCAGCCGGGCGACGAGTTCTTTGCGCGCCTGGTGGAGAGCCTCGCCAACAACGTCGAAGCGCTCGCTGGCGGAGGGCCGGTCGATGAAGTCTTTGCGCGGCTGGAGGCATTCGAAGAAGTCAGACGGATCGACCGATCCGTCAAGCCCACGGGCTTTCATGGCGGCTTCGTCAGCGGCAGCGAAATGGATCAGCTTCGTCGCGTGCGCAACGTCGTGCGCCGCGGCCGCGTCACGCGCATCGACCCCGACCAGATCGTGCTCGAGCGCGGTGCCATCCCGACGAGCCGCGACTTCCTGCATATCGATTGTTCGGCCACCGGGATTCCTGCACTGCCGGCCAGACCCGTCTTCGATGGCGACCGGATCACCCTGCAATGGGTGCGAATGTTTCAGCCGACCTTCAGCTGGTCGCTGATCGGTCATGTCGAAACCACGGACCGGACTGCGGAGGACAAAAACCGCATCTGCACGCCGATCGCGCCACCGGACCAGCCGAAGGATTGGGTGCGCATGATGGCGACCGAGTTGTCGAACCAGCTGGTCTGGTCGAAGAACGCAGACATCCGCGACTGGCAGTGCCGGTCGCGGCTCGACCCCTATACCGGCCGCATCCGGTCGATCAGGCCCGATCAGACGGAAGCAGCGGCGCATCTGCAGCGTTACATCAAGCACGTAGGCCCGGCAGCGCGAAACGCGGCGCATATGCTTGAAGCCCTGAGCTAGCAGACTTCTGCTTGCCAAGCGACCGCTGCACGCATTCATCGCAGCACTTCGACAGGAAAGGAACTGCAAATGACCAAATCGAGAATCGCAGCAACCCTTTTAGGCACCATCGCACTCGCGTCGCTGGTCACGGCGACGCTGCTCACCGGCATCGGCGCGAAAGCCGCCTCCCAGAATCCTCCGGCCCAGCAGAATCCTTCCGCATGCACGTGCGCGCCTTACACATCGCTGTCGCAGATCGGGACGAACCTCGTCAATTGCCAGTGTGGTGTGGCTACCTGCGTCGTCAGCGAGCACATCACCGCGCAGACGAAGAGCTATGGTCTGCAGTGCGTCAAGTGAGCCCGGTGACAAGTCGCGCCGCGTTCCGGCGATGTCAGGCCCTCGAGGAACGCGCTCGCCGGCGGCTGTGCAACGGCGGCGAAGGCGCCTCTCAATTCACCCAGTGCAGGACGTCGCGGATGATCGACCACCGTGGCTTGGGCGGCGCCGCGTCCCGACCCAGGACCCAATGCCGATACAACGTGTCGAGGGTGCCGTCGCGCTTCTTCAGTTCGATCCAGGTGTTCATGAACGCTGCCCACTGTTCGTCGTGACGCGCCACCGGGTAAGCCAATGGCACCTTGATCGGGTCCGGCTCAGGGACAACGGCGGTGAACTCCGGGTGGAGCAGCGTCATCACCGATCCCCGCTCAACGGGCATCACGATGGCCTCGAACTGGCGCGGCACGTCGAGCATCGTGCTGTCCACCACCTCGAGGCGCAACAGCGGTGCGCGCTCACGGACCATCGCGATGTAGTACGGAACGTCGGGGATCCCGACGCGCTTCGCGCCGAGGCCCCGGATCTTTGCCCAGCTCGAGAACTCATCGCGCAGTTCGTCGCGAACCACAAACCCGAGCGTCTCGTCGAGATATGGCTGTGAGAAGCGCATCGCGCTGGCACGGCGTGGCGTGACGAGGATGCCCGACATGGCAAGGTCGCACGTGCCGCCCTCGAGAGCTCCGGGTAGCCCCTCGGCCGTAACCGGGAGGAACTCGAGTCGCACGTCGAGGTCGCGCGCGAGGCTGTGCGCCATCTCGACGTCGAGACCGACAAGTTCACCCTGCGGAGTGAGGAACGAGTAGGGAAGCCGATCGGTCAGGACGCAAACGCGCAGGGCACCGCGGCGGCGCACGGCCTCGAGGACGCCCTGTGTGCCGGGCGCGAGGTTGTCAGGCGCAGGCATGTCCTTCAGCACGGTCGCGTCGCCGGCCGGCAGCACGGCTTTCATGCCGTAGACGAGCTCGGCTCCCGCAAATTCCTGCCGCAGCACGGTCGAGAAGGCCAGCTGCAGGCCGCCGAGGCACGCGGCCGTGAGCAGAATGCTGACGACTGCAAACCGCGCCAGTCGCACCGGGTCGAACCGGATCGCGCCGACGAGCGCCGCGCTGCCGAGCAGCCCCACCGCGACGGTGTGAACCGCCGCGACGAGGGTACTGAACCGTGCGTTGACGATCCCCGTCGCGAGGAACAGTTGAAAGGTGTCGGCGGGGATCTTGAACACGTCCAGCAGGAACGGGACGGCGGCGTTGAGGCTTCCGAAGAGGGTCAGCAGGCCGGTGAGCAACAGGCGTGGGTAGTCCGCGAGCGGCACGGCGGCATCCGCGTACCAACCGGCGAATGGGATGAAGCTCAGCGACAGCAATTTGCCGGCGTTCGGGAAGCTGAACGAAGCAGGGACGATCACGTCCGGCAGATCCCTGGCGTTCGGGTCGGTCAAGCCGTGCCGGGCCAGCAAATCCTTGGAATTCTCGATCAGGCTCGGCAGCACGATGAACAGATTGCCGGTCATGAACGCGGTAATCAGCGCGTCGCGCGTTGACGACAGGACGTCCCAGTGTCGAACGGGCGTGAGCGCTGCGACAAGCCCGGGCAGGACCCAGAGCGCCAGGATCAATGACATCAGGATGTAGGTCAGCACGTAGACCTGGATCTTTCCAAGCTCCTGCAACTCCAGTGTGCCGGCGGCCGCGCCGGCAATGGCGAAGATCCCGTACGGTGTCAGGCCCGACGACGAAGCGCGTCGCGCGGGAGACGACCGTGCCGGCAACGGCCAGCACGTCGAGCAGTACCTGCTTGCGCTCGACGCCGATGAGCGCAATGCCGAGGACGATCGAGAACAGGACTACGGCCGGAACCACGTTGTTCGCGAGCGAGCGGAACGGATTTGCCGGGATGTAGAGATCGACGAAGTCAAATGGCGCGCGCTGCTCGATCAGCGTCGTGCTGAAGAACGTGGCGCTCTCGAAGCGCGGAAACGCCAGCGGGAACAGGAAAGCAAAGCCGATTGCCACGAGCCACAGCACAAGCAGCACCATGCCGACCCGAATGCCGAGGCGCTTTGCCTGTTCACCACTCAGCGCACCGAGGCTCGACGTGATGGAAATCATCACGTACGGCAGCACCGTCATTTGCAACAACTTGATGAAGCCGTCTGCGACGACGTTCAGTGGTGCAGCGTATTCACCGAGAAACAGTCCGAGCGCGAGTCCCGAGACGAGGCCGATGAGCACTTTCTGCAAGAAACTCATGGGCGTGGAGCATAACCCGCGCTTGCGGCCATATTCTTCGGAGCTGCTGGGCTACAGTTGTTCCATGAAGATCATCCATAGCGAGCGGCACCGCGCCCACCGGGGCGAGTTTGAGTTCTGGCACGGCGAATTTGTACCGTGCTACGAGAAGCCGGAGCGGGCCGATTTCGTACTGGCGGCGGTTACTGCCTGCGGCCTTGGTCCGGTGCTGGAACCCGAGCCGTTCTCGCTCGAGCCGATCGAACGGGTGCATGCGCCGCGCTATCTGCGATTCCTGGAGCGGGCCTGGGGCATGTGGAGTGCCTTGGGCCACACGCGCAATGCGCTACCGGACGTGTGGCCTATCCGTGGCTTTCGCCACGACGTCGAGCCGGATGATTTCATCGCGCAGCTCGGGCTCTACTCGTTCGACAGCGGCACGCCGCTGACCGCCGGAACGTGGAGCGCCGCTCGCCTGGCGGCGGAGATCGCGCTGACGGCTCAGCGGAGAGTGGGCGCCGGGGAGCGTGCCGCGTTCGCGTTGTCGCGCCCGCCCGGGCATCACGCCGGCAACGACTTTCTTGGAGGCTATTGCTTCATCAACAACGCGGCGGTCGCGACCCAGGCATTCATCGACGACGGTGCTCAACGTGCGGCAATCCTGGACGTCGACTATCACCACGGCAACGGCACGCAGTCGATTTTCTACGAGCGGGCCGATGTTCTGGTCCAGTCCATCCACGGCGATCCGAAGACCGAATATCCCTTCTACCTCGGCCACGCCGATGAAACCGGCAGCGGAGCAGGTGTGGGCTTCAACTGGAATTACCCGCTGCCGGCCGGCAGCAGTAACGCCCTCTGGTTCGACGCTCTCGAGACCGCATGCAAACGCATCTCGAACTTCGGTGCCTGATGCGCTGGTCGTCTCACTCGGCGTGGACACCTACGTTCGGGATCCTATCTCCAGTTTTCAGCTCGATACGCCCGAATACCTGCGACTGGGCGCGCGGCTCGCCGCGTTGAAACTACCCACACTGTTCGTTCTCGAAGGGGGTTACGCGGTCGCTGAAATCGGCGACAACGTCGCTTCCGTGCTGCGCGGTTTTGAGGACGCGGGAGGCGCCTGAGATTCGTCCGTGCGGGCGCAGGCTGCCCGCCGGAATGCGCAGTGATGCTGCGACAGCCTTCTAGTGCCTGATGGGGGTTTTGCCGATCTTCTGCGGCAGCACGATCGCCCGCGCCGCCAGACGGCCCACATGCGGCGGCTTGGCAGCCTTCTGGATCTTGGCTTTGCGTTTGCGCGGCGGAACGGGTTCGACGACCGCGGTCGAGACGGGCTCGGGCTCGCTGTGGCGGCGGGCGCTGGTGCGCGGCCGTGGCTCCTTGAATCCTTCCCCGCGCAGGTGTGCGTAGTGGGGATTGGTCTCGAGGTTCGAGGACAGGTAGACGTGGGGGTGCTGCTCGGAAAAACCTCGGGCGGCAAAGAACTTCATCGCGCGGTGGTTCTCGGGATCGGTGTCGGTCATCAGGATGCGGATGCCGTCGATCTCGACCATGGTTTCGACCAGTCGGTCCACGAGGCGGGCGGCCACGTTGCGGCGGCGCCAGCGCGGATGGACGCACATCCAGACGACATAGCCGTAGTTCCAGGCGGAGCCGGGTTTCGACACGACGCTGCCGAGAACGAAACCGACAATGCGCCGGGAGCTTTCCTCGTCGTTGTTCTCGGCGACCAGGCAATACTCGCCGTCGACGTGGAAGCGGGTGGTGACCTCGTATTCGTCCCAGCTGCGATACAGCATCGGCCACGACTCGGCGTCGAACTGCGACAGGCCGAGTTCGTAGACCTCGGCGAGGTCATAGATGGTCATCTCGCGAATCGAGCAGGAACGTTTCCGCCGACGCTTCACCTGAGTTCCCGGTTGGATGACAGGGGTGCCAGTTTGACTCATGCGACGGCGACCACGTTCCGGCCGCTGCACACGAGCGGACACGATAGCCGAGACCAGGCGTGTCTGCCGCGGGCGGCACCAGTCGTATTGATATGACTCAACTCGCAAGCTGGCATTGATGAAAGTCTGAGATCGCGCGCATCAAGATGGCGTAAATATTTTCGGCGGACACAGGGAGAGGCGACCACAAGCATCGCTCGTTCGTCGAGCCACCACTCGCGAACGCCAGGCCGACGAGTGGCTCGATCTCAGCGGAGTTCGTCAGTAAGCTCTGTTCGTGTTCACGCGAGGGCTGAGCGATGGCGAATTCCGGTCAAGCCGATAGCCCTGTGCACCAGTATGTGTTGGGCCATTCCGAGCACGAAGTCGAGCGGCTCAAAGCCCAGGCTCGCCTGATCGACCCGATCACGGAGCGCTTCTTTCGTGCAGCGGGCGTGAGCTCCGGGATGCGAGTACTCGATGTCGGCAGCGGTCCCGGTGATGTGGCGTTCCTGGCTTCCGGCATTGTGGGTGCCGGCGGATCAGTTGTCGGCGCGGATCGCGTTCCCGCAGCGGTGCAAGCTGCGCGGTCCAGGGCCGCTGCTCGGTCCCTGCAGAACGTGAGTTTTCTGGAGGGCGATCCCTCCGAGCTCACCTTCGATCAGCCGTTCGACGCCGCGATCGGCCGCTATGTCCTGCAGTTTCAGAGCGATCCCGCCGCGATGCTCCGGCGGCTCGCGACCAAGGTTCGACCCGGTGGGGTCGTGGTATTCCACGAGATCGATTGGGGCGGACTTTCCTCGTTCCCTCCGGTACCGACCTATGACCTGTGCAGCCGGTGGGGAGCCGAGGCCATGCGCATGCACGGCACCGAGACCCGGATGGGAAGCAAGCTGTACGCGACGTTCGTCGCCGCAGGATTGCCCACCCCGAAACTGCGGCTTGAGGCGCTCGCGGTTGCGGGGACGGAGAGCGTTGCCTGGCTGCGCCAGTTCAAGGACCTCATCGCAACGCTGCTGCCCCAGATCGAGCGCTTTGGCCTGGCAACGGCGAGTGAAGTCGACATCGAAACGCTGGTCGAGCGGATGAGGAAGGAAGCGAACGAGTCGTCGAGCGTCCTTGTCGGTCACTATCAGATCGGGGCCTGGGCGACGGTGTAGGTCGCGCACATGGTGTGGGACGCTATGCCGGATGAGTTACTTAGAAGTCAAGTCTTGCGTTCGCCCCGCTGCGCTTGCGTTTCGCGCGCTTTGCGGTGACGCTTGATCATCGAGCGCCCGCTCGCAATCGGAGCCGCCATGCCGAATCCGTCGATCGTCGACATGTTCAATCGGCTGCTGCGCCCCCCTGCACAGACGCGTGCAGCCAAGAGCGTCGAGGCATTCGGCTGGCTGATCCTGGCCGAAGGCACCGTGCTGATGTTCGCGCCGCACTTTGCGGCCGCCCTGCTCCATCTGCCTGCGCTCGAACCGCAAGGCGCCAACTACCTGCGGCTCGCCGCGCTGCTCGTCTGCGGGATCGGGATGCTGTATGTCGTCAGCGGCCGGCTCAACGCCGAAGGCTTCGTGTTCGCTTCGCTGCTCGACCGTCCGCTGGTGCCACCGATCATGGCGGTCCTCTGGTACTTCGGCATCATTCCGGGACCGCTCGCCCTCCTGTTCGCCGTTCAGGACTTCGGCAGTTTCCTGTGGACGCTCGCCGCGTGGAAGTCGGAACAGCGAGCGGGGGCGTCGACGGCGACCTAACGGCGACCCGCCCGCGTCACGACCTGCCGGCTTCGACCACGCCGCTCGCCTCAGCGGCAAAGGAGCGGATTTCACAGCGGCGCAAGCCGATGTCGCACAACGTGCGCGCATCGAGCTTGCTCAGCGCGAGATAGATCATTCTGGCCTGGCGGCGCCGCTTCACCTGCTCGACCAGCCGGCGCACCGAGTCGGCGACAGCCCGCAGGCCCGCTGCGATGAACTCTCCCTGGAGGCGTGCACGGGCAATGCGCGCAGCCATATGGAGCTCGACCCCCGACGGCGCGTTGTAGCGATCGGCGAGGGACTTGGCGGCGCTGCCGGAGCGGCCGGGGGCCAGGGCGCGCAGCATGAACCCGCCAGGGCCCTGAGCGGGTAGGCGCGTGACTTCGTGCTGGAATTGCGTAGGGTTGTTCATGTTCGTCCTTTCTGACTGGGCGAACGAACGGTACGCAGAGGGACGTTCCACAAGCGTTCCTCGCGTTCATCCGGCTCGAGCGGGTAGAGGACCGCGTCGAATGGCGCCGCAGGCGACGGGCTAGCGCGCGTTGCGCAACGTGGCGATCAGCGGTGCGTAGGCCAGATTGCTTTCAACGACGATGCGGTGGAGCAAATCGTCGAGCTCCATTCCAGGCCACTCCGGTTCGGCGTCCGACCCCGGCGGCAACCTGGCGAGTCGGGTGCGAATTTCGTTGCGGATATTCACGGTCGCCCTCGGATGCTCGCCTGCATAGGCGAGGACCCGACGCGCGCATTCCGCTTCACCTTGTGTCTCGAGGATTTCTGCGAAGCTGACTATGGCATCGAATTTCAACGAAAGGACTCCGATCGCAAGCGCTAGCCCCAGTCCCTCGGCCAACGTGGCACGAGCCGTCGCAAGATCGCCGCGTCGCGTCGACAGTCTCGCGCGCTTCAGCGTCGCCCAGGAAAGGACCGAGCGATTGCCCGTCGTGCGGGAGAGTTCGATCGCGCGGACTACATGGACCTCAGCGGCAGCAAGATCCCCCGTCTCCAACGCCACCTCGGTCAGGTTCGCCAGGATGTAGCCGCGCGTGTTGACCAGGCCATGGCGCTCGCACAGCGCGAACCCTTCCCTCAATTGCACCGCGGCCAGTTCATATTCATCCCTGGCTATGTGGAACGCACCGATGTTGTTCAGGGTCAGGGCCTCGCCGCCGACGTCGGCCAGGCGCCGATACTCCATCAGTGATTGCCTCGACAGCCGCAGGGCTTCGTCATAGTTTCCTAACGCCTTCTCGACGAGGGCCAGGTGGTCGAGGGTCGCCGCGGTCGAGCGTGCCTGATGTTCGGACGACACCAACTCGAGCGCCTGCTTGAAGTAGCGGCGGGCATCGCCTAACCGGCCCAGTCGCAACGCACAGGTCGCGAGGACATTCAGCGACTGAACCTTTGCGGCGCTGCTGTCACGGCTGCGGCGCGTCGCCGCCATCGCGCGGGACGCCATGGCTTCGGCGTCTGCATACCGATCAACGCGATACTCGAGGTGAGATGCCCTGCTCAGCAAGAGCGCCTGCAGTTTCGCATCAGCCCGCGCGACCGGCGATTCGATGGCCAAGCGCGAGTAACACCAGTCCCTCTTCGAACCGACCGCGGTGATCGCAGTAGTCGAGCAGGACCGCGGAGCTCCGCGCCAGCACATCGGCCTGGTCGTGCTCGATCGACCAGGTCCATGCTCGCCGACAGTTCTCGAAATCGAGGTCGATCGCCTGCAGTGCCGCACGCTCGGCCGTTTGCACCGCGGACCTCAGTTGAGCCAGCAGCCGATGGAAGTACGCCGCATGGGCCTCCTGCGTCGCCACATGCGCCGGTCCGCCGCCTAGCCGCGCAGCCGCCAGCTGCTGGACCAGCGGGTGCAGGTGCAGGCGCGCCTCTTCCTTGCGCAGCAGCGACTTGTCGATCAGTGCACCCAAGACCGGCAGCGGCGCCTTGGCGACAGCGCGGACGGCATCGGCCGAGAAACCGCCGCGAAAGACCGACACGCGCGCGAGCACATCGCGCTCCATCGCCGTGAGCAGGTGCCACGACTGGTCGAACACGACCTCGATGCTTGCGTGTCGGGCCGGATGGGCCGCATCGACCGCTTGCAGCAACCCGATTCCCTGCCGCAACTCAGCAGCGATGGCATCGCACGACAGCACGCGGGTCCATGCCGCCGCAAGTTCCAGGGCCAACGGCAGCCCCTCGACCTGCCGGCAGATGTCGACGATCGCGGCTGCCTCGGTCGCGGGGGCCAAAGCCGGCTGTACGCGCCGGGCCGCACGCACGAAGAGACGCGCCGCATCGAAGCTTTCGATGTGGTCTGCGTCCTCCTCTTCGGGACAGGGCAATCCCTCGAGCGGCAGCAGCCACTCCGTGGGCAGTGCCAGCCGCACCCGCGACGTGACGAGGATCTTCAGCCGCGGACAGGCCGTCAGCAGCCGATCGAGGATCGAAGCGTCGGCCACCAGTTGTTCGAAGTTGTCGAGGACGAGCAGAGTCTGGCGTTCGCGCAGGAATTCGATGACCTGGACCAGCGGCTCCCCGCTGCCGGCGAGGCTGATGCCCAGTTCGCGGGCAAGCCGACCGCCGAGTTCACTTGATGCGGAGATGTCCTCGAGCGGAACGAAGTTTGCGCCATCCGCAAAATCGAGCACGAGCTCTTCGATCACGCGGCGCGCGAGTCGGGTCTTGCCGATGCCGCCCGGCCCGATGACACAGAGCAGGCGACAGTCGTCCTGCGCCAATAGTTCACCAATCCGGCGCAGTTCAACCGTGCGGCCGACAAAGCCGTCATCGGGCGCCGGGGACGCCTTGGGCATGGCAACGGAAGCCGGGGCGCCCACGGCGCCAATCGAATCGTGCAGCGCCTTCAGCTCGACACTCGGAGTCAGCCCGAGTTCCTCGGTGAGGCGTGTGACGAAGTCGCGGTAGGCCTGGCGCGCGCGCGCCCCCTGCCCCGCACGCGCGAGCCACCCCATGTAGGCGCGCAGGGCCGCTTCATCGAGCGGATCTGCGTCGAGCAGCCGCGCCGCCAGATCGATGGCCTCGACTGCATCGATGTTGCCGGCCAGATGCTCCTGTGCGGCGCTGCGCCACGCTGCCTGCAGGCGATCGCGTTCAAAGCTCAGCCAACCTGACCATGCCGGATTGCCGTCGTCGTCGAACCCGGTGAGCAGGGCACCGCGGTGAAGCGCGAGTGCTTCGCGCGTCCGATGCTCGCGCAATGCGCTTTCGAAGGCCACCACGTCCGTCGACGCATCGAAGCGCAGCGCGCCACTCTGGACTTCCAGCCGATCAGCCCATGGAGACGACTGCAGACGAAACAGAGCCTTGCGGAGGTTGGTGTAAGCGAGTTTGGTGTCCTGCCCGGGCCACAGCAGCGATGCCAGTTCGGCGCGCCCTACCCACGATCCCCTGAGGGCAAGGAACGCGACCAGCTGCGTGCGCCGCTCGAATGGAAGTACGGACGACTTGCCGCCGTAAGTGATCTCCGGCGAGCCGAACAATGACAAGGCGACAGTCATCGCAGCACCCTGGGGAGCGCGCAAGCATGCACGCATCAATTTACGACTGCAAGCCGAGCGGCGGGGCCGCCCGACCGGGCGCAACGTCAGGACGGCGAGCGGAGTAGGCTAGCCGCGGTCTAACAACAACCGCCCGACCGGAGGAATCGATCCATGTCATTCGCCAAGTCCACCATCCTGCCGCTGCTCGTCGCCGCCGCTGCTCTCGCTTCTCCCGCGCACGCGTTGAGCGTGGACGAAGTCATCAAGGTCGGGCGTGCTGCGCGTCTGCACGCCGGGCGACTACAAGCCGTTCGCGTTCGCCAAGCCTGATGGGACGTTTGAAGGTATCGACGTCGACCTCATGCAGTCGCTCGCGACCAGCCTGGGCGTCAAGGTCGAGTGGGTGAAGACGAGCTGGTCGAACCTGATGGCAGACTTCACCGGCAACAAGTGCGACATCGCGGTGGGCGGCATTTCGGTCACCCTTGACCGCCAGAAGCGCGCGGCGTTCAGCACCGCCTACATGGTCAACGGCAAGACGCCGCTGGTGCGTTGCGCGGACGTGCAGAAGTACCAGACGGTGGCCGACATCGACAAGCCGGGCGTCAAGGTGATTGCCAATCCGGGCGGCAGCAACGAACGCTTCGCGAAAGCCAACTTCAAGCAGGCCACGCTGACGATCCACAGCGACAACATCGGTATCTTCGACGAGGTGCTCAAGGGCAATGCCGATGTGTTCGTGACGGAGTCGGCCGAGGCGATCGTGCAGCAGCGCCAGAAGCCCGGCCTGTGCGCGGTCAATCCGGACAAGCCGCTGCAGTACGGCGAGATGGCCTACATGCTGCCGCGCGGTGACGTGGTGACCAAGGAATACATCGACCAGTGGCTGCACCTGACGAAGGCCAGCGGCGAGTACCAGCGCATCGTCGCGCGCTGGTTGTAAGCAACGATGTCAGCGGATCGGGCCTTGCCCGATCCTTCCAGGCGGATCAGTGGTGTAGTTCAAATGCAAGACGACTCCGCACCTTTGAACGTCATCGCCGCGCCACTGCGCGGTCTGGTCAACCGCTTTGAAGATTGGCTTTGGAAGCAGCCACAGCAGCGCGATATCGAGGCGTATCTCGCAACGTCACAAAACTTGTTTGAGCTCGAAGAACGAATTCGCGATCTTGGCCGCGCCCCGAACCACCTCTGCCAGTTTCAAACGTCCGAGGAAAGCTCCCGAAGTGTCGGGTCTTGAGGTGGCTGCGATCGATGGACAGCCCATGGTGATCGCGATGCGGTCGTCGCACCGACTGGCACGCTGCAGGGTCGTGCGATTGAGCGAGCTTGACGAGCTGGTCAGCCGTATCCGTCGTCGCCTCGGGGGTTCACCACCGCGGGCGCTTCGATTGCACGACAAGCTACACTCATCGCACTGACGACGAGGAGCGCAGAGTTGATCGCGCTGTCGCGCTGTAGCCGCGGTTTGCTGGTACTCGGTTTCTCGCTGCTGCTGCTGGGCATGCAGCAGGAGTCCTTGCAGCATGCGCTGACGCATTTCAAGCCGGCGCAGGAAGAGCAGCAGGTATCGGGTCTCGAGACTGACGTCGCGTGTCTCGAGTGCGAACTGCTGGCGGCCGGATCTTCCGCGCTCCCCAACAGTGTTCCGGCTTTCTCTCCCAACCCAGGCGCACACCTCGTCATCCTGCCGGCGCATGTTGCGCCGACGCTCGCTCGATTCGCTCCTAATCGCAGTCGCGCCCCGCCCTCGCTTTCCTGACGTGTCATCGGCGCGCCGCCTTCTGGGCGGCGCAGCAGTTTCACGCTCACGAAAGGAGTGCCATCGTGTCTCGATCCATTCGATTGGCCGGGGCGTTCGCGCTTGCCGGCTTGTTGCCGTGCGAAGCATTCGCTGCGACTGACGCCGATCTCGCCGAAATCCGGGCGCAGATCCAGCAGTTGAAGGAATCGTACGAAGCGCGCATCCGGGCGCTCGAGGAGCGCCTGAAAGCGGCTGAAACCAAGGCAGCCACCGCGCCGCCGGCCGAGCCCGCCGCGGCGTCCGCGGCGGCGGTGGCGACCGCGCCGCCGCCAACACCTCCACCGCCTGCGCCAGCAAGCGTATCGGCCAGCGCGTTCAATCCCGCGATCTCGGCGGTGTTGCAGGGGGTGTACGCGAGCCTGTCGCAAGACCCGAACAACTACGCGATCACCGGGTTCGTGCCGAGCGGCGACATCGCTCCCGCCAAGCGCGGGTTCAGCATTGCAGAGTCGGAGCTCGGTCTGTCCGCCAATGTCGACGACAAGATCTACGGCAACCTGATCTTTTCGCTCGCGCCCGACAACTCGGTCGAGGTCGAGGAAGCCTACGGCATGTTCACGTCGCTGCCGTATGGCCTCGTGCCCAAGTTCGGACGCTTCCTGTCGAGCATCGGCTACCTCAACGACCAGCACCAGCACGTGTGGGACTTCTACGACGCTCCGCTGCCGTATCAGGCGTTTCTCGGCGGACAGTTCCACAGCGACGGTCTGCAACTGAAATGGGTGGCGCCGACCGATATCTATCTCGAGTTCGGCGGCGAAATCGGCGATGGCTCGAGCTTCCCCGGCACCGACCGCAACAAGAACGGCATCGGCAGCGGCGCTGTCTACGCGCACGCCGGCGGCGAACTCGGCCCGAGCAACGAGTGGCGAGCCGGGCTGTCGTATCTGGCGCTGCATCCGGACGGTCGCCAGTACACGCAGACCGATCTGTTCGGCAACCCGGTGCTGCTGAGTTTCTCGGGCAGGAGCCAGCTCACGATCGCCGACTTCGTCTGGAAATGGGCGCCCAACGGCAACGCGATGAACACCAGCTTCAAGCTGCAGGGCGAGTATTTCTGGCGCAAGGAATCGGGCGACCTCACCTACGACAGCGACGGCGCGTACGGACTCACCTCGACGTCGAACTACACGTCGCGCCAGAGCGGCTGGTACCTCGACGGCGTCTACAAGTTCCTGCCGTCCTGGCGCGTCGGCGCGCGCTACGACCGGCTCTCCACCGGCAGCGTCGACTACGGGGCCAACGGCCTGTACCTCGCGCAAGAGACATACACGCCATGGCGCTACTCGGTGATGTTCGACTGGACACCCTCGGAGTTCAGCCGCTTTCGCCTGCAGTGGCAGACGAGTGCGATCCAGCGCGACTTCACCGACTACCAGTTGTTCGTTCAGTACATCCTGACGCTGGGCGCGCACGGTGCCCACAAATTCTGATGAGGCTCCGACATGACTTCTACTCTCAAGCTTTTTGCCGCCATCCTGCTGGCTGCGCTGGCGGCACCGGCACTTGCGGCGCTCAACGTGTTTGCGACGATGCCCGAATGGGGTGCCCTGACGGCGGAACTCGGCGGCGACAAGGTGACGATCTACACCGCCACCAACGCGCTGCAGGATGCGCACCATGTCGAGGCGAAGCCGAGCCTGATCGCCCGTGCGCGCAGCGCCGACCTGGTCGTGGCGACCGGCGCCGAGCTCGAGATCGGCTGGCTGCCGCTCGTCATCGCAGCAGGCCGGCAATCCGAAGATCCAGCCCGGCAAGCCGGGATACTTCGAGGCGGCGAACTATGTGACCTTGCTCGAGAAACCGACGCGACTCGATCGCGCCGAGGGCGACGTGCACCCGGGAGGCAATCCGCACATCCAGACCGATCCGCGCAATATCGGTCGTGTGGCCGGTCCGCTGGCGGCGAAACTCGCGGAGCTCGACCCCGACAACAGCGCGTACTACCAGGCACGCTACAAGGCGTTCGCCGAGCGCTGGAATGCGGCCGATCGCCAACTGGGAGAAGCAGGCCGCGCCACTGCGTGGCACGCCGATCCTGGTCCAGCACAAGGCGTTCACCTATCTCGAGGCCTGGCTCGGCCTCAACCAGGTCGCGGCACTCGAACCCAAACCGGGCGTCGAGCCCACCACCGCACATCTGACGGAGGTGCTCGCGACGCTGCAGCGGACGCCAGTGAAGATGGTGATCCGCGCCGCCTACCAGAGCGACCGCCCGTCGCAATGGATCGCCGAGCGGGCGAAGATCAACGCGGTGATGCTGCCGTTCACCGTCGGCGGCGACGACGCCGCCAAGAACCTCTACGGCCTGTTCGACGACACGATTGCGCGCCTGCTCAAGGGGGCACAGTGAATTTCTCGGCAGCCGAGTTTTCGATACTGCTGCCGGCGTTTGTCGCCGGCGTTCTCGTGACCGCGACGCATGTGCCGCTCGGAACGCAGGTGCTGGCGCGTGGCATCGTCTTCATCGATCTCGCCATTGCGCAGATCGCCGGCTGTGGCGTGCTGCTCGCCGACCAGCTCGGGTTCGAGCCGGAGGGCGTCGCGGTCCAGATCGCGGCGCTCACGGCAGCGCTCGCCGGGGCGCTGCTGCTGACCTGGACCGAGCGCATCTGGCCCGAGGTGCAGGAGGCGGTGATCGGCGTCACCTTCGTGCTGGGAGCGACCGGAAGCGTCCTGCTGCTCGCAAGCAACGTGCACGGCAGCGAACACCTGCGCGATCTGCTCGTGGGCCAGATCCTGTGGGCTCAGCCGTCGCGCCTCGCGTGGGCGGCGGCCGTCTACGCCGGCGGTTCTCGCGCTGTGGTTCGGCGCGCGCACTCGCCTCGGCCACATCGGTTTCTACACCTTGTTCGCCGTGACGGTCACCGTGTCGGTGCAACTCGTCGGGCTCTACCTCGTCTTCGCGACGCTGATCGTTCCGCCGCTGGCGACGCGTCACATGACGCGGCGAAGGCTGCCGGCCGCGTGGCTCCTCGGCCTTGCGGGTTACGCGATCGGCCTCTTCCTGTCGACCGCGCTGGATCTGCCGAGCGGTCCGGTGATCGTCTGGGTGCTGGTGGCTCTGGCGCTGGTCTGGCACGCGGCGACGCGGCCACGTCGCGACCTCGCCGCATCACCGGCGCCTTGACTCGCGGATCGTAAAGTGCTCGTGCTCACCGAACCCGACTGGCGACAATCTGGAACGTGATGTTCACGCGATCCTGCACCGCGATCGCACCACCCAGGACCGAAAACGGCACGATGCCGAATTGGGACTGGTCGATTGCGAAGGCTCCTGTCACCGTGACTTCGTCGGCGGCTCTTCGGTATTGCACCGGAGCGTCCACGGACCGCGTGACGCCGTGAAGTGCGACTGCGACCTGGAGCGGCAGTGCGCTGCTGCTGGCCACAGGATCGTTCACGGCGATCAACGCGTACGGATAGCGGTCGGTCTCGAGCACCTTTTCAAGCATGTTGCGGCGGGTACCTGCGATGTCGGCGGGAGATGGCTGCGTGTCCAGGCCGATCTCCGACCGTAGCGCAGGCTCATCGACGACCAGCGCATCGAGCGGGACATAAAGGTCGGCACGGCCCTCGTCCGGTGCGACATACCCAGTGACGTCGTGACTCGCGATGACATGGTCGTGCCCGAATTGCGTGAGTGATCCGCCACGCCGCACGACGATGACCGCGAACGACCGCGCGGTATCGACACGAAAGACTGGCGCCCCCCGCGCCAGCATGCCCTGGTAATACGCGTCCGGAAATTCGGCCGGCCTGCCTGTCGTGACGACCGGTGGCGGGGCGACCTGGGTAGCGCACGCCGCCAGCAGCGCGGCGGCGGCCACGACAATCCAAAACGCGATGCGCTGCCTAGCCAACTTTGCGCAGTCGCACATTGAATTTGATCGTCACATCTGCACCGATGACGCTGGTCGACGCCCACTCGCCAGTGCCAAGGCCGAAAGCGCTGCGCTTGACGATGAACTCGCCGTCCATCTTCGCCGTGTCGCCGGTCTCGGCCCAGGAAAACGGAACTTCAACCGCTTGCTGTACGCCCTTCAGGTTCAACTGCCCGCGTGCCAGGTACCGCCCGGCCGCGGTCCGCCGAATCTCCGTCGCATGAAATTCCGCGCGCGGGAACTTGGCGAAGTCGAACCATTCGGCCGCGCCTATGGCCTTGTTTACATCGGCGCTGTTCATATCCGCGCTGCTGACGACGATCGTGACGTCGAGCCGCCCTTCGGCGGGCTTGTCGGCGTCGAAGTGCAGCCGCGTGTCGAATTCCTTGAAGACGCCCGGCGCAGCAGTCTTCTCGTACGTGGCCGCGAATTCGAGCCGGCTCGTTGCGGCGTCCATCTTCCAATCGGCCGCCTCTGCCGTGTGGGCTGCAGACGCAAGCAAGGTGGCGGCAAGCAAGACGGCTCGGATCATTGTGCGCCGACCCGGCCAGGCAACATGCGCGTCAAAACGTTGTTGCGCTTGACATAGTGATGTCGAAGCGCCGCGCCGATGTGAACGATCAGCAGCAGCGACAACACGACGAAAAGCGTGAGGTGCACGCGAGCCGTGGCATCGGCCAGTGCCTTGTCGGGCTGAACGATGGCCGGCAAGGGAACCAGCCAGAAGATCCGGAACGGGATGTTGGCGGCCGAATTGATGATCCACCCGGTCATGGGCATCAGAAGCAAGAGCACATAGAGAAGAACATGGCTGAGGTGCGCGGCGAGCCGCTCCACCGGCGCCATGCCGGCCGGCAACGTCGGCGCGACGTTGACCGAGCGCCATGCGATACGTGCGACCATCAGCAACAGGATCAACATGCCAATCGACTTGTGCCAGACGAACAGGTCGAGTTTGGTTGGCGAGAGTCGCCAGCTCACCGCAGCCCAGCCCAGGCCCATCTGCACGAGCACGAGCACCGCAACCACCCAGTGCAGCAGCTTGGCCGGCACGCCCCATGAATGATCTGTATTTCGGAACATGAACATTGACGCTGACGATTTCACTTCACACCCGCTATCGGATGCGAAGAGGCGCTCGCACTCTGACGCTCGATTTCATCGGCGAGTGCCTGGAACTGGCGGGCAACGTTTCGTTCCACCGCGGTCTGTTCGATTTTTCCGAAGAGCGCGAATCCTGGCACGACGTGGCCGTTGTATTCGAGTCGTGTCCCCAGATTGGCCGGTGTCAGCGCGTAGCTGCTGACAAGCGAGCGCAGACTCCCCGCCACTGCGCGCGATTCCAGGCGTCCCGGAGGAGTCTCGTCGATCTCGAAGGTGATATCGAGGGGTAACTTGATCAGCCACACCGCATCTCCGGACTGTTCGACGGTGACCATCGAGCCGCGGCGCGCAACGACGCGGCTCATGCGCAGATCCGGGATGAATTCCGCATAGCGGTCGTAGTCGGTCAGCACGCGCCACGCGGTCGCGACATCGGCGTTCAGCACTGCTCTGGCGTGGATATTTACGACATCCCCGTCGCGCTCGGATTCGACGGCAATCGTTGCGGCCGCGGCAGCGGGCAGCGCCGGCGCGATCGCGAGCATCGCGGCGATCGCTGCGGGCAGTACAACAGACACGTGAACGCGTAACTTCATGCCTCGCTCGGTATTGTCCTGCACTCGCCACTCTCGTCGATTTCAAATGTCATAGGAATGCCGTGTAACCACAGCCGTAAACACCGCGCCGTCCTGTTTTATTCCACCAGCGTCGCCCCGCGTCGCCGAGCTTCCAGCCGGGTTCCCGATCCGGACCGGAGTCTGGCGCCGTATCGCGTGCCGGTCAGACGATCACGCGCCGGCGCAGTGCCTTCACCTGCCCGCGCTGCACCTTCGTTTCGACCCGCTTGCGCTTTGACGTCGAACTGGGTCGCGTGGGCCGGCGGGATTGAGGAATTTCGGCCGCGGCATCGATCACGGCGCGCAGACGTGCCAGAGCGTCCGCCCGATTCTTCTCCAGGCTGCGATACCGCTGCGCCTTGATGACGACGATCCCTTCGTCGCTGATGCGCTGATCGCGCCGGGCCATCAGCCGTTGCTTGAGTTCCTCGGGCAACGATGACCTGCGCACGTCGAAGCGCAAGTGGACCGCGTTGGAGACCTTGTTGACGTTCTGCCCGCCCGCGCCCTGTGCACGGATGGCCTGCAGATCGACTTCCTCCTCGGCCAACGTGTAGGCGAT
Organism: uncultured beta proteobacterium; assembly: GCA_963703945.1. Taxonomy (GTDB): domain Bacteria; phylum Pseudomonadota; class Gammaproteobacteria; order Burkholderiales; family Burkholderiaceae_F; genus JALORV01. Next base: position 671,809 of record CAVPGM010000005.1, on the reverse strand, counting down.
TGACGGCATGGCGTGAGCTTAGATGCTCACGCGACGGACGCAACAACGGGAGGTGGCCCGGACCCTCGTCAGATCTTCCGCTCGCGGCCTGCCCAATAGGGCTCGCGCAACTCGCGTTTCAGAGTCTTCCCCGCTGCACTCCGAGGGAATTCGGACATGATCAACACGTCCGCCACGCGCTGATAGCGCGCGCTGACGTGGGCGTTGATCCACTCGCGAAGAGCATCGGCGGCGACAGTCGCTCCGGGGTGAAGAATGACCGCAGCCAGCGGCGTTTCGCCCCATTTGTCGTCGGGGATGCCGATCACGGCGACCTCGCGCACGTCCGGATGGAGTGCGACCACCTCCTCGATGTCGCGCGGATAGACCTTCACGCCCCCGGAGTCGATCATGTCCTTCTTCCGGTCGACGAGGTGAAGGAAACCTTCGTCGTCGAGATATCCGAGGTCACCGGAATAGACCCAGCCATCGCGGATCGTCTGCGCCGTCAAATCGGGCCGCTTGTAGTAACCGGTCATCGTGATCGGTCCGTGACCGGCGATCTCGCCGATCTCGCCGCTGGCGGCGTCGCTGCCGTCCTCGCGCACGATGCGCAGGCGGTAGAACGGCGGCGGCACACCCACCGAACCGCTCTTGCGGACAGCGTCGTCGCGATCGAGGATCGTGACAAAACCTTCGGTCAGTCCGTAAAGCTCGTACAGGCGGCCCGGCAGCAGACTCGTTCAGTCGGTCCTTGTCATGCTGCAGGAGCGGCGCTCCCAGCGACAGAACGCACTCGAGCGATGCCAGGCGCTGCGGGTCGAAACGCGGCGAGTCGAGCAGCGCGACGATCTGCGACGGCACCAGCATGATATGCGTCACGCGTTCCCGCTCGATCGCGGCGAGCGTCTCGTCGGGGTCGAACTGGCGATGGAGGATGTAGGTCCCGCCGAGATAGAACGTCGGCATCAAGGTGACGAACGCGCCGTTGAAGACGATCGCACCAACATGCAGTGTCCGCGACTCGGGCGTCATGCGGAAGGCCGCACCCATCAGCGTGCAGTACATCGAGCGCACGTAGTGCGTGTGCATGATGCCTTTCGGCAGTCCGGTGGTGCCGCTCGTGAACATGATGTTGAACAGGTCGTCGGCGGTGACTTCGGACGGAACGAGGGTCTCGGACCGCGCGGCCGCCAGAGCCCGATAGTCACCGAAGCCGGAGGCGCTCCCATCGATGAGCAGGACGTGCGGGGGCAGCTGGTCGCGGATTTGCTCCAGTACCGGCAGCATCGACGATTGCGTGATCAGGCAGCACGCGTCCGAGCCTTGCAGCAGGCTCGCCAGCCCAGTGGGCATAAGCAGCGGCGAAAGCGGTACTAGCGTCGCCCCGATCGTCGGCACCGCCCAGTACGTCTCGAGAAGCTCGAGCGAGTTCGACAGGACGGTTGCGACCTTGTCTCCGCGGCCGATACCGAAGCCTCGGAGCAGGTTGCCGACGCGGGCGACGCGGCCCCAGAACTGGCGATAAGTGAGCCGCTGGCCCTCGACGACGACAGCGACAGCGTCGGGTCGATAGCGGGCCTGGCGAGCAATCAGGGTCGCGAGCTCTAGCATCTGTGCGTCCAGATTACGCGGGAAGCGGCGCGGCGACGATGCCGCGCCGCGCCTCGAACCCGATGCCCGCTGCTCTACGTCTCAGCGGGCCCCGACTCAGTTCGGCACGCTGATCGTGCCCGTGGTCGTCGTGATCACATCGGCTGCGGCCGGCGTGGCGGCGATCTTCGGGACATTCGCGGTCGTGATCGGCGGAGCCGAACCCGCTATCCCGCCACGCGGCGTCGCGCGTACCACCTGGCTCGCCGGCAACGCGGTCCCGCTCTTCAGCCTCGCCCACACGAGGTCCATGCCGTTGATGAAGTAGTAGTGCACGGGAACCAGCAGTGCGTCGTATCCCTGAACTCCCCCACCGGCCGCGTTCGGCAGGAAAGCATCGAAGTGGTTGCCGTACTGGATCTCGTAGTAGCGGAGATTGCTGTTGGCGCCTTCGACCTTCGAGTTGAACGCCGCGTAGGCCCGTGATGCGTGATTGACCGGAACCAGCGTATCGCTGCGTCCCTGGATGATCACCGCCGGCTTGCCGCGCAGGTTGCCGGTCAGCAGGACATCCGCCATGCCGGCGCGCACGCGCTGGCTGTTGGTCAATGCCGTGCCGGTCAGTGCCGCACCGGTCACGGCGTCCACACCGGTGACCATGTTGCGCAGGCACAGCAGCCCGTCCAGCGCACCATCCATGCGTCCCGTCGAGGGCGACACGCCCACGTGGTAGAGCTTGGCACCGCCCACGGAGTCGTTGTAGATGACGTCGCCGCCGGTATTGAGTCCGTTGCTGGTTGCGAACAGGATGGCCTGGCTTGCCGCCTGTGCTGCCACGTCGCCGGTCGCATTGACAGCAGCGAGGCTGAAACCGCAGATGTTGTCACCGACCGAGAACTTGCCGTACGCCGCGACGTAGCCATACGCCACATACACGTCGGCCAGGCGGTAGTGGGACGCATGCAGCGCGTTGCTGATCGGGTCGGTCCAGCCATAGGCCTGCATCTTGGCGAGTGCGGCGTCGGCCTGCAGCGCGGTCGTTGCACCGGTAATCAGACCCTTGTCCGCCAGACTCTGGCAGCGGTTGGTGGCTATCGTCTGTAGCTCCACACCCGCCACCTGAGTAAACGCGTTACCCAGCGGAGCGGTGCCGAACCCGAACCATCCGGGGCGAATTGCGTTGGGCGCCTGCGCGCTCGCCGAGATCGCAGCGCACGGCTCGTAGAGCATGCGGTAGGTGAAGTAGTCGATCAGCGGCTTTCCGGCAATCGGAACCGCCGCACCGTTGAAGTTCACCGTCACGCCGGTCATGCTGCCGGGCTGGGAATTGGGCTCGGTGACGGCGAGGCCATCGATCAGACCTTCCGTGTCCTGCTCGAGCGCCTGCAGCGATTCGGCACCGCCATTGGAAACGGACGAAGCGATGACGATCGTGTTGCTGGCCTTGATGGTGAGCGTATGTTTGCCGCTGATCGGATCGATCGGCGAGTACTCCTCGTTCAGTGCCCAGAAGGCGAAGCGGATGCTGTCGAGGACGTTCTGGCCCCAATCTTTCTCCGGATTCTGCTGCGAGTGAATGTGCTTGTAGGCGATCCGGTTGGGAAACGCCGCATTGAACGTCTGGAGTGCCGTGCCGGTGAGGTCCGAGGCGAAGTGCACCAGGTTGGCCGCGACGCTGCCGTGGCTCACCAGTCGCCCGTCGATCAGGTTGACCTTGTCAGCCGCCAGATCCTGGTATCCGGTGCCCTTGCCGGCGTCCGTATAGGCCACCGCGCACTTGTGCTTGAGGCCCCAGTCGCCCGCGGTGCCGATCGCGCCGTACACACCGCGCGATCCCGAAGACGGCCCGGTGACGATGCAGGGATTCGCCTTGTCGAAACTGGCGGGGATCTGCACCATCAGCGTGACGTTCTTCTTGCCGCTGCCGTCGTCCGCGTAGGTCAGATACTCCTTGCCGGCGACCTTGCCCTCGCCGAGGGTGTCACTGCCGTTGACGTCGATGTTCGGGCCGTAGAGCGTGCCGTAGCCGCCCGCTGCCGTCGGATCGATCACGCCGCGGTAGTTGGTGTAGATCGCGCGTCGGCGAAGCTCGGCAGCCGTCGGGTTGGCCGCATCGACGAAGCCCGGTGCGGCACCACCGATGCCCGTCTTGCCGAGGCCGGCGGTCAGCAGGTCGTCCGTCGTGCCGTCGTACGTGGTCGGGCCGACGATGTTGGTGATGCGTGCCGGCAGCGCATTCAGTTCGGGTTGCACAGTTACCGTGACATCGTCGCCGCAGCCGAGCAGGGCTGCGGCAGAACCAGCCGCCACGCAGATGAGCGTCAGCCGCCCAAGCCGTCTCTTCATGATTGTCTCCGTCTCTGGGATTCGGTCTCGGGCCGAACCTCAAGTCGCGCAGGGCGCGCGAGCTGTCCATCGGGCCGCGATCATAGGGCGCGACTACGGCCGCAAGCCGGCGCATTTCGGCGCAGTTGCTGTGCAAGAATCCACAACCATGAACTGGGACGACCTAAGGTTCTTCCTGGAGCTAGCCCGTCAGAGGCGGCTGAATCAGGCCGGGCGGAAGCTTGGTGTCGACCACACGACGGTGGCCCGACGAATCGAGCAACTCGAGACCGCACTGGGATGCCGCCTGTTCGAATCGATGGTCGACGGCTACGCCCTCACCGAAGCTGGCCAGCGTCTGATGGCACATGCCGAGACCATAGAAAACAGCATCGGGCTGCTGCGCGAAGAGGCCCTGGGACAAGGCGCCCGCGTCAGCGGCACGGTCCGCATCGGGACGCCTGAAGGATTCGGAACGGTCTTTCTGACCCCGCGGCTCGCGGGCCTGATCGAGGAGCATCCGGATCTCGATGTCGAGTTGTTGACGCTGCCGCGTTTTCCGAGCCTCGCCGCACGCGAGGCCGACATCATCGTCACCCTCGACCCGCCGCAGCACGGGCGGTACATCGCTTCACGCCTGACCGACTTCACCTATGGCCTGTTCGGATCGAAGGCCTACCTGAAACTCCACGGCCCGATCCGCGCCATGTCCGACCTCCTCGAACGCGATCTCATCGGTTACATGGACGAACTGCTTCCGAGTCCCCAGCTGCACTTTCTGGACGAGCTGATCCCCCAGCGTCGCTTGCGAATCTCTTCATCCGGAATGCTCGCGCAACTCACGGCCGTGCGTGCGGGGTTGGGGCTCGGCGTGCTTGCGCACTTTCTTACGGCGGGCACGGGCCTCGTTCCGGTCCTTCCCAGGGAAGCGGTCTGGAAGAGAACCTTCTGGCTCGCCACCCATGCGGACTGGTACCGGCTGCGTCGGGTCAGGGTGATCTGGGACTTCATGCGCAGAACCGTTGAAGCGGAGAGCGGGCTGTTCCTCGCTCCCGAGTGAGGAGCACCATGACCATTCGCGCTGGTTTCAGCGGGACTGTCGGCAACACGCCGTTGATCCGCCTTGGCGGACTGAGCGCCGAGACCGGATGCAGCATCCTTGCCAAGGCGGAATTCCTCAATCCCGGCGGATCGGTCAAGGATCGGGCGGCGCTCTACATCATTCGCGCCGCCGAGCGCAGTGGTGCACTGAAGCCCGGCGGTACCGTGGTCGAGGGCACCGCGGGCAACACCGGAATCGGGCTGGCGCACATCTGCGCCGAGCGCGGCTATCGCTGCGTGATCGTGATTCCGGACAACCAGTCGCCCGAGAAGATGGAACTGCTGCGCACGCTCGGCGCCGAAGTGCGGCCGGTACCGCCGAAGCCGTATGTCGACGACAACAACTACCAGAAGATCGCATCGCGGCTGGCGGCCGAGATGCCGAACGCGATATGGGCCAACCAGTTCGACAACATCGTCAACCGACAGGCGCACTACGAGACGACAGGCCCCGAGCTGTGGCGCGAAACCGGCGGCCGGATCGATGCCTTCACCTGTGCGACCGGAACCGGCGGCACGCTGGCGGGTGTTGCCCGCTATCTGAAGGAGCGCGACTCCCGCGTTCGCATCGTTCTGGCCGACCCGCAGGGCAGCGCGCTCTACAACTGGGTGAAGACGGGCGAGCTGAAGGCGACGGGCAGTTCGATCACCGAAGGCATCGGCACGACGCGCGTGACGGCCAATCTCGAGGGCACGCCGATCGACGATGCGGTCGCGATCGACGACCCGACCTGCGTCAGCATGGTGTATCGGCTGCTACGCGAGGAGGGATTCTTTGTCGGTGGCTCGAGCGGCATCAACGTCGCGGCTGCGGTGCAGATTGCACGCGAGCTCGGCCCCGGCCACACCATCGTCACGCTGCTCGCCGATCGCGGCGGACTCTACGCGCAGCGGCTGTTCAATCCGGCGTGGCTGCGCGAAAAGGGGCTGGAAGCCGCTTCGCTGGCGGCGAGCCGTCGCCCATCTACGTAAGCTGACGAGGTGCCGGCTTCTAGAGCGTTCGCAGGAACGCGACCAGGTCCGCAGATTCTTCGGCGGTCAGCCCGATTTCGAAGCGCGTGTTGTAGAACTCGACGGCTTCTGCGAGGTCCTTCGCCATGCCGTTGTGAAAGTACGGGGCCCGGGCCGCCAGGCCACGCAAAATGGGGCCCTTGAAGCGTGCGATGTCCTTCCACTTCCCCGTAACCAGCGCGCGGCCCGGATCGGTAGTCTGCACGGTCTCGCCGCTGATCTTGTTGCGCAGGGTATAGAGCGGCATGTCGGGCGTCCGGCGGGCGACATCAGCAATGCCAATATTGAGCGGCAGCGGGACCGAGTGGTTGCCGACGTTGGGCGCGTTGTGGCACGTCGTGCACGTACCCGGAATCGTCGGCAGGTTCAGATCGTCATTGAGACCACTGACGCCGCGAATCTGGATCGGCTTGCTGTTGAACAACCCCTGCCCGCGCGCCACCGAGCGCCGAGCTGCGGCGACACGCTCGCGCAGTTGCGTATCGGAGATGCTTGGATCTGGCTGCGCGTCGTTCCAGGCATCGAACAGCGTCATGCCGGTGGGCGTGAACGGAGCTCGCGAACGGTAATCGCCCTCCAGCGTGTCGTTGATGCCGAAGTAGAACATCTGGTTCGACAACGCACTCGGGCCACCCCGCACCGCGTACGTCAGGAGACCGACGTCACGATCAAAAATCTGTGCGGTGAAAAGCCCCATCTCGAAATCGATGATCCCCTTGCGCTGCTCGGGCGTCAGCGGCAGCCTGGCTTCGGCGTGCCCCAGCGTGGCGTTGTTCGATTGGCTGTCGAGACTGAAATGTAGTGACGCGAAGCAGTTCGTAGTGTTCAGCACGCAGTCCAGCGAAGCCGCGTCCTTGAAGGTTTCGCGCCCGTCCCACATGACCGTGCTCAGGAACTGGACGTTGGCGGTTGGCAGCGGCCGACGGAACAGTGACAGCTCCTTTGCGGTGGCGAAGCCATACGGGTCGTCGACCGCTGCCAGCTCGAACTCCGCGCCGTCCGGAATGGCCATGCCAACGCGGATCAATCCCTTGGAAAGCAGCATGCTGTACGCGCGACGGCGCGCATCGGCCGTCGAGACATCCGCGAGCGGCGAGTTCGAGCCGTCGACGGGACGGAAGATCGGATCCAGACCCTCCGTTTTTTCGAAACGCGCCAGCACGCCGGCCGGCGTGATCGTCCAGCCTTCGGCCTGGACGTGGCAGCTCGAACAACTGCGGCCATTGAGCCCGAGGCTCTGAAAGAAAGGACCGCTGCGGTCGACGACACCGGCCTTGCTGAAGGTGGCGGCATAGCCGCTGTCATTGATGCTCGGAACTAGATTGGGAAGGGCCGGATCGCCGCCGGTCGGCGCCGCAGCCGTGGCGGCGAACATCGCGGCGGCCTCTTCCATGCCGGGATCCAGCAGCGTCGCAGACGGCGATGCGGCTACCGTCGGTGCGTCACCAGACGAACCCCCGCACGCGGCGAGTACAAGGATGCAAATTACCGTAGCGATCACGTTGCGCATCTGACCTCCCAAGCGCGTCGTGATCGGAACAGTAGGACGCAACGGCTTCACGCCGCAGCCGAGCGTTTTACGGATTCGCTGTCGAAAATTCGCTTGCAGTCAGGCGCGGCCACTCGAGTGCACTACTCAAGCGCCCACTTGCACGTCGGCAGCGCGCAAAATAAAGGGCGGCCAGAGGCCGCCATCTTCGTGTGCCGGATCAGGCGAAATGCGTCAGGATCTGCGCCGGCGACGCATCGCACCGAGGCCCGCGAGCCCGAAGCCGATCAGGGCTCCGCGCCACACTCACGCAAACTGGTCCACCATATCGATGCGGTGGGAAGCGACATACCGGCCGAGGAAGCTCGAGATCCAGCGGTTGACTTCGTCGGCATGCGTAATCGGACCCATGTGTCCCATGTCAGCCAGCCGCTCGTGCGCGGCCTGCGGCAGCTCGGCGCGCAGCAGTTCACCGATGCGACGCGTGCTTGCGACCGTGCGCGAGCCTTCCAGCAGCAGGATCGGCGCGCGAAGGCGGCGTAGCCCGAACGCGGTCGGAGCGTCGCCAGCCAAGGCCGCAAAATGCGGCAACACGGCCGGCATCCGGCCCGCCGCTGCCTGCTTCCGTTCAGCAGACATCGCATCCCAGGTGCCGTTTCCGCACCAATAGTCGAGGAAGCGCGCGGCCGCCCCGCTGTAGTCCCGGTAGTGCATCGACCGCCGCAGGCGGTCGGCGATGTCGATCGCCTCGTGCGCTGCGGGCGAGTCCGCATCAAAGTCGAACAGCCACCGGAACAACACCGGCTCGTAGGCGACCACGCTGCTCACCGCGTGCGGATGCAGCTCCGCTACCTTGAGTGCGACCGCCCCGCCGTACGAGTGGCCGACGAGGTGAACACTTCCCACTTCGCGCAGGATCGGCTCGACGAGCGCCACCTCGTCGGCCAGGGTCAGCTCGCGCTTGCCTTGCCATCGCGGCCGCGTGCCGTGGCCGTGGAAATCCACGGCGCGTGCGTCGAAATGCGGTCGCAGCACCTCCATGAGTGCGTTCCACTGCCGCGACGAGCCGGCGCTCGAGTGCAGCAGAACGACCGTCTGGCGCGCGGCTTCGCCGCCTGCGTTGAAGTCGAAGGGTTTCATGTTCACCTCGCCTGGTGGTTCTGCCTAGTGGGTCGGCTGCCCGACGTGCGCAACGATCGGCGCGAGCGCGGCGCCAATGCGCTCCATCTGCGCGGGCGTCACCAACTCGGCCAGCACCGCGCCGAAGCGCGGCTCCTGGGCGCCGCTGACGATGTATTGCCAGCGATAGGCCTTCAGCACCACGTCGCGGATCGATGCTTCCTGCGCGGAGCTGAACCGGCGGCCGGCTGCGGCGATGAAGTAGTCCGCATCGGCAGCGGCCTGCATCTGCACGATGCCGTCGACCGCGCCGACCAACTCGATCAGATCCGTGACGCCCTGGTCGCGTTCGGCATCGCTCAGCTTCGCGTGTTCGCGCCGCCACTCCAGCTCGTCGAGGATCGCGTGCTGCGACTCTTCCTTCCAGTGGAAAAGGAACACGTCCTTCCACAGGTCGGAGAGCTCGGCGTCCGGGTCGATGCTCGAGCGGTAGTGCACCTGCGTGAAGATCTCGATGTCGAGCGTCAGCGCGAGGACCGCCCAGTCGCTCTTGCTGAGAACAGCCCCGGCGACGTCGTTCGGCTGCGGCTTGAACTGGTAGCCTTCGGGCATCTGCTCTCCGGCCATCTGCTCCAGACGGCGGAACAGCTCCTGGTGCTTCAGTTCCTCGTCAGTCATCCGAACCAGCGCCTCGAATGCGACCTGGTCGCCCAGCGAGTGGTCGCGCGACAATTCGCTGGTCTTCGCGCCGATGTAGCGCTCGACCAGGCCGAAGATGTTGGCGTAGCTGCGGCCCTGGATCTGCGACAGGAAGCGCTTCTCGGCGGGAGTCAGGAACGTCAGCGCCGGAATCTTCGACAGACCATCGGGCATGAACTTCTTGCTGACATCGAACTGGCGGCCGCGGATGACGTCGCGATCGATGTCCCAGCGGATCCGCTTGGAAGCCTCGATGACCTTGGCGTAGCGCTCGGTCGTCGTGACGACGGCATTGCGCGGTGTTGCAACTGCTGTGGCTTGCATGGGTCGTACTCCTCGTTCTCTGGGGTGAAGTCGCGCCGCCGAGCCCGACCGGATGGACGACTGCGCGGCGACGCGGGTGGAAACGTGATCGGTTCAGCCGTGGTGTTCGCTGCCGTGATCGATGCGCAGCAGCGAGGGATCGAGTTCACCGCGGCGCTCGGACGACGCGGGAGAGATGTGGGAAGGCGCCGTCATGGCGGGCGCGCGGCCCGCGTTCGCGTCGGTTGGCAGCGCGCGCTGCCCTGCCGCCGTGGTGGCCGGGTCGTACGCCGCGAGCCCGATGCCGGCGGTCAAGCTGACTGCAGCGAGCAGTGCCATGGCTCGCTCGAACGTTTGCGTGGAAAGAAGTTCGGTTGCGTTGTTCATGACGTTCCTCCTGGTCAGTGAGTCCGCGTCAACGCGCGGAGAAGAAGACGTAATCGGCCGTGTACGCGACGCGCGCAGGTGCGCCAGCAGTCGCGCGCGTGCACGGCGTGACAGGAGCTGTGCCGCCGGCGGTGTTGATGCGCTGGATGCTGGTCACCCTGCTGAGCGCGCCCTTCGCGCCGTCGGACTTTGCGCTCAGCAGCAGCCAGGGAATCGCGTCGGGCACAGGCGCATCGGCGCGCACCTTGACGCTGCCGACGACTCGGCTGCCGTCGGTGAGTTGCCAGAACGGGCCGGCGCCATGCCGGCCGATCAATCGGCCATGCGAATCGACGAGTATCGCCTCTGGCCCGACGAAGGCCCATTCGTAGCCCGCCGAGTCCTTGCGCTCGCGGCACTCGTAAATCTGCACACCGGTGGCGGCGATCGTCATCGCTGGCGATTCGTCTGCGGCGGGACGCAGCGCTTCTGGCGTCTGAGCAAGCGGTACCTTGGCGCAGGCCGCAGCGAGTACCGCGCAGAGCGAAATGAGATGAAGTGGTTTCATGAGGTTCAGCGCTTGGTGACGACGAGTTCGAGGTACTCACCCGGCACGACCAGCGAGGCCGGGCCGGCGGTGTTGAACTCGGCGAGCAACGCGGTGATGTCGCGTTCGAGCGCGTGCTTGCCGGTTTCGTCGAGCGCGGCGAACGCCTTCAGGGTCGGGCCGTAGTAGTCGCGAAACACCTGGACGAAGTGCGCGGCCGAGCGGTAGCGGAAGTTGAAGATGCGCCGCTCACAGCGGATCTGCGCGGCACGCGCGCCGAAGAGGTCCGCCAGATACGGCTCGCTGCCCCACATCGCGGGCGACTTCAGGCCGGCCGGCGGCGGCACGTGCGCGCCGATCACCTTGAAGAGCCGCCCAATGAATCCTTCCGGCGTCCAGTTGGCCATGCCGAGGCGACCGCCTGGGCGCAGCACGCGCATCATTTCGCCAGCAACGCGAGCGTGCTCCGGCGTGAACATCGCGCCGAAGGTCGACAGCACCACGTCGTAGGTGCCGTCGGCGAACGGCAGTTCCTCGGCGTCGGCTTCGAGGAAACGGACCGCTAGGCTTTCTGCGCGGGCACGCTCGCGGCCCCTGTCGAGCAGCGCGGGCACGTAGTCGGTCGACGTGACGCGCGCGAAGCGGCGCGCGGCGGCGAGCGTGGCATTGCCGTTGCCGGCGGCGACGTCGAGCACGCGCTCGTCGGCGCGCACGTCGGCGGCTTCGGCCAGCAATTCGCCGACGATCTGCAGCGTGGTGCCGACAACAGCGAAGTCTCCGCTGGCCCAGGTGGCCTGCTGCTTCTGTTTGATCGCGGCGAAGTTCGGCGCAGCGACTGAGGTGGTGATTCCGTCCATGGGTAGCTCCTTGGGAAAATGGCGGCCTACGACAGGCCGCGCAGGGTCTGCTCCGCACGCAGGCGGGTGGGTACGAGGTCGCCTCGGACTTCCGCGGCGATTGACAGGATTTCGCTGCGGTGGAAGCCCAGGTCATGCAACGTGCGAGAGTCGAGCGCGCTCAGTGCACGCACCGTGGCGCGGGCCTGCGCGCGCCGCTCCATGCGCGCCAGCGCGATGCGTACGCGGTCGAGGATGTCGCGCGCGACCGAGGTGACGATCCTGCGCGACGCCGCGAGACCGGTGAGCGTGGGCCTCGCCCGCCGAGCTGCGCCGCCGCCAGACTGCCTGGCGGTCGCCGCTGCGGGTCAGCGCGGCCTCACCGAAGCCGTTGGCCGCCAGCGCGCGCAGCGCGAGCGCCTCGCCCTCATCGCGCGCGGCCGCGTCAGCGTCGTTCGCGCAATTGCTTGACGGTGACCCTACGGTCAGACGGGAAGTCGACGAGCTGCGCGCGATGCGGCCGAAGCTCTCGCCCTGGGTGTTGCGGAATTCGCCGAACGGGTACTGCGGGTTGAGTGAGTTGCGCATGGTCGTCCCCTTGTGGATGGGGCGAACCGTACGCAGGGGTGCGTTCCGCGCGCGTTCCGCGCCGGAGCCCGGGTTAGAAACCCGCCGCCGCCGGAGACCGCTTCAAACTGCAGTCAGCGAACGTGCTTTGAGGTGCGCGAGTGGTGCTAACAAGGGTTGATGACCAGGCTTGACTGGCGCTCCTGCTAGCTGCTTGTCGGGTTGGCCACCTTCTGATGGCGATCGCGGCGGTTGGATACGCTCTCGGCCGCCTCCCGCAGGATGGCGATCAATGGGGCCTGACCCGCTTCGCGGCGATGCTACGTCGAGCGCGGAGTGCCACCGCACCCGGGTTGCCAAATTGGCCTAGGCTATCGCTGCGCCGGACCCGCTTCCGCGACAATGGACGTCGATCGAAGCAATCGACTGGAGAAAGTAATGCCGGATCTGTTCGACAACCCGATGGGGCTGATGGGATTCGAGTTCGTCGAATTCGCCTCGCCCACGCCCAACGTGCTGGAGCCGCTGTTCGAAAAACTCGGCTTCAGCCTGGTCGCGCACCACCGCAGCAAGGACGTCGTGCTCTACCGGCAGGGCGACATCAACTTCATCGTCAACCGGGAACCCAAGAGCCTCGCCGGCTACTTTGCCGCGGAGCACGGACCGAGCGCGTGCGCGCTGGCGTTCCGCGTGAAGGACTCGCATAAGGCGTACGCGCGCGCGCTCGATCTCGGCGCACAGCCGATCGAGGTCCCGACTGGGCCGATGGAACTGCGGCTGCCGGCGATCAAGGGCATCGGCGGCGCCGCGCTCTACCTGATCGACCGCTTCGAGGACGGGAAAAGCATCTACGACATCGACTTCGAGTTCCTTCCCGAGTTTCAATCCACCCTCGATCGCCATCCGAAGGGACACGGCTTCCGCATCGTCGATCACATGACGCACAACGTGTACCGCGGGCGGATGGCGTTCTGGGGCAGCTTCTACGAGAAGATCTTCAACTTCCGCGAGATCCGCTACTTCGACATCAAGGGCGAATACACCGGACTCACCAGCCGCGCGATGACCGCACCCGACGGGATGATCCGCATTCCGCTCAACGAGGAATCGGGCAAGGGGGGCACCGGACAGATCGAAGAGTTCCTGATGAAGTTCAACGGCGAAGGCATCCAGCACATCGCACTGTTGACCGACGACCTGATGGCGAGCGTCGATTCGCTGCAGATGGCCGGCGTGCCGCTGATGAGCGCGCCGAACGACATCTACTACGAGATGCTGGAGGAGCGGCTTCCCGGAACACGGCGAACCGGTGGCGCAACTGAAGGCGCGCGGCATCCTGCTCGACGGCTCGACCCGGGGCGGCGAGAAGAAGTTGCTGCTTCAGATCTTTTCCGAGACGCTGCTGGGCCCGGTGTTCTTCGAGTTCATCCAGCGCAAGCAGGACGAAGGCTTCGGCGAAGGCAACTTCAAGGCGCTGTTCGAAAGCCTGGAGCGCGACCAGATCCGCCGTGGCGCGCTGACGGTCGATGCCTAAGCTTCAACCGCTCGATTCGAACCAGGTGCGCGAGCGTCTGGCCGCGCTCCCCGGCTGGAAGCTGACCGACGACGGGCTGGCGATCACGCGGCGTTTCAAGTTCGGGGATTTCCGCGAGGCGTTCGCCTTCATGACGCGGGTGGCACTGGCGGCCGAGCGCGCCGACCACCATCCGGAGTGGAGCAACGTCTACAACCGCGTCGAGATGCGACTGACGACGCACGACGCGGGCGGTCTGACCGAACGCGACTTCGCGCTGGCTGCAGTGGCCGACGCCGCCGCGGGGCAGTCGTGATGAACGCCGCGACCGAGAAGCACGGACTCGGCGGCCGGCGAGGCCAGCCGGCCCGAACGCGCCGACTGGACCATCCCGCAGCGCTGGGATGACTACACCGCCGGCGAACACGCCGTGTGGAAAGTGCTGTTCGAGCGTCAGACCGCGCTGCTACATGGGCGCGCGTGCGACGAGTTCGTCGTCGGCATGCAGGCGCTGCCGATAGCGTCCGATCGCATCCCGCATTTCGAACAGTTGAGCGAAGTGCTGATGCGACACACCGGCTGGCAGATCGTCGCCGTGCCGGGCCTGGTCCCCGACGAGGTGTTCTTCGAGCACCTCGCGCATCGGCGCTTCCCGGCCGGACAGTTCATCCGCCGCGCAGACCAGCTCGACTACCTCGAAGAGCCCGACGTCTTTCACGACGTGTTCGGCCATGCGCCGATGCTGATGAATCCGGTGATCGCCGACTTCATCCAGGCCTACGGCGAAGGGCGGGCTGCGCGCGCAGCGTCTGGGCACGCTGCCACTGCTGGCGCGCGTGTACTGGTACACGGTGGAATTCGGGCTGGTCAAGCAGGCCGACGGCGTGCGCATCTACGGCTCGGGCATCGCGAGTTCGCGCACCGAGAGCGTTTTTTCGCTCGACGACGATTCGCCGCACCGCATCGGCTTCGACCTCGAGCGCGTGATGCGCACGCGCTACCGCATCGACGACTTCCAGGAGTGCTATTTCGTGCTGGACGCGCTGGACGATCTGCTCGAACTCGCGCATATCGACTTCGCGCCGGTATACGAACGCGTCAAGCGCAAGGAGGAGATCGAACCGGGCCAGCTCCTGCCCGAGGATCGGATTGTCACGCGCGGCAGCGGTCGCTATCACAGCGCGCACCGCGCAGGAGCCAAACATGCCGTCTGACGGGTGCGTGCTTGTCACCGGCGCGGCCGGCGCGCTCGGCCGTGCGGTAGTGACACATTTCGCCGCCCGCGGGGCGAATCTGGCGCTGCTCGATCGTGATGCCGACGCCCTCGCCGCACTGGCGCGCGACGTGCCGGCCATCACGGCGCTGCCGCTGGCGACCAACCTGCTCGATGCCGCCGCCGTGTCGGCATCCGTGGAAGAGACCGTGAACCGCTTCGGCGGAATCCGCGCCGCGGTGCACCTGGCAGGCGGCTTCACGATGGGCGAGACGGTTCACGAGACGATCGCATCGACGTGGCAGCGCATGCTCGACCTCAACGTCAACACGATGCTGCATTCTGCCGCAGCGGTCGTCCCCGTGATGCGCGCTGCCGGCCGCGGCGCCATCGTCAACGTCGGCGCGGCCGCGGCGCTGCGCGGCGCGGCCAAGATGGGCGCTTACATCGCCTCCAAGAGTGCGCTGATGCGGTTGACGGAATCGATGTCGGCGGAATTGCGCGAAGCCGGGATCAACGTCAACGCCGTACTGCCGAGCGTCATCGATACGCCGGCCAATCGCCAGTCGATGCCGGATGCCGATCCGAGGCGCTGGGTCGCGCCCGAGGCGCTGGCCGCCGTGATCGGCTTTCTGGTGAGTGACGATGCGCGCGCCATCCATGGTGCACTGATTCCGGTCACTGGCCTCAGCTAGGCGAACCGAGGAGACCCTGATGAAGATCGATCGGATACACCACGTCGCCTACCGCTGCCGCGACGCCAAGGAGACGGTGCTCTGGTACCAGAAGATGCTGAAGATGGATTTCGTGCTCGCGATCGCCGAGGACCAGGTGCCCTCGACCAAGGAGCCGGATCCCTACATGCACATCTTCCTCGACGCGGGCGGCGGCAACGTCCTCGCTTTCTTCGAACTGCCGACCAAGCCGCCGATGGGCCGCGACGAGAACACGCCGGGCTGGGTGCAGCACATCGCGTTCAAGGTCGCCGACCGCGCGACACTGCTGGAGTACCGCGCGCATCTCGAGGCCAACGGAGTCGAGGTGCTGGGCGTCACCGACCACGGGGCGTTTCACTCGATCTACTTCTTCGATCCGAACGGTCACCGTCTGGAGCTGGCCTGCCCTGATCCCGACGAGGCCAAGATGCTGAACCGGCTCGACGCGGTCAAGTGGGACATGCTCGAAGAGTGGTCCCGCACCAAGCGCGCGCCGCATCACGCCGCCTTCCTGCACGAGCGAGAGTTCAAGCAGTGACCGCGGCCACCGTCGACGAGACGCACGACCCGGCGCTCGAGAGCTGGGTCGAATCGGCGAACGTCGAAGGCAGCGACTTTCCGATCCAGAACCTGCCGTTCGGCCGCTTCCGCGAGGCGGCCGACATCGACTGGCGCATCGGCGTGGCGATCGGCGATCAGGTGCTGGATCTGCGTCGCGCTGGGCTGATCGACAGCCACGACATGAACCGGCTGATGAGTCTCGCCCCTGCGGCGCGCCGCGACCTGCGCCGCGCGTTGTCGGCAGGTCTGAAGCGTGGCAGTGCGAAGGAAACATCCTGGCGCAGCGCACTGGTGCCGATGTCGCGCGCCGAAATGGGACTGCCGTGCGTGATAGGGGACTACACCGATTTCTACGTCGGCATTCATCACGCGACCGCGGTCGGCAAGCTGTTTCGTCCGGACAACCCGCTGCTTCCCAATTACAAGTGGGTGCCGATCGGCTACCACGGGCGCGCATCGACGATCAACGTCAGCGGGCGCGATTTCAAGCGGCCGCTGGGGCAGCTGAAGTCAGCCGAGGCCGATGCACCCGAGGTCGCGCCGACTCGGCGGCTCGATTTCGAGCTCGAACTCGGCGTGTTCATCGGCCGGCCCAATCCGCAGGGACAGCCGATCGCGATACAGGACGCGGAAGACCATATATTCGGGCTGGCGCTGTTCAACGACTGGAGCGCGCGCGACATCCAGGCGTGGGAATACCAGCCGCTCGGTCCATTCCTGTCGAAGAACTTCGCCAGCACGGTGTCGCCATGGATCGTGACGATGGAGGCACTCGCGCCGTTCCGCCGACCGTTTGTACGACCAGCGGGCGATCCCCCGCCGCTGCCCTACCTCGATTCCCCGGCGAACCGCGAGCAAGGCGCGATCGATGTCGAGCTGGAAGCGCTGCTGCAGACCCGGCGTATGCGCGAGGCCGGCACGGCGCCAGTTTCAATCGCGCGCTCGAACTTCGCCGAGGCGGCGTACTGGACCGTCGCGCAGCTGGTGGCGCATCACACGGTCAACGGCTGCAGCCTGATGACCGGCGATCTGCTCGGCACGGGTACGTTATCCGGCGCCGAGCCCGCGGCAGCGGGTTCGCTGCTCGAACTCACTGCCGGCGGCAAGCAGCCGATCAGGCTCGCGGGTGGCGAGCAGCGCACATTCCTCGAGGACGGCGACACAGTCACGCTGCGCGGCCGTTGCCGGCGCGCAGGCTATCGGTCAGTTGGCTTCGGCGAGTGTAGGGCGACGGTGCTGCCCGCCGCGTCAGCTTCGGCCTGACGCGGCGACCCTGCACCCGCTTGCTAGGATCTGCGACGAACTGCGGGGATCAGCAGCACTGCCGCGAGCCACCAAGTGAGCGCTCCGCCGCCGCCCTCCTTGTCGTTTGGATCGGCTGCAGCGGTGATCACGAAGTTGACCGGAGTGCCGTTGCCGTAGGCATCGGTCGGCATGATCGTCACGCCATGGGTGCCGGCGGCATTGGGCGTCCACGACCAGGCACCGGTGCTCGCGTTCAGCGCGAAGTCTGTCGGTCCGGCCACCAGAACGTAGGTGATCGCATCGCCGTCCGGATCGACGCCCCGGACCGATCCTGACAGCGGCTTACCCTTGGTTCCGCTCACTGCAGCAGCCGGGGTCATCGTCGGCGGCGCATTGACGATGACCGGCACCGCCACAGCGGCACTGTAGCCGGCCGAGTCGCTCGCCGCGAATTCGAACCCGAGCGCACCGACGGCACTCGGAGCCGTGAGCGTGACGGTTGCACCGCTCCCCGCTGGAATCGTTACCGTCGGCCCGGAGGTCTGACGCCAGGACATTCCCGCTGTCGAGGCCACTCGTCCGCCGACCGTTTTGACATTGCCGACCAGCGTGAACGACGCGAGCGGGCGTACGCCGGGTGCGGAGCCCTGGATCATCCCGGTGACTATCGGCCGATTGTCCACGACGTGCTGGACGGCCGCGTTGGCATCGAGCAGACCGGAACCGCAGGTGCCACTGAGTGTCGCGCAGTAGGTTCCTGCGGGGTGCGGGCGCGCCGAGCTCTGCAGCACCGACTTCACCTCGTCGGCGTTCAGGCGCGGGCTCAGTGAGAGCAACAGCGCGGCGACGCCGCTGACGTGCGGCGCAGCCATGCTGGTTCCGGCCAGGACGCCGTACCCCTCGCCTTCAGGCGTCGTCATTCCCAGGTTCAGCGTCGAAATGACTCGGTCGTTGGGTCCGGAGCACGCGACCTGCGAGATATACCCCGCGAGGTCGTTGCGCATCGTCGCGTTCAGACCCGGAGCGAGGTCGACCATGCCCGTTTCTACGCCGTCGAGATCCTTGCCCTTCAGGGCGGCTTCGAGCGCGGCGCGAGCCTTGATGAACGTCAGTCCGGCGGGCGCCCGGGCGTCGATCTGTCCCCGGATCGAATCGAGCGTATGGCACCCGTCTGCAGGTCTGGTTCCAGGTGACGTCCGCGCCGTCGAGGTCCACCAGCGCATTGGAGCCGCAGCCCCCTCCGGGTGCGCTGAGAGCGACCTGCGATCCGACATTGGCATAACTGGCGTTGTCGCCGTCGCGGGCGTGGGCCGTGACCGCAATGACGCCGTTGCAATTGGCCGGCTGTGAAACAGCGAGCGCCGCGTCGTTGCCCGCCGCTGCAATGACGATCGCACCGGCGGCTCGTACGCGATTGACAGCATCCTGGAAGGCGGCACTGCAGGTCCCGCTTCCGCCGAGGCTCAGGTTGATGATGCGCGCTGGAGTCGGGTTCGCGGGGACACCGGGCACGGGCAGACCCACGGCCCACGCGATGCCATCGACGATGTCGGAAGTCGTGCCACCGGCACGGCCAAGCACGCGCACCGGCAGAATTCGAGCGCTCCAGTCGACTCCGGCGACGCCGACCCCATTGTTGCTCGCCGCGCCGATCGTGCCCGCCACGTGCGTGCCGTGCCAAGAGCTCGGAGAGGGGCTCAGCCCGTGATCGGGAGGGAGCTGCGCCAGCAGCGCGTCGTCCAGATAGTCGCCAGGATCCGTTGCATCCGCGTCCCGACCGTTGCCATCGGCGGCGTTCCAGTTGGCTGGAAATCCCATCGCCGCGAATGCATCGCTGCTGATGAAGTCATAGCCGCTCAGCAGGCGGCCGGCAAGATCAGGGTGTCCCGGGCGGATGCCGGTGTCGACCACGGCCACCACAACGCTGCTGGAACCCGTCGTGCGCTGCCATGCGAGCGGCAGGCTGGCTCCGCCGACCACGACAGGCGGAGTCTGCAGGTTCCATTGCTTGCCGGCGTATTCAGTGTCGTTCGGCGTCGTCTGCAGCGCATGCATCACCTGGTCAGGGACGGCGTACTCGACGTTCGGATCCAACGCCATCCGGGCCGCGGCGGCGCGCGCCTCCGCTGCAGGCATCGCTTTCGCAAAGCGATACACCGCCAAGTCCATCGCGCCCGGGCGCGACGCTGCGATCTTCACTCGTGCGCGCTCTTCGACCGAGCGCATCGTCGACTCGCTCGTCGCGGCCGTCTTCGCGAAAGACGTGGACTTGTACTTGACGATGATGCCGGCATAGATTTCCGGAGCCGGCTTCCCTTTCTTTGCAGCTTGAGCGTGAGCAGGAGACAGCAGACTGCAGAGCAGTAGCCCAACGGCAACCGAGTTCAGTAGGCTGGGGCGTGTCATTGTCGAATGCATTTCATAGCCTCACGAAGGCTTCATGGCGGCGTCGGGCTCGGCGTATTCGACGCCGGGCAGCGCCTTGAGCTTGGCAAAACACTTCTGGAAATCGGGCGCGCGTTGCGTCGGCCACAGCCGCACAACCATCGCGCCCGAGGCCAGCACGCGAACGAATTCGGCTTGACACCCCGTTGCGTCCTGGATGGTGCGAGCACCCGAAGCGTCGGCTGCAATCGCACTCGGGGCCGCCTTGACGATCACGTCGAGACCCTTGGCGTTCGGCAGGCGCTCCGCAGCGCAACCATTCGCGAAGCCCATGCAGCATGCAAAGAGGCAGTAAGCAGCGCCGCGCATGATTCTTTGTGTGTTGATCTCTTGTTGCGAAAAACGGCCGTTTGACCCATCACCAATACGCGCGCCACCAACGCCGCTGGTGGAGCAAGGCATTGCTAAGTTATTCGGTACACAGAGGAAAGCAACGACGCGCTTCCGCGAACCTGAACGTCTTAATCCAGACGATTGGCTTCCATGGCGGGCACGCTAGGCCGAACGGTGTCGGCGACCACTTCGGTCGGTCCTGCCAACCCCGATGCCGGTGATTTCAGTCGCGCACGAAGTCGAGCAGGTGCAGCGATACGGCGATGACGTGCAGCAGCAAGAGCACGGCAAAGCCGCGAGCGGCCAGGATGTGATGATCGCGCCAAAGCACGGCGGCATCCGACCCCTGACTCAGAAACCACAGTGCGCCGGTGCAGGCCGTTGCGAGCAGTACGAGCAGCAGTAGCCCCTCGATCGTCGCGAAGAGTCCGCCGCCTTCTCCGGCCGGCCGCTCACCCTTGAACACGCCCGCGACATCACGCCGCAGCGCGCCGAATTGCCCCGCCAGCCACGGAAAGTACTGGCGCCAGCGTCCGCCCTGCACACACACAGCGAAATACAACGCCGTCGCGGGCAGCAGCATCCATCCAAGCGCGACGTGGGTCAGGTTGATGAAGCCCGGCGCGTCGGACATCCGGTGATACATGCCGAGCCAGGGGCTCGTGAACACGAGCGAAGTGGACACGAGAGCGATCAGCGCATGCAGCGGATTGGTGATCCGGTCCGGCAGGGACATCGCGCAGCGCGCTACGGGCGGCGATCCGCTGACAGTTGCGCAACCTGTCCCGCAAAGCGCTCGACCGCGTCCCAGTCGGTGAACTGCACCTTCGTCGAGAAGTCGGTCGGCCCTTTGTTGATCCACATGACCAGCCGCATCATGTGTTTGTCGATCGGCCCGTAGCGCGAGTAGTCGAGTTCGCCCGCAAAGACGCCGGTGAGTTGTGGCGTCCACTCCGCCTGTGCCAGCAGCCGCTTCAGGTAGGGGTTGGTCTGCGGCGTGTTCTTTCCTGGCTTGCGCGCCACCAGATTGACTGAGAAGAGCGCGCTCTGCCTGCCTGCCAGCAGCGCCCGGTGCGCGCGGATGAATTCGAGCACCGTCGGGCTGTGCTTGCCATGCCGGATGCTGGCGCCGATCACGATGGCATCGTACGCGGCCGGATCGACGCCGCTGTCGGTGATCGCTGCGACGGTGGACGGCGCGCCACGCTGCTGCAGGGTCGCCTGGATGCGCTCGCAGATGCGCCTGGACAGGCCGTAGTTGGTCGAATACAGCAGCAGGATGCGGGACACGGGACTGCGATGGAAGTGTTGACGCAGGCTAGGCTAGCAACCGGCCCCGCGCGCAGGTCTGATGAATGTCATTCGCCAGGGTGCCGATGATCGTGAGCGTGCGACACAGATCAGAACTTTTCGACCCAGGGTCGAAGTTCGATCTCCCAGCTCCACGCGGTGCGCGGCTGCTGCACCAGTTGCCACATGGCCTGTGCGATCGCATCCGGATCGAGCTGGCTGTCGGGCGCGGTCTCCTCGTAACCGCTGCCGCGCACAGCGCCGTCGATGATCACATGGGCGACGTGGATGTTCTGCGGAGCAAGCTCCCGCGCCATGCTCTGCACCAGCCCCCTCAGCGCGAACTTGCCCATCGCAAACGGTGCCGATTGCGCGTAGCCCTTGACGCTGGCCGATGCGCCAGTGAACAGCAGGGTGCCCGTCCGCTGCGCCAACATCCGCCGCACCGCCTGCTGGGCGACGAGGAAGGCGCCGAACGCGGTGACCTGCAGCGAGCGTTGCACTTCTTCAGGATCGAGCGTAACCAGCGGCCCGCGGCTGCGGAAGCTGGGGTTGTAGAGCACGACCGACAGAGGCGGAAGTTCGGCATCGATGCGCTCGAAGAGTCGCGCCACATCGTGCGGATCGGATGCATCACAGGCGATTCGAACGGCGTCCGCCAGTTCGGGCGCGCGGGCGCCCCCGCTACGCGACGCGAGAGCGACGCGGTACCCGTGCTGCGCAAGCAAC
The DNA here is from genome assembly GCA_963703945.1 of uncultured beta proteobacterium. Classification (GTDB taxonomy): domain Bacteria; phylum Pseudomonadota; class Gammaproteobacteria; order Burkholderiales; family Burkholderiaceae_F; genus JALORV01. The sequence continues at coordinate 649,829 of CAVPGM010000005.1, read as the reverse complement.
CGTGCAATCGAGCCGCTGATCCCGCGGCCCGCGCCGACGATCAGCGCGCTCTTTTCCATCGTGTTCTCCACGGCGACTTACTCTGGCCGGCCAGAGTTATCTGAACATCCATAGCACCCAGTTCGGCGGCGGTGAAATCCGCGGACAACTGATCCAGGTCCCGGAGCCACTAACGCTCGTCTTGCTGGGCGTCGCGCTGGCGGGCCTCGGCGCGCTCAGGCGCGCTCGCCCGCCGGGCTAGTTGCGGATCGAAGCCCCAGGCCCGCCTCGAGCGGGCTTTTTCTTGTCGCGGGCGACTGAAAGGCTCCGCGCCGCCAGTCTCAGTGCGTGATCACGACCAGCACGTTGCAGTGTGCGTTCTCGATCAGTGATCCGGAGGTCGAACCGCGCCACCAGCGCGCGGCCCAGCCCTCCAGATGTTTGTGTCCGACCACGATCAGGTCGGCATTGATCTTGCGGGCATACCCGGTGATCTCGTGCACCGAATCACCGATCAGCAACTCGCCCTGCGCCTCGTGACCGGACTGCTTCAATCGCTGCAGCCCGTCCTCGAGAATCCCAGCGAAGCGCTTCCTTTCAAATTCGTCGCGACCGGCGTCGTACACACCGCCGTCGACGGCGATGAACGCCGCCGGGTTGGGCATCACCGCCACCAGGAAAAGCTGGGCATGGCTCCACTGTGCGATGTCATGGCAGTCGAGCAGGGCCTTCTGGCCGGACTCGGAGCCGTCATATGCGAGCAGGATGCGTTGATACATAGAGCCTCCACCACCGCGCGGGGTCAGCGTGGGCGCCGACCATAGACCGCCGCGCCGGCGATGTAAAGACGCGCGCCGCGACGGTTATTTGCCGAGTCCCATCTGCTTGGCCGTAGTTGTGTAGATCTTCACCTTCTCGGCCATGAACTGGTCCATGCCGTCGAGACCAACGTTGACCAGCTCGAAGCCGCTTTTGGCGGCGAGCTCTTTCATCTCCGGGTCGGTGTTGATGACTGCCCACAGGTCCGAGATCCGCTTGCGCTGCTCCGGCGTGGACGACTTCGGCATCGCGATGCCGCGGTAGGCGCCGTCGACCCAGTCGACTCCGAGTTCCTTGAAGGTCGGCACGTCGGGCATCAGCGGATGGCGCTTGTCCATCGCGACCGCCAGCGCGCGCACCTTGCCCTTGTTGTTGACCGCGAAGGCGGTGTAGGTCATCGCGCCATCCACATGGCCACCGAGAACCGAGGTCGTCATGTCGCCGGTGCCCTTGAACGGAATGTAGGTGGTCTTCACGCCGAACGCGGAATTCAGACGCTCGTTCGCCGCGTGGTTGGCCGAGTTCAGTCCCGAGCCGCCCAGGCTCAGCTTGCCCGGATCGGCCTTGGCGACCTTGATGAAGTCCTGGAACGTCTTGATCGGGCTCGATTCGAGCACCACCAGCGCGTCGGGCGTGTAGTGGTACCAGTAGACCGGCACCACGTCGTCGGTCTTGTACTGCACCTGGCCCTCGAGTGGCTGGAACACGATGTGCGGCAGGTTGATGCCGACGATGTTGACGCCGTCTGCCGGCAGCTGGTTCAGTTGCGCCCACATCAGGCCGCCGCCGGCGCCCGGCTTGTACTGGATGATCATGTCGATCGCCGGGCACTTCTTCTTCAGCACCAGCTGCTGGTGGCGGCCGGAGATGTCGGTCTCACCACCGGGCGGGAATGCCTGCCAGTACATGATGTTCTTGTCGGGGCAGGGCTGCGCGAAAACGGCAGAGGAAACGCACAGCGCAAGGCCGATCAGCAGGCGATTCATCAAAAGATCTCCACGGTTGGGTGGCGCGCAGTATGCCCCGCCTCGACGGGATTGTGACCCGCGACGCGGCCTGTTTCACGGCTGTCCGACGTCCGGCGGCGGGCGCGTTGGGCTTGCGCACCGCGGCGAATATGAATGGACTGTCGGCCCGACTTGACCGCCCTGCTCCAACTCGAAATACTCGGCCAAACGCGTCGCGGCGCGAGCGCATCGGGCCCGCCGGTCAACAGGGGAGGTTGCAACATGTCCAAGGAACGACCCACCGTCGGCACCGACGGCAAGCCGCTGCCGGTGTTGCCGCCCGAGCGCGACCCGCGCGTGTGGGCGCGGCTGGTGCGCGTGATGTTCTACACGCCGGGGTTCCTGGCACTGCTGCTGCTGAAGGCCGGCGAGCCGACCGCGTTCGGAATCACGACCGAATTGTTGATGCTGGCGAGTGCCTCGGCGGTGGTCGGCGGGCTCTTCATCGGTACGCAGTCGGAAGGAAAGGGTGCCGATCCGGCGTCGCGCAACGGCACATGGAGCGGCGCGCTGGTGCTTGAACTGCTGGCTGTCGTCCCCCTGCTGGCCGCCGTGCCGGTGCTCTTCCACGAGCTTGCACACAGCACGCTGCTGCACGCACGTGCGCCCGCTGCGGTGGATGTTTCCCTCGGCCCCTCCGAACTGCTGCCCGCCATGGCGATCCTGCCGTTCATGGTCTATCAGCTCGCGGGTTTTGGCACGCTGCACTTCGTCGTCTCGCGGCCTGCGAACTGGGCCATCAACCTCGTCATCCTCGCGCTGATCATCAGCGCCTACGCGGCGAATCGCCTGGGGAGCTTCCCGGCAGAGCGAGCGCTGGGCAGCCTGCTGGTGCTGGGCCTCGGCGCGCTCGTCTGGTTCGGGATCCTGAAGCTCAAGCGCATGCAGGCTGACTTCGATCGGCGCTGCCCGCCGAAGAAGGAGGAATGAATGGCGGCATCAATTGACGGGAAGCGGGTGGCATCGTGTGGCTGATCAGCTATCGGGGCGAGGGCCGTCACGGCCTCGACAACATCGGTGTCTTCGAGGACGACGGCACTCCGCGCAAGAAGCACCCGTTGCTGCTGAATCCCTCGCCGAAGGCCCATCCGCTGCACATCGCGCGCGGATTCGCGCTCGTCGGCGATGATCTGTACATCGCCAACGCGTGGCGAAAGGACAGCCACGTCGCCCGCTACCGGCGGCACAACGACACGTTCCGCTACGCGGACAACCTGGTCACCACGAAACAGGTGACGGCGATGGTCCATCCCTTCGACGTCGAACTCGGCGACGATGGACGGCTCTACATTTCGTGCCAGGACTCGAACACCGTGGTTGCGGTGCTGCCCAATACGGGCAAGCCGGCGCCCGTGGCCCGACACTTGCGCACGACCTATCCGAAGGGGCGGTTCCTGCCCGGCACGCTGGTCGCGTCGACCCGCGGCAAGCTGCCGGACGTCGAAACGTCGGCACCGAGCGACGTGCCGGCACCGCAAGGGCTCGAAGTCGTGCTCGACGTGCACGGCAAGCCACGGCATTCGGTGCGCGGGATCATCGTGCACCGCAAGATGCTCTACGTGGCCGACGAGGCGGGCGATGCGGTCAAGATCTTCGAGGTGGTGCTCGGGACGACTCGTGTCGCGCATCGTCGGCCGGCACCTGCGCAAACCCGTCCACCTGGTCCTGCACGGCGAGACGCTTTACATCGGTGCAGCCGGCACCGGCAGCGTGCTGGCTTACGACATTCCGGAGGCTTCACCTAAAGGCAAGCAGAAGGCCCGTGTCGTCATCGACGGGAAGCTGCAGGCACCGTCGGGCTTCGCGATCGGCCCAGACGGCGACTTCTACGTCGCCGAGCGCCTCGATCAGCGCGTCCGGCGCTTTTCGCCTAAGGGGAAGAAGAAAGGTGTGTTTATCGACGGCCTGCCCGACATGCCGGAATTCCTGATCCACGTCGCGGACCGTGCCTGACTTCATCCGGTCCGCGCTAGTGCTTTGCGCAGTTGCCGCCGGCGGCGCGGCGGTTGCTGAGCCTCGAGCCGAAGTGCAGATCAACCTCTGCAGCGAGCCCGCGCAGGTGCTGCGCGCACTGGATCTGCGCGCTGCGCAGGACGCGACCACGGTGTGGCTGTTCGACACGCGCGCGCAGGAGCTGCATCGGCAGGGTTTGCGACTGCGACTGCGTCAGAGCGGCCGCAACGAACTGACGCTCAAGGCAGCCGGCCAGGACTGCGGCACGCTGGACAAGCGATTGCTGCGGCCCGATGGCAAGTGCGAGGCCGATCTGCATGGCGAGCAGTTCGACGATGTGGTGTCGCTTTCGCGCTCGCTGACCCGAGACGAGGTGGGGTCGCTGTTGCCGGAGCCCGCGCCACGCAAGGCGCCGCTCGCCGACACGCTGTGGGCGCTGATGAACAGTAGCCAGCGCGACCTTCTGGCCGCGAGCCGGCGCGCAGCCGGTAACCCGCTACCGCGTGAACTGCTTGCACTGGGACCGTCGACGGTCCGTGCCTACCGGTCGCCGAAAGACGGCTTCGTGGTCGAGGTCTGGACGCTGCCCAAGGGGCAGCAGTTCGTCGAGCTGTCCGAGCGTGCAGCGCGCGACTCGGCGATCGCGCTCCGTGCACGGCTGCTCGATCGCATTGCGTCGGCTGGCCTGACGGCCTGCACCGATCAGCTGTCGCAGGCTGGTGAAAAGCTGCGCCTGCTGGCCGAGTGACGACGCACCACTCGCTCCGGCCGAGGCCGGACGGTCAGAAGCGCGCGGCGCAGCCCTGATAGGTGCGGCTGCCGTAGCGCGCGCTGACGCTCGCGCCGTAGGCCGTCTCCGAGCGCCCGTCGCTGCACATCTGTTCGGTGATCTCGACGTGGATCGTGCCGCCATCCTGTGTCGACCAGGCATCGATGATGCGCGGGGACTTCGACGACTTCGCGGCCCGGGAGGCGAAGGCCGACGCTGGGAAGCGCACCGGTGATACGCCGGGCCGCTCGAGCCGTGCGTCCGCCGGAGTGGCCACCAGGCGCCAGGACGGGTCATCACCGGCCGCCCACAGGATTGCGGCCGGAGGGATGTCGCCGAGTGCATCGGCACACGAGGTGACGGTGCCCAACGCCCGCTGGAATTGGCGCGCCTTCGCAACCAGGCCGGCCGTGTCACCGCGGAACTCCACGTACAGCGGACGACCGGAATTCAGCATGATCTTGCGCACATCCAGAATTCCTGCAGTCAATACGGAATCGCGCGTCTCGTCTTCGATTCGAAGGGTCCGATCCGACGCGCCCTTGCCGTCGCATGGCTGGAACAGGATCAGGCCCATCGGACCCGCGCTGGCAAAGCCGCGCAGGTCTGCAGCCGACGCGACTGTCGGGATCAGCGCGAGGCAGCCCGTCAAAACGCCGGCAAACACGAGTTGCCTGGCGCCCTGGGAGGGAAGCGGAAGCAGGAGAGATCATCGCTGGGTGAATGCGGTGCACTGGAAATGGAAACGGGCGCATGGTTCACGCGCCCGCTTGTGTTGACGGCGCGCAGCGCGCGCCGGTTGGTCTCGACTTACAGGTTCGGATAGCCGGTCTTCGCGCTCGGGTTGAAGAAGTCGAAATTCTCGGTAGCCGGTATCTTCATCGCGAACTTCGGATCGGTGATCGTGAAGCCGAGATATTTCTGCACCGCATAGTGGATGTTGCGCGGCTTGATCGCCTGGCCGTTGACGGGGTCGAGCGCACCGGTGGCCGGATCGATCTTCAGCAGCTCGTGTCGCGGTCCGCTGGCGCCGAACACCCGGTTACCCCACGTCGGGTTGGCTTCCATCAAGATCTGCGAGCCGATCGAATGGTGGTCCTTGCCGTTACCGGTATTCACCGGCGTGCGCCCGAACTCCGAGTAAACGCGCACGAACATGCGATCGGCAATGTTCAGCGCGGCGGCCTTGTCCCACAGGTACTGAAGAAGTGTCGTCAGGCGCGGAAGGTTCTGTGCGTACGAATTCGCCAGCTGACTGTGGCCGTCGAACCCGCCGCTCGACAGGCTGACCGAGGTCGTGATGCCCGCCTGCGCCGCGACCAGGCCGACGTGCGCCGCGTTGTCGAACGTGCGCCGGCAGGAAGTCCGACACCCGGGCCAGCAACGCCCGCGAATCCGAGGCTCCGGTGAACTGCGTGTTGACCACCTGCGCGCGCGGCACCAGATTGCCTGCGGCCTGCTGTGCCTTCAGCCGGTCGGCGCGGGTCGCCAGCACCTTCTGGATGTCGGCCTGCTTCATGAAGTCGTTCGTCGCGTTGACCGCGTTCGGCGAAATCAGCTGCGCGGAACGAGTTGCCGTCCGGCATCGGCGTCGCGGGAATCAGGCCGACGCTGTCCATGAAGGCGCCTGAATTCAGCCAGGCCAGCGGCAGCTGCTTGCCCTTCGTATAGCCATACGCCTCGGGCATCGACGGATAGTTCATCGCCAGCATGCCGGTGGCATGCGCGCGCGTGCCGTCCTCGTGGCTGTTGGTCTCGCTGTTGACGCCGTTGATGACCAGAATCCGGCTGAAATTTGCCTGGAAGAAGGCAATGTTGGCGCCCATCGGTGCGACCCGGATGTTGCCCGCCACGCCGGCCGGCGTACCGGCCGCGGCGTAGTTGTTCATCGTCGGATCTTTCTCGCGCGGGTCGCACCACGAACTCGCATCCAGCCCGCCCGACGCGTGCACGTCGACCAGGAACTTGCCCGAGTACAGCGAGGCCTGCGCGTTGGCGATCGGGATAAGGCCCCAGTAGGGGACGACCGCCCCGGCGATCTTCAAGAAGTCTCTGCGATTGATCATTTGAATGCTCCTTAGCTTCCTGGGGATTCGCCGTTATTCGAACAGGAACTTCGAGTCGCCGATCATGTAGCCGATGACCGCGGCCCATGCGCGACCCGTGTAGTTCGGATCGTTGGTGTCGTTGTATGCGCAGTTGGTCGGCCTCGCCTGCTTTGTTGCGCGGTCAGCCCAGACGGCCTTGAACAGCCCGACCGTGCGCTGAACTTCGGCGTCGCTGGTCGCGAGGTCTTCCTTCAACAGTGACTTGTGCAGGCTCTTGACGGTCTGCTCGATGGCTGCAGCGCCGGCCGTGGTGCCCGGCGTGTCGGTCAGTGCCACTCCGGCGAAGAGCAACCGGGTAGCCGCGGCCTTGTTGAAGTCCGTCATCGCGATGTTGCACGCCAACTCGGACATCATGCGGTCGGCAATCATCGTTTGCACCATCGTGTACTCGTTGGCGCGCGTCTCGCGGTTCAGGCCACCGTCGAAGTTGCCGTAGTTCAGCGCCTGGCCAGCGTACGGGTTGTTGAACTGGTTCCAGGAAACACCCGTCAGGCTCATCAGCTTGCGGTTGAGCGCGGCCGGATTCAGCATCGCCTGGCTGCCGATGTCGGCCAGTTCAACCATGCGTCCAGCGTCCAGTCCGGTCGCCTTCTCGGCCCTGAACCACTGGCTGGTGACCAGGTCGACCAGCAGGTCCTTGACGTTGTAGGCGCCGTTGCCGCGGTCGGTCGCAAAACGCGCCGCGATCGTCTTGAACTCGTCCATCTGCGCGTTGTAGGCCGACAGCTGGTAGGCGTACGACGGAGACGTCTGGTCGATCGGCGCCGTCAGCGGTTCGCGGTTGAACACGACCTTGAACCAGTAGTTCACCGCACCCACGCCGAAGCGTGCGTCCGCGGCGACCTGAGAGCCCAGCCACTGCAGCGCCGTATTGTTGCCCGTCACGCCACCCGGCATCGGCGTAGTGCCGTAACCCGGGGCATGCTCGTCGCGGAACCAGTTGTCGCCGACCACGTAGTAGGCCTTGCCGTCCTTGTCCTTCGGATAGTTACCGCTCCGGTAGGAATTCGGCAGCGCGTGGTCCTTGTTCGTCGCGTCGCGGAACGGCAGGTAGCGGTTGTTTTCCTGCCAGTTCTGCCAGCCGGCCGCGATCGGGTCGATGGTGGCATGGCACGCGGCGCATCCCGGGTTCTCCATCGTCGGGATCTTGAAGTTGCCGCCATCGTCGATCGGCCGCTGGGCCAGCGCCGCCACGTCGGTCGCCAGGAACTGCTTGGCCATGATGTAGACGCGATGGCGGTTGCGGTTGGTCGGCGTCGTCGGGTTACGCTGCAGCCACGCATGCGTCGAAATCACACCGGCGTGCTCGCGGTCGCCCGCCAGCCGCCCGTTCGGCAGCACGGCCGGCAGGAACTGTGTATCGCTGGCCGGGGCGTTGGTCGGGTCGGTGAACGTGCCGGTGACCCTGGCCGCAAGGTACTGCGCCTGCAGCCCGTTGACGACCGTGTACTTGCCGGCAATGGCGTCGGTCCACGGCTTGTCGTTGTTGACGATGTACTTCACCAGCTCAATCGGCTCGCGCATCATCGCGTTCTGGAAGCGATTGCGTACGCCCGCGGCCAGATTGGTGTTGTTGATCACGTCGGCTGCGCTCGGCAAATCCGTCGCATTCAGTCCCATGTTGTTGCCGAAGACGGTGACGCCCTTGGTCAGGTACTGCGTGTCGCCCGCCTCGTCCAGGAATTGATTGAACGCCATACCCGTCATGTAGCTGCGGATCGTCTGGCGCAGGACCGGCGCACCGCCGTTCATGACCGCGGCGGATTCCGCTGGCGTCGGATTGCGCCCGGCAAACAGCACCGCCGACTTGGCCAGCACGGTCTGGTCATCGATGAAGCTCACACCCTTCCAGAACTGGCCGGCGACCGGCCCACTGATGCCGCTGGTGCACGCCTGCTTCATTTCGGGGACCAGGTCGGACAGCGCCTTGTACTGCGGCGAACTCGCATTCACGAACGGCGCGCCACCCGAGTGAGTCAAGCCGCCGATGACCTTCGACAGCAGCGTGTCGCTCGAAGTCCTGGCGTAGTTGCGCACGACGTTGTAGTTCTGCAGTTCGGTTCCGCCCACCACGAACTGCAGCGCCGTAGCCGCTGCGACACCGCCGGACTTATGGCAGGTCGTGCAGGCCGAGGCACCGGTACTCATGGCCGGCCACACCGTGAGGCTGAATGCCGCAGGCACCTGTGCGCAGGTGCCGCCATCGTTGACGCTGACCATCACAGACGCGCGGTTGAAGTCGCCCTTCGCATCCATCACCTTCAACGTCACCGAATAGGTGCCGGGTTCCATGAACGTGTGGTCGACAGCCTGGCCGCCGGCAACGGCGGTGTTGTCCTTAAAGTCCCACTCGTACGATGTGATGGGGCCCTTCGGGTCCATCGCCTGGAACGAGATGGCCAGCGGCGCCGGCCCGTTCGGATCGGACATTGCTGTCGGCGTTGCCGACAGCGAGGGATTCAACGCGCCCCCCGTGGCGCCTGGCGCTGTGGAGTTCCCTCCACCGCACGCTGCAAGCGTGAGTGCTGCCAATACAACCAGGGCACTGCCCAAGGCACCACTCAGTCTCGCCTTGATCCCTGCAGTCACGTCCATATTCATTGTCTTTCTCCCAGAGCCACCGCTGACGGGTAGCGCACTGTGCCGCCGTGGCCTGAAGGACAAAATCAGGGAGACGGATGAGGGAGCCGTACCCTTTGGCAGGGGAGAGGGATGCAGGGGTTGGTTTCCCCTCTGAAACGAGGCCTTTCAACGGCCGCCGAACGGGCGACGATTCATGCGTTCGGATGAGGTCGCGACTCGGTCTCGCCTCGCTGGCAGCGGCGCAAATTCCGGTGCGCCTTTCGGTGGACATGCACGGTTGCGACGGTGCCAACCGATGCTAGTGTTGGCGCCCATGGGCTCGGTTACTGAAATCGGCGCTGGGGTCGACCCGACATTGCAGCGCTTCTGTCTTGCCCACGCCGAGGCCTTCGTGGTACCGGCCGAAGCGGTGTGCGCTCAGGGCATCGCACCCGAGTTCGCCTCGATGCTGGTCGACCACGGTCGGCTGAACCAGGAGCGCCTGCAATGCCTCGCGCAAGGCTATGCACTCTATTGGCAGCGTTGCGCAGACCTGTACGCGCGCGCTCCACGGTCATGGTTTCCGCCCCGCCGCACCAACCTGCTGATCGTCGATGACGGGCATGCTGTCATGCCCTACGTCGAGCCGTTCGGCGGCACGTCGTCGATGCTGTACCTGTCGGATCTCGATACGCACCCGGAATACATCGCCTGGCTGATCGTGCACATGGAGCGACTATCGCTGCTGCGCTCGGCACCGGCGACGATCGCCTATAACCTGAGTTACTGGTTCGACCGCGACGAAGCGAACCGCAACGCCTTTGCTGCAGCAGCAAAGGGAGCGAGGCGCCCCGACGCAGCCGGGTTCATCGCTGTTGCCGACGCGTTTGCCTGGATCGACCAGCTGCTGCACGACCCGCTGCGCGCGCCGGACGGCGAGGCGAGCGAACCATTCGTCCACATCGACGGCGCGGATCTGTATGTGCCGAAACGCCTGCAGCCGCAGTTGATGGAGCTGGGCCAGGCGGCGGAATCTGCCGTGCGCGCCGGCATGCCGGTGTCCGGGCCGCAGCCGTCGTCCGGCGGCGGTGAGTCAACCGCATCACTCGACGCCCTGTGTGACTGGCTGGTTCAGGCGCGCGCCCATGTGATCGTGCAGGGCCCGCACGGCGGAACGCTGTGGACGCCGCAGCATGACGATCCGATCCGCGTGCGGCGCATGCTGGCGGAAGCGAACGACGCGGCAGTGGCCAGCATTCATGCCGCCCTGCGTGTCATCGACCAACGCTCGCGGGACTTCCTTGACCGCGTCGCAAACGTCGATGCACTCCCTACCCAATGTGCAATGCTGGAAACAGGCGGAGGCACGTTCGTCGATCCCCTGCGGCGCGCCGTCGTCTACGAACTGCAGCAGCCCGCCTTTGACACCCGAGCTGGAGCCGCGCCACCGTATCACCTGCTGTTGCTCGGTGCGCGTGTGATGCACGAGTGGGGGCACGTGGCGCACACGGCGAAGATCCTGCACTTGCCCGAGGCCAACCGATCCGCCTATTTCGCCGCCCGGGCCGAGCTGGGTGAAGTCTTCGCGCAGGTTGTCGCCGCGGTGCCGGATGCATTCAGCGCGGCCGTCGCCGGAGAAATGGCGTCGATCGAGCCGCGACGCGACGAATGGCCGAAGGCGCTGGCCCGCAAAACGCTGGCGCGCGTCGGTGACTATCTCGCCAACATGATGTCGGTTCGCCTGATTCCAGGCGAGGAGATGCAGGCCTACGTGCGCACCAACGTGCGGCACCACCTCGACGAGCAACTCGGATTGGTCAGTGAACTGGCGCGCTATGCGTACGAGGTGAGCTACCTGGGCCTGGTCGGCATGCCGCGCAGCTACTTCTATGACACATCGCGCTTTCCCGATTACTTCATAGCGACCGGCATCGTCAGACAGGACGATGCGGACGCGCTGTTCGACGCGGCCGGCCGCGTGCTGGCCTGGTATTCGATCGACGAAACCCGCTTACGCCTGACCGACCTCGCCGCGTGACCCGGTGCCTACGGCTACGCACGCGCGAGCCGCGCGCCCGGCCTCCGCATCAGCCACACGACGATCGACACGTTCAGCAGGTTCCAGGCGATACCATTGAGGAAGGCGGCGCGATACGAGCCCGTGAGATCGAACACCGCGCCGGACATCCAGCCGCCGAGAGCCATGCCGAACACCGTCGACATCACGATCAGTCCGACGCGTGCACCGGCTTCCTGCGGCGCAAAGACCTCACGGATGATGATCGCGTAACTCGGCACGATGCCGCCCTGGAACAGGCCGAAGAGAGCCGACACGACGTACAACGTAGTCAAGCCGTCCGACGGGAGGTACAGCAGCAGCGCGACGCCCTGCAGCACCGACCCCAGCAACAGCGTGCGCAGGCCTCCGATGCGATCGGCGATGAAACCCGACGCGAGCCGGCTGACCATGCCGAACCCGAGCATCAGCGACAGCATGCGTGCGCCGGCCGCCATGCCGTAGCCGAGGTCCCCGCAGTACGCGACGATGTGGACCTGCGGCATCGACATCGCCACGCAGCACGAAAGCCCGGCGAGAACCAGCAGGCCCTGCAGGGCGCGCGGCGACACACCAAGTTCTGCCGGCGGGCGCAGCGCATGTGCGGCCGCTGCCGCCGCACTCCAGCGGGGCGGACGCGAACGCAGCACCAGCGTCAGCGGCAGCATCGACGACAGGCACACGATGCCGATGATCAGGTGGGTATGGCGCCAGCCCACAGACTGGATCAGGAACTCGACGATCGGCGGCCAGACGGTCCCGCCCAGGTAGTTGCCGCACGCGACGATGGCGACCGCCAGACCGCGGCGTTTCTCGAACCAGTGCGAGATGTCGGCGAGCAGTGGACCGAAAGTCGCCGAACTGCCGAGGCCACCGATCAGCACGCCCTGTGCCAGCGCGTATGTCAACAGGGTCGGCGCCAGCGCCGCGAGCGCATAGCCCAGTGCCAGCGCGATCGTCGCGCCCGCAAGCGGCACGCCAACGCCATATCGATCGGTCAGGCGGCCCATCATGATTCCGCCAAGGCCAAAGCCGATCATCGTCATCGTGTACGGCAGCGAAGCTGCGCCGCGAGCGACACCGAAGTCGGCCTGCACCGCCGGCAAAGCCACGACCACCGACCACATTCCCACGCTGCCGAGCGTGGACATTGCAAGCGTGGCCACCAGCCTCCACCAGGCGGTGCGCGAATCGATGACTGATTGGGCAGCGAAGTCCATGACGCGCAGGTGACGCGGGCGTGTCCACAGCATACGGGAGCGCATTGAAAATCCCCGCAGCGCCCTCGCGCCCGCTGCGGTCATCGCGCAGCCACCCGCGCGCGGCATGCTGTCGGGGTCCGATTGGATGAATGCGCCTCACGCATCGGGGTCAACCGCGAAAACGACACGGAACTACCTGCGGCCGACGCGATCAACTCACATTACCCTGCACAACCCGAATCATCCAAAGGAACGTGCCGATGCCTCCCAAAGTCAGACACGATCGTCGCCGCGCGCTCTACGCCAGTACCGCATGGCTGGTCGGACCGCTGCTGCCGATGCACTCGGCGCTCGCGCGCGTGCTGGTCGACGCCACCGACCCGGCAATAGCCGCACTATCGTCACAACTGGTGCGCGGTATCGCCACTGCGCGCGAACGCGCGGTGGCGATACACGACTACGTGCGCGACCGGATCGCGTTCGGATACACGGCGCATGCGTACGCCCTGTCGGCCGCGGACGTGCAGGTTGCAGGCATCGGTTACAGCCTGACCAAGTCGGCTCTGTTCGTGGCGCTGCTGCGCGCGGCAGGCATCGAGGCGCGACTGCAGTTCGCCGATATCGACGCCCGCTTGCTGCACGGCCTGATCGACTTCCACACGCCGTACGTCGATCACTGCTATACGGAAGTCCTGCTCGGCGGCGCATGGGTGCCGACCGACAGCTATGTGGTAGACCGCGCACTGTGGGAGCCGGCGCAAAGAGCACTGCGCGCCAGCAGGCGGCAGCTCGGTTTCGGCGTGCACATCGACGGACAGACCGACTGGGACGGCCGCTCGCCCGCCTTCGCCCAGCTCGTCGTCGACGACCCTCAACTGACCCGCGTGCGATGGGGATCGTTCAGCGACGCGGCCGCGTTCTACGGGGCGACACCGGCCGCATGGAACCGACAGACCCCGATGACGCGGGTCACATTTCCGCTGGCGGCCGTCACCGCCAACGAGGCGGCGAATGCGCTGCGCGCCCGCGGCGACTCCAGCCCGCGCGACAAGAGCGCGCGACAGGAGCGTGGCAGCCGACGCGCTTGACACGCCGCGCCCCAGTACTTCAACTGCTGCTGCGTATCGGGATTTCCGCAGCCGGCATCGGCAGCAGGGCCTGTGCGACTGCCTCGGCGACCTCGATGCCGTCGACGGCCGCCGACATGATGCCGCCGGCATAACCCGCGCCTTCGCCCGCCGGATACAGCCCTCTGACATTGATGCTCTGGAAGTCACGGCCGCGCGGGATGCGCAGCGGCGACGACGTGCGCGTCTCCACTCCGGTGAAAAGTGCGTCGTCCATCGCGAAACCGGGAATCTGCCGATCGAAGGCTGGCATGGCTGCGCGGATCGCCTCGAGTGCGTAGTCGGGCAGCGAGCCGCGTCCGGGCTCACCGAGGTCGACCGGCCGCACGCCCGGCGTGTAGGACGGCAGAACGCTTCCGAATTCGGTCGACGGCTGGCGTCGCAGAAAGTCGCCGACCCGCTGGCCCGGAGCCCGGTAATCGCCGCCGCCCAGCTCGAACGCGCGCGACTCCCACACCCTCTGGAACGCAATGCCGTCGAGCGGATGGACGCGACCACCGTGACGTTCGTCCCGGTGCTGCGGCTGCGCGTAGTCGTCCGGCCCAATGCCGACCACGATCCCGGCGTTCGCGTTGCGCTCGGCGCGCGAATACTGGCTCATGCCATTGGTGGCGACGCAGCCGGGCTCCGAGGTCGCGGCGACCACCGTGCCGCCCGGGCACATGCAGAAGCTGTACACCGAACGCCCGTTGGCCGCGTGGTGCACCAAGCGGTAATCCGCCGCGCCCAACGCCGGATGCCCGGCGTTCGGTCCATAGCGGGCTCGATCGATGACTCCCTGCGGATGCTCGACGCGGAAACCGATCGAAAACGGCTTGGCTTCCATCATCACACCGCGCTCGTACAGCATGGCGAAGGTGTCGCGCGCGCTGTGCCCGGGCGCCAGCACAACCTGTTCGACCGCCTGCTCCTCGCCGCCGGGACGACCCGGATGTGCGACCAGCAGGCCGCGGATGCGACCGTCATCGATGAGCACATCGAGTACCTTGTGCTCGAAGCGGATCTCGCCGCCCAGCGACTCGATTTCCGCGCGCATCTTCTCGACCATGCTGACCAGCCGGAAGGTCCCGATGTGCGGCTTGCTGACGTACAGGATCTCCTCGGGCGCACCGGCCTTGACGAACTCGGTCAGCACCTTGCGCGTCAGGTGGCGCGGGTCGCTGATCTGGCTCCACAGCTTGCCGTCGGAAAACGTGCCGGCCCCGCCTTCGCCGAACTGCACGTTCGACTCCGGATTCAGAATTCCCCGCCGCCACAGGGCCCACGTGTCCCGGGTGCGTTCGCGCACCCGCTTGCCGCGTTCGAGCACGATCGGGCGCAAGCCCATCTGCGCCAGCAGCAGCGACGCGAAGATCCCGCAAGGGCCGAAGCCGATGACCACGGGTCGAGATCGATCTTCGATCCGGAAATCTGCCGGCGCCTGCCGGACCGGTCGGTAGCGCATGTCGGGCGCCGGCCGTACGTGCGGATCATCGCGGTGCCGGTCGAGTACCGCGGCCTCGTCGCGCAGCGCGCAGTCGACCGTATAGGCCAGCACCATCGTCTTCTTGCTGCGCGCGTCGACTGCGCGGCGGAACACGCTGAACTCCCGCAGGTCGTCATCGGCAATCGTCAGTCGCGCCACGATTGCGGCTCGCAACGCGTCCGGCGGATGGTCCAGCGGCAGTCGAAGTTCGGTGATGCGCAGCATCTGGGGCGGCCTGCAACCGCCATTGT
Source organism: uncultured beta proteobacterium (assembly GCA_963703945.1). Lineage (GTDB taxonomy): Bacteria > Pseudomonadota > Gammaproteobacteria > Burkholderiales > Burkholderiaceae_F > JALORV01. The sequence continues at coordinate 634,531 of CAVPGM010000005.1, read as the reverse complement.
CTCCGAGCTGCGGCTGCCACCTCGCGCGGTCGCATGCTAGCGTCGGCGCCTTCCGGCCGCCCGTTGGGCGTCGGCATCAACTGGTCCGTGCCACGGCCGGTCATGACGTCTCCGGTCAGCAGAAGCGTGGTCGCAGGTCGGCTCATACGGACAGGGCCCTTGCCCCGCGCTGCCGGCCCGGAGTAACGAACTCGGCACCCAGATCAGGCTCGCCCGTCAACTGCAGCAGCGCCGCGCGTGCTCGGTCGCGCAAGGCCAGCACGTCCTTCCAAGAGTCGCCCGCGGGCTCGATCGGCGTACCAACGATGACCTCCACATCCTGGCGTTGCGCCTGCCAGCGCTCGGGGGGCAGCAGTGAGCGTGTGCCGCGAAGCGCCACGGGAACGACGGGAATGTGCGCAGCCGCCGCCGATGCGAACGCGCCCAGCCTGAAAGGCAGCAGACCCCGCGTGCGCTGAAACGTGCCCTCCGGGAAGAAGATCAGCGACTCACCACGGTCCAGGCGCACCTTCAGAGCACGCGCATCTTCAATGCTGCGTGCATCGCCGCCGCGTGCGACGAACGCGGTGTCGATCCGGCGCAGCGGCCAGCCGATCACTGGCGTGCGCGCCAGCTCTTCCTTTGCGGTGAAGACGAAGCGGGCCGGAAGCACGGCCGCCAGCAGGGCCGCATCGGAATAACTTGAATGATTGGCTACGACGACACACTGGCCGGCGGGCAGCTTCTCCATACCGCGCAGCGTGATCTTCAGCCCAAGCAGCCTCCAACCCGCGCGGTCAATCCGCCAGACAAGCTGCCGCCTTCGCAACGGTGTCGGCAGCGCCAGCACCGCGATCCATGCAAGCACGCCGACTCCGATGAATGCGAGCCACGCCCACGCTGACCATCCCATGGCCGCTGCGCGGTTCGCGAACTGGCGCGCACGCGCCCCGACCGTCTGCACAGCAAGCCGCGCCATCTGCCACCGCACACTGTGTGGCTCGCGACCGAGAAGGCCCCGCTCATACAGATCGCGGCAGGCGGCCCGCCGGAGTTTTCCGCTGGAAGTCTTCAGGACCGTGCGCGGCGGAGCGAGCATGATGTCGTCGGCCGGAACGCCGAGCAGTTCGCTCGCAAGTCGCCCAATCTCGGCCTGCAGGCGTTCACGCTCGTCCCGCTCTCGCACGCGCGTTTCTGCAACGATGACGAGACGCTCTGTTCCTCCACCGGGATCTGACGCGGGAAACACAACCACGCCGCCCTTGCGGACGCCGGGCAGCTCACCGAGGGCGACCTCCAGCTCCTGAGGATGCAGGTTGAAACCGCGGCGGATGATCAGATCCTTCTCACGTCCAGTGAGATAGAGTTCACCCGCCGCCAGGTAGCCCAGGTCGCCGCTGACGAGCCAGGTGCCGTGCCATAGCTTCCGGGTGGCGGCCGGGTTGTTGAAGTAGCCGACCGTGGCCGCGGGCCCGCGAAATTCGACGCGCCCCTGCGCGCGCTCGGCGACTTCGAGCCCCATCTCGTCGACGATCCGCACCTCGTGGCCAGGCAGCGGCAGGCCGTTGGAGACCACGCGCAGCGGAGACGGATCGTCAGGCCGCGCCGGAGCTGCGCGACCTTCGCGCATCAACGCCTGGCGGTCCACGCGATCGATCAGCGGTCCGCGGCCCGGCGAAGGGAACGTGACGCCGAGGCTTGCCTCGGCCAGGCCATAGACCGGCATCAGCGCCGAGGCCCGGAAGCCGAAGCGGCCGAATCGCTCGGCGAAGCGCTCCAGCGTGGTGGCGCTGACCGGCTCGGCTCCGTTGAACGCCAAGCGCCAACAACTTAGATCGAGGCCCGCGAGATCTTCGTCGTCGATCTTGCTGACGGCCAACTCGTAGGCGAAGTTCGGCCCGGCCGAGATGGTCGCCCGGTAGCGATCGATTGCCTGCAGCCAGCGCACTGGCCGCGTGAGGAAGGCAAGCGGCGGCATCAGCATGAGCGGAAAACCGACGTACAGGCTGCCCAGGCAGGCGCCGATCAGCCCCATGTCGTGATACAGGGGCAGCCAGGACACGAACACATCAGCCGGCGTCACGCTCGAGGCGCGCCACATTGCGCGCAGGCTCGCGATCAGATTGGCATGGCTCAGCACCACTCCTTTGGGATCGCCAGTGCTGCCGGACGTGTATTGCAGCAGAGCGGTTGTATCGCCCGCATGTCCAACGGATGGCAGTGCCCCGCCGGGGATCGAAACTTCGGCGACCGTGGCGACGGCGTGCAGTGTCGGCGCCCGCCCACGCAGGAATTGCGCGAGCGGCCGCGCCCGGTCGATCGTGAGCAGGACGCGAGCCTGCGCGTTGGCGACGACCCCGGCGAGGCGACCGAGGTGGTCCTCCAACTGCGATGCCCGCGCCGGTGGATACAGAGGCACCGGGACCGCCCCGGCGAGCCAACTGCCATAGAACGCCGCAAAAAAATCGCGCCCCGTGGGCAGCATGATTGCGATCGCGTCGCCCGCGGCAACGCCACGCTCGCGCAGGCCCGCGGCGGTTGCTTGCGCATCGCGCCACAGGTCGCCGAAGGTGAGTGGCGCCAGGGCCGGCTCGCCTTCGGCCGGCAGGAGAGTCAGCACAGGCACGTCGGCATGGTGCTCAACCTGCCATGCGAACACCGCGACGAGCGAGGTCAATGCGTTGGGCGGCGTGCGCACCACGCCGGCGCGCGGAGTCGGCACTGCGGCCGGCGGCACGGCAGTGGCCGCTGCGAGGGGGGCGCGCTGGAGAAGGCGCAGCAGGTCGCGCGGCGTGGCGGCGTCGAACGCTGCTCTTTCGTCAAGCTTGACGCTCAGCGCGCGCTCGATGCGCATCAGCATCTCGACCCGTGCAAGGCTGTCGAGTGCGAAATCCGCCTCGAGCGAATCGTCCAGACCGAAGTCCCGCTCGCCGAGCGACGGATGCAGTTCGTGCGCCAGCGTGACGAGCAGCGCCAGCAGCTTCTGCGCGGAAGCTGATTCGCGCGTCGGTTTGCCTGTGAGCTCATTCATCAGAGGGAGCTGGCGCCAGTCAACGCGGTGCGGCGGCCGCATCTGGATGCAAGGTTGAAGCAAGCGAGGGTGCAAGGGATGACGACCGGCAAACGCCGATCGAAATGCAGGGTGTACTTTCGTGCCAGCAAGCCTCCAACCGGCGAGATCGCACCGCCGTTGCCGTCGACGTCGAAAGGAACCACGATGACCCTGCATGCACCTCAGGTCGGCGCGCCCGATCCGGAAAAGCGGACGTCGCCGATCCTCGACGAGGATGAGGAGTTTTCACTGGACCTCGAACTTGAAACCGGAGTCTGCTATTTCAACGATCAAGGCTATCCGATCGGAACCTACGTGCTCAGCGGATCGGAGTTGCTGCGCTGTGAGGAGCGTGGCTTGTGGGTTCGCAGGGGTCCATGAGTCCTCGGCGCGTACAACGCGTTCGATCCGAGGCTCCACGGTGAAAGGGATCTCGCCGCACTGCCCCGCGACCAACAGCCGATTTATCGCAACCAAGTGATGTGCGTCATCGTGCTGGAAAGTTGCGGAAGCAAGATGGGATCGCAATCCGCGCTTAGCGTGAAGGGGAAAGGGTTCAGGCGGGCATCCGCGGAAAGGTGTTGCCATGAGCGTCCGGACTACTCTTACGTTCCAGGGGGTCGACCGTTCGCCGGCGCTGGAACAGGCGATCGCCAAGCGCATCGACGAACTCGCGCACCTGCATCCCGGCCTGTTGCACGTGCAGGTTGGTGTCAGCGAACTGGGCCGCCACCACCACCAGGGTCGTCAGTTCAGCGTGCATCTGGACCTACGCTGTAAAGGCGAGGGACGCGAGTTCGCGGTCACCCACCGCCACCACGAGGACCCGTTCGTCGCGCTGCGAGACGCTTTCGACGCCGCCAAGCGCGTGCTGCAGGATGACGTGCGCCGCACGCGCGGCGTGGTGAAGCAGCATCCGCCGAAGCGGCACGGGCACGTGGCGCGCCTGGACCGCGACGGCGGATTCGGATTCATCGAGGATCTCGAGGGGCGCGAGTTCTACTTCGGGCGCGACAACCTGACCGAGGGCCCAGCGTTCGAGGACGTGATGCCGGGGCAACCAGTGACGTTCATCGAGGACTACGAGGGGGACACACCGCAGGCCAGGCGCGTCAGCGTGGAAGCGGCATCGAGTGAGACCGGCCGTACGGTCGCCCAAGACTGAAGGCAAGGATCGCGGTCGACTCCCACAGGCTTGTGCTCATGGCGGCGCGGCACGAGGAGTCGGCCGTTGCGCCGGACACGATGTGCGGATTGGCCGTTCAGCCCTTAACGCAAATGAGCGGACGCAGCTCGGCCACGCGGCGCGCAAGCCCGGCGTGCTCGGTCGCTTCGGCGACCTCTTCGATGTTTTTGTAGGCGCCGGGCGCTTCCTCGGCGACGCCGCGCATCGAGTGCGAGCGGATCAGGATGCCCTTTGCGTCGAGATCGTCGATGACCGCGCGGCCGCGCCAGCGGCGCAGCGCCTGGTTGCGACTCATCGCGCGGCCCGCGCCGTGACTGGCGGAACTCCATGCGCGGGTCTCGCTTTCCGCCACGCCAGTAAGGATGTAGGAGCCGGTACCCATGCTGCCGCCGATGACGACCGGCTGACCGACTTCGCGGTAGCGGGCGGGCAGGCTCGGGTGGCCCGGACCGAACGCGCGCGTAGCGCCCTTGCGGTGCACGTACAGCAGCTTGTCCTTGCCGTTGACCCGATGGCGTTCGGCCTTGCAGGTGTTGTGCGAGACGTCGTACAGTGTTTCCAGCTGCGACTGCCGGAAGTAATGCGAGAACACGCGCCGCGCGAGATGCGTGAGGATCTGGCGGTTGGCGAGCGCGCAGTTGATCGCCGCGTTCATCGCACCGAGGTATTCCTGCCCTTCGGGTGACTTGATCGGCGCGCACGCGAGTTCACGGTCCGGCAGCGCAATGCCCAGCCGCGACGCCGCCTTCGCCAGGCTGACGAGGAATTCCGTGCCGATCTGGTGGCCGAGCCCGCGCGAGCCGCAGTGGATCGACACGACGACCTGGTTCTCGGCCAGACCGAACGCTTCGGCCGCCCGCGCGTTGAAGACCTTCGCGACGCGCTGCACTTCGAGGTAGTGGTTGCCGGAACCGAGCGTGCCCATCTCGCCGCGCTGCCGTTTCTTCGCCAGCGCGGAGACGTTCGCGGGTACTGCGCCCTCGACGCAGCCGCGCTCCTCGATGTACTGCAAATCGTCGGCGTGACCGTACCCGTGCTCCACCGCCCAGCGCGCGCCGCCGAGCATCAGCGTGTCGAGTTCATCGGCGTTGAGTCGCAGCGAACCTTCGACACCGACCCCGGCCGGGATCTGCTCCAGCAGTGAATCGGCGAGCGACCCGGCCTTGTGCGCGATGTCGTCGGCGGTCATGTTGGCGCGCAGGCAGCGGATACCACAAGAGATGTCGAAGCCGACGCCGCCGGCGCTGATGATGCCGCCCTCGCTCCGGGTCGAACGCAGCGACACCGCCAATCGGGAAACCGTAGCCCCAATGCGCGTCGGGCATCGCGAGCGCCGCGCCAACGAGCCCTGGTAGCCGCGCGACGTTGGTGATCTGCTCCAGCACCTTGTCGTCCATTGCCGCGAGCAGGCCTCGGCTGCCGTAGAGCCGAGCTTCATGACGCGCGTCGCCCGGTGGGCACGGCACCGTCCAGGTCCATGGATCGATCGAATGCAGTCGGACAATGTCCATAGCCAGCTGTTCTCGCGTTTCAGAGGTCGACGACGCAGCGGGCCTCCCAGCCTTCCGCCTGCGGCTTGACCGAGAGCGCGGTCAGCGTGGCGCCCTTGACCTGCGTGCCGCGCTCCATGTCGGGGCGCCAGGGCTCACCCCAGGCGCTGCCGTGCCAACGCGAAATCTGCTTCGCGAGTTCGAAGCGACCAAGCGCAAGGCCGCGCTCATTGGCATGCGCCAGTAGACCATTGAGCCAGGCGACGAGCGCGAGCTCCACGTCGTCTTCGTCGAACTCGAATTCGATCTTCTCGAGCGGTTCTACCGTAACCGGGTCGCACATCAGCGCGAAGGTGGCCTCAGCGGCGTGCACGAACGCCTCCTGCAGCGTCGCTGCCTCGTCCGATGACGCCGGTATCTGCGTCGTGGTCGAAATAGTCGTAACGCGGCAGACCGGACGGCATCAGGCAGCTCCCAATTTGATTCTGCGCCTAGGGCGTCACGTCGGCACGGTTCTCGAAAGGGAATCCATTGAAGCTGGCTCGTCACGCTTCAAATGAAGCGTGAACCACTGGGCGGCGAGAGCCGCGACCGCTTCGAGCGTTCCGGGTTCTTCGAACAGGTGCGTGGCACCGGGCACCACGCGAATTTCGCACTCGCAGGTCATCCGTTCCGCCGCCTGACGATTGAGCTCGAGTACCTCGCGATCAGCTCCGCCAACGATCATCAGGGTAGGCGCGCGCACCCTGGGCAAGAAGGCCCCGGCCAGATCCGGCCGGCCGCCGCGTGATACGACGGCGCTCACGCGGTCGGCGCGTTCGGCCGCTGCGACCAGCGCTGCTGCCGCTCCGGTGCTGGCACCAAACAGGCCGGTCGGCAACCGTGCGATGTCCGCGCGGCCCTGCTGCCAGTCGAGCGCGTCACCCAGTCGCCCGGCGAGCAGCTCGATGTCAAACACGTTGCGGCGATCCCGCGCCTCTTCGTCCGTGAGCAGATCGAACAGCAGCGTCCCGAGGCCGTGCGCCTGCAGCGCGCGGGCAACGGACTGATTGCGCGGGCTTAGCCGACTACTGCCGCTGCCATGCGCGAAGATCACCAGGCCGGTAGTCGAGCCGGCTGGAATCTGCAACTCACCCTCAAGCCTGTGCGGCCCGAGTCGGACAGCCGTGGAACTCATCGGACCCTCCCGACCCGTTTTGGCAGGCGCAGCGACGGCGGTTTCAGTCGACCGCTGTCGCCGCGCGCTGGACACGTTCCGTACGTACCTCGGCGCCGATCGTCCCGGACAGGCCGGTCAGTTCCTCGGCGAGCACACCGATGATGTCGTCCATCGAAATCAGACCGACCAGATCGCCTTGCGCGTTGGTGACCACGAGGCGGCGGACGCCGTTGCGCCTCATCGACTCGATCGCGTCGTAGAGCGCGTCGTCCTCGCGCACGGTTGCGAGTGGGCGCGTCAGCAGGTCCCCGACCGAGACGAGGTCCGGGCTCATTTTCTGCGCCAGAACCTCCATCACCAAGTCTCGGTCGGTCACGAGGCCCAGCGGCTTCACCGGTGCCGCTGTCGGATCAACGACAACCAGCGTTCCGGTGTGCTCTTGACGCATCAACCGGGCGGCTTGGACCACCGGCATCGCGGGCGGCGCAGTCACCACGACACGGCTCGCGACGCTTCCAACGTTCAGGCGCATATCGTTCTCCCTTCGGCCGGCTGTTCGCCTTCCGCACTCGCCGCACCCGGCGCGATCACTTCACCTCAACCTTGGTCTTCTCGGCTTCGGGCGCAGCGATCTTCTGCAGGTGAACCTGCAGCACGCCTTCCTTCATGTCCGCGCTGATCGCCTTGGCATCGACGTTCTCCGGCAGCGTGAAGCTGCGCAGGAACGAGCCCTGGAAGCGCTCGACGCGGTGCATCTTCGTTGTCTTCTCTTCCTTCTCTTCCTTACGCTCTCCGCGGATCGTCAGCACGTTGCCTTCAAGCTCGACACTGACGTCCTCTTTCTTCACTCCAGGCAACTCGGCCTTGAAGACGAACTCCTTGTCGGTTTCGGCGATATCCGTGTTCGGCTTCCACTCGAACTCGCGCTCGATCGGCCACGCCAGGGGCCAGCGCCGTGGGTCGAACAGACGTTGGAAGTAGTCGTCCATATCGCGAAATGGAATGAGCGATTTCGATTTCATGTCGCATCTCCGTTTGGTTGGCGGCCGTGCCCAGCCTCTCGGCCAAGTACAGACATATTTTGCGTCAGCCACTTTGAAACGCGTTGACGCATATCGCGTTTTGGAGCTGAGAATCCATGCCCGGTCATTTCCCTCTTTGGGAAGGTCCATGGCCAATGGCGGTTCGGAGCTCAGCGCATCCAGTGCACCCGCAGCAGGTTCTCTTCCTTGTTGTAGTGGTACTCAAGGCTGCCCTTGTAGGCAGCACCGATCGCCTCGCCGATGTCGCGCGCCAAGTGCGTGTCGGTGGTCGTGATCAGCACGCCGCCGGCAGCATCTTCGACGCCCATGATGCGCTCAAGCGGGTGCTCGGCCCTCTCGTGCTCCCCGCGATGGCGGGCCAGGCGCAGGATCTCGTCGCGGTGCGCCGTGAAGAAATCGCCGTCGAGCGTCACGTACCCGGCCGGGAAGCGGTCACGCACGCGGTGGCAGGCCGGGCACGGTTCCTGATGCGCATCGGCAGCTGCCGTGCCCCATGTCCAGCGGCCGCGGTCATACACGGCGCCGCAGTCCGGGCAGCGCGTCGGCGTCGGCAGCTTCTTCTTGGACTTGTAGCTGTCGTGCACCAATTCGTCGCGCAGTTCCTCGCGCTGCAACGGGCGCCATCCTCCGCGGGTCGTCTTCATGGTTGGCCTCTGTTAAGTCTGCATTTCTCCTAGTAGCCGCGCCGCCGCCGAGGTGGATGACCGTCATCAAGGGCAGGCGAACTTTCTTCTTCCGACCGTGCCTGTCACCTTGCCTGAGGCAGCGGCCGGCCGTCGCCCCAACAGGTGCCGCCAGTCACCCCTTTCCCAACGGCGCGGTTGATGGCCATCAACCGCGCACGGACAACGGCGAATGACGTGGGTAACTTGCGCGTCCGCGAAACCGGTCGATCCTTCGAAAATGGATGCAACCGCGCTGCTACAGCTCGCGCAGTGGACGGAGATGTCGTGGCAGACCCTGTGGACAGGTACAGCACCTGCCGCTGATATTCGCCGCGACGCCCGAACACGGTTGGAAGCGCTGGTCCGAACTGCCGCCGAACGCTCGCCCTTTACACATCGCACTTGCAAGGCCGGTTCGGCCCAGGCGACATCGATCTGGCCGACACTCACGCTTGCCCACCGCGCCGCTCGCCTCCGGCCTCTTGCGGGCCGGCGGCGGCACCGTGGACAACCCTGCACCGAACGTCAGAACACTTGAGAATCAAATCCCAACCCGTCCGCAGGAGTGGGTCAACTCCCCAGAGCGCGACCCTTTGAGGACACTCACGGCGCGGCAGAAAGCAGTCACTCCGTTCCCTAGCAGGCCGCAGACGGCGCTGGCGCCCCGAGCAAGAGCCTCCGCCCGTATTCGGCATGGCCAGCGGGCCACGGCGGATTGCCGGCGCAGCTCAGCGAGGCCCCTCCGCGCGCGCGGTGCGTGTGTCCTTGAACTTCTTCAGCCGGAAGTGCGCTTCCCGTTCCCGCTCGCCGATGTACTGAACGATGGTCTTGATCTGCGCCTGCAGCTGCGGCAGCAGCCTTTCCTCCAGGACACGCGTCCGGCGGGTGACACGCAGGATCTCCTCGCCCAGCATCTTGAGCTTGTTCTCGAAGGCGGCGATCTCGAGCATCGCCTCGATGATCCTCTCGAACAGGTAGATCGATTCTTCCAGATGCGGAGTCGTGACGGTGTGGCCGTAGTGCCGCTCGTGCGGCGCGCGCACGAACGGGCCGTAGGCGGTCAGTTCCCGATAGCGAACGCCCATGGCGTTCTTCTCCTCGACTTCCACGCCGACCTCGCGCTCGGCCGTGGCTGCGAGCGAATCGATCGACGCCGCCCCTTCGTGACCCAGGCTGAGGTGCAGTTCGGCCAGTGCCTGGCCGTAGTCACGGCGGATCCCGTCGCGTGAGCGCACGTAGGGGCGCACCGATGCGAGGAACTCGCGGATCAACGGCTGCCGCCGCGCCTTGAGGATGGCCACGCTGTTGGTGACGGACGCCGCCTTTTCCTTCAGTTGCAGCAGATCGGTGCGGGTGCGATGGATCATTGCGGCGCTAGCCCGAATCTCTCGAGCAGCCGTCGGCTGCCATCGAGGGTCTCCTCGATTCCCCGCCTCACCGTGCCCTGGTGAACGAGCTCCCGTTCGAAGGACTCGGCGAAGTCGAGCATGCGCCGGTCGCTGTCGGTCATGCCCTCGCGGCCCACGATCGTTTCGAGGCGGCGCAGGTCCCTGCCCTTGGCGTAGTGCATGTACAGCGCATTGGCGATGTCGCGGTGATCCTCGCGCGTGCGCCCCTTGCCGATGCCACGCTGCATCAGCCGCGACAAGCTCGGCAGTACATCGATCGGCGGAAAGACGCCGCGCAGATGCAGATCGCGGCTCAGCACGATCTGACCCTCGGTGATGTAGCCGGTGAGGTCGGGGATCGGGTGCGTGATGTCGTCTTCCGGCATGGTCACGACCGGCAGCAGCGTGACCGAGCCCGGCATCTGCTTGATGCGCCCGGCGCGCTCGTACAGGGAGGCAAGATCGGAGTACATGTAGCCGGGATAGCCGCGCCGGCCCGGCAGTTCCTCGCGCGCCGTCGACACTTCGCGCAGGGCGTCGCAGTAGTTGGTCATGTCGGTGATCACGACGAGGACGTCGCGCCCATGCTCGAACGCCAGGTACTCGGCTACGGTGAGGCCGAAGCGCGGCGCAAGGAGGCGCTCCACCACCGGGTCCTTGGCCAAATTGATGAAGGCCACGAAGTCGCTGCGCACCCGCTCCAGCGTCTGACGGTAGTAGGCGTACTCGTGATGGGTCAGCCCGAGCGCGACGAACACCACGGTGAATGCACCGCTGGTGCCGGATGCGGCGGCCGCGCCGGTGCGCGCGTGCTCGAGAATGCCGGCCACGATCTCGCGGGACGGTAGACCGGCGGATGAGAACAGCGGCAGCTTCTGCCCCTTCACCAGCGTGTTGAGGCCATCGATCGTCGAAAACCCCGTTTCGATCATCTCCTGCGGTCGCTCGCGTGCCACCGGGTTCAGTGGAAAACCGGCGATTGGCACCCGCTTTTCGGGCACGAGCATCGGCAGGTCGTCGATCGGCTGGAAGGCGCCGCCGAAGATCCGATTGAGCACCGCTAGGGACAACGGCGCCTTCTTGATTGCGTCGGTGAACACGACCCTGGAATTCTCGATGTCCAGACCGCGACTCTCGCCGAAGATCTGTATCAGCACGGTGTCGCGCTCGATCCTAAGCACCTCGCCTTCCGCCTCACGGCCGTCCGGGAAGACGATCGTGACCACCTCGCCCATGCGCGCTTCGAGCACGTTCTCGACGAAGATCAGCGGCCCCTGGATCCTCTGGATCGTCGCGTAGCTGTGCCGGCTCAGGCGCATGCGGTGGTTCCTCCCGGCTCCCGATCGGTCCGGTGCGCGGGCGTCGCAGCAGGCGGGCGACGGCTCGATCGAGGTCGTCCGACGCCCCGGAGCGCGACTTCGTCAGCCGCCCTTCTTGAGTACCTCATCGAGCAACTCGCCTTTTTCGACCCGCGCCATGGCGATGCGGTGGCGCTCGAGCATGCCGCGGATCCTTTCGTACGTCTGCTGCGGCGTGGAGAACGCGTCGTCGCTGTACGCGTTCTGCGCCAGGAAGTGATGACGGATGTCCTCCGCGGTGCGCATCACCAGCCGGTCGGCGTCCTGCAAGCCTTCGGTGCCGACGATCTCCGCCACCTCGCGCAGGCTCTCCTCCTTCTGCAGGATCGCACGCGCCTGCTCGCGCAGCGCGCCCCAGTCCTTCGCTACCCGCGTGTCGAAATGCAAGGCGACGTCCCGTTCGTACAGGGAGAAGCTCTGGAACCAGTTGATCGCGGGAAAGTGCCGCCGGTGTGCAAGCGCGGTGTCGAGCACGAAGAACGAGCCGGTCGTTCGCAGGCAAGCCTGCGTCACCGGCTCCGTGAAGTCGCCGCCCGGTGGCGAAATGGACAGCATCACGGTCAGCGAGCCGGACCGACCATCCAATGTCTCCACCGCGCCGGCACGCGCGAAGAACTCTGCCATGCGAGAGGCGAGATAGGTGGGATACCCTTCCTCGCCTGGCATCTCTTCCAGCGCGGAAGAAACTTCGCGCAGCGCCTCCGCCCAGCGCGACAGGCTGTCGGCCAACAGCAGCACGTTGTAGCCCATGTCCCGGTAGAGCTCGGCCATCGTCACCGCCGTGTAGATCGAAGCCTCGCGCGCCGCCACCGGCATGTTGGAGGTGTTGACCACCACGATCGTGCGGCTCATCAACGGCCGCTTGCTCCAGGGATCGCTGAGCGCGGTGAACTCGTCGAGCATCTCCGCCATCTCGTTGCCGCGCTCGCCGCAGCCCACGTAGACGACGATGTCCGCGTCGGCGAACTTGGCGATCGACTGCTCGAGCAGCGTCTTGCCGGTGCCGAACCCGCCAGGAAAAATGGCGCTGCCGCCGCGCGCCAGGGGAAAGAGGAAATCGATGCAGCGCTGGCCGGTGACGAGCGGCTCGAAGTGCGACAGCTTCCTGCGGTACGGTCGCGGCACACGCACCGGCCAGTCGTGGTAGGCGAAGATTTCCCGGCCATCCTCCAGCCACGCGAGCGGGGTGCCCGCCGCCGATTCGCCAGGCGGTGCGATCCTGGCGATGGTCCCGGCGGCGGCGTCCATGGCGAACACGTAGTGTCGAAACGCGCCCTCCTCGACGTACCCGATCGCCGCCCCCATCTCGATGCGCTCGCCCACCTTCTTGAGCGGAACAAACTTGAGCGATGGCGCGCCGGCCAGCGCGGTCGCTTGCCCACCGCCGCGAATGAACGGATCACCCTGTTGGTACATCGCCTCCAGCGGCCGTTGCAGGCCGTCGAACATGCTGGCCAGGAGCCCCGGACCGAGGCGGGCCGTGAGCTGGGTGCCGGTTCCGGCCACCGGTTCGCCGATGCCGAGTCCGCGCGTGCTTTCGTAGACCTGCACGATCGCGCGTTCCCGCTCCAGGCGCACCACCTCGCCCATCAGGTGCGCATGGCCGACGCTCACCCGCTCGTAGAGCTTGAGCTCCTTGAGGTCGACGTCGACCGTGGGGCCCGAGATGCCGATGATGCGGCCGCTCACAGATTCAACCTCACCTGATAGCCGATGGCCCGTCGGATCAGGCGCAGCGCGTAGTCCTCCTCGATCCGCACGGCCTTCGCCGGTGCTGGCAGCACGATGACGAGGCCGGGCCAGCGCCGCTCCAGTTCCTTGATTCTTTCCTCGGGGAGGTCCGTGACCAGCCGCTCGTCGACCAGGATCACACCAACCGCCGGATCGCGTGCCAGCTCGGGCAACGTCCTCGGCAGGTCCGCGCGCGTGGCAGTCATTTGCCGCACGCCGCCGAGACTAAAACCGTAGCGTGCGTCGGCAGGTGTGAGGACAACGATGCGCTTCACAGAATCAGCTCCCGCTCGAGCGCTGCGCTGTCCACGTCGCGGGCGTGGAGCAGCACGGCCAGGTTGCGCGCCTGGACGTAGAGACGCCACACGTAGTCAAGGATCGGCCCGACAGTCTCGCCCGCGCTCGCGCGGCCGATATCGTGCAGCTTCCTCGTGATGCTTCGCAGCAGCACCGTCTCCAACGCTCCCTCACTGGCCGCCACGGGGATGGCCCGCAGGCCAGTCGCTTCCTTCACCAGAACATCCAGGCCGACCGGGTCCTTGCGCGCCAGGGTCTGCTGAAGGCGTGCCGGCTCGATGGTTCCACCAGCGATAAAGGGGGAGATGTCACCGACGCCCCAGCGCAGGTGCTTGTAGAGGATCATGGCGTTGCGCATGTCGATGAACACGACGAAGAACTGCCTGATGATCGGCGCGAGTCGCTCCTCGACGACCTGTTGCAGATAGATCCTCGTCAGCATGTTTTCGAACCCCTTGAGGCCCTCTTCCGCATAGGCGGCCTCCAGTTCCCTGAAGCTCTCCGACCAGCCGGCCAGCGCACCGATCACCGCGCCGACGGCTGCGCCAGTTTCCGTGTCGCGCCGCAGTGCCTGCTGCACGGGTTCGGCCAGCAGGCTGCGCGCGAGGAGCCTGTTGACCTCGGCGGTTCTCCGTATTGCCCGATTTCTGAGGCAGAGCACGATGGTCTTGAGCTCGAAGAGCGCGAACACCGGCGCGAAGCGCGCTCGCAGCGTGCGGTCCATCTGGCGGTGCAGCCAATCGAATTCCCGCAGCATCGCCGCCCAGATACCCTCGTCCGACGCGCCTGGCGCAGGCCCGCCCGCCAACAGCGCCCGCCAGTCGGCGATGAGCATGGCGCGCCGCCCTCTGATCCGCGCGAGCAGGTAGTCGGAAGGAAATCCATTGCTGACGATCTCACGCAGCAGGTCGACCGTTCAGCGCCTCCTCGAAGATGTGATGGATCAGCCCGGGCAGGATGTCGGGCCACGCGGTGCGCAGGCGCGTCTCCAGGGTATTGCTGATTCGTATGCGCCCGTCTTCCGTCTCCACCTCCGCGCCGCCGACGATCGCCTCGTCGCACGCGACCTGCGCCTGGGGAAAGTGGGTCTCGGCGAGACGCTGATCGGCGGGATTCACGCGCACGCGTTGCCACGCTCGAGGCGGCAGTTCTCCAGCGAGCGCGGCGAAGCGCTGCTCGTACTGTTCATCCCGGAACTTCGGAAGTGACGTGAGCGCGAGGCTGAGCAGGCGCCCGGCCAGGGCCGTGCTCGCTGTCAGGCGGATCCTGCGCGCCGCGTGCTGCGCCTCGGCAGCGCCGGCCCGTTCGAATCCCTTCGCAATCGCCTCCATCTCCTGCTCGATTTCGCTGCGCCGCTGCTCGATCGCGCGCGCCGAATCGTCCTTGCGCGCCAGGGCGCGCGCCCTGGCGTCTTCCCAGAGCGCCTCGGCGTCGCGCTCGCCCTTGTGGCGAAGCGCTTCGATGAGTGCCGCCTGACTCATCTATCTGACCATGAGCAGAATCATCGCAGCGATCACGAAGCCGAGAATCACGATCGTCTCCGGAATTGCGAGCAGGATGATGACCGTTGCGGTCAGCTCCGGCTTCTCCGCCAGCGCGCCCGCGCCGGAGGCCCCGATTCGCGCCTGCACCCACGCGGTGGCGATCGCACTGACACCCAGCGCCAGCGCGGCAGCGAAGGCCAGAAAGACCTTTTCCCAGTTCACGGCGTCCATAGCTCTCTCCTCATTCGGCTTTCTTCAGTGGTGTGTAGCGTGTGCCGCCGGGCTCCACGAACTTGCTGAAGAACTCGACGTAGTGGAGTCGCAACGCGTGAATGGTCGGCGCGAACACGCCGAGCAGCAGATTGAAGGCATGCAGCACGACTGCGACCGCGACACCGATCCACACGCTGCCGGCGGCGCCCGCCAGGCTGTTGGCCACGTAGGCGAGCAGCACTGAGGCCAGCCCGACAGCCATGATGCGCACGTACGAGATAATGTTGCCGAGGTGCCGGAGCAACTCGAACGGTGCCAGCAGGCCGCCGGTCACCAGCAGGACGGGAACGATCACCAGGATCGCGATCATCAGCGGCTTGCGCAGCAATTCGGTCATCGGCGCAAAGTAAGTGGCCAGGATGCCGACGATGCACAGGATGACCAGGATGCTCGCCAGCCTCGACACGGCCTCGCGCGTTCGCCTGCCCTTGAGCGCCGACAGCACGCCCAGTGCGAGTCCCACCACGACATGGACGCCGCCCATGGCCAGCGCGAAGTACATCATCGGCATGATCGACGTACGCCGGTCGATCCAGGCGTGCAGGCCCAACGCCTCGGCGCCGAGTTCACCGAAGCACTCTCCGTAGAGGACGCCGAAGATCACCGAATACAGCGAGGCGACCAGGAGGATCTTGCCCGCCTGCTGCACGATCGGCCTGCGTTTGACGAAAAGGATCAGGGCGAGGGCGACCAACAGCAGGATGGCGCCATAACCGATGTCGCCCAGGATCATGCCGAAAAACAGGGGAAAGAAGATGCCGATGAATGGCGTCGGATCGACCGACGTGTAGCGCGGCAGCGGCAGCAGGCGCACCAGCAGCTCGAACGGCTGAAAATAGGCGGGGTTCTTCAGCACGACCGGGACCTGTTCGAGGTCCTGCTTAAGGATCTCCTTTTCCTCGACGACGACCGTGTCGGCATAGGTCTCGGCGAGCGTGCGCCGCAGTCTTGGAAGCTCGGCGGACGGCAACCAGCCGAACAGCACGAAACAGTTATCGGTCTCGTACAGCGACGTGCTCGTCTTGAGCAGCGACAAGCGCTCTTCCAGCCAGCTCTGGACGTTCTGATAAAGCCCGCGCCATCGCTGAGCGAAATCGCGCAGCGCCTGGTCGATCGCAGCCGTCTCAGCCGTCAGCGCGTCATACCGCGCACTGACTGCGTGGATCTTGTCCGGCAGAGCAAGGCCTTCGAGGTACGACGGCAGGGCCACTTCCGGAATCTGGTTGCTGCGCAGACTCTCTTTCAGCCTGTCCGCAAGTTCCTTTTCGGTCGTCAGCAGCCCGATATACGAGCCGTCCGCCGCGCGCGCCGTGCGTACCTCCGCCCCCAGCAGCAATTGGCCGGCGACCTTTGTGAGCTGCTCCAAAGCGGCGGGGTCCCTGACCTCGACGCCGATGATCTCGACGCCTTTGCCCGCGCCGCCCCTGGGAGCGAGCGATTCGACCGTCGACAGGAACACCTGGTATCGGTTGAGTTGATTGAGCTCGGCCTGCAGCGCTTCCCGTCGCCGACCCTTTTCCTCGCAGGCGCTGATGTGTTTGCCCACGAGCTTAGCGACGGAGTTGATCGCCGCGGGCGGGCTGAGACCCGACTCTCTTGCCGTCACTTCCGGCAGCTGCGCAATGAGCTGCGCGATCTTCTGGCTAAGGTCCTCAAAGAAGAGGCGTTGCGCGAGTGTTCGGCCATCGAGGGCAAGCGGCTTGAGTTGGACCTCGGCGCCCTTCTGCATTCGCTCCTTGATTTCGGGCTCGATCTGCAGGACTTCGGTCTGGCGAATCGTCTCGAGCACCGGCAACAGCAGTTCCCTGGACCCGATGATCTCGACCTTGGACATCGTAACGATCACGTGGCTGTCCCCGGGGCGATGTCGGCGATCTGCCGCCAGACGATTGCCTGCAAGTGTTGATCGTCAAGCCGCTCGATGCGTTCGGCCGCCTCTTGCGCCTGCCGGACGATCGCGGCTGCCTCAGCCGCGGCCGCCTGTTTCGCGGCCTCCACCCGCGCCGCGCGCGACTCCGCCAGTCCCGCCATCTCCATCTGCGTCACCCGCTCGGTTTCCCGATCGGCCTGTTCGAGCCATCGGCCTGCCTTTTCCCTCTCTACATCGAGTCTGTCCTTGATTTCCCTTTCAACGTCGAGAACCTCCTTAAGCGCGTTCTGCTCCATCGGGACTCGTCCGGCGCTCGCGCGCCGTTGCTCACTCCGTAGCGGAAACCAGCAGGAGACCAACTGCAGATTATCTAAGGATAGTGATCCGCATCAGCCAGAATAGTGATCCGCATCAGCCGCCCTCAATGTCTCGAACGACGAGGAGTTCTCAGGCGGGCGGGATGTGGCGGCGCAGTGTTAGGAAATGCATTGGCTGGAGTGCAACGCAAAGGGCTCGCCAGCGCCCATCGCAGAGTGTGACCCGCTGAGGGTCCAGCCGATGGTTTCCGGCTTCGTTCTCCACGACATCTGGAACTCCGAGGCTGAACTGCTGCGCAGGTGCAGGCGGTTTCTCCTGTGCGTTGGATGGCTCTCGATCGCATCGCGATCGCGCAGACGGACCTTGCAGTGCACGCTCTGTTGATGACGGTCAGTTCGCACCAGCAACCGCCGGCCACGCTATGAGCTATGCCCCTGACCAATGCCGACATCGCCGCCGCCTTTGAACAGGTGGCCGACCTTCTCGAGTTGCAGGCCGCCAACCCGTTTCGTGTGCGCGCTTACCGCAACGCGGCGCGCGTAGTCGGTGAGCTCAAGCTCGATCTCGCAACACAGGTGGCTCAGGGCAAGCCGCTGCCTAAGCTGCCTGGCATCGGCGAAGATCTCGCGGGCAAGATTCACGAACTCTGCGCCAGCGGCCACCTGCCGCTGCTGCAGCGGCTGCGCAAGGAGTTGCCGGCCGGCGTTACCGATCTGCTCAAGCTGCCGGGCCTGGGGCCGAAGCGCGTTCGCGCGTTGTACGACGAACTGCACGTCCACACCCTGCCCCAGTTGCTGCGCGCCGCGCGTGACGGGCGCTTGCGTCAGCTGCATGGCTTCGGCCCGAAGACCGAGGAGCACATCGCCGCCACGATCGAGAGGAAGCTGGGGCAGGTGCGCCGCTTCAAGCTCGCGGTGGCCGCGCAGTACGCCACACCCTTGCTCGAGCACCTGCGGCGAGGGCCGACTGTCGACGCAGGTGGCGGTCGCGGGCAGCCTGCGGCGCTGCCGCGATACCGTCGGTGACCTCGACCTGCTCGTGACCGCAGCCGACGGCGCCGCGGTGTGTGCGCATTTCACCGCGTATCCCGATGTGCGCGAAGTCCGGGAGGCCGGCGCGACGCGCGCATCGGTAGTCCTGGCGAGCGGCCTGCAGGTCGACCTGCGGGTCGTTGCCGCCGAGAGCTTCGGCGCAGCACTGTTGTATTTCACCGGGTCGAAGGCACACAACATCAAGCTGCGCACGCTTGCGCTCGAACGCGACCTGAAGCTGAACGAGTACGGTCTTTTCGAGGGCAAGCGGCGGCTCGCCGGCCGCAGCGAGCGCGAGGTCTATGCGGCGCTCGGCCTGCCCGAGATTCCCCCTGAACTGCGCGAGGACCGCGGCGAGGTCGAGGCGGCAAGGCGCGGCGAGCTGCCGCATCTGATCGAGCGGCGGCAGTTGCGCGGCGACCTGCACGCGCACACGAAGTGGAGCGACGGCACCGCGAGCATCGAAGAGATGGCACGCGCCGCCCTTGCACACAGCCTGCAGTACCTCGCGATCAGCGAGCACAGCCGTCGCCTGACGATGGCGCACGGGCTGGACCCGGTGCGGCTGGTTCAGCAATGCGACGAGATCGCGCGTCTGAACGACCGGCTCGACGGCATCCACCTGCTCACCGGGATCGAGGTGGACGTGCTCGACGACGGCAGCCTCGATCTGCCCGACAAGTCGCTCGCCACGCTCGATGTCGTCATCGCGGCGGTGCATTCAAAATTCGACCTGTCGCGCGCCCGGCAGACAGCGCGCATCCTCACCGCGCTCGACAACCCGCATGTGCGCATCCTTGCCCATCCGCTCGGCCGGCTGATCGACCGGCGCGAACCGTACGACGTCGACATGCTGGCCGTCATCCGCAAATGCAAGGCGCGCGGCGTGGCCCTCGAGCTGAACGCGCATCCCGAGCGGCTCGATCTCACCGATGTCTACTGCCGCATGGCGTGCGACGAAGGTGCGCTGATTGCCATCAACTCGGATGCGCACTCGGTCAACGAGTACGACAATCTCGATTACGGTGTTGGCCAGGCGCGGCGCGGCTGGCTGCAGGCGGACGACGTTGTGAACACGCGCTCGCTGGCGCAACTGCGGACCTGGCTCAAGCGCAAGGAGGTTCCATGAAACTCACATCTTCCGCGTTTGGTCCGAACGGCGCGATTCCGCGCCGCCACACCTGCGAAGGTGAGGACTTTGCACCCCCACTCGCCTGGTCGGACGCGCCGCCCGCGACTCGGAGCTTTGCGCTGATCGTGGACGACCCCGACGCGCCGGACCCGGCGGCACCGAAGATGACGTGGGTGCATTGGGTGATGTACGACATTCCACCCGGGGTGCACGCCGTGCCTGAGGGCGGCAGCACACCGGCCGGGGCGCGCGACGGAGGCAATGACTGGAAGCGCACGGGCTATGGTGGACCCTGCCCGCCGAAAGGGCGGCATCGTTACTTCTTCAAGCTCTATGCGCTCGACGCCGTCCTTGGCGATCTGCATGGGCCGACCAAGGAACAGTTACTCGCGGCTATGCAGCCCCACGTGCTGGCGCAGGCCGAACTCATCGGCACCTATGAGAAGCAGCGACGCTAGCGTCGCCTACTTTGATTTAACAGCACTGGAAGGTTCTTCATCGCGTCCTCCCGAATGGCTGAGGAGGCTAGTCGAACTCGTCGTCGTCCCGCACCGGCAAACCGCGCCGTGCGGCCCACTCTTCGGCGCGCGCGGTCGCGATGCGGATCGCGCGGCCTTCTTCCATGCCCTCCGCAAGCAGTGCGTTGGCAATGTCGATCGCCTTGGCTCGCGTAACCTCGGCGAGATGCCTCATCGAGACCGGGTAGTCCTCCAAGGTCCACGGCATCGCTCAGTCCCAGAAGGTTGCGAGGCGATCGACGAACGAGTCCAGTCGTTGCGACGGCAGCCGATCGATGCCGGCCGCCGCCACTCGGCCGCCGCCACCGAACTCGTGGCACAGCAGGTTGGCACCCCGCTGCACGCCGCGCGGCGCTCGCACGCTGATCTCGAACCCGTCGGCGGTTTGGCGCAGGACTGCGTGCGCACGCTGCGGGTCGGCCTCGGCGCGCTCATTGGCGTAGGTGCCGAGAACGCGCCGACTCCAGGCGTCGTCTGGCAGAACAATCACCTCAGCGGTCCGCCCTGATCGATAGGGCGCGACCGCGCGCGCCTGTGCCAGGTCCGCGGTGCGCAATGCTTCGAGTTCGTCCAGCAGCGGGGTTGCCGCCGCGACCTGCAGCGGGTCGTCGTGATGCGTGAGCAACCGATACACGGCCGCCGGGTGAAGGTGGACGTCGGCATCGCTGCCGCCGTAGGCGTTGTAGTTGATGAGGACGCCGAAGCGGCGCAGGGCCCCGCGCTCCTCGAGCGGCAGCGCCAGCGTGTCCGCCAGCCGCTGCGCGCTCGCTTCCAGATTGTCGCCATAGGCCGCGGCGATCGCCCAACGACGAAAACGACCTCCCAGCTCGCGGTCGACGAGGATGCTGGTGCAGGTCTGCGGGTCCGGATCGATCGTTGCAGTGAAATTCGGATGCTCGGGCAGCTCGCCGGCATCGTGATGGTCGAACCAGCGCAGCTGCACGCCGCGCTCGAGCAGGCGCAGTGCCGCCTGGCGATTGCGCGAGAACGACAGGTCGAATACGGTCACCCGGTCGCCAGCGCGAGCATCGACGCGCTCGACCAGTTCTATGTCGCGCTTCAGCCCCG
Source organism: uncultured beta proteobacterium (assembly GCA_963703945.1). Lineage (GTDB taxonomy): Bacteria > Pseudomonadota > Gammaproteobacteria > Burkholderiales > Burkholderiaceae_F > JALORV01. The sequence continues at coordinate 613,489 of CAVPGM010000005.1, read as the reverse complement.
TGACGACGACCGATTCCGCGGGCAACGCGAGCCGCCACATCCGCAGCGCGCACAGTCCGTCGGCGTCGCCATTGCAGACGTCATGGTTCATGCGGCGATCGCCTCATGCCGCGAGTTCGTTCGCGTCGCGCTCCTTGCGCGGCTCCTCGACCTCCGTCATCGTGGCCTCGGTCAGCAGCAGCACGCTGGCAACCGAAACGGCGTTTTCCAGCGCGATCCGCACGACCTTGGTGGGGTCAACGATGCCCGCTTCGACCAGATCCACATACTCGTTGCGGGCAGCGTCGAAACCGATGTTGCCCGTACCCTCCAGCATCTTCGCCACCACCACGCCGCCGTCGACCGCCGAGTTCTCGGCAATCTGCCGCGTCGGCATTTCGAGCGCACGCTTCAGGATCAACACACCGGTGCGCTCGTCGCCGCTGCAGCGCGACTCCTCGTCCGCCAAAGCCGGCACGCATCGCAGCAGCGCGAGCCCACCTCCGGGAACGATGCCCTCAGCCACCGCCGCCTTGGTCGCGCTGATCGCGTCGTCGAGGGCATCGCGCTTCGACTTCATCTCTGCTTCCGAAGGCGCGCCGACACGGATAACCGCCACGCCACCGGCGAGCTTGGCCAGCCGTTCCTGCAGCTTCTCCTTGTCATAGCTCGAGGTCGCCTTGTCGAGCTCGAGCCGAATCTGCTTGATGCGCCCATCGATCGCCGCGCGGTCGCCGGCGCCGCCGATCAGGGTCGTATTGTCCTTGTCGGCCACCACCCGCTTGGCGCGGCCGAGCTGCGCGAGCTTCATGTTTTCGAGCTTCATGCCGGTTTCGTCGGACAGCACCAGCCCGCCGGTCAGCACTGCCATGTCCTGCAGCATCGCCTTGCGCCGATCGCCGAAGCCCGGCGCCTTGACCGCGCAGCTCTTCAGGATGCCGCGGATCTGGTTGACGATCAGCGTCGCGAGCGCCTCGCCCTCGATCTCCTCGGCAACTACCAGCAACGGCAGCCCCGCCTTGGCGATCTGGTCCAGCAGCGGCAGGAAGTCCGCCAGATTCCCGATCTTTCGTTCCGCCAGCAGCACGCAAGCGTCCTCGAGCACCGCCTCCATCTTCTCCGGATTGGTGATGAAGTACGGCGACTGGAAGCCGCGATCGAACTGCATCCCTTCCACGACCTCGAGCGTGGTGTCGGTGGTGCGCGATTCCTCCACCGTGATCACGCCCTCGCTGCCGACCTTCTCCATCGCGTCGGCCACCAGCTCGCCAATCGCCGTGTCGTTGTGCGCCGAGATGGTCGCCACCTGGGCCTTTTCCTTGCGCGACGCCACCGGGCGCGAGAGCGCTCTTCAACGACTCCACTGCGCGCCTGCAGGCGCGGTCCAGCCCGCGCTTCAGGTCGATCGCGCTGGCACCGGCCACGACGTTGCGCACTCCATCGGCGATGATCGCGTGCGCCAGCAGCGTGGCAGTGCTGGTGCCGTCGCCGACCGCGTCGCCGGTCTTTTCTGCGGCCTGGCGCAGCATGCGGGCACCGAGATTCTCCTCGGCATCCTTCAGCTCGAATTCCTTGGCGATCGCCACTCCGTCGTTGCACACCAGCGGTGCGCCCCACTTCTTCTGGATCAGCACCGATTTGGATTTCGGTCCGAGCGTGATGCGCACTGCGTCGGCGAGCTGGGTGGCGCCGCGCACCACCTTCTCGCGCGCGGCGGACTGGAACAGCACCTGCTTGTACGTCATCGTCGTTCTCCGGACCTGCGATTGTGTCGGGCCGCTCGGACCAGCGGCCGCCGGCGGGCGCGTAGAGTGTTCCTGCCATGCGCCCGCGCTTTGAACCTGCGCTTGTCAACGACGTGTTCGGCGATCCGGGGCTGTACGTCGACTTCCGCGATGAGCGGCGCGCGCTGCTGCTCGATTTCGGTGATGTTTCGGCGCTGCCGCCCCGGAAACTGCTGCGGCTGTCCCACGTCTTCGTCAGTCATACGCACATGGATCACTTCGTCGGATTCGACCACTGGCTGCGCGTGGTGCTGGGCCGCAAGGAACACGCCACACTGACTGGTGGCCCGGGCTTCATCGGCCAGGTCGAGCACAAGCTCGCTGCCTATACGTGGAATGTCGTGCATCGCTACGAAGTGCCGCTGACGCTCGAAGTGCATGAAGTCGATCCAGGTGGCGCGGGGCGGTGTGCGCTATTCAGCAGCCAGCGGCGCTTCGCCCGCGAAGACGGTGCCGGCTGGACGCCGGACGGCGACGTGCTGCTGGCAGAGGAGGGCTTTCGCGTGCGGGCCCGCTTTCTCGACCACGACATACTGTGCCTCGCTTTCGCGGTTGAAGAGGCGACGCACATCAACGTTTGGAAGAACCGGCTGGCCGAGATGGGGCTGTCGACCGGTCCATGGCTGCGCGCGGCGCGCCAGGCCCTGGCCGCGGGTCAGCCCGATGCCACGCCGATCGCGATCGCCTGGCATGACAGCGCGGGCGAGCACCGTCTGACGCGGACGCTTGGCGAGCTGCGGCCCGCGTTCGAATTCGTCGCCGGTCAGCGCATCGGCTATGTGACCGACACGCGCTATACGGAGGCGAATTGCGTGCAACTCGACGCGCTGCTCGCCGGCGTCGACCGCCTGTACATCGAAAGCGTGTTCCTCGATGAAGACGCCGCGCATGCCGAGCGCAAGAACCATCTGACCGCGCGCCAGGCCGGCACCATCGCACGCCGCGTTGGTGCACGCGCTGTCGTGCCGTTTCATTTTTCGCCGCGTTACGAGGATCGCAGCGCGGAGCTCGTCGCCGAAGTCAAGGCCGCGTGGCAGGGCTCGGCGTAACCTTGGGGAGCGACGCTGGCTCCGTATCCGCTCCGCTGGCACTGCGCCGGCTGTCGACTTGTTCGGCGAGGCGGTGGATCGCGGGCGAGATCGCGACGCTGTAGTCACTCCATGGACCGACGATGCGTTTCAGCTGCGGCGGCAATGACGCCAGCTGCGCGGTGCAATGCGCGCGCACTGCGCCGAGCACGGGCGACGGCGCGACGCGGCTGCCGGCGCGCATGACCTGCGCCAACAACGGGACGGCCGAGCCGGGCCGCGCTTCATCGGCGAGCGCTACCGTGTCGCCGGCGCAGACGCCGTCGGCGTCGAACCGCCGCCATACCTGCTTGCGGCCCGGCCACGTAGCCTTGCCGGTAGAGCGCTTGCGGCGCGGCGCGCCGTCGTACTCTTGCAGCTTGTAGACCATGTCGAGGAACGGCGCATCGGCGCTGGTGGTCAGGCTGGTGCCGATGCCGAAGCTCGCGATCGGTGCGTCGGCAGCGACCAGCGCCTGGATACGGTGCTCGTCGAGGTTGCCGCTGGCGAAGATCACCGCCTCCTCGAGGCCGGCATCGTCAAGCACCGCGCGCACCGCGCGCGACAGCGCATCGAGGTCGCCGCTGTCGAGCCGAACGCCCTTGATGCGTATGCCCCGCGCTGCCAGCTGCGGCGCGATGCGCGCAACGCGGCGTGCGCCTTCGACCGTGTCGTAGGTGTCGATCAGCAGCATTGCGTTGGACGGAAACGACTCGGCGAAATCGATGAAGGCCTGCGCTTCGTCGTCGTGCGCCTGCACGAACGAATGCGCCATCGTGCCGAATACCGGGATGCCGAAGCGCGACCCGGCGTACGCGGTAGCCGTTCCTGCAAAACCAACGATGAACGCGGCGCGCGCTGCCAACGCGCCGGCCTCGGCGCCGTGCGCTCGACGCAGACCAAAATCGATCAGCGCGCGGTCTCCGGCGGCCAGCACCGCGCGCGCTGCCTTCGACGCGACCACCGTCTGAAAGTGAATCAGGTTCAGGATGCGCGTCTCGAGCCACTGCGCCTGCGCGATCGGTGCCACCACGCGCAGCAGCGGCTCGTTGGCAAAGCAAACGGTGCCTTCGGGCATCGCCCACACGTCGCCGGCAAAACGCAGTTGCGCCAGCCAGTCGGCAAAGCCCGGTGCGAACGTCCCGCAGCGCTCGACCCATTCGAGCTCGACCGCATCGAAGCGGACTTGTTCGATGAAGTCCAGCACCTGCTCGAGCCCCGCGGCGACCAGGAATGCGCGATCGCGCGGCAGCGTGCGGACGAACAACTCGAAGACCGCATCGCCTGCCATCCGATGCTGCCAATACGCTTGCAGCATCGTCAGTTGATATAGATCGGTCAGCAGCGGCGACGCGCTCGGTTCTCTCATTGGTCGGCGGGCTGCGCCGCGCGCGGCGCCTCGCGCAGCATTGCGATGACCTCATCATCGGAAAGCTGGTGGAAGTCCCGGTAATACAGTCCGATCGCTCTGAACATCGGCGGCTGCAGCAGGCAAACAACCGTGTCGACCTCGGGTGTCAGCTCGTCAATCGTCTCCGGCGGCGCCACAGGCACGGCGAGCACGAGTCGTGCCGGCGCGCGTTGCCGCAATCCGCGAATCGCGGCACGCATCGTGGTGCCGGTCGCAATGCCGTCATCGACAATGATCGCGGTTCGGTCGGCCACTGTGATCGGCTTGCGGTCAGCGAGATATAGCACGCGGCGACGCTCGATCTCCTTCAGCTCCAGCTGGGCGCGCTGCTCGATGTATGCCCGACTGACGCCAGTCTCCTCGCGCACCCGTTCCTCGACGACGATGATCGGCGACTCGCCATCCATGACCGCCGCCACCGCAAGCTCGGGCTGAAACGGCACGCCGATCTTGCGTACCAGCAGCAGGTCGAGCGGCGCGCCGAGTGCCCGCGACACTTCCAGTCCGACCGGAACGCCGCCACGCGGCAGCGCAAGCACGACCGGGTTCGGCAGCTGAAGCAGTCTCAACTGCCCGCCGAGTCGGCGGCCGGCCTCCATGCGGTTTTCGAAACCGCCACGCGGCATGTGCTCAAACATGGGTGCTTTCGTCAGCACCTGCAGCAGATCGAGGGCCCACGCCGTGCCGCTGCAACTGATCGGCCACGGCCCGCACCGAAACCGATCGGACAGAGCGAGGGAGGCTGCCAGCCGAAGATCAATCGTCATCACTGCCTCCTTGCCACCGCGCAAACTCCCTTGCAAGCAAGCGCGCTAAAAGTATAGGTGCGCTGTAGTTACGCAACGATTGCTGGCAGCCTGTTGATTGACTGCCGTCAACGCCGCTGACACGGCGTGCAGAGCTATCAGATGCATGCGGCCGAGCTCGCTCCCACCAACCTGGACGCAGTGCTGCACTTCCTGGCCAGCACAGCGGCGCACGCCGGTGGAGCGCCGCCCGAAGTTGTCGAGACGCACATGTCATGGGTATTCATCGGGCGGGGACATGTGCTGAAGCTAAAGAAGCCGGTGCAGGCAGCGTTCCTGGACTTCTCGACACTGCCCGCGCGCGAGTTCAACTGCCGGGAGGAGGTGCGGCTGAACCGCCGGCTTGCGCCGGACGTTTACGAGGGCGTCATGCCGGTGGTTCGGGACGCCTTCGGACGCCTGGCCATAGGACCGAAAGCCGGTGCGGAGGTCCTAGATTGGCTGGTTGTGATGCGCCCTCTGCCGCGCTCCCGGATGCTCGACGCAGGCTTGGCGACGGGAACAGTCACACCGGCCGATATCGACCGCCTTGCTGCGCGGCTCGCGCAGTTCTTCCGCTCGGCGGAGCCAGTAGCCCTGGACGCATCCGCGTATCTGGGGCGCATCGGTGCGGCGCAGGCGGCCAACCGCGCAGTGCTGCTGGATCCGCGTTTCAGCGAGGCTGAGACGACCGCAGTGCTTTCGCAGTTCGACCGCGCGCTCGCGCAGCATGCGAGCGCGGTCGGCGCGCGCGCTGAGCAGGGTCACGTGCGCGAGGGGCACGGAGATCTGCGGCCCGAGCACATCTGTCTGCTCGATCCGCCAGTCGTGATCGACTGCCTGGAGTTCAACCGGATGCTGCGCGAGGTCGATCCGTACGACGAACTCGCGTTTCTTGGCATCGAATGTCGAATGCTGGGCGCAGACTGGGTCGGATCGCAACTGCTGGCGCGGGTGGACGAGGTGCTCGGCAATGCGCCGCCACCGGAAGTGATGGCGTTGTACGGTGCGCAACGCGCGCTGGTGCGCGCTCGGTTGGCAGCGGCACACCTGCTCGATTTCCGGCCGCGCACGCCGCACCATTGGCTGCCGCTGGCACGACGCTACGTCGCGCAGGCTCGCGCGGCGCTGGCGCCGCTGCTGCGCGACTAGGACACACCCGCCCGCAGCGCGGAAGCAAACAGTTCGCCCGCCGGCAGAACTTCGATCCGCTCGCGCGCCGCGGATCCGTCGAGCCGAAAAGGCGGAACCGTATCGGTGACGAACACGCGTTCGACGCCGCTACGCGTCACCACATCAGCGGCCGGGGTCACGAACAGTCCGTGCGCAGCGAACGCGAACACGCGCGCGGCACCGGCACGGCGCAGCGCCTGCGCGGCGCGGTCGATCGTTCCGAATGTTGCGATCAGGTCGTCGATGATCAGCACGGTGGCGTCGCGGACCTCGCCCGTGACAATGTTGCCGCCGCTGACCACGCCTGCCGCGCGACGCTTGTCTACGAAGGCCTGACCGACCGGCCGGTTCCAATCGCGCTCGAGCGCCTCGCGCCACAGTTGTGCGCGCTTGATGCCACCGACGTCTGGCGACGCTACCGCAACCGGCAAATCCTTGACAAGAGGCGCGGCGGCGGCGGTGAATAGCGAGTTGGGCGACAGGTTGATCGCACGCATTCGGAACGCGTTGTCGAACGCCGCGACGTTATGCACCTCCAACGTCACGAGTGCATCGCACTGCACCGCTTCGAACAATTGCGCGATGACGCGGATCGACACCGGATCGAACGGCTGCGTGCGGCGATCCTTGCGCGCATAGGCCACGTACGGCACGACGGCAGTAACGCGGCGCGCTCCATGGTCGCGCAGTGCAGTGACGAACATCAGCAGTCGCACCAGCTTGTCGTCGCCGCTGCAATCCGGTCCCCCGTGCAGGCTCTGAACGATCACGCAATCGTGCCCCGCTGGATCGACAAGCGGCCGGATCTTGTGCTCGGAATCCTCGAACGTCCGTTCCTCGTGCGGCGCCAGTGGGGCGCCGAGCGCCTGCGCCACACGCGTGCCGAATTCACGCGTTGCGTCGAGTGCGAAGAGCCGCATCGGCGGCTCACCCTATTCTTCCTCCGCGGCGCCTTCCGGCGACGGCGGCTCGACAATTCCCATCTCGGCCTCGACCTCGGCCAGCAGCTCGTCAGGCTCCGACCCGGCCTCGAGGCCAGAGCGCAGCGCATGCAGCGCCTCCGACACGCTGGAAAACGGACCGAACTCTTGCCTGCCGTCGTCGGCGATCCAGTAGTAACCATCCGGCCTGGCCACGACGCGCGAGGTTTCACCGTCGCTCGGTGGCTGTCCCGCGCTCGGCCCGTGTGATCGCGGCGACGCGGAGTGCTTAGGCATTGCGCTCCTGTGCTTCATGGCTTCGCTCCTGTTCCGGCAACCCCCATCCCATGCTCTTCACCCTACTTGCCCGCGCGCGCTCTCGATTGATGGTGGTCAACTGCGCGGAGTTCGCGCTGCTCTTGACGCGATGCCGCCGTCGCATGACAGCCGCCTGCCCGGATCCGGAGCGCAGAATGGGAGTTCATTCGGCTCAGCACACGATTGCCATCTTCGATGCCGCAGCATTCAGCAAGTCCCCCGGACCTGCCGGCAAATTCAATTCAGCGACACGATGCGCTGATGGCGGGCCTGATGCGTAAAGCCGCCTTTCCCGAGCCGGTCGCAGGCGTTGAACGCATCGAGACCCACATCTCGACCGTTCTGCTGGCCGGGCAGTACGCATACAAGTTCCGCAAGCCGCTCAGGTTTGGATTCCTGGACTTCTCGACGCTTGATCTCCGCCATCTGGATTGCCTGGAGGAACTGCGGCTGAATCAGCGGACCGCGCCGGCAATCTATCGTGACGTCGTCGCCGTCGTCGGCAGCCTGGACGCGCCGCGCATTGTTGACTCTCCGCCTCCCGACGGTGCGCTCGAATTCGCGGTGCGCATGCGACGCTTCGATCCCGCATTGACATTCGACCGGCTAGCCGAGCGAAACGAACTGTCCGTCGCTCTCATAGATCGACTTGCACTGACGGTCGCGGGGTTACACCGGGACGCCGCGCCGGCGCCCTCCGGTATGGGAACACCGGAGACCGTCCTGCGCTGGTGCGACGAGAACTTCGTCACAATGCGCGAACTGGTGCACTCCGCTGCGGAGCGCGACCGCCTCGATACGCTTGCTCGATGGGCGAACGACGAATGGAGAAACCGGAGCGCGCAGCTGGCGGCACGCGCCGCAGGTGGTTGCTTACGAGAGTGTCATGGCGACCTGCATTTGGGCAACGTCGTGCTTTTCGATGGCGCCCCGACACTATTCGATGCCGTCGAGTTCAATGCCGAACTGCGATGCATCGATGTGATCAGCGATGTCGCCTTCATGTTCATGGATCTCGCCGATCATCACCTCGATGCGCACGCATGGCGTTTCATCAGCGCGTATCTCGAGGTTACGGGTGACTATGGTGGTCTGGCGCTGCTGCGGCTCTACGCGGTGTATCGGGCGCTGGTGCGGGCCAAGATCGCATTGATTCGGCTGCAGCAGCCGCGCGTGCCGCAGCATGTCCGCCTGCGGCAACACACATCGTTCGAACACTACTTGGTGCTGGCCGAACGGCTTCGACAGCCCGGTCCCCGGATACTCGCAGTCATGACCGGACTTTCCGGTTCCGGCAAGTCCACCGTCGCCCAGAGCCTGGCCTGTGCACTGGGCGGAGTGCGGTTGCGGTCGGATGTCGAGCGCAAGCGCCTGCACGGGATGGCGCCTGCAGGACGCATCGGGAGGCAGCATCTATTCCGAAGCGGAGACCGTCCGGACCTACGAACGCCTGGCCGCGCTTGCCGCTGAGGCGCTTGAAGCCGGAGTGCCGGCGGTCATCGACGCGGCCTGCCTGAAACTCGCCGAGCGGCGCCGTTTTCGCACGCTCGCGGCGAATCGCCGCGCGACGATCGTCCTCGTTGCCTGCGAGGCGCCGGACGACACGCGCCGAACCCGCCTGCGCGATCGCGCAGCGGCAGCGACCGATGCCTCCGAGGCCACGGTCGAGGTGATGGAGTGCCAGCTATGGTGGCAGGAGCCATTCGATGCCGACGATCAGGCTATCGCAACCGTCATCGACACCTCGGTGCCATGGCCGCTCCTCGAACTCAGGTGCCACGAGCTCGCGACGGAGCTGAGGGCGCGCGCCGACGCACCTGACGTAGCAACCCCGCCGTCAGTGCGCGATCAACCGCGGTGCCCGCGTTGACGGTGCTCAAGTCCTGCACATGGGCACAGTCGGCAGTTCAAGATAGCTCAGGGTAAAACGGTGATCCTGAATAAGCGCCTGTTTCATCTGATCAGCAAACATCTGCGCCACCTTTGTCCCGATGACCGGGACTCCGCACTGCACGGCGATGCGCAGTTTCACTTGCGTGCATGTAGCCGACAGTTCGACGGCGGCACCGTCGCCATGCGCACGCACCGGCGTCCGGAGCGGCCAAATCTCCAGTTCGAATCGGGCGCTTTTCGCGTCGACGCGGGTCCAACGCGAGTGGTGGTGCAGCACGTGACTACCGGAGAAAACGTGCTTCGCCCAGGCCGGCAGGGCAGAGTCGGGCGTTCGAATCCGGCGCTCGAGCACAACGTTGATGAGGTCCTCGTCGGCGTCGAACTGCAGGATGCGTAAGTTGGTTGAGCCAAGGGCTGCGTACTTGCGTTCGACGTATTCGGGTCGGCCGAGCGCGGCCCAGAGCCGGCGCAGATCCGCAGGGTAAACGTGTTCCAGCTGGAAGCCGACCTGTCCCATTGGTTTCGCGAGGCATTATTTCAACGATGCGCCGCTTCTTTGTCGCCCGCTGCGGTCAGCGCATCGGCAACGCTATTCCGGCCAAACATCCTGAGGGCCCAGGCGACGCCGGCGATCAGCAGGGCGATCCCCGCGAGGGCAGGAAGCGGCGGCCAGCTGCTGCGCAGCAGGTAGGCATAAGCCAGCGCGGCCAGGGTCTCGAACACGATGAGTTGCCCGGCCAGCGCCGTCGGCAACCGCTTGCTGGCTCCATTCCAGGCAAGCGTGCCCAGCCATGACGCCAGCAGTCCGATCGTCACCATCGCCGACACGAAGGCCAGCGGCCGCGGCCCCAACGGCATCGCCACCGTCGACCCGGCGCGGCCATACCACGCCGCGACGCCAAGGTACGCGATGGCCGCGAGCGGCAGCGTAGCCACGCCCTGTGCCGTCGCCCAGGCGCGTGCGCCGCGGTCCGGGTGCGCGCGTAGCCACTCCGAGTTTCGGATCGGGTACCACGTCCAGCACACCAGCGCACCGACTGCCAGCAGGGCTCCGATCGCGTAACGGGTCGGTTCGACTGCGGAATGCGCTGCCTGGCGATCGAGTTCGACCTGATTGACAAGCGCAATGCCCGCTGCAATCAGCGCGAGCGACGGCAGCAATCGTGTCCATGGCAACCGTATGCCGCCCGCGACGCGCACGTTCGCGACGACCGCGATCACCACCGGCAGCGTGCCGATGATCATGGTCGGCAACGGTGCTCCAGCGCGCTGGATCGCCGCGGCCAGGCACGCGTAGTACAGCAGGTTTCCAATCAGCGCCAGCCGGCTGGCTACCATCCAGTCGGACCGACTCAGCCGCGACAGCCTTGCTCTGTCCACCCACGCCAGCGGCAGCGCAATCAGACCGAAAGCCAAATAGCGGCCGGCCGACAGCATCGCGGGCGGGTAATCGGGAAGCAGCACCGGAACGACGAAAACCAGGCCCCAGAGCAGTCCTGCAAGCAGCGCGAGCGCGGTTCCAGCCAGCATCGGGCGCAATTGCTATCGGGGTTGCACGTCAAGCAGCCACGCGAGCAGCGTGAAGCTGACGAAAGCGAGCACCGTCGAGCTGATGATGATGCGCGTGATGCGACCGTTATCGGCTCCATAGCGTTCGGCCAGCAACGACACTGAGCTGGCTGATGGCAGCGCGGCAGCCAGAACGATCACCTTGAGCGTGAATGGTTCGAGCGGCACTCCAAGACGGATCGCTCCCACGCCGAGCGCGAGCACGAGCAGCGGGTGGATCACAAGCTTGGCGAGTGCGAGCGGCATGTAGAGCTTCAGCGAAGTGCGCGTGTGCACGTGCAGACCCGCTCGCCACAGCACGGTCCCGATTGCGAACAGAGCCACTGGCGTTGCGGAGTCGCCAAGCATCCTGACGATGGAGTCCAGCGGGCCGGGGAGCTTCAGCTGCATCATCGAGAACACCAGGCCGAGCGCGATCGCCGCCGGCAACGGATTCGCCAGTGTCCCCCTGAGCAGGCGCCATGCGCTCGGTTGATGGCCCGTGGTACCGGCTTCCTGCGACTGTGCGAGCGCGATGCATAAAGAACTGGTAAAGAAGAGATCGACCAGCAGCGTGGTGATGACCGGTCCGGCGGCTGCCGGACCCAGTAGCGCTGCCAACAGGGGCACGCCCATGAAGCCGGTGTTCGGCCACACGACGGTCAGCGCACCGAGTGCGGCATCCTTCATCGCAATCCGCGCAGAACGCGTGAGGGCGATCGTGCCGGTCACGCCGATCAGTGCAACGCCGAGAGTGATCACCAGCACCACCGGGTTGAGCACCTGCGCAACGGGTAAAGATGCACCAAATCGGAACAGCATGCACGGCAGCGCGAAGTAAAGAACGTAGCTGTTGAGCCCGGGAATCGCGGTTTCCGGCAGGATATGAAACCGCCCCGCCAGATAACCGCACAGCACCAGCGCAAAAAACGGAACGGTGACTGCAAGGATCGCCTGCATGGGCCGCAAGTATCTCCGACCGCGCAAGGCCTGCGGTCAGGGCGAGCGGCTCATTTCGGACTGGACAAGCTGGCGGCAACCGCGTAAGGTGCGTCGTGCTTTCGTTTGAGTGTCGTTAGTCCTCTGGTTCCCTGTGCCGGTCACCGCTGTATCCGACCCCGCCTTGTTCCCCGATTTACGTACTTGATCGTCTGCACGCAGCAGGACATTCCTGCCGGCGTTATTCCCTTCTTCTTTCTTCAAGGACGTTTTTAAATGGCACAAGGTACGGTCAAGTGGTTCAATGAGTCCAAAGGCTTCGGCTTCATCACGCCCGAAGGCGGCGGCAAGGATCTGTTCGCGCACTTCTCGGAGATCCAGGCTTCCGGCTTCAAGACCCTGCAAGAGGGTCAGCGCGTCGAGTTCACGGTAGCCCAGGGCGCCAAAGGCCCCCAGGCAACGCAGATCCGTCCGATCTAAGGCCTGTTTGCTCAATTCGAGACCGCCACCTCATGTGGCGGTCTTTTTTTATCTGAGCGACACTCGCACATTCCCTTCAAGGAGGCACCGACTTGGCGAAGCCCAACTACTCGTTCGAAAAACGCCAGCGCGAACTGGCCAGGAAGAAAAAGCAGGAAGAAAAGCGCCAGCGCAAGGCCGCCGACAAGGCCGACAAGACCATTGCGCCCGACGAATCCCCGCCCGCGGTCGACCCCGGCGCACTGCCGCCCGTCACTCCCTGAGGTGAGACGCCCGGCCCGCTGCGGCCCGGCGTCCCGCTCGGCGCGCGCCCGCGCGTGATTTTTCCGTTGACGGGTGTGCAGCTCGCGACGAAACTCCGCTTCCCGCTCCCCGAGCGCCACTTACTACTGGAGGCGCGCATGTCCAACACTGAGCTTGTTCCCTAGTCGGCCGACTCGGCGCTGACTCGGACGTTTCCGAATCGGCCGCAGACGCGGCCGGCCTCCTGACTCGACCTCGGTCGCGCGCACCGCGCGCGTTTGATGTTGGCGGCCTGCCTTGGCCGCTCGAATCGGAAACGACAATGACAATGGAAACTATGGATCGACTGCGGTCGATCGGCTTCACTGCCCGGGTTGCCCAGGGCTACGCGCAACTGATGGTCGGCGGTCAGACGCAGGGCCGGCCTATGCGGGTGACCGAAATTCACCGCGAAAGTGCGGTGCTGCGCGATGACAGCGGCGAGGTCGACGCGCGCGCCCTGCCTTCGCTCTTGCGGACCCTCGACGCCGACGGCGAGCAATTGGCCGTCGGCGACTGGGTGCTGTCCGAAACATACCGTGATCGGTCGAATTGGATCATCGCTCGCATCGCCCCGTTTAACCGGCTCCTCCGCCGTACCTCCGAGGGTCGGCGCCAGTGCCTGGTCAGCAACGTCGACTCAGCGCTGCTCGTCATGGGCCTGGACGGCAACCACAATGTGCGCCGGCTCGAGCGCTATCTCACGATGGTGCAAAGCGCGGGTGTGTCGCCGATCGTCGTGCTCAGCAAGCGCGATATCGCGCCGCAGGCCGACCAACGCATCGACGATGTGCGCTCTCGAATCCCGGCCGCAGTGCCGGTGCACGCGATCGACGCCCGCTCGCCGGCGGTGCGTGCCGAGCTCGCGCCGTACCTGAGGCTGGGCCAGACCGTGGTGCTGCTCGGGTCGTCGGGCGTCGGAAAATCGACGCTGATCAATGCGCTGCTCGGCAGCGGGGTCCAGGCGACGGGCGAGGTACGGGCGGACGATAGTCGCGGCCGCCATACGACGACCGTCCGCTCGCTGCACTGCCTGCCCGGCGGCGCATGCCTGATCGATACGCCGGGACTGCGCGGCCTGCAGGCCGACACCGACGAAGAGGGCCTGAATGCCAGTTTTTCGGACATCGTCGCGCTGGCTACGCAATGCCGCTTCCGCGATTGCACGCACCGGCACGAGCCCGACTGCGCGGTGCGCGAGCGGCTCGATCCGGATCGGCTGGCCAATTACCGCAAACTGATGCGCGAAGTGCACCGCGAGTCGATGACCTTCCTCGACCGTCGCAAGCAACTGGCCGAATGGAAGGCGCGCGGCCGGGCAGCCGGCGAGCGGATGAAACTGAAGCGGGGCTGAGGTGCATCCTGCGGCACGACGACCGGTTCGTCCGCGCTGGTGCCGCTTCGTCGCGGCGCGAATCCGCTTCGCCCCGCGCCCGGCCCCATTTGGCAGCCCGTGCCTCCATTCACGCAGTTCGTCGCATCGGCATGGCGAGGGCGGGCACTGCTGCCTAGAGTGCGCTCATCGGCAACGCTTCGTTGCCAACGCGTGCGGAGGGCCTCATGAGCAGCAGATCCAGAGGAATGTTTGCCGCCTCGGCCGTACTGATCGTCGTCGCGTTGACGGCGGCGCTGGGCGTCCATGCGCTGCAGGTACGCCGGGCAGAGCATGTGATCGCACAGATGCCGGTGGTCGAAATGGAGCGCGTGGTCATCATCGGAGAGCGCGCGCACCCGGCGACAGGCGACACGCCGCAGGTCGCAAAGACCCCGACTTCCACGCTGCACTGACCGGTGAAACGTTTGAAATGAAATGCGGCCGGTGTCCACGCCGGCCGCAATCGCTCGTCATGTCGGAAACGAGTATTTGATCACGGAAAAACTGGCCCCCTGCGGGTCCTTCAGGACTGCCATCCGGCCCACGCCCTCGATCTCCATGGGCGGCGCGATGAGTGTGCCGCCGAGCTGCTCGGCCTGGCGTATGGTCCGGTCCACGTCGTCCACCGTAACGTAGACACCCCAGGCGGGCGGCATGCCGCCCGCCTCGGCAGAGATCTTCGTGATTCCGCCCACCGAGTTTTCGCCCACCTGGCACGTCGTGTAGTCGCCGCTCGACATCTTCATGTCCTTGGTCCCCCAGCCGAAGAGCTTGGTGTAAAACGCCTTTGCCGCGGCCGGATCGGTTGTCATCAGTTCGCTCCAGCTGAAGGCGCCGGACGTGGTGTAGACATCCATTGGAAGACTCCTTTCGTGCTTGAGAGGTGCGATTCTGTTCGCACTGGCCACAACTCTCCAGCCTGCCGCGACAAACCGGCCCGCGCGTGGAGCGGGGCGGCGGGCGCAGGATGTGAATCGTTGGCGGCGAGGATTGTCGGGCGTCAAGACCGTGGGGCGTACAGGGTATCGCGGGCTGACAGCGCGCGCGGCGCGGCGTAACGTCGCTTTTCGCACGAAGAAGACACAGGAACCTATCTCAGAGTCCCCGATGGATCGCGTTGCCACGAGAACCGGGCGGATGCAAGGCGGCTGGCGAAGGACAGTAGCCGAACTACGGCCGAGCCGGCCAACGCCGCAGACGCCCGGTTATCGTGGCAACCCTCCGGGGCGGGGCCGCATGGGGCCCATGGCGTTGTTACGGCTCGGGTCCTTGCAGTAAGCAATGGTCCCCTCGCCGCGTCTAGCCTTGCGCCCCATGCGGCCTCGCCGCGACCACCGGAGACTCTGAGATAGGTTCAAAGGAGAAGCGATGTCCTACACGACGGAGAACCTGCGGACCGTGGCCCTTCTGGGCCACGGCAGTGCAGGCAAGACCACACTCGCCGAGGCGTTGCTGGCCCGCGTCGGCGCGATCCCCGTGGCCGGCAGCGTCGAAAAGGGAACGACGGTCAGCGATTTCGACGGACTGGAAAAGACTTTCCTGCATTCACTGCGAACATCGGTCCTCCACCTGGACCTGCCGCGTACTCGTATTCACCTGCTGGATACGCCCGGATTCCCCGACTTCATCGGTCAGTCGATCGGAGCACTCGATGCAGTCGAGACCGCCGCGATCCTGGTCAATGCGCAGAGCGGAATCGAGATGATCACCTCGCGCATGATGGACTGGGCGGCGCGCCGCAAGCTGTGCCGCGTGCTGGTCATCAACAAGATCGACGCCGAAAACGTCAACCTGCCGCAACTACTCGCCGACCTGCGCACCGCTTTCGGAAAGGAAGTGTTGCCGATCAATCTGCCGGCTGGCGGCGGCACGCGCGTGGTCGACTGCTTCTTCAATCCGAACGGTGAAGCGGATTTCTCGTCGGTGGCGGAAGCCCACCAGGCCCTGATCGACCAGGTCATCGAGGTCGACGAGGAATTGATGGCCAAGTACCTGGAGCAGGGCGAGGACATCGAGCCCGAACAGTTGCACGCGCCGTTCGAGAAGGCGCTGCGGGAGGGCCATCTGGTCCCGGTCTGTTTCGTTTCGGCACGTAATGGCGCCGGGGTGGACGAACTGCTGAAGGTATTTGAATCGCTGATGCCGAACCCGGCCGAAGGCAATCCGCCACTGTTCTACAAGGGCGAGATGGTCGACGGCCAGCCGGTCGACGAGTTCCGTTCGGAGCCCGACCCGAAGAAGCACGTGCTGGCTCACGTGTTCAAGGTGGTGATCGATCCCTATGTCGGCAAGCTCGGCGTGTTCCGCGTGCATCAGGGCACCGTGACCAAGGACACGCAGCTTTTCGTCGGCAGCAGTCGCAAGGCGTTCAAGGTCGGGCACCTGTTCATGCTGCAGGGGGCCAAGACGGTCGAAGTCGTGCGCGCGGAGCCGGGCGACATCGCCGCGGTCGCGAAGGTCGACGAGATCGATTTCGACTGCGTATTGCACGATTCACACGACGAAGACCAGATTCACATGCGCCCGCTCGAATTCCCGACGCCGATGAGCGGCGTGGCGATCACACCGAAGCGGCGCGGTGACGAGCAGCGCATTTCCGAAGTGCTGCACCGCATGACTGCCGAGGATCCGACGCTGCGGGTCGAGCACGACGCGGTGCTTAACGAAACGGTGCTGCGCGGGCTCGGCGAGTTGCACCTGCGCTCGGCGCTCGAGCGCATGGCGCAGCAGTACAAGGTTGAGGTCGACACACGACCGCCACGCGTGCCGTACCGCGAGACCATCGGCGCCAATGCCGAGGGCCATGCGCGTCACAAGAAGCAGACCGGCGGCGCCGGGCAGTTCGGGGAGGTCTACCTGCGGGTCGAGCCGCTGCAGCGCGGAGCCGGGTTCGAGTTCGTCGATCAGGTCAAGGGCGGCGTCATTCCGTACAACTTCATTCCGGCCGTGCAGAAGGGTGTCGAGTCCGTGCTGGCGTCGGGACCGGTTGCGGGCTTTCCGATGCAGGATGTGCGCGTCACCGTGTACGACGGCAAGCACCATCCGGTGGACTCCAAGGAGGTGGCGTTCGTTGCGGCCGGACGGAAGGCGTTTCTGGACGCGCTCGCCAAGGCGCGGCCGATCGTGCTGGAGCCGATCGTCAACCTCGAGGTCGAGGCACCGGAAGTGCACATGGGTGACATCACCGGCGACCTGTCGTCACGTCGGGGCCAGGTGACGGGAACGCGTGCGACCGGACCGAGCGTGCTCGTGGTCGAAGGCCAGGCGCCGCTCGGCGAACTCGAGGGTTACTCGGCGCGGCTGAAGGCGATGACGCAGGGGCGCGGCGCGTGGACGATGTCGTTGTCCCATTACGAACAGGCGCCGCCGCCGTTACAGCAGCAGCTGGCCAACGACTACGCGAGCAAGCGCAAGCACGAGGAAGAGGAATAGCCGATACCTCCCCGATGCACCTGAAAAGCTCTGTTCCGGTCTTCCTGCTTCTGGTCGGACTGCTCGCTTCGCCTGCGTGGGCCCAGCAGGCGCCCAAGGGCGAGATCAAAGGCAGCGCCACCCAACACACACCGGAATCGTTGTCGCTCGCGATCAACCGTGCCGCCCTGGTGCTGCCCGCAGCAGCCACTGGAGGTGCGATCTACACCGGGAAGTTCGCGGATGCGCCGCCGGCCTCGAGCCGGGTTCCGGTCGTGGTCTTCCTGCACGGCTCGTCCGGACTCGGGCTCAAGGCCATCGGCGAGTGGCAGCAGTGGCTCGCGACACTGGGAATCGCGAGCATCGCGCCGGATTCGTTCACACTCCCGGAGCGCCTGACTTATTCCTCACCGATCGAAAAGGACGTGTACGAGCGGATCCACGCGCTGCGCGCCTCCGAGATCGATGCCGCTTTCGATGCCGTGAGCAAGACGTCCTGGGCCAACATGAACCGGGTGATCCTGGCGGGCACCAGCGAGGGCGCGGTCGCTGTCGCGCGCCATGGCGGCAAGGGATTTGCCGCGCGCATCATCTACGCCTGGAGTTGCGAGCAGAACTACTTCGTGATCGAGCCGAAGACCGCGCTCGCACCGGATTTGCCCGTCCTCAACGTCATCAGTTCGGTCGATCCGTTCTTTTCACAGGCGAACGCATGGCTCGGAAACGCCGCCGCCAAAGGGAACTGCGCCGAAGCGCTGAAGGACCACAAACACGCCGTGATCCTGCTGGTTCCCGGTGCTCCGCACACGCTGATCAACCTGCCGCTGGTGCGAAGCGTGACCGCGGCATTCATTGCGGAACTCGGCAAGCCCTGATTCAAGCAGGTGGCGGCCGCAATCGTCCGGCTTGCCTGAGAGTGACAGGTGAACGCGATGCTCGATCCGGAACTGCTGGCAGCGGAACGGCAACGGTTCTATGTTCAGACACGCGGCGGCGTTTATTTCCCGATCAGCGGCGCGATTTTCTGGACGGCGCTGGGAATCGCCGGCTTCTACCTTTCCGCGCGGACGTGGTGCGTGCTCGTTCTTTCGATGGGTGTCCTCGCGACGCCGATCGCCATCCTCTTTTTCAGAAATTTGGTTGCGAAACTCGCGCTGAAGTCGCCACTGGCGACTCTGATCCTTCCGGCCCTGCTACCGGTCGCCCTGTGCCTCGGTATGGCGATCGCGGCGTTTCAGACCGACCTTTCGCTGGTGCCGCTGGCCCTCGTGATCGGCATGGCCTCGCACTGGTCTGCGGTGGGCTGGATGTACGGCACAAGGATCTACTCCATGCACGCCGTTGTGCGGGTCGTACTCGCGGTCGCGATCTGGTTTATGTGGCCGGAGGCAAGGTTCACCGCGCTGCCGATCGCGATCGGTGTTATCTACGCGCTCACGTCGTTCTGGCTGCTGCACGAAGTCCGCCAACTGGAGCGGCTTCGCGCATTGCCGTAGCAGCGGTTAGTTAGAACCGCCCGGCTTGGTAATCGTCGACCGCCTGTCTCAGTTCCTGCTGCGTGTTCATCACGAACGGGCCCATCCAGGCGACGGGTTCTTTCAGCGGCATGCCAGCGATGAAGAGCGCGCGCGCGGGTTTGTCTTTGGCGCTGAACCTCACCGCGTCGCCGGAGCCGAGCTGCGCGAGGCCGAGCGCTTCCACTTCCTTGCCGTCGTCGAAGCGCACCGCGCCTTCGTAGACGACGACCAGCGCGGCGTGATCGGCGGGAATCGCTTCCTCGAAGCTCGCGCCTGCCGGCACCTCGACATCGAAGTAGCGCGCATCTGTCGACGGCGCGGTGACCGGGCCGGCGGTGCCGCGCGAGGTCGCGCCGGTGATCACCTTGACGCGCACGCCACCGTCGCGCTCCTCGATCGGCATCTTCGCGGCCGGGTACTCCTGGTAGCCGGGCGCGATCATCTTCAGCTTCGCGGGCAGGTTGACCCAGAGCTGGAAGCCGCGCATCAGTCCCTCGGTCTGTTCGGGCATCTCTGAGTGCACGAGGCCGCGTCCCGCGGTCATCCATTGAATGCCGCCGGCCTCGATCACGCCTTCGCCGCCGTGGTTGTCGCGATGGCGCACGCGGCCGGCGAGCATGTAGGTCACAGTTTCGAAGCCGCGATGTGGATGCTCTGGGAAGCCTGCGATGTAGTCCTGCGCGTTCGGGCTGTCGAAGTAGTCGAGCATCAGGAACGGATCGATCGACGGCAGGCCGCTGCCGCCGCCCATCAACCGCCGCAGGCGCACGCCGGCGCCGTCGCTGGTCTGGATTCCGTGCGTCGTGCGTTCAACGGGTCGAGTCTTCATCGGAGCTCCGTGGACGGGTCGGCGGGAGAAGGATTCACCGAGATGGGGTTGAACGCGCGGACTGCAAGGCACGCGCGCGACCGGTGCGCAACTCGCGCAGCAGGAAGCGCGCGGGGTCGACGGCGGCGGCGAGATCGCGCTCGATCGGCAGCGGTTCGCCTTCGATGCGGCTGGCGATCAGTTCGCCCAGCAGCGCGGCCAGAGTCAGGCCGCGCGAGCCGAGCGCGAAGCAGGCGAACATTCCCGCACGGCGCGGCAGGTCTTCGAAGTGGGCACCCTTCAGGCGCTCGGACTGCTGCCAGGCGAGCGCTTCGTCAGCGGCCGCGCCGGCGAGCGGCAGGCGGTCGCGGGCGACGCAGCGCAGGCCGTCGAAGGTGCCGACCGGCATTGCGGCGGGATTATCGGCGAGCAGCCGTGCGAGGCGCGCCAGGTTGCTCGCGGTGGCACGTTGCTCGTCGAGCGCAGTGGCGTCGGGGTCGACGTCGAGCGGGGTCTCGTAGGTGGCGCCGATCGAGACACTGCCGTCGGGCGCGCGCAGCAGATAGCCGTCGCCGGCAACGGGCGCCTTCAGCGCGGCGAATGGCGCGGGGCCGAGATGCGTGATGCGGCCGCGCACGGCGGTGAGCGCGGCCGCTAGCGACAGCAGCCGCGGCGCGTCGAATGCGTTGGCGGCGATCAGTACCGGCGCGCTGGCGATTGCGCGGCCGTACGCGGAGGTGAGCGACCAACCCTCCGGGCCCGCGCTCGCGTTCGCGACTTCCGTTCCCAACTGCACGCGGATGTTCGGATGGCCAAACAGCGCGCGGCACCACTGCGCTGCCGACACGATGCGACCCTCCGGCCACCAGAGTCCGGCGCCCCGCGGTGCGAGGCCCAGCGCGGGTGTTGCGGAGGCGGCGTCGCAGGCAGTGACGAATTCGCGCGGCCAGGCTTCGAGGGCGGCACTCCAGCGCTCGGCTTCCTCATCGTCGGATGCCTGCTGAAAGATCCCCGTCTCGCACCAGACCGGCTGGCCGGCGGCGTCGCCGTCTGCCGCGATGCGGTCGAGCGCGCGCCGGCTCGCCGCGACACCGGCGCGCGACAGTCGCGCGAGGAGGTTGTCGTCGACCGAGAACTGCGGATGCAGCAGCCCCCAAGGCAGCGACGATGCGCCGGCGGCGATCGTCGAGCCGCGCTCGATCACGTCGACCTGCCAGCCGCGGCGCGCGAGCGCATCGGCGCACGCGGCGCCGGCGAGTCCCGCACCGACGACCACCGCGCGCCGCTCGCCGGTGTACGCGGCAGCCGGTTCATGGCGCCGCACGACATAGAGCGGCGCGTAGCGCGCGGCCAGCATCTGACGCTTGTGGCCGAAGCCCGGCCGCAGCTCCACCTCGAAGCCGGCGGCCTGCAGCGCCTCGCGCACCGGGCGCGCGGTGCACCAGGTCGCGAGCGTGGCTTCGGGTCGCGCGCAATGTGCGACCGCCTTCAGCAGCGCGGGCTCCCACATTTCGGGGTTGCGGTCGGGCGCGAAGCCGTCGAGGTAGATCGCGTCGGCGCCGAGCACGAGCTGCGGCACCAGTTCGCGCGCCTCGCCAAGGGCGAGCGTCAGCACGACGCGGCCGTCATCGAACTCGATTCGATGCAGTCCTGGAAGCGGCAGCGGCCAGCGGCGCGCCAGTTCGCTTGCCAGCTCGCGCAGTTCTGCACCGGCGAGGAGATCTGCGGCGGCGAGCGGATGCTTCTCGACCGAGACGAAGTGCAGCCGGCGCGGCCGTTCGGCGTCGGCGCGCCAGTCCTGCAAGGTCGCAAGGAAGTTGGTGCCGAGACCGAAGCCGGTCTCGAGGATCACGAATTGTTCGCGCCCGCGCCAGCGCTCAGGCAGGGCGTTGCCGCCGATGAACACATGCCTTGCCTGGCCAAGCGCGCCGTCGCGGCTCGCATAGACATCGCCATAGCGTTCGCTCCAGGCGTTGCCGTTGGCGTCGCGTGCGAGCCGCGTCGGTTGCAGGGTCATGTTGGAATTATCGGCGTTACCATTTGCACCTTTTTCCCGCGGACCTGATCACCATGTGGCTTCGACTCCTGGCCGGCGCACTGCTGGCGTTATCGCTGAACCCGGCATTCGCACAATCGCGCCCGCGCATCGAGAAGGCGGCCGACCTGCCGCGCTTCACCTACCCGGTGAGCGGCAAGCTCGATGCGCTCGTGCGCGACCCGCAGGCGTTCAACACCTTCGCAGCGGACGTGCGGCGCGACACCGAATCGGTGCTGGCGAAGTACGACATCGCCGACAAGTCGAGCGAGCGGCAGCTGCTGGGCACACTGCTGCAGCTCGATTTGCTCGACGGGCGCGACGCCGACGCGCTGAAGCGCATCGAGCAGATCCGTGCGCTGCAGGAAAAGCCCGCCGACAAGCTGCTGACCGGCCTGCAGGCGCGCGCGATCATCGACGGCCGCAAGGCGGCAGGCACGACCAGCGGACCCGCCTACCTGGCCGCTGCCGGCAGCAGCCTGGCGGCCGCACTCAAGCCGCTGCCCTACGCGGTGGTCGCCAATGACATCAAGGAAGCCAAGGCAAGCGCCGAGCTGCTGGGCGAGGGCCGCGTGCTCGGCTACATCAACGAGGTGCTGCAGCCGACCGCCGACAAGACCGGCGCGCTGAGCAGCGACCTGGCGCCAGGTGTGATCGGCGCGCGCTACACGCTGCAGCTGCGACTGCCGCTGAAGCAGACGCTGGTCGATACCTACGGCGCGTATCTGGCCGCCAACAAGGTCGACAAGCCGGACATCTGGGCGGCGCGCGATGTCGGCACTCGAACCGGGCCGGCCGTACACGCCGGTCGTCATCGCCGTGTGGGACAGCGGCGTCGACACTGCGCATCTTCAAGTCGCAGGTCGTGCGTGATGCCAAGGGCGCGCCCGTGCTGATCGGTTTCGACAAGTACGCCAACCCGACCAACACCGAACTGCAGGTGCTGACGCCGGCGATGCAGGCGCGGCTGCCCGCGATGAAGTCGCGCAGCAAGGGCTTCTCGGACCTGCAGTCGAACGTCGACAGCCCGGAGGCCAACGAAGTCAAGCAGTTGATCTCGACGCTGCCGCGCGAGCAGTACAAGCCGACCATCGAGGAACTGATCCTGGCCGGCAACTACACGCACGGCACGCACGTCGCCGGCATCGCGATGGAGGGCAATCCGTACGCGCGGCTGCTGGTCGCGCGCATGGAATTCGGCAACACGCTGATCCCGGATCCCTGCCCGTCGCTCGAGCAGACGCGCAAGGACGCGAAGAGCCACGTCGAGACGGTCGAGTTCCTGAAGCGCAACAAGGCGCGCGTGGTCAACATGAGCTGGGGCGGCAGCGTCAACGGCGATCGAGAACGACCTCGAGCTGTGCGGCATCGGCAAGACGCAGGAGGAGCGCAAGAAACTCGCGCGCGAGTACTTCGACATCGACAAGCAGGCGCTGGAGAAGGCGTTCGCGCAGCGCGCCGGAGATCCTGTTCATCACCGCAGCCGGCAACTCCAACGAGAACGCGAGCTTCGCCGAGGACGCTCCGGCCGACATCGTGCTGCCCAATCTGCTGACCGTCGGCGCGGTCGACAAGGCCGGCGACGAGGCGTCGTTCACCAGCTACGGCCCGACCGTCAAGGTGCACGCCAACGGCTACCAGGTCGAGAGCTACCTGCCGGGCGGTGATCGCGTGGCATTCTCGGGCACCTCGATGGCGTCGCCGCAGGTTGCCAACCTTGCCGGCAAGATCCTCGCGGTCAATCCGGCGCTTACGCCGCCACAGGTCATCGAGATCATCGTTTCGACCGCCGACAAGACCGCGGACGGAAGGCGCACTCTGGTCAATCCGAAGAAGGCACTCGAGGCGGCGAGACAGAAGCGGGCCTAGGAACTTTGCCCTGTCCGCGGGCAGCTCAAAACACGACGGCATGAATTCGCTGCTCGACAACATTGTCTGGCATTCGCTGAGCGGCGCGCACGCCGGTTTCTCCACCGGCGGCTCGCAGGCACGCCGTTATGCGCAGGGATTTTCACCGATCGTCGGATTCGCCGACCCGTTGCGACCAGCCTTCGCTGCCCTCGTGCCCCACTGCGCGGAGGGCGAGCATTTCTACTGTGACGGATGGTCGGGACCGGCCGACGGCGCCTGGCGGATCGATTCGGAATCGACGATGTACAAGATGGTGTGGGAGGCACCAAGTCCGTCGGAAGACGAGGCGCCCGAAGCGGTCCAGCTCGGGACACGCCACGCGGCGCAGGCGCTCGAACTCGCCACGCTGACTCGCCCGGGCCCGTTCGGGCCAAGAACGATAGAACTCGGCGACTATTTCGGAATCTTCGAAGGCGAGCGGCTGGTCGCGATGGCCGGCGAGCGGATGTTCGCCGGTCCATTGCGGGAGATCAGTGGCGTATGCACACATCCCGACCTCCAGGGGCGCGGATTGGCGCGCCGGCTGATGCTCAAGCTGGTCCGCCGCCAGATGCGGCGGGGCGAGACGCCCTTTCTGCATGTCATGACAGGCAACGGCCATGCGTGCCGGCTGTACGAACGGATGGGTTTCCGCATCTATCGCGAGTCCGTAGTTCGTGTCGTATCACTGCGCTGACGCGCCGCTAGGGATCCTGTATGGGCAAGAACCGACTCGAAGCATTCAGCGATGGTGTCATCGCCATCATCATCACCATCATGGTGCTCGAAATGAAGGTGCCGCACGGTGACACTCTCGAGTCGCTGGTGCCCCTCATCCCGGTGTTCCTCAGCTATGTGCTGAGCTTCGTCTATGTGGGTATTTACTGGAACAACCACCATCACATGCTGCACACGTGCATCCGTGTGTCCGGCGGTGTGCTGTGGGCCAATCTGCACCTGCTGTTCTGGCTGTCGCTGTTCCCGTTCGCCACCGGCTGGATGGGAGAGAACCACTTTGCCGCCCTGCCCTCCGCTCTCTACGGCGTGGTGCTCTTGATGGCAGCGGGCGCCTATTTGCTGCTGCAGCAGACGATCATCGCCGCGCAGGGTCCCGACTCGGTCCTCAAGCGCGCAGTCGGCGGTGACTGGAAGGGCAAGCTGTCGCCTGTCTTCTACATCGTCGCAATCGTCGCCACGATCTGGTCACCGTGGATCTCGGCGGCACTTTACGTGGCGGTCGCGCTGATCTGGCTGATCCCCGATCGCCGCATCGAGCGCGCGCTGCAAACGAACGAAACATGATTGCGAAGACTAGTTGTGCCGAAAGGCGATGCCGGCCGTCTGGTTCAGCTTCTCGTGCCGCAGGTGCTGCAGCGGTTCGTCATTGCCCGACGCGTCACGCTCGAAGACGAGCACCTCGTCTTCCTGGGTGACAAACATGCGGTCGAGGCGGCCAAGCGCGATGCCGATCGGCCTCCGCAGATTGGGTGGCGTGTTGCCGGCGCCGTACGGGACCCCGAGGATCCGTATCGGCGCAACGTCGCCGTCAACGTCGGGGGCAAACACGGACACAAAGCCGTAGTTGGACGTGTCCTGACGGAAGTTCGTGACGTACAGGTTGCCACGCGAATCGAAAGCGAGGCCGATCGGCCTGTCAAGAGCCGTATTGCGGCCGGCCAACGTGCGTATGGGAGCGCAGTCGCACGCGGTAAAGGCCTGCCACGCGCCGTAGACCTTGACGCTGTTCGTGGCTGCATCGGCGACATAGACGTTGAACACCCTGTCCAGCGCAATGCCGGCCGGGTCCACCAGCGCGAGGCCTGCCCCGCGCAGCGCGCCAGTGCCCGGACCGCCGTTGGGAAGCTCTGTCTCCAACACGCCGCTCTGGCCACCATCCGTCCGATTCACGATGAACAGGCGGCCGGATTGCGCCTCACGGCCATGCCGCGTGGATTGGCATAGCCGACCGTGTTGCGATCGAACTGCGCGAAGGGCGCCGCTCCGCCGTTGGCGTCGGCCTCATGGACGACGATGCGAGGAGGGACCGCCGAGGTGGCCGACGGCTGCGCTCCGTCGCCGAGGTTGGCCGTGAAAATGCGCCCTCCCCGGTCAACGCGTCAGCCAAAAAGGATTCTGCAGGCCCGACTGTTCCGCCGGCGACAGGCCGCCGCCAATGACCCGCACAGCCACCTCGTCGGCGCGGTCGCCGACGCTTACCGAAAATCCGACAATGGCATTCGCGCCAAGACTTGCAACGAGGATTTCGTTGTCCGGAGGGACAAACTGCGGCGGAGGCGGAGGCGGAGCGGGCGGACCGCCGCCTGCGAAGCGGTAGACCACCCAAGCGGCGGCCAGGAAGACCAGCAATGCCGCCACAAGCACGCGCATATTGGAGTACCAGGGGCGGTTTTCGGCCATTGGTCGCTCGTCCAGGAGCCGGCATCGCCGCAAGGGCGGCCGAACGAGCGCCAACGTACGCCGGATCAGCGTGAGCGTCGATCCCCAAGAATGTCAGCGACGGCGGACCGCTGCGCGCGGTGGCGTCAGGTCAGCGTGCTGCTCGGACCGCGATTTCCGCCGAAAAAATCGTCCGGAGATCGGTCACGCGCGGGTCAGCGGCTTGAAGCGCAACCGGTGCGGCTGCGCGCCTTCCTCGCCCAGGCGCTTCTTCTTGTCGGCTTCGTACTCCTGGTAATTGCCGTTGAAGAACGTCCACTGCGAATCGCCCTCGGCCGCGAGGATGTGGGTGGCGATGCGGTCCAGGAACCAGCGATCGTGCGAGATCACCAGCACCGAGCCGGCGAATTCGAGCAGCGCTTCTTCGAGCGCGCGCAGCGTTTCGACGTCGAGATCGTTGGACGGCTCGTCGAGCAGCAGAACGTTGCCGCCCTTCAGCAGGGTCGCCGCGAGATGCAGACGGCCGCGCTCGCCTCCGGACAAATTGCCGACGATCTTCTGCTGATCACCGCCCTTGAAATTGAAGCGACCCAGGTAGGCGCGCGACGGCATTTCGAACCGTCCGACCTGCAGGATGTCGAGCCCACCTGAAATCGCCTCCCACACGGTCTTGTCGTTCGGCAGCGACTCGCGTGTCTGCTCGACCGCAGCGATCTGCACGCTGGGGCCTGCCACGATCTCGCCGGCGTCGGGCTTCTCCTGCCCGGTGATCATGTGGAACAGCGTCGACTTGCCGGCGCCGTTGGGACCGATCACGCCGACGATCGCGCCTGGAGGTATCGCCAAACTGAGGTTATCGATCAGCAGGCGGTCCCCGTAGCCCTTGCTGACGTTCCTGAACTCGATGACCTGGTTGCCGAGCCGTTCGGCCACCGGGATGAAGATCTCCTGCGTTTCGTTGCGGGTCTGGTATTCGTACGACGACAGTTCGTCGAAGCGCTTCAGTCGCGCCTTGCTCTTGGCCTGTCGACCCTTGGCGTTCTGCCGCACCCATTCCAGCTCGTTCTTCATCGTCTTGATGCGCGCCGCCTCGGTCTTGGCTTCGCGCTCGAGCCGCTCCTCCTTCTGTTCCAGCCACGAGCTGTAGTTGCCCTTCCACGGAATGCCCATTCCGCGATCGAGCTCGAGGATCCACTCGGCGGCGTTGTCGAGGAAGTAGCGGTCGTGTGTCACCGCAACCACCGTTCCCGGAAAACGCTGCAGGAACTGTTCGAGCCAGTCGACGCTCTCGGCGTCGAGGTGGTTGGTCGGCTCGTCGAGCAGCAGCATGTCGGGCTTCGACAGCAGGAGCTTGCACAGCGCCACGCGACGCTTCTCGCCGCCCGAGAGCTTGCCGATGACCGCCTCCCACGGCGGCAGGCGCAGCGCGTCCGCGGCGATCTCCATCTGGTGTTCGACGTCCGCCCCGGAGGTAGCGATGATCGCTTCATATTTCGCCTGCTCGGCCGAGAGCTTGTCAAAGTCGGCATCGGGCTCGGCGTAGGCCGCGTAGACCTCCTCGAGTTTCTGCTTGGCCTGCATCACTTCACCGAGTCCGCCTTCGACCTCGTCCTTCACCGTCCTGGCAGGATCGAGCTGGGGCTCCTGCGGCAGGAAGCCGATCGAAAGTCCCGGCATCGGCACCGCCTCGCCTTCGATTTCCTTGTCGAGACCCGCCATGATCTTCAGCAACGTCGACTTGCCGGACCCATTTAACCCGAGCACGCCGATCTTGGCGCCGGGAAAGAAACTGAGCGAAATGTTCTTCAGGATCTCGCGCTTGGGCGGAACGATCTTGCCCACGCGGATCATCGTGTAAACGTACTGAGCCATGGGATTGCGTGCGGAATGCTGCAAATTGCGGAGTGCGATTATCGCAGCATGACCGAGAGCAAGGCGGTCAGCGGCATGCGGTCCCTACAATGCGCGGCCGCTCGCTGCTGCGGCTTGCACGATGATGACCGCATTTCTTATCTCCATTGGAGTCGTCGCACTCGCCGAAATCGGCGACAAGACCCAGTTGCTGGCTCTCGCGCTGGCGGCGAGGTACCGCAGGCCGGTCCCGATCATTCTCGGCATCCTGATCGCCACACTCGCCAATCACTTCCTGGCGGGCGCTGTCGGCAGTTGGATTTCGCGCTCGCTGGGCCCAGACGTGCTGCGCTGGGGACTCGGCGCGTCGTTCACTGCGATGGCCGCCTGGATGCTGGTGCCCGACCGCCTCGATGATCGACCGCGGCCGCCCGCGCGTCTCGGCGTCTTTGGCACGACGCTGATCGCCTTCTTCGTTGTCGAAATGGGCGACAAGACGCAGATCGCGACGATTGCGCTCGCCGCGCGCTACGACGCGCTCGTCGCCGTGGTTGCCGGAACGACGATCGGAATGATGATCGCCAACGTGCCCGCGGTGCTGCTGGGCAATGTGGCTGCCGAGAGGTTGCCGAAGCGCGTGATGAACGGCATCGCTGCTCTCCTCTTCCTCGCGCTCGGTATCGCGGTGCTGTGGGGAATCGATATCGGCCTCTAATCGAGAGATGGCCGGCAACGAACAGTCGTGTATGATCCTTCGCTGATTGGCGTGCGTCGGTTCCGGTTCGCACCCATCCATCGTGGTTGTCAACACGCTCCCTCGAAGTCTTTTTCCCTAGTTGCATCAGCCTGAACCGGTTCGGCGAGCAAAGCTCGCGCAGGCCGTGCTCAGGAGTTTTTCATTGAATTCATCTTTTGAAGCCCTCGGCTTGTCCGAGGCACTGGTACGCGCGGTCTCCGACCTCGGGTACACCCAGCCCACACCCATCCAGCTGCAGGCGATTCCACCCGTCCTGGCAGGCAGCGACCTGATGGCAGGCGCGCAGACCGGCACGGGCAAGACCGCCGCGTTCGTGCTGCCGATCCTGCAACGGCTCGGCGTCAAGGCTCCGAGCACACCGCGCGAGCACCGCGCGCCGCGCGTGCTGATCCTGGCACCGACGCGCGAACTCGCTGCGCAGGTGGAAGAAAGCGTGCGCGAGTACGGCAAGTACGCCCACGCCAGGTGCGCCGCTATTTTCGGCGGAGTCTCGATCAGGCCGCAATTCGATGCGCTCAAGCGCGGCGTCGACATCGTCGTCGCCACGCCCGGTCGCCTTCTCGATCACGTCGGCCAGAAGACGATCGACCTGTCGAAGATCGAAGTGCTGGTCCTTGACGAAGCCGATCGCATGCTCGACATGGGTTTTCTGCCCGACATGAAGCGCGTGTTCGCGCAGCTGCCCAAGCAGCGGCAGACGCTGCTGTTCTCGGCCACATTTTCCGACGATATCCGTGCGCTGGCGGCCACGCTGCTGCACAAGCCGGTGTCGGTTCAGGCCACTCCGCGCAACTCGACTGTCGAAGCGGTCGATCAGAAGGCGATCAGCATCGAGCGCTCGCGCAAGTCCGAGCTGCTCGCGCATCTGATCAAGGACAATCAGTGGTTCCAGGTGCTGGTGTTTTCGCGCACCAAGCATGGAGCCAACCGCCTCGCCGAGTATCTGGGCAAGCATGGCGTGACGGCGCTGGCGATCCATGGCAACAAGAGCCAGAACGCGCGCACACGCGCGCTCGCCGATTTCAAACGCGGTGAACTGCAGGTACTGGTCGCCACCGACATCGCAGCGCGCGGCCTGGACATCGAGCAACTACCGCACGTCGTGAACTACGACCTGCCCAACGTGCCCGAGGATTATGTACACCGCATCGGCCGCACTGCCCGCGCGGGTGCGACCGGGGCAGCGATCTCGTTGGTGAGTCGCGAGGAGGAGCCGCTGCTGCGCGACATCGAGCGGCTGATCAAACGCCCGATCGCGCGCATGACGGTTCCGAACTATCAGCCGTCCACCGCGCCGGGCGCGGCACACGATCCCGACCTGCGCGCTCCGCGCGCGCCGCGTGGCGCCCGCAGGCCTTCACAGCCGCACTCTGCACCGCGCAGCACGCCTCGACGCGAGCCGTCGACGCGTGCTGCTCCGACGCGTAGCGGCAGCCGAGTCAATCCGCCCGCGCAGCCTGGGGCGGATTCCACGCACCGTTCGAACGGGATGCCGGATGCCCGCCGCGCAGGTGCAGTCACCAACGGATCGCGCGCAGCGACCGCCAGCGCGGGTCGGCCAGCCAAGACGCCCGCCAGTCAGCCGGCGTCCGGCCACGCGGCCCGCGCTAGCGATGCAAGCGGCCACAGCAGCGATGCGCTGGTGCGCACCAACATCCCGGCATTCCTCGCACCGACCGGACGCCGCGGGCGCTAAGCTTGGTCATTCATCAGGGCGAGATTCCCATGGTCGAGACGACGCTGGCAATCAAGCACAACCCGG
Organism: uncultured beta proteobacterium; assembly: GCA_963703945.1. Lineage (GTDB taxonomy): Bacteria > Pseudomonadota > Gammaproteobacteria > Burkholderiales > Burkholderiaceae_F > JALORV01. The sequence goes on along the minus strand of CAVPGM010000005.1, from coordinate 583,107 downwards.
CCGCGCAGCGCTTCGAGGCCATCGTCGACGGAATGCTGTGCCGCTCCGACTACCGGATGCACGGCGACACGATGATGCTGGTGCACACCGAAGTGCCGCGGCAGCTGGAAGGCCGCGGTATCGCGTCGGCGCTCGTCAAGGCCGCATTCACTTATGCGGCGGAAGCCGGACTGGACGTGCTGCCGGTCTGCTCGTTCGTACGCGCCTGGGTGCAGCGCCATCCGGAGGTCGAGCCCCAGCTCGCCGGCGGCGGCCGCTGAGCGCGGCCGCCGTAGCGGCGCGCGTCACCGCACAGCGGTCAGGATTCGGACGTTCAGCCCGTCAGACAATGCGAATTCGAAGCGACCGTCCGCAGGCAGTCCGCTGACGTCGAACTCCGCGGCGCCACCCGCCCGGTGCATCCCCAGTACGGTGCGGGTGCCATCGACCACGTAGGTTGCCGAAAGATGGGGGGCAGCTGACGCGTCCCACTGCACGCGCAGTATGCCGCTCTCCTCCCGCCAGTCGATGCTGCGCAAACGGTCGACGTTGGCGCCGGTTGCACGCTGCGCGCTGGCGAGGCCGGAAGCGCTTGGCCCAATCCTCGAGCCGCTCCGCAGCACTTCGACCCGTGATAGCGCTCCTGGACTGGGTACTGTCACCGCGAATTGCCGCTCGGGCGGATCGGCATGGTCGACCAGCTGGGCCTGGAAGGCGTGCTCGATGACCTGCCCGTCGCGCGTGACCAGCCGCAACGTGTACTCGCCGGCACCGGCAGACGGCACACCGCGCAGGGCCTGCACCGGCGCGAGCACGAGGCCGTCGGCGCCGATCGTTCCTGAAACCAGCAGCAGATCGTCCTCGACCGCATCCGCCGCGATCTGGGCCGTGATAAGCCCCGGCTGATTTTCCATGTAGCGCTGCATCTCGCGGTAGTTGTAATCGGAGAACCACGAACCGCCGCAGTAGCCCATGATGTCGGTCTGATTGACCGGCGAGATGATGTCGATTGCGACTGGCACCGAATCCATCAGCGGAGTCGCACTGAGAACGCCGCCCGCGTACGGATAATCCGGATCGGGATTGGCCACGGCTCCGCAGGGCGCATGCAGACGGCTCAGGTTGTGACCGAGCTCGTGCGACATCGTGCGCGGCCACTGACCGGCAGCGTCCCAGCCGATTGCCGACCTGCCCGAAACGTAGCCAATGCCGGCGATGCTGCCGCCGGATCGACGCACAAGACCGAAGTAAAAACGCGTCGTGTTGGACCCGACTTCCATCGAGCGCAACTGGTTCAGCTCGACCAGCGCGTTCGACCATTCGGTCTGCGTATCCAGGCCGTCGACTACGCTGGTCAGCGTGTAGGCCGCGCGCGTGGTGACGCTGATATTGGCGCGCGGAATCGGAAAGCGCCGCGTGACCTCGTCCAGCACGTTGGCCACCGTCGGAACGGCCGGCACGAAGCCGCCCGATATCAACGGCACCAGCACGATCTCCACGCGCGTCGCACTTCCCAACGCCGGGGTGGCGTCGACCACCACCGGGGTGCCGAGCTGCTGCAGCGGATCGACTTCGACCCGTACCGACAGGCCGCTGCGCACCCAGGCCGCGGGAAGCTCGACGTTGAAGCTCTGGGCCTCGTTGTAGCGGATGCTGTCCGGCACGTTGGCACCCGACACGACCGGCAGCTGTGGCGGGCCTGCCATGTCGACCGTGCCGAGCACGGCGGCGCCGTTGTAACCGGTCAGACGCACGAGCGGTGCCGGCACATTGGCCTGCATCGCCACCACGAACGCCCGCACCCATGTTTCCTTGCTCGTCACCAATCGCAGGCGCGCATCGGACGGCCCCTGCGACAGGACTTGTGCGAACTCGATTCCGGCGACCGTGGCGACGCAGCCGGCGCCGACGACCAGACTGCCGCCCGCCACCGACGGCTGCGACGCCGAGTCGAGCGTGATCGCACCGCATGCCAGGTTGCCGGGTGCCGCGAACACCAGTTGCGTGGCCGAGCGCGAAACGACGGTCGCCGTCGTCGCAGCAACCCGCACGCCACTGACTTCGGTCAGGCCGGTACCGGTCATGGTGACGTTGTCCCCAGCTGCCGCGACCCGATAGACCAGATTCGCGTTGACGCGTATGGCAGGGATCACCTGCAGCGCGCTTGCCGACAGCGCCTCGTCGTTCGCATCACCGCGGACGCGGAACACACCGCTGGTAGCGGCATCGGGAACGATGGCGGTGAGCCGCGTCGTTCCGGCGTGCGACGCGACCGGCGCTGCCGTTCCGTTGGCGAACACGATCGACACTGCACGATCGAGATTGGCGCCATTTACGGTCAGCGTCTGGCCGGTCACGATGGTCGCCGGCGCGAAGGTGCTGACGGTCACCGCCCCGGCAATCGTGATCGTCTGCGACAGCGCCCGCGCGACGCCGGCCGTATCGACCACCGTCAGCGTGCCCGAAGCAGCACCGGTCGGAACATCGACAACGAGCGACGTGGCTGTCCGCGTCGCGATTGTCAGCGTGAGGGCGTTCAGCCGGACTTCGCGCACCAGGTCGAGTCCGGTGCCGGTCAGCGTGATGCGCCCGGGTGGCACCACCGTCGTCGGCGCAATCGCGGTCACCGTCGGAATCAACACGACGGTGAAGTCGGATGGCGAAAGCACTGTGCGTCCTGCCGCGCCCAGTTCGATCCGGCCCGTGCGCGCGGCCGCCGGGACGGTCACCTCGAGCACGGTGTCCGAGTTCGCCCGGAAACTTGCATCGGCGCCGCCCACCTTGGCGGACGTCACGGCCGCAAGCGAGAGTCCATTGACCGTAATCGTGCTGCCGGGCGCCCCCGAAGCCGGCGCAAAGGCGGTGATCTCGAGGGCGTCGACCGGACCAGGGGTCAGCGGTTGCGGAGCGAGCTGTGTTGCGGGCGTCGACCCACCACCGCCACCGCCCCCGCCGCATGCGGCGAGCAGTGCGACCACCGCGAAACCGCCAATCAACAGGCAGTGGCGAAAAATGCGGTGAACTGCAGCCGGCAGGACCAAGGCGAACTCGCGCAATCGAAAGTGCGTAAACGGCGAACTCAGCGAATGCTGCCGCGCGCTCGCCAAGGCGCCGATCCCTCGTCCAGGCTCATCCGGACGCCGTAGCAGCGCGGGCGCGCAACCCGCGCCTAAGTCAGCGCAGCAGCAGCCAGCCAGCCACAACTGCCCAGACAGCGAGCGTGCCGATCAGGTTCCCCGCCGCATGGTTCTGCCGGAACAGCGCCCAGTTCCAGTATGCGACCGGTTGACCTGCGAGCGGCGGTCCGGGAATGAAGCGATGCACCTTGGCGCAGTATTCGGCGTAGCGCGGACCGAAGATCGGCTTCAGGTGCGCCTCCTCGCGTTCCACTCGCGTGTCCATGTAGAACCAGTAGACCACCGTATAGAGCACGACCAGCCACGCACTGCCGAGCAGCATCAGAAATCCGAGCAGGATGAAATAGCGCCCGAGGTACATCGGGTTGCGTACCAGCGCATAAGGCCCGCGGATCGCGAGGTCCGAGTTCTTGTCGAGCGACGCGAAGCTCCAGAGCTGGATCAGCTCGCCGAACATCGACACCGCGAAACCCGCGACCAGCCATTCCCGCTGCAGGAACGGAAACGCGGCCGCGATCGCGACGATCGCCAGCGGAACGCGTAGGCGTACATAGGCGCGGCGCACGCCCGGGTGGTTGAAGATCGAACGTACCGAAGTCAGCATGGATGGACCCGAAGGCCCTCAATGGCGGCGTGCCTTGCGTGCGCCAGCATACCCGCGCAGCAGCCACAGCCTGCGCCACCGGGCCATGCGTTCGTTCAGCGCCGCCCGCTCGGGTCCCATGCTCGACGGGTCGATCTGCTGCCACTTCTTGTACACCCCTGTCAGGTCGACGCTTTCGAGCAGGCGGCGCAGTGGCGGCGGCATGCGGCGCGTCGACAGCGCAGACTGGAAGTCGATCAGCGCCGGCGATCCGTCGGGCCGCACCAGTACGTTGCCGGAGCCGCGTGTATCGAGGTGCACGATGCGGCGTTGATGAATGGCATGCATCAGCGACTCGAGCGCGGCGAAATACGCGGTCGTCTGACGAACGATGTCGACCTTGCCGAACTTTTCGCCTTCGACGTATTCGAATGCCAGCGCATGCGCATCGACCCGGAATGCGCTGCGCGGAACCCCGTCGATGCCGTCAAGTCGCTCGCAGCGTGCGCAGCTCGCGTCCGATCAACCATCGTCCGATCGAGTTGCGGACCCACCAGGCGCGCGACGCGAAGTCCTTGACGACCCACGAACGTCCATCGATGACGACGCGCGATACGCGGGCATTCGCCCAGCGGCCATCGCGCAGCAGCGTGCACGGAGCCTGCGCCAGGGCGCGCCGATCGAAGCGCAACAACGGGTGAACGGTCGGCAAGGCGAGATGTGAGTGGCCGCAGACGAGGGAAATTATCCCATCCGACTGCGACACCACTGGCGATGGCCATCCCGGCGTCACTTGATCCAGAGCGACCGCGCGCCAGTTTGGCTGGCTGAACGGTAGACCGAAAGGCTGGTCCAGGAACCCGAGCCAGCCTAAGATCCCGCACCATGAATCTGCTGATCATCGGCGGCGGCGTGTTCCTCGGCCAGGCATTGCTGGGCGCTGCACTGGAAAACGGCCACACGGTCACGGTGTTCAACCGCGGCATGTCGCGCCAGTGGTGGCCACCTGGCGTCAAATGGATCGTCGGTGACCGCACGGAGGATCTGCACCTGCTGATGAACCGGAGCTGGGACGCGGTCATCGATACCTGCGGCTATCGCCCGCAGGACGTGGAAGCGTCCTGTGCGGCGCTGTTCGACAGCTGTGACCGCTATGTGTACATCTCGAGCGTGTCGGCGTATGCATCGTTTGCCAAGTTGCCGATCCGGGAAAGCGACCCCCTCGCGGCGATCCGCGGGATCGACACCGGCGCGGTCACCGGCAGCAACTACGGCCCGATGAAAGCCGAATGCGAGCGCACAGTGGCTCGCGCGTTCGGTGCACGCTCGATTCTGGTTCGACCCGGCCTGATCGTCGGTCCGGACGATCCGACCGGCCGCTTCTCCTACTGGCCGTGGCGCGTCACTGCCGGCGGCCGCATGCTGGCGCCGGGCATTCCGGAACGTCCGATCCAGTTCATCGACGCGCGCGATCTTGCGGCGTGGATCCTGCGGCTCATCGCCCAGCGTGCCAGCGGCGCCTTCAACGGCACCGGCCCCAACGAGGGCGCGACCATGGGCGAGCTGATCGACACATCCCGCTGGATCTGCGGCGAGGAGGTTGAGGTCGAATGGGTGGACGAGCGCTTCCTCGAACGGGAGGGCGTGCAATCGTGGCTCGAACTGCCGCTGTGGATACCCTCGCACGACCCGGCCACTCGCGGCTTTCACTACGTCGACACCACGCGTGCCCAGGCGAGCGGGCTGCGCACCCGTCCGATGGCCGTCACCCTGCACGACATCCTCGAGGCCGGCATCCCGAGCGAGACGGACAAGCGGCGTAACGGCAAGATGACACGCCAGCGTGAGCGCGATCTGCTCGCGGTCTGGCTTTCGTATCGCCAGGGACTCGCGGTCGCCTAGTACCGCCCACCGGGTATCGTGTAGAGGCCTTCTTCGGGCGGTCGGTCGGCTGATAGGCGATAATGGCGAAGTTTCACTTCAGCCGTCGCAATGCTCGTCGCCACATCCGATCCCCAGTTTGACCTGTCCCTGAGGTTTCTGAGCCTGCTTGTTTCGGGCGCCATCGTTGCGGCGCTGCTCTGGTACCTCGTACTGATCCTGCAGCCGCTGGCCAGTTTCGGCGGCGGCGAGGTCGGCCCTCCCGCGTGGGCCGCGATGCCCGAAGCTGCATCAGCTTTCCCGGTCGCGTTGCCTGCGGCTACGCCTGAACGCAGGGGCACTGCCGCAATCACGGTTTTTCGCTGTGAAGTCGACGGCAGCGTCACTTACGCCGACCGTCCGTGCGATCGCGGAGGCGTACGCGTGCTGCGCCTGCCGCGGCGTTAAGCGTCCCGCCCTTCGTTACACCTTGATACGAGTGGCCGTCGACGGCCACTCGGCGCCGTGCGTTGGATCTCCTGTAACACCAGGAGAACACCATGAAAAAAGCTCTGTTCTTTGCGGCCTTTGCCGTGGCCACGCTCGCGCCGCTGGGTGCCGCTCAAGCCAATGGCGGGGTGTCATTCAGCGTCAGCACGCCGGACTTTGGAATCCGCGTCGGTGCGCCGTTCTACGGGCCGGTGATCACCCCTGCGCCGGTCTACGTCCCGGCGCCGGCATACCCCGTGTACGCGCCCGCGCCGGTCTACGTACCTGCCCCGGTTTACGTTCCGCCGCCGCGCGTGATCTATCCGGCGCCCGGTGGTCGTCGTTCCGCGTGTCGTCTATCCGCGCCCCTACCCCTATGTGCCTACCCCGCGCGTCTATGAGCCGCCTTATTACGGGCCGCACGGACAGCACGCCAGCTACCGGATCCCGCCCGGGCATGCAAGACACTATTACGAGCACGAGCGCGATCATTATCAGTAGTCCGTCGTGCGGTTTAAGCTAGCCCCCGCACGGACACGCGGGGGCGATCATGCGCATCGAAGGACCGGGCAGTTCGAACGTCGAGGACCGCCGTGGGATGTCGATCGGCGGCAAGGGCATCGTCGGCGGCGGACTGGGGATGGTGATACTGGTCGTGGTCGGCATGCTGTTCGGCATCGACCCGCGCGTCATCCTCGGTCTCGCGAGCACGGTGGAAACCGTGCAGAACGCGCAGTCTCCGCGGCAGCAAGTGCAGGGCAAGGTCGGCGCGCCGGCCGACGAGATGGGTCGCTTCGTCTCCGGCGTACTGGCCGATACCGAGAAGACCTGGGGCACGCTGTTCCAGCAGCTCGGTCGCACCTACCGCGATCCGACGCTGGTCCTCTTCACCGGCGCGACGCCGACAGCGTGCGGAACCGGCCAGACGGCGATGGGTCCGTTCTACTGCCCGCTCGACCAGAAGGTCTACATCGACCTGCAGTTCTACCAGGCGCTGCGCGATCGTTTCCGCGCGCCGGGTGATTTTGCTCAGGCCTACGTGATCGCGCACGAGGTCGGCCATCACGTGCAGAACCAGCTCGGCATCATGCAGAAGATGGACGACTTCCGGCGCCGCATGAGCGAGACGCAGTACAACGCGCTGTCGGTTCGGCTGGAGCTGCAGGCTGACTGCTTTGCCGGCGTGTGGGCGCACCACGCACAGAACCGCAACCTGCTCGAAGCCGGCGATGTCGAAGAGGCGATGCGCGCCGCGGCTGCGATCGGCGACGACACAATACAACGTCAGACGCAGGGGCGCGTAGTGCCGGACAGCTTCACGCACGGCAGTTCCGAGCAGCGCATGCGCTGGTTCATGACCGGCATGAAGAGCGGACAGATCTCCGCCTGCAACACCTTCGAGGCCGCCATCTGACCGCGGCGATGACCTACTTCGAGTGGCTGGCCGCAGTCTGTGCCGAACTCGGCTGGAGCGTGATGCGATCCCACGAGATGCTGGACGAGACTCGCTGGTCCGATCTCTACGAACAGGGGATCGCGCCGCCGCGAGGCCGCTGCGCGCGCCCGCGCCGAAGGCTGGCTGAGCGGCTGAGCCTCGCCTAGCGCGGCAGCGTGACGCGGAAGATGCTGCCGCCGCCGTCACGCGGCAGGCAGCGCACCTCGCCACCGTGCTGGCGTGCAATCTGCCGCACCAGCGACAGTCCGAGTCCGACGCCGCCACTCGCCTCGCTCGCGCCCGCCGCCCGATAAAACGGCTCGAACACGCGCTCGCGTTCCGACTCGGGCACGCCGGGACCGCGGTCACGGACGTCAAATTCCATGCCCCCATCGACCGTGCGCAGTTCAGCGTCGACGCGGTCGCCGCCATAGCGCGTGGCGTTTTCCAGCAGGTTGCGCACGAGGCGATGCAGCAGGCGCGCATCGCCTGTCAGGCTTGCGGCAACTGGCCTGCAGCGGCACGTTCGACCGTGCGCACTCCTCGGCCACGACGGCGGTGAAGTCCACCGGCTCGCGGACCGGAGCCACACTCCCTTCGAGTCGGCTCGCCAGCAGGATTTCGTCGATCAGCTGGTCGAGTTCGGCGATATCGCGCGCGAGTTCCGTGCGGCGCGCGGCGGTTGGATCGGTCGTCAGCAGTTCGACGCCGAGGCGGATGCGCGCCAGCGGCGAGCGCAGTTCGTGCGACGCATTGGCCAGCAACGATCTTGTGCACGCCCACCAGCTGCTCGATGCGCGTCGCCGCCTCGTTGAAGCTGGCAGCCAGCTGTGCGACTTCGTCACGGCCTTCGACCGGGACGCGCGTGGCCAGATTGCCTGCGCCCCACTCAGTCACCGCGGCCTGCAGCCGTTCGAGCCGGCGTGTCAGGCGGCGCACGACCGGAAAGGCGCCGACACCGATACCCAGTGCGAGCAGCGCGAAGGTCAGCACCGGACCCGGTGGCGGTGAAGGCCGCCCCGCGCGCCGCACGATCAACGACCGGCCGTCTGCGAGCGGCAGCGCCATTGCCGGTCCGCGCGGCGTCATGAAGTGGTGGTCGTGCACGCCAATCGGTCTTCCCGGGCGCAGCGAGATCGTCGTTGGTGCGGGCGACGAGTTCGCCCGTTGCCGCATACAGCGCGAAATCGGCTCCCAGCCGCTCGTGCCAGCGCGCCAGTGCGGCACCGCTGTTCGTCCGCCGGCGCATCGGCCCGCGGCAGCAGTTCGGCCGCAAGTTCGGCCAATCCGGTCAGGCTGGGCGGATGCGGACGCTCGCCGAACGCCGCCAGGCGCCTGCCGCCAGCAGTGCGAACAATGCGACCGTCGCCAGGATCGCGAACCAGATCCGCCAGTACAGCCGATGGCGGCCGAAGTGGGCGCGGTTCACGCGCCATCCTGTGCGCGCGCGAAGACGTAGCCGGCGCCGCGGACCGTGATGATCCGCCTCGGATGCCGCGGATCGTCCTCGATCGCCGCCCGGATGCGGGCGATGTGCACATCGATCGAGCGATCGAAGGCTTCGAGCGTTTCTCCGCGCACCATGTCCATCAGCTGTTCGCGCGTCAGCACACGGCCGGCGCGTTCCGCCAGCGCGGACGAGCAGTTCGAACTGATGCGACGTCAGCGGCCGATCTGGCCGTCGACGCGGACGACACGCGCTGCGCGATCGACTTCGAGCCGGCCGAAGCGCAGCCCAGCCGCGACCGTCACGTTGCCGGCGCGGCGCAACAGCGCCTTGATGCGCGCGAGCAGTTCGCGCGGCTCGAAGGGCTTCGGCAGGTAGTCATCGGCGCCGATCTCCAGTCCGATCACGCGTTCGATCGGGTCGCCGCTGCGCAGTCAGCATCAGGATCGGCGTGCCGAAACCCTCGGCACGCAACCTTCGACAGACGTCGAGTCCGTCGCCGTCGGGCAGCATCAGGTCGAGGATCAGCAACTCCGGCTGGATACGCGCGCAGCGTCGCGATCCCGGTCGTCACGTCTGCCCGCCACGTCGACGACGAAGCCGGACGGTGGCGAGATAGTCGCGCACCATCGCGGCGAGGCGCGCATCGTCGTCGATCATCAGCAGACGCTGCATGGCGCGAATCTACTGGACAGGATGGAGTGCCGCGGCCGCCGGTGAATGCCGGGTAGGAGGGGGGCCGCCGGATTCGGGGGAGCCGGGGCCGCGGCGAAGGAAGGAGCGGATTACTGGCGCGGCGGCATGCGACGCTGCCAGCGCTCGACCAGCTTGGCGCGCTGTTCGGCGTTCAGCACTTCGGCGCTGTCCATCATCGCCTGCAGCATACGGCGCGAGGTCGAATCGGCCGAGCTGCATCTGCTCGACACGCAGCTTCTCGAGCTGCGCGCGGTCGATGGTCGGTGCGGCCAGCAACTCGAGCGACTGTCGCCGCGCCTGCATGTGCTGCTTGCGGCTGGCCTGCAGGTCGTTGGCAGCACCCTTCAGCACGGCTGCGATGCGGTCGCGCTGCTCTGGCGTGGCGTCGACATCGGCCAGCATGAACGCGACCATCGCATCGATCCGTTTGGCCAGCGACCGCGGGATCCATGTCGCCCATGCCGCCGTGCCAGCCGCCCCAACCATGACCATGTCCGAATCCCATGGGGGCGGCGAATGCATGCCGGTGCGCTGCAAACGCGCCCAGGCCGGCGACGGCCGCAACGGCCGCGCCCATCAGTGTCCAGCGGCGTGCCCTGTCGGGCGCGGCGGAGGTGGTAGTACCGGGTTGTGCTTGCTGTTCGCTCATCGCGTGCTCCCAGAAACGCCAGGAAGTGGCATGCGACGCACTGTAGGCCGGCCGCGTTGCTCCCATGCTGGCTGGTTGTAAAGATGTGTAAATCGGCACCTCTCTGGACCCAGGTCAGGACCGGATGCGGAGGCGTCAATAAGCTGGCCCCGAAGGTCCGATGACGACGAGCCCTTCCCCTGCTCCCGCTTTATCCGTCACCGCGGCGTCCGCATGGCACGCCCGAGAGCCAGACGCGGTACTGCTGGCCTTCGCATCACGACGCGACGGACTGACGGACACCGAAGTCGCCGAGCGCCTGTTGCGCGACGGGCCGAACCGGTTGCCTGCCGCGGCCGACCCTGGCGCACTGGCGTTGCTCGCCCGGCAGTTCGCGGACTTCATGATCGGCGTGCTGTTCGTCGCTGCCGCGGTGGCCGCGGCGATCGGCGAACCGGTCGAAGCGGCGGCGATCCTGGCGATCGTCGTGCTCAACGCGGTACTGGGCTTCGCTCAGGAATGGCGCGCTCAGAAGGCGATGGCCGCGTTGCGCGCCTTGTCTGCTCCGCGCGCGCGGGTCATCCGCGACGGGGTGCGCCAGGACATCGAAGCAGCCGACCTCGTGCTTGGCGACGTCGTCTGGCTGGAGGCCGGCGCGCGCGTCCCGGCTGATCTGCGGCTGATCGAGAGCGCGGCCTTGCGCGTCGAGGAGGCCGCGCTGACCGGCGAGTCGGTACCATCGGGCAAGAATGCCGCCGTGACGCTGCCGGCCGACACCCCGCTCGCGGAGCGCGAGAACCTCGCCTACGCGGGCACCCTCGTGACCGCTGGCCGGGGCATCGGCGCCGTGATCGCCACCGCGGGAAACACCGAACTCGGCGGCATCGCGCGTCTGGTCGATGCGCTGGTCGAACAGGCCACACCCCTGCAGTCAAGGCTGGCGCGTTTCGGGCGCAGGCTGGCCGTGCTGGTGCTCGCAATCTGCGCGGTGATCTTCGTCACGGGGCTCGCGCGCGGTGAACCTGCGGCGCTGATGTTTCTCACGGCCGTCAGTCTGGCGGTGGCCGCGATTCCCGAAGCACTGCCGGCCGTGGTTTCCATCGCGCTGGCACTCGGTGCGCACCGGATGTCGCGTGCGCACGCGCTCGTGCGCCGACTGCCGTGCGTGGAGTCCCTCGGATCGGTCACCGTGATCTGCAGCGACAAGACGGGCACGCTGACCGAGAACCGGCTGCGCGTCGATCGCCTCGAACTCGTGCATGAATCCGATCGAGCGCGCGCGTTGCAGGTCCTTGCGCTGAACAGCGACGCGACGCGCGATCATGAAGGACGCTGGGCCGGCGATCCGACCGAAACCGCGCTGGTCGAGGCCGCTGCAGAAGCAGGTGTCGACGTCGACGCGTTGCGCGACTTCAACCCGCGCATCGCGGAACTGCCGTTCGACTCGTCCACCCAGCGCATGTCGACGCTGCATGCTGCGGACGACGCCGCCCTGCTGACGGTCAAGGGTGCGCCGGAATCGGTGCTGCCGATCTGCATCAACATCGACCAGGCGCTATGGGAGCGGCGCGCGCAGCAACTGGCAGCGGCCGGCCAGCGCGTGCTGGCGCTGGCGGCTCGTCCGGCGCGGCTCGACGAGCCGATCGACCGGTTGCACCACGCGCTCGAACTGGTTGCGCTGGTCGGGCTGATCGATGCGGCGCGCCCGGAGGCGGCGCGCGCCGTGGCGGAATGCGGCGCCGCCGGCATCGTGCCGATCATGATCACGGGCGATCACCCGGCGACCGCGCTGGCCATTGCGCGCACGCTCGGCATCGCCGAGAGCGGTTCGCAGGCGATGAGCGGGAGAGAGCTCGCCGCGCTCGACGCTGCCGGGACTGCACGAATGTGTCGCACGCGTACGGGTCTACGCGCGCGTCGACCCGGCGCAGAAGATCCGGATCGTCGAGGCTTTGCAGGCGCGCGGCGAATGCGTCGCGATGACCGGCGACGGCGTCAACGATGCGCCGGCGCTGCGCAAGGCCGACATCGGCGTCTCGATGGGCCGCGGCGGAACCGACGTTGCGCGCGAAGCCTCGGACCTCGTGCTGCTCGACGACAATTTCGCCACGATCGTCGAGGCGGTGCGCGAGGGCCGCCGCATCTACGACAACATCCGCAAGTTCGTGCGCTTCGTCATGGCCGGCAACGCGGGCGAGATCTGGACGATCTTCCTCGCCCCTCTGCTCGGCCTGCCGCTTCCGCTGACGCCGATCCAGATCCTGTGGGTCAATTTCGTGACCGATGGCCTGCCGGGGCTCGCACTGCGCGAGCGAGCCGGCCGAGGCCAATGTCATGCAGCGGCCTCCGCGTCCGCGCGACGAGTCGGTCTTCGCGCATGGCGTGTGGCAGCACATCGTCTGGGCCGGGCTGCTGATCGGCGGCGTCAGCCTGTATGCCTGCCACTGGGCGATCGAAGCGGGAGTGCACGCGCAGACGATGACGTTCACGGTCCTCACTTTCGCGCAGCTCGCACACGTCATGGCGATCCGGTCGGAGCGTGAGAGCCTGTTAACGATCGGTATCGGCAGCAATCGCCCGCTGCTCGCCGCGGTCATGGCCAGCGTAGCGCTGCACCTGGCGCTGATCTACACGCCTGCGCTGCAGGTTGTGTTCGGAACGCAGGGGCTGCCGCCGTCCGCTTTGGCGCTGGCGTGCGCGCTGTCGCTCGCTGTCTTCGTCGGCGTCGAACTGGAGAAGTGGGCCCTACGACACGGGTGGCTCGGTCGTGCAGCGGCGCCGTCCGCATCGCCGACCGCGGGTAACCGCGGGCAGTGAAGCCCTGCGCACGCGTATGATCGACCGCGGTCATTCGCCGCACTTTCTGCCGTCCCGATTCTTCCTCGTCTACCTGCGATGAACGCCCCGGACTCCATCTCGCGCCGCTCCAATCTCGACGCCGCGCTGCTCGCGCGCACGGCGCCGCTGCCGATCGCGTCCTATTTCGACCGCGCCTGGTTCGAGCGGGAAATGCTGCTGCTGTTCAACCGCGGACCGAACTACGTCGGCAGCCGGATGATGGTGCCGGAGCTCGGCGACTACAGACGCTGCCGTGGACCGACGACGGCAAGGTGCTGGTGCACGGGCCGAGCGGCGTCAACCTGCTGTCGAACACCTGCCGCCACCGCCAGGGCCTGCTGCTCGACGGCCGCGGCAACAATCACGAACATCGTCTGCCCGCTGCATCGCTGGACATACGACCTCGACGGCAAGCTGCTCGGAGCGCCGGACTTCGACGAGACACCCGAGTGCTCGCTGCCGCGGACGCCGCTGAAGGAATGGCACGGACTGCTGTTCGCAGGGCCGCGCGACCCGGTGGCCGACCTCGCCGACTTTCCGCTTGCCGCCGACTACGACTACTCGAATTACGTGTTCGACAAGGTCATCGTCGACGAATGCCCGTTCAACTGGAAGACATTCCTCGAGATCTTCCTCGAGCTCTATCACGTCGAGGCGATGCACCCCGGCCTGCAGAAGTGGGTCGACGCCGGCAACTACGAGTGGGGCTTCGGCGATCGCTGGAGCTACCAGATCCTCGGCATCAAGGACGGCCTGCAGTCGCAGGTGTCGCCGAATTACCAGCGCTACCGCGACACGATCCTCGCCTACTCGGGCGGCGCGCTGCCGAAGTACGGCACCGTCTGGTCGATCCTGTATCCGAACGTGATGCTCGAGTGGTATCCGTACGCGCTCGTCGTCAGCACGCTGATCCCGCGCTCGCCGGACCACACGACCAATATCGTCGAGTTCTACTACCCCGAGGAAGTGCAGGCCTTCGAGCGGCAGATCGTCGAGGCGCACCAGGCGGCCTACGCGGAGTCGGCCGCCGAGGACGCAGAGATCTGCGCGCCGCCTGCATCGTGGACGTCGCGCATTGTGGCTGGCCGGCGAGGACGACGAGGGTCCGTATCACACGCCGCACGAGGACGGCATGATCCACCTGCACGACTGGATCCGCCGCGAAATGAGGCAACGCCGCACGGCGTGAGTGCGGGCTGCCTCAGACTGCGGGCGTCTTCCGACTACAGACTCGGCTCTACGTGCAGGCTCGCCGCGCGCGGCGCATGCAGCCACTGCGCGAGCATCGCGTCCATGCTGCCGGCGTGCAGTTCGAACCACTCGAGAATCGCGGCATCGAGCCGGGCGGCCGGCTCGCGATCTCCCGCCGCATAGCGCTTCTGCACTTCGGCCACGACCTCGAGCACCGACGGCATGCTCGCGCTGGTGGCACGCCGTCGGCGGAAAATCGAGTCGCCGCCATCAGCGACTCCTCGTGCGCGAAATGCCTGCACCAGGTGTTCGTGCAGCGCATCGAGCGCATCCTGCACGTCCGCAGCCGCGCGCCAGCGCGTGCGCCAGTGCTTGCGCACCAATGCGGCGCACTCCTCGTGCAGCGCGTCGATCGACGGCACGCCGACCGCGTACCGGCGATCCCCGCTGCCGCACTCACGCGGCGACTGCCCTTGAGGAATGCGGCCAGCTCGGCGTCCTCTGATGACGCGTGGATCGCGAACCAGTTCATCAGGTCGGCCGCAGTAGCGGCGCACCGCGTCGATGTCGCCGGCATCGAACTTGCGGCGGACGTCCGAGACCGAGTCGAGCAGGTGCTCGTGCGCGCGCTTGTGGCGCGCGTAGTGCGAATAGTTCTCCTGCAGCATGAACGGTTCCTCGGTCTCGCAGTGGCGCAGCAGGTGTTCGTGCAGCGCCAGCAGGTGCGCACCGTAGTCGGCTTCGGCCGGATCGTTGAGCGCCTCGAGGATGGCCTCGAATTCGCGGTGCAGGTCATCGATCGGCTTGAATCCGACCAGGATCCGGATCGTGCGTGACGATGGCGGAGCTCATGGCAGGCCTCTGAGGACGATGGACCCTGATAGAAGCTACGGCCTGCGCCCGAGTCGCGCGGTTGATGCAGAGCAAGCAACCGCGGCCGCGCCCGGTCTTCCCGGCGCGCCAATAAAAAGGCCCGGACACATCTGGTGTGCCGGGCCTCGCGGCGACGGATCGCCGTGGGTGGCGGGCCAAGCCCGCCCTAGAATCACTCTACCTGTACACCATGACCGGTATCGTCGAATGCGTCAAGACTTTTTGTGTCTCGCTGCCGAGCAATACCGCACTCAGGCCTTTGCGCCCATGTGAGGCCATGAAGATGACGTCGCATCCCTTGGCCTTCGCGGTCTCGATGATCGCCTCGAACGGCGAGAACGACTTGGCCGTGACGGTTTCGACCGGGATGCACGCCTGCGCGGCGGCGTCGGCGACCTGGCCGAGGCGCTCCGCGGCGACCTTCATCACGCGCTGCTCGTAGTCATCCAGCGTCTCGGGCCGGTACTCGGACAGATTCGAGTACGAATACGGCTCGACCACGGTCATCCCGACGACGCTCGCGTTCAGCGCCTTCGCGAAGGCCAGTCCGCCGTCGATGGCCTTGGCGGACAGCTCGGAGCCGTCAGTCGGCAGCAGGATTTTCTTGAACATGTGACACTTACTCCTTCAGACTCTGCAAGCGTAGGTGACAGTTGACGCCGTGCGTTTGACAGGCGTCAAGCCGCGACCGGCCGCTGCGCCAGAGTGGTCAGCGCCTGCCGAAGCCGCAACAGAATCCCATCGTCGCCGTCACCACGACGGTCGAGCCGTAGCCGGAGCACGAAAGCCCGCCGGTCGGCGCGTGTGTCGGCTCTGCAGGCGGGCTCGGGCCGCACCACTGGCTCGTCGGAATAAATGGCGGTCACCTCGAACTTCGTTGGCCGTGCGACTCGCGCGGGCAAAACCATAGTCGCGTCGCAGTCGCTGGCGCACCTTCGCCAGCAGCGGATCTCCGACGATCACAGCCGAGGTCGCCGCGCGCGAGCCGCGAGCGGATCGACCCGTCCGCCGGCGGCGCCACAGGTGACGACTGCGACGCCCGACGACCGGCCCTGCGCGATCAGCGCCGCCTTGGCATTGACCTGGTCGATGCAGTCCAGCACCACGTCGCAATCCGCGGATTAGCCGCTGCGCGTTGTCCGACGCCACGAAGTCATCGATCGACTGCACCTCGCAGGCCGGATTGATGGCAGCGATGCGTTCAGCCATCGCACGCAGACCTTCGACTCGCCGTAGGCATCTCCCAGCGCCTGGATCTGGCGATTGGTGTTCGACTCCGACGACGTGGTCCATGTCGATCAGCGTGATCCGGCCGACGCGACAGCGGGCGAGCGCCTCGGCCGCCCAGCTGACCGACGCCGCCGATGCCGACCACGACACATGTGCCGCGCGCAGGCGTGCCGCGCCCTGCGTCGCCGTAGAGCCGGCCGATGCCGCCGAATCGTCGTTCGAGATCGGCGTCGAACTGCTGGAGGTCGGAGGCGGTCATCCGATCGATCAGCTGCCGCGCACCAGTTGCACGATCCGCGACGGGATCAAGCTGTGCGGGCCTGCTGCTCGATCTGCGGCAACGTAACGCGCCTGCAAACGCTTGCCCTGCGCAAGCAACTCGGCGAAGGTCTGCTTGAGGACGTCCGATCGTACATCGTGCGGCCCCCGGCGTAATAGCGGCGCGCCACTTCGCCGATGGCGTAGGTCGTCGCGAACGAGAGCGCCGCACCGGTGGCGCCGCGCGCCAGCGAGCCCGACATGCCGCCGGCGGCCGCGCCGAACAACGCGCCGATCATTCGACGTCCGATCTGCTCGAGGTACTGTCCGGTCAGGCCGACACCCAGCGTGGCCAGCAGCTCGCGAATCTGCGCCGTGTCGGTCACGACTCCGTAGCACGCTGCCGATGCGATACACCAGCTTCATCTGCAGCGGGATGATCGCCATCGTCGCGATCGACTGCGGCAACAGTTCGAGCGCACCGGTGATGACCGCGGCATCGAGGATCATCTTGTCGAGTTCCGCAGCGGACATCGTGGCGGTCGCTGCGACGACCTTGCCCGCGGGGGCTCCTTCGGCAACGGGCGTCGGTTCCGCGGCCGCCAGCGGCATGGTCGCCAGTTCATCCGCATCCGCTGCAGTCTCGACGATCGTCGGCTGGTCGAGCCCGAGCTGCTTTCCGAGATCAGCGAGGAAGCGCGTCTCCGCTTCGTTGCGCAGGCCGTCGGCGTCGCACACTCCGACTGCAAGCTCGTAAGCGAGTCGCTTGAGCTCGGGCGACCGGATTGCAGGCGCGACCGTCGTCACCGAGACACGTCCCAGCAGGACGTCCTGCAGCAATGCAGGCACATTCAGGCTCGCATCGAGCGCCTCGTGCCACGCGCCGCAGCTCCTCGCGCTCGCGATCCTCGTTACGCCCGTCGGCAAAGGCAGCCAGCAGGGCGATCGTCATGACCGCCTGTTGTTCGCTTGTGTCCATGCGCCGTTCTCCGCCCGATGAAGCTTACGCGGTCCGATAGTGTCGATCCGGTCCGCGAAGAGATAACGAAGGTATCGCGGGCGCTGCGTCCGCATTGCCCACGGTCACAGAAGATAGTGCATCTGTCCTAGACTGGTGCAGTTACACGACTGGCCGGAGATAACGATGAAGATTCTCGTACCTGTGGACGGCAGCGGCTACAGCCGCGCAGCGGTCGACTTTGTCGCGTCGCGCACCACTTTGATCGGCAACGAACCGCAGGTCGATGTGGTGAATGTCCAGCTGTCGGTTCCGGCCCGCGCGGCCCACGCCCTGGGCAGGTCGGCACTGAACGACTATTACAGCGACGAGTCGGACAAGGTGCTCAAGCCAGCGCTGAAACGACTGGCGAAAGCGGGCCTGACACCGACTTCGCACTACCTGGTCGGTCATCCGGGCGAGGAGATCAGTGCGCTGGCGACGAAGCAGAAAGCGGACCTGATCGTCATGGGCTCACACGGGCACTCCGCTCTGCGCAATCTGCTCGTGGGCTCCGTGACCTCCAACGTACTCGCACGGTGCAAGACTCCGTTGCTTATCGTGCGGCACCGCGAACCGCCGCCAGGCGACACGCTGCGGGTCGGCATCGCCGTGGACGGCAGCAAATACGGCCGCGAGGCGATCAAGTACCTGCTGCGCCATGCTCCCTTGTTCGGCGCCTCGCCGGCCATCACCCTGCTCCATGTCGTCGGTGACTTTGCCGGAGCCATGATGCCGGACATGGGTGGCATCGCGCTTCCGGCCTTATCCGTGGAGGAGATCCGGTCGCTGCAACGGAAGGCATTCGAGGCCGCTGTTGCGCCCGCTCGCAAGTTGCTCGCCAAGGGCGGGATCAGCGCGACGGAGGTGTGCCTGGTGGGCAGCGCAGGGGATGAACTGTCGGCGTTCGCAAAGAAGAAGAAGCTCGACCTGCTGGTCATGGGTTCGCACGGCTATGGGGCGTTCAAGGCTGCTGTGCTCGGATCGGTAACCAGCCGCGTCATGGCACTTTCTAGCGTTCCGTTGCTGCTGGTTCGGCGGGCGTAACCGGAGCGCAGCCGGCCCTCGCAATGCCCGGCGCGCTGACCGTACACTGACGCGCCGGGACCGCACGCGACGACCGCCGCCGCGGTTGCGCAGGCATGATTGAACCTGGATAGAGCACCGACCGCGGGTCGGAATCCGTCATCGCATGAGTGAAATTCGCGCATTGCTGCTGACCGACGTGGTGGACAGCACCAAGCTCGCCGAGTCGATCGGCGACGCGGCGATGGCCGACGTCTGGACGGCGCACGACCGCGTCGCGCGCGACCTGCTGCAGCGCCACAACGGCCGCGAGATCGACAAGACCGACGGCATGCTGATGATGTTCGACGGCGCGGCCGATGCGGTGTCGTTCGCGATGGCCTATCACAAGGCGCTGGCCGCATTGACGGTGCCACTGAGTGCGCGCGCGGGATTGCATGTCGGCCCGGTGCTGCTGCGCGAGAACTCCGCCGATGACGTCGCGCGCGGCGCCAAGCCGCTCGAAGTCGAGGGACTCGCGAAGCCGACCGCGGCGCGCGTGATGTCGCTCGCGCGTGGCGGTCAGACGCTGATGACGACCGAGGCGCGCGAGAACCTGGGTCCGACCGAACTCAAGGTCGAGTCGCTCGGCCACTGGATGGTCAAGGGCGTCGAGGAGCCGATCGAGTTGTTCGAGGTCGGCCCGCCCGGCACCCGCTTCACGCCGCCGCCGGACAGCGAGAAGGTCTATCGCGTCGTTCGCGCAGCCGACTGGTGGCTGCCCGTCAAGGACATCCCGAACAACCTGCCGTTCCAGGCCACGTCATTCGTCGGCCGCGAAGTCGAACTGGACGAGGTCAAGGCCTACCTCGACAAGACCCGCTTGCTGACGTTGCTGGGCATGGGCGGCCTGGGCAAGACACGGCTCTGCCTGCAGGCCGCGGCCGAGCTGATCCACCTCTTCCCGGATGGCGTCTGGTTTCTCGACCTGGCGCCGCTGCGCGATGAAGCTCTCGTCGTGGCCGAGACGGCCCAGGTGCTCGGCGTGAAGACGGAACCCGATCGGCCGCTGCTGCAGTCCATCTGCGCGCATCTGAAACAGCGGCGCGTACTGCTCATCCTGGACAACTGCGAGCACCTGATCAAGCCTTCGGCGGAACTCGCCAACGCGATCCTCAAGGCGGCGCCTTACGTTCGCATCCTCGCGACCAGCCGTGAGGCCCTGCGTGTACCCGGCGAACAGAGTTATCCGGTGCGCCCGCTGCCGGTGCCGGGCACCGGCGCCAGCATCGAGGAACTGGCGCAGTCTCCCGCTGTGCGCTTGTTCGTCGAGCGGGTGCAGCAGCTCAAGCCCTCGTTCGCGCTGAGCGCCGAGCGAAGCGCCTGCGGTGGCCGAACTGGTCGCGCGGCTGGAAGGCATCCCGCTGGCGCTCGAACTCGCCGCCGCGCGAGTGCGATCCTTGACGGTGGCGGAAATCAACACCCGACTCAAGGATCGCTACAAGATCCTGACCGGCGGCGCGCGCGTGCTGCAGGAACGTCAGCAGACGCTGCGCGCGCTCGTCGACTGGTCGTACGACCTGCTGAACAAACCGGAGCAGACCGCTGCTCTGCCGCCTCGGCGTCTTCGTCGGCGGATTCGACCTGGCTGCGGCCGAACAGGTCTGCGGCACCGATCCGCTGACGAGCGATGACGTGCTGGACATCCTCGGCTCGCTGGTCGAAAAGTCGCTCGTCATGCTGGACGAGCACGACAACGGCGGGCGCTACCGGATGCTCGAAACGATCCGTGACTATGCGCGCGAGAAGCTCGAACAGAACGGTGAATCTGGCAGCGACAGCTGCGAGACATTGCGAACACTATTTCGCAATGGCGAAGCAGGCCAGCGACGGAATGAGAGGGCCCGAGCAGGCCGAATGGATCCAGCGCATCGAGGCCGATCTGGACAATGTACGCAGTGCGATTGCGCTGGCGCTCGCCGGCGGCGTCGACCCATTCATCGCGGTCAAGATCGCGGTCGCCCTGCAGGCGTTCTGGATGCTGCGTGGCTACGCCACCGAGGGCCGCGGCATCGTGCGCGCGGCGCTTGGCGCTGCCGGCGATCCAGGCGTCGGACCTGGCCCAGGCCTGGGCGCTATACGTCGGCGCCGGGCTGGCCGAAAGCCAGAGCGACCACGCCGAGGCGCGGCAGATGCTTGGAACGCTGCCTGGTGCTGCGGCGGCGGCTCGGAAACCCGATCGACATCGCGGCCACGCTGTCGACCTTGTCTCTGGCCCGGCTGCAGGGCGGTGATGCCGGAGGCGCGGGCGAGAGCGAACGCGAGGCACTGCAGATTTTCCGGGAACTCGGCGATCGGCGCGGCGAAGCGATGGCCTGCTGCATCTCGGTCAGATAAGTGCGTACCTTGGCGACGATGCGCAGGCGCGTATGCACCTTGAGCAGTGCTCTGGCCATTGCGCGCGAGATCAAGTATCAGGAAATCGAAGGCGAGTGCGAACTGCTGCTTGGCGAGGTCGCGTTCGAAAGCGATGAACTGGGCGGAGGCCGAGCTGTGGTTCAAGCGCTCACTGACCGTCTGCCGAGAGGCCGCCGACAAGCGCGGGGAGGCCAATGCGCTGCGCTGGCTGGGCAAATGCGACCGGCTGCGCGGTGACGCTGCATCCGCCCGCAGTCGACTGTCCGACGCGCTTGCGCGCGTTCCGGACGTTCGAGATGTGGGACGAACTTCTCGGCTGCCTTGACGACTTCGCCGACCTGGTCCAGCTTGAAGGCGTTGCCAGACGTCGCAGTACGCCTGTCGGCCGCGGTCGCAAAGGCGCGAGAGCGACTGCGACTCGCGAGGTCACCGCGCGCCGAACAGCGCTGGCAATCGCAAATTGACAGCCTTCGCATGGCGATCGACCGATCCCGTGTTCGAAGTGAACTGGAACGACGGTCGCAACTGGGATGTCGAAGACGCGATAAACACCGCCTTGTCGACGAAGACCGAGACGGTACTTACGGCTTGATGGTCTCACCGCCTGATCGCCACTGCAGAGCAAAGAACCGGCATCGTTCGATGCCGGCCGCTCCGCAGTGACGCCTCAGGACAACCGGCGCCGCCGCGCCAGAAAGCCCAGCGCGCCCAGGCCGGCGAACACGAGGGGCAGGCTTCCCGGCTCAGGCACCACCCTGAACGTGATGAACGGCGCCCCGCCGTTCGGAGGATTCGGGTCGCTGAAGCCAAAAGTCTTCTGTCCCTCGGCGGATCGGAAACATAGAACATGCTAGCGAGGTCACCATGGAAGAACAGCTGGAAGTCGGTGTACGGGCCGCCCGCAATCGACAGCGTGGATCCCTGAAGTAGGGAATACCTCCCAAAACCTTCGTAAGATCGCCATCGTCGAACTTCACGTTCAAAAAGCAATCCGACGGGATGTCGAAAAAGAGCGTTTCCTGGAGCTCCGTATTGGTCGGATCGTCGAGACTGTAGAAATCGACCTCAGCACCCAGAATCTTCATACCCGAGCAGCCAAAGGCGTTGACCCACCCGGACTCGAAAACGCAAGCATCCGGAACGAAGAAATCGGCTTCACCTCGCCAACCAAGGTCAGGAAATCCGCCCGAATGCCGGGTCCCAAGCTCCTGTAGATGGCCGCCTGGGTTGGAGCCGCAAAGCAAGCGCCGCGGCGACGGCAACGGCGGCGCCACCACGTTTCACTCTTTCAGCAAGCCCCTTCACCATCACCGTGCCCCCGCAAGTGCAAGAAGCGAATTCGACGTCCGAACTCCCGAACTCCTTGTTGAATCAGTCCGCGAGATCAACAGGGAGCGGACGACGGCATGCCGCTGCAACGACGCATTCTATGTGTTCAACGCTGCAAAGGTCCAGAGAACACGACACCGTCGGTCGGAGCGCGCGAAAGTTAATCTCTCAACATGCCGGAATGTGAACTGAATGTCGGATTTTCTGACACTTGCCGATCAAGCGCATCGTTCAACCAACCATAATTCGCGTGTCGCTTTCTCATTCGCTCCGCAACTTCCCTCGAAGCCAGATGAATCGCCTCCTGACATACGCCCTGCAGGGCGCTTAGCGCACTGACGCTGCTCCTCGCCTTGTCATTCGGCACGGCCCTCGCGCAGGCCGGCAAGCCGGTGAAGATCCTGGTCGGGTTCCCGGCCGGCGGCGGCACCGACGCCATCGCGCGGACGCTGGCCGAGCGACTCAAGGACGAACTGGGTGCACCGGTGATTGTCGAGAACCGGCCGGGCGCCGGCGGTCAGATCGCCGCGCAGGCACTCAAGGCCGCGGCGCCGGACGGTACGACCTACTTCATCTCGCACGATCACACGATTTCCATCCTGCCGCTCGTGATGAAGAACCCGGGCTTCGATCCGGCGCGCGACTTCGTCCCGGTGGCGGGCTTCGCAACCTTCGTCAACGCTCTTGCGCTGTCGGGAGGGACGCCGGCCCGCAGCCTTCAAGGAGTACGTGGGATGGGTGAAGGGGCAAGGCGGCAAGTCGGCGATCGGCGTGCCGGCGCCCGCCTCGGTACCCGAGTTTCTCGTGCGGGTGATCGGCGAAAAGTACTCGCTCGATCTGGTCGCGGCGCCCTACAAGGGCAGCGCGCCGATGATCGCCGACATGCTGGGCAACCAGATTCCGGCCGGGATCGCGTCGGTTCCGGAACTGGTTGAAAACCACAAGGCCGGCAAGCTGCGCGTGGTTGCCGTTCTGGGCGGCGCGCGGCAGTCGGCGCTGCCCGACGTGCCGACCTTTGCCGAACTCGGCCTCGCCGGGTTCGAGGACGTACCGTACTACGGGTTCTTTGCGCCGATCGGTACGCCGCAGTCGGAGATCGACCGATTCTCCGCCGCGCTCGGGCGGGTGATTGCAGCGCCCGAAGTGAAAGACAAACTTACCGCCTGGGGGCTGACGGTCGGCCTGTTGTCCCAGCCTCAACTCGCGGCACGCGAGCGGGCCTACTCGCAGGCCTGGGCTCGCATCATCCGCTCGAGCGGCTTTCAGCCGCAATAGCTGCGCTGTTCAGGCGGCGACCATCTCCTCGACCGCGATCGCATTGGCCGCCGCTGCGCTGACAGGCGCGGCAAGCGTCGACAGCCTTGCTGCCGCCATGTCTGCAAGAATGCAGAGGTGAGCGCAGCACGCCCCGTCGATTCCAGCCGCTGGCTGGCATGGTTCTTCGTCACCGTCTGGGGCTCCGGTTATCTGGCCACCAAGGTCGGGCTGCAGTACACGGCTCCGTTCACCTTCCTCACACTGCGTTTCGCGTTTGGATGCGCGCTGGTCGTTCCACTGGCACTGCTCGCGGGTCCGGCCTGGCCGCGCGGTGCGGTGCTGGTCCATGTGGTCGTCGCCGGGCTGCTGATGCACGCGGTCAATCTCGGTGGCAGTCACTATGCGCAGTACCTCGGCATGTCTGCCGGCATCGCGGCGCTGGTACTGGCTTTGCAGCCGCTCGTCACGGCACTGGTTGCCGCCCCGCTCCTCCGCGAGCGGTTGCGCGGGCCGCAATGGTTCGGTGTCGCGCTCGGACTACTGGGCGTGGGGCTGGTGGTCTGGCACAAGATCGACGCGCGCTCGCTGACCCTGCCTGCGCTGACCGCTGTCTCGATCGCGCTCGCGGCCATCACGACCGGCACGCTCTACCAGCGGGTCTACTGTCCGGCAGTCGACCTGCGCGCAGCAGGCGCGGTTCAGTTCATCGCGAGCCTGCTGGCGCTCTTTCCGCTGGCAGTCGTGGTGGAGGGTTTCGAGTTCCGCGCGTCGTGGCAGCTCGCGGGCAGCATCGTCTATCTGGTCGTCATGGCTTCGATCCTGGCGGTCAATGCGCTGCATACGCTGATGCGGCGCGGACAGGCGACACGCGTTACCAGTCTGCTGTATCTGACGCCGATCATCGCGGTGCTTCTCGAGTGGGTGATGTTCGGCGTGGAGCCAACGCTGCTGACGGCGGTCGGCATTGCAGTCACCTGCGCCGGTGTCGCACTGGTGGCGATGCGCCCGCGATGACGCTGACTCTCGGCCGCATCATCGCCTTCGTCGTGCTGACGCACACGGCCTTCGCGGCGTCGCGTGTCACGCTGTCGCTGTATGCGCTGTCCAACAGGGCTTCGGCGTTCACCGTCGGCGTGGTGATCGCGCTGTTCGCGCTGGTGCCGGCACTGCTCGCGGTGCGGGCCGGGCGCTGGCTGGACCGCGTGGGTCCGTTCCGACCGCTCGGGGTGGGCACCGTGCTGATGACCTGCGGTGCGCTGCTGCCCGCGCTATTTTCGTACGCCACCGCCGACGTCGCGCCGCTGCTGGTCGCCAGCGCGCTGCTCGGCACCGGGTTCATGTACGTGCAGATGACGGTGCAGAACCTGGTCGGGACTCTCGCCGATCCGGCCCGGCGCCCGGCAGCGTTCTCCGTGCTGGCGTTGGGGTTCTCGACCTCGGGGCTGATCGCCCCGGTCGCCAGCGGATTCATGATCGATAGTTTTGGACATAGGGCGACGCTGGCGGCGATCTTCGTGCTGCTCGCTGTGAGCCTCCTGCTGCTGTGGTCGCAGCGCCGGCACCTGCCATCGCCTCGTGTGCATCGATCAGTGGGCGAGGCAACTGATGCGCTCGACCTGCTGCGGCACCGCCCGGTTCGTGCGGTGCTGATCGTCAGCGGCATGATCTCGATGGGTTGGGACCTGCAGTCCTTCCTGATACCTGTTTACGGCACCAGCATCGGGCTCACCGCATCGCAGATCGGCCTCGTGCTGGGCAGCTTCGCAGCCGCGACGTTCGTGATCCGCCTCGCAATGCCGGCCCTGGCGCGTCGATATCATGAGTGGCAGGTGCTGGTTTTCACACTGCTGACGTCGGCGGCCGCGTTTGGACTGATGCCGCTGTTTGCCTCGATGGTGCCGTTGATGGGAGTCGCCTTCCTGCTCGGACTCGGACTGGGTTCCGCCCAGCCGAACGTGATGTCTCTGCTGCACGACCGCTCACCGGACGGCCGTATCGGCGAGGTGCTCGGACTACGCACGACGATCATGAACAGTAGCCACGTGGTGCTGCCGCTGGTGATCGGCGCCTTCGGATCGGTACTGGGCGCGGCAGCCGGCTTCTGGCTGATGTCCGCCGCGCTGGTCGGCGGCGGCTGGAGCGCCTGGGAACGCTACAAGCTCGAACCGTCGCGCACGCGGGAGCGCGAATGAACGAGGACGCAGGCCTGCCGCGCCGGCTGAGCTATGAAGAGCTCTCCGCCTCGCTCGACAGCTTCCTTACAAGCTGGGACGGCAACCGACCGCTGTGGGTGTTCGGCTACGGCTCTCTGATCTGGAAGCCCGATCTGTCGTTCGATATGCGGCTACCCGCGCGTGTGCACGGCTATCACCGGCGCCTCTGCCTGTGGAGCCGCATCAATCGCGGCACGCCGCAGTGCCCGGGACTCGTCGCCGGGCTGGATCGCGGCGGATCGTGCACCGGCGTCGTCTATCGCGTCGAGGCCGCAGGCGTCCGCACCCAGTTTCCGCAGCTCTGGCAGCGCGAAATGATGACCAACTCCTACGAGCCCCGGCATCTCGAGTGCCGCCTGCAGGACGGGACCTA
Source organism: uncultured beta proteobacterium (assembly GCA_963703945.1). GTDB lineage: Bacteria > Pseudomonadota > Gammaproteobacteria > Burkholderiales > Burkholderiaceae_F > JALORV01. The sequence continues at coordinate 556,871 of CAVPGM010000005.1, read as the reverse complement.
TGTCTCCGCGGTGGCCTTCGTCGTCCGGCGCGACGCAGCCAACTACGCCGGCCGGCTTGACGAGCACCAGATCCTCGACGTGTTCGCGAAAGGAAGCTGCGGCCGTTACGGCACCAGCCTCGACTACCTCGTCAACACGGTCTGCGCGCTGCGCTCTCACGGCATCGTCGATCCGCATCTTGAGCGACTGGCGCGGCACGCCGGAGTCGACTCCTCGACGTGGCGCAACGGCAGTGCCGCCTAAGATATCAACATGGACGACATCGCCCGCCTTCGCAGCGAATACATGAAGAGCGTGCTCGACGAAGAGCACGCCGACACCGATGCAATAGGCCAGTTTGCGCGCTGGTGGGACGAGGCCGTCGCCTCGACGCTGCCCGAAGCGAACGCGATGACGCTCGCCACCGCCGACACAGCCGGTCGACCTTCGGCGCGCGTCGTCCTGCTCAAGGACTATGGAGTGGACGGCTTCGTGTTCTACACCAACTATGAAAGCCGCAAAGGCCGCGAGCTGGCCGCCAACCCGCACGCGGCGCTGCTGTTCTTCTGGCCGCAACTCGAACGCCAGATCCGCATCGAGGGCACCGTCGAGCGCGTCACGGCAGCCGAGTCCGACATCTATTTCGGCAGCCGGCCTCTCGCGAGCCGCATCGGGGCCTGGGCCTCGCCGCAGAGCGAGCCCATCCCGAGCAAAACGTGGCTGCTGGCGCGTGCGGCCGAAATGGGTCTGCGGCACGGCCTGCATCCGGAACGGCCGCCTCACTGGGGCGGCTATCGCCTGCGTCCGACCACCATCGAGTTCTGGCAGGGCCGCCCGTCGCGCCTGCACGATCGGCTGCGCTACAGCCGGTCCGATACGGGCTGGCGACGCGAGCGGCTCGCGCCCTGACCGCGACGCCCGCAAGTGGGCCCGTTTCGGCGTGCGGCTCGCAGAATCGCGCAGCACCCCTCAGCGGCTATGATCCGGTATACGCACGACCGGGGGGTTGGATGAGCGAGCAGCCGATATCAATCATTATCGTCGAGGACGAGCCGGAATTCCGGCGGCGCTTCGTTCAGATCGTCGAAAACGAATCGAGCATGAAGCTGGTCGGCGTGGCGGCCAACAAGCGCGAAGCGCAGGCCATCGTCGACCGGGAGACCTTCGACGTCATGCTGATCGACCTGGGCCTGCCGGACGGCAGCGGGATCGAGCTGATCCGCCAGGTCAGCCAAAAGAAGCCTGACGTCGACATCATGGTCGTCACCGTGTTCGGCGACGAACAGCACGTCGTGTCATCGATCGAAGCCGGCGCCACCGGCTACATCCTGAAGGATTCGGCGCCGGCCGACGTGATCTCCTGCATACGGCTGCTGCGCGCCGGCGGATCTCCGGTGAGCCCGGTGGTGGCCCGCAGTGTTCTGCGCGCGATCCGTAACCGCATGGGAACCACCGCACCGGCGCGGGTTCAGGGGTCCGAACAGAACCCGCTGTCCGCGCGCGAGACCGAGATCCTGCAGTTGCTCGCCAAGGGTATGAGCTTCAACGAGATCGGCGAAATCCTCGGCATCTCGCCGCACACCGTCACCGCGCACATCAAGAAGATCTATCGCAAGCTGGCGGTGCACTCGCGCGGCGAGGCGGTTTACGAGGCCACCCAGATGGGGCTGCTGCGCAGTTGAGTCCCGTCGCACCGCGGCCGGCAGCGCGATGAGGGCTGCGTCGTTTCACCGCATCGGCAGCGCGGCGCGCGCACTGCTTCATGCCGCCGCATGTGCCCTGCTGATCGCCGGACCAGCAGCGTCGGCCAACGATACCCGCCAGATCAGGCAGATCGAGTTCGTCGCCGGCCAGCGCGGAAGCGTGCCCCCGGCCGATACGTCGTGGCAGGTGCACCCGCTGCCGATGCGCTGGTCCTCATCGAGCGGCACGCGCCAGGGTCTGTGGCTGCGATTCACCTTCGACGCGCCCGCGCCGCCCACCGAGGGCTGGAGCCTGCTGCTCGATCGATTGCCGAGCGGTGGAGCGGTCTACCTCAACGGCCGCATGATCGCCGACCTGCCCACCGACTCGGACACGCGCCGCGTCCGCTGGCGGCGTCCGCAGCTCGTCAATCTTCCGATGGAATTCCTGCGTGATGGGCGCAACGAGGCGCTGATTTACACGGCCTACGGCAACGGCGTGCACGGCATGGGACTGGCGCAGGTTGGGCCGACTGCCGAACTGCAACCGCTTTACAGCAAGGACTTCTTCGTCAGTCACACGCTGCGCTGGATCTCGTTGCTGCTGACGCTGATGCTGGCGGTCGGCTTCGCGGCACTCTGGTTGCGTCGGCGCAGTGAGAGCCTGTTCGGCCTGCTCGCGCTGGTCGCGATCTTCTGGGCCATCCGGTCGCTCGACTCGACTTTCGAGGTGTTGTCGCACGACGCCCTGGCGTGGAGCCGTGGCGCGTTCTACTTTGGAACCGCAGCGTTCACCGCGCTGGCCACCATCACGATGTGGAGGCAGAGCGGACGACCGAACGGCCGGGCCGAACTCGGGATCATGGTGCTGGCCGCGATGGGGCCGGCGCTCTACATCCTGTCGGGCGACACCTTCGACCTGACCGTCGGCCCGCTGTGGCAGGCCATCATGCTGGGTGCGCTGGCGCTCGGCGTGTTCTCGCTGGCGCGTCGCGCCTTCCGCGAGTCCTCGACGATGCTCGGATTCATCGTCGGCGCGCTGGTGATCGCGCTGACCGCCGCAGTCCACGACTTCCTGGTCGACACCGGATTCCTGCCGTTCGCCAGTCCGGCTCTGCTGAACATTGCCACCCCCGTGCTGGTGATCGCTCTCGGCGCCGCGCTGATCGATCGCTTCGTCCGTTCGCTCGCCGATGTCGAGAAGACCAACACCGAACTCGAAACCCGCATCCACGAGCGCGAGCAACTGCTGAAGCGCAACTTCGACCGGCTGCGCGAAAGCGAACGGCTCAAGGCCAGTGCGCAGGAGCGCCAGCGCATCATGCAGGACATGCACGACGGCCTCGGTTCGCAGCTGCTGTCGTCACTGATGCTGGTCGAGCGCGGCGCGCTGTCGAACGAACAGGTCGCCCAGATCCTGCGTGAGTCGATCGACGACATGCGGCTGGCGATCGATGCACTGGCCGCCGAAGATTCCGACCTGCTGGCGGCGCTCGGCAACATGCGGTTCCGGATGGAGCCGCGGCTGAAGGTCGCCGGCATGGAACTGCAGTGGGACGCGCGCAACCTCCCGGAGGAGGTCGACATCGATCCCAATGCCGTGCTGCCCGTGCTGCGAATCGTGCAGGAGGCGCTGACCAATGCCATCAAGCACAGCCGCGCCCGCGTCGTCCGAGTGACGCTCGGCATCGACCATGACGGCGACGCGCAGTGGCTGTCGATCCGCGTGACCGACAACGGGCGCGGACTGGCAGCGACCAGCAACATCACCGGTCGCGGCATGCTGAACATGAAGAACCGGGCCGCGCGAATCGCGGCATTCCTCAAGGTCGAGTCGGTTCCTGGCGCGGGCACGATGATCCTCGTGCGGCTGGCGCTGGACCCCAGCCCGGGACCGACCACTCGCGCGATGCAGCTGTCGCTCGATACCGAGGCGGTCATCGAGCAGTTGAAGCAGGGATAGCGTGACGGTCATCGCAAAATGGCGACTGCCGCTTCGCTCTTCGACGACGCGAACACGGGCACGGGACGCGTACAGCCGGCCACGGTCGAGGAGACCGTCGCGCGGCTAGGACGTCAGCTCCCAGCCGGTGTGCACTTCGGCACATCGTCGTGGAGCTTCCCCGGGTGGCAGGGCATCGTGTACGGCGGCGCCTACAGCGAATCGATGCTGGCACGCGAAGGGCTGGCCGCGTACGCGCAACATCCGGTACTGCGCTGCGTGGGCATCGACCGCAGCTTCCACCAGCCGCTCACCAGCGCCGACTACGCGCATTACGCCCAGCAGGTTCCGGCGGCGTTCCGTTTCGTCGTCAAAGCGCCTGCGCGGGTGACCGATGCGGTCCTGCGCGGGGAGCGCGGTACGCCGCAGCAGGACAACCCGCATTTCCTCGATGCTGCGGACGCGGTGGATTGCTTCGTCGCGCCGGCACTCGACGGCCTGCGCGAACGCGCCGGGCCGCTGGTCTTTCAGCTCCCACCGCTTCCGCACGAGGCTGTCGCCGCCGACGCAGGCCACGCCCTGATCGGGCGTCTCGGCGCCTTCCTCGACGCGTTACCGCGCCGAGTCGACGGGTTCGAGCCCGTTTACGCGGTCGAACCGCGCAATGCCGAACTGCTGACGCCGCGCTTCATCCGCATGCTGCGCGAATGCGGCGCGCGCTTGACCATCGGCATCCACGCTCGGCTGCCGGCGGCTGCCCGGCAGAGCGCGGCGCTGCGCGCACTCGATGCGCTGGCCGAGGAAGGCGACGACTGGCGGATGAAAGGGCCGCTCGTGGTCCGCTGGAACCTGCACTCCGGATTCCGCTACGAGGACGCGAAGACGCGCTACGCACCATTCGACCGCCTGATCGATCCGGACATCGTGACGCGCGGGGCGCTCGCGCATCTGGTGCACGTCGCCCAGAAAAGTGGCCAGCCTTCGTACGTCATCGCCAACAACAAGGCCGAAGGCAGCGCACCGCTCAGCCTGATCGAACTGGCCCGGGCGGTCGTCGGGACATGACGGTTCACGCCGTGTGACGGCGACCTTCGCCATCGATCGCCAGGTAACGAACCCCCTGCGACTGCAGGAATTCCAGACCGTCCGGCACCGAGTGCAGCATCGCGACCGTCGCACACGCGCCCGCCGCGACAGCGAGCGGCGCGACCACCGAGACCGACTGCCACGAATCGACCGGCCAGCCGGTGCGCGGATCCATCACGTGACAGTACCGTCGTCCGTCAGCGACAAAGTAGCGCTCGTAGTCACCGGAAGTTGCCACTGCACCTTGCGCTACGTCGAGCCGTGCGAGAGTTTCTCCAGGGCTGCCACGTGGATGCTGGATGGCGATGCGCCATGGCGTTCCTTCGGGCGCGGGTCCGATCACGCGCACGTCGCCACCGAGGTTGACGAGTCCGTGCAGCGCGCCTCGCTCCATCAGCACGGCGCCGGCACGATCGGCCGCGTACTCCTTGCCGATTCCGCCGAAGTCGATCTCCATGCCCTCGACCGGCAGCCGCAGTGAGCGGCCTTGCCACTCGACCCTGTGCCAGCCGATCAGCGGAAGCAGGGCCTCGATCGCCTGCTGCGGCGGAACGCGTTGCGCCTTGAAGTCCCAGACTCTCCGCAGCACGCCGCTGGTCAGGTCGAATCGCCCGCCGCTTTGAGCGTGCAGCGACGCGCCGAAATCCAGTAGTCCTGCCGTTTCGTCGTCGACGACTGTCGCTTCACGGCCGGCCGAGCGGTTGATCGCAGTCGTCACGCTGTCGTCGCGATAGCGCGAGTACTTGGATTCGATCCGACGCACCTCGGCAATCGCCGCATCGGCCAGCGCCCGCCCGACATCCGGCGTTGCCGCGTACAGGCGGACCTCGCAGCGCGAGGCCATGGCCGAGAATTCGAAGTGGAACGGGCTGAGCGTCACGCGCGGCTTTCGTACCGCGCGATGCTAGCGATGATCCGGTCCGGGCGTCAGAACTTGCGCGCGACGCCGACCTGATACATCTGTGCCTTGAAGTTCTCCAGGCCCGGACTGCCTTCGCCACCTACCCGCCAGTCGGCACGTTGCTCGTAGTACTCGGCCTTGGCGTCGATCAGCCAGCCGGCCGGCAGCGCCTTGGATACCTTCAAACCCGCGGTGATTCCGCCGAATGCGGACAGCCGCTGGTCCGCGGAGTAGAATCCCGTTCGGGTTCTGCAGGTAACCCGGCGGGAACGGCGCGCCGAGTAACGGATCGTAGATGGGGTCGTAGTAGAAGTACGCCGCACTTTGCGTCGTGTAGCGCAGGCCGGGTGTCAGCACCCAGCCATCGCGCAAGGTCTGCGCCCATTCGAATGTCAGCGTATTGGCCGTCACCTCCCAGTCGTCGTGGTAGTAGCGGTACGACGAGCGCAGCGTGGCATCGGCGCTTTCGAAGTAGTGATTCCAGCGCAGCAGTGCCGCGTACTGGTCACGTGTGATCGGACGGTTGTCGACGCCCCAGTACGCCTTGTAGGGATCGGTCAGGTAGCCGCTCTGGTGCGCATAGTAGAAATTGAGCTGAGCGGTGTCGTTGGGCGTGAACACCTGTGACACACCGACAATGGCGTCGTAGGTGTGCTTGTGATACGTGGTCGGCGTGCCGACTGACGGGAACACCTTGTCACTCGAGTAACCACCGCCGATGGTGAACGTCGTGTTCTGGTCGGGCGTCGCATGTCTGATCGTCAGGCCGCCCGCTGCCGAGCTGTAATCGTCCTCGGTCGAGTAGGCACCCCGCAGCGCAACCGAGGTGCGGTTGGCGAAATACTTGGTGATGGTCAGGTCGCCCGCTGCGCGTCCGTCGCGTATGCCCTGCCCCGAGGCGCCTGACAGCGTCGTGTGGTAATACGGAGACGCACCCGAAATACTGTCGTAAACGGCGCCGATCTCGAACACCCAGTCGTCCGTCAGCGGCGCCAGCAGATAAAGCGCAGGCGACTTCACCGTCATGCGGTCGCCGGAATCCTGATAGTCCTTGTAGTAGAGATACTTGAACTGCACCAGCGTAGTGTTGGGCGCGGTCACCTGGGCCTGCGCCGCACCCGGCAGCACGCCGGGCAGGGCAAGGGCCGCAGCGATCACCGCGCCGCGTGGGGTACGTCCGGTCGGAGTATTCATGCTCAGTTGCAGCCGCAGCCGCCGCCGCCAACTCCGGCACCGCCCGACGCCGCTTCCTTGCTGAAGTAGGTGTGGTCCGCGAAGCGCGCCTCGAGCGTGTCGGGATCAAACGCCATCTCGGGCTTCGCCAGGTTGCCCTTCTGCCATGGCTGCACCTTCGTCGATTGGCAGCCACAAACCAGCACGACGACGGCGATCATCAGCATCCAGTGCTTTGTCATCGTGTCCTCACCTGCGAACGGCAGCGGTGACGGCAGCCGCGAGTTCGCTCTCGAGTTTCTCGCGGTCGCTCTCGCGGAATCCGACGTGCATGGCCCGCACCACGCCGTCAGCACCGATCAGGAACGACGTCGGCATGCCCTTGGGCTGATAGACCTCGGCAACCTTGCCGGTGGAGTCAAACGCCACAGTGAATTTCGCCGGCGTGCCGGCGAGGAACTTGTCGGCGTCCTCGCGCTTCTTGTCGAGGTTGATGCCGATGATGGTCAGGCCCTTGGGTCCGTACTTGGCCTGCATCTCGTTCATCCACGGAAACGACTGCTTGCACGGCGCACACCACGAAGCCCAGAAGTCGACATAGACGACGCGGCCCTTGAGGTTGGCGAGGCGAACGTTTGGCGAACCGGCCGCCGGCAAATCGAAGCCCGGTGCCGGCCTGCCGACATCCTGCGCACTCGCGGATCCAACACACAAGACCGTCGCGGCACATGCCGCACTGAAAAGCTTGAACCGCATGCGCTGTCCTCCCCTTGACGACCACGCGATGGTAGCCGCCCGGCCGCAGCGCTACATCGCGGATTGCGGCTAATCCCCGGCTGATTTCCTTCGTTTCGCGGAAAACGTCTTCCGGAATTTCTCCACCTTCGGCGCCACCACGAACATGCAGTAACCCTGCGCCGGATTGTGTTTGAAATATTCCTGGTGATAGTCCTCGGCCCGCCAGTACGGTGCGGCCTCGGTCACTTCGGTGACGATGTGGTTGCGCAGATGACCCTGAGCCTCGCGGATCACGGCTTCGGCCACGCTACGCTGTTCGGCTGAGTGCACATAGATCGCGGATCGGTACTGCGAACCGACGTCGTTGCCCTGGCGGTTCGGCGTGGTCGGATCGTGGATCGAAAAAAAGATCTCGAGCACCTCGCGATATGAAATCCGGTCCGGATCGAACTCGAGGCGCACCACTTCGGCATGGCCGGTCGTGCCTTCGCAGACCGCGCGGTAGCTCGGTTGCGCGACCGAGCCGCCGGTGTAGCCCGACTCGACATCGACGATGCCCTCGACCTCTTCGTAGACCGCTTCGAGACACCAGAAGCAGCCACCGGCGAGAGTGGCGAATTCATGCCCGGGTCTTGGGCTGGCTGCGAGCGGATGCTTGATTGACATGATGGATCTCCTGGGGACGCCGGGTCGGCACCCTGCTTCGTCGCGGCGGGCGGTCCGAGCTTACGGGCGCCGCCATCAGAAGGGGAAAGCCGTCGACGAGAGCAGCAGCAATGCCGAGGATGCCACGAGTGTGGCGGCGACGTACTCGAGGCATTCTGCCGGTGGCACGTCGAGCAGCTCGCGTGCACCATCGACCCACCAGACAGTGCTGATGAAGAAGTCCGCCGAGCACAAGAATGATCCCGGGCAGCATGATCATCGCGAGTCCGGACACGTACAGCGGTACGGCGCCGACCACGCTGACCGCGAGCGCAGCACGCCATCTGCGCGGCAGTGAATACAGCGGCAGGACAAGGGCTCCGACGATGCCCTGTACGAAGGGTGCCAACGCCAGCGCGAGCCACAGCACGGTGAAACGCGTTCCGTCGTTGTCCGGCCGTGCCGAGTAGCCGAACACCGCGTTCCATTCGCCATTGAACTCGCGCACGCCGATCTCCGATGCGGTTGCCACGGCCAGCGCTCCAAGGACGGGTATCACCGCGAGCGACGCGAACCTCCCGCGCCGTGCAAGGCATGCGCGCACGACATCCCACAGACCGGCGGGCTCGATCAGGTTCACTACAGGACCACGGGCTCGTCCGGAAGCTCGTCCGGATTGCGTGCGCCCTCCTCCAGCGGGAAATGACGAGCGAGAGTGGCGCCGACGGCACGGATGCCTTCGACCGTACCGGCCTGGAATTCGCCGCGGCGAAAACAGTCCCGCATCGCCGTTGCGATCGCCGCCCACTCGCCGCCGGGGACCAGGCCACGCAGGCTCCGGTCCGCGACGATCTGGATCTGCTGGTCAGCGAGTTCAACGTACACGAGCACACCGTTGTTTTGCTCGGTGTCCCACACCCGCAACTTTGAAAAGATCATCTCGGCGCGCTCGCGCGCCGGAGCATCACGCCGCAGGTAACTCCACGGCAGGGCGGCTTCCACCGCGAAGCGAATTTCGCCGGAATGCGACTGTTCGCTCTCAGCGATCGCCTCGCGAATCGCTGCCAGCACAGGCTCGGGAAAGGCCCGTCGGACCGCGCGTGGCGTCGTGGTCCAGTGCCGCAGGGCTCTGAGCAGTTCCATCTTTCTACCAGCTGCTGCCGCCACCACCACCGGAAAAGTCTCCGCCGCCGCCGGAACTCCACCCGCCGCCGCCACCACCACCGCCTCCCCAGCCTCCTCCGCCCGACCATCCACCCGGGAAGATGATTGGACCTCGCCCGCGGCCACCCAGCACGCGCCCGCCGCCACCGCCACCCATGAAGGAGGAGAAGATGAACACCGCGACCGCAGCCACGGCGCCGATCGACAGAGATGTCAGCAGGAAACCTGCGAGTCCGCCGACACCGACGCTGGTGAGCGCGGCGCCGGGCGTGCCGAACGCGCGGCGCAGCAGGCCGGCCACGATCGAGCCGAAGATCACCAGAGGCACCAGCGCTGCCATCAGGTCTTCGCCGGCGTCGACCTTGTGGCGCGGAATGCCGGCCGGCGTCGGCAGCGCCTCGCCTTCAATGCGTTTCATCACCGCATCGACGCCGGCCTCGATGCCGCCCGCGAAGTCGCCCTTGGCGAACAACGGTCCCATGAATTCGCGTGTGATGCGCGCAGCGATGACATCGGGGATCGCGCCTTCGAGCGCCCGTGCGACGCTGATCCACACCTTGCGGTCCTTGACTGCCACTGCAATCAGCACACCATCGCCGATGTTCTTGCGGCCGATCTTCCACGCATCGCCGACGCGATTCGTGAAGTCGGCGATTGGTTCCGGCTGCGTCGAGGGCACCACGATGACTGCAATTTGCGAGCCGTGCGACTGCTCGAAGGCGCTGAGCTTCGCGCGCAGGTGGTCCTGGGCTGCAGCAGACAGAACGCCGGCGAGGTCGGTGACCTGCGCCGCGGGCGGCACCGCCAGCCTGCCGAGCGGATCGCGCATCGGCTCGCGGTCGGGACCCTTAGCCGGATCCGCGGCTCGATCACCCGTTCGAGGTGCCGGCGGCGCGGGCACGGTGCCCGGAGTGCCGCCAGGAAACATGCCCTTCGGCAACTCCTGCGCCGGCTGCTGCGCGCTTGCCGCTCCGGCGAGCGCGGCGCACGCCAGCACGCACTGCGCGACTGCGAGCCCGAACCTCTGCATTCGTTCCGCCTGACGGCGCGACCGCTTCTACTTCTTCGGCGTGCCGAAATCGACGGTCGGTGGCTTGCTGATCGCCGCCTCGTTTTCGACCGCGAACTGCGGCTTCGGCTTGTAGCCGAACACCATCGCCGTCACGTTCTGCGGAAGCTGGCGGATGAAGGTGTTGAAGTCCTCGACCGACTTGATGTATCGATTGCGCGCGATAGTGATCCTATTTTCGGTGCCTTCGAGTTGCGTGCGCAGATCCTGGAAGCCGGCGTTGGCCTTCAGATTCGGGTAGTTCTCGACGGTCACCAGCAGCCGCGACAGGGCCGAACTCAGCTCGCCCTGGGCGGACGTGAATTTGGCGAACGCCTCGGGGTTGTTGATCAACTCCGGAGTGGCCTGGATCGAGGTGGCTTTCGCGCGCGCTTCGATCACGTTTTGCAGGGTCGATTTCTCGAAGTCCGCTTCGCCCTTGACCGTGTTGACGATGTTCGGAATCAGATCAGCGCGGCGCTGATACTGGCTCAATACCTCGGCCCAGGCCGATTTGACCGCCTCATCCTTCTGCTGGATCGTGTTGTAGCCGCAGCCGGCCAGCAGGCTGGCCAGTACGACGGCAATGAGTCCCCGCAATGCCTTCATCGTGTCCTCCGCGTGGTGGTGGTTTCTTGTCGCGCGCATGCGCGGGAGCGCCGTGGCGACGGCCGCCGATGCTTCGCGCGATCATAGCCGCGAACCGCTGCTTGCTCGCTCGCCCGTAGAATCGCCGCATGAAGGCCAAGACGCACTCCACCGACTATCGCCGCGCGCTGGCGCAATTCGCCACCGGCGTCACGGTCGTAACCACCCGCGATCGCGACGGCCTGCCGGTCGGCCTGACGGTCAATTCGTTCAACTCGGTATCGCTCGAACCGCCGTTGGTGCTTTGGAGCCTCGCGCTCAAGGCCGGTTCGTTCGCAGCGTTCGAACGCTGCACGCACTACGCGATCAACGTTCTTGCCGAGCATCAGCTCGACGTGGCCCGACGCTTTGCCACGCGCGGCACCGACCGTTTCGGCCCAGCTGACTGGTCCAGCGGTCCGCACGAGGTCCCGTTGATCGACGGTTGCGTGGTCACGTTGGTCACCCGCAATCGCAGCCGCTACCCGGAGGGCGATCACGTCATCCTGGTCGGCGAGGTGGAGTCGTTTACCGTGGGCGGTGGCACTCCGCTGGTTTTTCATGACGGGCGTTACATCGCGCACGCGGTCGAGGCGCCACTGCCGCCCTCGTTGCGCACGCCCTGGCGGTGAAGCCACCGCGACAGGGGCATCGCCATGAACACCACCGCAAGAACCGGATGGGCCGGACTTCCGAGCCACCGCAGACAATGGCGCGATGAAACGTCGAGACCTGATCGACCTCGTCCTGCTGGCTGCTCTGTGGGGCGGCAGCTTCCTGTTCACCCGCATGGCCGCACCGGCGTTCGGACCGTTTGCGCTGGCCGAATTGCGCGTCGCCGTCGCCGCCGTGATGCTGCTGGGACTGCTCGCCTGGCGTGGCGACTTTTCGGAACTGCGCGCGCGTCCGGCGCGCTTCGTTCTGCTCGGCGCGGTGAATACGGCACTGCCGTTCACGCTGTTTGCCTGGGCAGCGCTGTCGATCACGGCCGGCATGGCCGCCATCATCAATGCGACCGCACCGCTGTTCGCCGCCGGGGTCGCGTGGGTCTGGCTTCGGGACCGGCTGACCGCGCTGCAGTGGATCGGCATGGCCATCGGATTCGCCGGAGTCCTGTGGTTATCCGGGTTCCGCACCGGCTTCGGAAACGGCATGGCCGACTGGGCGATCGTCGCCGGCCTGGCTGCGACACTGTCGTACGGCGTGGCGGCGAATGTTGCCAAGCGCTATTTCCACGGCGTGCGGCCGCTGTCCGTCGCGGCCGGCAGCCAGACTGCCGCCGCGCTGCTGCTGCTGCCATTTGCGGCCGTCGCGTGGCCGGACGAGTGGCCTTCGGCGCACGATTGGGCAGCCGTGCTGGCGCTGGGTGTCCTTTGCACCGGCACTGCCTATGTCTTGTACTTCCGGCTGATCGCTCGGGTCGGACCGGCGACCGCGGTGTCGGTAACCTTCCTGATCCCCGCTTTCGCCATGCTGTGGGGTGGGCTTTTCCTCGGTGAGCACGTGACGGTCACAATGCTGATCGGCTGCGCGGTCATCCTGGGCGGCACCGCACTCGCGACCGGTCTCGTCAGGGCGCCGCGATCGGGCGTGTCGCAGCCGGCGCCGCGATAAGCAGCAGGGGCGAGTCGTTGCACGCGCCTGCGTGGTGGGGGCCACTAGAATCGGGTCCATGCCGCGATGCTGGGACATCTCGCCAACGATCGGGCCCGGCTATCCGGTATTCCCCGGCGATGCGTCCTTCGTACAGCGCTGGACCTGGCAGATCGGCACCGACTGCCCGGTCAATGTATCCGAGATCACGTTGTCGCCTCACACCGGCGCGCATACCGACGCACCGTTGCATTACGACGCGCGAGGCGCGTCGATCGCCGAAGTGCCGCTCGATGCCTACCTCGGTCCGTGCCGCGTCGTGCACGCGATCGGAGCGGGTGAGCTAGTACAACCCATCCACCTCCTCGACCATCTGGTCGACGTGCCGGCCCGTGTGCTGATCCGGACCTATCGCTGTGCTCCGCAGCACGCGTGGGACCCGGCCTTCAGTGCGCTCGCGCCGGCCAGCATCGACCTGCTGCATGAACACGGCGTCAGGCTGGTCGGCATCGATACGCCATCGATCGATCCCGAACGCAGCAAGACACTGGACAGCCACCAGCGCGTGCGTGCGCACGGCATGGCCATCCTGGAAGGCATCGTGCTCGACGACGTTGCGCCGGGCGACTACGAACTGATCGCGCTGCCGCTGAAGGTGGCCGGTTGCGATGCCAGCCCGGTGCGCGCCGTCCTGCGGGAGCTCACGAAGTGAACCGCGACGAGGCGATCGCTCTGGACTCGGCTGACCCGCTGGCAATGCATCGCAGCGCATTCGCACTGCCGGACGGCGTGGTCTATCTCGATGGGAATTCGCTGGGAGCGTTGCCTCGCGCCACCGCCGCGCGGCTGCGCGAGGTGGTCGAACGCGAATGGGGCGACGGCCTGATCCGATCCTGGAACAGCGCGCGCTGGATCGACTTGCCGCGCCGCGTCGGCGCGAAGATCGCCCGCCTGCTGGGCGCGCGCCCCGAGCAGGTGATTTGCGCCGATTCGACCTCGGTCAACCTGTTCAAGGTGCTCGCGACTGCGCTGCAACTTGTTCGCACGCGTCCGCAGGTATCCACCCGCGCGCGGCGTGTGATCCTGACGGAGCGCAGCAACTTTCCCACCGATCTTTACATCGCGCAGGGACTCACCGACGTGCTGGGCGACGCATTCGAGATCAGGCTTGTCGAATTCGACGAGGTGCCTGCAGCGATCGCGACCGGTGGCAACGAATTGGCCGTGATCATGCTGACCCACGTCAACTATCGGACCGGAGCGATGCACGACATGGCCTCGGTCACCGCGGGCGCGCACGCGGCCGGCGCGTTGATGCTGTGGGATCTGTCGCATTCGGCGGGAGCCGTACCGCTCGAAGTCGACCGCGCCGCAGTCGACTTCGCCGTCGGCTGCGGCTACAAGTACCTGAACGGGGGTCCCGGCGCGCCGGCGTATCTGTACGTCGCCCGACGCCATCTGGAAGCGGTCGCGTCGCAACGCCATGCACAGCCGCTTGCCGGCTGGTTCGGACATCGTGCGCCGTTCGATTTCGTCGGTGACTACGAGCCGGCCGCTTCGATCGACCGGTATGCCGTCGGCACACCATCGATCCTGGCGCTGGCCGCGCTCGACATCGGAGTGGATACCGTGCTCGCTGCGGGAACCGAGGCGCTGCGCGCCAAATCGATCGCGCTGACCGATCTCTTCACGCGGCAGGTGCTCGACAGCTGCAGCGATGCGCTGACGCTGGTCTCGCCGCGGGCATCCGAGCGACGAGGCAGCCAGGTATGCCTCGCGCACCAGATGGCCTATCCGATCATGCAGGCGCTGATTGCACGCGGCGTGATCGGCGACTTCCGTGCGCCCGACATCCTGCGCTTCGGATTCGCTCCCCTCTATGTCCGATACGTCGACGCATGGGACGCGGCCGATGCGCTGGCGAAGGTCATCCGGTCCGAGGCGTGGCGGGCACCCCATTTTCAGCGCCGCGCGGCAGTCACCTGAAGCGCGGCATCAGCGTCACTCGATGAGCTCCTCCACCGAACCGGCCGCGATGCGCTACGGAGACTACCTCTCGCTCGACGCGATCCTCGGTGCGCAGCATCCACGTTCGACGGATCCCAACGAGCTGCTGTTCATCGTGCAGCATCAGACCAGCGAGCTGTGGATGAAACTCGCCCTGCACGAACTGCGCTCTGCACGTGCGGCGATCGCATCGTCGGATCTTCCGCCGGCGTTCAAGATGCTGGCGCGCGTGTCGCGCATCATGGAGCAGCTGGTCCATGCATGGGACGTGCTGGCGACGATGACGCCGAGCGAGTACAGCGCCATCCGGCCGTACCTCGGCACCAGCTCGGGCTTCCAGTCATGGCAGTACCGCGAAATCGAGTTCGTGCTCGGCAACAAGAACGCAGCCATGCTGGCACCGCACGACGACCGGCCTGAGTTGAAGGCTGCACTGGTCGAAGCGTTTCGCGCGCCGTCGCTGTACGACGAGGCGATCCGATTGCTGGCGCGCCGCGGCTTCGCGATCGATGGCGCCGTGCTCGGGCGCGATACCGCTGTGCGGCACGACGGCGACGCGTCGGTCGAGGCCGCGTGGCTCGCCATCTATCGTGATCCTCGCCAGCACTGGGAACTGTACGAACTGGCCGAGGAACTGGTCGATCTCGAGGACGCCTTTCGTCTGTGGCGTTTTCGTCACGTGACGACGGTCGAACGGATCATCGGCTTCAAACCGGGAACCGGCGGTACCAGCGGAGTCGCCTACCTGCGCAGGATGCTCGACGTGGTGCTGTTTCCCGAGTTGTGGAAGGTCCGCACCGACCTGTGAATGGCTGGCAGCGCAGCGCGCGCGCCGCCGACTAGAATCGACCGCACACTGCCGATGTCGAGGTCCCCCATGAACGCTCCCGAGAAGACGCGGCCGCTGAAGGCGGCATTTCAGTGGGATGACCCGTTGCTGCTCGAGCAGCAGCTGACGTCGGATGAACGCATGGTGCGCGACGCGGCCCGAGCCTACGCGCAGGACAAGCTCGCGCCGCGCATCCTCGAAGCGTTCCGCCACGAGAAGACCGACCCATCGGTTTTCCGCGAGATGGGAGAGCTCGGACTGCTCGGCGCCACCATTCCGGCCGAGTATGGCGGCGCGGGTCTCAACTCGGTGTGCTACGGGCTCATTGCGCGCGAGATCGAGCGTGTGGACGCCGGCTACCGCTCGATGATGAGCGTGCAGAGTTCCTTGGTGATGTTTCCCATCTACTCGTATGGCTCGGAGCAGCATCGGCGCAAGTACCTCCCGAAGCTCGCGACCGGCGAGTGGATCGGCTGCTTCGGGCTGACCGAGCCCAATCACGGCTCCGACCCCGGCAGCATGGTCACGCGCGCGCGCAGCGTCGACGGCGGCTTTCTGCTGAAAGGGTCCAAGACGTGGATCAGCAATTCGCCGATCGCCGATGTCTTCGTGGTATGGGCGAAGAACGACGCGGGTGTGATCCGCGGCTTCATCCTCGAAAAGGGCATGAAAGGGCTGAGCGCGCCCGCGATCCACGGAAAGATGGGACTTCGGGCATCGATCACCGGCGAAGTCGTGATGGACGATGTGTTCGTGCCATCCGCGAACGAACTGCCGGATGTCGAGGGCCTGAAGGGGCCGTTTGGCTGCCTGAACAGCGCGCGCTACGGCATCGCCTGGGGCGCTCTGGGTGCGGCGGAGGCCTGCTGGCACACCGCGCGCCAGTACGTGCTCGACCGCAAGCAGTTCGGGCGTCCGCTTGCCGCCAATCAGTTGATCCAGAAGAAGCTCGCGGACATGCAGACCGAGATCACGCTGGCGCTGCAGGGCTGCCTGCGCCTGGGACGGATGAAGGACGAAGGCACGGCCGCGGTCGAGATCACCAGCATCATGAAGCGCAATTCGTGCGGCAAGGCGCTCGAAGTCGCCAGAATGGCGCGCGACATGCTCGGCGGCAATGGCATCAGCGACGAGTACGGCGTCGTGCGTCACATGCTCAACCTCGAGGTGGTCAACACCTACGAAGGAACGCACGACATCCATGCGCTGATTCTCGGACGGGCGCAGACCGGCATCCAGGCGTTCTTCTGAGCGCACGATCGTGCGCGCGCTGCGCTACCGAGCCTTCGGCCCGATCGCGCAGGTCCTGCGGCTGGAGACCGTCGATCAACCGCAGCCGGCCGGCGGCGAGGTCATCGTGCGCACGCGCTACGCCGGCATCAATCCGCTCGACTGGAAGCTGGTCGAAGGCAAGTTCAGACTGCTGGCAAAGAGCCGGCCGCCGTGCGGAGTCGCGGCCGAGTTCTCCGGCGACGTCGTGCGCCTCGGTTCGGGCGTGACGAACCTGCGTGTTGGCGATCGGGTCGTCGCCTGGATCAATCCGTTCGCGGCGCCGCCGCGCGCGCTGGCCGACGAGGTGTGCATCGCCGCCGCGCATTGCGTGCAGGTCCCGGATGCCGTGCCGCTCGACCAGGCCTCGGTGGTGACCGTTGCCGGATTGTCCGCACTGCAGATGATCGACCGGGCGGGCGTGCAGGCTGGGCAACGCGTGCTGGTGCACGGAGCCGCCGGCGGCGTCGGCAGTTTCGCGGTGCCGATGCTGCGAGATCGCGGAGCGTTCGTGGTGGCGACCGGCAGTGCGCGCAGCGAGTCGTTTCTGCACGACCTTGCGCCCGACGTCCAGGTGGACTACGCGCAGCCGCCCGCGACCTGGCCCGGACCGTTTGACGCCATCATCGACTGCGCCAGCTGTCTGCCGACGACCCTGTTGCCTCAGCTGTTGCCCAGAGGCGGCGCCTACGTTGCCACATTGCCGTCGTTTCCGGGCGTCATACTCGATCCCGTGTTGAACACGTTTCGACAGCGACGGCGCCATGCGCTTCGCTTGAAGCCCAACACTGCGCAGCTTGCACAACTGCTCGCGATGGTGGCCGAAAAGCGCGTTCCGGTGCGGGTCAGTCGCGTGTTTACATTCACAGAGGCGATCGATGCCCTGGTCGAGTCGCGCAGCGGGCACGCGCACGGCAAACTGGTTGTCGCCATCGACTGACCGGGGGATACCGCCTTCCGCTCGGGTTGGCAGTGATGTTGCGGCGAGGTAGTCTCGCGGCTTCGGTCTGGCGACCGATGTGCGATCGGTTCCACGGATGACGGGAGGCGAGAATGCGTGCGTTGCTCAGGCAGGCGTGGTGGGCATTGCTGATCGGCGGGCTGGCCTCGGTCGTGTTCGGCGTGCTCGCTTTCATGTGGCCGGGACTGACGTTGTTCGTGCTCGCGGTGTTCTTCGCCGCCACGGTCTTCGTCGATGGCATCGTGACGATCATCAGCGCGATCCGCAATCGTGCGACTGCGAGTCACTGGTGGCTCTGGCTGCTGCTTGGACTGCTGGGCGTAGTGGCTGGCGCCATCGGCATGCTGTCGCCGGGCATCGCCGCGAGCGCGCTGCTGCTGCTGATCGCGGCCTACGCGATTGCCGCCGGCGTGCTGCTGATCTGGGCCGGATTCAGGTTGCGCGCAGAGATCGAACGCGAGTGGCTACTGTGGCTAATTGGAGGTATCTCGGTTCTGTTCGGACTGCTGCTGATGGCGCAGCCCGCCGCCGGCCTGCTCGGATTCGTGTGGGCGATCGCCAGCTGGGCCATCGTTGCCGGCGTCCTGAAGATCATGCTGGCCTTCAAGGCTCGCTCGTTTGTCAGCACGCGAGCCGACGCGGACACACCAGCCAGTCCCTGAGGCGAATGCACGATGGCGATCGGCTGGGCCGAGGTCGCCGGCGAGAAACTGGAGTTTCTGCGGATCCGGCCGGAGCGCACGGCCACGCCGCTGGTGTTCCTGCACGAGGGTCTGGGATCGGTCGCCGGCTGGCGCGACTTTCCTCGCATCGTCTGCGACCGACTCGATACATCGGGGCTCGTCTATTCGCGACGCGGATACGGCCGATCGAGCGCGCTCGGTGCTCCGCGCGGGGCGGATTACTTGCACCGCGAAGCGTGGATGGTACTTCCGGCGTTGCTCGAGCACCTCGGTATCGATGCACCGGTGCTCATCGGCCACAGCGATGGAGCTTCGATCGCCCTGCTGTATGCCGCACGCCATTGTCCGCGTGCCATCGCGATCATGGCACCGCATGTGTTCGTCGAGGAAGTGACGCTCCAGGGCATACGCGCCGCACGCGAAGCGTGGTCGCAGGGCAAGTTGCGGGCGCCCCTGGCGCGCGTGCATGACGACCCCGACGGCGCATTTTTCGGCTGGAACGACGGCTGGCTCGATCCGTCGTTCCGGCACTGGAACATCGAGTCCGAATTGCCGGCGATCCGCTGTCCGGTGCTGGCCATCCAGGGCTTCGACGACCAGTACGGCACGATGGAGCAACTCGACCGCATCGCGGCGGGCGTGTGTTCCCCGTGCAGGTTGTTGAAGCTCGAGGCCTGCGGCCACAGCCCGCAGCGCGACCAGCCGCAGGCGGTCATCGCGGCGATCGAACAGCTGTACCGGGAAGCGGCAGCGCGCGTCGCCGTGAACGAGCGCAAATGAAAACGGCGCCCGCGGGCGCCGTTTCGATCGGCAAACTTGTCAGCGGCCGATCGCGTTGATCGCGTATGTCGCCATCACGGCGCCGGTGCCCGCGGTCGGGTGGAACGGATCCCAGAAGACATAGGTGTTCTGCGTGGCCGCATTGGGCGAGCACAGCGTCGGCGGAGCGACCGGAACGAAGCACGGCATTGTCGCGTTGGCGAAACCGAACGCCGCCGGATTCGCCTGCACCTGGGTCAGCAGCCCGAAACAGATCAAGCGTGGAGATCACGAGGCCCGGCGACACGGCCGCACGTTCGGGATCTGTTGCGCGATGGCGCCGTTGTACTGCGCGGACATGGTCGTCGCGGTCGCGATCGCGCGTGGCGTTGCCGGTCGCCTGCAGCAGCGGCGTCTTGCCGATGTCCGGCACGTTGACGAACAGGATGTTGCGCGCGCCGGCCGCATACAGTCGATTGAATATTCCGACGATGTCGGTGACGCCCTGCGTGATCGTGGCGGTGACAATGGCTGTCGCATTCGCCGGATTGGCCAGCGCCAGGTTCAAGCGCGTCGTTGATGTTGTTGCCGAATGTCGAGCCGTCGACGATGACCAGATTCTGCGGAATGACGATGAAGCCGGAACGCGACAGACAGCGGTTCGAGCTGCTGCACCATGTTCGGAACACCCTGCGGGGTCGTGACGCCTGGAACCGTGCCGGTACGCGCGCCGCGCGTACGCGAAGTTGTTGCCACCCAGTCGCGAAGGCGTGGCGGCCGCGCCGTAGCGGGCGGCCACCGTCGTCACCCATAGCGTGCCGTTCGAGTACACACCCGGCGCATAAGGCGGTGACGGCGGACAGTTCGCCGCCGACAGGTTGCAGGCGATTGCCGTTATCCGAGAGGCTCGCGCCGACCACGTAGGTCGTCGCGCCGAACGGAGGCGGTGCCGGGGTGTCGTCGCTGCTGCCACCGCACGAAGCCAGTAGAACCGTTGCGGCAACGGCCGCAAAAAACCGTGCCGCATTGCGGCTGAAGTCGAACATCGCCATGTCCCCCTTGTTGGTCCGCAGAACTGCGCCCGTCTCCTCGAGCGGGCAACGATCATACGACGGTTTCGACGGTCAAGCTCATGTTGCACTGCCCGCCGAGGCCCGTGTGAGCCGGTCGTGCACGGCCTCCCAGTCGGGCGTGTCCGGCGGTCGCGACACCATCAGCCGGTCGGCTCCGCTGGCGTCGAGCCGGCGCAACTGCGCGTACAGCGTGCGCGCGTACTCCGCTGGCGTTTCGGCCGCGATCAGATGCAGCCGCAGGTTCGGCTCGCGGCCGACCGCCCACTGCGGGGCCAGCGCCGCCACGATAGCGGGCCGGCACGCCGCCACGCGCGCCGCGAGTTCGGACGCAGCAACGAGTTCGAGCGGGGTGTGCGGCGCGTAGTGGGTTTCGAGGCGGCCCGACGCGCGCGGCGACGCGGCATCGGCTGCCTCCAGCCGCGCTCCGAGCACCTGTTCGATCTCACTGCGCGTGATCGCGCCGGGGCGCAGCAGCCTGGGACGAGCGCCCGACAGGTCGACGATCGTCGATTCGATGCCGACCGGACAGGGACCGCCGTCGAGAACGACATCGACCGGGCCTGCAGGCTTCACGCCGAGTTCCGCGATCACATCGGCAGCTGTGGTCGGACTGATGCGTCCGAAGCGGTTCGCACTGGGTGCCGCGAGCGCGCCACCAAACGCATGCAGGAGCGCCTGGGCCCACGGGTGAGCAGGGCTACGCAGGCCGACCGTGTCCTGGCCGCCGGTGATGACGTCCAGTGCGCGCGCCCCGCGCTTGAGCACCAGCGTCAAGGGCCCAGGCCAGAATGCGGCGGTCAGAACATCGGCTGCCGCCGGTGGCGCGCTGGCCCAGTCGGCGATCGCCTGTCGGCCGGCCACGTGCACGATGACCGGATGATCGGCCGGACGCCCCTTGGCAGCGAAGATGGCCCGGACCGCGGCTTCGTTGTCGGCATCGGCGGCCAGGCCGTACACGGTCTCGGTCGGCACGGCGACCAACCCGCCGCGCTTCAGCGCATCGACCGCGCGCCCGATTGCGACGGGATCGGGCGGACGTGCGGACTCGTCAGCTTGGGCGTTCGATGCCGAGGGCATCAGCCACCTCAACCGCGCGCGCCAGCGCCTCGTCGCGCGAAATTCCGATGCAGGTCACATGACCCATCTTGCGACCGCGTCGCGCCTCGCTCTTGCCATAGAGGTGCAGCTTGGCGCCCGGAACCGCGAGGACAGCGCTCCAGTCGGGCTCGCGCCGGCGCTCGCCGTCGAACCAGACGTCGCCCAGCACATTGAGCATCACCGCAGGGGCCAGCAGGCCCGCGTCACCGAGCGGCTGGCCGGCCATGATCCGCGCCTGCTGGTCGAACTGGCTGCAAACGCAGGCGTCGATCGTGTAGTGGCCGCTGTTGTGCGGGCGGGGAGCGATTTCGTTCGCGAGCAGGCGGCCATGGACCACGAAGAACTCCACGCACAGCACGCCCACGTAGTTCATCCGCACGGCGATCGCGAGCGCGGCGTCGCGCGCCCGCCGGGCGAGCGCATCATCGACGCGCGCAGGAACGATGGATACCGCGAGGATGCCGTCGCGGTGCGCGTTCTCTGCCACGGGAAACGTCGAACTGGCGCCGTCGCGCGACCGGGCCACGACCACCGAGAGCTCGAGTCCGATCGCGAGCTTCTGTTCAAGCACACACGGCAGGCCACCCGTTGCGTCCCACGCGGCGCGTACCTCGGCCGGCGTCGACACGCGCCACTGGCCCTTTCCGTCGTAGCCGAGCCGGGCCGATTTCAGGATGCCCGGCAGCAGCGCAGGCGAGACGCGCTCGATGTCGTCCGACCGGGTGATCACAGCGTGCGGGGCGACCTCGATGCCGCACGACGCGAGGAACCGCTTCTCGGCGATCCGGTCCTGCGCGATGCCGACGCTCTCGGCATCCGGACTGACGGTGCTGTGCTGTGCCAGGAAGGCGAGCGCTGCGGCCGGAACGTTCTCGAACTCGGTCGTGGCGGCACGGCAGCGACGGGCCAGCTCGGTCAGCGACTTCACATCGAGGTAGTCGGCGCGCAGGTGGTCGTCGGCCACGGCACCGGCCGGGCTGTCATGCCCGGGGTCGAGGACGCAAACCTTGTAGCCCAGCGACTGCGCGGCCATGCAGAACATGCGGCCCAGCTGGCCGCCACCCAGCAGGCCCAGCCAGGCGCCGGGGGCGATCGGTTTGGAGTTCGACGACTGCGCAGTCACGGAATTGCGGGCAGGCGGCCCGACAGTCCGAACTCGACTAGAGCGGCAGTGTCATGTTGCGCGCCTTCTCGGTCTGCGTGGCGCGGTACTGCGCGAGCTTCATCGCGAGCGAAGCGTCTTCGGTCGCGAGCATCGCCACCGCGAACAACCCTGCGTTGGCCGCGCCGGCCTCGCCGATCGCGAAGGTAGCCACCGGAACTCCGCGCGGCATCTGCACGATCGACAACAGCGAGTCCTCGCCGCGCAGATACTTCGAAGGAATAGGGACGCCGAGCACCGGGATCACCGTCTTGGAAGCGATCATTCCAGGCAGATGGGCCGCACCCCCGGCGCCCGCGATGATCACCTTCAGACCCCGCGCTCGCGCCTCATCGGCATAGGCGAACATGTCGTCGGGCGTGCGGTGTGCCGACACGACGCGCGCCTCGAAGCGCACACCGAATTCCTTCAGCACTTCGCAGGCATGCACCATGACGTCCCAATCGGAATTGGAACCCATGACGACGCCGACGAGCGGTGGCGACTGTGTGTGACTGGTCATCGGTGGGCGGCTTCAGGCCGTTGTGGTTCCCGTGCAGTGGTCGTCAATGGGCGCCACGCACACCCTCTCGACTCGCGAGGACGGGATTGTAGGCATTGAGGCCTAGCTGAGTGTGATGCCGGTCAGGCGCAGCAGCGCCTCGCGGTACTTGCCGGCGGTGCGCTCGATGATGTCGGGTGGCAGGTCGGGCGGCGGCGGCGCCTTGTTCCAGTGCTGCGACTCCAGCCAGTCGCGCACGAACTGCTTGTCGAACGAAGGCGGCGAAACGCCTTCCTCGTAGTTGTCGGCCGGCCAGAAGCGCGATGAATCCGCGGTCAGCACCTCATCCATCAGACGAAGGTGACCGTCACCGTCAGTACCGAATTCGAACTTGGTGTCTGCGATGATGATTCCGCGTGTCAGCGCGTAGTCTGCAGCGGCCCGATACAGCGTCAGTGATTCGGTGCGTAACTTGAATGCGAGTTCGGCGCCGATCGCGGACATCGCGCGCTCGAAGCTGATGTTCTCGTCGTGCGCGCCCGCTTGCGCCTTGGTGGCCGGCGTGAAGATGGGCTCCGGCAGCCGGCCCGCCAGCTGCAGCCCGGCCGGCAGCTCGATGCCGCACACCTCACCGGTCCGCTGGTAGTCCTTCCATCCCGAACCGATCAGGTAGCCGCGCACGACCGCTTCGACCGGGATCGGCTTGAGCTTCATCACGACGACCGCCCGTCCTCGCACCTGCTCGCGCTCGCCGGGCGCGACCACGCCTTCGGGATCGATCCCCGTCAGGTGGTTCGGAACGATGTGCGCGAGCTTCTCGAACCAGAAGTTCGACATTGCGTTCAGCACGCGTCCCTTGTCCGGGATCGGCTGGTTCATCACGACATCGAATGCCGACAGCCGATCCGAGGTGATCAGCAGCAGCTTGTCTTCGCCGACGGCGTAGCTGTCGCGCACCTTGCCGCGATAGACCAGTGGCAGCGATCGGATGTTCGATTGCAGGAGCCCCGCTCCCATGTGTGCGCCTCCCCTCGATTCCGCGCGCAGTGTACGGCGCAGTGTATGGATTCCGGGCCGGACTCAGATCAGATGGCTCGCGAGTACCGCTACCCAGGTCGCTGCAGCCAGCAGGAGCGACAGCATGACCGCGGCGCTGCCGAAATCCTTTGCCCGCTTGCCCAGTGGGTTGATCTCGAAACTGTCGCGATCGACCGCGGCCTCGATGCCGGTGTTCAGCAGTTCGACGATCAGCACGAGCACGACGACGCCGACCAGCAGGATCCTTTCGACGATGCTGACCGGCAGGAACACCGCGACCGGTATCAGGATCAGAGCCAGCAGGACTTCCTGGCGGAAGGCATCTTCGTGCGCCCAAGCCGCGCGCAACCCGTCGACCGAGTAGCGGGTCGCATTGAGCAGACGCTGAATGCCACGCCGGCCCTTAAGCGTGCGGCTGTCGGCGTTCACATCGGCAACCGGGCCGGAAGGTTCGAACGACATGGCGTCGGATCATACGTCGGTCCATGGCCATCAGAAATGACAGCCGCGTATCATTTCTGCCTTTTGCGCCTAGCCCAGCGACCATGCCCGCCATCGACTTCTCGCGCTTCTACCGGTACGACGAACTGATGGCGTTGCTGCAAGGTTTCGCATCCGAGTACCCGCGCTACATTGCACTCGGGACACTGGGCACGAGCCACGAAGGACGCACGATCCCGCTGGTGACGATCACCGACACCGACGCCGGAGCTGCAGCCGACAAGCCGGCTTACTGGGTCGATGGCAACATACATTCGGTCGAACTGTCGGCGTCGAGCGCGTGCCTGTACTTCATCGACTGGCTGATGAAGGGCAGGCAGACCGATCCCGAAATTAGCCGCTGCCTGGCAACGCGCACGCTCTATGTCTGCCCACGCATCAATCCGGACGGCGCCGAATGGGCGATGGCCGATCGGCCCAAGTACGTGCGCTCGTCGACACGCCGCTATCCGTTCGATGAGGAACCCGTCGAAGGCCTGATCGCCGAGGACCTCGATGGCGATGGCCGCATCCTGCAGATGCGCATTACCGACCCGAACGGCCCGTGGAAGAAGCACCCGCAGGAACCGCGGCTCCTGGTGCGGCGCGACCCGCTCGACCCGCCGGGCGGCGAGTACTACCGCCTGCTGCCCGAAGGTCGCATCGAAAACTACGACGGCACGTCGATCGGCATTGCCGGCGTGATCGGCAATGCGCAGGGCCTCGATCTCAACCGCAACTTTCCGTCGAACTGGCGTCAGGAGTTCGAGCAGCTCGGTGCGGGTCCGTATCCGACCTCAGAGCCCGAGGTGCGCGCGGTGGTGGACTTCTTCATCAATCATCCGAACATCTGCGGCGGCACCAGCATCCACACATTTTCCGGTGTGCTGCTGCGGCCGTTCGGCCACGCTCCCGACGACAAGCTGCCGGCCGAAGACCTGTGGACCTATCAGGCCGTCGGCAAGAAGGGCGAGGAGCTGACAGGTTATCCGGCTATCTCGGTCTGGCACGAGTTCCAGTACCACCCGGGCGAGTTCATCAGCGGCGCCTTCGACTGGATCTACGAGCATCTCGGCATGTACATCTGGACCATCGAAATCTGGAATCCGAAGAAGGAAGCGGGTATCGAGAGCAAGGAATGGATCCACTGGTTCCGTGACCATCCGATCGAGGACGACCTCAAGGTCTTCGAGTGGGCGCAGCGTGTAGCGCCCGCTGACTCGGACAACCCCGGCCATGTCGATTGGAAGCCATTCGATCATCCACAGTTGGGAAGAATCGAGATCGGCGGCTGGAACCGCATGGCGATCTTCACCAACCCGCCGCCCGCGCTGCGCGAGAAAGAGATCGCGCGCTTTCCGAAGTGGCTGCTGTGGCAGACACTGATCTCGCCGAAGCTCGAGGTGCGCAGCGTCGAGGTCACACCGGCCGGAGCGGACACATGGCGCGTGCGGCTGATCGTGCAGAACACCGGCTGGCTTCCCAGTTATGTGAGCAAGATGGCGGTGAAGCGCAACCTGCTGCGCGGAGTGCTGGCGGAAATTTCGCTGCCCGACGGGGCACAACTGGTGTCCGGCAGACCGCGCGAGGAGATGGGCGAACTCGAGGGCTGGGCCTACCTGCATACCGGCATCTCGTTCTGGCCGACAAAGAACGTGACTGCAGACCGCGCGCACGTGGACTGGGTCGTCAAAGGCAAGGCCGGGACCGAGATCAAGCTGGTTGCATGGCACGAACGCGCCGGTCGCGCGCAGACGAGCGTCACCCTGCGCTGATCAGGAATCCACCGCCGGTCCTTCCGATCGCGCAGGCGCTCGACGGTGCTCGAACCTATCTCGGAACCCCCGGTGGTCGCGGCGGGTTGCCACGAGAACCGGGCGGCGCGGCGTTGACGTGCTCGGCGGTAGGATCGGCTACTGTCATTCGCCAGCGCCTTGCATCCGTCCGGTTCTCGTGGCAACGCGATCCATCGGGGGCTCCGAGATAGGTTCTAAACTCGATCGCACAACGATACGAGGAGACACCGATGGACCGCCGCACAGTGTTGTTGGCCAGCAGTGCTGCGCTCGTGCTGCAGCACGGCACGCTACGCGCCCAGACATTCCCTTCGCGTCCGATCACGCTGCTGTGCGCTTTTCCTGCAGGCGGTCCGACCGACCAGGTGATGCGCGGCTTCGCCGAAGTAGCGGCCAGGGAACTGAAGCAGGCAGTCGTCATCGAGAACAAGCCCGGGGCCGGCGGCACGCTCGCCCCGCTCGTGCTCAAATCGGCGAAGCCCGACGGCTACACGCTGTCGCAGATTCCGCTCGGCGTGTTCCGCATCCCGCACATGCAGAAGTCGCCGCAGCTGGATCCGCTGAAGGACTTCACCTACATCGTCAACCTGACCGGCTACACATTCGGTCTGGTCGTGCCGGCCAGCGCGCCGTGGAAGACGCTGAAGGAATACGTCGACGATGCGAAGAAGAATCCGGGCAAGATCGACTACGGCTCGACCGGCACCGGTACGACGCCGCACCTGGCGATGGAAGAATTCGCGCAGAAGGCCGGCATCCAGCTGACGCACGTCCCGTACAAGGGCAGTGCGGAGCTGATGGCCGCAGTTCTCGGCGGGCACCTGATGTCGGTCAGCGATTCGACCGGCTGGGCGCCGCAGGTCGAAGCCGGCAAGCTGCGGTTGCTCGCGACCTTCGGTTCCAAGCGAACCAAGCGCTGGCCGGACGTGCCGACGCTGAATGAACTCGGCTACGACACGGTGTCCGATTCCCCGTTCGGCATCGCAGGTCCGGCGGGCATGGACCCGGCCGTCGTCAAGGTGCTGCACGACGCCTTCAAGAAGACGCTCGACGATCCCAAGGTGATCGGCCTGCTCGAACGCTACGACCAGCCGGTGATCTACATGAACCCAGACGAATACACCAAGTTCGCTCGCCAGACGTACGAAAGCGAAAAGGGAACGATCGATCGTCTGGGTCTTAAAGGATCAATGTAGAACTTGAGGTCGCCCCGCGAGGCGCCTAATGCACGTGCTGTGAAAGCTCGCCGGTCCGGTACTTGTGCGCGACCGTCTGCAGCGGGACAGGCTGGATCCTGCCGCCCTGTCCTTCGCAGCCGAACTGGACGTAGCGCTCCCTGCAGATCTTCTTCGCAGCCGCGCGCGCTGGCTTCAGGTAATCGCGCGGATCGAAGTGCGCCGGGTTCTCGTGCATGAACTTGCGGATCGCGGCCGTCATCGCCAGGCGGATGTCGGTGTCGATGTTGATCTTGCGCACGCCGTGCTTGATCGCCTCCTGGATCTCCTCGACCGGCACGCCATACGTTTCCTTCATCTGCCCGCCGTACTTGCGGATCTCTTCCAGCAGGTCCTGCGGAACGCTCGACGAGCCGTGCATCACGAGATGGGTGTTCGGGATGCGCCGGTGGATCTCCTTGATACGCCCGATCGCCAGGATGTCGCCGGTCGGCTTGCGCGTGAACTTGTAGGCGCCGTGGCTGGTGCCGATGGCGATCGCCAGCGCGTCGAGCTGCGTCTTCTTGACGAAGTCGGCGGCCTGGTCGGGATCGGTCAGCAGCTGCTCGCGAGTCATCGTCGATTCGGTGCCGTGGCCGTCCTCCTTGTCGCCGCGCATCGTCTCCAGCGATCCCAGGCAACCCAGCTCGCCCTCCACGCTGACTCCGAGCGAGTGCGCCAGCTCGACGACTTTCCGGGTGACCTGCCAGTTGTATTCGTAGTCGGCGATCGTCTTGCCGTCCTCGCGCAGAGAGCCGTCCATCATCACCGACGAAAAGCCGAGCCTGATCGCGCCTTCGCACACCGCCGGCGACTGGCCGTGGTCCTGGTGCATCGCGACCGGAATCTGCGGGTAACTTTCCACCGCGGCCTCGATCAGCCGCTTCAGAAACGTCTCGCCCGCATACTTCCGTGCGCCCGCCGACGCCTGCATGATCACGGGCGCACCGATCTCGCTGGCCGCTTCCATGATGGCCTGCACCTGCTCGAGATTGTTGACGTTGAACGCCGGGACGCCGTAGCCGTTTTCCGCGGCGTGGTCCAGCAGCTGACGCATCGACACCAACGCCATCGAAATCTCCTAGAGCGAAACGAAACTTTGGGCGGCTGAATATTCTAGGCGAGGCGCTGCAGCGACCTGCACGAACGGGACCCGCTAGGCGTGCTCGCCGACCCGCACGATCTGCAGCGCGTTGGTGCCGCCCGCCTGACCCATCGGTTCGCCGACGGTCAGCACCACCAGGTCGCCGCGCTTGACCAGCCCCTTGTCCAGCAGCAACCGCTCGGCTTCAGCCAACGCGGCGTCGCGATCGGAGCCCGCTGGAAAATGCAGCGGCCGGACGTTGCGATACAGCGCGAGACGGCGGGCCGTCGCGGCACTCGGCGTCAGCGCATAGATCGGAATATCGACGTCGTGCCGACTCATCCACAGCGTCGTCGATCCTGACTCGGTCAGCGCGCAGATCGCCGCGCAGCGCAGATGGAAAGCCGTGAACAGCGCGCCGTAGGCGATCGACTGGTCGACACGAGTGAAGGTCTGATTGATGAACTGCAGGTCGAGTTCCACCTGTTCCGAGCGGTCGGCCTCTTCGACGATATTTGCCATCGCCTCGACCACTTCGACCGGGTACTTCCCGGCAGCCGTTTCCGCCGACAGCATGACCGCGTCGGTGCCGTCGAGCACCGCATTGGCGACGTCGCTGACCTCGGCCCGCGTCGGCACCGCATTGATGATCATCGATTCCATCATCTGCGTCGCCGTGATCGCCAGCTTGTTGGCTGCACGGGCCATCTTGATCATGCGTTTCTGCAGCGCCGGCACCGCGGCATTGCCGACTTCCACCGCCAGGTCACCGCGGGCCACCATGATGCCGTCGGTCGCTTCGAGGATTTCCTTCAGCAGCGGAATCGCCTCGGCGCGCTCAATCTTGGCGATGATCTGCGGTCGCACGCCATGCTTCTCGCCGGCAATGGTCGTCAGCTGGCGAGCCATTTCCACGTCGGTGCGATTCTTCACGAAGGACACCGCGACATAGTCGGCGCCGCACTGCATCGCGGTTTCGATGTCGCGCACGTCCTTACCGGTGAGCGCCGGCGCAGACAGGCCGCCACCCTGCTTGTTGATCCCCTTGTTGTCCGATAACTCGCCGCCGATCCGCACAGTGGTGCGGATCTCGCTGCCCTCGACGCGATCGACGTCCAGCACGATCAGGCCGTCGTTGAGCAGCAGCGTGTCGCCAGGGCGCACATCCTTGGGCAGATCCTTGTAGTCGAGGCCGACACGCTCGTCGGTGCCGCGCGCCGCGTCGGCGTCAAGCACGAAGGGCATTCCCGCGCGCAAAGTGACTCGACCCTTCTCGAACTTACCCACGCGGATCTTCGGACCCTGCAGATCGGCCATGATGGCGATGTCGCGCCCGATGCGCGCGGCCGCCTCGCGCACGCGAACGGCGCGCTGGAGGTGGTCGTCGGCGCTGCCGTGCGAGAAATTGAAGCGCATGACGTCGACGCCGGCGGCGATCATGCGCTCCAGCACGAGTGGATCGCTCGAGGCCGGTCCCAGCGTGGCAACGATCTTGGTGCTGCGCCCCATTTCAGCTCCTAGTGCCGCCCGAGCCGAGGGCGCGCGATCATCACTTCGTAGGTGGTCAGTTCGATCGGGTTGCCGTCGGGATCGTTGAAATACAGCGACAGCGACAGTTCGTGGTCCTGCAGTCGCGGTGGCGCCGGCTGGCGCCGTTTGTCGAACAACGGCAGTCGCGCCGCGCGCCGGACGAACGCAATGAAGCCGGCACCATCGGTACGCAAGGCGACCATCGTGCCGTGCCCAGCGCGTCGATCGTCTTCGAACAATGCAACGTGCGTTGCGCCGTCCGCTGCGGTCAGCGTCAGTGGCCCGCCGACTTCGCGCGCCCACGAAGCGAAGCGGCGGTCGCGACGCAGGCCGAGCACCGCGCCGTACCAGCGCGAAGCTGCTGCGCGATCGCGCACGTAGACGTGCACGTGATCCAGCCCCGCGACTGCAAAGCGGCTCAAGCGAGTCCCTCGCGTCGATGCTGATTCATGCGTCGGCCCGCGCCTGCAGGATCTCGATCGCGGGCAGCGTCTTGCCCTCGAGGAACTCGAGGAACGCGCCGCCGCCGGTCGAGATGTAGCTGATGCGGTCGGCGATGCCATAACGGGCGATGGCGGCCAGCGTGTCTCCTCCGCCGGCGATCGAGAACGCTCCGTTGGCGGTCGCTTCGGCGATCGCCAGCGCGACCTGGTGCGTGCCATCCGCAAACTCGTCGAACTCGAACACGCCGACGGGACCGTTCCAGATGATGGTGCCGGCTTCGCGCAGCAGATGCGACAGAGCCATCGAACTTTGCGGACCGATGTCGAGGATCATCTCGTCGGCGCGAACGTCATCGGCACGCCGGACAGTCGCGGCGGCGGTCGCCGAGCACTCATGCGCTACGACGACGTCGATCGGCAGCGGCAAGGTGGCGCCCTTGGCGGCAAGTGTCGCCAGCACCTTCTTGCACTCCGGCACAAGATCCGGCTCTGCGAGCGACTTGCCGATGCCGAATCCTTCGGCCAGCAGGAAAGTGTTGGCGATGGCTCCGCCGACGATCAACCGGTCAACCTTTTGCGCGAGGTTGTCGAGCAGCGTCAGCTTGGTCGAGACTTTCGATCCCGCCACGATGGCAGCAAGGGGTCGCTTGGGGTTGCTCAACGCGCGGCTCAGCGCGTCGATCTCGGCCGCGAGCAGCGGACCCGCGCAAGCGATCGGGGCGAACTTCGCGACGCCGTGCGTGGTCGCCTCGGCGCGATGCGCGGCTCCGAATGCGTCGTTGACGTACACATCGGCCAGCGCCGCGATCTTGCGCGCCAGTTCGTCGCTGTTCTTCTTCTCTCCCGGATTGACGCGGCAATTCTCGAGCAGCACGACCTGACCCGGCGCGACCTCGACACCGTCGGTCCAGCGCGAGCGCAGCGGCACCGGCCGGCCGAGCAATTCTCCCAGGCGCTTTGCCACCGGAGCGAGCGAATCCCCCGGCTTCAGTTCGCCCTCGGTCGGCCGACCGAGGTGCGACGTGACCATGACGGCCGCGCCGGCGTCCAGCGCCATCTTCAACGCAGGTACCGAGGCGCGGATGCGCGTGTCGTCGCTGATACGGCCTTCATCATCGAACGGCACGTTCAGGTCCGAGCGTATGAAGACGCGCCGGCCGGCGAGCTGGCCGGCGCGCGCGAGTTCTTCCAGGGTGCGGACACGCATGAGGCGGGAGTTGTGCGGGTTCGCTTCGCGTTGCGGGTTCGCTGCGCGTTGCGCGCCGCGAGATCGAGTTGGGCATTATACGAGTCGCAGCAACCCGCACCGATCCAATGACCACCCTCTCGCTCTCGAACGCCGAACGCGTTGCCATTGGAGTGGCCGCGATCGCGCTGCTGTTGCAGGCGATCGGCGCGGCGGATGCGCTCGAACTGCGGCGCGCCCTATGGCTGGAGGAGCCGTGGCGCCTGCTGACCGGTCATCTGGTTCATCTGAACTGGCTGCATGCACTCGTCAACGCGGCTGCGCTCGTCATCGTGGCGCGACTGTTCGCGCACGACCTCGATGCGGCAAGACAGGCTGCGGTGATGGCGATCTCGGCGATCGTGATCGGCGTCGGACTGATGTCGCTTTATCGCGGCATCGACTGGTACCGCGGTCTGTCGGGCGTGATCCATGCACTGTTCTTCGCCGGGGCCACCGCATGGTTGGCCGGCGAACGTTCGCTCGACCTGCGCAAGGTCTGGCTGCCCGCGGCGCTGGTCGCGGGCGGCTGGATCAAGGTGCTGGCCGAACAGCCGCGCGGAGACGTGCTGCCGCACGCCGAATGGCTGGGTGCCGCGGTCGTGCCGCAGGCGCACCTGATCGGCGCGACCTGCGGAACCGCGATCGGACTACTGTTTGCGCTGGCGGATCGTCGGCGCGATCAGCAACGCGCCGAGCAGCAGTAGCTGCAGCAACGGGAGTGCTCCGCCACCGCCCCCGCCACCTCCGCCGCCTCCCGCCGGCGGAACGGCGGCAGCGCCAGGGGTGAGCGTGATCGCGACGGTCTGCATCGAACTATTCGCCATGCCATCGCGTTGCAAAGTAGGTGAGCTGGTAGCTTCCGGGCGCCGCACCGGTGGTGTCCCAGCTGAATTGACCCGTTGGCGATAGCGCGGTCACCGGCACCGTCGACTGCGCAGCGGCGCTGAACGTCAGCGGGTCACTATCAGCATCGGTCGCCGCGACAGTGAATGCCACCGCCGCGCCGACAACCGCCGACTGGGCGGCCGGAGCGGCCGCCAGCACCGGAGCACTGTTGACACGGACGATGACCAGGTCGTCGCCGGATTTTGGCGGAGTCTGATCGTCAGTAACAGTCAGTTTGAAACTCAGCGTGCCGGTCGGTGGTGCCGTGAACGTTGCGGTGGCCATGTTGGCGTTCGTCAGCGTCACCGTTGATCCGGTCATCTGCGACCAGGCGTAGGAAACGATCGATCGGTTCGGGAAAGCCGCTCCCTTTCCAGCCAACGTCACCGTGGTGCCCGGCGCAACCTTTTGGTCGAGGCCGGCATCGGCCAGCGGTATTCCGTCGGGACCGACAGCCTCAATCGCCTTCTGGGCGTCAAGCATTCCCATTCCACACTTGCTCATGAAATTCGCTTCCAGACACGCACTTCCAGGAGGAAATGGGCGAAGGTTTGCCGCCGTCGACAAGATCGAGCGAATGTCCGCTGGCGTCGCCGTTGGAAGAGCCGACTTGATCAGCGCGGCGACGCCGGCCACCTGAGGGGTTGCCGCGCTGGTACCGGTGAAGCCCGCATAGGCGGGGCCGGAGCTACCCGAGGCTGTGGCGCTGGTCGGCGTCGTCGGACCGAACAGCACGGCGGAGTGAATGTAGTAGCCGTCGAAACTGGTGTTGTCGGTCGGTCCGCCTGCGCCCAACTGAACGGGAGTTCCGCCACCGGGCGCGCTCAGCGTCACGCGCGCATCGATGTTCGCGTAGTCGGCGTTCTCGCCATTGATCGTGTGCGCCGTGACAGCAATGACATCGTTGCAGTTGGCCGGCGAAATCAGCGCATCGATCTGGCCCGCCGTTGCCCGCTGGCAGCGACGATCACGGCGCCCGCTGCGATCGCGGCGTCGACCGCGTTCTGCATTTCATTGCTCGCAGGTGTCGCCGCCGCCGAGGCTCAGGCTGATCACCTGCGCGGGATTCGGGTTGTCGGGCACGTTCGTCCACCGGCAGGCCCGCCGCCCAGCGGATGGCGTCGGCGATGTCGGCGAGATCGCCGCCGCACTTGCCGAGCGCGCGCACCGGCAGGATCTTCACGTTCCAGGCGATGCCGGCGATACCGACCGAATTGTTGGCCGTCGCCGCGGCAATGCCGGCCATGTGTGTGCCATGCCAGCTGCTGTCGACCGCCGTGTACGGTCCCGGCTCGTTGGGTCATCGCGGCAGTCCGTCGTAGGTCGTCTTGTCCGCCACCGTGATCCAGTCGCCCGGATCCGACGCATCGGCATCACGGCCGTTGCCGTCGTTGGCGACGAAGTTCGCCGGCACGCCCGTGAGCCGTGTTCGGTCGAAATGAAGTCGTAGCCCGGGCAGGAATCGGCCGGACGGAACGTAGGTCGCCCCCGGGGCCACTCCGTTCAGGTCGGTGTGATTGGTCATGCCGGTGTCGATGATCGCGATCGTCACCGCTGCTGTACCTCTGGACAGGTCCCAGGCGCCGGGCAGGTTTGCGCCCCCGACCGCCTTGGTCGTCACCGTCGCCGCGCCGGCCTGCCCGGTGTAGTCCGTTGTCGGGTCAAACAGGTTCCACTGCCACTGCGTGAACCGTGGTTCATTCGGCGTCGCCAATTTCTTGAACCAGGTGTTCGGCTCGGCGTACTGCACGTCGGGTTCCAGTGCCAGGCGTGCCGCCACCGCGCGCGCTTCGGCAACCGTCATCGGTCGTTCGAGTTGCAGCAGATGCGAGCCGCCGGCGATCGTCCTCAGCGTCTTCATGCCGACACCGGCGGTCACCGAAAGCGCCTGCACCCGCTGCGCCGACATCGGCTGCACCAGTGACGACGACTTTCCGCTGCGCATCCGGACGATCAGCTTGTCGACCGTCTGTTCCTGCACCTTCCGCGTGACCGTCACGCCCAGCAGCGCGGCCTGCTTCTGCGTCAAGTTGGGGGTGGAGAACGCCACGGTGGCCGGCCACGCGGCAGCGCAGGCCGCGGCCACGACAAACAGGGAAGCCGGATTCATTCTTCGCATTGCGTCAATCTCCTGTTCGGGCCCGGGCGGCAAATCTTGGGCAACGCCCATGCCAACAGATTCCGCGCTTGCAAATACGCGCGAAAAGAAAGGGAAAACGCGGCGATGCCAGCGCCCGCACGCATCGTCGTCGCCTCCTGCCTTAACGCGGCAGGCTGCCGGTGAGATTACTTCACGGAAAGGTCGATCGACTGTTGCTGGCGAATCGACCGAACGACTTAGCGGGTCGAGCGGCCGGCGGCCCGAAATGGACTCAGCGGGCGGCCATCAGGGCAACGGTCGTGTCCAGCATCCGGTTCGAAAATCCCCATTCGTTGTCGTACCAGCTGGAGACCTTGACCAGCCGGCCCGCCACCTTGGTCAGCGTGGCATCGAAGATCGACGACCGCGCGTCGTGATTGAAGTCGCTCGAAACGAGCGGATCGGTGTTGTAGCCGAGCAGTCCCGCCAGCTCGCCGCTCGGCCGCGGCCTTCATGATCGCGTTGACCTCGTCGACCGTGGTGTCGCGCGCGGCGATGAACGACAGGTCGACGATCGATACGTTGATCGTCGGCACGCGGATCGCGTAGCCGTCGAGCTTGCCATTGAGCTCCGGCAGCACCAGCCCGACCGCGGCCGCCGCGCCGGTCTTGGTCGGAATCATGTTGTGGGCCGCGGCGCGCGCGCGGCGCAGGTCCTCGTGATAGACGTCGGTCAGCACCTGGTCGTTGGTGTAGGCGTGGATGGTCGTCATCAGGCCCGAGACGACGCCGATCTTGTCGTGCAGCGGCTTGACCAGCGGGGCCAGGCAGTTGGTCGTGCACGATGCGTTGGAGATGACGGTGTGCGCGGCTTTCAGCGTGCCGTGGTTGACGCCGTAGACGATGGTCGCGTCGACGTCCTTGCCTCCGGGCGCCGAGATGATCACCTTCTTCGCTCCGCCCTTCAGGTGGGCCGATGCCTTTTCCTTGGTGGTGAACAACCCGGTGCATTCCAGCACGACGTCGACGCCGAGCTGCCCCCACGGCAGCTCGGCCGGATTGCGGGTGGCCAGCACCCTGATGCGATCACCATTGACCACCATCGAGTCGCCATCGACGGCCACGGTTCCCGGGAATGGGCCGTGTGTCGTGTCGTACTTGGTCAGGTGCACGTTGGTCTTCGGATCGCCCAGATCGTTGATGGCGACGAACTGCAGATCGTGCTTGCCGCCGCCTTGGTAATGGGCCCGCAGGATATTGCGGCCGATGCGGCCGTAGCCGTTGATTGCGACCTTGATTGTCACGACTTCTTCCCTCCGGAGATGACAGCTTTCACGGTGGCGACGACGTTGTCGACCGTGAAACCGAAATGCTTGAACAGCGGACCCGCCGGCGCCGACTCGCCGAAGGTGTCGATGCCGATGACTGCACCATTTTCGCGGACGTATTTCCACCAGAAGTCGGTCACTCCGGCTTCGATCGCCACGCGAGGCAGACCGGAGGGCAGCACGCTCGACTTGTAGTCGGCATCCTGCCGGTCGAACACGGTCGTGGACGGCATCGACACAACCCGCACCGGCACGCCGGCCTCGGCGAGCAGCCGCTGCGCTTCGACCGCCAGCGGCAGTTCCGATCCGGTGGCGATCAGAACCGCACGCGCGCGCCTGATGCCGCCGGCCGCGTCCGCGAGCACATAGGCGCCGCGGCGGATGGAGCCGATGCCACGCGCCCCGGCAACGTACGCGACGTTCTGCCGCGACAGCAGCAGCGCGGTCGGGCCCGCAGTCGAACCATGGCGCTCGATGGCAGCCGCCCACGCAACCAGTGTCTCGACCGTATCGGCCGGTCGCCAGACATCGAGGTGCGGAATCAGACGCAGGCTGGCGGCGTGCTCGACGGCCTGGTGCGTCGGACCGTCCTCGCCGAGGCCGATCGAATCGTGCGTGAACACATAGACGACCCGCTGCTTCATCAGCGCGGACATGCGCACCGCATTGCGCGCGTAGTCCGAGAACACCAGGAAGGTGCCGACAAACGGGATGTAGCCGCCGTGCAGCGCGAGGCCATTGGCGATCGCGCTCATGCCGAATTCGCGCACGCCATAGTTGACGTGCCGCCCGTCGAGAGCACCCGGCCGCAGCGGCCTGGTCGCACTCCAGCGGGTCAGGTTGCTGCCGGTCAGATCCGCTGAACCCCCGATCAGTTCGGGCAGCACCGGAGCCAGCGCCTCGAGTGCGAGCAGCGAAGCCTTGCGGGTGGCCACGCTCTCGCGCTTGGCTTCGGCGGTCTGCAGTGCGCGGTTCAGCGCACCCGCGTAGTCCGCGGGCAGGTCTCCCTCAGTGCGACGCTTCAGCTCCGCGGCTTCCCTGGCAAAGTGCCGTTCGTAGCGCCCGAACAGTTCGTTCCATGCCGCTTCGCGCTGTGCGCCGCGCGGGCGCGCGTCCCACGCCGCATAGATATGTTCGGGCACGGCAAACGGGGCGCTCGACCACCCAATGGCCGAGCGGGTTGCAGCGACCTCCGCTTCACCAAGCGCTTCGCCGTGCGCCTTTTCGCTGCCGGCGCGACCGGGCGAACCCTTGCCGATCACCGTCTTCGCGATGATCAGTGTCGGGCGCTCGGTCTCGCGTCGGGCCGCAGCGAGCGACGCGTCGACCGCATCGACGTCGTGGCCGTCGATCGGCCCCAGCACGTTCCAGCCGTAAGCGGCGAAGCGCTTCGCCGTATCGTCGTTGAACCAGCCTTCCACATGGCCGTCGATCGAAATCCCGTTGTCGTCGTAGACCGCGATCAGCTTCGAGAGCTTCCAGGTGCCCGCCAGCGAGGCCACCTCGTGCGAGATGCCCTCCATCAGGCAGCCGTCGCCGACGAAGACGTAGGTGCGATGGTCGACGACGTCCAAACCGGGCCGGTTGAATTCGGCGGCGAGCAGCTTCTCGGCCAGCGCCATGCCGACCGCATTAGCCAGTCCCTGCCCGAGCGGTCCGGTCGTTGTTTCGATTCCCGGAGTCAGGCCGTGCTCGGGATGCCCGGGCGTACGACTGCCGAGTTGGCGGAAGCGAGCAAGTTCGTCTGCGGGAAGCGGATACCCCGTCAGGTGCAGCAGCGCGTACTGCAGCATCGAGCCGTGACCGTTCGACAGGACGAAGCGGTCACGATTCAGCCAGCGCGGGTTGGCCGGGTTGTGCGACAGGTGCCCGCCCCAGAGGGCCACGGCGATTTCGGCCATGCCCATCGGCATGCCCGGATGTCCCGAGTTGG
Organism: uncultured beta proteobacterium; assembly: GCA_963703945.1. Classification (GTDB taxonomy): domain Bacteria; phylum Pseudomonadota; class Gammaproteobacteria; order Burkholderiales; family Burkholderiaceae_F; genus JALORV01. The sequence goes on along the minus strand of CAVPGM010000005.1, from coordinate 518,931 downwards.
CCTTCTGCACGGCGTCCATCGCTAGTGCGCGGATCGCGTTGGCCATGTCGATGCGCGTGGCAGTCGGAACGGCGCGGAGGAGTGAGCTGTCGTTCATCGTCGCGCGTCTCGATCGGGCGTGGGTGTGGCGGAGCAAAGGCGGCCGGTGTATCGGTCGCGGGCGGGGTTTGCGGGATCACGGCCGGGATCACCGCCGCAAAGAGCGCAAATTTTAGCAAAGGTGCCGCGAATGACTGTCGAACTTGCGCTCCGCAGCGCCCGCGCCTTGATCCGCGACACTTGACACCCGCGCAGACGCTCCAAACTAGCGTAAAAAGAGAGGCAACTCTTTGAGATGGCGGCGATTTCCTATACTATTCGCCGCTTTTCCAAATTCGATCCGGACAGAAGGAAGCAACGGGCGCCAGCCTCGTGTCGCGCAGTAGCGAACAGCGCGGACGAGAAAAGGCAACGTGCCGTTAGGCAGATTTCCCGCCATAGCCAGCAGGTGCAGCGAGAGCTGCAAGGACTCGCGTGCCGCGCCACAGCGCACGGGTCCCGGATCGTGGGGTTGCGACGCAAGTCGCGATTCAGGTCGATTAGGGCGGACCTGCTGGGGGACGAAGATGCAAGGCCTTCATCTGACTGGCGATCTGTTCGAATGCGGCTGCACGGCCGCCACTCTCACGGATCTTCAAACGTTGTCGACGCTGTGCCGTCGCGCCACGCTCGACGCCGATCTCACCATCGTCGACGAAAAGTGGCACACCTTTCCCGATTGGAACGGCCAGCCGGGTGGCATTACCGGAACCATCCTGCTGGCCGAATCGCATCTTGCGATCCACACCTGGCCGGAGAGCCGCGGTGTCACGCTGGACGTCTACGTCTGCAACTTCACCGCTGACAACACCGGCAAGGCCGAACAGCTCTTCGACGCGCTGATGGTCGGGTTCCGGCCGCAGCGCCAGGTGATCAACCGCATCACTCGAGGCGATGTGGCGAACGCTGCCTCAGCGGCACACGACATCGCTCCGGCCGCTGATACATCCGGCGTGCAGTCGCAGCTGAGCTTCGACTGGCTGAATGCCCACTCCGGCTACGGATTCACCGTGAAGGAAAAGCTGGCTGACATCGAGTCGCCGTATCAACGCATCGAGGTCTTCGACACCCACCAGTTCGGACGCCTGTTCAGGCTCGACGGCCGGCTGATGACCTCGGAAGGCGACGAGTTCTTCTACCACGAGTGCATGACCCATCCGGCCGCGCTGGCGCACCCCGCCCCGGAGACGGTACTGGTGATCGGTGGCGGAGACGGTGGTTCGTCGGAAGAGTTGTTTAAGCATCCGAGCGTCAAGCGCATTGTGATGGCCGAGCTCGATCCGACTGTCATCGAGGTCGCACGCACCTACCTCGGCGCAATCCACCGCGGCGCGCTCGACGATCCGCGGCTGGAAATCCGCATCGGCGACGGCTACGAATACGTGCGCACGACGGGTGAACGCTTTGACATGATCGTGCTCGATCTCACCGACCCCGACACGCCGGCGTTCAAGCTGTACACGGAGGAGTTCTTCCGCATGTGTCAGCGCTGCCTCAAGCCCGGCGGGATGCTGACACTGCACCTAGGATCGCCTGTGTACCAGGCGGACACCGTGCGGAGGACAACAGCGAACCTGCGCAAGGTCTTCCGGCACGTTGCGCCGCTATCCGTATTCATCCCGCTGTACGGATCGCTGTGGTGCCTGGCAGTGGCCAGTGACACCGTCGATCCCCGCACGGTGCCGGTCGAAGTGATCGCGCAGCGCATGGTCGAGCGTGGGCTCAACGACTTTCGCTACTACCACCCGACGTTGCACACCGCGCTTTTCGCATTGCCGGTGTTCGTGCAGGAACTGGTCGGCGTACCACCGCCGGGCGGCGCCGCTCGCGTGCAGCACCTGCGAGTCGCTTGACCCGCGGCGCGCCCACCCGCGCACGTGAACCGCTTCTACGTCGATGCCGAGCTGGTGCCCGGCGAACCGGCGGCGTTGTCGCCCGCAGACGCGCATCATGCCGCGCGGGTTCTGCGCCTGCGCGATGGTGCGTCGGTCACGGCGTTCAACGGGCGGGGCGGCGAGTATGAGGCTCGCCTCGACGTGGAGGGCGCGCGCGCCTGGATCGTTCCCGGCACCTTTAGTCCGATCGAGCGCGAGTCGCCGCTGGCGGTGACTCTGGTGCAGGGCTGGGTCGCCACCGACAAGCTCGAGTGGATCGTCGAAAAGGCCGTCGAGCTCGGCGTGCGCGCCATCATGCTGGCGCCGACGGCGCGCAGTGTCATACAGCTCGACGCTGGCAGGCGCGAGCGGCGACTGGTGCGGCTGCACGACATTGCAGTGGCCGCCTGCTGCCAGTGCGGCCGCAACCGGATTCCGCCGATCTTTACCGCGACAAGCCTCGAAGCCGGCCTGCAGCAGGCGATAGGCGACGCTGGCGCGGCACTGCTGCTGGATCCGCGCCCGGACTCGGAGCAACTTGCCGCGAGCCACCGCACCGGACCGATTGCGCTGGCGGTCGGAGCCGAAGGCGGCTTCGACGAGTCCGAACGCGCGCTGGCCGCGCGTCTGGGCTATCGCGCGGTCAAGCTGGGGCCGCGTATTCTGAGAACCGAGACGGCGGGGCTCGTCGGCCTCGCGGTCCTGCAGGCGACCGCCGGCGATCTGCGTTGACGCGCGGCTCACGCAGCTCGCACGACACCACGCTCCAAAAGAGACCAAACGGAGGCCCATGATGGGATTGCTCGATGCACTGCTTTCCGGAATGACAGGGCCCGCTGCCGGCGCCAGCCAGCCCGGCGCGAATCCCCTGCTGCAACTTGCGCTGCAGTTGTTGTCCAGCCAGGGGCAATTCGGAGGACTCTCCGGCCTGGCCCAGCAGTTTCAGCAGGCAGGCCTCGGTCCGCAGATGAGCTCGTGGATCTCCGCCGGGAAGAACCTGCCGATCTCGCCCGAGCAGCTGACGCAGGTGTTCGGCCAGGGGCCGATGCAGCAGATGGCCTCCGCCAGCGGAATGGACCTGGGACAGCTTTCGGGCGGACTCGCCGACCTGCTGCCGCAGATGATCGATCGCCTGACTCCGGGAGGCGAAGTCCCGGCAGCAGGGATCGACAGCGCGCTCTCGGAGCTGTCGGGCCTGATGCCGCGCAGCTGACGCGCGACTAGGGCCTGTTCACGCTAAAGCCGGGAGTGCGAAAGTGAATGGCGGGCAGTGCGAGGCGCCGCGAGTGCCGTGGCGCGGACGCAATGCGCCCGCCATTCGCTTCCCGCATGCCAAAGCGGCGTCGCTGTCGGGCGGCTTGCGGGAGCCATTCGCAGCGCCGCCCTTCGCGCATCCATCCGCATTGCGGCCCAACGCATCTCCCGCATTTAGCGTGAACAGGCCCTAGCTCCAGAACACGCGGAACGGAATGCCTGCTTCCGCATAGCGCGCCATCACGTCGCGCAGCACGGCGAGCAGTGCGTTGCGCTGCGCGGTGTCGAAGCCACCAGAACGCGGAATGTGATCGAGGAAGATCAGACGCCCCTCGGGTGCCGCTTCGTCGAGAGGGTCGGTCAGCGCGTCATACAGCGCATCGAGGTTCATCCCGAACCAGTCCGGCAGCGCAAGCGTCCGCGCGATCGCGCCGAGCACGTCCCGCTTGTCGCGGCAGCCGGCCAGATCGACTTCGACGACGCGCTGTCCCGTTCGCATGGCCTGCGCGCGCAGCGCGTCGCGGTCGAGTCCGCGCAGGGCGCGCACCGTGTGACTGGGCAGCTCGCCGCTGAGACCATCAGTAGGTCGGCTCATTCGCGTATCCGTCGAAACGTGTTGTAGTGATCTTCGGTGTAGTAGTACTCGCCGCTCGCAGCCGGCTTCCCTCGGCCTCGGCCGACGATGATGCGCCGGGCGCCGCGATCGTGTGATCCCGGCGTGCGCACGGTGTACTCGGTGTAGTAGCCGCGCGAGCGATACGGCAGGCGTCCTTCCCGGTTACCGAACAGCGTGCCGTCCTTGCGAAACGGAAACGGGCCGCCCTTGCGTATCAGCTCAAGTGTTTCCCGCGCCTCGTGCGGAAGCTCGGAGGCACTGATGTCACCCAGCAGACCCTGCTCGCTGGTCTGGCGCGCGTAGGCGCCCTGGCCGAGCACCAAAAGAGCTGCGACCAGACACGCCGCTGCGCGTAGCGGTGCCGGCAGCACTACAGCAGCTCGGGCTGGCGCAGCGAATTCGCCTCGAGGACCGTGAGCGCGGTCATGTTGACGATGCGGCGCACGGTCGACGATGCCGTCAGGATGTTCACTGGCCTGGCCGCGCCGAGCAGGATGGGTCCGATCGCGATGTTGTTGCCCGCGGTGGCCTTCAACAGGTTGTACGCGATGTTCGCCGATTCGATATTCGGACAGACGATCAGGTTGGCTTCGCCTTTCAGTGTCGAAAACGGCATGATCGACCGCCGCATCGCGGCATCCACCGCGCAGTCCGCATGCATCTCGCCGTCGACGTTGAGTTCCGGCGCCTTGGCGCGCACCAGATCGAGCGCGGTTCGCATCTTCAGCGCGGAGGCGGAATTGCTTGAGCCGAAGTTCGAATGCGAAACGAGCGCCACCGACGGCTCGATACCCAGGCGCCGCAACTCATCGGCGGCGAGCACGGCAATCTCGGCAATTTCCTCAGCGGTCGGGTCCTGGTTGACATGGGTGTCGACCATCGCGAGCTGCCGGCCCGGCAGCATCAGCACGTTCATCGCCGCGTAGACGGCACAGCCCGGGCGACGACCGATCACCAGGTCGACGTAGTGCAAGTGCAGGCCGTGGGTGCCGTACGTTCCGCAGATCAACCCGTCAGCATCCTCCTTCAGAATCATCATCGCGCCGATCAGCGTGTGACGGCGCCTCATCTCGATCTTCGCGTACTGCGCGGTCAATCCGCGGCGTGCCGCCAGCCGATGATAGGTCTCCCAGTAGTCGCGATAGCGCGCATCATGCAGCGGGTTGATCAATTCGAAGTCCTGCCTCGGGCCGCATCCGCAGACCGAACCGTTGCAATCGACCCTCGATGATGTCCGGCCGTCCGATCAGGATCGGCCTCGCCAGCCGTTCGTCGACCACCACCTGCACGGCGCGCAGCACGCGCTCCTCCTCGCCCTCCGCAAACACGATGCGCGAGCGTCCGCCGGCCGCAATCGCGTTCTTGGCGATCGCGAAGATCGGCTTCATGAAGGTGCCGGAGTGATAGACGAACTGCTGCAACTGGTCGCGGTACGCGTCAAGGTCGGCAATCGGCCGGGACGCGACGCCGCTATCCATCGCCGCCTTCGCCACGGCCGGTGCGATTCGCGTGATCAGCCTCGGATCGAACGGCTTGGGTATCAGATATTCGGGGCCGAAGCTGAGGTTCGTGATCCCGTAGGCCGAGGCAACGACATCGCTCTGCTCCTCCTGCGCCAGCGCAGCCAGCGCATGCACGGCTGCCGCCTCCATCGCCGACGTGATCGTGGTGGCGCCGACGTCCAAAGCACCCCGAAAGATGAACGGGAAGCACAGGACGTTGTTGACCTGGTTCGGGTAGTCGGAGCGTCCGGTCGCGATGACCGCGTCGTCGCGCACGCGCTTGACGGCTTCCGGCATGATCTCGGGCGTCGGATTGGCCAATGCGAGGATCAGCGGCCTCGGCGCCATGCGTGCAACCATGTCCTCCTTCAGCACGCCTCCGGCCGACAGGCCGATGAAGACGTCGGCGTCGACAATCACTTCGGCCAGCCTGCGCGCCTTGGTGTCCTGTGCGAAGGCCGCCTTGTCGTCGTCCATCAGCACCGTGCGACCGCGGTACACGACGCCCTCGATGTCCGTGACCCAGATGTTCTTGCGCGGCACGCCCAGCCCGACCAGCAGGCCGAGGCACGCGAGCGCGGCCGCCCCTGCGCCGCTGGTCACGAGCTTCACCTGGTCAATCCGCTTGCCGACCACCTTGAGTCCGTTGAGGACGGCCGCTCCGACGATGATCGCGGTGCCGTGCTGGTCATCGTGGAACACCGGGATCTTCAGGCGGCTGCGCAGCTTCCGCTCGACGTAGAAGCACTCGGGTGCCTTGATGTCCTCGAGATTGATTCCGCCGAACGTCGGCTCCAATGCAGCGATCACCTCGACCAGTCGATCCGGATCCGCTTCGTTGATCTCGATGTCGAACACATCGATGCCCGCGAATTTCTTGAACAGCACGGCTTTGCCTTCCATCACAGGCTTGGCTGCAAGCGGCCCGATATTTCCCAGTCCGAGCACTGCGGTGCCATTCGTCACCACGCCGACCAGGTTGCCCCGTGCCGTGTAGCGGAATGCGTCGGCCGGGTTTTCATGGATGGCTTCGCTGGCGGCCGCCACGCCGGGCGTGTAGGCAAGGGCCAGATCGCGTTGGTTGACCAGTTGCTTGGTCGAGGTGACCGCGATCTTTCCCGGTTGCGGCTTCTCGTGATACTCGAGTGCCGCGCGGCGAAGATCCGCTTGTTCGGTGGTGGGCATGGAAGGTCGACCGGCAGGCAGGGAAATGCGGTGATTATCCGTCGCTGCCTTGTCGAGCGGCGCAGGACGCGCCGGACAGCCGTCACGCTGCCGTCACGCCAGATACACGAGATGCCCGGGTCGTGGGCGACCGAGCCTCAAACAGGAATCTTCGCGAACAGCGCGAAGCTGGTGATCAGGCCGAGCGGCCCCGCCCCGTCTGCTCGGCCGGGCGTCCCTCGTCGACCGACAGCGGGGCGGGCGCCGAAGCTCCTGCAGCCGCAGTGGTCGCCGCCGGCTTGGACTCAGCTGCCTGGGCAGATCGCGCGCTGGCGATGGCCGCCTCAACCTTGCCGGCCAAGGCCAGTGCCAGGCGGGCACGCTCGCCGAGGACACGGGCGCCATAGCCGCCATCGTCGGGCTGATTGCCTGCGCCAACATAGAGCTGCAATCCGCGTTCGACCGATCCGCCGCGCGCTATCAGGTCGCCGAGGATCGCAGAGCCGACTTTCATGTTGGCGATTGGATCGAGAGCCGCCAGTTGGCCGCCGTGCGGCAGGAAGCGCTCAGCGTGGATGCGCGGCATGACCTGCATCAGGCCCTGGGCGCCCATTGCGCTCTCGGCGAAGGGATTGAGGCTGGACTCGATCGCGACGACCGAGAGAATCAGCAGCGGATCGACCTTGCTCTCCTGCCCGATCTTGAACGCCGCCGCAACCAGCATGCGCGCTGCCTCTTCTGCCACCCGATAGCGCTTGGACAGGTACGAGACGACATGCTTCTGACGCGGATCGGCCGCTACTGCCGCAGCCGTTGGGGCACCTGCCGCTTCAGCGGGCGGCGCGGCCACCTCTTCCACGATGGCCGAAGCGACCGCGGTTGGAACTGCGAGAGCAGACTTCACTGCGCTCCACGCGCCCTCGTGGTTGACAAGGATTGCGGCGGCGACGAGCGCTGCACAGCCGGACGCGGTCACCACGAGGCGTGCGGTCGCCAGGGCACCGTCCCGGATATCCAGGATCACATCGCTCCAGGCATTCCTGCCGGAGCCCAAGCACATTGTTGAAGACATGCGTGCCTCCTTATGCCGGACGGCCAGGTCGTGAGACCATGGGTCGCCACCCACAGGTTGGTACGGCGATCCGCCGGCGGAACAGCCGCCGCGGACCTTCGGAACGACCCTCGCAGGAGCGCGAAGGCATCGGTCCGAATGGGATAAATTCCCGATCAAAGAAAGAGCAAGCTGAGGGACACCCGTCCCCGGGGCTCGGCACCAGACCATGGAATCGCGGGATGCGACGGTATGCCAAGCCAGCCAAATGGCCGAACCGAATTTTAGGGGCTGAGGCACATGGGTCAACCCGAATATTCGGGACTTCGACCGACGGCGGAGGGCTTTGGCCCCGCCAAGCGCGAAGTTCGAAAAGACAAACTTCTTCCGAATCAAACAGATAGACTGATGATCTTATGTCAGTGAGTGCTCATTTAGAGCCCGAAACTTTTTTTTGCTTTGCAACAATCTTGGTATGAAATACCGCGATTTGCGCGACTTTCTGGCGAGGCTGGAAGGCATCGGAGACCTCCGCCGGATCAGCCACCCGGTATCGCCGCGGCTTGAAATGACCGAAATCTCGGACCGGGTGCTGCGAGTTGGGGGACCGGCCCTGCTGTTTGAACAGCCGACCGGGCATTCGATGCCGGTGCTTTGCAATCTTTTCGGGACACCCCAGCGGGTGGCGCTGGCCATGGGCGCAGCCGATGTCGGCGCCCTGCGCGATGTGGGTGAGGTGCTGGCCAGCCTCAGGGAGCCGGAAGCACCGCGCGGGTTCCGCGACGCGCTCGGGAAGGTTGCGCTGCTGAAGAACGCCCTGTGGGACATGGCGCCGAAGGAAGTTCGGACCGGGGCCTGCCAGACCTTGGTCTGGGAGGGTGCCGACGTCGACCTGAGCCGGCTGCCGGTTCAGACCTGCTGGCCGGGCGATGCGGGCCCGCTCGTCACCTGGGGTCTGGTCGTGACGCGTGGGCCTCACAAGCCGCGCCAGAACCTAGGTATCTATAGACAGCAGGTGATCGGCCCCAACAAACTCATCATGCGGTGGCTCGCCCATCGTGGCGGTGCACTGGACTTCCGCGACCACGCCGCCGCCCATCCAGGTCAGCCGTTTCCGATCGCAGTCGCGCTGGGCGCCGACCCCGCGACGATCCTTGGCGCCGTGACACCGGTTCCGGACAATCTCTCCGAGTACCAGTTCGCCGGACTGCTCAGAGGAGCGCGCACCGAGACCGTCAAGTGCATCGGGAGCGAACTGCGCGTGCCGGCGAACGCCGAGATCGTGCTCGAGGGTCACATCGTCGCTGCGACGGGGGCGGCATCAACCGGAGACCTACCCGGCCCGGCGTCGGCGTACGAGCACGCGCTGGAAGGGCCTTTCGCGGACCATACCGGCTACTACAACGAACGCGACTGGTTTCCGGTGTTCACGGTCGACCGCATCACGATGCGGCGCGACCCCATCTATCACTCGACATACACCGGCAAGCCGCCCGACGAGCCGGCGATCCTCGGCGTTGCGCTGAACGAGGTCTTCGTGCCGATCCTGCGGCGCGCGCTACCGGAGATCGTGGACTTCTACCTGCCTCCTGAAGGCTGCAGCTACCGGATGGCGGTCGTTTCGATCCGCAAGCAGTACGCAGGACACGCCCGACGGGTGATGTTCGGCATCTGGAGCGTGCTGCGCCAGTTCATGTACACCAAGTTCATCGTCGTCGTGGACGACGACATCGACGTACGCGACTGGAAGGAAGTTGTCTGGGCCATCAGCACGCGGGTCGACCCTCTGCGTGACACGCTGCTGGTCGACAGCACCCCGATCGATTATCTCGACTTCGCCTCGCCCGTGTCCGGCCTGGGCAGCAAGATGGGGATCGATGCCACCAACAAGTGGGACGGCGAGACGACGAGAACCTGGGGCCGGCCCGTTGCCATGGATCCGGCGGTGAAGGCGCGCGTCGATTCGATCTGGAGCGAACTGGGTCTGTAGGATCAAAGGCGTTGCAGCGGAGGTACCGATGGCCATTGAGCGCAAGCCGATACGGCGCGGCGGAATCAAGTCCGCGGGCTACGACCGCAACCAGCGCGTGCTGGAAATCGAGTTCGACAGCGGCGAGATCGTTCAACACACCGCCGTCGGCGAAGAAATCGCCCGCCGGTTCCTGGCCAGTTCATCTCCGGCCAGCGTCTACAAGGACACGATCCAGGAGGAGTACATGGTCAGACGCCTGAAGTAGCCATCGCTCGTGTGCTCGAGCGAGGCTAGCGGAAGAACAGCGTCGCCAATCCCAGGAAGATGAAGAACCCGCCGGAGTCGGTCGTGAAGGTGAGCAACACCGATCCGCCCACCGCGGGGTCGCGACCCGACGCACGCAACGCCATCGGCACCGCGAGTCCCACGGCCGCAGCGACCAGCATGTTGAGAATCATTGCGAGGAACATGACCACCCCGAGCAGCACGCCGTTGGACGTGTCACGGTAGAGCAGCCAGGCGACCAGGCCGGCGATCCCGCCCCAGACTGCGCCGTTGAATACTGCGATGCCGATCTCCTTCAGGACGAGTCGGCGCTGATTGCCGGAAGTCACCTGGCCGAGCGCCAGGGAACGCACCAGCAACGTGAGCGTCTGGTTGCCCGAGTTGCCCGCGATGCCGGCGACGATAGGCATCAGTGCGGCGAGCGCGACCACCTTCTCGATCGTCCCTTCGAACGCATGGATCACGCGGCTCGCGACAAACGCAGTGCACAGGTTGACGGCCAGCCAGAGCCAGCGGTTCTTCGCCGAGTTCCATACCGATGCGAAGATATCCTCCTCATCACGCAAACCCGCCTGCGCCAGTGCAGCTTCCTCGCCCTCCTCGCGGATGACGTCGACCACTTCGTCGACCGTCAGTCGGCCGACCAGCCGGCCGCTGGTGTCAACCACGGGCGCCGAGACGAGGTCATACCGCTCGAACGCCTGCGCCGCCTCGCCCGCGTCGTCCATCGGCGACAGCGTCAGCAGGTCTGACTTCATCACGGCCGTCACTTCGGTGTCGGGTTCGTTGATCAGCAGCCGGTCGAACGGCAGCGCGCCTTTCAGGACTTCATGCCGATCGACCACGAACACCTGGTCGGTGTGGTCGGGCAGTTCGTCGAAGCGACGCAGGTAACGCAACACGACCTCGAGCGTCACGTCGTTGCGGATCGTGATCATCTCGAAATCCATCAGCGCCCCGACCGAGCCCTCGGGATACGACATCGCGGCCCGCAGTTGCGCCCGCTCCTCGCTGCTGAGACTCTCTCGGACCTCGTCTACAACGTCGGCCGGCAGGTCGTGTGCAATGGCCGCGATCTCGTCGGTCTCGAGACTTTCGACCGCATCGACCAGCGCCTCGCGATCCATCGACGCGATCAGCGTCTCGCGGACCGCGTCGCTGACCTCGATCAGGATCTCCCCGTCGCGATCGGCCTTGACGCAATCCCAGACCGTCAGCCGTTGGTCGATCGGCAGCGCCTCGAGGATGTAGGCGATGTCGGCCGCGTGGAGCCGATCGAGAATCGTGCGCAGTTCGTTCAGATGCTGGCGGTGCACCAGCTGCTCGACCAGCACCTTCTTCTGTTCAGCCGGAGTCTGTTCGCGATGCACCAGCGCTTCGACGCGGCGTTGCTTCTCGAGCACGTGCTGGACGCGCACGAGCGCGCGCTGCGCGGCCTCGGGGTCGCGCACCGGAGCGTCGCGTCGCGCTTCGCGTTCCAGCAGGTCCTGCTCGCTCATCGCGCCTCCGGGGCGGGGCGGTTCAAGGGCAGGCGGATTGTAAGCGCGGACCTCGCGCCGACACGCGACAAACCGCGATCAAGGAACGACCGCGTCAGGCATGTAGCGGAGGATGGCGCCAGTGCGGGAATCGAGGTACGGACCGGAGCGCACTCGCCCGTAGCGCTTGGGATTGGGTAGATACGCAGCAAGGCGCGCGGCCTGTTCGGGTCCGAGCTGGGCGGCTGCGACTCCGTAGTAATACCGCGCAGCGGCCTCGGCACCGAAGACGCCTTCGCCCCACTCGACCACGTTGAGGTAGACCTCGAGGATACGGCGCTTGTCCCAGAACAACTCGATCATGTAGGTGATGATCAGTTCCTGCGCCTTGCGCGTGTAACTGCGTTCGGGCGACAGGAAGAGGTTCTTCGCCAGCTGCTGCGTGATGGTCGAGCCTCCGTGCGCCGGACGCCCGCGTTTTGCATTGTCCTTGTAGGCCTTCTCGATCGCCTCCCAGTCGACGCCTTCATGCTCCGCGAAGCGCGCATCCTCGGCAGTCACCACAGCCCGCTTCAGGTTCGGCGAGATGCGCTCGTACGGAACCCAGCGATGCTTCAATTCTGCGCCGGGAGTGCGCGCCTGCAGAGCGGCGAGTTCGCGTCGCATGAAGGCGGTTTGGTGCGGGTCATTGAATCGCCACCAGGCGATCCAGCCGGCGTACCAGAGCTGTACGACGATCAGCAGCAGCAACGCTGCCAGCGTCACGAGCCAGACCCAGCGGGCCAAAGGGATGCGGTTCACCCGCGCGCCGCCGGCGCCCGGCGCGAGACGCGGCCGGGCAGATGCACTTCAACGTGCGACAGTAGCGTGCTCGACAGTAGGATGGCTCAGGAGCTGCCGCAGCTCTCGGTACACCGAAGTCGTCTCGGGCCGCACGCCCCGCCACAGCAGGAACGATTCGGCCGCCTGCTCGATCAGCATGCCGAGTCCGTCGCACACGGTCTTCGCGCCACCCTGTCGTGCAAGTTCCATGAACGGCGTCGGACCCGCCGCATAGACCAGGTCATAGGCGAGCACGCAGTCATTGAAGGTTTCCGGATCGATCGGAGGAGCGTCGTGCTTCAGTCCGGTGGTGGTGCCGTTGATGATGAGGTCGAAATGCTCGGCCGGAATCTCGTCCAGCTGTATCGCTTCCACGCCGAACTCCTCCGCGAGTTCCTCCGCACGCTGATGCGTGCGGTTGGCCACGGCAATCCAGCGGGGACTCGCTTCCAGCAGCGAACCGATCAGTCCGCGCACTGCGCCTCCGGCCCCGACTATCAACGCGGAACAGTCGCCGAGGTCGAACTTGAGCCGCTCGCGCAGGTCACGCACGAAGCCGATGCCGTCCGTGTTGTCGCCGATGATCGTGTCGCCATCGAACTTGAGCGTGTTGACCGCGCCGGCCAGGCGCGCGCGCGGCAGCAGCTCGTCGGCCAGCTTGGCTGCATCGAGCTTGAACGGCACCGTCACGTTCAATCCTCGAAAGCCCGCGTCGCGCAGCGACAGTGCGCGTTCCTCGAAGCCATCGAGCGGCGCTTCGATGCGCTCGTAGGACATCCGCTGGCGGGTCTGCTGGGCGAAGCGCTGGTGGATCTCCGGCGACCGACTGTGGGCAATCGGGTTGCCGACGACTCCGTACTTGTCTGCGCCGTTCATTGCGAGCCGCTGCGTGTCGACAGTTGGTCGTTGGTGAAGATCCAGGTGCGTGTGATCTCGAGCACGTCCGTGTCGCGCGCGATCTCCGGGGGAAACGGCGGAAACGGAGCGGACATGTTAACGATGCGCCGGGCAGCGCGGTCAAGTATCGGCGATCCCGAAGGCTTGTCGACCGACGCCTCGACCACCGACCCATCCTTGCGGACCGCGACGGTCATCCTGAGGGCGCCGTACAGCTTGCCGCGCGCCTCGTCGGGATAGTGCTCGTTGCCGATCTTCTCGACCCGCGCCCGCCAGTCCTCCACATAGCGCGCAAAGCGGTACTCAGACGTGCTCGGCATGTAATGATGCTTGCGCGGACGCTTCTGGTAATCCGAGATCTGCTTGGCGATCTCGGCCTGCGCCCGCGCGAGCTGCTCGCGGGTCTGCTCGTCGGACGAGCCCGGCTGGGGCGATTCCGCAGCGGATTCCTTGGCGGGCAGCGGACGCATCTGCAACGAATCCTTCAGCGCGGCGAGCAGCTTCTTCTGTTCCTCCTCCAGTTGCTCGACCAGACGGCGCGCCGAGTCCAGCGCATCACCGTCGCGAACCTGCATCGAACTCGGCAGCGGCGACGAACGTCGTCCGGCCTCATTGGAGCCTCCGCCATCGAGATTGGCCTGCGCCAGCGCCTCGGCCTGGCCGGGGCGGGTGGCGCTTTTCGCGTTGACCAGGATCACTTCGAGCGGAGGATCGGTGCTGCGCACCCGCAGAAACTCGGGGTCGACGAATCGCACCGCAAGCACCGTCATGTGCAGGCCGATCGATACCGTCAGAGCCATGACGAGCACCTTGTCGGCCAGGAAGGCCGCGAGGCCGTGCGGTGGCTCGTCGGCAAGACTCATGCGTCGGGGGGAGTTTCCATGGAAGCCGATCGATTGTAGCGACGGCACGCGAGTGTCGATCACACGATCGCGCGACTGTCGTGCGGATGACTCAGCGCGGTCCGGACTCGTCCGACTCCGTCCTCGGCGTGACTGAAGCTTCCAAGAACGGCTGGGCGGCCGGGGCTGTTTCCTCGATATCCGCGACCGGCTCATCGTCGTCGACCTGCGCGAGCGTTTCGCCCGAGCACACGCGGTGCAAGCGAGCCTGCAGAGTCAGCTCCAGTTCATCGCCACCGATGATGTCGAGTTCGACCTGCTGCCCGCGCGGTAATTCGGGCAGTCCTGGCAGCCGCATGATGAACGGCAATCCAGCCAGTCGCAGCACGTCGCCGCGGATCACACTCGCGCCGATTCGGTGGATCTTCTCCTGCCGTATCCAGCGTAACCCCCAATAACGCTCCATTTTTTCCTGGAATTCCGCGTATGCACCATAGGCCGCATCGAAACCCGACACGATGCCGAACAGGTCCGCATCCCGCGTCGAGTAGGGCGCTGCGGTGCCCGCCGCGCATGCGATCAGCTGGCGCTGGTTGACGAGGTCGACATAGCGGCGCAGCGGCGACGTGCTCCAGGCATAGTGGGCCACGCCGATACCCTCGTGTGCCGCCGGCGAGGTCGACATGCGCACGCGACCCATGGACTGCGAACGGTAGATGCCGGCGGCGCCGCGTTCGGCGAGCCAACGGCCCCAGGTGCTGTTTGCATAGATCATCAGCTCGGCCACCAGCAGGTCGAGCGGCGCGCCTCGCCGCCTTGCTCTGACCGATACACGGGCGTGCTCGCCCTCGCCTTCGAGATCGAACGAATAATCGATGCGGCCGAGCGGCTCGGGCCGCCCGCGCGTGGCCTCGCGCCCGGCCAGCAGAGTGCGCGCGAAGCGCCAGAGCAGCGACAACTCGCGCGCGAAAGGCACAGCCAGTTCGCCTCGCTCAATCGCTTCGTCGGTGATCACCGAGTCCAGCCTATCGTGGCGAAGATTGGCCGCGATGCGCACGCGCTCGACCTTCGTCTCTGTCGCCAGCACGGAATAGCTGCCGGCATCGACATCGAGGTACAACGACAGCACCGGTACCTCGCGACCTTCGCAGAGCGAGTAGGCATCGATCCACGGCACAGGCAGCATGGTCAGCTTGAACCCGGGCGCATAGACCGTCGACATCCGCTGGCGCGCGATGACATCGAGCGCGTGTGTCCGCCCGATCGCGAGCGCCGGCGCGGCGATGTGGATGCCGATGCGTACACGGTCGCCGCCCAGACCCGCGACCGAGAAGGCGTCGTCAATCTCGGTGGTGGCGCTGTCGTCGATCGAGAACGCCTCGACGGTTGCGAGCGGCGCATCGGCAAACGACGGATCCGGCAGATCGACGGCAAACCCGGTCCCGCGCGGAAAATGCCGGGCAAGGAAACTGTCAACGTGCCAGCGATATGGCGACTCAATCGCGCCAGTGGCAAGCATCAGCCTCAGCGGTGTCGTCTGCGTTTCGTTTGCCGCCTGTTCAATCGCCTTGTATTCGAGCGAATTGCGATCCGATGCAATCAGCAGCGATACAGCGTGCGACGCAATCGAGGCCGGCGCCTGCCCCGCCTTCAGCTGCCCGACATACTCTTGCCGCAGTTCGTCCTGGCGGCGACGACGTTCCAGCGCGGCAAGCGCGGCCTTCAGGATCTCGGGTGGGGCTGGACGAAAGCGACCGCGCCCCTTGCGGTAGAAATAGACCGGCGCCGAGTGCAGGCGCAGCAGCAGCGCCGCCTGCTGGACGCTGGACGGCTGCCCGCCGAAGTAGTCCCGCGCCAGCTCGTCGAACGCGAACTCGTCCTGCGGAGCCGCCTCCCACAGGAAATCGAGATCGATTGCCTCGGCCTCGGAGGCGGCCCGTTCCAGCAGTCGCGCAGCGGCGGGTTCGTCGAATCGAAGCAGCACGTGCGCAGCCTTGACCTTCGAGCGCTTACCGCTGGGAAGTTCAACCTGGAAGGACGCGTCGGTGGCCGACAGCACGCTGCCTGCCTTGATCGTGCCGTCTTCCTCGAACAGCAGGTTCACGCGCAGCTCACGGCAGGCTGGCGACGAACGCGCGCACGCCGCGCAGTAGCAGTTCGACCGCGATAGCGGCGAGCACCAGCCCCATCAGCCGCTCGAAGGCCAGCGTCACGCGTTCGCCCAGCAACACCTGCAGCCGGCCCGCCGCAGCCAGCACCAGCGTACACAGCGCCATGGCGACCGCAATCGCCGCAACCCATTCGGCCCAGCGAGACGGGTCGCGCGACACCAGCAACATCACGGTTGCCAGTGCCGATGGGCCCGCGAGCGCCGGCACTGCGAGCGGAACGATGAAGGGCTCGCCACCCGGCGACGTTCCGTAGACGCCGTCAGGCGACGGGAACACCATGCGCAGCGCAACCAGCATCAGCACGACCCCGCCGCCGATCTGCAGCGAAGTGCCTGACAGACCCAGCGCTTCGAGGAATGGACGTCCAACGAAGACGAAGATCGTCAGCACCCCAAAGGCGATCAGGCACTCGCGCAGCACGATCACCGCGCGCCGATTGGGCGGAACGCCGCGCAGAGCAGACACGAAGATCGGCACGTTGCCGAACGGGTCGCACACCAGCAACAGCAGCAGAACGGCGGATAGGAAACTGTCGTTCATGGTGATGTCACCGCCTCGGTGCCGGCGCAGACCCGGAGCAGGTCGTCGAACCGGATCGGGAAGACGCAGTGCGGCGTCCCGCCGGCAGCCCATACGGTGTCGAAGCGGCGCAGTGAGGCATCGACATAGGTGAGCATTGGACGTGCGTGTGCGAGCGGTGCGACGCCGCCGATCGCGAATCCGGAATGCTCCCGCACGAAGGCCGGATCCGCGCGCCCGATCGGCTCGCCGACAAGATCGGATATGCGGGCTTCGTCGACCCGGCGGTCGCCGGCGGCGATCACCAGCACCGCTCTGCCGGAATGCGCCGCGCGGAACACGAGCGATTTTGCGATCCGGCCGACTTCGATTCCGAGCGCATCGGCGGCCTGCTGCGCGGTGCGCGCGGCCTGCGCAAGTTCGACCACGCGCGCGTCGACTCCTGCTTCGGCGAGCGAACGCTGCACCCGTTCGGCAGACGCGGGAAGCGGCGGAATCGACTGCATCGTCTAGACCGTCAGACCGCCGGCCACCTCGATGACGGCGCCGTTGATGTACGCGGCGTCATCCGAGGCCAGAAACGCATAGACGCTGGCGACATCTTCCGGCTTGCCCAGCCGGCGCAGCGGGACGCGCTCCGTCATCTGGGTCAGAACCTTTTCGGGAATCGTCCTCAGGATCGGCGTTTCGATAAAGCCCGGAGCCACCGCATTGCAGCGGATGCCCTTCGGACCGAGTTCACGTGACCAGGTCTTGACGAATCCAATCACACCGAACTTGCTGGCCGCATAGTTGGTCTGCCCGAAGTTGCCATAGATGCCGACCACGCTGGAGGCGTTGAGGATCACGCCCCGCCCCTGCGCGATCATCGTATCCACCACGGCGCGCGAGAAGTTGAATGTTCCCTTCAGGTTGACCTCGATCACGCGGTCGAACTGCGTATCGTCCATCTTCTGCAACCGGGCATCCAGCGTGATGCCGGCGTTGTTGACCAGCACATCCACGCTACCGTGTTTCGTGCGCACCTCGCTCACCATCGCATCGATCTGTTCGCGCCGCGTGACGTCCACCACGTGACCTTCGACCGGCCCCAGGTCGGCGAGCCATTCCACGGCGGCGTCGACGCTTTCGCGCCGCATGTCGCAGAGCGCCACGATCGCACCCTCCTCGAGGAAGCGCCGCGCCGTCGCCAGGCCGATGCCCTGCGCCCCGCCGGTGACGATGCACACCCTTCCCTGCAAACGATTCATTGCCCTACCCGCCTTTCGGTCGCGTGTTGCTCAGCCGCACCAGGCGAGCACGTCGTCGATGTATTTCGGAAAGTCCGACAGTTCGTGGTCGCTGCCTTCGATCACCTGCTGACGGGCACCCTGGTATTTGCGGACCATCGCCCGGTAGTCGATGAGGGCGTCGCCGGTCGCAGCCAGCAGGAAATACCGGTCCGGTCGCGTGATCGTGGGTGTGTCGATCGCCTCCAGTTCCTCGAGGTACTCGTGCCGGAACTCGAACTGCTCGTCGGAACCAAGGACGGTCTGCACACCGAGGAAATGCGCCAGATCGTCCTGCGGGCGTATGGCGGGATTCAACAGAACCGCGCGACAGCCCGACCGCTCGGCCAGCCAGGTGGCGTAGTAACCGCCGAGCGATGAGCCGATCAGCGTCAGCCGCGCCGCGGGCGTATCGGCGACGATGCGCTCGGCGATCTCGATGGCTGCGCGTGGTGATGGCGGCAGCGCAGGGCATTGGTACTCCGCCGCGCGTCCGCGCGCGGCGAGCGCCTCGCGCAGCTGCGTCGCCTTGCGCGATGACGGAGAAGAACGAAATCCGTGCAGGTAGACGATCACGTCGTCACCGCGTGGTGCGCCAGCCCGGCCAGCAGTAGCTGATGAACGCCGCCGAAGCTCCCGTTGCTCATCACCACGACCTGATCGCCGCTGCGGACGAATGCCAGCACCTGTGCGACCACCTGGCCGAGGTCATCGTGCGTCGAAGCCCGCGCGCCGAGCGGTGCCAGCGTTTCCGCGACATTCCATCCGAGACCGGGGGCCACATAGCAGAAGACCCGATCGGCGGCCTGCAGGCTGGAGGCGAGCTGGGCCTTCACCGCGCCCTGCTTCATCGTGTTGGAGCGGGGTTCGAGCAGCGCGACGATGCGCGCACCGCCACTGCGATCCCGAACGGCATCGATGGTGGCGCGGATCGCCGTCGGATGGTGGGCGAAGTCGTCGATGACACTGACCCCGCCGACCGTGCCGCGCAGCTCCAGCCGTCGGCTGACACCGCTGAAACGTGCCAGCGCGTCGAGCGCGGTCGACGGTGCCACGCCGACGTGGTGCGCAGCCGCGATCGCGGCCAGCGCATTCATCCGGTTGTGCGCCCCGGGCAAGCCGAGCTGCAGCGGACCGATGACATGGGATTCGTGAGTCACTTCGTAGGGCGCCTCGATCCTTACCTGCCAGGACGCGCCCTCGCCGAAACGCACCACGTCGCTCCAGCATCCACGCGCCAGCACGCGCGCAAGCGCGGGATCCTGCGCATTGACGATCAGACGGGCCCGCCGCGGCAGTGTGCGCACGAGATGATGAAATTGCGTTTCGATGGCGCCGATGTCCGGGAAGATGTCGGCGTGGTCGAACTCCAGGTTGTTGAGCACCGCAGTGCGCGGTCGGTAATGAACGAACTTGGATCGCTTGTCGAAGAAGGCCGTGTCGTACTCGTCCGCCTCGACGACGAAATGCGTGCCTGACGCGAGCCGTGCGGAACATCCGAAGTCGGTCGGTACCCCGCCGACCAGGAAGCTCGGTGCAAGTTTCGCGTGATCGAGAATCGCCGCCAGCATTGCGCTGGCCGTGGTCTTGCCGTGGGTTCCCGCCACACCGAGCACGTGACGGCCGGCCAGCACGTGTTCCGCCAGCCACTGAGGCCCGGATGTGAATGCGAGGTCGCGATCGAGGATTTCCTCCATCAACGGATTGCCACGCGTGACCACGTTGCCGATGATCCAGAGGTCGGGCACCAGAGCGATCTGGTCGGCGCCGTAGCCTTCGATCAGATTGACTCCGGCCGCAGCCAGCTGGTCACTCATCGGTGGATACACGCCGGTATCGCAGCCTGACACGCGATGACCGGCGGCCAGCGCAAGTTGCGCCAGGCCGCCCATGAACGTGCCGCAGATGCCGAGGATATGGATGTGCACGGGAAGGGTGGAGGCGACGTCGCCGCGTTCGGGCGCGTCCGGACTGAAGGCGCGCGATTGTAATGCGGGCCGTCGATTGCCTCCCGCTAGACTGTCCTTACGATGCCGCCGGATCCCAACAGGCCGACTCACCTGCGCGCCGAGCTCGCCGCAGCCGCTGCGCGGCTCATCGCTGAGGAAGGATGCGACTACGGTCAGGCAAAGCGGCGTGCGATGCGCGAACTGCTCGGCGAGGGCACCGATGCGCGCGGAGCAATGCCCGACAACGCCGAGATCGAACACGAGCTGCGGCGACACCTGCAACTGTTCGAGGCCGACACGCATCCTGCGCTCCTCGCCGGATTGCGTCGCACCGCCGCCGACCTGATGGCGAAGCTTTCCGAGTTTTCGCCGCACCTGGTCGGCGCGGTTCTGGGAGGAACCGCAACGGTTCACTCGGACATCGAGTTGCATCTTTTCACCGACAGCGCCAAGGACGTCGAGGTCTTCCTGATGAACGCCGGGATTGCCTTCGATGCCGAACCCGGTGAGCCGTCGGAGCGTCCGGTCCCGCTCGAACGGCTTTCGTTTCTGGCGCCCGCGGGGAACATTGGCGGGCCAGCGGCTGCCGCCCGCACCGGCGTGCGGCTGCATGTCTACCCGCGCGATGCAATCCGAGTCGCGCCAAGACATCGGGCGGGCGCGACAGCGGATTTCGAGTTGCATCCAGTCGCAGCCAGCGGCCGCGCCAACCTGGCAGCGTTGCGCCAACTGATGGCCGATTCGGACCCATGACCGGACATCGGCGTCGCTGGCTGCTGGTATCGGCTGCGTTCGCAGGGCTTGCTGCCGGCGCCGGAGCCGCATGGTTCGTGGTGCGCAAAGATGGCGACGCGCCCAGCTCGCAACCGGTGCTGTCGATGTTCTCGCTGACCTTCGACGACGCGCGCGGCGAACCGCAGCCGCTTGCCCAATGGCAGGGCCGGTGGCTGCTGCTCAACTTCTGGGCGACGTGGTGTGCACCGTGTGTCGAGGAAATGCCGGCGCTTCAGGAGGTCGCGCGCGATTACAGTGGTCGAGATGTCGCCTTCGTCGGCGTCGGTATCGACACCGCCGCCGCGATCAGGCGGTTCCAGTCGGAACTGAAGATCGAAATCCCGCTGCTGGTGGCAGGTGCCGGGGGATCCGATCTCGCCCGCCTGCTCGGCAATTCCAGCGGCGCACTCCCGTACACTGTGCTGGTCAGCCCGTCTGGGCACATCGTCCGGACTCGTCTGGGACGAATCCAGCCTGACTTGCTGCGGTCGTGGCTGGACTCCGGGCTCCGCCGATAAGGCGGCTGGACAGGCGCAAAAAGAACGTTCAGACTCCGCGCCTTCATTGATCTCGGCGCTTCTGTTTCCATCTGCGCCGAACTACCAACAAGTTGCCAGGGAGGAATGTGACGAATCGCATTCTTGTCCTCAATGGGCCCAATCTGAATCTGCTGGGTACGCGCGAGCCGGCCATATACGGCGGCCGCACGCTCGCCCAGATCGAGGCCGAGTTGTCCGAAGTCGCGCGCCGCCACGGCGGTGAGTTGAGCTTCTTCCAGAGCAATCACGAAGGCGCACTGATCGACCGGGTCCACGCGGCTCGGACCGACGGAACGACCTTCATGATCGTCAATGCAGGGGCGTTCACGCACACGAGCATCGCGCTGCGCGATGCGCTCGCTGCTGTCGCCGTTCCCTTCCTCGAGGTTCATCTGTCCAACGTCCACCGGCGCGAGTCGTTCCGGCACCGCTCTCATCTGGCTGACCTGGCGGTCGGCAGCATCGTCGGACTCGGCGCAGCTGGCTATCGCTACGCCCTCGAATACGCCCTCGTAGAGCGCGCTTCCTGACCGGGGAACCCATGGATTTACGCAAGCTCAAGACGCTGATCGACCTGGTCGCAGAATCCGGCATCGCGGAACTCGAGGTCACCGAAGGCGAAGACAAGGTACGCATCGTGAAGACGGCGGCGGCGACCGCGCCGATGGCGATGCCAGTGGCCGTCCATGCAGCCGTGCCGCCACCGGCCGGCACGGGGCCGGCGGCGCCGGGCGTCGAAGCGCCCGAGGAACCACCGGGTCATGTCGTCAAGTCACCGATGGTGGGAACGTTCTATCGCTCGCCGAGCCCCGGTGCGCCGCCCTTCATCGAACAGGGCGCCGAGGTCAAGCCGGGCGATACGCTGTGCATCATCGAGGCGATGAAACTGCTGAACGAGATCGAGGCCGAGGTGGGCGGCACGGTGAAGAAGATCCTGGTCGACAACGGCCAGCCGGTGGAATACGGGCAGCCGCTTTTCATCATCGAATAGCGTGGGACCGTCGAGCCATTTGCCGGCCCGCGCGATCTCGTCACAGCTGACTCCCGAGCATTGCCGGCCCGAAACGCAGTGACCGCGCTCGCCGCTTCCGCATGTTCAAGAAGATCCTGATTGCGAACCGGGGTGAGATCGCCCTGCGCATCCAGCGCGCGTGCCGCGAGCTCGGCATCCGCACGGTCGTCGTTCATTCGGAAGCCGACACGGACGCCAAGTATGTGAAGCTCGCGGACGAGTCGGTGTGCATCGGCCCGCCACCGTCACGCGAGAGCTACCTCAACATTCCGGCCATCATCAGCGCCGCCGAGGTGACCGACGCCGAAGCGATCCATCCGGGTTACGGATTTCTCTCGGAGAACGCCGACTTCGCCGAACGCGTGGAAAAGAGCGGATTTGTCTTCATCGGCCCGCGACCGGAGTCGATCCGCTTGATGGGCGACAAGGTGTCGGCCAAGCAGGCGATGACCGCGGCTGGTGTACCCACGGTACCCGGCTCGCCGGGCGCACTCTCCGAGGATCCGCGCGAGATCGTCCGCAGCGCGCGCGGGGTGGGTTACCCGGTGATCATCAAGGCGGCGGGCGGCGGCGGCGGTCGTGGGATGCGTGTCGTGCACACCGAGGCCGCCCTGCTCAACGCCGTCACGATGACTCGACAGGAAGCCCAGGCTGCCTTCGGCAATCCTGCGGTCTACCTGGAGAAGTATCTGGAGACACCGCGCCACATCGAGATCCAGGTGCTGGCCGACCAGCAGCGCAATGCGGTCTGGCTCGGTGAACGCGACTGCTCGATGCAGCGCCGCCACCAGAAGATCATCGAGGAAGCGCCGGCGCCCGGAATCAACCGGCGGCTGATCGACAAGATCGGGGATCGCTGTGTCGAGGCGTGCAAGAAGATCAATTACCGCGGCGCCGGAACCTTCGAGTTTCTGTACCAGGACAACGAGTTCTACTTCATCGAGATGAACACGCGGGTGCAGGTCGAGCATCCGGTGACCGAGATGGTGACCGGTATCGACATCGTGCAGGAACAGATCCACATTGCCGCCGGCGAAAAGTTGCGGCTGCGCCAGCGCGACATCGTGCAGAAGGGGCATTCGATCGAGTGCCGCATCAATGCCGAAGACCCGTTCAAGTTCACGCCTTCGCCGGGTCGCATCACCTCGTGGCATCCGCCCGGCGGCCCCGGCGTGCGGGTCGACTCGCATGCCTACAGCGGCTACTTCGTTCCGCCGCACTACGATTCGATGATCGGCAAGGTGATCTGCTACGGCGACACGCGCCAGCAGGCATTGGCCCGCATGCGCATCGCACTCTCCGAAATGGTCGTCGAGGGGATCCAGACCAATATCCCGCTGCATCGTGAGCTGCTGATGGACGAGAAATTCGTGCTCGGCGGCACCAGCATCCACTACCTGGAAAAGCGCATCGCAGCCCGTCAGGGCGCGTAGCGGTCGTGCTGCTGGAAATCACCCTACGGGCCGACGATCGTCGTGCCGAACTGCTCGCCGACGCGCTGCTCGAGGCCGGCGCCCTGTCGATCAGCGTGGAAGACGCATCTGCCGGAACCACCGCCGAGTCGCCGCTGTTTGGCGAACCCGGTCTCGAGCCTGTGACGCACGCGTGGCAAAGCAGCAGGTTGCGAGTCCTGCTCGAAGGCGAGCGCGACGACGCCGAGCGCCTGGTGGCTGCGGCGTGCGGCTCGCTCGCGTGGCCGACACCGCCGATCGAGGAATGCATCACGGTGCACGATGCCGACTGGGTGCGCGAATCCCAGGCTCAGTTTCCCGCGACCCGCATCAGCGAACGCTTCTGGATCGTGCCGACATGGCATCCGGTTCCTGCAGGCGCAGACATCGTCGTGCGGCTCGACCCGGGCGTGGCCTTCGGCACCGGCACACATCCGACCACGCAGCTTTGCCTGGCCTGGCTCGAGGCGCACCTGAGAGAAGGCGCACGCGTGCTGGACTACGGATGCGGCTCCGGCATCCTGGCGATCGCAGCCGCGCGCCTGGGCGCCGGCGACGTGACCGGCGTCGACATCGACGATCAGGCGCTGGCTGCCGCTCGCACCAACTCCGCCGCCAACGCAGTCGTCGCACGCTACACTGCTCCGGACGCTCTTGGTCCGGGCCGATTCGATATCGTGGTCGCCAATATCCTGTCCATTCCGTTGAAGTTGCTCGCCCCGGCCCTGCTGGCACGCGTCGCCCCGGGCGGCGCGCTGGTGTTGTCTGGCATCCTGCAGCGACAGGCCGACGAGGTGCTGGCTGCCTATGCAGCGGCCGACCGAACGGTTGACCTGCGACGGTGGCGCGGCTCGGAGGGCTGGGTCTGCCTGGCAGGGACACGGAGCAGTTGATGTCGCCCGCACGCCGGCCTGGCCGCGTGGCAGACTGACTCGGCACGATGGCACTCGCAACCAAATGTCCGCAGTGCGGATCCATGTTCCGCGTGGTCGCAGACCAACTGAAACTGCGCGGCGGACTGGTCCGTTGCGGACAGTGCCGCACGGTATTCGATGCGATCGGCAGCCTCGCCTACGTCGAAGAAACGACGCTGTCGCAACCGCGGCCAGTCGGCGAGCACGTAAAGGAGCCAGCGCCGGTCGCGACCGAACGCGGCGATTCGGCCGCATCGCGAGCGCCGGCGGCGGGATCGGCAGCCGCACCAGCCAAGGAGCGCACGCGCAGCGCGTCGGACCGTAAGCGCAAGGCGCTCGGGCCGGCGACTACCTTGCGCATTGCCCCCGGGGCGTCTCCGGTCGCAACCATATCGCAGGACTTGCCCGAGCCGCCGGCTGCGGGGAGACGGACACGCCCCATGGGGACGCAAGAGGACCTGGCAGCCGCTGGAGTTCCGACGCTGCTCGCCGCTGGCCCATCGCGCTCTTCCGGCTTCGAATCGATGGCATCGCTCGACGGCATCGAAGTGATCGAGATGCCGCCCGTGCCGGAGCCCGCGGCGGCACCCTCTGAATCGCAGGAGGAGCCGGCATTCATACGCGAGGCCGAGCGTGAGCCCGCGCGGGGCTTCTCGATCGTATTCAGCGGGGGCTCGCTGCTGCTATTGATACTGGCTCTTGCACAGATCGCTGTGATATTCCGCTCGGACGCGATCTCGCACTGGCCCGCAGCGCGTCCGGCTCTTGTGCAGCTGTGCGAGGTCTTCGGCTGCACGCTCGGTTGGCCGACCCAGCCCGATCAACTGGCGGTGATCGGCAGCGAACTGCAGTCGATCGCCGGCACCGACGTGCTCGAGTTGACCGCCGTGATCCGCAATCGCGCTCCGTTCACGCAGGCGCTGCCCGCGCTCGAGGTGACCTTGAGCGACACGCTGAACCGGCCCGTGGCGCGCAAGGTCTTTGCGCCGGTCGACTACCTGGCGGCTAGCGGAGAGCCCCGCACGCGCATCGACGAAGGACTGGGCGCCGGAGCCGACATGACGATCCGCGTCTACCTTGAGGCGCGCGGAGTGCAGGCGGCAGGCTTCCTCGTCTATCCCTTTTATATATAGATCGAGGGCATTCCGCCCTCACGGCCAACACCGAATGCCGACGCAGCAGTCTGTCCCGCCATGCGCACCCTGATCTGCGGTTCGATCGCCTACGACACCGTGATGGTGTTCCAGGGGCGATTCGCCGACCACATACTTCCCGATCAGGTTCATATCCTGAACGTGTCGTTTCTCGTTCCGGAGATGAAGCGCGAATTTGGCGGGTGCGCCGGCAACATCGCCTACAGCCTCAAGTGCCTCGGCGGCGAGCCTCTGCCGATGGCCACCGTCGGAGACGATGCAGGTCCATATCTCGAGCGGCTCGACGCGCTCGGCATCGACCGCCGTTTCGTGGTGCAGGTGCCCGGCAGCTATACCGCGCAAGCCTTCATCACGACCGACCTCAACGACAACCAGCTGACCGCGTTCCACCCGGGCGCCATGGGTCACTCGCACCTGAATGCGGTGCCGGCGGACAGCGGAATACGGCTCGGCATCGTCGCCCCCGATGGTCGCGACGGCATGCAACAGCACGCTCAGCAGTTTGCCGAGCACGGT
Source organism: uncultured beta proteobacterium (assembly GCA_963703945.1). Taxonomy (GTDB): domain Bacteria; phylum Pseudomonadota; class Gammaproteobacteria; order Burkholderiales; family Burkholderiaceae_F; genus JALORV01. The sequence continues at coordinate 492,829 of CAVPGM010000005.1, read as the reverse complement.
ATCCCGTTCATCTTCGACCTGGGTCAGGCGATGCCGCTGTTCAACGGCGAAGAACTGCTGTGGTTCATCGCCCGAGCGAGCTACGTCACACTGAACGACTACGAGGCGCGGGTCGTCGTCGAGCGCACGGGGCTTTCCGTGGACGAACTGGCGGCACGGGTGAAGGCACTGGTTGTCACGCGCGGGGTCGAAGGTTCGGACATCCATCTCGAAGGAGCATCGCTGCACATTCCTGTCGCGCCGGCGCGCTCGGTGATCGACCCGATCGGTTGCGGCGATGCTTATCGAGGTGGGCTGCTGGCGGGGATTGCCAACGGGCTTGACTGGGACACGACCGGCCGGCTCGCGGCAGTCATGGGGGCGCTGAAAATCGAGGCGAGCGGAGCCCAGAACTATGTCGCCGATCGCAATTCCGTTGCCGATCGATTCTTCGAGGCGTTCGGATACCGGCCGTGGTGATTCCGAGGGCGCCCGCCTCCGCAATCAGAACGTGAGGCGCCCGATGACGATTTGCAGGATGTAGACGAGGATCAACAGGGCCATCGGCGAAAGATCGATCCCTCTCACCGCGGGCAAGATGCGCTGCAGCGGTTCGAGCAATGGCCGCAACAACGTCGACAGTGCCGGCGCAACGGGCGCCAGTGGGTTGACCCAGCTGATCACCACATAAATCAGCGTGACCCACACCACCAGCGTCAGCGCCCAGTTCACGAGCTGGCGCACCGCCTCGAAGAAGACCACATCCCACGCGATCGTCAGACCGGAGGCCAGCACCTTCAGCGCGACGATGGCAATCGTGACGATCAGCGCAGCGACCAGCGCCGCCCATTCGATTCGCCCGCGCGCGGGCAGCAGCCTCGCGAGCGGCGCGACCAGCCAGTCGGTCAGTGCACGGGCAAAGTGCGCCAGCGGGTTGCGCGCCGGCATGCCGATGAAAGATGCCCATGCGCGCAGCAGCAGTAGCCCGACGAGCAGCGAACCGAGGATGTCCAGCAGTGCTCGCGCAATGTCGACGAAGAGCATGGGCGGTGACAATTGAGGGAAGCACGGATTGTAGCGGCGGTGCGCGCCAAGCCGGCGAGGATGCAGGCGCCGAAATGAAACGGGCGCGGATGTCCGCGCCCGTTCCTACTGCTGCAGCAAGACGATGCGCTAAGGACGGCTTCCGGTCGGAAACGGCCAGGCCGCGGCGGGATTCAACGCGGTCTTGGCTCCGGGCGCCGCCGCGGTCGAAGGTGCCGCAGGTGCTGGCGCCGGCGCAGCCATCGGCTTGACCGCCGGCTTCGGCGCAGCGGCAGGTTTCGCCGCGGCCGGCTTGGCGACTTTCGCCTTGACCTTTGCTACCGCCCTTTTCACCTTGGCGACTGCCTTCTTCGCCTTCGCGGCCACCTTCTTGACCGCGCGTTTGGCTTTCGCCTTCCTTGCGGTCTTTTTCGCAGCGCGCTTGACTTTGGCCTTCTTGGCGGTCTTCTTCACCGCCCGTCTGACCTTCGTCTTCTTCACTGTCTTTTTTGCGGCGCGTTTGACTTTCGCGCGTTTGACTTTCGCCCGCTTCACCGCCTTTTTGGCCTTCTTGGCTGCAGTCTTCTTGACTGTCCGCCTCTTGGCAGCTTTCTTCGTTGCCATGTCAGTCTCCTAGAGAGAATGGCGTGAAGTACTTAGCGACAACGCATTCCGGTCCGGGCGCGATGCGACACGATTCGAACACGGGCTGGAATGCCACACCGGCTGCCCGAGGGCAGCCGGTGAGCGCTACGCAATTCCCGCGAGGACTACTTCTTCGCCTTCTTGGCGGACTTCTTCGCGGACTTCTTCGCAGGCCGCTTCATGGACTTTTTCGCCGATTTCTTGGCGGATTTCTTCGCGGTCTTCTTGGCAGCTTTCTTCGTAGCCATCAGTATCTCCTTCAGATCAGCGTTGGGTTACTAGAGATGGAAACCCGCTGCACGGCAAAGGCCGGCAGTTGGGCTATTCATCGGCGCACGCAGATGCTCTGTCGCCGCGACACCCCCAGAAATGCGTTTGATCCGCATATCCGAGCTGAGCGCGGAACGGGCAGCGCACTGACCGCTGACGCTGATGAATTCGGCACGGCGCGTGCGCAATCCGCAGTGAGGCAGCACGCGCAACAAAAACGCCGGAGCAGGTCCGGCGTTCGGAAGATCGGTGGAGAAACGGGCCAAGCTGGCCGCGGACAAGGGCGATTTCGCAGCGGGAACGAGCCCACAAGACAATGGCGTCTTGGTCTGCTTTGGAGCGGGGTCCTCTGCGCTTACCTGTCTACTGTGACTGTCGTTGGTCAATTCAGTGTTGGGTCGACGTCCGCTTTGCCGTCTGATGTCTTGACAGACAAGAGAATCGATCGAGCAACAAATTAACGGTTCGCTTTTTACTCGCAATCGAAATCGATCGCAAGATTTTTCTGCATCGAAGAACGAATTGTGTGCGATTTGGCCCACTTCTCTTTCGTTCACGTGCTCATCAACGCCGCGCGATCGACGCGCAGTTCAGTCCCACGACAGCGCGCCTCCCGACTGATATTCGATCACGCGCGTCTCGAAGAAATTGCGCTCCTTCTTCAAATCGATCATTTCGCTCATCCACGGGAACGGGTTCTCCTCCTGCGGAAAGAGCGCCTCGATGCCGATCTGCTGCGCGCGACGGTTCGCGATGTAGCGCAGATAGCCCTTGAACATCGGTGCGTTGAGACCCAGAACGCCGCGCGGCATGGTGTCCTCCGCGTAGGCGTATTCGAGGTCGACGGCCTTTCTGAACAACGCGCGCACGTCCTCGCGGAACTGCGGCGTCCACAGGTGCGGGTTCTCAAGCTTGATCTGATTGATGAGGTCGATGCCGAAGTTGCAGTGCATCGATTCGTCGCGCAGGATGTACTGGTACTGCTCGGCGGCGCCCGTCATCTTGTTCTGGCGCCCCAGGGCCAGGATCTGAGTGAAGCCGACATAGAAGAACAGGCCCTCCATCAGGCAGGCGAAGACGATCAGGCTCTTCAGCAGCGCCTGGTCGCTCTCGAGCGTGCCGGTCCTGAAATGCGGATCGGTCAGCGTATCGATGAACGGAATCAGGAACTCGTCCTTGGCCCGGATCGACGCCACCTCGTGGTAGGCGTTGAAGATCTCGCCTTCATCGAGTCCGAGGGATTCGACGATGTACTGGTAGGCGTGGGTGTGTATCGCTTCCTCGAACGCCTGGCGCAGCAGGAATTGCCGGCACTCGGGCGCCGTGATGTGGCGGTAGGTTCCCAGCACGATGTTGTTCGCGGCCAGCGAATCGGCGGTCACGAAGAATCCGAGGTTGCGCTTGACGAGCCGACGCTCGTCCTCGGTAAGGCCGTTCGGGTCCTTCCACAGACCGATGTCGCGGGACATGTTCACTTCCTGCGGCATCCAGTTGTTGGCGCAGGTGGCAAGGTACTTCTCCCATGCCCACTTGTACTTGAACGGCACCAGCTGGTTGACGTCGGTCGCCCCGTTGATGATCCGCTTGTCGGCGACATTGACCCGCCGCAGTTCCGGCGCGACCGCGCCCTCGGCGGCCGGCCGCATCGCCGCGACGGCCGCCTGGGTTGTCGGGGGCACTGGGCTGTCTTCCCACGCCAGCATGCTTGGCTTCTCCTGTAGCTCTCTCGATGGCTGCATCACTGGCAGGCTTCGCAGTCCGTGAAACCAGGATCACCGGGCCGGAGCATGCAGACCTTGCCGTCTGGCTCGGGCATCGCTGCGGAGCTTCCCGCAAGATCCGTCGCCACCGAGTTGAGCTGGCCGGTGCGCGTGGTGGTGGACTTCTCGGCGTGCGTGGCGCCGATCGTGCGCAGGTAGTAGGTGGTCTTCAGCCCCCGCTGCCAGGCCAGCTTGTAGGTCTCGTCGAGTTTCTTGCCCGACGCGCCGCGCCATATAGATATTGAGCGACTGCGCCTGGTCGATCCACTTCTGCCGCCGCGCCGCGCACTCGATCAGCCAGGTCGGCTCGATCTCGAATGCAGTGGCGTACAGCCGCCGCGTCTCGGCGGGAACGCGGTCGATCTTGGCCAGCGACCCGTCGAAGTACTTGAGGTCGGAAACCATCACCTCGTCCCACAGCCCAAGTCGCTTCAGGTCGCGCACCAGGTGCTCGTTGACGACCGTGAACTCCCCGGACAGGTTGGACTTGACGAAAAGGTTCTGGAACGTCGGTTCGATGCACGCATCGACCCCGATGATGTTGGAGATCGTGGCCGTGGGCGCGATCGCGACGCAGTTCGAGTTGCGCATGCCGAATTGCCGGATTCGACCGCGCAGCGCGTCCCAGTCCATCGTGGCCGACAGGTCGACGTCGACGTAGCCGCCGCGCTGCTCCCGCAGCAGCTCAAGCGTGTCCTGCGGCAGGATGCCGCGATCCCACAGCGAGCCGGCGAACGACGAATACCGACCGCGCTCTTCGGCCAGTTCGGTCGACGCCCAGTAGGCGTAATAGCAGACTGCTTCCATGCTGCGGTCAGCGAACTCGACCGCCCCGTCGGATGCGTAAGGCGTCCGCATCACGTGCAGACAGTCCTGGAAGCCCATGATGCCCAGCCCCACCGGCCGGTGCCTCATGTTCGAGTTGCGGGCCTTGGGCACCGCGTAGTAGTTGATGTCGATGACGTTGTCGAGCATCCGCATCGCGGTGCGCACCGTCTGCTTGAGTTTGGCGTGGTCGAGCTCGTATGCGCCGCCGGCGACGGTCTTCATGTGGGCCGGCAGGTTGACCGAGCCGAGATTGCATACCGCGATCTCGCTCTCGGAGGTGTTCAGCGTGATCTCGGTGCACAGGTTGGAGCTGTGGATGGTTCCGACGTGCTGTTGCGGAGAGCGGATGTTGCAGGCGTCCTTGAACGTGAACCACGGATGCCCGGTCTCGAACAGCATCGACAGCATCTTTCGCCACAGGCTGAGCGCAGGCACCTTCTTGTAGAGCTTGAGATCGCCGCGAGCCGCCTTGTCTTCGTACCGGACATAGGCCTCCTCGAACGCCCGGCCGGTCTTGTCGTGCAGGTCGGGGCAATCGGAGGGCGAAAACAGCGTCCAGTCGGCACCGTCCATCACCCGCTTCATGAACAGGTCAGGAATCCAGTTCGCGGTGTTCATGTCGTGCGTGCGACGGCGGTCGTCGCCGGTGTTCTTGCGCAGTTCCAGGAACTCTTCGATATCGAGGTGCCAGGTTTCGAGATAGCAGCACACCGCGCCCTTGCGCTTGCCGCCCTGGTTGACCGCGACCGCGGTGTCGTTGACGACCTTGAGGAACGGCACCACGCCCTGGCTCTTGCCGTTGGTTCCCTTGATGTGGCTGCCGAGCGCGCGCACCGGCGTCCAGTCGTTGCCCAGCCCCCCGGCGTACTTGGCGAGCAGCGCGTTCTCCTTGATCGCCTCGTAGATGCCGTCGAGGTGGTCGGAAACGGTCGACAGGTAACAGGACGACAGCTGCGAGTGGCGTGTGCCGGCATTGAAGAGGGTCGGCGTCGAACTCATGAAGTCGAACGACGACAGCACTTCGTAGAACTCGACGGCGCGTACCTCGCGGTCGATCTCGTTCAGCGCGAGGCCCATCGCCACGCGCATGAAGAAGGCCTGCGGCAACTCGAACCTGCGGCCCTCGTGATGCAGGAAATAGCGGTCGTACAGCGTCTGCAGGCCGAGGTAATTGAAATGCAGGTCGCGCTCGGGCCTGAGTGCGGCTGCGAGCCGTTTCAGGTCGAACAGCGCCAGCCTCTCGTCAAGCAGTTCGGCCTCGATCCCGTAGCGGACGAACTTCGGGAAGTACTCGGCATAGCGTTCGGCCATCGCCGCCTGTGCGACCTCTTCGCCGAGCGCCTCGCGGCGCATCGTGTGCAGCAGCAGGCGCGCCGTGACGTAGGAGTACGCGGGATCCCGCTCGATCAGCGCTCGCGCGGCCAGGATCGCCGACTTGTAGACCTCGTCCAGCGGGACGCCGTCGTACAGGTTCTTGAACGTCTCGGACAGGATGGCCTCGGGGGTCACGTACTCGGGCAGGCCGTCACATGCAGCACGCACGAGCGATTCGATGCGTGGCACGTCCAGCGCAACACGGCGCCCCGCCTCGACCATCGTCAGCGGCAGTGACGCCGAGGCCGGCTGCGCGGCCTCGCGCGCGGCAGCTCGCTCCTGCGCGCGCCGCTCACGGTAGAGCACGTAGGTGCGTGCGACGTCGTGCGCGCCGTCGCGCATCAGCGACAGTTCGACCTGGTCCTGCACGTCTTCAATATGGAAAGTCCCGCCGGCGGGCTGGCGCCGTATCAGCGCCGAGACCACGCTGGAAGTGAGCTTCTCGACCTGTTCGCGGATCGCCGCAGACGCCGCGCCCTGTCCGCCACGCACCGCGATAAACGCCTTGGTCATCGCGACCGCGATCTTCGACGGTTCGAAGGCCACCACCGCTCCGTTGCGTCGGATGACCTTGTAGTCGGAATACGACGTGGCCTGCACGCCGCTGATGCCACTGCCTGGTTCACTCGATGGAATATGGGTTGCTGCCGCGGCGCCCACCGCGGAAGCAGACTGCTGAAACTGCATGAAACCTCCGATTTGTCCTACACCAGCAGCGGATCTCACCTGTGTGTACGGCGCCGCGTCGGCACCCACAAGCTTTAGAACGCCCGGCCGCCTCCTCTAGTCGCACCGCCTCCGCGCGCCGGCATCGCCGTGGCGCATGAGGACCCGCTTTCCGCCGCCTGGTCAGTCAGGTACCCGCTTCCCGCCGGCGCCTTGCGGCCCCGCTTCACCACAATATCTTGTGGTTCTCCCGGCTGCAGGTACTACTTTTTGTATGCGCGCATCATATGAGAAGTTTCAGCAGACTTCAACAAACGTTGATGACGCAGCGCGCAACAGAACACTGTTGGCAGTGTTCGCATGCCTGGGTACGGCGCGCTCAGCGTGTGCGCAGCGCGAGCGGCAACTCGAGGCGTTGCCAGTCGAAGTACGGTCCCGGATCGGTCTTGCGCCCGGGTGCGATGTCTTGATGGCCGACCACCGCGTGCAGTGGATAGCCTGCCGACAACGATGCGAGCAGCGCGTTCAGCGTCGAATACTGGACGTCGGCAAAGGGTTCGAAGTCCGAACCCTCGAGTTCGATCCCGATCGAATAGTCGTTGCACCGCGCGCGGCCCGCATACGCCGACGCGCCGGCGTGCCATGCGCGGTCGAGACACGAGACGAACTGAATGCAGCCGCCATCGCGGGCGATCAGGAAGTGGGCCGAAACGCGTGCCTGCCGCAGGCGATCGAGATAGGGATGCGCACCTACGTCGACGCGATTGGTGAACAGGCGCTCGATGTGGCCGCCGCCATAGCGACCCGGTGGGAGGCTGATGTTATGCAGGACCACCAGCGTGATCGCCGTATCCGGCGGGCGCGAATCTGCATTGGGAGAAGGCAGCCGACGCACCGGATCGACCCATCCATCACTGCCGACGGTGTAATGCGCGGTGGGCACCGGCATCAGGGGGGCGTTGCACCTGCCGCAACCGACAGCGCCGCCGCTGCGTGGCTCACTTGATGCCGAGGCGCTGCATGCGATAGCGCAACTGCCTGAACGTGACGCCGAGCAGCTGAGCCGCCGCCGTGCGGTTGTACCGTGTCTTGGCCAGCGCAGCACGGATCGCATTGCGCTCATGCTCGTCGAGATAAGCCGGCAGTGAACTCGGGATGCCGTCGACGACGTCATACGTTTCCGGCTCGGTCCCTGCCAAGGCGCGCTCGGCAGCGCCCTCGGCGTCCTCCGTCGGAAGCGGCTCGGCCTCCAGCGCGAGATCCACTTCCGGTCCCGGCAACAGCAGGTCGTCGACCATCAAGACGTCGTCGCCCGCCAGTGCGACGGCACGCTCGAGGATGTTCTCCAGCTCGCGCACGTTGCCGGGGAAGCGATAGCGCCTGAGCGCCGCCAACGCTGCGGGCGACAGACGCGTCAGCGGTCCGCCAGTGCGCTCAGCGATCCGGTCGAGGATGGTCTGCGCCAGCAGTTCGATGTCCTCCAGTCGGTCGCGCAGAGGCGGAACGCGCAGTTCGATGACATTCAATCGGTAGAAGAGGTCCTGTCGGAATCGTCCTGAAGTCACCAGCGCTGCGAGGTCCTGGTGCGTGGCACTGACCACGCGGACATCCACCGCTTCTTCGGCGGGCGAGCCGATCTTGCGCACGCGCCTCTCCTGGATGGCGCGCAAGAGCTTCACCTGCATCGCGAGCGGCAGATCGGCGACCTCATCGAGAAACAGGGTGCCACCGGCAGCAGCCTGAAAGAAGCCGTCGCGGTCGCGGTCGGCGCCGGTGAATGCGCCCTTGCGATAGCCAAAGAATTCCGCCTCCATCAGCGTTTCCGGGATCGCGCCGCAATTGACCGCAACAAAAGGCTGGGCGCGACGGGCCGACACTTCGTGGATCGCGCGTGCCGCGAGTTCCTTGCCGCTGCCGGACTCGCCGCAAATTGCCACCGGCGCCATGCTGCGCGCGAGCCGTTCGATCATTGCCCGCATCTGCAGCATCGACGGAGTGCTGCCGACCAGTCGCACCAGTGCGGGCACGACCGGTGCGCTGCGCGCGTCGGCGCCGCCATTGGATGCCGAACTGTCGCGCACCGCCGAGCGCACGAGCAGCCGCAGCTGGTCCAGGTCGACGGGTTTGGTCAGATAGTCGAAGGCGCCGGCCTTCAGCGCAGCGACCGCGTTCTCGGCGCTGCCATAGGCGGTAATCACCGCGATCGGCGGACCGGCCGCCTGAGCCACTTCGCGCACGAGCTCGAGCCCAGTGCCATCCGGCAGCCGCATGTCGGTCAGACACAACGAGTAGCGGTTGCGAGCAAGCAGCACACGCGCAGCCGCCACGGACTCCGCGGTGTCGACATCGAGTCCAAGCCGCACCAGCGTCAGCGACAACAGCTCGCGCAGATCGGCCTCGTCGTCGACCACGAGAACCGCGGGCGATCGACGCACGGTCGCGGATCGGGTCGCTTCGGCAGGCAGCGGATCGCTCATCGCACCGGGATCGTATCGAGAAAGCCGTGCAGGCTCGCATCGGCACGCGAGCCCAGGCCGAAGCGCAGCAGGAATCCGTCACGGCTGCTGCCGTCGATCTCGCGGCGAGCCGCATACGTCAGCTCCGCGCGGTTGGTGACACAGAACTCGCGCGCCAGATACAGCCCCAGCCCGGTGCCCTGGTTACGCGTCGTGAAAAACGGCTCGAACAACGCGGTTCGGGCGTCGAAGGGGACTCCGGGTCCGTTGTCGAGCACCCACAGTTGCGGCCGATCGCCTTCGGGCGCAGGTTCGACGATCATGCAGACGCTGCCCGGCTCGCCGGTGGCGTAGCGCAGGGCATTGTCGACCAAGTTGTAGAGCACCTGACGCAGGTGCGACTGCTCGAACTTGACCCGCTGATCGGCTGCGAACTGCGCCGTGATCGTCGCCGGTGCCAGGCCGCGGTCGCGCACGAACTCTGCCAGGAAATCGCGTGCAAATGCCGCAAGGTCGATCTCGTCGCCCAGCGGCGGCTCGCGTCGTGCCACCCGCAGCACATCCTCGACCAGCCGGTTCAGCCGCTGAGTGTTTTCGCGGACGATGACCGCCAGCCGCTTGAGCACCGGGTCACGTGCGTCCTCGTTCAGCAGCTGGCCAGCGTTGCTGATCGCCGCCAGGGGGTTGCGAATCTCGTGCGCGATCGAAGCCGTCAGCCGGCCCATCGCCGCGAGCTTGAGCTGCTGCGCCCGGTCCTCGACGTCACGCACATCCTCGATAAAGATGACGAACTCGTCGATCGACTGCGCCGCGGGACGCGCGAAGCGCGCGCGCAGGCGCGATTCAGGCGCGACTGCTGCTCCGTTCTCACCGGTCGGCACGATTGTGTTGGACCACAGTCCTTCGCTACGGCCCCCTTGGCTCCAGGTGGCGAAGGCCACCGCCAGTTCGCTGGCTGCCGGGATGTCGGCCAGCCGTTCGCCGGTCAACTGCGCCGCCGACTCCAGACCCAGCATGCGGCGCGCGGCGCGGTTGTTTGCGCGCACGCGGCCGGTGCGGTCGACGACAATCACGCCTTCGTCCATCTGAGCGATCACCAGCCGGTTGATCGCTAGCTGATTCTGCAGATCGCGGCCGCGAGTGCGGGCCAGCTGTTCCTGGCTGGCCAGCCGCGCACTCAGCGCGCGCAGCAGCGCCGATACGGCGAACAAGGCGGCGCCGAAGATGCCGCTCTGAAACAACAGGGAATCGCCGGTTTCGGCCGTGAGCGCGCGCAATCCAGCATCGATCAGGATCGCCAGGACGGCGATCGCGCAGATGAAGAACACCTGCAACGGCGGCAACAGCAGCGAAGCGCCCGCTAGCGGCAACAGATAGAGAATCACCCAGCCGGATGCGACACCACCAGCGGACACGACGAGCGTGGTGACCGCGACCAGATCGAGTGCGAGCTGCCCGTAGACCTGCAGCAAGAAGCGCCGGTGAACGTACAGCGCCATGCCTGCAAATACGGCCGCGGCACCGAAATACCCGAGCGCCATGGCGAGCGCGCCCTGCGCCGGCCCAGCCGCACCGGGCGCACGCACACCGACTGCCGCGGTGCCCAGCACCAGCGCACTGGCAACGATCACTCGAGTCGTCGAGAAGTACTCGAGCGTCCGCCAGGGCGCATCGTCGACAATGCCGTCGGCGCGCTCCTCGGTAGGCGGCGGATCACCGGACATCAACGGGCTCAGCCTGCTCCGCGCTGGCGGTGCTCTTCGCAGCAGAAAAACCGCTCGCCCGCTGGAAGAGCATCCGACCTCGGCAGGTGAAGACCGCACAGCGCGCAGCTCACCATCGCCTGTGCAGCTGGCGCATCGGCGCCGCGCGTTCTGGCCGCGTCACGCTGTGCCTGGCGCCGTAGCCAATGCCAGCCGACGTAGAGCGCTATGGCGACCAGGACAAAGAACAGTATTCGACCCATCACACCCTACCCAGCAAGACTTCGAGCACGAATCGGCTGCCCACATAGGCCAGCATCAGCATTGCAAAACCGATCAGGGTCCATCGCAGAGCAGTGCGCCCCCGCCAGCCGAAGAACACCCGCCCGGCCAGCAGCCCGCCGAACACGAGCCACGCCGCGATCGTGAACACGGTCTTGTGGTCGAAGCGTAACGGACGGCCGAAGAGTTGTTCGGAGAAAAAGACCCCGCTCACCAGCGTAGCTGTCAGCAGGACGAAGCCCGCCGTGATCAGCCGGAACAGCACGGTCTCCATCGCGAGCAAGGGAGGGAGGCGATCGAGGAATCGCGCCAGCGCAGTGCGTTCGGCCAGCATGTCGCCGTGCAGGCGGCGGTCCATCGTCGCCATCAGCAGCGCCTGCATCGCGGCGATCGTCAGCAGGCTGTACGCCAGGATTGCCAGCACCAGGTGCAGCCGGAACACGATCGAAGTCGTGACGGGGCCGAGCACTGAACCCGGAAAGATCATCGGCAGGCCTGATGCGGCCGCCGCCAGCGGCAGGACCAGCAGCAGCAGACCGCGCGACGCCGAGAAATAGCTTTCGGCCCAGACGATGAGCACGGTGAGCCACAGCGTTGCCGACAGCGCCTGGGCAAACCCGAAATGGAAGTTGTCGCCACCGATGATCGCGTGTCCGAGCAACGTGCCGTGCAGACACAGTGCGACGGCCAGAATGACGCTCGGCCACACCGGAAGACGCTCCGAAGTGCTGCTGAGCGTCGTCCACTCTCGCCACGCCACGAGCAGATAGAGCGCGACGACGGCGCCGTACAATACGAGCCATTCGGAGCGCACTGGCATGAGGATTTATACCATGTGCTCTTTCCGGTCTTCCTCTGTGATCCCATGCTGGAACAACTGACCGCCAAGCTCGCTCGCGTCGTCAAAACGATGCGCGGACAGGCGCGGCTCACCGAGCAGAACATGCTCGAGATGCTGCGCGAAGTCCGGGTCGCGCTGCTGGAAGCCGACGTGGCACTGCCGGTCGTGCGCGAGTTCGTCGCTCGCATCAAGGAGCAGGCGCTGGGCGAGGAGGTGGCCGGCAGCCTGACCCCTGGGCAGGCGCTGGTCGGTGTCGTGCAGCGCGAACTCACCCGCCTGATGGGCGGTGACCTGACCGATGCCGAACGCGATATCAACCTGGCCACCCAGCCACCGGCTGTCGTACTGCTGGCGGGATTGCAGGGCTCAGGGAAGACCACCACGGCCGGCAAGCTCGCCGCGTGGCTGCGCGTCGAGCGCAGGAAGAAGGTGTTGCTGGTATCGACCGACGTCTATCGTCCTGCGGCGATCGATCAACTGAAGACCGTGGCGGCGCAGGCGGAGGCGCAGTTTTTCCCGTCAGCTCCGGGCGATGCGCCGATCGAAATTGCTGCGCGCGCGATCGACCATGCGAGGCGGCAGTTCTTCGACGTATTGATCGTCGACACCGCGGGCCGTCTGGCGATCGACGAGGCCATGATGCAGGAGGTGGCCGCACTCGAAGAGTGTCTGAAGCCGATCGAGACGCTGTTCGTCGTCGACGCGATGCTGGGCCAGGACGCAGTCAATACGGCCAAGGTCTTTGCCGAGCGGCTGCCTCTGACCGGGGTGATCCTCACCAAGCTCGACGGTGATTCGCGCGGGGGAGCCGCACTGTCGGTGCGGCAGCTCACCGGCAAACCGATCAAGTTCGCTGGTGTCGGCGAAAAGCTGACGGGCTTCGAGCGCTTCAATCCGTCGGGCATGGCCGGTCGCATCCTCGGCATGGGCGACATCGTCGCGCTGGTCGAGGACGTCAAGAAGTCGGTCGACGTCGAAAGCGCGCAGAAATTCGCGCGCCGGATGCAGTCGGGCGACCGATTCGACCTCAACGACTTTCGCGAACAGGTCGGGCAGATGCGCAGAATGGGCGGCATTGCGAGCCTGGTCGACAAGCTGCCGGCGCAACTGGCTCAGGCCGCTGGGCAGGTCAATGCGGCCGACAGTGAGCGACAGATCCGTCGCGTCGAAGGAATCATCGCGTCGATGACTCCGGCAGAGCGGGCCAAGCCTGACCTCATCAAGGCTTCGCGCAAACGCCGAATCGCCACCGGCGCCGGCGTTCCGGTGCAGGAAGTGAATCGACTGCTCAATCAGTTCGAACAGATGCAGTCGATGATGAAGCAGATGAAAAAGGGCGGCCTCGCGAAGATGATGCGCAGTCTCGGCGGGCTGCGGGGACTGCCGGCGATGCCGGGCGCCCCGAAGCGCTGAATCAGACCTTGGGTGGGGGCGCCGCCAGCCGCGACGGCGCGTCGTAGTGCCAGCGTCCGCGCCATGCGGCGAGAACGGAGTTCGGATACTGCGGCCGGCCACGGCTGCCGTTGTAACGTCCGAGCGCCATGAACAGATCGCCCTGCTCGAAATCGAGGTAGTGGCGCAGGATCACGCTGCCATAGCGCAAGTTCGAGCGCATCTCGAACAGCCGCCGCGGTTCACCATCTCCGATCAGGCGAGTCCAAAATGGCATGACTTGCATGTAGCCGCGCGCTCCGGCCACCGAGACCGCATACTTGCGGAAATTGCTCTCGACCTGGATTAGGCCCAGGACGAGCTGTCGGTCGAGTCCCGCGCGCATCGCCTCGTAGTCCAGCGTCCTGAGGAACTCGACGCGCGCCTCGTAATCGGGGATACGGCTCGACAGGCGTTCGGACATATCGCCGAGCCAGGCGAGGAAGGCCAGCTTTTCGTCGACTGTGGAAAACGTCCGCTGCGGCGGGCGCCCATCCGCGATCTGGCTGGCCAGGGCGATCTGGACCGCGTCGGCCAGCGGTTCGTATTTCTGCGCGCCGGCCAGACTTCGAGATGGAACGAGCACCATGGCGCCAGCGCCCAGCAACAGCCGGCGTCGTTGACGGCGTGCCAGCAGCAGTGTCACGTGGGCTTGAGCTGCCCGCTGATGAAGCCGAGCGCGTCGCCGATCGGCACCATCGAGACCTGCAGGCTGCGCCGATCGACATACTCGACCTGGCCGGTCTTCAGCGCGCGCTCGCCCACCGTGAGCCGGTGAGGAATTCCGATCAGTTCCATTTCGGCGAACATCACACCCGGCCGTTCGTCCCGATCGTCGAGCAGCACGTCAACGTGGGCCGCCCGCAGTTCCTCGTACAGATGCTCAGCCGCCTGGCGAACCTGTTCCGATTTTCCATAGCCGATCGGCGTGACGACCACCGAAAACGGCGCGAGTGCGTCCGGCCAGACGATGCCCTTCGCGTCGTTGTTCTGCTCGATCGCCGCGCCCAGCAATCGCGTGACGCCGATGCCGTAGCAGCCCATCAGCATCAGCCTCGCTGCGCCGTCCTCGTCGATGAAGGTGAGGTTCATGATTTCCGGATAAGGCAGGCCGGCAAAGACGTGCCCCACTTCGATCCCGCGCTGGATGGCCAGCGCACCCTTGCCGTCCGGTGAAGGATCGCCGGCGACGACATTGCGGACATCGGAGACGATCGGCTCCGGCAGGTCGCGTCCCCAGTTGACACCGGTGTAGTGGAATCCCTCTGCGTTGGCGCCGGTGACGAAATCGCTCATGTTCGCAACAGTGCGATCTGCCACGACGCGGACGGGCCGGCGCGGCGCAATCGGCCCGAGGTAGCCCGGACGGCAACCGAAGTGCTCTTCGATCTCCGACTCGGTGGCGAACCGGAATCCGCGGCTCAGGCCTTCGATCTTGCCGACCTTGATTTCGTTGACCTCGTGATCCCCGCGTACCAGTACCAGCCAGATCTCGACTGACCCCGCTTTGTCTTCATCGGCGCAATCGACCGCCAGCACCACCGACTTGACGGTGCGCTCGAGTGGAATGCCGAGGAACGCAGCGACGTCCTCGCACTTCTCCTTGTCGGGCGTGGCGGTCCTCGCGAGTGGCATTGTTGGCGCAGCCCGTTTGCCGATCAGCGCCACCGCCTCGGCCATCTCGATATTGGCTGCGTAGTCCGAAGTCGGGCAATACGCGATCGCGTCTTCGCCAGTGTCCGCGATCACCTGGAACTCGTGGCTGGCCTTACCGCCGATCGCACCGGTATCCGCCGCGACAGCCCGAAAACCCAGACCCATGCGTGTGAAGATGCGCGCGTACGCGTCGTACATGGCGCGATAGCTGGCCATGGCGCCGGCCTCGTCGCGGTCGAACGAGTAGGCGTCCTTCATCGTGAACTCACGTCCCCGCATGACGCCGAAGCGCGGCCGGCGCTCGTCGCGGAACTTGGTCTGGATGTGATACAGGTTGATCGGCAGCTGCTTGTAGCTGCGGATCTCGTCACGGACGACGTCGACCACGACTTCCTCGCTGGTCGGCTGAACGATGAAATCCCGGTCATGCCGGTCTTTCAGCCGCAGAAGCTCCGGGCCCATCTTCTGCCAGCGACCCGATTCCATCCATAGCTCTGCCGGCTGCACGACCGGCATCAGCAGCTCGATCGCGCCGGCGCGGTTCATCTCCTCGCGGATGATGGCTTCGATCTTTCGGATCACGCGCAGCCCCATCGGCAGGTAGGTATAGATGCCGGCCGCCAGCTTCTTGATCATGCCGGCACGCAGCATCAGCGAATGGCTGATGACTTCGGCCTCCGCCGGTGCTTCCTTGAGTGTGGAGATGAGAAACTGTCGTGCGCGCATGAAAAGGCGTCACTTTTCTTCGTTGTGGCCGCAATTGCGGCCCCTATAATGGGCTGCAGATTCTAAAGGTTCAGGTGTTGGCATGCTGGACAAGGACGGGTATCGCCCGAACGTCGGCATCATCCTGCTCAACGCTCGTAACGAGGTCTTCTGGGGCAAGCGCGTCAAGCAGCATTCGTGGCAGTTTCCGCAGGGTGGCATCAAGCACGGTGAGTCGCCGGAGCAGGCGATGTACCGCGAACTGTGGGAAGAGATCGGGCTGCGGGCCCCACATGTCACGATCGTCGGCCGCACACGCGACTGGCTGCGTTACGAAGTGCCCGATCAGTGGATCCGGCGTGAGCTGCGCGGCAACTATCGCGGCCAGAAACAGATCTGGTTTCTGCTGCGGCTGGTGGGCCGTGACTGCGATGTGTGCCTGCGTGCCACAACGCACCCGGAATTCGATGCTTGGCGCTGGCATGAGTACTGGGTGCCCCTTGACACAGTCATCGAATTCAAGCGCGACGTCTATCAGCAGGCGCTGCTGGAGCTTTCACGCTTCGTATTCAAGCCCGGTCGGCCCCATCACAAGGGCCTGCGTCCAAAGGTCGCCGGCGGATTGAGCGCGGCGCCCGAGCACAGCAGCGCACAAGTCGCGCCCCTCGAGGCGACACCAACCCAGGCCGGAGGCGAAGGAGCCTGAGCCCTGCTCAGAGCAGCACAAGGTTGTCCCGGTGTATCAGTTCGGGCTCCTCGATGAAACCGAGTACCGCCTGGATCTCACCCGTGGGTTTGCCGCGGATTTGCCTGGCCTCTGCACTCGCATAGTTGGTGAGTCCACGCGCAATCTCGCGGCCGTCCCGCATGACACATCCCACTACGTCACCACGCTGGAATTCACCGACCACGTCGACCACACCGATCGGCAGCAGGCTCTTGCCTCCCGCAGCCAGCGCCCGTGCAGCGCCGTCGTCGACGACGATGCGACCTTTCAGCAACAGGTGATCGGCCAGCCACTGCTTGCGGGCGGTGAGCACGGCGGTCGACGAAGTAAGTTCCGAGCCGATCGGCTCGCCGGCAGCCAGGCGAAGCAGGACATCGGCTTCCCGTCCTGATGCGATCACCGTATGCGCGCCGCTGCGGGCTGCGCGCTTGGCGGCCAGCACCTTGGTCAGCATGCCGCCCCGTCCGATCGCGCTGCCGGTCCCGCCTGCCATGGCCTCCAGCTCAGCGCTTCCCGCGACCGCAGACTGCACCAGCCGGGCCGCGGGATCGCGACGCGGGTCAGCGGAATACAAGCCCGCCTGATCGGTCAGGATGACGAGCACGTCGGCTTCGATCAGGTTCGTCACCAACGCAGCCAACGTGTCGTTGTCACCGAACTTGATCTCATCCGTGACGACCGTGTCGTTCTCGTTGATGACGGGAACGACGCCCAAACCGAGCAAAGTCAACAGAGTCGACCGGGCGTTCAGATAGCGCGCGCGGTCAGCAAGGTCGGCATGCGTCAGCAGGACCTGCGCGCTGTGCAGACCAAACGCGCGAAAGTGCGCTTCGTAGGCTTGCACCAGCCCCATTTGTCCCACTGCTGCCGCCGCCTGCAACTCGTGGATCTGCTGCGGGCGTCGCAGCCAGCCCAGCCGCTGCATCCCCTCGGCGACCGCTCCACTCGAAACCAGGACGATCTGCATGCCTCGCTGCCGCAGGCTCGCGATCTGCCTCGTCCATAGTGAAATGGCGTCGTCATCGAGGCCACGGCCTTCGTTGGTCACCAGGCTGCTACCGACCTTGACGACCGCGCGTCGCGCGTGCTGCAGTACCGCCATCAGCGGATCACCACCACACCCTGGGGTCGGGACAAAGACTTGCTCTTTGTAGGATCGGCACGTTGCTGCTCGAGAAACGACTGGATGGCCGTGACGAGTTCATCGCAGCCTTCTCCAGTAGCCGCGGAGATCAGAAAGACAGGGGCCTTGGTGCGCATGCGCCGGCGGAAGTCGGCCCTGCAACGCTCGCGCTGGTCCTCGGCCACCAGGTCGATCTTGTTAAGCACGAACCAGCGCGGCTTGCTTCCCATTGCCGCGTCGTACTTCTTCAGTTCGGACGCAATGGCACGCGCGTCGGCAACTGGGTCGGCCTGGCCGTCGGGGCCGACGCTATCAATGACATGCGCGAGCAGGCCGGTGCGGCTCAGGTGCCGCAGGAACTGGTGACCCAACCCGGCACCCTCGGCCGCGCCCTCGACCAGCCCCGGCACATCGGCCATGACGAAACTTCGCTCGGGCCCGACTCGAACCACACCGAGATGTGGATGCAGTGTCGTGAACGGGTAGTCGGCAACTTTCGGCCGCGCGTTGGAGACCGCGCGGATCAGGGTCGACTTGCCGGCGTTCGGCAATCCGAGCAGGCCGACGTCGGCGAGTACGCGCAGCTCCATCCGCAGTACGCGGTGTTCTCCCTCCTCGCCTTTCGTGAACTGTCGCGGAGCGCGGTTAGTGCTCGACTTGAAATGCAGATTGCCCAGCCCGCCCCGCCCTCCGGCAGCAAGGAGCGCACGATCATCATGGTGCGCCAGGTCCGCAAGCTCCTCACCCGTTTCCTCGTCGATGATCAGAGTGCCGACCGGAACGCGCAGTTCGACATCCGCCCCGCCGGCGCCGTAACAGTCTGCGCCCCGTCCAGGCCGGCCGTTTTCGGCCTGGTGCTTGCGCGCATAGCGATAGTCGATCAAGGTGTTGACGTTGCGATCGGCGCGCGCCCAGACGCTTCCGCCGCGTCCGCCGTCTCCGCCATCTGGACCGCCCTTGGGAACGAACTTCTCGCGCCGGAAGGAAGCGCAACCATCGCCGCCCCTGCCGGCCCGGATCTCGATCTTCGCTTCGTCGACGAATTTCACGCAGTCACCAAAGAAAAAGCCCCGCCGCGGACGGCAGGGCTTTCGTCAGAAACCGGGCGCCGCCGCGAAGTTTCAGGCCGTCGGCACGACGTTCACGACGCGGCGATTGAGCGCTCCGCTGACCTCGAACTTGACCTGGCCATCGGCCTTGGCATACAGCGTGTGGTCGCGTCCCATCCCAACATTGTCGCCTGCGTGAAACTGCGTACCGCGCTGACGGACGATGATTGCTCCGGCCGAAATTCCCTGGCCGCCGAAGACCTTGACGCCCAGGCGCTTGGCCTGTGAGTCGCGCCCGTTGCGGGACGAGCCGCCCGCTTTCTTGTGTGCCATGTCGCTCTCGCTCTATGCGGATCAGGCCGCGATCGAATCAATACGCAGCTCGGTGAAATTCTGGCGATGCCCGGCGTGCTTCTGGAAATGCTTGCGCCGCTGCATCTTGAAAATGGTGACCTTGTCGCGCCGTCCATGTCCCAACACCGTCGCCATGACCGCGGCACCCGCAAGCGGCGTCCCGGATTTCAGCGTTCCGTCGTCGACGACGGCCAGTACCTCGCCGATCCGTACCTGCTGGCCGACGTCGGCCGCAAGCGATTCCACCTTGAGTGTGTCGCCAGCCGCCACGCGGTATTGCTTGCCACCCGTCTTGATCACCGCATACATACGATTCACTCCGGACTCAACTTGCCGCAACCGGCTCGGGGAGCCGGCCGGAAAGCTTTGAATTGTCACATTTTCCCCGACATCGAGTCAAATGAGCCCACACAGGGCCCGCTCTGTCGGAGAGAGGGGACCGCAGGGTCCGGAGATGCAATCGCCCCTCCTATAATCGGGTCATGAACCCGCCGCCCCAGGGCCAGGCCGCTTGTGCTGCCGCCGACTTTCGCCCGTCGGCCGATGCCGCGGAGCCGAGTCGGCCGCTGCCGGATCTGACGGCCCTGCTGGCTCC
The DNA here is from genome assembly GCA_963703945.1 of uncultured beta proteobacterium. GTDB lineage: Bacteria > Pseudomonadota > Gammaproteobacteria > Burkholderiales > Burkholderiaceae_F > JALORV01. The sequence continues at coordinate 473,362 of CAVPGM010000005.1, read as the reverse complement.
GATTGCCGCAGACATGCAGGCCGTCGACGCGGTCATCCGCGAGCGGCTCAGTTCGGACGTCGCCCTGATCAACACGATCGCCGACTACATCGTCGGAGCCGGCGGCAAACGGTTGCGGCCTGCGGTGGTGCTGCTGGTCGCGCGTGCGCTCGGTTATCGCGGCACCGCCCACGTGCTGCTTGCCGCAGTCATCGAGTTCATCCACACCGCCACCCTGTTGCACGACGATGTAGTCGACGAATCTGACCTTCGCAGGGGAAGGACCACCGCGAACGCACAGTTCGGCAACGCGGCCAGCGTGCTGGTCGGCGATTTCCTCTATTCGCGCTCGTTCCAGATGATGGTCGATGCAGGTCAGATGCGGGTGATGCGGATCCTTGCCGATGCCACCAACCGGATTGCCGAGGGCGAGGTGCTGCAGCTCTTGAGCGTCCATGATCCGTCGGTCAACGAGGAGCGCTACCTCAGCGTGGTCGAACGCAAGACTGCAACCCTGTTCGAAGCAGGTGCCCGTGTCGCGGCCGTGTTGGCTGACGCCGATGCGCGAACAGAGGAGAAATGCGCGCAATACGGGGCTTCACTGGGTCGGGCATTTCAGATCGTCGACGACATGCTCGATTATTCGGGCCACACGGAGGACATCGGCAAGCGACTGGGCGATGACCTGCGCGAAGGCAAAGTGACACTGCCGCTCATACACGCATTGCGCAGTGCCACCAGCGACCAGCGCGAGCTGGTCGTGCGCGCCGTACGCGATGGACATGGCGATTTCGATGCCATCGTGCGCATCGTTGTCGACAACGGATCGATCGCCTATTCCGGTCACCAGGCGCAGCGGGAGGTAGCCGCGGCGGCCGCGGCGATTGGCGAACTGCCCGCGTCGGTGTACAGGGATTCTTTGCTAGACTTACTGGCTTTCGCGGTCGGCCGAGATCGATAGCTGATTGAGAACCGGCAGGCTCGGCCCTCTGCGCTGAGTCCACCGTCTTGTGCTTTGTAGCGCTGCAAGACGCCGTGTCGCAAGAAATCGGGGTGTAGCTCAGCCTGGTAGAGTACTGCGTTCGGGACGCAGGAGTCGGAGGTTCAAATCCTCTCACCCCGACCACTTCCCTCCTGAGTCATTCGCCAATCCACAGCGCTTACGAAGTCAGTCGCCCAAAGTTACGTCAGGGCGAGTGAACTATCAGGCATCTGACCGTTGCGGCCAGTCTAGAACCGCGCTCCGGCACACGCGTTTGGCTTGCCCCGTTTGCGGGAGTTAACCTTTACAAATCCGGGCCTTATCGGCAGTATCTTTTTGCTTCGTGAGAAGTGCCTGCCCGCTATAACTTGGGTCTCACCGGACCCTCAGGGACTGCGCCACCCCATGTCTGCCGTTACGCAAGGTCCTGCCGCCGCTGCAGGGGCCCTTACGGGTCTCGCGCGCGCCCTTGTCCAGCAGGGCAAGCTGCGGCCAGATCGAGCTGAGAACTTCGCCCGCAAAGCCGCCCAGGCCAATTCCCAGTTCATTGACGAACTGATCAACGCGGCGGATGTGACCGGGCTGAGCGCCGGTGCTGTCGCCAGATTCGCGGCCGAGACCTTCGGTCATCCGATGCTGGACCTCTCGGCCCTGGATCTGGAACAGCTACCCCGCGACATCATCGACAAGAAGCTGGTTGCAACCCAGCGGGTGATGGCGCTCCGCAAGCGCGGCAACCGCCTGGCGATCGCCGTCTCCGATCCGACCAACTTCCCGGCGCTTGACCAGATCAAGTTCCAGACCCAGCTGGCGCTCGACGTCATCGTCGTCGAGCACGACAAGCTGCTGCGCCTGGTGGAAGCGCAGTCGCAGTCGGTCAACCAGAAGCTGGAAGACATGGTCGGCAGCGACGATGTCAATTTCGACGAGCTGCTGGGCGAATCGCCTGACCAGGCACCCGTCGAAGACAGCTCGCAGGTCGAAGTCGACGATGCTCCGGTCGTCCGCTTCCTGCAGAAGCTGCTGCTGGATGCCATCGGAGAAGGCGCGTCCGACTTGCACTTCGAACCGTACGAGAAGTTCTACCGCGTTCGCTTTCGCATTGATGGCGTGCTGCGCGAGATCGCGCAGCCACCGCTGGCGATCCGCGAACGGCTGTCGACCCGAATCAAGGTCATCTCGCGGCTCGATATCTCCGAAAAGCGGGTACCGCAGGATGGCCGGATGAAGCTCGCGCTGTCGGGTCAGCGCGCAATCGATTTCCGCGTCAGCACGCTGCCCACGATGTTCGGCGAGAAGATCGTGATGCGGATTCTCGACCCCTCCCAGGCCAAGCTCGGGATCGAGGCGCTCGGCTACGAGCCGGATCAGAAGCAAGTCCTGCTCGACGCCGTGCAGCGCCCCTATGGCATGGTGCTGGTGACAGGGCCTACCGGATCCGGCAAGACCGTGTCGCTCTACACCTGCCTGAATATCCTGAATCAGCCGGGGGTGAACATCTCGACGGCCGAAGATCCGGCCGAAATCCAAATTGCGGGCATCAACCAGGTGAACGTCAACGAGAAAGCCGGGTTAACGTTCGCAAACTCGTTGCGCGCGTTCCTGCGGCAGGATCCTGACATCATCATGGTCGGCGAGATCCGTGACCTCGAAACAGCTGACATTGCAATCAAGGCGGCGCAGACCGGCCATATGGTGCTCTCGACGCTGCATACCAACGACGCTCCCTCAACTCTTGTGCGTCTCCAGAACATGGGCGTGGCGCCGTTCAACGTCGCGTCGAGCGTGATCCTGATCACTGCGCAGCGATTGGCCCGCAAGCTTTGCGTGTGCAAGCAACCCACCGAAATCAAGAAGGACGCCCTGGTGACTGCGGGATTCGTGGGGGATGATCTGGACGGCTCCTGGACTCCGTACAAGGCCGTCGGCTGCGAGAAATGCAAGGGCAGCGGCTACAAGGGGCGGCTCGGGATCTATCAGGTGATGCCGATCACCGAAACGATGCAGGACATGATCCTGCGCAGCGCAACCGCGCCGGAAATCTCGCGCGAGGCTGCAAAGAACGGGGTGCGGGACCTGCGCCAGTCGGGTCTGGTGAAGGTGAAGGCGGGCATCACGTCGATCGACGAGGTGCTCGGTTGCACCAACGAATGATTTAGGGCAGGAGAGAAGCCACATGGCCACTGGTGCAGTCGCGAAAGCCAAGCCTCGCGCCGAAGTCCGCGAATCGGTCTTTCACTGGGAAGGCCGCGACAAGAACGGGCGCGTAGTCAAGGGCGAGATGCGCGCGGGGGGCGAGTCGGTCGTTGCCGCGTCGCTGCGCCGCCGCGGCGTCATGGTCAGCAAGATCAAGAAGCAGTCGTTCTCGCGCGGCCGCAAAATCACACAGAAGGATCTCGCACTCTTCACGCGTCAACTGTCGACGATGCTGAAGGCGGGCGTGCCTTTGATGCAATCCTTCGACATCGTCGGGCGAGGTCACGCCAATCCGTCGATGGCCCGCCTGATGAACGACATCCGGATGGATGTCGAGACCGGAACCAGCCTGAACCAGGCGTTCCGCAAGTATCCGCTGTACTTCGATCCGCTGTTCTGCAACCTCGTTGCCGCCGGCGAACAGGCCGGTATCCTGGAAACTCTGCTCGATCGCCTGGCGATGTACCAGGAAAAGACGATCGCGCTGAAGGGCAAGATCAAGAAGGCTTTGTTCTATCCGATCACCATCATCATGGTGGCGGTCCTGGTGACGGTCGTGATCATGATCTTCGTGATCCCGTCGTTCAAGAATGTATTCACGAGCTTCGGCGCAGATCTGCCGGCGCCAACGTTGGTCGTGATCGCGATGTCGGACTTCTTCGTCAAGTATTGGTACATCCTGGGCGGAGCCATTTTCGGTGCCTTTTACTTTCTGATTCAGGCGTGGCGTCGATCACCGAAGGTCCAGGCCGTTGTCGACCGCACCTTGCTGAAGCTGCCGGTTCTCGGCGAAATGCTGCAGAAGGCGTCAATCGCGCGCTGGAGCAGAACTCTGGCGACGACCTTTGCCGCCGGTGTCCCGCTGGTCGAGGCGCTCGACTCGGTCGGTCCCGCCTCGGGGAACTACGTTTACAAGGAAGCGACCAAGTCCGTACAGACCGAAGTCAACGTCGGCACCAGTCTGGCGCAGGCGATGCAGAACACCGGCGTGTTTCCGAACATGGCTGTGCAGATGACGCAGATCGGCGAGGAGTCGGGTTCGCTGGATTCGATGCTATCCAAGGTCGCCGATTATTACGAACGCGAAGTCGACGAGACGGTCGATGCCCTGTCGAGCCTGATGGAGCCGCTGATCATGGTGATCCTCGGCGTGGTGATCGGCGGCATCGTCATCGCGATCTACTTGCCGATCTTCAAGCTAGGCCAGGTTGTCTAGTCGCCCGCGCTAGCAGGCCGGTTACGGCCGGCTCTTTCACGTGATCGCCGATTCGCAGGCCATCGTCGCGGCGGCCGTTCTCGGGCTGGTAATCGGCTCCTTCCTGAACGTCGTCATCCACCGCTTGCCTCGCATGATGGAAAACGAGTGGCGAGCGCAGTGTTCCGAACTCGAAGGCAGGCAGGCGCCGCCAGCGGAGCGCTACAACCTGTTGGTGCCGCGGTCCCGATGCCCGAGTTGTTCGGCGCCGATACGCGCGCGCGACAATGTGCCGATCGTGTCCTGGTTGGTACTCGGAGGAAAGTGCGCCAACTGCCGGGCGCCCATTTCGATTCGCTATCCGCTGGTCGAGGCAGTGACAGCAGTGCTAACCGCTCTGGTCGTCTGGAAGTTCGGGGTCGGGTTGGCGGCCGTCTTTGCCCTGATACTGACCTGGACCTTGCTCGCGTTGACCTTCATCGACACCGATACCACGCTGCTGCCCGACGACCTGACGATCCCGCTGCTATGGCTCGGACTGCTGGCCAACCTGTTGGGGGTCTTTCCCGGGCTGACACTGCGCGACGCGGTTCTGGGTGCCGTAGCGGGTTATCTTTCTCTGTGGCTCATCTACTGGTCGTTCAAGCTGACGACGGGCAAGGAGGGCATGGGCTACGGCGATTTCAAACTGCTGGCGGCGCTGGGCGCGTGGATGGGATGGAAGGCGCTGCTTCCGATCGTCCTGCTGTCGTCCGTCGTCGGCGCGATTGTCGGCATCGTGTTGATCGTGCTCGCGCGGCGCGGACGTGAGATCCCGATCCCGTTCGGACCCTACCTGGCCAGCGCCGGCTTTCTCGTGCTGCTGTTCGGCGACCGTCTGATCGGCTGGTTCATCCCGGGCGGATGAGCATCTTCAGTGTCGGCCTGACCGGCGGTATCGGCAGCGGCAAGAGCACGATCGCTGCGCAATTGCAGCGTCTTGGCGCGGCCATCGTCGACGCCGACGCCCTCGTGCACGAACTCGTGGCGCCCGGCGGCGCGGCCATCGACGCACTCCGGGCCGAATTCGGTTCCGAAGCGCTTGACTCCGACGGCGGTCTCGACCGACCCGCGATGCGGGCACGTGCATTTGCCGACCCCGGCATACGTCATCGCCTCGAGACGATCTTGCATCCACGGGTGCGGTCGGCAGCGGAGCAGCGTGCGGCAGCGCTGGCTGCCTCCGCGCCCTACGTCGTCTTTGTCATCCCCTTGCTGGTCGAATCGCGCGATTGGGGCTCGCGGGTGCATCGTGTCCTCGTGGTCGACTGCGCCACATCGACGCAACTGGCGCGCCTCGAGGCGCGTCCGGGCATCGATGCGTCGACGGCGCGCGCAATCGTGCAGGCCCAGGCCGACCGCGCCGAGCGGCTCGCAGCAGCCGACGATGTGATCTTCAATGAGGCGCCGCTCACCATCATCGAGCAGCGCGTGTTGCGACTGCATCGGCGATATCTCGCTCACGCCGGCAACCCCGGTCCGACGCTGCCCCTGTGATATCGTCGAAGGCATTCCCGCGCTTGCAGTGCCCATGTCGACCGACGGTCAGATTCTTTACGAATACCCATTCAGCGAGCGGATACGCACGCTGCTTCGACTTGAGGACCTGTTCGACAAGCTGTTCTTCTTCTGCGGCGAACAGCACGCCTATTGTCACCATACGGCGTTGCTGACGCTGTTCGAGATCCTCGAGGTCACTTCGCGCGCCGACCTGAAGTCCGATCTGCTGCAGGAACTCGAGCGCCACAAGCAGACGCTGCAGGCGCTGCGCAACAATCCGCAGGTGTCCGAAGCGGCGCTTGCCACGGTGCTGGCCGACATCGATCAGGCTCAGCAGGCGCTCAATGCCACCACCGGCAAGGCCGGGCAGCACATCCGCGACAACGAGTGGCTGATGAGCATCCGCAGTCGGGCGATCATTCCCGGTGGAACCTGCGAGTTCGATCTGCCTTCGTATCACGCGTGGCTGACGCGCGACGTCGAGTGCCGCACGCGCGATCTGCAGTCGTGGGTGCAGCCGCTGATGCAGTTCCACTCGGCACTCGGCATCGTGTTGAAGTTGCTTCGCGAAACCGCGCACCGCAGCCGCCAGGTCGCCGCCCAGGGCGCGTTCCAGCAGATGCTGCAGGGCCGGACGTACGCTCTGCTGCAGGTCCGGGTTGATGGCACGCTTCACGCGATACCGGAGATCAGCGCCAATAAGTACATGCTGTGGATCCGCTTCACCACGCAAGATCGCGATCTCAAACCCCGCTCGGCCGATCGGGACATTCCATTCGACCTGGCGCTCTGCGCTTTCTGAGCCGGCATGGTGGCTGTCCATTGCCCCGTCTGCGCGGCCGAGGTGAGGTGGACCGAGGCAAACCACTTCCGGCCATTCTGTTCCGAGCGCTGCAAGTTGATCGACCTCGGGGCCTGGGCCGCCGAGACCTATTCGATCGCCGGCAGCGTTTCTGGCCGTATTGGCGATTCACCGACGCCCGACATCACCACGGACGAATAGTCGCCCGACCCGATCTCGCGCTGCAGTGCGATGCCGTGCGCACCCAGCGCCATGGCGCGCTCCAGGTCGCCCAGGGTAAGGCCGCCGATCGCATATGCCGGAATCGGCGAGCCGGCGACTTCCCTGGCGAACCTATGCCAGCCGATCGGCGGCACATCCGGATGAGAGCGCGTTGCCGCGACATGTCCCAGCACCGCAAAGTCGACTCCGATTTTCGCGGCGTGTTCCAGCGCCTTGGCGTCGTGCACCGACGCGCCAACCCAAGAGCATTCAGGCCGCCGCGTCAAGGAAAGTGCATCGCGCGCGGTCAGGTGGACGCCGTCCGCCTCCTCGGCCCACTTCGCAGGATGCCGGCTACTGACGAGCAGGCGCCCGCCTGCGCCGCGTACCCGATGCAGCATCGCCTCGAAAACAGACCGTGCCTGTGCCGCATCAAGCTGCGGTTCGCGGAACAGCACCATTTTCAGGCCCCGATTGAGGGCGCGATCGAGGCGCTCGAAAAATTCATCGACACCCAGCTCGCTCGCGTTGCTGATTCCGTAGACCGGGGGCAGTGCGAGCCAGCGCAGTACGGGAACGGTGGCCGGCAGTAGCGGTCCAGTCGGCAAATCCTGCAGCGAGGCGAACTGCAGCTGCTGTCCTTCGCGGGCATGGGGCACTCCGCTCCATCGGTGCACACGACAGAAGTGCAGGCGTACGTGGGCATGCGGGTACTCGAACTCGCGCACCACCCAGGGATGCACCGCGCCGATGTCGATGCCGAGTTCTTCGTGGAGTTCCCTCGCCAGCGCATGGCGAACGGCTTCGCCTTGCTCGAGCTTGCCGCCTGGAAACTCCCAATAGCCTGCGTAAGGTTTGCCGGCCGGACGGCTGGCGAGGAGGAAGCGACCGTCGGTGCGGATCAGCACACCGACCGCCACGTCAACGACGGAGCGACTGGTCATCGCCGAGTTGATGATTCCAGCAGCCGATGCCGCCCGGCGTAGTCGCGCGCAAACTGCAGCGCGACCCGCCCGGAACGCGAGCCTCGCTGCAGGGCAAACTGCAGCGCTTCCGCCCGGGCGGCCTGCTGCGCTTCACTGCCGACGCCGAGCTGCCGAAGCCAGTGCTGAACGATATCCAGATAATCGTCCTGCCGAAACGGATAGAAAGTGAGCCAGATGCCGAAGCGTTCGGACAACGAAACGCGCTCCTCCACCGCCTCGGCGGGGTGGACTTCGCCGTCGTCCTGATACTGGGAGGCCAGGTTGTCGCGCATGAACTCCGGCATCAGGTGGCGACGGTTCGATGTGGCGTAAATCAGAACGTTGTCCGACCGGCCTGCAATCGAACCGTCGAGCGCGGCCTTCAGTTCCTTGTAGCCGGCCTCGCCGGCGTCGAATGAAAGGTCGTCACAGAACACGACGAACCGCTGCGATCGTCCTTCGATCCGCGCGACGAGGTCGGCCAGGTCCACGAGATCGTGCTTGTCGATCTCGACGAGTCGAAGGCCGTCCGCCGAGAACGCGTGCAGACAGGCGCGGATCAGCGACGACTTGCCGGTGCCGCGCGCGCCGGTAAGCAGGACGTTGTTGGCCGGCAGACCCTGCACGAACTGCGCCGTATTACGCCGGATCGCATCCTTCTGCGCGTCGACGTGCTGCAGCTGATCGAACGAAATCAGCGCAGGGTGCACGACAGCTTCGAGCACGCCCCGCTCCATGCCCAGATAGCGGCGCTTGCGCCAGCGGTAGGCGATCGCGTTATCGGCTTCCACCCTGTCCGACGGTGGCAGAAGTGCTGCAATGCGCTCGACCACGTCGGCCAGCCGTGCGAGCGCGTCGGCGTCCGTCGTCTGAGTGGGGACGCGTGACCGCGCGGTCATGAACGATAGTCCGCGTTGATCGAAACGTAGCCGTGCGAGAGGTCGGTCGTCCAGATGCGCGTGGACTTTGTCCCGCGACCGAGCTTCAGGTGCACGCGGATCTCTGACTGCTTCATCACGCGCTGTCCGTCCGCTTCCCGGTACTGCGGATGCCGGCCCCCGTCGCGCGCGACCCATACGTCGTCCAGCAACAACTGCACTCGCGCAGGGTCGAGATCCGCGATGTTGGCATTACCAACGGCCGCCAGTATGCGGCCGAGATTGGGGTCCGATGCAAAGAAGGCGGTCTTGACGAGCGGCGAATGGGCGACTGCATAGGCGACCTGCGCCGCCTCGTCGTCCGACGCAGCTTCGTCGACGCGCACTTCGATGAACTTGGTCGCGCCCTCGCCATCCCGCACGATCGCCTGCGCAAGCTCGATCGCAACCGCTTCGACCGTATCGGCGACGACCCTGTACAACGGGTTGTCCACCGATTCGATCGGCGGCATTCCGCTGCGGCCCGTGGCGACGACAACGAACGAGTCGTTCGTCGACGTATCGCCGTCGATCGTGATGCGGTTGAACGAACGGTCGGCTGCGGCCCGCGTCAGCCCGGGCAGCACATTCGGCGCGACAGCGGCATCGGTGGCAACAAAACCCAGCATCGTCGCCATGTTTGGTCGGATCATCCCCGCGCCCTTGGCGATACCAGATGCGGTGATCGTCCTCCCGCCGACAACGGTCTGCCGCGAAACCGCCTTCGGCTGCGTGTCGGTGGTCATGATCGCTTCGGCAGCCTCGAGCCAGTGACTGGGATCGAGGCGGCCGATCGCCTGGGGCAGCCCCGCCAACACGCGCTCGACCGGAAGCGGCTCCATGATGACGCCGGTCGAAAATGGCAGCACCTGACCGGCCTCGCAGCCGAGCAGTTTCGCCAGCGCTTCACAGGTGGCCCGCGCCGCACGCAGCCCCTCGTCGCCGGTGCCTGCATTCGCATTGCCCGTGTTGACTACGAGCGCGCGCACTCCCTTGCCGTTGGCGAGGTGTTCGCGGCACACAAGCACCGGCGCAGCGCAGAACCGATTGCGGGTGAACACGCCGCCCACTGACGCACCGTCCGCGATGCGGACCACCAGGAGGTCTTTGCGGTTGGTCTTGCGGATGCCGGCTTCGGCCCAGCCGAGTTCGACGCCCGCGACGGGAAAGAGTGCTTCGCGACGGGGCAGCGGCAGATTGACGGGCATCGCGCTCGATCGAGACGGAAAGTTCGAACGTTACCGCAAGCCTGTCGGCAAACGAGCGCGGCGGATCAAGCGGGGGAGGTCCAGGAGGGCGCGCCGCCCCTTATGCGCCTTCAAAGGGCGGGGCGCGCGGCGAGCAAGAGAGGCCGGCTTGGAGCTAGGCCAGCCTTCCGTGGCACTGCTTGTACTTCTTGCCCGATCCGCACGGGCAGGGATCGTTGCGGCCGATCTTGTCTCCATACCGCTTGAATGGCTGCGGCTTCGCGTTGGGCTCGTCGGCGAGAGTCAGCGCCTCGACATCCGCCGGCTCCTCGGCGACAGCCTGGCCGAACTCCGCGTGCTGTGCACGCGCGAGCTCCGCCCGCCGCTCGCTCTCCGCCTCGATCTGCTGTTCGGCGAGCTGTGCTTCCTCCTGCGACTGGATGCGGACATTCATCAGGATGCGAACGACGTCCGCGCGCACGCGATCCAGCAGTGAACCGAACAGTTCGAAGGACTCGCGCTTGTATTCCTGCTTGGGCTGCTTCTGCGCGTATCCGCGCAAATGGATGCCCTGCCTGAGCGCGTCGAGTGCCGTCAGATGCTCGCGCCACGACTGATCCAGCGTCTGCAGGATGATCGAACGCTCGAAACCGGAGAATGCAGTCCGACCGACCGCGGCGATCTTCGTTTCGTAGGCTTCGTCGGTCGCCTTCAGCACGCGCTCGAGCAGCTGCTCGTCGCTGATCGAGTCGGACTCGTCGAGAATCGTCTTGAGCGGCAGGTCGATCTGCCAGTCGGCAGCGAGCGCGGACTGCAGGCCCGAAACGTCCCACTGCTCCTCGACCGACTCGGCAGGAATGAAACTGCGGAACATGTCGGTGAAGTAGCCGCGCCGCAGGTTCGCCACCATCTCCGCGGTGTCCTCGTTTTCGAGGATCTCGTTGCGCAGCCGGTAGATTTCCCGCCTCTGGTCATTGGCAACGTCGTCGTACTCGAGCAGCTGCTTGCGGATGTCGAAGTTGCGTGCCTCGACCTTGCGCTGAGCACTTTCGATCGAGCGCGTCACCATGCCGGCCTCGATCGCCTCGCCCTCCGGCAGCTTCAGCCGGTCCATGATCGCCTTCATACGGTCGCCGGCGAAGATGCGCAGCAACGGATCTTCCATCGACAGGTAGAAGCGCGAGGCCCCGGGATCGCCCTGCCGACCCGACCGGCCGCGCAGCTGGTTGTCGATGCGACGCGACTCGTGCCGCTCGGAGCCGATGATCTTCAGTCCGCCGGCGTTGACCACCTGTTCGTGCAGTGACTGCCATTCGCCACGCAGCTTTTCGATGCGCGCGTTCTTGTCGGCGTCGTCCAGCGCGGAATCGGCCTCGACGAACTGCACCTGCTTCTCGACGTTGCCACCCAGCACGATGTCGGTACCGCGGCCGGCCATGTTGGTGGCGATGGTGATCATCTTCGGCCGCCCGGCCTGCGCGACGATCTCGGCCTCCTTGGCGTGCTGCTTGGCGTTCAGTACCTGATGAGGCAACCGGTCCTGTTTGAGCAGGTTGGACAACACTTCCGAATTCTCGATCGACGTCGTGCCAACCAGCACCGGCTGTCCGCGCTCGCAGCAGTCCTTGATGTCCTCGATGATCGCCGCGTACTTTTCCTTCAGGGTCCGATACACCTTGTCCTGCGAATCGATCCGGACCATCGGGCGATGCGTCGGAATCACCACCGTCTCCAGCCGGTAGATCTCCTGGAATTCGTAGGCCTCGGTGTCCGCCGTACCCGTCATTCCCGCCAGCTTGCCGTACATGCGGAAGTAGTTCTGGAAAGTGATCGAGGCGTAGGTCTGGTTCTCGGCCTGGATCTTCACGCCTTCCTTGGCCTCGACCGCCTGATGCAGCCCCTCCGACCATCGGCGTCCCGGCATAAGCCGTCCGGTGAACTCGTCGACGATGACCACCTCGTCGTTCTGAACCACGTACTGCTGGTCGCGATGAAACAGCGTGTGCGCGCGCAGCGCGGCGTTCAAATGGTGCATCAGGATGATGTTGCCCGGCGCGTAGAGGCTCTCTCCCTCGACCAGCAGGCCCATTTTCGCGAGGATGGACTCGAGTTTCTCGTGCCCCGCTTCCGAGACGTGGACCTGGTGCGCCTTCTCATCGACCCAGTAGTCGCCCTCGTCCTTCTCTTCCTTCTGGCGCGTCAGCAGCTTCGGGATCTCATTGACGCGGACGTACGTCTCGGTGTGGTCCTCGGCCGGCCCGGAGATGATGAGCGGCGTACGCGCCTCGTCGATCAGGATCGAATCGACCTCGTCGACGATCGCATAGTGAAGTCCGCGCTGGCGCCGGTCCGCGACCGAATACTCCATGTTGTCGCGCAGGTAGTCGAAGCCGAACTCGTTGTTGGTGCCGTAGGTGATGTCGGCGGCATACGCTGCGCGCTTGTCCTCGGTGGCCTGCTGGCTGAGGATCACACCGACAGTCATCCCGAGAAATGTGTAGACCTTGCCCATCCACTCGGCATCGCGACTGGCCAGGTAGTCATTGACCGTGACGATATGGACGCCCTTGCCTTCCAGCGCGTTCAGGTAGGCCGGAAGCGTGGCCACCAGCGTCTTGCCCTCGCCGGTGCGCATTTCCGAGATCTTGCCGGCGTACAGCACCATCCCGCCGACGAGCTGCACGTCGAAGTGCCGCATCCCGAGCGTGCGCTTGGCCGCTTCCCTGACCACCGCGAAGGCCTCGGGCAGCAGTGTGTCGATCGTCTCGCCTGCGCTGACGCGAGAACGAAACTCGTCGGTTTTGGCGCGCAGCGCCTCGTCGGACAGGCCAGCGATCGTCGGTTCGAATGCGTTGATGCGCTCGACGTTGCGCTGGTAAGTCTTGAGCAGTCGATCGTTTCGGCTGCCGAAAATCTTGGTCAGGACACCGGAAATCATGCGGGACACGGTCGCGCTTGCGCGTCGACGCCCAGAGGTGAATGCGCGCGGAACTGCGGCTGCCCGCCTCGCTGGCGCAAAACGAAAATTATGTCACAGGGGGCGACTTCGCCCCCGAGTGACACTCCTCGGGGCTAGTTGCGGTCGGCCGCGGCTGACGCAAGGGCCTTCAGGTCGACCTTGGCCGAAGAACCGCTTGAAAGCGGGTTGCCTTCGGCAAACAGGAACTTGGAGGGATTCTGCGCGACACCCTTGTTGTGCACTTCGAAATGCAGGTGAGGCCCTGTCGAGCGGCCAGTCGTGCCGACTTCTGCAATCTTCTGGCCACGTTTGACCAGGTCGCCGGCCGCCACCGTTAACCGGCCGGCGTGCGCATAGCGGGTGCGCAGGTCGTTGCCATGGTCGATCTCGACGAACTTGCCCCACACGGGATGCGACTCGGCCAGTACCACTACGCCCCCGGCGGCCGCGTGAATCGGGGTGCCCACGGGTGCTGCGAAGTCGATGCCGTCGTGTCGCGTCATCTCGCCGGTAAAAGGATCGGTGCGCCATCCGAAGCCTGAGCCGATGTAGCCATCGGCCAGCGGCTGGCTGCCGGGCAGCAGGGCCTTGCGCACCTGCTGCGAACGCAACTCGGCTTCGACCACGGACAGATAGTCTGTCCGCTGCTCGACGCTGCGCGTCAGCCCCGCCACTTCACTCTGCAGGTCGCTGAAGCTCATGGCGCTGCCGAGCGCGCCACCGCGCCCCGGCAGTTCGCGGAACCGGAATTCCTCGGGCCGGATGCCGGCCGCCTTCGCCACCCGCTCACCCAGGACGTCTAGCCGCAGCAGTTGCGCCTGCACTTCACCAAGCTTGCGCGTGATCGCCAGCACGTTGTCGCGCACGTACTGCTCCTTGCGCTCGGCCTGGTCGCGCGTGACGAAGGCGATAACATCGGCCACGAACGGCAGTGGCAACGACGAGGCGGCACGGACGGTCAGGAGGGAGAACAGCGTGGACAGGATGACGACGGCAATTGTCAGCAGCACCGCCGCTGCGGCCAGATGCTGTGCCCCGACCGTGACAGTGCGCGCACGCGCCAGCCTTCGGTCGACCAAGATAATCTGCACTGCACCCTCCTGCCCCTGCGCGCACCGCTTTGTGCGGGTGCGTCCGTTCGTCGATGTCTAACCCGGCCCGTCCTGTCGCCGCGGCGCTGCGCGATTCCCCCGCCGCGGCAGCTCTGCTCGCCCGCTGGGAAACTTCGCAGGCCATTGGCCGCATCCTGGCGCCGGTGGCACGCTCACTGGCCCCCGGCCTCACGCTCGGCGCCGGTCGCTGCGACCTGCGCGACGGAATCCTGTGGATCACCGTCGAGTCGGCCGCCGAGTCGGCCAAGCTGCGCCAGGCGGCTCCGCGGCTGGTCGCGGCTCTCATTGCCCATGGGTTCGCAGTCTACGAGATGAAGACGCGCGTTCAAGCCGGCGTCATGCCTTACCCCGGACAGGGTACCCAGGTGGCCTCAAGTCCGGAAATGCAGTATCCGGCGGTCAGTTCCCGAGGGGTCGCTGCGATCGAGACGGCAGCGCAAACTCTGCCGGATTCGGCGCTGCAACGGGCGTTGCGGCACCTTGCCAAGACACTGAGCCGGCGCCGAGCCTAGGCCACCTGCAGCTGCGGGCGAAATGCCGCCGGGGCGGTCTCGTCGTCCTCGAAGGTCACCAGGTCGTACGCATTCGAGTCGGCCACCAGCGCGCGCAGCAGCCGGTTGTTGATCGCATGGCCGGACTTGTGCGCGACGTAGCTCGCCATCAGCGGTCGGCCCAGCGCGGACAGGTCGCCGATCGCGTCGAGGATCTTGTGCTTGGCGAATTCGTCGCCGGCCCGCAGTCCATCGGTGTTCAGAACACGGTACTCGTCCATCACGATGGCGTTCTCGAAATTGCCGCCCATCGCGAGCCCGGCTGCACGCAGCGCCTCGACTTCGTTCACGAATCCGAACGTCCGGGCGCGCGAGACTTCCTTGACGTATGAATCGCGTGCGAAGTCGACTTCGACCACCTGTTCGGTCGAGTCGATCGCCGGATGATTGAAGTCGATCGAGAAACGGAGCCGATAGCCAAAATACGGCTCAAGCCGGGCCCATTTGTCGCCATCGATGATTTCGACCGGCTCGAGCACCCGGATGAAGCGCTTGGGCGCATTCAACTCCTCGATGCCGGCCGCCTGCAGCAGAAAGACGAAACTCGACGCGCTGCCGTCCATGATCGGGATTTCAGCGGCATCGACGTCGATGTAGCAGTTGTCGATGCCAAGCCCGGCGAGCGCGCTCATCAGGTGTTCGATGGTGGCGATGCGCACCGCGCCGCGCCCGATCGTGGTCGCCATGCGCGTGTCGACGACCGCGTCCGGACTGAGCTTGATTTCGGCCGGCGGGTCGAGGTCGACGCGGCGGAACACGATGCCGGTTTCGGCCGCGGCCGGGCGCAGCACCAGTTCGACCTTGGTGCCGCTGTGCAGTCCGATGCCGACGGTCCGGGCCAGATGCCTCAGTGTGCGTTGTTTCAACATGGCGCCATTTTATCCGTGCTCTTGTGCGACGCGGCAAGCAATCTGCGGCAGCCCCGCCGAGAATGTGACGCAGATCGGTTCAGGGGCAAACAATCGTATGACATCCGACACCTCGGCAGCCGCGGTGCCGCCGGCGGCGTCCGATCCACCGGCGTCCCCGTTTCCCCCGATCCACCCGGTCGGTCTGTCTGCACCGCTTTCATGGCTCGCGGCCGGTTTTCGCGATCTGTGGCGAGCGCCCGCAGCGAGCCTCGCCTACGGCGCCGTATTCGCCGCCATGGGTGGGCTGACGGCCGTAGTGTTCAGCCATGCCTATCAGCTGTTGACCGCGCTGGTTGCCGGATTCCTGCTGGTCGGACCTTTCCTGGCGACCGGGCTGTACGACATCAGCCGGCGCCTCGAGCGCGGCGAACCCGTGCGCCTCGTCTCGACCGCCGTCGCCTGGCGCGGCAACCTCGGGGCTTTCAGCCTGTTCGCGCTCGTGCTGACGATCGTCATGCTGGTGTGGGCGCGCGCCTCGCTGGTCACCTTCGCACTTTTCTTCTCGAGCGGAATGCCGACGCTGAAGAGCTTCGTCGGACAGGTGGCCAGCCTGGAGCATGCGGATTTCCTGGTCACCTATCTCGCGGTCGGGGCGGTGTTCGCCACCGTGGTGTTTGCGATCAGCGTCGTATCGGTCCCGATGATGCTGGACCGGGGTACCGACACCATCGTCGCCGCGCTGAACAGCGTGCGCGCGCTGTTCGCCAACCCGGCGCCCCTCGCGCTGTGGGCCGTGATCATCGTGCTCGTGGTGGGCGCTGGTTTTGCCACCTTCTTCGTCGGCCTCACGATCGCCGTGCCGGTGATCGGGCATGCGACCTGGCACGCCTACCGCGCATTGGTCGCCGAGGATGCACGCGAAGACTCAGCCGCCACACGTGCACCCTCAGCCGAACAGCCGCTCAATCCGCCTGCTTCCTGAGAAACGCCGGGATGTCGTAGCGATCGCTGCCGCTGTCTTCCAGCGCCGAAACTCGCTGCTGAGCCGATTCCCGCGAGCGCCACACGGCCGGTGTCTCCAGGTGGCTGTAGTCCGAAGCCGCGGAGCCGGTCTCCCGGTTCGGATTCACCATCAGCGGCGCGTTGTCGGTGCCGGTGCGCACGACGGTGAAGGGCGTCGACTGCTTCTTCGACGCGGCGCGGCCGAGTCCGGTCGCCACCACGGTGACCCGCAGCGCATCTTCGATCGACTCGTCGCACACCGTTCCGAAGATCACCGTCGCGTCTTCGGCCGCGAACGCGCGGATGGTGTTCATCACCTCGCGCGTCTCCTTCATCTTCAGCGAGGTCGACGCTGTGATGTTCACCAGCACGCCGCGCGCCCCCGAAAGATCGACGCCTTCGAGCAGCGGGCTGGCGACCGCCTGTTCAGCGGCGATGCGCGCGCGGTCGAGGCCTGACGCCGTCGCGGTCCCCATCATGGCCTTGCCGTGCTCGCTCATCACCGTCTTGACGTCCTCGAAGTCGACGTTGACCAGTCCCGGGACGTTGATGATCTCGGCGATGCCCGCGCAGGCGTTGTGCAGGACGTCGTCGGCGGCGCGGAAACAGTCGGCCATCTCGGCGTCCTCGCCCATCACCTCCTCGAGCTTGTTGTTCAGGATGACGATCAGCGAATGCACCGTGGCTTCGAGTTCCGACAGCCCGCTTTCGGCCACTTTCATCCGCTTCGGCCCTTCGAACTCGAACGGCTTCGAGACCACCGCCACCGTCAGGATGCCGAGTTCCTTGGCGATCTCCGCCACCACCGGGGCGGCTCCGGTGCCGGTGCCTCCGCCCATCCCGGCCGTGATGAACACCATGTGCGCACCGCGCAGTGCGTCGGCGATGCGGTCGCGCGCCTCCTCGGCCGCCTGGCGCCCGGCTTCGGGCCGGCTGCCTGCACCCAGTCCGGTCTTGCCGAGCTGCAGCACATTCTTGGACGACGAGCGCACGAGTGCCTGATGGTCGGTATTGGCGCAGATGAACTCCACGCCCTGCACGCCGCGCAGGATCATGTGTTCGACCGCATTGCCGCCGGCACCGCCGACGCCGACCACCTTGATGATCGTCCCGCGAGTTTCGGTTTCCAGTATCTCGAAAGTCATCGTGTTCTCCTGCTTCAAAGTGGGATTGCTGCGTCAAGACGAAACGCGCAAGGCCAAAAGCGCAACTGCAAAAACGCGCTTGGCACTGCACGCTTCAGAGTCGCTCCTCGTGTACGCGACGCGCTGCGCGCGTCGCACGTGCACTCGGAGCGGGAAAATGAGTGCGCGGGCGGCTTGAGGCGGCTCGGCGCCGCCCGCGAATACAACTGCACGCATCGGACGCCGGCGCGCTGATAGCGCTGCCACGTCAGTTCCACCAGCGCCGCTGCGCGACTCGCGCCAGCGAGTCGCGCTGGCATTTGCGAGCGTTAGAAGTTCCCGACGATCCATTCCTTCATCCTCTTGAAGGTCTGTTTGAAAGATCCGCTCTGCTGGGCGATCTTGCGGCCGCGCTGCCGCTGCGAGTGCGCTTCGACCAGCAGTCCCATCGAGGTGGCGAAGCGCGGGTTGCGCACGACGTCGGACAACGAACCGTCGTACTGCGGCCAGCCGATGCGGGCTGGCTTCAGGAACACGTCCTCGGCCAGTTCGGTCATGCCGGGCAGCAGGCTGGTGCCGCCGGTCAGCACGATCCCCGACGACAGCAGTTCCTCGTAGCCCGATTCGCGGATCACCTGCTGCGTCAGGGTGAAGAGTTCCTCGACGCGTGGCTCGATCACGGCGGCGAGTGCCTGGCGCGAAAGAAGACGGGGCCCGCGGTCGCCGAGGCCCGGGATCTCGATCTTCTCGTTGGGGTCGGCCAGCACTTCCTTGGCCACGCCCCAGCGCACCTTGATCTCTTCCGCGTCCGGAATTGGCGTGCGCAGCGCCATCGCGATGTCGTTGGTGATCTGGTCGCCGGCAATCGGAATGATCGCGGTGTGGCGGATCGCTCCGCCGGTGAAAATCGCGATATCGCTGGTGCCACCTCCGACATCGACCAGCGCGACACCGAGTTCCTTTTCGTCCGCTGTCAGCACCGACAATGACGAAGCGAGCGGTTGCAGGATCAGATCCTGGACTTCCAGGCCGCAGCGGCGCACGCACTTGATGATGTTCTGCGCCGCGCTGACGGCGCCGGTCACGATATGGACGCGCACCTCGAGGCGGACACCGCTCATGCCGATCGGCTCGCGGATGTCCTCCTGGCCGTCGACGATGAACTCCTGTGTCAGCACATGCAGGACCTGCTGGTCGGTCGGTATGTTGATCGCCTTCGCCGTCTCGATGACCCGGCCGACGTCGCTCGCCGAGACCTCGCGGTCCTTGATCGCGACCATGCCGCTCGAATTGAAGCTCTTGATATGACTGCCCGCGATGCCAGTGAAGGCGTCCTTGATCTGGCACGCGGCCATCAGTTCCGCTTCCTCGAGCGCGCGGCGGATCGACTGCACCGTCGACTCGATGTTGACGACGACTCCCTTGCGCAGGCCCTGCGACGCCGCCTGGCCGAGGCCGATCACCTGGAAACGGCCGTCGGCCAGCACTTCCGCAACCGCAACGACGACCTTGGAGGTGCCGATGTCGAGCCCGACGATCAGATCTTTCGTTTCGGTCTTCATGGATCAGCGGGTTCTCGGTTCGGAAGTACGTGCCGGCGGGCTGGCGGCGAAACCGTTCGCGTAGCGCGTGTCGATGCGCTCAGGCCGTACACCCAGGCGCGCGAGCACCATCGGATACGCGGCCACCGCGTCGGTCAGTCGTTCCTGAACGACGCCCGGATGCTCGTCGCGACCGAGTTCGAAGACCGTCGATCCGGTCCCCGGCCCGCTCGCATGCAGCGTCCACGAGCGCCGCTCGGAGACGTCGATCGCATCGACGGTCATCGAAAGCGGCGCCACGCCGGCGGCGAACTCGTAGTAGCGGCGCGCCACATCGCGCGCAGCGTCCTCAGGTCCGCCCAGCGCCGGCAGCGGACCGAACACCTCGGCCTCGGCCAGGTTGGCGACGAAGAGATCCCCACCGTCCGACAGCAGCCGACCGTCGTTCCATGCGCCCAGCGCCCGATACTCCTGCAGAGTCACCTGCAGCCTGTTCGGCCAGACGCGTCGCACTGAGGCCTGCGCAACCCAGGGGACCGATTCGAGCAGTCGGCGCACCTCGTCGAGTCGGACCGTGAAGAAGTTGCCCCGCAGGCGCCCGGCAATGGCCGCGCGGATCGACGCCACGGTTACGTGCTGCAGATCACCGCGCACTTCGATGCGCTTGAAATCGAACTGCGGCCGCTGGGCGACCCAGCGCGCTCCCGCCAGCGCCAGCATGCCCGCCGCAACGAGCGCCGCGGCGAGCGCAGCCAGGTTCATCAGGCGCACGCCGATCATCGGTGCCGCCGATCGTCGAGGGTCGCCATCGCGAGGATGCGCAGCACGAGATCCTCGTAGCTCATGCCGGCAGCGCGCGCCGCCATCGGCACCAGCGAGTGGCCGGTCATTCCGGGCGACGTGTTGAGTTCCAGCAGAAACGGCGCGCCCCGTTCGTCCAGCATCACGTCGACGCGGCCCCAGCCGCGCGCGCCGAGCGCTCGATATGCGTGCACGCTGAGATCGCTGACGCGTCGTGTCGTCGCCGCATCGACCGGCGCCGGACATAGGTACTGCGTGTCATCGCTGAAGTACTTGTTGTGGTAGTCATAGTTGGCGCCGGGCGCGCGTATCTCGATCAGCGGCAGCGGCTCGGCCGACGTTCCCTCGCCGAGAATGGCGCAGGTGAGCTCGCGGCCCGTGATCAGTTGCTCGATCAGCACCGTATCGTCGTATTCGACTGCGGCTCCGTATGCGAGAGCGAGCTCGTTGCGGTCGTGACCGGTCACCTTGGTGATCCCGATGGTCGACCCCTCGCGGGCCGGCTTGACGATCAGCTGGTCACCCAGTTCAGCCACGACCTTCATCCAGTCGGTCGTCGCGTGGCCCGTGCGGTACGCCGGCGTCGGGACGCCCGCCTGGAGCCAGATCTGCTTCGTCTTCTCCTTGTCGATGGCGATCGCCGACGCCTGCACGCCGCTGCCCGTGTACGGAACATGCAGCGTCTCGAGCACACCCTGGATCGTTCCGTCCTCGCCACCACGACCGTGCAGCGCGATGAACACGCGGTCGAACTTCGCCGCCTCGAGCTCCGCCAGAGTCTGGTTGCCGGGATCGAACGCGTGGGCATCGACGCCGCGGCCTTTGAGCGCGTTCAGCACGCCGGTGCCGGACATGATCGACACTTCACGCTCAGACGAACGCCCGCCGAACAGCACGCCGACTTTGCCGTAGGAATTCGCCGGTGCGCTCATTCGGCTCCTGATCCCGCGAGCCGCGCCGGAACCTGCCCGATCGAGCCGGCGCCCATGGTGATCACCACGTCGCCATCGCGCACGACATCGCGCAGCGCGGTTGGCATGTCGTCGATCGCTTCGACGAAGATCGGCTCGACCTTGCCCGCAACGCGCAGCGCACGGGCCAGCGAGCGCCCGTCGGCGGCGACGATCGGCGCTTCGCCCGCGGCGTAGACCTCGGCCAGCAGCAGCACGTCCACGGTCGACAGCACGCGCACGAAGTCCTCGAAGCAGTCGCGCGTACGCGTGTAGCGATGGGGCTGGAAGGAGAGCACCAGCCTGCGGTCCGGATACGCGCCGCGCGCCGCCGCGATCGTCGCGGCCATCTCCACCGGGTGATGGCCGTAATCGTCGACCAACGTGTACGTGCCTCCGTCCGGTGCCGCAAGGTCACCGTGCCGGGCAAAGCGTCGTCCGACCCCAGTGAAATTCGTGAGCGCGTCGACGATGGCAGCGTCGGCGACGCCAAGTTCGCTGGCCACCGCGATTGCAGCCAGCGCGTTGGCGACGTTGTGACGACCGGGCAGATTCAGCTGCACGGCGAGCGACGGCAGTCCCTGGCGCAGCGCGGTGAACCGCATACGGGTTCCGTCTGCGGCCGCGTCGACCGCGCGCACCTGGGCTTCGGCCGCGAAGCCGTAGCTCACCACCGGTTTCGAGACGAACGGCAGGATGTCCCGCACGTGAGTGTCGTCGATGCACAGCACGGCCGATCCGTAGAACGGCAGACGACCGAGGAACTCGATGAATGCCTGCTTCAACCGCGAGAAGTCGTGACCGTAGGCTTCCATGTGATCGTTGTCGATGTTGGTCACGACCGCGATCACGGGCATCAGGTTCAGGAAGGACGCATCTGACTCGTCGGCTTCGACCACGATGTATTCGCCGCTGCCGAGTCGCGCATTCGCCCCAGCCGAATTCAGTCGCCCGCCGATCACGAAGGTCGGGTCCAACCCTCCGGCGGCGAGCACGCTCGCCACCAGGCTGGTGGTGGTGGTCTTGCCGTGCGTACCGGCAATCGCAATCCCCTGCTTGAGCCTCATCAGCTCAGCGAGCATCACCGCGCGCGGAACGACCGGAACATGCTGCGAGCGGGCCGCCATCACTTCCGGATTGCCCGCGGGCACCGCGGTCGAGATCACCACGGCGTCGGCCCCGGCGATGTTCGCGGCCGCGTGGCCCTGTGTGATCCGGGCGCCGAGCTCGGCAAGGCGCCGCGTCACCGCGTTGCTTGCCAGATCCGATCCGCTGACGCGATATCCGAGCGTCAGCAGCACCTCGGCGATGCCGCTCATTCCGCTTCCGCCGATACCAACGAAGTGAATATGCTTGACCGCGTGCTTCATCGGCGAACTCGCTCTGCACCCGGCGAAAGCGGCATGGCCGCACAAAATGCCGTCAGGGCCTCTCCCCCGACGTGACCGATGCCGACGAAATGAAGGTGCTTGACCGCGTGCTTCATGCGGCCACCCGTTCGATGACTCCAGCGACTGTGGCGGTGGCGTCCGGTCGCCCGAGCGCGCGCGCCGCGTTCGCGATTGCCAGCAGACGCTCCCGCGTCAGGCCTCCCAGCGTCTGCGCGAGCCGCTCTGGCGTCAGGTCGCTCTGCGGCAGATGAATCGCGGCGTCCCTGCCCGCCATGAACTCGGCGTTGGTACGCTGGTGCTGCGTCGTCGATACAACCAGCGGCACCAGGATGCTCGGCACTCCGGCGACTGCAAGTTCGGTCACCGTGATCGCGCCGGCGCGGCACAGCACGACATCGGCGGCGGCGTAACGCTGTGCGATGTTGTCGATGAACGGGACGATCTCAGCATCGACTCCGGCGGCGCGGTACGCCGCCCGCACGGCCTCCACGTGGCGCGCGCCGCACTGGTGGATCACGCGTGGACGGCGCTCGACTGCAATGCGCGCGAGCGTGGCCGGGACCGTTTCGTTCAGCACCTGCGCGCCGAGACTGCCGCCGATGACGAGCAGCTCGAGCGGACCGTACCGGTCCGCGTAGCGCTGCGCCGGAGCGGCGATCGACGCAATTTCGGAGCGCACCGGATTGCCGGTCACTATCCCCTTCGCCCCCGCCCTCTGCGCTGCCGTGCCATCAAAGCCGCACAGCACGCCGGACGCGATCGGCGACAACAGTCGCGTGGATAGCAGCGAATCCGCGTCGGGATTCATCAGTACCAACGGCACGCCGAGCGTGCCGGCAGCCATCCCGGCCGGCACGGCGACATAGCCTCCGGTCGAGAAGACGACCTTCGGTGCGCGCTCGCGCAGCAGCAGGCGGCTTTGCCACAGTGCACGCAGCAGCAGCCAGCCGCCGAGCAGCAGTGTCTTCAGCCCTTTGCCGCGCAGACCGCTGAAGTCGATCGCGTCGAAGGCGATGCCGTGGCGTTCGACCAGGCCACGCTCCATGCCCGTCCTGGTGCCCAGCCAGCTCACCGACCACCCGCGACCGCGCAGCGCCTCAGCGACCGCGATGCCCGGCATCACGTGCCCACCGGTGCCGGCTGCGACGACGACGAGGTGGTTCATGCGACCCCCTTCACGTGCGGCCCCCTCGCATCAGCACGCGATTCTCGGCATCGACGCGCAGCAGGATCGCCAGCGCGACGAGGGTGGACAGCAGAGCCGAGCCGCCGTAGCTCATCAGCGGCAGCGTCAGTCCCTTGGTGGGCAGCAGGCCCGTCGCCACGCCGACATTGATGAAGGCCTGCACGCCGATCCACAGACCGACTCCCTGCGCGACCAGCCCGGCAAAGGTGCGCTCGAGCGCGATCGCCTGTCGGCCGATCTCGAAGGCGCGCTTGACCAGCCAGTAGAACAGCACGACGACGGTCAGAACGCCGACCAGTCCGAGCTCCTCGCCCAGCACCGCGAGGATGAAATCCGTGTGCGCTTCGGGCAGGTAGTGCAGCTTTTCCACGCTGCCGCCCAACCCGACCCCGAACCACTCGCCGCGGCCGAAGGCGATCAGCGAATGCGACAACTGATACGACTTGCCGAGAGCGTTGGCTTCGGACCACGGATCGAGGTAGGCAAAGATCCGTTCGCGCCTCCATGGTGAAAGCCAGATCACCGCCATGAACACGGTCGTCAGCGCCGCCGTGATGCCGGTGAAGAGCTTGCCGTTGACTCCGCCCAGGAACAGGATGCCCATGCTGATCGCGACGATCACGCCGAACGCACCGAGGTCGGGTTGCAGCAGCAGCAGCACGCCGACCGCGCCCATGACGATCGCCATCGGCAGGAAGCCGCGCGCAAAATGGTGCATGTAGTCCTGCTTGCGCACGGTGAAGTTGGCCGCATAGAGCACACAGGCGACTTTCAGCAGTTCCGACGGCTGCAGGTTGAGCAGGCCTAGTGGCACCCAGCGGCGCGCGCCGTTGACCCCCTTGCCGATTCCGGGGATCAGCACGACCACCAGCAGGGCGAAGACCGCGACGAACAGCCACGGCGCAGCGCGTTGCCAGGTCGACATCGGCACCTGGAAGGCGACCGTCGCAGCCGCGAGCGCTATGCCGAGGGCGACCAGATGCCGGGCGAGGAAGTGGGTCGGCGCGACGTTGAAGCGCGGCGAATCGGCGAGCGAGATCGACGCCGAGTACACCATCACGGTACCGATCATGATCAGCACGGCGACCACCGCGATCAATGTGCGATCGAGCTTTGGCAGGCGCTCGGCCGCTGCCGGCGCCACGCGGGCGCCGCCGAGTCCGGCCAGCGCCATCACCGAGCCGCCCGCATCGAACGAGAGCGCACGGCGACGCCGGCCGCCGGGCCTTCTTCCCCATGCATCGAGCCAGCGCTTCAGCATGGCAGGCCCGCGTCCGCGGTGAGTTCGCGCACCGCTTCGACGAATACCTCCGCGCGATGACGGTAGTCGCGAAACATGTCGAGGCTCGCGCACGCGGGTGACAGCAGTACCGCGTCACCGCGTCGGGCTGCCTGCGCGGCGAGCTGCACCGCGTGCGGCAAGCGTCTCGGCATCGATCAGCTCGACTTCGGGAGCGCCTGCTTCGAGCACTGCGCGAATCGCTCCGGCGTCGCGTCCGATCAGGACAGCGACGCTCGCATGCCGGGACACGGCACCGGCGAGCGGCGAGAAGTCCTGCCCTTTGCCATCGCCACCGAGGATCACGACCAGTCTGCGCCCCTCGGCTCCGAGGCCGTCGAGCGCCGCCACCGTGGCTCCGACGTTGGTTCCCTTGCTGTCGTCGTAGTACTCGACCCCGGCATGCTCGGCGACGCGCTCGACGCGGTGCGGTTCGCCTTCATAGTCGCGCAGCGCATGCAGCATCGGCGCCAGCGGCAGGCCGATGGCTCGCCCCAGCGCGAGGGCAGCCAGCGCATTGAGCGCGTTGTGACGACCGTGAATGCGCAGCGCATCGACCGGCATCAGCCGATGCACATGGATCTCCGGCGCGGCAGCGGGCACATCGGCCGCCGGCCGACGACGGCGCTGCGGCAGGCTGGTGTCCTCGGCCCAGGCGAGCCATGTCATGCCGCCTTCGCGCACCAGGCCGAACGCGTCCGCCTGCGCGGGTGCGTCGGCGCCGAAGGTGACGACGCTCGACCTGCGCCCCACCATCGCCGCGACGACCGGATCGTCGCGATTCAGCACGCGGATGCTGGTCGGCGCAAAGATGCGCTCCTTCGCCTTCGCATACGCCTCCATCGATCCGTGCCAGTCGAGATGGTCCTGCGTGACATTCAGCACGGCAGCTGCGTCGCACGCCAGGCTGGAAGTGGTCTGCAGCTGGAAACTCGACAGTTCGAGCACCCACACGTCGGGCAGCGCGTCTTCATCGAGTCGGCGGGCGAGCTCGTCGAGGGCCGATGGTGCGATGTTTCCCGCGGTCGCCACACTCGACCCGCAGCGCTCGACCAACAGTGCAGTCATCCGTGCGGTCGTCGTCTTGCCATTGGTTCCGGTGATGCCGATCACCCGCGGGGAGTAGTCGCGTTCGGCCTTCAGTTGCGCGAGCGCGCGAGCGAAGAGTTCGATCTCGCTCACGACCTCGATCTTTCGCTTGCGTGCGGCCGCGACCAGGGCAGCCGCGGCGGAGGTCGTCGGCGACAGACCGGGTGACAAGCCGACCAGGCTGACATCGGCGAGCAGGGCTTGGCCAAACGCGCCACCGACGAACTCCGCATCGGGAATCTGCGCACGCAAGGCAGGCAGGTGAGGCGGCGCGGTACGGGTATCAGCCACACGCAGACTCCAGGCCTGGCGCGCCAGCCAGCGTGCCATCGCGACTCCGCTGTCTCCCAGCCCCAGCACGAGCGCGCGTCTGCTCATCGGATCTTCAGCGTCGAAAGACCGACGAGCACCAGCATCATGCTGATGATCCAGAACCGCACGACGACCTGCGTCTCCTTCCACCCGGACAGCTCGAAGTGGTGGTGCAGCGGCGCCATGCGGAAGATGCGCCGGCCCTTGGTCCACTTGAAGAAGGCCACCTGCATCATCACCGAGACGGTTTCGACGACGAACACTCCGCCCATGATGAACAGCACGATTTCCTGGCGCGTGATCACAGCGATGGTGCCAAGCGCACCGCCCAGGGCCAGCGCGCCGACGTCGCCCATGAACACCTCGGCCGGATACGCGTTGAACCAGAGGAACGCGAGCCCCGCTCCGGCGATCGCGCCGCAGATGATCACCAGTTCGCCGGCGCCGGGGATGTACGGGAACAGCAGGTAGCGCGCGAAATCGGCGCGGCCGACCACGTAGGCGAACACGCCGAGCGCGGCGCCGATCATCACGGTCGGCATGATCGCCAGTCCGTCGAGGCCGTCGGTCAGGTTCACCGCATTGCTGGTGCCCACGATGACGAGGTAGGACAGCACCACAAAGCCGAAAACGCCGAGCGGATAGGCCACGTTCTTGAAGAACGGCACCAGCAGGTCCGAACGCGGCGGAAGGTCGATGTAAAAGCCCTGCTGCACCCACAATGTCATCAGCGACCAGATGCGGTCGGTCGACGGCGCCGCGATCGCAAACGCGAGATAAAACGCCGCTGCCACGCCGATCAGCGACTGCCACAAGTATTTTTCCTTGGCGCTCATCCCCTTGGGATTGCCATGGACGACCTTGCGGTAGTCATCGACCCAGCCGATCCAGCCGAAGCCCAGCGTGACGATCAGCACCACCCAGATGAAGCGATTGGACAGATCCGCCCACAGCAGCGTCGTCACACCGATCGAGATCAGGATCAGGGCACCGCCCATGGTCGGAGTGCCGGTCTTGACCAGGTGAGACTGCGGGCCATCGCTGCGCACCGCCTGTCCGATCTTCAGTTCCGTCAGCCTGCGGATGACGCGCGGGCCGGAGGCGAGGCCGAGCAGCAGCGCGGTGCCGGCCGCGAGGACCGCCCTCAGCGTCAGGTACTGGAAGACGTTGAACGCGCGGATGTCGCGTCCCAGCCAGTCGAACAGTTCCAGCAGCATCAGTGGCCTGTAGCAGTCGATTCGGGTGGGAAAGGCGTGCCCGCGCGACCCGAGTGCGCGAAGCGAGCCGCGTCGAATAGCCGTCGCATATTCGCAAGGCGAGCGACAAAGCAATCGGCCGCGCCGGCGCGCAAGGCACATCTGAATTGGCTGCTACAGGCCACTTAGTGCGCTCCCTCCACCTGTCCCTGGGCCGACGTCGCCTCCAGCGCCTGGACAATGCGTTCCATGCGCATGAAGCGCGAGCCCTTGACCAGCACGGTCGCGGTGGCGTCCGC
The DNA here is from genome assembly GCA_963703945.1 of uncultured beta proteobacterium. Classification (GTDB taxonomy): domain Bacteria; phylum Pseudomonadota; class Gammaproteobacteria; order Burkholderiales; family Burkholderiaceae_F; genus JALORV01. Next base: position 445,756 of record CAVPGM010000005.1, on the reverse strand, counting down.
CTTTGACTGCAGTTCCGCAATGAGCTGCGCCACGTCGTCGAAGTGTCGTGCGCCGGGCCCGTAGGCATCGACCGTTTCGCTTGTCATTGCCCCGAGCGCGTACAGCGAATCGATGCCGCGTTCGCGCGCGTAGGCGCCGATCTCGCGATGGAACTCGACCGCGCGGTCTCCGACCTCGCCCATGTCGCCGAGCACGAGCACACGCGGCGGTGCGAAGCCGGCCAGCAGGTCGATCGCCGCGCGCACCGAGTCTGGATTTGCGTTGTAGCTGTCGTCGATCAGGCGCGCACCGGCGGAGGTCTGCAACCGCACGCCGCGACCGCTTACGGGGCGGAATGCGGCGAGGCCCGCCGAGATCGCGCGCGGCTCGACTCCGATCGCCATCGCGCATGCGGCGGCGGCCAGTGCATTGCGCACGTTGTGCACGCCGGTCACCGCCAGACTCGCGTCGATCACCCCTGCGGGTGTCGCCATCGACACCCGGGCGCCATCCGCCGTCAGCGTGTACGTCGCGGTGATGACCGCATAGGCCTCCAGCGCGAAATCGATCACGCGCCGGGTCCCGGCCAGCTGGCGCCAGATCGGCGCACATCCGTCATCGGCCGGGAAGACTGCCACGCCATCCTCTGAAAGCGGCAGCGCCGCGATCACCTCACCGTTCTCGTAGGCGGTCGCCTCGACCGACTTCATGAACTCCTGGTGCTCGCGCTGCGCGTTGGTCACCAGGGCAACCGTCGGCCGCACGAGTTCGGCGAGATATGCGATCTCGCCCGGATGATTCATGCCGAGTTCCAGCACCGCGGCCCGGTGCTGTCTGCCGAGTTCCCACAGCATCAGCGGCACGCCGATGTCGTTGTTCAGGTTGCCGCGCGTTGCCAGCCGGCGCGCCTCGCCGTAGGCGTGCGCGAGGATCGCCGCGACCATCTGCGTCACCGTCGTCTTGCCGTTGCTGCCTGCGACCGCAATGACCGGCAGGCTGTACCGCGCGCGCCATTGGGCGGCGCCGAGTCCGAGTGCCCGCTTTGCGTCGGCCACGACGATCTGCGGCACGTCCACCTGCAGTGGCCGCTCGACCATCAGTGCAGCCGCGCCGCGCCGGATCGCAGCGTCCGCGTAGCTGTGGCCGTCGAAGCGCTCGCCGCGCAGCGCGACGAACAGCGCGCCCTGTGCCAGCGTGCGCGAGTCGGTCGACACACTCGAGAAGGTCGCACTTCGATCGCCTTGAACCGCGAGCGCGCCGACGGACCGGCCCAGCTCTGCGACGGTCATCAGCGCGTTCACGCGCGCTCTCCGATACGCAGAGCCAGGGCCCTGCGCGCGTGTTCGATGTCGGAAAACGGCCGCTTCTCGGCTCCGATGATCTGATAGTCCTCGTGGCCCTTGCCGGCGACCAGCACCACGTCGGCGGCGTCGGCCGCGATCACGGCGTGCTCGATGGCCTGCAGGCGATCAACCACCGCGTGCAGTTCGCGTGCGCTGCGCGCGCCTGCCGCCACCTGTTCGACGATGGCGCGCGGGTCCTCACTGCGCGGGTTGTCACTGGTGACGACGACGACGTCCGCGCCGCTTGCGGCCGCCGCTCCCATCGGAGCGCGCTTGCCAGGATCGCGATCGCCGCCAGCTCCGAATACGGCCCATAGCCGACCGCCGCGCGCGTCGGCAAGCGGCCTGAGTGCCACGAGGGCCTGCACCAGCGCATCCGGCGTGTGCGCGTAATCGACGATCACCAGAGGACTGGCGTCAGGCGCAACGCGCTGCATGCGGCCCGGCGGCGGTACCAGATCCGCGAGAGCGCCGACAGCGGCGTCGAGTGCGATGCCGCACGCCAGCGATACGCCGATCACGCCCAGCAGGTTGGCGACATTGAACTGGCCAACCAGTGGAACTTCGACTGCACGACGGCCGCCATCGATCTGCAGGTCGAACGCCAGCCCGTCGGCGGTAGCGCGTACACGGTTGGCGAGCAGGCGCGGACCCATCGGTCGCGGCCGTGGGTCGCCGCGTGCGCTGTAGCCGATGACGGCCACTCCGCGTGCGCCGGCCTGCGCCGCATAGCGACAGCCGGCCTCGTCGTCGAGGTTGATCACCGCGTGCCCAAGCCCCGGCCAGTCGATCAGCAGCGACTTGGCGGCCTCGTAGCCTGCCATCGTCCCGTGAAAGTCGAGATGATCACGCGTCAGATTGGTAAAGAGCACGACGTCGAAATGCATGCCGTCGACCCTCCTCTGAACGAGTCCGATCGACGACACTTCCATCGCCAGCGCCTGCGCCCCGGCGTCCAGCAGGTAACGCAGCTCACGTTGCAACGAGACCGGATCGGGGGTGGTCAGTTCGCTTGCGCGCAGTGCGTCGGTGAAGCCGACGCCGACCGTGCCGATCACCGCGCAGCGCCGGCCTTCGCGCGTCAGCAGTTGTGCGATCCAGTGGCTGCACGAGGTCTTGCCGTTGGTGCCGGTCACGCCGATCGATGTCAACTGCTCGGCGGGCCTCCCGTAGTACTCCGCCGCCAGCCGGCCCAGGCACGCACGCAGCCCGGGCACCGCTGCGAGCGGGATCGAACTCGAGTCTCCTTTCCAGCCATCGGCGTCGATCAGTGCGCCCGAGGCACCGCGGGCCGCAGCCTCGGCAACGAATCTGCGTCCGTCGACGTGCTCGCCGGCCACCCCAACGAAGATATCGCCCGCGCTGACGCTGCGGCTATCGAGCCGCAGATCGCGACGGCGTTCTGCTGACGGAAGCGAACCGAGCCAGGCCATCGCTGCGCGGACGCACGAATCCGGATTGGCCGACGCCGTCGCCGTCATGGGGTCGGTCTCATTGCCAGCAGCGCCTGCGGCGTTGCGAGCGGCCCGTCGGGAGCAACCTGCAGGGTGCGCAGCGTGGCCGCTGCGATCTGCGCAAACACCGGTGCGGCGACCTGGCCGCCGTAGTAGGCGCCGGCGCCCGGTTCGTCGATCATCACCGCGATCACCAGTCGCGGATCGGACACCGGCGCAAAGCCGACGAACGAGGCGACGTACTCTTTCACGTACTGGCCATTCTTGAGCTTGTACGCGGTACCGGTCTTGCCGGCGACTCGATATCCAGCGATGCGCGCGGCGGGCGCGGTGCCCTCGTCACTGACCGCCATTTCGAGCATCCGCGAAAGCGCTCGGGCCGTCCCGACCGACAGCACACGCACGCCGGCCGGCGGGGCATCGACGCGACTGAGGGTCAGCGGCAGCAGTTCGCCCTCGTGTGCAAAGGCCGAATAAGCGCGTGCCAGCTGGATCAGGCTGACTGAAACACCATGTCCGTACGAAATGGTCGCCTGCTCGATCGGACGCCAGGTCCGTGCAGGGCGAAGGCGCCCGGCGACCGCGCCCGGGAAGTCGAGCTGGGGCGCCTGCCCGAAGCCGAGGCTGGTGTAGGTATCCCAAAGGGACTGTGCCGGAAGGTCGAGTGCAATCTTGGCGGTGCCGACGTTGCTCGATTTGGCGACGACTTCCTCGACGGTCAGCACGCCGTGCGCGTGCGCATCGCCGATGGTGCGATCACCGATCGTCATGCGGCCCGGGGCCGTCTGGATACGCGTATCCGGCCTGACCTTGCCGGCTTCGATCGAGGCCGCTACCGAAAAGGGCTTCATCGTCGATCCGGGCTCGAACGTGTCGGTGAGGACGCGGTTGCGTATCGCGTCTCCGGTCAGCCGGACGCGCGCGTTCGGATCGAAGCTTGGCCAGTTGGCCAGCGCCAGGACCTCGCCGGTCCTGACGTCGAGCACGATGGCGGCACCCGCCTTCGCCTGGTGCTTCGCGATCGCCGCCGTCAGGGCCGAGTAGGCGATGTACTGCACCCGGCTGTCGATCGACAGCGTCAGGTCGTGACCGTCGACCGGCTCGCGCAGCCAGTCGTCCTCGACGATGCGGCCGAGGCGATCCTTGATCACCCGCCGACTGCCCGGCGCGCCCTGCCAGGGTCCGCTCGTGCGCAAGCTCCACGCCTTCCTGCCCGCGGTCCTCGACGTTGGTGAAGCCGACGAGGTGTGCGCTGGTCGGTCCCTCGGGATAGTGGCGCTTGAATTCGCGGCTCGAGTGGATGCCCGGGATCTTCAGCGAGGCGATCCGATCGGCGATGTCGACGTCGACCTGCCGACGCAGGTAGACGAAGCTGCGGTCTTCGTCGGACAGGCGCCGCCTGAGCTCTGCGACGTTGACGCCGAGCAGCCGGGCCAGTTCGACGACCTGCTGCGGAGTCGCGTCGACATCCTCCGGGATCGCCCAGACCGCGCGGGCTGGCACCGATGAAGCCAGCACGATGCCGTTGCGATCCGTGATGCGGCCGCGGGTGGCAGGGATCTCCAGCGTGCGCGCGTAGCGGGCCTCTCCCTGGCGCTGCAGAAAATCGGTGGTGATGCCGCCCATCAGGTAGAACGCCCGACCGCCGAGCGCAACGAACCCGCTGAACAGCAGGAACAGCAGCAGCTTCGATCGCCAGGCCGGCAGGGCGACCGTCAGCAACGGGTTGTCGTGGAAACCGACGCGTTCACGACCGGCCGAGCCCCGTTCGGATCGACGCGAACCGCGTGCCGACTCGCCACGCCGCGCGGTGATCTTCACTTGTGTGCTCCTGGCGCGAGCGGAGTCGTGGTGCTCGCCTGCGGCAGGTTCAAAAACACCGTCCGGCCCGGGTCCGCGGAGCGGAATCCGAGGCGCAGCGCAGCGCGTTCGACCGACGCAGGTTGGGCCAGGCGTGCGAGTTCGATCGTCGAACGCTCGTAGTCGACATCGAGTTGCTTCGCCTCCTGCTGTGCGCGCTCGAGGTCGACGAACAGCGATCGCGTCCGATGCTGTGCGGTGACGAGGCTCAGCGCACAGCCGAACAGCAGCACGATTGCGATGAGCGCCAGCCCGCGTCGGATCATGACCGCTGCTCAGGCCAGGCCGCCGCCGTCCGCCGCGCAACTCGCATCACCGCCGAGCGGGCGCGTGGATTGGCCGCGACTTCGGACGCATCGGCGCGCACCCGCGCCACGGGCACGAGACGCGGCAGCGGCAGTTCGTCGGCACGCAGTGGCAGCGAGCGTGCCGCTGCGTCGGCGCGGCCCGGATGCGCGTGCTCGTCGATGAAGCGCTTGACGATGCGGTCCTCCAGCGAATGAAAGCTGATCACGACCAGCCGACCTCCCTCGTCGAGGCAGCGCGCGGATTGTTCGAGTGCTAGCGCCAATTCCTCAAGCTCTTGATTGACGTGAATCCGTACAGCCTGAAATGTCCGCGTGGCCGGATGCTGTGCCCCGTCCGCGCGGCTCTTGCGGGGGATCGCGGCTGCCACGAGCGCGGCAAGGTCGCCGGTGGTTGAAACCGGCCGCCCAGCCTCGCGGCGAGCCACAAGCGCCTTTGCAATCGATGAAGCAAACCGTTCTTCCCCATATTTCCGGATCACCCGCGTGAGTTCATCGATCGGTGCCCTGGCGAGCCATTGCGCCGCCGTCTCGCCGCGCGTCGTGTCCATCCGCATGTCGAGCGGACCATCGGCCCGCCACGAAAATCCGCGCTGCGCGTCGTCGATCTGCGGCGAAGACACACCGATGTCCAGCAAGACGCCCTGCACCCGGTCGATGCCCAGCGCAGCGAGCGTGGACGTCAAGCGTGAAAAGGCGGTGTGTTCGATGTGAAAGCGCGGATCCAAAATCGCTTTGGCGGCCGCCACTGCGGCAGGGTCGCGATCCAGTGCGATCAGCCGTCCCGGCGGTCCGAGACGTTCGAGGATCAGCCGCGCATGACCGCCACGCCCGAATGTCGCGTCGACGTATACGCCTCCGATGTCGGTCACCAGACAGTCGACTGCCTGGGTGGCCAGTACCGAACGATGCCGGCGGGCATTCGGTGGCGCGGCGGCGACCATTCACGTCAGAACGTGAAATCCGCGGCGGAATCGGGAAGACCGTCGGCGAGTGACTTCCGCTCGTGCTCTCCGAGACGGAGGACATCCCACAGTTCGAAGTGCGCACCCATGCCGAGCAGCATCAGGTCCCGCTCGAGCCCGGCTGCGCTGCGCAGTTCTGGCGCCACCAGGATGCGACCTGCGCTGTCGAGTTCGACATCGACGGCGCTCCCGAGCAACAGGCGCTGCAATGCGCGGGCTGAATACGGCAGTTGCGCGATCTGTTCACGACGGGCTTCCCACGTCGGCCGCGGGTAGACCAGCACGCAGCCGTCGGGGTGGCGAGTCAGAGTGACTCGTCCGTCGCAATGTGCGGCCAACGCGTCGCGATGGCGCGCGGGCATCGATACGCGGCCCTTACCATCCAACGTCAACTGCGAAGCGCCTTGGAACACGATGCAAAGCGGGCCAGATCAGCCCTCGCTCCCGACAGAAGCGAACACTAACTAGCCCACAATCTCCCACCTTCTCACACGGAGTGCCACTCTAATGCACCGTGCTGATGACGGTCAAGCGAAATGCCATGTTTTTTCCAATCACAACAATGACTTAGCCGCCCTCCTTCAAGCGAATCGCGCGGACCAAATGTTGCACCAATTGAATGGTTTAGCTGCGAGAGTGCAAGTGAACTCTCAGGAGCGGCGGCGAATGCGAAGCGCAGGCCGCTCACAGCGCACATAAGAGGCAAAGTCCGCCTGTAAGCCGGATTCTGTTCGGCGCCTTGCGGGCGCCGCGACGGTCATTCGTCTGGGCCCACGATCGCTCGTGGGCTCGAGCCACCTACCCGCGGCCTCACCGAGCAGGATCGTCGGCCGCCTATTTGGTGTTGCTCCGCGTAGAGATTGCCCGTTTCACCCGAACTGAATCGGCTCGTCTCTGTTGCTCTGATCCTCACCTCACGGTGGGCAGGCGTTACCTGCTACGCCGCTCTGCGGAGTCCGGACTTTCCTCGATGCCGGCGTAGCGGCATCGCGACCATCCGGCGGACTTTGCGGCGAGTATTTTAGGCTGACCGTTCGACCTTCAATCGAGGTCGGCACCAGGCGCGAACAATCGCGCCGCTTTTCGCCGCAGCGAAGCTTCGACGGCACGCGTAGCGTTCCGCATCCGATCGTGCAAATCCGCGACAATGCCGGCCACCGTGACTGCCTCGACTGCTGCCGCCCCTCGCCTCATCGTGGTCGAGGACTCCGAGCTCGACTACGAACTGCTGCTTGCGATGCTGATGCGCGAGGGCATGCGGCCACGCGCAGTCCGCGTCGAGGACGAAGCCGGGATGCGCGACGCTTTCGCCCATGGCCCGGTCGATGCAGTGATCACTGATCACAACCTGCCCCGCTTCGACTCGTTCGCGTCGCTGAAGGTTGCCAAGTCGGTCGATCCTGACATGCCGGTGATCGTGCTTTCCGGCGAGATGTCGGAGGAACTGGCTGTCGCGTCACTTCATGCCGGCGCCGACGACTTCGTGCTGAAAACCCGCATGTTCCGCATCGCCGCAGCGCTGCAGCACAGTCTGCACGCGGCGCGCGCACGGCGCGAGGCGCGCAGCACAGCCGACCAGTTGCGTGAAAGCGAACAGAAGCTGCACGCTCTCACGCAGCATCTGGAGCGCGCCAAGGAAGACGAGCGTCGCGCGATCGCGCAGGAGATCCACGACGACGTCGGCGGCGCGCTGACCGCACTCAAGTTCGAGGTCGTGCGGCTGGCGCGCGAACTCACTGCCACGGCGCAGCATGCCGAACGCCTGCAGGCGATTCAGCGGCTGCTCGAGTCAGCGGTCGTTGCGACGCATCGGATCCAGCACGCACTGCGGCCCGCGGTGCTCGACGCCGGGCTGGTTGCCGCACTGGAGTGGTTGACGCGCGGATTCGGCGAGCGGACCGGCCTGCCGATAGACTTTCGCAGCAACCGCGACGAGTTCGAGATCGCGCCCGACCGCGCGGCCGCGCTATACCGCGTCGCGCAGGAAGCTCTGACCAATGTGCGTAAGCACGCCGCCGCACGCGCGGTGCACGTGCAGTTGTTTGCGCTCGAGGACGAAGTGACGCTTGAAATCGCCGACGACGGGGCGGGCTTCGAGGCCGACAGCTTGGCCGTCACGCCCGGCTTCGGCGTGCGCGGCCTGCTCGAGCGCGCACGCGGACTCGGCGGCTGGGCCGAAGTGTCCTCTTCACCCGGGCGTGGCACCACCGTGATGTTCTCGATCCCGGCGCTGGCATCGCCGACCAGGCGCGCGGCGCTGTCTGTCGGGGAGCTTCCGGATGCCGGTTAGGCTCATCGTGGTCGACGATCACGCGATAGTCCGGCGCGGCATCGTGCAGGTCCTGTCCGAACATCCCGACGTGCAGATCGTTGCCGAAGCATCGGACTATGGACAACTGCGGACCGAACTGAAGAAGCACGGCGAGCCCGACGTCCTCGTGATGGATGTCGGATTGCCCGGCAAGAACGGGATCGAGATCGTGAAAGCGCTGCGCGAGGAGTATCCGCGCCTGAAGGTGCTGATGGTCAGCATGTACCCGGAGGATCAGTACGCCGTGCGCGCGTTCCGCGCCGGGGCCTATGGCTACCTCAACAAGGGGAGCGCACCCGACAAGCTGCTGGAAGCGCTGACCATGGTGATTGCCGGCAAGAAATACGTCACGCCCGAAATAGCCCAGGCTCTGGTAGAAAACCTGAACGCGCCGGAGGATGCGGTTGCTCCGCACGAGAAACTCTCCGATCGCGAGTTCCAGACGCTAAGGCTGATGGCTTCTGGCAAACGCCTCGCCGACATCGCCGACGAGCTTGCGCTGAGCCCGAAGACGGTCAGCGTCTATCGAGCGCGCATCCTCGAGAAAATGGGTCTGTCGAACAACGCGGAACTGACTCACTACGCGATCAAGCACGGCCTGGTCGAATAGCGCTCCGCGCGTCGGTGCCCGCCGTCAGCCGTCGCGGCCGATGAAGCGGGTCGCCCACTTGAGCGCTCGGTCGCGCTGTCCGCCTGGTTCGCCTGACGAAGAACCCACCCGAGCACGGTCTGCCGGTGCGTCCGGCAAGGGACGCGGCGGACCGACGATCTCGGAATCGATTGCGCCGAAGTGTCGACCGTTTGAATGTTCCTCGAGCGAGTCCGACGGCGGGGTCGTGCCTGAACGCGGACCGAAGTGAACGCGCCAGTGCTGGCGCCCGGCTGCGTTGCGGATCAGGCCGTGAAAGTCGCTACCGGGTACCGCCGGCGAAAACAGGAACCCCTGCATCAGCTGGCAGCCCTGGTCGAACAACCGCGTCATCTGTCCTTCGGTCTCGACGCCTTCGGCCACAACGCGCAGCTTCAGGCTCTTGCTCATCGCGATGATCGCCGCCACGATCGCCGCGTTGTCGCCGCTGGTCTCCAGTTCGCGCACGAACGAGCGGTCGATCTTCAGCGTGTCGATTGGCAGCTTCTTCAGGTACGACAATGACGAATATCCGGTGCCGAAGTCGTCGACCGAGATCGCAACGCCGAGATCCTTGAGCGCCTGCAACAGCGGCAATGCGTGGCCGAGGTTCTGCATCAGCACGGTTTCGGTGAGCTCGAGTTCGAGCAGGCGAGCATCGAGGCGGAACCCCGCCAGCGCGGCCTGCACCGGTTCGACCAGGTTGGCGCGCTGGATGTGCCGTCCGGAGATGTTGATCGACACCGGCATCGGCTGCATGCCGTCTTCGGCCCACGCGACCATCTGCTTGCACACCTCGCGGACCGCCCATTCGGTGATCGGCACGATCAGTCCGGACTCTTCGGCTACCGTGATGAACTCGCCCGGCGGAACCAGTTCACCGCCGCGCTTCCAGCGCATCAGTGCTTCGGCGCCGACGATGGCACCGTCGGTGACGTTGACTTTCGGCTGGTAGTACATCACCAGTTCCTCGCGCTCCAGCGCGCGGTGCAGCGCCGTTTCCAGCCGCCAGCGTTCGGCGGTGGCAGTGTTCATCGCATTCGAGAACCGCATCGCACCGTTGCGCCCGCTGTCCTTGACCGCGTACATCGCGATGTCGGCCTTGCGCAGCAGCGTGTCGACGTCGTTGCCGTCGAGCGGATAGGTCGCCACGCCCATCGAAGCGGTGACAAACAACTCGTGTCCCGAGAAGGTGAACGGCTTGCGCATCGTGTCGAGCAGGCGCTGAGCCACGGCCTCGATCGATCCCGGCTCGGCCAGGTCCGTCAGCAGGATGGTGAATTCGTCACCACCGAGGCGCGCGACGCTGTTGGTGTTTCCCGCGGCCGGTGCCACCTGCGAGCCGGCCGCCAGGCTGCGAGTGGCCGAACCGATGCTCGGCGGACGGCCGCTGCGCAACGCTCCGGCCGCCTCGGCACCGCGGGCCACGGTGTCGTTCTCGCGCACGCACTGGAACAGGCGCTTGGCAACCTCGCGCAGCAGCTGGTCGCCGACCTGGTGGCCGAGAGTGTCATTGATCTGCTTGAAGCGGTCGAGGTCGATGAACACCACTCCGACCGCGGTGCCGCCCGCGCGTGCGCGCTCCAGCGCTGCCAGAAACTGGTCGCGGAAGTAGCGGCGGTTCGGCAGCCCGGTCAGGCTGTCGAAGTTGGCGAGCTGCCGGATCTGGTCTTCGGCCTGCTTGCGTTCGGTGACGTCCTGGATCACCCCGTGCACGGCCTTGGCGCGGCCGGCTTCGTCGCGGTCGATCTCGCCCTCGATCTGCACCACGCGCACCTGCCCGGTGGGTCGCGCGAGCCGGCATTCGAAGTTCATCTGTCCGGAGCCGGCCAGAGCCTCGCGGAACAGCATCTCGATGCGGGACCGTTCGTCGTCGACGACGCGCGACCAGACAAACCAGTCGGCCAGTCCATCCTCCTGCTGCGGAAGGCCGGCGATCGGGAAACACTCTTCCGACAACTTGACCCAGCGGGCGCCGATGTCCCATTCCCAGCTGCCGAGTCGGGCAATGCGCTGCGCCTTGCTGAGCTTCGCGCGGCTTTCCGCAAGCTCCTCGCGCATGCGCGAGGCGCGGATCATGTAGCGCAGCCGTTCCGACAGCAGCGTCCACTGGGTCGTGCTCTTGACGAAGAAGTCGGTCGCGCCGGCTTCGTACGCACGCGCGATCGAGGTCTCGTCATCCAGCCCGGTCAGCATCAGGATCGGCACGTGCTCGCCGCCGGGCAGCCGGCGCAGCCGTTCACAAGTGACGAAGCCGTCGACATCGGGCATCAGTGCATCCAGCACGATGACGTCCGGCTGATTGTTGGTATAGAGCTCCAGTGCGCTGGCCCCGCCATCCGCCTCGATGACCCTCCAGTGCCGTTCGGCCAGCGCCGACGCCGTCAACAGGCGCGCGACCGGATCGTCATCGACCAGCAGCACCAGGTCCGCGCGCGTCGTCCCTCCCTCCCCCTGCGGCTCGCCGGAGCGGTTGCCCGACATTGGTGCCTCGTTGTTCATTACCCGCACGTCGTCCTCAGTTCGAAACGACCACCTCGTCGGCGGTCACGATGCGTTGCAGTGCTTTGACCGCGCGTTCGTACTCGAGCATGGTCGGCGTCCACTCCTCGCGCGCGGCAGCGGCCGAGCGGTCGCGAGCCAGGCGCTCGAGGGTGCCGAAGCGTCGCGAGAGCTCGATCGCGCCGAGATTTGCGCTGGATGACTTCAGCGTGTGGGCCGCATGCTGAAGCGAATCGAAGTCGCCGGTCTTGAGCGAGTAGACGGCCTGCTCCACCAGCTTGGCCGCGGTGCTCGCGTACGTCGACACGAGCCGTTCGAGCAGACGCGTCGCGCCCCGACGCTCCATGTTGCGGATCTGCTCGATGACGCTCGCATCGATCGTCGGGCCCGGCTGGGATTCCTGGGTCGCACTGTGCGGCGATGTTGCGTCAGCGGGCGCGTCCGCTTCGACGCTCTGCACGCGCTCGTCGCTGGCGACCCAGCGGACGATCGCCGCGTCCAGCTGTTCGCGTCGCACCGGCTTGCCCAGATAGGCATTGAAGCCAGCCTGCAGGCAGCGCTCCGCGTCGCCGGCCAATGCATTCGCGGTGAGCGCGACGATCGGCACATCCGGTCCGGTCGCGTAGCCGGCCGCGGTCGAGGCGCGGATGCGGCGGACCGCCTCGAATCCGTCCATCTCAGGCATCTGGCAATCCATGAAGACGAGATCGAAGGCTCCATCACGCAGCGCAGCCAGCGCTTCGCGGCCGTTCGAGGCGAGTTGCACTGTGCAACCGAGTTCGACCAGCATGGCGCGGGCGACTTCCTGGTTGACCGCGTTGTCCTCGACCACCAGTACTCGTGCGCGCCTCCCGGGCTGAACCGTCAGGCTTTCCGGTATGGCGGGCTGTTCAGCCTGCAACACACGGCCGAGCGCGTCGATCAATTCGCCCTGTCGGACAGGCTTGGTCAGGTAGGCCTCAATGCCACTCTCGTGAGCGAGGCGCGCCTCGTTGCCGTTGCCGAGTGAAGTCAGCATCACCATCCGGACTTCGGCAAGTTGCGGATCACGCCGCAGCTCGGAGGCCATCGTCAGTCCGTCCATGATCGGCATCTTCATGTCGACCACTGCGGCATCGAACGGAGTTCCGGCGCGTGCGGCCGCACGCAGCAGCTCGAGCGCGGTCGCGCCGTTGTCCGCGGTCGCGACTTCCATGCCAAAGCTGCAGAGCTGAGTCTCGAGGATGCTTCGGTTGGTCGGGTTGTCCTCGACAACGATCACCCGTCTGCCGCGCAAACGGCCTGCTTCGATTGACGTCGCCACCAACGCCACATCGCCAGGTTCCAGCGGAACCTCAAAGCGGAACACTGAGCCCTCGCCGAACCGGCTCGCGGCTGAGATGCGGCCACCCATCAGTTCCACCAGTTGCTTGCTGATTGCCAGGCCCAGTCCGGTCCCGCCATAGCGACGCGACATCGACTGGTCCGCCTGCATGAATACCGTGAAGAGCTTCTCGAGCGCTTCGGGCCGCATGCCAATGCCGCTGTCGCGCACCTCGAACACGACGCGTGGCCTGCCGCTGTGCAGGGTGCCTTCCACTCTCACCGTCACGATCACCTCGCCGTATTCGGTGAATTTGATCGCATTGCCGACCAGGTTCGTGAGGATCTGACGCAGACGCATCGGGTCGCCCCGCACCGCCGTAGGAACGTCCGGCGCGATGCGCGAAGCAAGTTCGAGCCGCTTCTGGTGCGCTCGTGGCGCCAGCAGTTCGAACACATCCTCGACCACCGTGCGCAGGTTGAAGTCGACCGATTCGAGTTCCAGCTTGCCGGCCTCGATCTTCGAGAAATCAAGGATGTCGTTGATGATCTCGAGCAGCGATTCGCCACTGCGGTAGACCGCCTCGGCGAATCTGCGCTGCTTGTCCGACAGCGGCGTGCCCAGCAGCAGTTCCGTCATGCCGAGCACACCGTTCATCGGCGTGCGGATCTCGTGGCTCATGTTGGCAAGGAACTGCGACTTCGCGCGGCTGGCCGACTCTGCAATCTCCTTCGCATCGCGCAGCACCTGCTCCACCTGCTTGCTCTCGGTGATGTTCTCGAGCATGGTCAGCGTGTAGCGCTCGCCGGAGGCGTCGTTGAAGCGGACGGCGTGGCCGCGCACCCACAAGGTGCCGCCGTCGCCGGTCAGCATGCGACGCTCGAAAGTCACGGGCTCGCGTTCCGAGCGGCCGAGGCTGCGGCGCGCCGTGTGCGCGGCATCGACGTCGTCCGGGTGGCAGAAGCTGATCGGATCCTTGCCGATCACCTGGTCGATCGTATAGCCGAGCATGCGCGTATGTGCCGCGTTGGCGCGCACGATCCGGAAATCCGGCGCCTGGATCGAGGCCGCCACCGGCGACTCGTCGAACAGCGCACGGAAGTACTCGGCACTTTCGCGCAGCGCCGCCTCGGTGCGCTTGCGTTCGGTGATGTCCGGACTGATCAGCGCGTACTGGAAATAGCGGCCCTGTTCGTCGCGCAGCGGCTGCCCCTCCACTTCGAGCACACGCAGGTCCCCATCACGTGTCCGCGTAGTGAGCTCCACGCGGCACGGCTCGCCACGCAAAACAGCGGCCCCGATGGCCGCGGTGGCGGTCGGGTCGGACTCCGGCCCTTGCAGCACCGTGTGTGCGAGCCAGCCGCGCACATCCTGCAACGAGTATCCGGTGAAACGCGCGCAGGCATCGTTGGTCCACTCGATGTGCCCGCCGGTATCCAGGATCATTACCATCTGGTCAGTGCGCGATGCGACCATCGCCAGCCGGCTGCCTTCCAGCTCCCGCTCGCGCAGTTCGTGTTCGGCGCGTTGGCGCTCGGCAACCCGCGACAGCTCGCCGCAGATCGCCTCCAGCAACTCGAGCAGTTCGTTGGTGGCCTCGACCCGATGGTCGCAGAAGAACTCGATGAAAGCGGTGACGTGCCCGCGCGCGATGACCGGGATCACGATGCCGGTCTGCAGTCCCGCGTCCAGGGCCTCGACCAGGCGATTCCAGTCCGACATGCGCGACAGGTCGGACACCCAGTGCGCAGTGCCCGAAAGGAACGCGCGACCGATCAGCTGGTTTGGCGACGGCACCAGCGGCATGCGATTGCTGACGTCGATGAAAAGGCCGAAACGCGTCGTGTCGCGCGTGAACCAGATCGACTGCGGCGGAAGCTCAGCATCCACCGGCCCCTCGGGGACCAGCGCGACGCGACCGAGCGGCCAGTCCAGGTAGCCGCCGATCTCGCGTAACGCGCGTTCCAGTGTTCCTTCGACCGTCCCGCCTTCATTGGCGGCTGCAGCAAGCCCGCGCAGCAGCCGCATCTGTGCGTACTGGCGCTGCAGCTCCAGGCTGTTCTGCAGTTCGCTTCGGTGCGCACGCGCCAGACGGTCCGAGTGCGACAGCAGTGCCGTCGTCATCGCCTCGAACGAACCGACCAGTGAGTCCAGTTCGTCGCCGTGGCGGTCGGCCCGGCGGCCGGCGAACCGCAGCGAAAGCTCTTCGGCCCGCTCGGTCAGTGCCTTCACCGGCTGCACCAGAAAGCGTGACAGGTACAGCCCCGCGATGGCGGTCGCGATCAGGGTGAAAAGGACGACCGCAGCAAACGCACGCGTCGAGTCGCTCAACGCCTTGTACGCCTGCGCGTTCGGCATCAGCACCGCGATCGACAGGTTCTCGCCGGGCAGCGACAGCTTGCGCAGCACCACGTCGAGCGTGCCGTCGAGTGCGACCGGGCCGGTACTGCCGCTCAGCACGGCGGCGGCGATCTTCTCGAGCCAGCGGGAATCGTCCGCCGAGGCCGTGCCCGCCAGCGCCTTCCCGTCCGACAGCAGCCCGACATCCGCACCGACGCGCGTGGCCAGCCCACCCAGGTATTCGACATCGACCGTGCGTTCGGCAACGAGCGCCCCGACGATGCGGCGGCCCGACTCCACCGGTACGGCGGCCCGCAGCGTCAGACCGTACTCCCGCTGGCGTGCCTGCAGGGTTTCGCGACCGGCGAGTGCATCCTGCACCACAAGGGCTTTGTCCCGCTCACCCAGCCTGTGCTGCTGCGGATTGCCGACCCGCTCGAGCATTTGGCCGGACGACCCGTAGATTTCGACAACTGCATCGCCACCCGTGCGACGCGAACGCTGCGCCCAGCTGCGAACGGCTTCGTCCGCATCGGGCCGCACCAGGGCCGCGACCAGGTCGGGACGCTCGGCGAGCGCACGAGCCGCCTGCTCCGCGTCGCGAAAGTCGCTGACTATCGAGGCTTCGATCAGAGCCGCTGCGCGCTCCGCCTTCGTCCGCTGCTCCGCCAGGTATATCGCTTCGGAGCTGCGATGGTGGAAGTAGTAGCTGACGCCCACTGTCCAGCTTGCCACCAGCACCAGCACGCCGATCAGCGGCCAGGAAATCGAACGAAAGCGTGAGTGGCCGCCCGGCAGCGTGATGCGGTCGAAGCGTGGATCGCGCAGATCCGGTGAAGCCGGCGTCTCCTCCGTCGCTTCCGATGCCTTGCCTGCGATCGCATTGCGTCGAAGTCGCTGCAACATCGATGGAAAGGACGGCGCGTGAGGCATGGCAGGGCGCGAACGGTCGCACCGGTCGGATGGTCATGGCAGGCTAGTCCGGAATGCAAAGTGCGACCGTGTCGAAAAGCCGCGGCTTCCGGCGGCTATTCGGCGACCTCGAGCCTGCACCCTCGCCCTCGCGCGGACCCGGGTGTTGCTGCACAATCGCGCTCGGTGAGGATGAAGCCGTCAGAGGGGCCGACCAGCGCTGCGGCGCGTGGCAATACGCGCGAGCATGTACTTGCACGCGCGCGGCCTGGACCTCGCATCGCACTGTTCGCGGGCGCGATGCAAGCAACCGGTGCAGCAGCCGCCGTTGCAGGCTCGCAGTCCGGCATGCCCGCATCATGGCTGCTGGGCGCTGCCTCGGTCGGTGCGCTGATCGCGCTGACCGGCGTCGTCCTGTCGCAGCAGCTTCGTACGCGACGCGAACTCAACGCAATGCGGCAGTCCCTCGCCGCGTCCGCGTCGTGGTTCTGGCGCACCGACACCCGTGGCATCGTGATCGACGTCGAGCGCGGCCATCGCAGCGTCGACTGGTTCGACTGCGCGTCGCTGGTCGGTCGCCGGCCATGGCAGATCGAATCCGGGGCGACGGCTCCTCCCGAACTGGCGCACGCGCTCGCGGCGCGTGCCGCCTACTACGACGTGCATGTCGAAATCGTCACAGCCGCCTCCGACCGGTCGCGCCGGGTGATTACGCTGTCGGCTGCGCCGATGTTCTCGGGAACCGGAAAATTCATTGGCTATGCCGGAACAACCCACGACCTGACCCCGCTGATCGGCGGGGGCGCCGACATCGGTGAACTCAAGGAACTGACGGCTGAGCTCGAGCGACGCGACAGGGTGCTGGCCGAGCGCTCAACCGAGCTCGATCACGCCACGCGCGAGCTGGACAGCTTCGCGCACTCGGTATCGCATGACCTGCGTGCGCCGCTGAGGATCGTCGACGGCTTCGCGACGATCGTGCTCGAGGACTACGGCGATCGCGGCAAGGCGCTCGACGATCTCGGGCGCGATCACCTGCGGCGGATCGTGGCGGCCGGCCAGCGCATGAACGCGATGATCGATACGCTGCTTTCGATGTCGCGCATGACCAGTCGCGAGCTGACGCGCGAACGTGTCGACCTGTCCCGCATCGCACGCGAGCTGATCGACGACCTGCGCTCGCAGGACGCAGCGCGCCGCGTCGAATTCGTCGTCGGTCCGGAACTGCGAGCGGATGGCGACCCTACGCTGCTGCGTCTGGTGCTGCAGAATCTGCTCGGCAACGCATGGAAGTTCACTGCCCGCACCGGGCAGGCACGCATCGAGTTCGGCTGCCGCAATGACGGCGGCACGCCCACCTACTTCGTGAAGGACAACGGAGCCGGCTTCGACATGCGTTTTGCGGAGAAGCTCTTCGGACTGTTCCAGCGCTTCCACAGCGCCAACGAGTACCCCGGCACCGGAGTCGGTCTGGCGACCGTCCAGAAGATCATCCGTCGGCACGGCGGCCGCATCTGGGCCGAGGCGGTCCCGGCACCCGCGGACGGCCACGGTGCCGCCTTTTACTTCACGCTCTGGGAAGGTCGCTAGCGTCGCTGGTGTACGTGCGCGACGAACTATCCGATCTTCCACTCCCTTTCGCACTTGGCGCAGCGCACGCGCAGCCAGCGCGGGCGACCGGCCTCGGGTGGATCGTCGTCGGAGGTCTGCTCCTGCTTCAGCACGCGGAACTTGCCCCACGTTCCACACGCCGGACATCCGGCAGCTTCGGCGAAATGTTCGGCACGCGCGAGCAGGACATTGAAGCGGCGCCAGGCGACCAGCATGAGCAGACCGCCCAGTGCCGCAATGATCAGGATCGTCACATACCCGCTGCCCGACTTCATGTCGCCGAGAACTTCGTAGCCGGCGAGCAGGGTGATCAGCGCGACGAAACCCAGCGCCAGGTAGGCATGGCTTTCGATCAGCTGGCGCTCGTACCAGCGGCGGAATCCGAAGCGCTCGATGTAGTCGATCACGCTCAAGCACAACCTCCTAGCCGCGGACGGAGTTCAGGCGATTGGCGGCTTCGACCATGGTGCCCGCGAGTTCCACCGCCGACCTGCCCTCGCTGCGGGCCTGCGCCGCAAGCGCTTCGCGCGCACGATCGAAGTCGAGTCGCAGCCGCTCCATCAGGATGCCGATCGCGATGCATTCGTCGCGCCCCGGCACGCCGCCGGCATCGACTGCTGGCACCGTCCTGAGTTCCTGCCAGCGGGCAAGCGCAGCGCGCACCGCCGGAACGATCTGGCGCACGTCAAGCGGCTTGACCAGGTAGCCGAGCGCGCCCATGCGGGTCGCCTCTTCGACGATATCGGCATCGCCGAACGCGGACAGAAACATGAACCCGGTGCCCGTGTTTGCCGCCAGATAGCGAGCCACATCCATGCCCGACTTGCCCTGCATGCGCATGTCGAGTATCGCCAGCTGCGGCTTGAACTTGCGCGCCAGCAGGATGCCGTCGTCGCCGTTGTCCGCCTCGATCACTTCGAATCCGGCCTGCTTGAGGCCAGCCACCAGCGTGGCCAGTACGAGGCGGTCGTCGTCGACCACGAGGATCAGGGGGTGTTCTTCGCTCATCTTGTCTCGCTGTTGGCGGCGCACCGAATCCCCGCGCACTGCCGGGTCAGACATTCTCCTCGCGTACCGCCGGCGGAAACAGATGAAGCCTCGCCGTCACCACGCCACTGCCCGCCTCGATCGACAGCTTCGCGCCGCGTCTGGGCAGCAGCGCCTTCACGAGTCCGAGTCCCGACACACTGGCCGCGATGTCGTCCAGCCTGAAGCCCGTCTTCAGCTGGCCCTCGTTCTCGATCGCGAATTCCATGCCCTCGGGCCGCGAGGTGACGCGCACGCCGATGGCGCCGCTTCGGCTCGAGCGGTGCTTGATGGCGTTCGTCCCCAGTTCGTTGATGACCAGCGCGAGCGGCACCGCCTCGTTCTCCGGCAGTCCGTAACGCCACAGGTCCGGGGGCGGCGGTTCGAAGGTGATCGCAGCCCCGAACATGCTGGTCAGGTTCTGGAAGATGCCCTGCGCCACTCCCAGCACCGGCAGCGTGCCGGTTGCGCGGATCTGCAACCCGTGCACCTGCGCGATCGCCTGGATCTGCGCCGCGGCCTCCTCGAGAGCGGCGGCCACTTCAGGACGCGCGACGGCTGCCTGCTGAATCAGGCCCGCCACGCCCTGCAGGTTGTTCTTGATGCGGTGGTGCACCTCGCGCACCAGGATGTCGCGCTGCTTGACCACTTCTTCCATCCGCTGCCTCTCGGCCGCGGCGCGCTCGGTCACGTCGTCGGCCACCCCGAACACCCGGATCGCACCATCCTCCATACGGACCGGGTTGAGCCTGACACTGATCAGGCAGATGCCGCGCGACGGATGGTTGATGCGCACGGTGAACTCGGAGCGCAGCAGCCTGCGCATGCGGGCCACCAGCCGCGGCAGCATGCGCAGGATGATCGGAGCCTCCTCGCTGACGACATGGCGCAATGCGTTGCGCGGATTCTCGATCACCTCGTCGACTGCAGCTCCAACCAGCGACTCGTAGCGCGGGTTGACGTACAGGACGCTGGCGAAATCGCCGGTCATGATGAACACCAGCTGGTCGATGTTCTCTGCGAACTGGCGGAAGCGCGCCTCGGTCTCGCGCAAGGCGACTTCCGCGCGAACCTCCTCGGTCAGGTCGTCGACGATCGACATGACGTAGCGCGGATGCGATTCGACGCCGGGCCCCGGCTCGAACAGCGGCACCACCCGCTGGTTGACGGTCAGCCGCTTGCCGTCCGCGCGCAGCATCACATCGCGCGGGCGGTCGACCTGCGCCCCGCTGGCCAGCGCTTTGCGATCGAGTTGCGCGTAGAGATCCGCAAACTGGCGCGTGTAGACCTCGCGCCAGGTTCGTCCGATCACCTGCTGACGCGACAGCCCGGTGATCTGCTCGCCCGCGCGATTCAGGCTGACGAAGCGGCCGCTCTCGGCTTCGCGCACCGACACCAGAACCGGCAGGTTCTCAACCACCAGATCGAGGTAATTGCGCACGCGGCGCAGCTCCTCTTCGGAACGGCGTCGGGCATCGACGTCCATCAGCGTCAGGATGAGGCCCCGCTCCGGCACGCCGGGCTCGATCGGTCGGCCGTTGCCGGCGCACCAGAACGTGCTGCCATCGGCGCGCCGCATCAGCAGCTCGAACGAGTAGCGCTCATCCTCCCCTGTCACGTCCACCACCTCGGCGCTGACCTGTTCCCAGTCGACGGGTTGCGCAAACAACGTCGAAACGACAAGCTCGGAATAGTCGCGCGGGTCGTATCCGAACATCCGTTCGGTGGCCGCGTTCGCCTTGAGTATCAGGTCGTTCGACACGTACAACATCGCAACCAGTGCGTTGTCGAAGATCAGCTGCAGTTCGGTCAGCGTCGAGCGCAACTCCCGCTCCGAGCGCTTGCGTTCGTCGATATCGACGAAGGCGAAGATGTATCCGAGCTCGGGTCGCTCGGGGTTCACCGCGCGGCCCTGCACCGCGACCCAGATCGGGTCGGCCTTGCGGCGATACATGTAAAGCTCGAATTCGCACGCTCCAGTCTCTGCGATGCGCGGATAGTGCTCGGCTAGACTCGCCAGCAGCAGGTGGTCGGTCGGGTGTGTGAACAGCTGGATCTGCTTGACGAGCCCGCCGGGTTCGCAGGCGAGCAGTTCTTCCATCGCGCTGTTGGCGCGCACCGGTCTTCCGTCGCGGACGAACAGCAGCCCGACCAGCGCCGTGTCGAACATCAGCTGCTGCTGCGCCAGCGCCGTCTGCAGCTCTTCTTCCTGCTTCTTGCGCGCCGAGATGTCGAGGATCGAGGCGATCATCCCCTGCGCGCCCGCCTTGGCGTCGACCTTGCGCAGCGACACCAGGCCCCAGAAGGTTCCGTCGGGCCCTTTCATCCGACCTTCGAACGATGCCGGGACACCGGTGTCGAGCTGGGCGCGCAATGCGGTGATCGCCTCGACGTAGTCACTTTCGGCCGCGAACAGCGCGCCGACCGATGTGCCGACGAGTTCCGTTCCGGGACGGCCGAACATCACCTGCCCCTGCGCGTTGCAGCGCATGACGCGGTCGTCCTGCAGATGCAGCACGCCCATCGAGGTCGCGTCGAGCACCACGTTGAGCTCCAGCAGCGAGCGGCTGAGAGCCTCCCGCTGCCGCTTCATCTCGGATATGTTCTGGAACGTGTAGATCGCCTCGCGCAACACTTCGAAGCCCGGCGTCGCCGACTGGATCGGGCGGGCCTGCACCAGGCACCAGATCGGCTCGCCGTCCTTGCGAAACAGCACGACTTCGGCGCTGGTGGTCTGGTTCGCGCGCACCACCGGCATGCCGGAAATCTCGTTGGGCATGCGGCCGTCGCGGTCGATCGTCAGGTCCCACAGAGGCATGCCGATGACCTGACCGTCGCGGTAACCGAACATGTCGGCGAACTCGCGATTGGCGAGCAGGATCTTGCCCGACATGGTCTGCGCAACGCCGACCGACATCGTCTCGAACAGCGTCTGCTGGTCGCGCAGCGCGACCTGCAACTGCTCCTCGAAGATCTTGCGGTCGGTAAAGTTCTCGAGCACGACCAGGTAATGCCGCACCCCGCTGCCCGCTGCGAGCGCGCGCACGTTGAGTTTGGTCCAAACCGGGCGGCCGTCTCGGTGCACGAAGCGCCGTTCGACCGCCTCGCCGTGTGCCGCGCCATCCAGCAACTGCTCGCGCATCTGGCGATAAGCAGGCTGATCCTCGGCCGACAGCAGCGCTTCCGGATCAAGCCCCATCAGTTCGTCGACTGCATACCCGACGGTGTCGCTTGCCACGCGGTTGGCACCGATGATGCGGAAGCTCGCATCGAGCAGCAGCGCGGCCACCGGGCTTTCGTCGAACAGCGTGCGGAACCGTTCGGCACTTTCTGTCAGCGCGTCTTCCGCCCGCTTGCGCTCCGACGCGTCGCGAGCGAGCAGCAGGATGAATTCGCGGCCGCCTTGCTCGACCCGCTGCAGCACCACTTCGACCGGAAATGTCGATCCGAAGCGCGTCCGGTAGGTCGACTCGCCCTGGTACGCACCGCGCGTGCGCAACTGTTCGTACAGGCCTTCGAATGCCAGGCCCTCCAGCCCGGCGTCGATCGCGTCGAGCGACATGCCGCGCAACGCCTCGCGCTCGTACCCCAGCATCTGCAGCGCCGTTTCGTTGGCGTCCACTACGATGCCCGCCCGGTCGATCTCGAGCACGATCTCGCCGACACGTTCCAGCGCACGGCGCAGGGCGGTCAGTGAGCCTTCGGCGAAATGTTCGCGATCGATGCGCTCGATCGTGAAGAACACGCCGTCATACTGGCCGGCCAGGTCGAACACCGGAGTCAGCTTGATCCGCAGCCACGGCCGTTCGCCCTCGGGAAACCTCGCCTCGAGTTCGGTCGGCGCGCGTGTAACGCCGCCGGCCATCCGATGCAGCTCGACCCCCAGTCCGGAAAGCGACACCAGCCCGGGCGCATCATCGACGTGTCGTCCCAGCACCGAAGTCGCCGCGACGCCCAGCAAAGTCTCGAGGTGTCCGTTCCATACCCGGTACACGCCTTCCCGGTCGAGTACGCCGATGCCGATGCTGGCGCTGTCGAGGAGGTTCTCGACGAACTCTGCTGCCGCGCGCGTCGCACGGATGGCGGATTTGGGTACGGTGATATCGCGCAACACCGCGGTGACATGGGTATGCGCCAGCTCCACACCTGTTTCGACCTGAAGCCGGACGTCGAACAACTTGGGGCCGGTGGGATGTGGATACGTGAACTTGAACCACCGCCCTTCGTGCGACTCGATGACGGAGGCCAGGCTGTGATTCCACAGCGGAGCAAACTCGGCGAAGTGCTCGACTTCATCGAGCCGATGATCGATGAACTGCCAGCGCGATACGGCCGTGGCCCGCTCGATGGCGGGGTTCGCGTAGACAACACGGCAGTCCGAGTTGAAACGCAGGATCGCGTCCGGGCTTTCCTCGAAAAAAGCGAGCCCCGGAGCGGCCGTGAATGCCGCTCTTGACCGAACCAAGGCCTGCGGCGGCGGCATCAGTTCCTCGGTGACGTTGACCCCGAGGGCAAGCGCGCGGTCGCTCGACATCACGTCAGGCGCCGGCCGCGCTGTCACACGGCGCCGGGCGCGCTGCGGGGCCGGAGGCGGGAGCCGGGTTGAGGATTCGGACACGCGGGCGGAACGAGGACGCGATGACGGTCGAATCAAGAATACTCCACGCCTGCTGGCCCCTCAGTCGGCCGCCCTCTTCTGCCGCCGCGCAGGACTCCCACTCAGCCTGGCGCATGACTAAAGTTCGCCGCCCGCCTGCCGAACTTCCACGCAGAGACATTGCCCTATGACCATGGAACGCTACCCACTTCCCGAGACACTGCGTAAGGGTCGGATCGGTCCTGTGCGCGAGCCCTTCGCCAGCGAATGGCAACACATCGCCGAACGCCTGCGCGTTGGCTTGATCCAGGACCTCGTCGAAACGGGGTGTTACAGGGCCGATGCCAGCGACATAGCCCGCAGCGTGCTGGCCGCAGTGACATCCGGCTGGAGGCACTGAATCATGGGCCATCGTCCCGACGCTCATCTCCTGGCCGAACTGATCAGCGCACTGCATGATGAGAGCAACGCGCTCGTTGCCAATGACGCTGCGCGGCTGGTCGACGCAGGCAATCGCCGGGAACACCTGCTGCGCCTGCTCGCGCCGCAGGCGAGCGCGCTCAGGTCGATGCGGCGCTCGGGAAGCGACGAACTCGAGCGCTTCGCGCACGAGGCGGCGCAACTGGCGGCGGTGGATGCAAGTCATGTCGTCGACCATCTGGGCACTCGCGGTGCAGCCTCGGTCACCGGCCGCATGGCGACCGTGCGCGCTGCCAGCGGTTCCGACTAGGACCCGCTGGTCGGCCGGACCGCGAAAAGATGGCGTCAGCCGTGGGCTGCGCGCGGCAACTACCAGTTCTTGAGCTTTGAGCGCAGCCGGGCCACGGCCTGACTGTGCAACTGGCACACGCGCGATTCGGTGATACCCATGACGGCACCGATCTCTCGCAAATTGAGGTCCTGCTCGTAGTACAGGCTCATCAGCAGCTTCTCGCGTTCGGGCAATTCGTCGATCGCGGCTACCAGCGCGAAGCGGAAGCGCTTGTCGCGCAGCAGCTCACCCGGCTCGCTGCCATTGATCACGAAGTGGCGCTCGAGATAGTCGTCGTCGTCGTCGAAGCAGCCGAGGTCGTCCAGATAGACCAGTTGTGATCCGCGAGCGCCATTCAGCATCTCGTGATACTCGGCGATCGGCAGGCCGAGTTCTGCGGCGATCTCGGCCTCCTGCGGGGCGCGCTTGAGCTTGCCCTCGAGCCGGTGGATCGCGTTTTCGATGTCGCGCTGGCTCTTGCGCGCCGAGCGTGGCAGCCAGTCGTTGGCGCGCAGTTCGTCGAGCATGGCTCCCCGCACGCGCTGCGATGCATAAACCTCGAACTGCGTGCCCTGCGACTCCTCATAGCGGCAGATGGCGTCCATCAGTCCCATCATTCCCGCCTGGATCATGTCGTCGAGTTCGACGTTGGCGGGAAGCTTCGCAACCATCTGATGCGCGATACGGCGAACGAGCGGCGTGTACTGACGCACATAGTCGTGCCGCTCGAACAGCCGCGGCGCGGTATGGCTGTACAGGAACGCTTCGTTTTTCACGGCCCACCTCGATCACCCGGATGAGCCGCATTCTTCGGGGCCGGTCTGCCGCACGAAGCGGCGAATATCGGCATGAAGGCCGGACATTTAAGGGTCGCTGCGGAAAATTCTTTGGCGGCGCGGAGTTAGAAAGAACGGCCTGTCGACCGCTCGTCGGCCCGACGTGAAATGCGCGGTCTTGTCATCCCATTCCGCGCGCCCTTGGATTCAAGGGCGCGCTTCGGCAGGCCGATGCAGCAGTCATGCAGCAACCGAATCGCACTCCGATGACCCGCGCCGAACTGATGAAGCAGCTCGCCGAGATCGCGACACGACCGCTCGCCGAGCGAATGCATCAGCCGAGATCGGCCGAACGCGATCAAACGGTCGTCGAGCGCGATCTGTTCGTCTGGTTCGAAGACACGGCCGCACGCGGCCAGCAAGGAGGTCGCGGCATTGCGGGCCTGCCCGAATCACTGCTGCCCTATGCGAACGGCATGAGGGTCATCGAGCGGCGTTTCGCCGAAGGTCACATGCATCTGCTGTGCGCGGTACGCCTGCGCTGCCGCGGAGATGCCGCCGATCGAATCGCCGCGCTCTACACCGCCGCGCTCTCCGTCGGCACCGTTGCCTGGATCGGCACCGGTGCGCAATACGAAAGAACCTGGAACGAGATGTACGCGGCCCGCACTCTGTTGCCTCGACCGGCCGCATCCTGATTCGCCTCGCGGCCCGGATCGAGCCGCCTTCAGCCACGTCTGCGCCGATCTGCGGCGCCTCCCTGCTGAGTCTGCGCAGCGCCTTCAGCCCGGCCGACGGGCTTCGGGCCGCTCGGCCGGCAGTGCGACTGTGCCGATCAACTGCTGCAGCCCGTTGCGAACCGATGCGGTGAGTCCCACGAATTCGCAACCGATGCGCTCGGCATCACGATCGCCGACCAGACGCTCGATGTGACGCACACGCAGCGTGACATCGAAGCGGCGGCCGCTCGACGTCTGGATCTGGCAGTGCTCGAATACCCGACCGATGGTGAAGAGCGAAGGGTCAAATGGGCCCTGCATCGACAAGCCGCCGAGGCCGAGATCGATCACGCGCAGCGCCGCGTGCTGCGTGCCGCCCGGCGACACCGGCACATGGCACAGCAAAGCCGGTGTCTTGACCCGCAGCGACGCACGACGCTGCAGGCGCAGCATCTCGCGCGGCAGCGGAATCCGGAACGCCGCTCCGTTGCGGGTCAGCGATTCGGCGCGTCCGGTGGTGAACTGCAGCTTGACGCTATCGATGAAGCCGACCATCACCAACTGATCGGCCGCGGCGACGGCCGCACGCCCGACGGCATCGACCGTCAGGTCGACGATGAGTTCGTCGGTGCCGGCGTGCACGTCGAGCACGCTGCCGACGGCAAAACCGGTGTCGCTGCCGTAATAGAGTGTGACCAGCAGGTGCTGGTCGCGCATTTGGCGCAGCGCGGAGACGATCTCGACTCGCGAGCGCACGACGAAGCGCGCCAGGTCGGGCGACGGCGGCTCCGGAAACGGAGACGTCATTCCCATGGCGCGCTCGGCGGATGCGGGTTACAGGCGGAAATCATGAGCGCGCGCCGCTGGGCCCGCCGAGCAGGGCTTCGAGCTGCTTGAGCCAAGGTTCGGACAGTTCGCGGATCTCCGCATCGTCCGCCAGCATTGCTCTCAATAGTGCAAGGCGCTGCCGGCGACCGTCGTAGGCGAGGCTGCCGTCCGGCTGGGTACGCTTCAGCAAGCCGATCAGCGCCCGGCAGCGGTCCTCCTCGCGGCCTACCTCGTCCCAATCGCCGGCGCGGGCGGCGTCCAGCATGCGCCGGCTCGCCGCCGCAATCGCCTCGTAATGCTCGATGATCCGGCCCCGCTGGGCACCCGGGTCGCGTGCGTCTTCCGACGGCATCCGTTCCTCGTCGCGGCGCCAGCGGCGCCCTGCCTTTTCCCCGCACGAACTGTATCCACAGGCACCCGATCCGCATCGTCGAAGTGGGCGGTCAATCCTTGGTCTTTTCGAGCGGGACTGCGCAGGCTTCCCGTGCCGTTTCGGACAGACGGTCACGCCGCCATGCGAACGATCTGTAGGAAGAAAACTGACACGCAGGCCCGACGCACGCCGACACGACGCCGGGCGGAGCGCCGATTCAAAGTGGACGCTGCTGTTCGCACAATGGCACCACTTCGCAACCAACACGCCCGCCACCGCGGGCCGCAGCCGGAGGGACCCCATGAGCACCATCGCACCCAGCAACGAACAACTGCTCCAGGAAATCCGCGAGGCCAACCTCGCCTACCTGGTGCTGGCCCAGCACATGATCCGCGCCGACAAGGCGCAGGCGCTGTACCGCCTCGGCGTGTCCGAGGAGGTGGCGACCATCATCGACCAGCTGAGCCCCGCGCAACTGATGAAGATCGCCGGCAGCAACCAGCTGATCCTGCGCTTCCGTTTCGACGACGACATGGTGTGGAACCTGCTGACCAGCCACAGCAAGAGCAAGTCGACCGCTGCCGGCGCCGCCGTCGCCGGCCTGCACGCCAACATCGTCATGGCCGGACAGCTGGCCGACGTCACGGCCTGAACGGACGCTGCAGGAGCCGAGTCATGCGCATCAAGAGCATCGTTTCCGAGAGCCGCCAGATCCAGCGTGCGATTGCGCTCATCAAGCTGGGCGCGCGCCTGCAGGTGCTGGAGTCCGAGACCGACCTGTCGTACGAGCGCCTGCTGCGCCTGTACAAGGAGGTCCAGGGCGAATCTCCGGCGCGCGGCATGCTGCCGTTTTCGACCGACTGGTTCATGACCTGGCAACCGAACATCCATTCGTCGCTGTTCCTCAACATCTACGAGTACCTGGACAAGAGCAGCGAGCTGGAAGAGATCGACGCGATCATCAAGGCGTACGAGCTCTACCTCGAACAGATCCGCGCCCAGGGCCTTGAGCCGCTGCTGTCGGTTACCCGCGCCTGGCGCCTGGTGAAGTTCGTCGATGCGGGCATGGTGACGCTGACACCCTGCTGCAAGTGCGGTGGCAAGTTCGTCACGCACACGTTCGAGCTGACCAAGGACTATGTCTGCGGCTTGTGCGAACCCCCGGCGCGCGCTGGCAAGGGCAAGGCGCAGATCACGTCTGCGCCCACCGAAGAGACGCTGCATTGATTTTCCGCCGGGCAACCGACGGATTGCCGATGGAGGCCACGGTCATCGGCAAGTAGTTCAGTGGCATCCTTTCCTCCGCTAGTTTCGGCCCGGGTAACCGGGCCGCTTTTTTTCATACGCCCTCGTGTACGCGACCGCTGCGCGGTCGCACGTGCACTCGCGGCGGTACGGTTCTCACTGCGCTCGACCGCTCAACATTGATTTGTCGGCTGCGCTCCGGAGCGGCCGCGCGCTCCGCCGAGGAGCAAAGGCACCGCACTCTCCCTGCCCTCTCGCCAAGCGAGAGGGATTCACGCTCCCCACCCCGACCCGCCCCTCCGCGAAGGGCGGGTGCACACCAAGCACGTTGAACGCTCGATCTCGGCAGTCGGTTGTTGTCCCTTCCCCGCTCGGCGAGGAGGGTGTAGGGAGGGGTGCCATGGCCCCCTCCCTCGGCGAGGGAGGCCGGGTGGGAGTCGTGCCGTTGAGGATCGGCGGAGCGCGCGGCCGCTCCGGAGCGCAGCCGACTGATCAGTCTTGAGCGGCGAGCGAAGCGAGAGCCGTAACCGCCCGAGTGCACGTGCGACCGCGCAGCGCTCGCGTACACGAGGAGCGCTACGCGTAGAGCGGTATCTCCAGTTCGCGCACCAGCGTCGAGTTGACGTAGGCATGCAGCGCGAGTCGCTCGGCATCGCCGAGGCCGACGAACGCGACGCCGAGCGTCGGGTCAGCCGCACCGGACTCCGGCTTGCGCACAGCACGCGCGCGCGCTTCGATCAGCACTTCCTGCTCGGCGACCTGCACGCGGAAGACAACTCGCACTTCGTCGTAGAACACCGCCAGTTCATCCTGCAGCAGGATCGCCGCGCCGGCGGTCGACAGATCGTGGATCACACCCTTTGCGAAACGTCCTCCGGCCTGCTGGCCGGGATACACCATGCACTGCAGTTCGGTGCGCACACGACGCGCGGCGCGCAGATTGCGCTTCTCGACCTGGCGACTGCCGGCCCAGCCGATGTGCAGGTAGGGAAACGGCGCCGTGCAGACCTTGATCAGCGGCGCCACGAATTCATAGACGTATTCGCCTGAGAAGCTGCGGAACCGGTAAAGCCGCCCCTCGCGCAGATAAAGCTGGCTCTCGTCGGGGGCGGTCACCAGCAGTGACTTGCCTTCGTGCACGCCGATCAGCTTGACGGTGACGGCCGACTGCAGACCTTCACCATCGAGCCACATCTTGAGCTGGCGCCACGATGCGATCTCGCGCGGCGCCGCAGCGCGTTCGCCCGAGGCGGATACGATGCCGACCACAGTCGGCACGGTGATCGTACCGAGCGCTCCCGGTCCCGTCGCAAGTCCGGCCTGCCTGCTCTGCGTGTTGAAGCCAGCGGTAGTGGGTTCAGTGAGGTCCATGACGCGGTCCCGCAAGTCATTAACGAGTCCCAAGTTTGCGGTATTCACAGCGAGCGGTATGCCCGGAGATCGCGTTGCTCGGCGCGCCAATTCGAATGCTTGGCGGAACCGATCAACCCCCTCTCACCGACGGACGGCAATCGTTCGAAAAGCGGGTTCAGGGTCAAGTCCTGCCGCGGAACTGCCGAAATCTGGAATGTGGAACCGGTGTGGGCACTTTGCCTTCTTGGTCCCCGCCGAGCACTGTCCCGCTCCGCGTTCCACGCCCCATTCCATGACCGCCGCCAGCACCTCATCCTCCACGCGCTTCCTCGTCGTCGATGATTTCCCGACGATGCGCCGGATCCTGCGCAACCTGCTCGCGGAACTCGGGTTCCGGCAGGTGGAAGAAGCCGGCGACGGTCGAGCCGCACTCGATCTTCTGAAGCAGCAGCCGTGCGATTTCGTGATCAGCGACATCAACATGCCGCGCATGAACGGCTACGACCTGCTGAGACAGATCCGTGCCGATTCAGCGACCAAATCGCTGCCGGTGCTGCTGGTCATCGGCGAGGCGAACAAGGATGATGTCGTGCAGGCGATCCGCCTCGGTGCCAACGGCACCATCCTGAAGCCGCTCACCAAGTCGACGCTGGAGGAAAAGGTTCGCAACATCCTGCTGCGATCCTCGGCGTGGCCATCGAGCGCTGCCGCGCGCACGTCGATCCCCTCGGCCACGACGCCAGTCCATCCCTACCCGGTTCCCGCGCCGCGCAGCGTCTGAACACGACCGAGCGCGACTGCCGGCATCGATACAATGCCGGCCACAACCACAGGTCGCGGGGATGCAATGGAGCCATCAAGGCCACTGATCCGGCACGCTGCGGTCGTCCTGGCGGGCCTGCTGACGGCTTGTGCCCCCGACGCCTGGCAGAACTACAAGGCGACCGGCTTCAACGACTACATTGACACCATCGGCGCGAAATGCCAGCCGCTTTGGATCGGCAGCATGCACCTGCAGCCGTTCGCGTCATCATCGGTGCCCGGTCAGAGTAGCAACTTCGACATCCTGCTCGATCTGACTTCGCGCCTCTACTACAACCGCATGACTCCGGCCGCCTATCGCGAGGCGGTGCAGTCGCAGTTCGACGCAGGCGATGCGCGCACGAGCCGATCGATCGACTGCATGATCGCCCAGTTGCCTCGCGGACCGGCCCCGCGGTCCTCCGGGCGGCCTGATCAACTGACGCGCTTCAGGCGTGCCCGAGTACCGGGTGCGGCCTGTACGGAGCCTCGAGCGCTTCGGACTCTTCGCTGCTCAGGGTCAGCTCCAGCGCGCCGACGGCCTCCTCGAGCTGCCACACCTTGCTGGCACCAACGATCGGCGCGGTGACACCGGGTCTCGACATCAGCCAGGCATACGCGAGACTCGCGTTCGAGACACCCTTCTTCTGCGCCAACAGCCTGAGTGCTTCGAGCACGGCGAAATCGCTGTCCTGGTAGTAAAGCCGCAGAGCGATCTCGTCGGTGCGCGCGCGCTCGGTGGCACCCGCCGACCGATCGTCGCGACCGCGATTTCCGGCCAGGAACCCGCGCGCCAGCGGACTCCACGGCAGCAGTCCGACGCCCTGGTCGCGTGCCAGCGGGTTCATCTCGCGCTCTTCCTCGCGATATGCGAGGTTGTAGTGGTTCTGCATCGACACGAATCGGGTCCACCCGGCGCGCTCCGCCGCATGCTGCATCTTGGCGAACTGCCACGCCCACATGCTGGATGCCCCGATGTAGCGCACCTTGCCCGCCCGCACCAGGTCGTCCAGCGCGGCCATCGTCTCTTCGACCGGAGTGGCCGGGTCGTAGCGGTGGATCTGGTACAGATCGATGAAGTCAGTTCCCAGCCGCTTCAGGCTGGCGTCGGCCGCGGCGAAGATGCGCTTGCGCGACAGCCCGCTCGCATTCGGGCGCAGCGCCGGCTTCGGGCCCGGATCGTTGCCGCCCTTGAACGCGATGTCGACCGGGTAAAAAAGCTTGGTCGCGATCACGATCTCGTCGCGCGGTGCCATCTCGCGCAACAGGCGTCCCGTGATCTCCTCCGAAAGCCCCGCCGAATACATGTCGGCCGTGTCGAACAGGTTGATGCCGAGTTCCAGCGCGCGGCGCACGATGGGACGCGCCGCGGCTTCGTCCAGCACCCACGGGCGCCATGATGGCGTGCCGAAGGTCATCATGCCCAAGGCGATCCGTGAAACGCGCAATCCGCTTGCGCCGAGGTTGACGTACTGCACAGCTAACCGAGGCCGAGGATGCGGGCGATGCGGGCGATGTAGTCGGAGCCTTTGAGCGCGTCGCCGACCAGTTCGCCCGACAGCGCTGACAGGCGTTCGCGCACGCCGTGCAGGCCCCGGTGCAGTTCGCCATGCGACGGCTCGTCGGCGGCGAGCGCCTGGCGCAGCAACTCGACTTCCTCGCGGAGCGTATCCACGCTCGCTCCGCCGCTGCGCACCTGTGTCAGGTCGCGTTCGAGCTGCTCGACCAGGTGCGTTACCTCGTCCAGATCGACGGGTCCGGGCGCTCGGGGGTTCATATGAAGTTCGTTCCGCAGATTCCGCAATCAGTCTACGCTGGTCGTCGTCGACGGAATGGGCGCAGGCGCTCAACGCTGCCGGTTCCGTCGGTTGCCCGTTGTCACTGTTGAACCGCTTGCTCGCTTCGTTCGCATGAGCCTGCTGCACCTCGACGCCCCGCTTTGGTTTGCGCTGCCCGGATGGCTGGCCGCGATCGCAGCGTTCAGGTACGCCATGCGGGCAGTGCGTCCCGTCTTCTTACCGAACTCTGCTGCGCAGCATGCGTGGCTGGCGGGCATCGTCGTGATGTGCTTGGCCTGGGCACTGCACGTCCGTTCGCCGGTCGGCGTCGACTTCGGCCTGCTGGGCAGCGCGCTATTCACGCTGGTGTTCGGTCGCGCTCGCGCCGTGCTCGGACTGCTGGCCGCGGTTGCGCTGTATACCGTGCTCGAATCGGGATCGTGGGCGAATTTCGGAATCAACGCCGCCGTCATGGCACTCTATCCCGCATGGATGGCTTCCGCGCTGCAGACGCGGATCGTCGGCCGGCTGCCCAGAAACCTGTTCGTGTTCATCATCGGCAACGGCCTGTTTGTCACGCTGCTCACTACCGCGGGCACGGAGCTGTTGATCCTTGCTGTCGGCGCGCTTGAAGCACCATCACGTTGGGGACTGCTCGGTGACCATGTCGCGTATGCACTGCTGCTCGCCTGGGGAGAAGCACTGCTTTCCGGGATGCTGTTTTCCGCGCTCGTTGTGTTCAGGCCGCAGGCGGTCCTGACCTACCCGCTGGACCTGTATCTGCCGCCACGCAAGCGCGTGCTCTGAGCAGCGGTCGGCTGTGCCCGCCGACGGCGCTGCTATTCTGCCGGGTCGCTTCCGCCTCTTTCAAGCCATGCCCTTGCGCACCGGCGCCCGGATACTCGTCGATCAGCTGCTGATCCAGGGCGTCAACCACGCCTTCTGCGTACCGGGCGAAAGCTACATCGCCATTTTGGACGCGCTCTACGACCAGCGCGAGATGATCAAGCTGGTCGTCACTCGCCACGAGTCGGGCGCCACCTTCATGGCCGACGCCTACGCGAAGCTGACCGGACAACCGGGAGTTGCCTTCGTCACGCGTGGCCCCGGCGCCACCAACGCCTCGATCGGCACCCACACTTCGTTTCAGGATTCGACGCCGGTGATCTTGTTCATCGGGCAGGTTGGCAACGAATTTGCCGAGCGAGAGGCGTTTCAGGAGATCGACTATCGCCGCATGTTCGGTCAAATGGCCAAGTGGGTCGCGCAGATCGACAACGCCGCGAGGATTCCCGAGTTCGTCTCGCGTGCATTTCAGGTGGCGACCAGCGGCCGGCCCGGGCCCGTGGTGCTCGCATTGCCGGAGGACATGCAGTTGCAGCAGGCCGATGTCGCCGATGCACTGTGCCACCAGCCGGTACAGGCCGCACCCTCCGACATGCAGATCGCCGGTCTGCGTCGATTGCTGGGACGCGCGCAGCGTCCGCTGGCGATCGTCGGCGGTTCGGGCTGGACTGCCGCGGCCTGCGACAACCTGAAGCGCTTTGTCGAGGCGAACTACCTGCCGTTGGCCTGCGCATTCCGCTCGCAGGATCTTTTCGACAACCGGCATCCGAACTACATCGGCGATGTCGGCGTCGGCGTCAATCCGCGCCTGGCGCAGCGCGTCCGCGATGCCGACCTCGTGCTGGCGATCGGCGCGCGGCTCGGCGAGATGACCACCTCGGGCTACTCGCTGCTCGACGTTCCGGTTCCGCAGCAGACGCTGGTGCATGTGCATCCCGGCGCGGAGGAACTGGGACGCGTCTATCAGCCGAGCCTGGCGATCAACGCCGGGATGGCGCAGTTCGCCGCGCGACTCGCGATGATGGTTCCGGTGGAAGAACCCGTCTGGCGTCCGACACTCGAGGCGGCTCGCGCCGAATTCGAAGCTTGGCAGCAGCGGCCGGCCGTGTACGGGCACGCGCCTGTGCCGCTCGACCTGTGGGAGGTGATGCAGATCCTGCGGCGGGCCCTGCCGGAGGACACCATCATGACCAACGGCGCCGGAAATTTCAGCGTCTGGGCCCATCGCTTCTGGCGCTATCCGGGCCTGCGCACGCAACTGGCGCCGACCGCGGGCAGCATGGGTTACGGCGTGCCTGCGGCAATCGCGGCCAAGATTGCCGCACCCGAGCGCAGCGTCGTCGCCTTCAGCGGCGACGGCGATTTCATGATGACGGGGCAGGAACTCGCCACAGCGGTGCAATACGGCGCGGGCGTGCTGATCCTGGTCTTCAACAATTCGATGTACGGCACGATCCGGATGCACCAGGAGCGCGAATACCCGGGTCGCGACCACGGCACCCGGCTGGTCAATCCCGATTTCGCGCGGTTGGCAGAAGCCTATGGCGCGTACGGCGCCGCGGTCGGTACGACCGACGCGTTCGGCACCGCGCTCGCCGGCGCGCTGGCGTTCATGCGCGAGCGGCGCTTGCCTGCGCTGATCGAACTGCGCGTCGATCCGGAAGTCATCACGCCGAACGCGACGCTGTCGGCGATACGTGCCACGGCGCGACTGAAGCGCTGAGCTCTCCGGCCGGCTCAGCCAGCCTCGATCAGTTCGACCTCGAACACCAGCGTCGCATTGGGCGGAATCACGCCGCCGGCGCCGAATTCGCCGTAGCCCAGACGCGGCGGTATGGTCAGTTTGCGCAGCCCGCCGACCTGCATCCCTTCGACACCTTCGTCCCAGCCGGCGATGACCTGGCCGGCACCGAGCGCGAATGTGAAAGGCTTGCCGCGATCATGGCTCGAATCGAACTTGCGACCGTCGAGCAGCCAGCCGGTGTAGTGCACTGCGACGTCCTGCCCGGCGCGCGCCCGCGTTCCCGCGCCCAGCTTGATTTCTTCGTATTGCAGTCCACTCGGGGTGGTGATGAGGGTCATTGCTGCTCCTTCCAGAATCCGGTCCGCAGTGAATCGTCATCGTGCGTTGTCCTTCGCATACGCACGCACGATGGAGACGATGTCGGCATCGCGCTTGAATCCGAGCGCCAGCGCCCGCGCGGCATCGAAGCGCGACGGCCAGCCGTAGACGATGCGGGCGATGCGTTCGTCGGTCACGAAACGGACGCGGCTCGCCGCCGACTCGCCGCCGACCACGCGTAGCGCATCGAGCATCTCGCTGACCGAAGCGGTGAGTCCAGGCAGGCTGACCGCACGCATCGCACCCCACGACTGCGCCGGCACTTCATGCGCATGCAGCAGATTGTCGACCGCCGTTGCCGGCGACATCAGCCACAGGGCGGTTTCGCGCGCGACCGGGCATTCGGCATCGAGGCCCGCCAGCGGTTCGCGAATGATGCTGCTGGCGAAGCTCGAGGCGGCGGCGTTCGGCTTGCCGGGGCGCACCACGATCGTCGGCAGGCGCACGGCGCGACCGTCGATGAAACCGCGACGCGAGTAGTCGCCGACCAGCAGCTCGCCGATCAGCTTCTGCACACCGTAACTCGACTGCGGAGCGGGAGTCGTGCCGTCGTCGACCACGGCGGGCAACTCACCGCCGAACACCGCAACCGAGCTGGCGAAGACCACGATCGGACGCCTTCCGCCATGTCGGCAGGCTTCGAGCAACACGCGTGTGCCGTCGACGTTGACCCGCATGCCGAGGTCGAAATCCGCTTCGGCAGCGCCCGACACGACGGCGGCCAGATGAAAGACGCTGTCGATCCCGGCTCCGAAGGCAGCCGCGACGGTCGCTGGATCGGCGAGATCGCCCTGCACGTAGTGCACCAGCGGATCCTGCACAGCACCTGGCGGCGTCCCTGCCGCATCGAGTGCAACGATGCGCGCAATCGGACGGGCCGTCCCGCCGCCGTAGACCAGCGTGCGGCGCGCACACAGAGCCCGCAGCAGACGCTGCCCCAGAAAGCCTGCACCGCCCGTGACGACGACCTTCACACCCAACTGCCCCTGATGCGCATCGCGCGGATGAAATATGTGCCCATCACGAATGCGAGCTCAGGTATCGAGCTCAAGTTCGCCACCGCAGCGTCTCGCCCGCCCGCAGCGGCACGACCACCCCGTCGCCCAGCGGCCATTCTGCAGGAACTGTCCACGATTGCCTTTGCAGAGTGATACGGGTGGTATTGCGTGCAAGCCCGTAGAAGTCCGGGCCAAAGTGGCTGGCGAATCCCTCGAGGCGATCGAGTCGCCCGGCATCCTCGAACGCCTCGGCGTACAGCTCCAACGCGCACGCTGCGGTGAAGCAGCCTGCGCAGCCGCACGCCGCTTCTTTTTCCTCTTTCAGATGCGGCGCCGAGTCGGTGCCGAGAAAGTAGCGCGGGTTGCCGCTGGTGGCGGCCTCGACCAGCGCCTGCCGGTGCATTTCGCGCTTCAGCACCGGCAGACAGTAGTAATGCGGTCGCACGCCGGCGCGCGCATCAGCAGTCATGAAGATCGCGTTGCGGTTGTACAGCAGGTGGTGCGCGGTGATGGTCGCTGCGATCGGACCGCCCGCATCGCGCACGTAGTGGGCTGCTTCGCGGGTGGTGATGTGTTCGAACACCACTTTGAGAGCCGGGAAGTCACGTCGCAGCGGCTGCAGTACCTCGTCGATGAAGACGCTTTCTCGATCGAACACGTCAACATCCGAGCGGGTCACCTCTCCGTGAACCAGCAACGGAACACCGAGCTGCTGCATCGCTTCGAGTGCGGTCCGTGGCTTGCGGATGTCGGTGACGCCGGCGTCGGAATGGGTGGTCGCACCGGCCGGATAGAGCTTTACCGCATGCACGACGCCGCTGGCGTGCGCGCGGCGGATCTCGTCGGCCGGTGTGCTGTCGGTCAGATACAGCGTCATCAGCGGCTCGAACGCCAGGCCAGCCGGCAACGCCGCCAGGATGCGCTGTCGATAGGCGAGCGCGAACGCCGTGGTCGTCACCGGCGGTTTCAGATTCGGCATCACGATGGCGCGGGCGAACTGGCGCGCCGAACCGGGCAGCACGGAAGCCATGGCCGCGCCGTCGCGCAGATGCAGGTGCCAGTCGTCGGGACGGGTCAGGGTCAGGCGGTCCACAGCCGCATTATCCCAGTCCGCAACAGGGCTCCCCGGGGACGGATGCGGCGGATAATCCCCTACGTTCACACGCGGCGGCCATCGCGGAGCGGTCATGAACCTCGACGATCTCGCGAAACTGATTCCCAACGCGGCATGGCGCCTGTCGGAAGACGACGGCGATCCGCAGGAAACGCGCGAATGGATCGAGGCGCTCGACTCGCTGATCGCGTCCGAGGGCCCTGAACGCGCGACCTTCGTGCTGAAGCAGCTGCTGCAGCACGCACGGCGACGTCGCGTTCCGTTGCCGCAGGTCCTCAACACGCCGTACCTGAACACCATCTCGCTTGCCGAGCAGGCGCCGTTTCCCGGCAATCTCGAAATCGAGCAGCGTTTGTCGGCGCTGGTGCGGTGGAACGCGCTGGCGATGGTCGTGCGCGCCAACCAGGCCAGTGCCGAGCTCGGGGGCCACATCGCAAGCTATGCCTCCGCAGCTGAACTGTTCGAGGTCGGCTTCAATCACTTCTTTCGCGCCGGCGATGCGGCATCCGACACGGGCGGCGATCTCGTCTATTTCCAGCCGCACTCGGCGCCGGGTGTCTACGCGCGCGCCTTCCTCGAGGGGCGACTGACGGCCGAGCAGCTCGACAACTACCGACGCGAGACCGCGGGACTGGGACTGAGTTCGTATCCTCATCCTTGGCTGATGCCCAACTTCTGGCAGTTCCCGACCGGCTCGATGGGCCTCGGGCCGCTGCTCGCGATCTACCAGGCGCGCTTCCTGCGCTATCTCGAGCATCGCGGCCTGGCGCAAACCTACACGCGCAAGGTGTGGGCCTTCGTCGGCGACGGCGAGATGGACGAGCCCGAGTCGCTGGCGGGGCTGAGCATCGCCGCGCGCGAGGGGCTCGACAACCTGGTGTTCGTCGTCAACTGCAATCTGCAGCGGCTCGACGGCCCGGTACGCGGCAACGGCTCGATCATCCAGGAACTCGAGGGCCTTTTCGCAGGTGCCGGCTGGAATGTCATCAAGCTGCTGTGGGGCAGCGACTGGGACCCGCTGTTTGCACGCGACACCCAGATGCTGCTGCTGCGCGCCTTTCACGAGACCGTGGATGGCGAGTTCCAGACGCTGTCGGCCACCGACGGGCGCTTCAACCGCGAACACTTCTTCAACAAGTACCCGGAACTCGCCCAGCTGACCGCTCACCTGTCGGACGACGACATCGACCGCCTTCGTCGCGGCGGCCACGATCCGGTGAAGATCCACGCCGCCTATCACGCGGCGGTCCGTCACCGCGGCCAGCCGACCGTGATCCTCGCCAAGACCAAGAAGGGCTACGGCATGGGAAGCGCCGGACAGGGGCGCATGACAACTCACCAGCAGAAGAAGCTCGACGCGGAGGCGCTGCGCGACTTCCGCGATCGCTTTGCGCTGCCGCTGACCGACGCGCAGGTCGAGAACGTCGAGTACGTGCGGCCGGGCGACGACAGCCCCGAGATCAAGTACCTGCATGCGCGCCGCACCAAGCTGGGCGGATACCTGCCGAAGCGCTCGGCTGCGAGTGAACCGCTGCCGACGCCGGGCGCGCATTCGTTCGCGCGCTTCGCGCTGGAGGCGAACGGCAAGGAGATGTCGACGACGATGGCGCTGGTGCGCATGCTCGGCGCGCTGCTGAAGGACACCGCCATTGGTTCGCGCATCGTGCCGATCATCGCCGACGAGGCCCGCACCTTCGGCATGGCGGACCTGTTTCGCCAGGTCGGCATCTATTCGCCGGTCGGACAGCTGTACCAGCCCGAAGACAGCGCACAGATCAGCTACTACAAGGAATCGAAATCGGGCCAGATCCTCGAGGAAGGGATCAACGAGGCGGGCGCGGTCGCATCATGGGTCGCGGCGGGAACCAGCTATTCGACCAACGGGCTGGCGATGCTGCCGCTGTACATCTTCTATTCGATATTCGGATTCCAGCGCGTCGGCGACCTGCTGTGGGCGGCGGCGGACTCGCGCACGCGCGGCTTCCTGATCGGCGCCACCGCCGGACGCACGACGCTCTCCGGCGAAGGCCTGCAGCACGAGGACGGCACCAGCCACCTGATCGCCTCGACCGTGCCGAACTGCCGCGCGTACGACCCGTGCCATGCGCACGAGCTGGCTGTCATCATCGAACACGGCATGCGGCGCATGCTGAGCGAGCAGCGCGACGAGTTCTATTACGTCACCGTGATGAACGAGTCGTATGCGCAGCCTTCGACCCCTTCGGGGCCAGAGGCTGCGCATAAAGCGGCCGTTGAACCCTCCCCCGGAGAGGGGAGCATGCGCTCGGCGGCCGACGTGCGCGAAGGCATCCTGCGCGGCATGTACTGTTTGCGGAGTTCGTCGCTTGGGCGCGCGCGCGTGCGTCTGCTGGGCGCCGGCACGATCCTTCGCGAGGCACTGGCGGCCGCCGACCTGCTGGAAGGCGAATTCGGCTTCGCCGCCGACGTGTACTCAGTGACAAGCTTTACGGAACTGCGTCGCGGCGCTCGGGAACTCGAACGTTCGGCGCGACTCGGTGCAGCAAGAACCGCGTCGTGGATCGAGCAGCAGCTGCCGACGAACGGAACGCCGGTGATTGCGGCGTCCGATTATGTCAGCGCGGTGGCGGACCTGATCCGACCGTGGATCGGCGATCGTTACGTCTCGCTGGGCACCGATGGCTTCGGCCGTTCGGACACACGCGCGGCGCTGCGCAGCTTCTTCGAAGTCGACCGCCGTGCGATCGCACTCGCTGCGCTTGCCGAGGCAGAGCCCAGCCTCGCGGAGCGCGCGCGCAAGCAGTGGGGCCTGCGCGCCGGCGCGCCGCCCTGGTCGCGCTAAGGCTTCCGGCGTCGAAAAATCTACACGCGCCCTGCTGCACGCGCAGCGTGCAGGACACCGTTTAGTCCATCGCCGCTGCTGCGCCTGACACCTACGCTCGTTATCACGTTGGCAAGCCTGCCGACGAGGATGACCGGGCCACAGGCCTCGTCGACTTCAACCTGCCAAGCGGATGCCATGCGCACTCCGCAGGAGATCGCGATGAAACCCTTTGCATCGAAACTGCTTGCAGTAGCCGCCGCGCTGACTCTGTCGGCAGCCTATGCCCAAACCTCCGAGTGGTCGGGCGAAAACGAGTCCTTCGACATGGCCGCCGGACCAGCCTTTGAAGAGAACTTTCCCGCATCGGATGAACCGGACGTCGCGCTGGGGCTCGACCTGCCTGCCGATTACTTCGGCGAGGTCACGTTGCCGCCGATGATGGATTTCGATACTGAAGAGCCTGCGCTGATGCTTGCCAGTCTCGATCCGACAGAGACGCCCTGACCCGGATTGCGTCAATCCCGACGACAGCCGCGCCCTTGCCTGATCACGAAATCAGAATGGCGCGGTAGTCATTGACATTGGTGCGCGTCGGCCCGGTCACGACGAGGCCTTCGGCAGCAGCGAAGAAGCCGTAGGACTCGTGGGCATCGAGCGCCGTTCGCGCGAATATGCCGGCGCGTGCCGCGCGCGCGATCGAATCGGGCGCGAACCACGCGCCGGCATTGTCTTCGCTGCCGTCGATCCCGTCAGTGTCGGCCGCGAGTGCGTGGACGCCCGGAGCGCCGTCGAGTTCGGCCGCCAGTGCCAGCAGGAATTCGCTACAGCGCCCGCCGCGTCCGCTCGCTCCTGCGCGCAGCGTGACCGTGCACTCGCCGCCGGAGATGAGTGCGACCGGCCGTGAAAACGGCGCATCGTGCGCGCGCACTTCGCGCACCAGTGCTGCGTACACCTTGGCCACGTCGCGCGCTTCTCCGGTCACCGTATCGCCGAGCAGGACCGGCTTGATACCTGCCGCGCGGAACACCGCCGCGGCGGCCTCGAGCGAGCCGTGTGCCGTCGCGATCACCCGGTTCTCGACCCGGGTGAACAGCGGGTCTCCCGGCTTCGGCGTTTCCGCCTCCTCCCCGCGCGCACCGCGCGCCAGCCAGCGATCGATCGCGGGCGGAGCAGAGACGTTCCAGCGCTGAAGGACCTGTCGCGCATCCTCGAACGTGCTCGGATCCGGCGCACAGGGACCCGACGCGATGTCCGACGGGGCATCGCCCGTGACATCGGAAATGATCAGCGCGAGCACCCGGGCGCGGCGCGCTGCGGCCGCCGCTGCCAGGCGTCCGCCGGCGATCAGCGAGAGGTGCTTCCGCACGACGTTCATCTGCTCGATCGGCGCACCGCTCGCCAGCAGGTCCCGGGTCACAAGCTTCAGATCGTCCATGGAGACACCGGGCACTGGCAGCGTCAGCAGGCTCGATCCGCCGCCCGAGATCAGCGTCAGCAGCAGGTCATTCGCCTGCAGCCCGGCGGCGCGTGCCAGGATCTCGCGTGCAGCCGACTCGCCGGCCTCGTCCGGCACCGGATGCCCGGCTTCGACCACGCGGATATGCTGCGTCGGCAGGCCATGCGCATAGCGCGTGATGACAAGGCCGTCAATATCGACCTGCGGCCACGCGCGCTCCACGGCGACCGCCATGCTGGCCGCGGCCTTCCCCGCCCCGACCACCACGACGCGCGTCGGGGCCGGCGGCAGGTGCGCAGCCACGATCTTCAGCGGATCCGCCGCAGCGACTGCCGCCTCGAAGCTCGCCTTCAGCAACGCGATCGGTTCGGCCATCGGGCTACTTGAGGATGCGTGCCAAGTTGTGGTGTGCATCGGTGAAGGTCGCCAGCTCATCGCGATCCACGATGGGCGTCGCGACGTAGCGCAGCGCGTCGGCCTCGAGCAGCGCGCGGTTGCGCGTCACCAGCACCTGGTCGGTCGACGACAGCCAGTACTCGGGCCCGCTGTCGGAGCCGGCCGGCACGTCGGACACCAGCATGGCTTCCATGCCGAATTCGCTGGCCAGCCGCTTCACCACCGGCAGCAGGTCGATGTAGCGGTTAGTGGCCTGAAACACGATGACACCGTCCGGGGCCAGGTGCCTGACATAGAGTGCCATC
Organism: uncultured beta proteobacterium; assembly: GCA_963703945.1. GTDB lineage: Bacteria > Pseudomonadota > Gammaproteobacteria > Burkholderiales > Burkholderiaceae_F > JALORV01. The sequence continues at coordinate 403,955 of CAVPGM010000005.1, read as the reverse complement.
GCCTCGCGCGTGATCAGGTGCATCGGAATCGAATCGCCGGCGAATGCGTCGATACCGAGCACGTCGTAGCCGCGCGGCGCCTCGCGTTCGAGCGACAACCGTCCATCGCCGAGGACGATATCGGTGCGCGCTGCGGTATCGCTCAGGAAAGTGAACTCCGAACGCGCCACCTCGACCACGCGCGGCGAGATCTCGTAGAAGGTGAAGCGGTCACCCGGCCGACCGTACGACGCGACCACTCCCGCACCGAGCCCGATGATGCCCACCTTTCTCGGAGCCGGTGCGATCGCGTTGAGCGCCGAGAACAGGCGGCCGTAGCCCGACCCCGGTCCGAAGTAATCACTGGGCGTGTTGCGGAAAGCATCACCCAGCAACTGTCCGCCATGGATGATCCCTCCATGCAGCATCGCGCGATACGGCGCGGGCTCTGCGCGGTCGCGGGTACGCACGACGCCGTAGAAATCGCGCTCCATCACGCGCAGGTCCTTCGCATACTCGTAGGCCCCGCGCACCGCGAAGAACGCCGTCGCACCGACCACGGCGATGCCGACCACCCGCTTCCATCCGCTGAGCTGCAACATCACCAGCAACGCGAGCAGTACGAGTGCGATGTTGACCTCGAAGTACCCGCGCAGTACCAGCGGCGCGATGATTGCAACAAGCACAGCTCCCGACGCCCCACCCACGGAGATCATCAGGTAGTAACGGGTCAGATAGCGTGGATCGGGGCGCAGATTCGACAGTTCGCCGTGGCAGAACATGCAGGCCACGAACAGCCCCGCGAAGAACACCGACGCCGCCAGCTTCAGATCGAGCGATGGAATCAGCCAAGCCATGGCAGGCACTCCGAGCGCAACCGCCGCGACGAAGAGCGGCCTCTTGTACCAGCGCGGATGATCGAATGTCAGCACGAAGCTCAGCAGGTAGAGCGACAGCGGCAGCACCCACAGGAAGGGAACGCTGGCGACGTTCTGCGTGACGTGATTGGTCACCGCAAGCAGCATCACCGACCCCATCGCCGCGAGTGCGAACCAGCGCAACTGGATCGACAGCGCAGGAGCCGCGGATGCGACCGGCGCACTCGCCGAAGCGGCGTCGACCTGACCTCCGTCGGCCGCGCCTCGCAGCGACGCCCAGGCTGTCGCCGCGCAGGCCAGCACAAAGGCGAGGTACATCGCCGACCACATCCAGCCCAGCTGCGGCAGCGAGAACCACGGCTCGAACAGGACCGGGAAACCGAGCAGCGCGAGCATCGAAGCGAAATTCGACAGCGCGAACAGGCGATACGGAACCGCGCTGCGAAAGCGCCGCCAGTACCACGCCTGCAGCAGCGGCGTGGTGGTCGACAGCAGGAAATACGGAAGGCCGATGGTCACCAGCAACAGCAACAGGATGCGCGCGATCGGCGCCTCGCTGCCCTGCGGTTTCCAGTCGGGCGCTGCCAGGATCGGCAGCGACGCGATCGACAGCAGCAGCAACGCAACATGCAGCATCGTCTGTCGCCGCACGCCGAGCCGCTGCGTCAGATCCGCATAGGCGTAGCCGGCCAGCAGCGTCGACTGGAAGAACACCAGTGCTGTGGTCCACACGGCCGACGATCCACCGAACCACGGCAGGATCTGCTTGGCGATGATCGGCTGCACGAGGAACAGCAAGAACGCCGAGAGAAAGATCGTCAGCGCGTACGGAAGCACGGCTCCGCGCGCAGACGGCATGGCGGCAGATTCGATCGCAGACATCGGACCCTTCGTTTTGAACGAAGCCGCGATTATGAACGCCTGCGCATCCGGCGATTCGGAGCGGCAGTTGCCTGCGCCGCTTCGTTCCATGTCGGATTGTCGGCACGTCCACCGCTGGGTTTTCGGGCGCAATCGGCGTTCAACGTCCGTACTGTTCACTCACGCCGCCATCAACCGATGCGGACGTAACCAGGTCTTCAACTTGCCCTGCAAGGGGTTCAGAGAGGTGAATCATGAAACGCAACGAAAGCAAGGAATCCGGGCGTTCGATCAAGGCGCCGGTGTTGTCAGCCATCGCCGCCGCCCTGCTCGCCGCAGCGCTTTCCGGGTGTGCGACCACGTCGGCGAACGACGGCGAGAAACTCGCCAGCGACGAGACGCCCGACTTCTACCACGGCGCCTGAGCTTTATCCGAGTCCACGTGCATCGTCCCTCGCGCCGATGCACGTGGATAGCGCCGCTAGAGCAGCGGACTGACGAGCCGCGTCAGATTCTGCACCAGCTGATCCACGAACGGCCTGCGCTTCCAGCGTTCCAGTTCCACCTGTTCCGATCCCTGCATGTAGCTCTCCTCGATTGCCTCGAGTCCCGCCGTGATCGTGCGGCTGAAGAACAGCGCAATCACTTCCTCGTTGAGCTCGAACGAGCGCAGATCCATGTTGCACGAGCCGACCCATGCCACCTCGCCGTCGATCGACACCGACTTCGTGTGCAGGAATGCTTCGCGGTAGGCGTGGATGCGCACGCCGGCGCCCAGCAGGGACTCGTAATACGACCGCTGTGCGTTGGCGACCATGAACTGGTCCTTGCGATGGTCGACGATCAGGTGCACTTCGACGCCGCGCTGCGCTGCCGTTTCCATGGCCTCCTGCAGCGCCTGGCTGGGGATGAAATACGGCGTCGTGATCACAACGCGCCGCCGCGCCGCATAGACCAGGTTGACGACCATGCGCTGCGCCCGCTGGGTCGACGAGGCGGGACCGTTCGGCAGGATCTGCGCCGGGCAGTCGCCCGCGGTGCACGGCGGCGGGAACGATGCATCGCCGATGAACTCGCCGGTTTCCTCGAACCAGTCGGCCCCGAACACCAGCTGCAACTGGATTGCTGTCGGCCCTTCGATGCGCGCAACCAGTTCGCTGTAGTTCAGTCCCGGCTTGAAATCGGGGCTCACCATGTTCTGCGACCCCGTATAGCCGATGCAGCCGTCGATCACGACGATCTTGCGGTGGTTGCGCAGATCCAGTCGCTCGGGCTTGCGCCAGCGGAATGGCAACGCCACCCGCGCATCGATGCCGAGCTCGCGCAGCTTCGGTATCAGCGTCGGGATCATCGGCCGCGATCCGAACGCATCGACTAGCACGCGACAGCGCACGCCACGCGCTACGGCGCGTCCCAGCGCGTCGACAACGGTGCGCGTTTGCGCGTCGACATCGAAGATGTAGTAGCACAGGTGCACCGTGGAATGCGCCGTCTCGATATCACCGGCGATGCGCGCCAGGATCTGCGAGTAGTCGGTCAGCAGCTCGACTGCGTTTCCCCCGAAATTCGGCAGCCGAGCCAGGTCGGACGCCAGCCGCACGCTGGGCTCGTACGCCTGCGCAACCGGCGGCGGCTCGATGCCCGGCTGGGCAAGGTAGCGTATGCGCAGCGGCTCGACACGCGCGATGTACGTCTGCAACCGCTCGAGCCGCCAGCGCGGCAGCCGTGGCCGTCCGATCAGCAGGTAAGCGACCAACCCCACCCACGGCAGGAAGAAGATCAGCAGCAGCCACCCCTTGGCCGCCTCCGCCGACCGCCGCGTCGGAACAATCGGCAGCATCACGATCCGGATCGCCCAGTCCGCTGCGATCACGATCGTGCCCCAGTGCAGCCAGGAAAGCTCGAACATCGGTGACGCGGCCGCGCGCCGCGTGCTCAATGCCCGAGGATCTTCGACAGGAAGTCCTTGGTCCGCTCGCTCTTCGGGTGGTCGAAGAAGTCGTGAGGGTTGTTCTGTTCGATGATCTGGCCCTGGTCCATGAAGATGACGCGGTCGGCAACGGCCTTGGCGAACCCCATCTCGTGCGAGACGCACAGCATCGTGATCCCCTGACCGGCCAGCTCGATCATCACGTCCAGCACTTCCTTGATCATCTCCGGGTCGAGCGCCGACGTCGGCTCGTCGAACAGCATCACCTTGGGCGTCAGGCACAGCGCACGTGCGATCGCGACGCGCTGCTGCTGCCCGCCCGATAGCTGCAACGGAAACTTCTGCGCTTGCTCGGCGATGCGCACGCGCTTCAACTGGGTCATCGCGCGCTCTTCCGCCTCGGCCTTGGGCATGCCGGTCACCCACATCGGCGCCAGCGTCAGGTTCTGCATCACCGTCAGGTGGGGAAACAGGTTGAACTGCTGGAACACCATGCCGACCTCGCGGCGGATCTTCTCGATGACCTTGACGTCATCGGTCAGTTCGATGCCGTCGACCGCGAGCTTGCCCTCCTGGTATTCCTCGAGCCGATTGATGCAGCGGATCAAGGTCGACTTGCCCGATCCCGACGGGCCGCAAATGACGATGCGCTCGCCTTTCTTCACGTGCAGGTCGATGTCGCGCAGCACGTGGAAATTGTTGCCGTACCACTTGTTGACCTTATCGAACGTAATGATGTGATGCGCGTTATGCGTCATGGAGGCGACCGTTGGCTATCTCGTCTTGCTGCGGTTGAGCTGCTTCTCCACCCACAGGCTGTAGCGGGACATCGCGAAACAGAAGATGAAGTAGATCAGCGTGATGAAAAGGTAGCCCTCGATCTTGAACGGCCGCCAGTTGGCATCCGAATTCAGCGCCAGCCCGAGCGACCCGGTCAGCTCGTACAGCGACACGATCGTCACGAGCGACGTGTCCTTGAAGGTCGAAATGAAGCTGTTGATGATGCCCGGCACCACCATCGCCAATGCCTGCGGCAGCACGATCTTGCGCTGCGTCTGCCAGTACGTGAGGCCGAGCGAGTCGGCCGCCTCGACCTGGCCCTTCGGGATCGCCTGCAGGCCGCCGCGAACGATCTCGGCCAAATAGGCCGCCGAAAACAGCGTGATGCCGACCAGAACGCGCACCAGCACGTCGATCGTCAGCCCCTGCGGCATGAACAGAGGGAACATGAAGCTCGCCATGAACAGCACCGAGATCAGCGGCACGCCACGGATCAACTCGACGTAGATCACGCAAACGGTCTTGATCGCCGGCAGCTTCGACCTGCGTCCGAGCGCCACCAGTACCGCAAGCGGAAACCCCAGCACGATCGACAGCGAGGCGAGCATGATCGTCAGCGGCAACCCGCCCCAGCGGTCGGTCGTTACGACGCTGAGGCCGAACACTCCGCCGTACATCAGGCCGAAGAAAGCGGCCAGCACGGCCACCCAAAGCAGCCCCAGCCACGGCTTCCAGAACACACGTACGCAGCTCGCCATCAGCAAGCCGACCAGCAGGATAGTCGCCAGCTGCGGCCGCCATTGCTCCTCGTACGGATAGCGCCCGAAGATGATCAGTCGGTATTTCTCCGCCACCACGCCCCAGCAGGCGCCGGTGCCGCGTGCCTGCTGGCAGATTTCGGCATTGGGCTGCAGCACCGCCTGCACGATCGCCCAGTCGACCAGCGACGGCAGGTAGGCGAGCGCAATTCCGACGAAGATGACCGTCGCCAGCGCGCTCTTCCAGTCAGCGAACAGGTTCTGGCGCAGCCAGACGACGGGCCCGGACACACGGATCGGCGGGACACGCGCGGGGATCGGTTCGAAAACGGCGCTCATCAACGTTCCTTGATCGCCGCGCGCTTGTTGTACCAGTTCATGATCGCCGAGGTCGTCAGCGACGTCGTCAGGTACACGGCCATGATGATCGCGATGCACTCGACCGCACGCCCGGTCTGGTTGATCGCGGTGTTCGAGATCGACACCACATCCGGGTAGCCGATCGCCACTGCCAGGGAAGAATTCTTCGTCAGGTTGAGGTACTGGTTGGTCATCGGCGGGATGATCACTCGCATCGCCTGCGGCAGGATCACGAGCCGCATCGCCTGCCCGCGCAGCAGCCCCAGGCTGCTGGCGGCCTCGACCTGCCCTTGCGACACCGACTGGATGCCCGCTCGCACGACCTCGGCGACGAACGACGAGGTATAGAAGGTCAGGCCAAGCAGCACCGCGAGGAACTCCGGCGTGACGGCGGTCCCGCCCTCCACCATGCCCTCACCCCGGTTCGGAAGGTTCCATGTCGTCGGAGCACCGCCGGCAAGCCAGCCGGCGACCGAACACGCGAGCACGATCGCGAGGGGCACCCACACCATGCTGCGCACCTTGCCGGTCTGCTCGAACCGGGCCTGCGCCCATTTACGGTAATACCAGGCAAGGCCGATCCCGATGGCGGCGCCGAGTAGGGCGAGCCCCTGCCCGAGGCCCCATACCGGCACCGGATACGAGAATCCGCCCTTGCTCAGATAGAACAGGCCGAAGGCCGAAATCGGGTCGAACGGATCGGGCAGCATCTCGGTGAACACCAGGTACCACATCAACAGCTGCAGCAGAACCGGGATATTGCGGAACAGCTCGACGTAGCCGTAACACAGGCCGCGCACCAGCGCGTTGCGCGAAAAGCGGCCGACCCCGAGCAGGGTGCCGAGGATGGTCGTGAAAATGATGCCGATGATCGCCACGCGCAGCGTGTTGGCGACGCCGATCAGGAACGCCTTCCAGTACGGATCGAGCGCGTCGTAGTTGAACAGCGTCTCGCCGATATCGAAGCCGGCGGGCGTGGTGAGGAAGTCGAAGCCGCTCTGGATGCCCCGCACACGCATGTTCTCCAGCGTGTTGTGCGCAAGAAACCAGACACCGAGCGCGACCAGGGCGATCGCGATGATCTGGTAGACGAGCCCGCGGAACGCCTGGCTGCGCCAGGACCAGTCACGGCGCCTGGGTGGGACGCGATGCGGGACGGCCTGCGACACTGTGGCTCCCCTCCTCCGGTGGAACTTCTCTTTTTACCGACTATGCCCAGCCGACGCCTGCGCATCGGCTAGGCATAGCGGCCTGCCGCTCGCGCAGCAGGCCGGTCAACCTACGAACGTTACCGCACCGGCGGCGCGTACATGATGCCGCCCTTGTTCCATAGGCTGTTCAGGCCACGCGGCAGCTTCAGCGCCGAGTTCGGGCCGACGTTGCGATCGAAGATCTCGCCGTAGTTGCCGGTGGCCTTCAGCGCATTGACCATCCAGTTCTTGTCGAGACCCATCAGCTTGCCGGTGTCCTCCGACGTGCCGACGATCCGCATGACGACAGGATCCTGGCTGGTCTTGACCATCTCGTCGACGTTCTTCTGCGTGATGCCGTATTCCTCGGCCTCGACCAGGCCGAACACGACCCACTTGGCGATCGTGAACCACTCGTCGTCGCCGCGACGGACCACCGGGCCCAGCGGCTCCTTCGAGATCAGCGTCGGCAGAATCACGTGCTCGTTCGGGTCCTTGGCAACTTTGTTACGAGTGGACGCGAGTCCGGAGGCATCAGTCGTATAGGCCTGGCAGCGGCCGGAGAAGTACGCGCCTTCGGCGGCTTCGAGCTTCTCGAAAACGACCGGCTTGATCGCGACGTTGTTCGCGCGCGAGAAATCGGTCAGGTTCTTCTCGGTCGTGGTACCGGACTGCACGCAGACCGTCGCGCCTTTAAGGTCCTTGGCGTTCTTGATCTTGCCCTTGACCGGGACCATGAAGCCCTGGCCGTCGTAGTAGGTGACACCGGTGAACTCCATACCCAGCGAGGCGTCGCGGGTCAGCGTCCAGGTGGTGTTGCGCGAAAGAATATCGACCTCGCCCGACTGCAGTGCAGTGAAGCGTTGCTGCGCGTTCAGCGGCACGAATTTGACCTTGTTGCCGTCGCCGAGCACCGCGGCGGCGATCGCGCGGCAGATGTCGACGTCGAGGCCCGTCCAGTTGCCCTGGCTGTCAGCGGCCGAGAACCCGGCGAGGCCGGTATTCACACCGCAGACAACGCTGCCACGCGCCTTGATGGCGTCAAGCGTCTTGCCAGCATGCGCGGGAGCCGACGCCAGTGCGGCAGCGGCGACCAGTCCCCCCGCGAGGATCCTGCCTGCATTTCTGATCATTCTGATGCTCCTTTTTCGAGAACCCGCCCCGCGGGTACGTGGGTGTTGCACAGTTTTCGTGCGCTGTTGAACGCCCGAACAGCTAATCTAGCGTACCCGGGCGCGATACGCACCATCCGTGCCAACCCGGATCTGCAGCATCGGACGGGCGGGCGCGCCTAGCCCCCGATCTCGTCGCCCACCTTGTCGGTCGGGAAGGTGAACTGCTCCCTCAGCAGCGGATTGATCGGAATGCCCAGCGTGACGTTCTTCGGCGGGATCGGACCGAGGAACCACTTGCGATAGAGGGCCGCCACCTCGCCATCGATCATCGCGCGTGACAGCACCAGATCGACGTACTTCTTGAACTCCGGATCGTTGCGGCGAAGCATGATGGCCAGCGGCTCGACCGTGGTGAATTCCCCCACCACCGCCCACTGCGTCGGATCGGTGCTGTTGGCACGCAGCGCGAACAGAACGATGTCGTCGTGCAGATACCCGTCGGCGCGCTTGGCCTCCAGCTCGGCAAACGCGGCGTCCGCGTCCTTGGCCTCGATCACGCGGCCCGAGAAAAGCCCTTTTTCCTGCGCCTTGGCGAGGAATGCCGAGTGGGTCGAGCCTGCGTTGACCACGACGGTTTTGCCGCGCATCTCCGAGAGGCGCCGGATCCCGGATGACGAGGGTACGAGCAACCGGCCGCCAGCGAAGTAATGGGTGATGGTGAAACTCGCCTGCTTGCGCCGTGCCGCGGTATTGGTCGTGTTGCCGCATTCGAGGTCGGCGCGGCCCTCGACGATCGCGGGGATGCGCTGGGCCGGCGTGACCGGCAGATAGTCGACTCGCAGGTTCGGCAGCTTCAGATCGCGGCGCAGTGCCTCGACGACACGCATACACAGGTCCAGCGCGTAGCCGACCGGGCGCTTGTTGGCGTCGAGATAGGAAAACGGAGTCGACGATTCGCGGTGGGCCAGGGTAATGACGCCGGTCTCCCGCACTTTCTGCAGGGTCGGCGGCAGCTTGGGTCCTTCCGCTGGAGGCGGCGTCGCCTGTCCGAGCGCCGCCGGGACCATACCCGCGAACAGCACGCCCGCCACCATCCACCGTCGCACCACACGGACCGTCATCAACCTCACCCCCCTATTGACCGATACAGTGTAGCCGCGCGACGTGGTCACGCGGCACGGACCTCGCCAATCGCCGCCGCCTCGGCCCGAGCCCGCTCGCGGCTCTGGATTTCCCACATGGCTGCGTAGGCGCCATGGCGCTGCAGCAGTTCAGCGTGGGAGCCGCGTTCGACGATCCGTCCGTGATCCATCACGAGGATCTGGTCGGCGTGCACGATGGTCGACAGCCGGTGCGCGATGACCAGGGTGGTGCGACTGCGCGAGATGCTCTCCAGTTCGTTCTGTATCACCCGCTCGGTGCGCGAATCGAGCGCCGACGTGGCCTCGTCGAACACCAGGATCGCCGGATTCTTCAGCAGCGTGCGGGCGATCGCCACCCGCTGCTTCTCTCCTCCCGACAGCTTGAGTCCGCGTTCGCCGACCAGGGTCGCGTATCCGTCAGGGAGCGACTCGACGAAGTCGTGGATGTGCGCGGCGCGCGCCGCCGCCACCACCTCGTCGCGCCCAGCTCCGGGCCGTCCGTAGGCAATGTTGTACTCGATGGTGTCGTTGAACAGCACCGTGTCCTGCGGCACGATACCGATCGCCGCCCGCAGGCTGGCCTGCGTGACACTGCGCACGTCCTGACCGTCGATATGCACCGAGCCCGCGCCGACGTCATAGAAGCGGAACAGCAGACGGGCCAGCGTGGACTTGCCCGAGCCGGTGGCGCCCACCACCGCCGTGGTCGTACCGCCAACTATGGCGAAATCCACGCTGTGCAGCACCTGCCGCCGCGCGTCGTAGGCGAAATCGACGTGCGAGAAGCGCACCTCGGCCCGCTGCACCACCAGCGGTCGGGCGTCCGGCGCATCGGCGATCTCGCGGTTCTGGTCGAGCAGCGAGAACATGCGGTCCATGTCGGTAAGGCTCTGCTTGATCTCACGGTAGACCACACCGAGGAAGTTGAGCGGAACATACAGCTGGATCATGAAAGCGTTGACCAGAACCAAGTCGCCGATCGTCATGCGGCCTTCCACCACGCCGAGCGCCGCACGCCACAGGATCAGCGTCAGCGCGATCGCGATGATCGTCTGCTGGCCGGCGTTCAGCACGTTGAGCGACTGCTGCGACATCACCGCGGTGCGCTGGCTGGCGGCCAGCGTTTCGTCATAGCGCCGCGCCTCGTAGTCCTCGTTGCCGAAATACTTGACCGTCTCGAAATTGAGCAGTGAATCGACCGCGCGCGAGTGTGCCTTGGTCTCCAGTTCGTTCCAGCGGCGGCGCACGATCGTGCGCCAGTTGGTGACGCCGACCGTGAATGCGATGTACATCGTCAGGCTGGTCCCGACGATCGCAGCAAACCAGACTTCGTAGTGCCAGATGAGGTAACCGACGACCAGCGTGATCTCGATCAGTGTCGGCAGGATCGAATACAGCGTGAAGCTGATCAGCGAAGAGATGCCGCGGATGCCCTGGTCGATCTCGCGCGTCACTGCGCCGGTGCGGCGTTCTAGGTGATAGCGCAGCGACAGCGAATGCAGATGGCGGAACGTCTTGAGCGCCAGCGTCCGCATCGCCGCCTGTGTCACGTTGACGAAGAAGAACTCGCGCAGCTCGGTGAAGAGCGACGTCGACAGTCGCAGCAGGCCGTACGCAACCACCAGTCCGACCGGGACGACCAGCAGCCCGGTGACCGACGCGGTCGCCGGCGACAGCCGATCGATCATCTCCTTCAGGAGGATGGGCACGCTGACGGTCGCCAGCTTTGCAGCCAGCAGACACCCCAGCGCGAACAGCACGCGCCCCTTGTAGGCCCACAGGTACGGCAGAAGCGCGCGCAGCGTCTGCCAGTCGTTACGATCGGCGTGCATCGAAGGCAGGGCTTCGCGGGGCGGGGACCAGCGCATGAATCCTTTCGTCGCTCGGGTACGCGTATTCCGACGGAGTCGGGATCCGCCGTTTTGCTCGCTCCGAATAGTAGATCCGTCCCGGGGTGCGCGATCGCCGCTGCCCGGCCATGCGTACACTCGCGACGCATGAATTTCGCCAACAGGGTGATCGTGATCACCGGAGCCAGCGACGGCATCGGTGCGGAGCTCGCGCGGCAGCTGGCGAGCGAGCGACCGCGCCTCGTGCTGGCTGCGCGCAGGACGGAAGCGCTGGAGCGGGTGCGGGCGGAGTGCCGACAACGGGGCGCCGAGGTCCTCGCGATCACGACCGACGTGGCTGTCGAAGGGGACTGTCGACGCCTGATCGAAAATGCCCAATCAACCTATGGCGCAATCGACGTGCTGATCGCCAACGCCGGAATCTCGATGCATGCGCGCTTCGACGAGATCGAGGATTTCTCGACCTTCGAACGGCTGTTTCAGGTCAATGCGATGGGCACGATCTGGTGCGTGCGCCACGCCTATCCGTGGCTGAAGGCGTCGAACGGCATCATCGTCGGCGTCTCGTCACTGGCAGGCCGTACCGGCGTTCCGGCGCGCACGACGTACTGCACCAGCAAGTTTGCCCAGAGCGGATTCCTCGATGCGCTGCGCATCGAAGCCGCCGATGACGGCATCACGGTGATGGTCGCCTACCCCGGCGTGGTCGACACCGAGATCCGGCGACGCGGATTGAACGGGCGCGGTGAACCCGCGGGCGTCTCGGGGCTGTCGGAGGAAGGCGCGATGCCGGTCGAGGAGTGCGCGCGCCTGATCATCGATGGCATCCGCGGCCGACGCCGTGAAGTGGTGATGACTCTGCGCGGGCGGGTCGGCCTGTGGCTCAAGCTGATCGCGCCCGGCGTGGTCGACCGCATCGCGCGTGCCGCCCTCGCAAAACGCCCCGTGAGTTCGTCCACGACTCCAGAGAGATCCCGATGACGCAATCCCACGGTTTGCCCGACGATCAGGTTGCGGTGTTGCGGATGATGCCGATGCCCGCGGACGCCAACATCCACGGCGACGTGTTCGGTGGCTGGATCATGTCGCACGTCGACATCGCGGGTGCGGTCCCGGCGGCGCGTCGTGCGGGCGGTCGGGTGGCGACGGTCGCCGTCACCTCGTTCCAGTTCAAGAATCCGGTGTTTGTCGGCGACCTGGTGAGCTTTTACGCCAACATCGTCCGCACCGGGCGCACTTCGGTCACCGTGGACGTCGAGGTGTATGCCGAACGCAATCGGTTGACCAAGGAAGTGGTGAAGGTCACCGAGGCCACGCTGGTTTACGTGGCGACCGATTCGCAGCGCCAGCCGCGCCCGCTTCCGGAACTTGGCGCCTCGGTCTAGCGGCGGTGCAGCCGATGTCAATAGGCGATTTCCGCCGCCTTGCGACCGGCGAGACAGCCGCCCACCACTGCCGCGAGCAGGCCGTTGCCTTCGAGGTAGCCCCCTCCCGCGTCGCCTGAAATCCCGCGCGCCGCGCCGCCGGCTGCCAGCAGATTGGGCAACGGGGTGCCGTCGCTCCGAAGCACACGGCCGTCTGCGTCAATGGCCAGACCGCCTTCAGTCCCGAGCAGCGCTCCGGTGACCTGCACGCCGTAGTACGGTGCGAGGATCATCTGCGAAGCGTGGAACGCCCGGCCGAAGTCGTCCACCGCGTCCTCGAAAGCGAGCGCATTGACCAGCGCGACGCTCTGCTCCAGCCCGTCGCGGTCGATGCCCAGCGTGTCGGCAAGTTCGCGCAGCGTGGATGCGCGCTTGATCAGACCCTTGGTGACAGCCTCCGGATAGTTCGGCATCGCCAGGCCGACTTCGTGGATGCGTTCATCGTAGATGTTGAAAGCCAGGCCTTCCGGCTGCGCGAGCACGAACAGCGCGCTCTCCGAGTAGCCCTCGTGCTCGTTGCCGAAGCGTTCGCCCTGGCGGTTGACCTGTATCGCGCCCTCGGTCATCAGCGCCCACGGAAGCTGCAGGCGCTGCGGCATCACGACCGAACTGTGCGCAAGAAAGCCGTCGATGTCCTCGACCGCGGCACCGAGTTCACCGGCCCAGACGAGGGCATCGCCCTGGCTGGTGTCGTGACCGGCGAACGGGAGCGCCCGCACGTCGGGGAGGTATTGCGCGACCAGGTCGCTATTGCCGGCAAACCCGTTGGTGGCGACCACCAGCGCCGAACAGCCGACGTCGAGCGACTCGCGACCGTTGCGCTCGTACCGTACACCGCGCACCCGGTTCTCGTCGTCGAGATAAAGGTCGGTGACACGCGCGCCGGGCTGCACCCGCACGCCGCCGGACGCGAGTGCGCGATACAGCGAAGACAGCAGTTCGGTACCGCCGCGATCGGCCAGTGCATGCATGCGCGCGGTGCCATGTCCCGGTGGCACGCCCTCGACGAGTTCGAATCGCAGGCCGCCGGCCTTCTCGAGCCATTCGAGCGTGGCTGCGGAAGTGCGCGTGTAGGTGTCCACCAGGTGTGGTGCGGAGCGGCCGTTGGACTTGGCCTGGATGTCGTCCGCGAAACCCTCGGGCGTGTCTTCGATCTCGCGGGCGCTCTGCGCCGCGGTACCGGCGGCCGGAATCATTCCCGACGACAAAGCGGTGGCGCCGCCGGGCGACGCGTCGCGGTCGAGCACCATGACTTTGGCGCCCTTGTCGCGCGCAGCGAGCGCGGCGACCGCACCCGCCGCACCGGCGCCGATGACGATCACCGGCACCGAAGTCGAGAAGGCCGGGAGCCGGCCGCGGATAACCGGCATTAGTGTCCTGTTCCGTAAGTTCCGACGCAAAAGGAGCGGATGAAATCGGCAGCCAGGCAAGGCGGGCGGCCGATAGCGTACCGGGCCGTACGATGAGGCCGGCCAACGCCGCATGGCGGCCGATCTCGCCGCGAACTTACGAGTGAATTTGCGGAACAGGACACTTAGTAACGGGCCAGCTGGGCTTCGATCCAGCGCGCGGCTGCGAGCGCGCGCGCATCATCCCCCGCCCGCGCGACGACCTGGAGACCGAGCGGCAGCCCGCTCTCCCCATGGCCGACATCGTGCGGTAGCGGCACGCTGATCTGCGGTCCGCCTAGAAAATGCCACGGACGATTGAACTGCGGATCGCCGGTGGCATCGAGTCCGTGGGGAGCTTCGCCCGGTGCGCTCGGCGTCAGGATGACGTCGGCATCGCCGAACAGGCCGTCGAGCGCGGCTGCGCACGCGCGACCGAGTTGCAGCGCCTCAACATAGTCCGTGGCCGAAACGCCTCGGCCTTCGTCGATCAGCGACGCCAGCCGGTTCGACAGCAATTCGCGGCGGTACTGCGATTCGGGTCCGAGCGCGCGCGCCGTCTCGAACAGCTGGACCGTGCGCTGGGCATCGACAAGCCGGCTGAACGCGGGCCGTCCGGCGCTCGCCTCGTACGGCCAAGCGAGTTCGCGTACACGCGCTCCGCGCGCCGCCAGATGGCGGCTCACCCGCTCGAGCGCCACCAGCATCGATGGCGCGAGCTGGGCCGACCATGGCGTTGCAGTCCATGCAACGGCCGGCGCCGCCGCGTTCGCGGTCGCGTGCTGCCACTGCGGCTGCAGCGCCAGCGCGGCCATCACGAGCGCGACATCATCGACGCTGCGCGCGAACGCCCCGACCACATCGAGCGTGTCGGACACCGCCTTGGCGCCCGAACGCGGAACCGATCCCCGCGTCGGCACGAAGCCGACCACACCGCAGAACGACGCGGGGCGAATCACCGATCCCGCCGTCTGTGTGCCGAGCGCAAACGGAGCCATCAAAGCCGCGACCGCGGCAGCCGAACCGCTCGACGAACCTCCTGGGGTGTGCTCGAGACCGCGCGGATTGCGCGTCGGACCCGGCGTGAAATTCGCCAATTCCGCCGTCACCGTCTTGCCGAGAACGAACGCCCCAGCTGCACGGAGGGTCGCAACGCATGCCGCGTCGGCAGGCGGCACGTGCCCAATGAAGATGGCCGAGCCATATTCGCTGGGAATATCGGCCGTGTCGATGTTGTCCTTGATCGCCACCGGCAGCCCGTGCAGCGCGCCGCGCCAGCCGACCCGATCGAGTTCGCGCGCAGTCGCGAGCGCCCGCGAAGGATCGAACCACGCGAATGCGCGTACCTCCTTTTCCATCTCGCGGATGGCGTCGATATATGAGTGGGTGACCGCCTCGCTCGACACTTCGCGCGCGGCAATCATGCGTGCCAGCTGTGTCGCAGGTAGGCGATTGAGCGGTGTCCTCATGCTTTTCCCCGGATGCAGATCGAATCTACCGCACGCGTTCGCGCGTGCGGCTGCCGGCAGTCAACAAAAAAGGGCGCTTAGGGGCGCCCTTATGGCCGGTCGCTGCGAAATCCGCTGCATTCACGCGGGGGTCAGAGGAACAGGTCCGGCAGCAGCTGCCTGCTGCCCGGCACCACCGAATAACGCCCAAGGTCGGTGATGCCCGCCTTCTTGAGAACCTCCTCGTCGATGAAGAAGTTGCCGGTTGTCGTGGCCGCCTCGGACGTCAGCAGCGCGTAGGCAGCGTCGGCCATGATCTCGGGCGTGCGGCAGTGCTCAGGAATGACGCCTGGGATCATCTGCAGCGCCGCCGTCTGGATCACGGTGCGCGGCCACAGCGCATTGACGCCGATCCCGTAGCTTCTGAACTCCTCCGCGTGGCCGAGAACGCACATGCTCATGCCGTACTTCGCCATCGTGTAGGCCACGTGCGGCGCGAACCAGCGCGGCTCCATGTTGAGCGGCGGCGACAGCGTCAATACATGCGGGTTGCGCTTGCGCTCGCCGGACTGCTTCAGATACGGCAAACAGGCCTGCGTGCAGAGGAAGGTACCCCGCACGTTGACGCCGAACATCAGGTCGAAGCGCTTCATCGGCGTCGCCTCGGTCGGCGTCAGGTTGATGGCGCTGGCGTTGTTGACGAGGATGTCGATACCGCCGAAGGTCTCGGCCGTCTTCCTGGCTGCGGCGACGACCTGGTCTTCGTCGCGGATGTCGCACTGGATCGGAAGGGCCTTGCCACCCGCCGCTTCAATCTCCTCGGCCGCGGAGTAGATCGTTCCCGGCAGCTTTGGATTGGCTTCGGTGGTCTTGGCGGCGATCGCGACGTTCACCCCATCGGCCGCGGCGCGCTTGACGATCGCCAGACCGATGCCGCGCGAGCCGCCGGAGATGAAGATGGTCTTGCCCTTCAGATTCATAGTGTCTTCCGTTTGTCTGCAGGTGGGGCCGCCAGTGCGACCTCGACGATGTGATCGGTGAGCCGGTCGGCCACCCGCGCATAAAGCGCGGGCGCCGGATGGAAACCGTCCTCGCAGAACAGATCCGCGCGCGCGACACCATCCATCACCACGTGCGACACGTTGGGTTGCTTCGCTGCCCAGCGTGCCTGCGCGCGATTGTTGCGACGCGCCGCCTGCCCGGCGTACCAGGCGAGAGGCCTCCGCATCGCCGGAAATATCTCCATTTCCGGCAGCGCCGGGAAAAGAATGTGGCGCAAACCGCCATGGATGTGCAGCCAGTCGACGATGTGCTGCCGCTGGCGCAGCGCAAATGCGAGCGGCGCATCCTTCGTGATGTCATTGACACCGATGATGATGACCGCGATGTCTGCCGCATGCGGTTGGGCACGAATCAGCTTCTGAAGCAGCCCCTCCGAGGTCAGACCCGATTCCGCCACCAGTTGCCAGCGCACCGCACCGCCGAGCCGATCTGCCAGTCGCTCGGCGAGCGGCCGCGCGAGCGCCTCGCGCTGCGTGCGCGCGCCGACTCCGGCCGCGCTCGAATCGCCGGCCACCAGCAGCCGCAGCACCGGTGCGCCGCGGCCGATCGTGCCCGCACGTGCACCGCGCGGTTCGGGCAACTCCACCGCGGTCCGGCGCAGCCGGTTCGCCTGCGCGATCAGCAACGGTCCGAGCGCAACGCGGGTGGCGATATCCAGCATCGGCCGGAACCTCTCCCAGGCTCAGCCCTTGGGCCAGAGGATCATCTGCGTGCAGCGAAACAGCGCGATCGTCTTGGCGCTTTCCACATGCGTGACCACCGCATCCCACACCTGCGTCGTTCGCCCCTGATGGGCGGAGGTGGCGACTGAACGCAGCGTGCCTTCGGTAGCGGTGCCGATGAAGTTTGATTTGAGTTCGATCGTTGTGAAATTGGTCGCCCCTGCAGGCAGGTGAGCGATCGTCGCGTAGCCCGCCGACGTGTCGGCCAGCGCGATCACCGACGCCGCGTGCAGAAAGCCGTTGGGCGCCAGATACTGCGGCCGGATGCGGTATTCCATCGTCAGGCTGCCCTCGCGCACCTCGACCACTTTCATGCTGAACCACCCGGGCAGGTTGTCTCCCGACCGACTGTTCAGCTTGTCCAGCGTCATCTCGTGGCGCAGCGCCATCCTAGAACCTATCTCGGAGTCCCCGGTGGTCGCGGCGGGGTCGCATGGGGTGCAGGGCTAGGCGCGGCGAGGGGACCATTGCTGCTGCAAGGACCCGAGCCGCAACAACGCCATGCGCCGCATGCGACCCCGCCCCGTAGGGTTGCCACGATAACCGGGCGGCTGCGGCGTTGGCCGGCTCGGCCGTAGGCCCAGCTACTGTCCTTCGCCAGCCGCTTTGCATCCGCCCGCTTCTCGTGTCAACGCGATCCATCGGGGACTCCGAGATAGGTTCTTGGTCAGCTGAAGCGCGAGAAATCCGGCTTTCTCCGGTCGAAGAAAGCCGAAAACGCTTCCTTCGCTTCCTCGCTGCGCAGCATCTTCTCGAACGTCTTCGCTTCCTCGACGATCAGCTTTTCGGTCATCGACTTCCAGGAAAGCTTCATCAGCCGCTTGGTCTCGCGCACCGACGAGGGCGGCAGCGCACTGAAACGCTCGGCCTGCCTGATCGCATAGTCGAGCACTTCGCCCGGCGGCAGGATGCGGTTGACGATTCTCATCTCCAGCGCCTCCTCGGCGCTGATCGGTTCGGCCAGCAGCAGTTTCTCGGCGGCCTTGTGGAAGCCAGCCGCCAGCGGAATCGTCAGGCTGGAGGCGAACTCCGAGCACAAGCCGAGCGAGACGAACGGCATGGAGAACATCGCGTTGTCGGCGCAGTAGACGAGGTCACAGTGCATCAGCATCGTCGTGCCGATGCCCACCGCGGCGCCGTTGACCGCGGCGACTACCGGCTTTTCCGCGAGGCCGAGCGCCTGCATGAACTGGAACACCGGTGCGTCCATGCCTGTCGGCGGGTTCTTCATGAAGTCCTCGAGATCGTTGCCCGCCGTGAAGATGTCCTTCTCGCCGTGGATGACGATCGCGCGCACCGTCCCGTCGTCGTGTGCCGCAGCGATCGCATCGGCCATCGCCTGGTACATGGCCACGGTGATCGCGTTCTTCTTTTCCGGCCGGGCGATGGCGATGCGCGCGACGCCGTTGACGGTCTGGACTGCAATACTCACGGGCGACCCTCCTGTTTGCCTTCGCGGCTCGTCAGTGCGACGAACTGCGCGAACTCCTTCAGCGACTTCGCGGCCTGCCGCTGGACCTTGTCGCGCACCAGCGGAGTCGCACCCAGCAGCCAGCCGCGCCATCCGAGCGCCTGTCCCGACCAGCGCCAGAAGCTGAAGTCGTCCACCTGCTGCACGATCTTGCCCGCAGCGACCACCATTTCGGTATGCACTCGGTTGACCACCCAGCGCTTGGTTGGCGTGAAGGTATAGCGCGCGGTCCAGTCGACTCGCGCGCGGTCCGGCGTGTCCTCGATCACATTGACATCGATCGCGAGGTCTTCGGCTTCCGACAGCAGCATCTGCCACATCAGCCTTGCACCCTGCGCCGTCAGCCGCGGGAAGACGGGATCACGGAAAGTCGCGTGATTCGCATACAAAAGCCCCATCGTGTAATGGTCGCGCACCATGAACGCGTCGTAGAAACGGGTCGCTACGCCCATTGCGTCCTCATTGCGCCGAGCGCGCTGCGAGCCACTCGCCCGCGATCGGCCACAGCGTGTCGGCGTGGCGACGCCGGAAGAAGCCGAAGTGTCCGATCCTCTCGACGCCGGCGTCGCGGGGGGCGATCCGGCGCAGTTCGCGAGGGGCGCCCGTGTAGAACGAATGCAGCGATTCGATGTTGCGAGCCGACATGTATTCGTCATCCGTGAACGAAAGCGAGAGGATAGGCTGTGCGAGCTCCGCATAGGTACTCCGCGGGTCAGGCTTCTCCACGCCGAACAGGTAATCGGGATGCAGGCACCATGAGCGCCATTGACGCATGACGCCGGCAGGCACGTCGCCGATCATTCCCAGGCGGCGCCCCGGAAAGTAGCCGAACCCCGCGAGCAGCGTCGGAACGATTCCGTACCACAGCAGCGGCGCGACCCGGCGCAGGCCCGGAACATAGTCGCGCCAGTAGCCGCTGCCGGCCGCCACCGTCAGCATCGCCGCAACGCGTGCGCGCTGCGGAACCAGCCCGAGGATCTGTCCACCGAGACTGTGACCGACCCACAGCAGCGGCCGCGTGCCGATTTGCTCCGCCATCCTGTCGACCATGGCCCCTGTGTCGAGCTGCGCCCACGTGAGGACGTCCGCCTCGACGGATCGCAGCGGACCACGACGCGACCGCCCAATGCCCCGATAGTCGAAGGTCGCGACGAAGAGTCCGCGATCCGCGAGCCAGCAAGCGAACGGCTCGTAGTACTCCTGCTCGACCGCCATCGCCGGGACCAGCAGCACGCCGGCGCGACAGCCGTGCGGATCGCCGTACGTCGTCGCGGCGATCTCGGCGCCGTCGGCGGTTCTGACCGTCGTCTGACCCAAGTCGGTTCCCGCGTCCCGCCGGCGCACCTCAGCGCCCGGCTGCGACGGTCACACGCGTTCGAAGATTCCGGCCGCGCCCATGCCGGTGCCGACGCACATCGTCACCATGCCGTACTTCAGATTGTGGCGACGCAGCGCATGCACCACGGTGGCCGAGCGGATCGCGCCGGTCGCGCCCAGCGGATGGCCGAGCGCGATGGCGCCGCCCATCGGGTTGACCTTGGCTGCGATCCAGGCCGAGGTCGTTGATCACCGCCAGCGACCTGCGCGGCGAAGGCCTCGTTGAGCTCGATCCAGCCGATGTCGTCGGCAGTGCAGGCCGGCGCTCGCCAGCGCTGCGGGAATCGCGTCGATCGGACCGATGCCCATGATCTCGGGCGGCACGCCCTTCACGGCGAAGCTGACGAAGCGCGCCAGCGGCGTCAGGTCGAACTGCTTGAGCGCCCGTTCCGACTGGCCAGGATCAGCGCGCCGGCGCCGTCGGACGTCTGCGAGCTGTTGCCGGCGGTGACGCTGCCCTTGGCGGCGAACACCGGGCGCAGCTTGGCCAGCGCCTCGAGCGAGGTGTCGGCGCGCGGGCCTTCGTCGAGGCTCACCGTGCGGGTCTTCGACCGCGAGCTCGTCGCTGGCCAGGTCCGGAAACTTCTCGACGACCTCGATCGGCGTCATCTCGTCGGTGAACTCGCCGGCCTTCTGCGCCGCGATCGCCTTCTGGTGCGACTCGAGCGCGAACTGGTCCTGCATCTCGCGCGTCACCTTCCACTGCGCGGCGACCTTCTCGGCGGTCATGCCCATGCCGTAGGCGATGCCGACGTTCTCGTCCTTCTCGAAGATGTGCGCGTTGAACGACGGCTTGTTGCCGCTCATCGGCACCATGCTCATCGACTCGGCGCCGCCGGCGATCATCACGTCGGCCTCGCCGACGCGGATGCGGTCGGCCGCCATCTGCACCGCGGTCAGGCCCGGACGAGCAGAAGCGGTTGATCGTCATGCCGCCCGTCGGTGTTCGGCAGGCCGGCCAGCAGCACGGCGATGCGCGCCATGTTCAGGCCCTGCTCGGCCTCGGGCATCGCGCAGCCGATGATCGCGTCTTCGATGGCCGTCGGGTCGAGCCTCGGCACCTGCTTCATCGCCGAGCGGATCGCCGCCACCAGCAGGTCGTCCGGCCGCGTGTTGCGGAATGCGCCCTTGGGCGCCTTGCCGATCGGCGTGCGCGTCGCGGCGACGATGTAGGCGTCTTGAACTTGGCGAGTCATCTTGAACTCCACACCTTGATTCGGTTGCCGGGGAGATCCAAGAGGGGCTGGCAAGCCCCTCTTGCGTCCATATAAGTCGATGTCGAAGGCAAGCCGGTCAGTTCCGGACCGGCTTGCCGGTCGACATCATTCCCATGATTCGTTCCTGCGACTTGGGGTGCTCGACGAGCTGCAGAAGAACTTGCGCTCCAGGTCGATCAGCCACTGCTCGTCGGCCAGTGAACCGGCCTCGACGTCGCCGCCGCACATCACGTCGGCGATGCCGCTCGAAATGAAGAAGTCGTGCGCGCTGATGAAGCCGCCGTCGCGCATGTTGGCAAGCTGCGCCTTGATGGTCGCCACGCCGGTGCGCCCGGCGACCGGGAAGCCGAGCGGCTTCAGCGGGGGGCGGTAGCCGGTGGCGTGCAGGGCGAACGCCTCGCCGATCGCCGTCCACAGCAGTTCGTCCTTGTTGAACACGATCGTGTCGGTCGGCCGCAGGTAGCCCATCTGCTTCGCTTCCAGCGCGACTTCGACACGTTGGCCATCGCCGCGTTCGTGAACCAGCTCGCGCATGAACGGGAACACGTCGCTCGCCGCCCGCCGCCTGCGCGGCCGCGCGGCGCGCAATGCGCCTTCCTTCAGGCCGCCGGCGCCGGGGATCAGGCCACGCCGACCTCGACCAGGCCGATGTAGCTTTCCAGCGAGGCGACTGCCTTGGCGCAGTGCAGGATCAGTTCGCAGCCGCCGCCGAGCGCCATGCCGCGGACCGCAGCGACCACCGGCACCTGCGCGTAGCGTCAGGCGCAGTAGGCGTCCTGCAGCTTCTTCTCTTCGGCGCCGATCGCCTTGGCGCCGCCCGACATGAACACCGGCATCATCGCCTGCAGGTCGGCGCCGACCGAGAACGGCTCGTCGGGCGACCAGATCGACCAGGCCCGCGATACTGCGACTCCGGCGAGCTCGACCGCCTTCAGCAGGCCGTTGATCACGCCCGGGCCGATGGCGTGCACCTTGGTCTTGATCGACAGCATCAGCACTTCGGCGCCCAGCCCGGACTCCAGCGTCCACAGGCGAACGGCCTCGTCCTCGAACACCGTCTTGCCGCCGTTCGCGCCGGTCGGCGCGCGTTCGCCGAGCAGCGGCGCGCGGAAGATCTGGCGCGCGTACACGGGCAGCGTCGAGCGCGGCGACGAACTTCTTCTTCGACGCCGACCACGAGCCCTCGGCGGTGTGCACGCCGCCGGCCTTGGCCACCGGCCCTTCGAACACCCACTTCGGCAGCGGCGCCTTGGCAAGCGCCTTGCCGGCGTCGATGTCGGCCTGCACCCACTCGGCGACCTGCTTCCAGCCGGCGTCCTGCCACGTCTCGAACGGGCCCGGTCGACCAGCCGAAGCCCCAGCGCAGCGCGAAGTCGACGTCGCGCGCGGTGTCGGCGATCGACTCCAGGTGCACCGCGACGTAGTGGAACGCGTCGCGGAAGATCGCCCACAGGAATTTCGCCTGCGGATGATCGGTCTCGCGCAGCAGCTTCAGCCGCTCGGCC
This sequence comes from uncultured beta proteobacterium, assembly GCA_963703945.1. Taxonomy (GTDB): domain Bacteria; phylum Pseudomonadota; class Gammaproteobacteria; order Burkholderiales; family Burkholderiaceae_F; genus JALORV01. The sequence goes on along the minus strand of CAVPGM010000005.1, from coordinate 381,498 downwards.
GGATCCTTCTTCTTCAGGATGCGCACGACCAGTTCGTCGGCCTTGCCGGCGGACTCGACGTAGTCGGCCTTCGCCGGGTCAAGCACCTTGATGTTCTTGCCGACCTTCCGATAGAAGCCGGCGCCCGTCTTCTGGCCCGAGCGCGCCCTTCTCGACCAGCGCCTTCAGCACCGGCGGCGTCGCGAAGTTCGCGGAGAACGGATCGATCGACGCCGGCAGCGTGTCCTGCATCGTCTTGATCACATGCGCCATCGTGTCGAGACCGACGACGTCGGCGGTGCGGAAGGTCGCCGCTCTTGGCGCGGCCGAGCTTCGTGCCGGTCAGGTCGTCGACGACGTCGTAGGTGAGGCCGAACTTCTCGGCCTCCTTCATCGTGGCCAGCATGCCGAAGATGCCGACGCGGTTGGCGATGAAGTTCGGCGTGTCCTTGGCGCGCACCACGCCCTTGCCCAGCGTCGAGGTCACGAAGGTCTCGAGATCGTCGAGGATCTGCGGCCGCGTGGTCGGCGTCGGGATCAGCTCGACCAGGTGCATGTAGCGCGGCGGGTTGAAGAAGTGGATGCCGCAGAAGCGCGCCTTCAGCCTCGGCGTCCAGCGCCTCGGCGAGCTTGGTCGATCGACAGGCCCGAGGTGTTCGACGCGAAGATCGCGTGCGGCGCGACGAACGGCGCGATCTTCTTGTACAGGTCGTGCTTCCAGTCCATGCGCTCGGCGATCGCCTCGATGATCAGGTCGCAGCCGCGCAGCAGCTCCAGGTGTTCGTCGTAGTTGGCCGCCTGGATGTACTGCGCGTCGTCCTTCACGCCGAGCGGCGCGGGACTCAGCTTCTTCAGGTTCTCGATGGCGCGCAACACGATGCCGTTCTTCCGGGCCCTTGCTTGGCCGCCAGGTCGAACAGCACGACCGGCACGCGTGCATTGACGCAGTGCGCGGCGATCTGCGCTCCCATCACGCCGGCGCCGAGCACGGCCACCTTGCGTACGACGAAGTTGTTCATTCGATTCTCCGTTTGCTTCCGAACCGGTTGGCTCGCTTCCGTTGGCAGCTGCAGTCGTACGTTCAGAACGCCTCCGCCGCCAGCTCCATCAGCGTGCCGGCGCCCGCGCTGACCGTGCGGATCAGCATCGCCGTCTCGGGCAGCAGTCGCTGAAAGTAGAACCGGCCGTGGCCAGCTTGTGACGATAGAACGGATCGACCGTTCCGCCGTCGGCCTTGACGCGATCCACCGCCACCTTGGCCATGCGGGCCCAGAAGTACGAGTAGACGAGGTGACCGACGACGCGCAGGTATGGCACGGCAGCGGCGCCGACCTCGTCGCGGTTCGCCATCGCCTTCATGCCGAGATCCATCGTCAGCCGCTGGACCTTGTTGCCGATGTCGGCCAGTGGCGTGACGAACTCGTCCATCTCCGGGTTGGTGCCATTTTCCTCGATGAACTCGGTGACCATCTTGCCGAAGGCGCGCAGCTTGGCGCCGTTGTCCAGCAGGATCTTGCGGCCCGAGGAGATCGAGCGACTGGATCGTGTTGGTGCCCTCGTAGATCATGTTGATGCGCGCGTCGCGCACGAACTGCTCCATGCCCCATTCGGCGATGTAGCCGTGGCCGCCGAACACCTGCAGGCATTCGGACGCGCACTGGAACCCGTTGTCGGTCATGAACGCCTTCACGATCGGCGTCATCAGCGACATCATGTCGGCGCCGAATTTCCGCTGCTCCTCGTCCGGGTGGGCGATCTGCGTGTCGGCCATCAGCGCGACCCAGTAGGCGAATGCGCGGCCGCCTTCGGCATAGGCGCGCGCTGTCAGCAGCATGCGGCGTACATCCGGATGCACGATGATCGGATCGGCGGGCTTCGTCGGGTGCCTGCGGGCCCGGCGAGCGAGCGTCCCTGGAGGCGGTCCTTCGCGTAGGCCGCGGCGTTCTGGTACGCCACTTCGGTGATGCCGAGACCCTGCACGCCGACTCCCAGGCGTGCGCCGTTCATCATGACGAACATCGCGTTGAGGCCCTTGTTCGGCTCGCCGACCAGCCAGCCGAAGGCACCATCGAGGATGATCTGGCAGGTCGAGTTGCCGTGGATGCCCATCTTCTCCTCGATGCCGCCGCAGTACAGGCCGTTGCGCTCGCCGAGCTTGGCGTCGGGGCCCGTGCCGGCCGGCTTGAACTTCGGCACGATGAACAGCGAAATGCCCTTCGTGCCATGCGGTGCATCCGGCAAGCGCGCCAGCACGAGGTGGACGATGTTCTCGGCCATGTCGTGCTCGCCGGACGAGATGAAGATCTTCTCGCCCGTGAGCTTGTAGCTGCCGTCGGCCTGTGGTTCGGCCTTGGTACGCAGCATGCCCAGGTCGGTGCCGCAATGTGGCTCCGTCAGGCACATCGTTCCGGTCCACTGGCCAGATGTCAGCTTCGGCAGATACAGCTGCTTCTGTTCTTCGGATGCGTGCTTCAGCAGGCACTCGTACGCACCGATCGTGAGTCCCGGATACATGGCCCACGCCTGGTTGGTCGAGTACTGCATTTCGTAGAAGGCGATCTGCAACAGGTGCGGCAGCCCCTGGCCACCGTACTCGGTCTCGGCCGCCAGGCCTTGCCAGCCGGCCTCGCGGAATGCGTCGTATGCAGCGCGGAAGCCCGCCGGTGTCTTCACCGTCTTCGTCGCCGGATCGTAGGTGCAGCCTTCCTCGTCGCCTGAGCGGTTGATCGGCATCAGCACGTCCTCGCAGAACTTTCCCGCTTCCTCGACGACCTGGTTGACGGTGTCAGCGTCGAGTTCCGCATAGCGCGGCATCTGCTTCAGTGCGTCGACCGCCCCCAGCACCTCATGCAGGACGAACTGTTGATCGCGCAGCGGCGCCTTGTACGACGGCATGTGGTTTCTCCTTACTTCGTGGTGCGACCAGCACGCGCGCGTGGGGCGGTGCGGCGGGTTGGAACTCGTGTCATCGGTGCTATTCCGGTGCGCGCGCTATCGAGTAGCCGGCGCAGGCCGGCGCGCGCCCGCTTGGCGCTGTCGGCCGAGCGCAGCAAGCGGGCGTCCTGATGCATCGCCAGCATCAGCCCGTAGATCTCGAACACCATCTGCGGCACGTCGACTGAAGACTTCAGGTGCCCTTCGGCGACGGCCTGGCGGATGGCCGTCTGAACTTCCGCCTTCCAGCCGGTGATGATCGACACCATCGCTTCGCGCAGCGGGCCGGGACGGTCGTCGTACTCGACTGCGCCCGCGATCATGATGCAGCCCCGCGTCAGTTCGCGAGCGAGGAAGGCCACCCAGCGGTCGAGGATCGCCTCCAGTCGCGGCAGGCCGCGCTGCTTCTTCACCGCCGGTCGCAGAACTTCGTCAACGAACCGGCTGACGTATTCCTTGAGCACCGCAAGTTGCAGGTCTTCGCGCGACCCGAAGTGCGCGAACACGCCGCTCTTGCTCATTCGCATCTGCTCGGCCAGCGTGCCGATCGTCAGCCCTTCGAGTCCGTCGCGGCTCGCCATCTCGAGTGCGGTCTCGACGATCGCGGCGCGTGTCTGGTCGCCCTTGCGGGGCCGCAGCGCGGTGGCGATCGTCGACAAGGCGGTGGCTATGGGCATCGTCAGGGGCGGGAAGGCAACAAGGCGCAACAAAAAACGAACGTTCGTACTATTTCTCAAGCAGGCACGAGGCGTCAACCCGCGAACTAGAGGCTGCGGCCTATTGCTGCAGTGCGGGAAAGACCTGCGGCAGTCTTCTCAGATCGCCTTGAAGGATTTTTCGATGAAATCGACAAACAGCCTGACTTTCAGCGACAGGTGCCGGCGACTCGGATACACGGCCCATATGTCGCCGGTCGCGCCGGCAAAGTCGGGCAGCAGGCGCACCAGCAGACCCAGGCGAATTGCGTCGCCGAGGAGGAAGTCGGGCTCGTAGACGAGCCCGAGGCCACCGATGGCCGCCGATTTCAACGCGTCGCCGCTGTTCGCGTGCAGGCTGCCGGCGACACGGACCTCGTGCACTCGGCCGTCCGCGGCCGTGAACTGCCAGATGCGCGGCGTGCTGGCATAGGCGTAGGTCAACGCGTTGTGGCCGGCCAGATCCTCCGGTGTACGCGGCGTACCGTGACGTGCGAGATATGCCGGCGAGGCACACAGGCACAACGCCATCGATCCGAGGCGCCGCGCGACCAGCCGGTCGCTGCCTACATTGCCGGCCCGTATCGCCAGATCGAACCCTTCCTCGACAAGGTCGACTACGCGATCGGAAACGACAAGTTCGAACTTCACCTCGGGGTGGCTCTCGACGAAGCGAGCGATTGACGGCGCCACGCGTTGCTCCGCCATCGCGTGCGAACAGGTGAGACGCACCGTTCCGCGCGGCTCCACTGCGGACTGGCCCGCGATCGCTTCGGCCTCGGCAAGGTCTGCGAGCAGGGCGACACAGCGCTCGTAATAGGACTGACCGCTTTCGCTGAGCGACAGCCGGCGTGTCGTTCGGTGGAGCAAGCGGGTGCCCAGGTGCTGCTCAAGGTCCGCAATCAGTCGTGAGAGCGACGAAGTGGACAGGCCCATGCGCTCGGCAGCGGCGACAAAGCTGCCCGCCTCGACTACGCGCACGTAGGCCTCCATTGCCAGCCAGCGATCCATCGTCGTTTATCCTGTATTACGGGATAAACTATTTCATGAATAGCACTTTATCCTGCAAATGGCTAGTAATACAGTTCGACCCGTCCGGCCCCCGGGGCCGCAAACATCGAACGGAGTGACTCAAATGATCGATTCTCGCGCCGCACCGTATGCCGCCCTGCTGTTGCGGCTTTCGCTGGGCACCATGTTCGTAGCCCACGCGCTGCTCAAGCTGCTCGTCTTCACCCTGCCTGGCACCGCGCAGTTCTTTCAATCGCTCGGCCTGCCCGCTTCGCTTGCCTACCTCACCTTCGCGGCGGAGTTCGTCGGTGGTGTGATGCTGATCCTGGGCGTGGGCACGCGCTGGGTGGCCGCCGCGCTGGTTCCGTTCCTGGCTGGAGCCGCCTGGGTCCACCTGGGCAACGGCTGGCTGTTCACCGCGCCGAAGGGCGGCTGGGAGTACCCCGTTTTCCTCACCATCGCCGCGATTGCGCAGGCGCTGCTCGGTGACGGTGCCTTCGCCCTAGGAACCCGGTTTGCCCATCGTTCGAGCGGCGGGCTGCAGGCCGCCTGACCGACCAAACCTAGCTGTCGAGGAGCAGACTTCATGAAACTCTATTACTCGCCCGGCGCGTGCTCGCTGTCGCCGCACATCGTCGCCAGGGAAGCCGGACTACCTCTCACGCTCGTCAAGGTCGACACCAAGACCAAGAAGACGGCCGATGGCAACGACTACTTGGCCGTCAACGGCAAAGGCTATGTGCCGGCTCTCGAACTCGATGATGGCAGTCGATTGACCGAGGGGCCGGCGATCGTCCAGTACCTCGCCGACCGCGCTCCCCAGAAGCAGCTCGCACCGGCGCAGGGCACGATGGAGCGCTATCGCCTGCAGGAGTGGCTCAATTTCATCACCTCGGAGATCCACAAGCAGTTCTCGCCGCTGTTCGATGCGAGCATGCCGGATGAAGCCAAGGCGAAGTTTCGCGACAAGCTGACGAGACGCTTCGACTGGATCGTCAAGGAACTCGGCGATCGGCCGTACCTGACCGGAAGCACATTCAGCGTGGCCGATGCCTATCTTTTCACCTTGCTGAACTGGACGAAGTGGACCGGGATCGATCTCGCTCGCTGGCCGGTACTGCAGCAGTACGTCGCGCGCATCGCAGCGCGCCCGGAAGTGCAGGCCGCGATGAAGGAAGAGGGCCTGATCAAGTAGGAGCGGCGGGCGCGTCGTCGCCAGGCGGCGCGCCCGCCCGCCGCTTGCAGACATCCCGATGAGCTCCTCCCTGCCCACCCTGTTCGTTTCGCACGGTTCCCCGATGCACGCGGTCGCCGCCGGGCGCGCCGGTGAAGCGTGGAAAGCGCTGGGTCGTCGTTTGCCAAGGCCACGCGCGGTCCTGGTTGCGTCCGCACACTGGGAAACCGCACTGCCGATGGTTGCCACGTCGAAGCAGCCGGAGACGATCCACGACTTCGGCGGATTTCCGGCCGAGCTCTATCGGATCCGTTACGCGGCGCCTGGCGCTCCCGAAATGGCGCAGCGCGCGCTGCAGTTGCTGCGCGAGGCGGGACTCGAGGCCAGCGCGAACGGATGTCGGGGACTCGATCACGGTGCCTGGGTCCCGCTGCTGCGCCTCTACCCCGACCGCGACGTTCCGGTGGCGCAGATCTCGATCCAGCCCTCGCTCGACGCGGGACACCACCTGCGCGTCGGCGCGGCCCTGTCGCCACTCGTCGCCGATGGCGTACTGGTGCTGGCCTCGGGGCATCTGACCCACAACTTGCAGGACTGGATCACCGACGTTCGCCGTCGCGGCTCGATGACAGTGGACGAGCGCGAGCCCGAGGCTTACGTCAGCGAGTTCCGCCAATGGGTGGACCAGACACTGGGCGCAGACGACCGTGCGGCGCTGGCGCGTTGGACTGAGCTCGCGCCCCACGCGTCGCGTGCACATCCCACGCCCGAGCACTTCCTGCCGCTGATGGTCGCAGTGGGCGCGGCTGGCCGCGGCCCGCGTGTCGAACACATCGATGCGGGGGTGGACAGCGGCGTGCTTGCGATGGACGCCTACCTGTTCTGGCCGCAGACGCAGGCCTGATCAAGGGAGCCTCCGCGTAATCGCTGATGCCCGCGTTTGTGCGCAATGCCGATGATCGCAAGGCGCACGCCGAAGGTGCTTGGCGGGCGCCCAAGCACGAGGCGCGCAACGCAGCGAGCGCGGCATTTCGCACAAACCCTCCGGGGCGGGTCTTGCGGGCGATCCGCTTTGTCGCACCGCCTCGCCTTGCTGCAAGCATGGTCTCGGCGGCGCTTCGCGCGGCTCATCCCGCAAAGACCGCGCCACGGGCATCATGGGTTGCGCGGAGGCTCCCTAGGCCGCGCGTGGTGGCGGCACTTCGTACAGGCGATCCTCTGCCAACGCGATGACACGATCGCCCACCTCGCGTTCAATTCGCGCGCCGCCGGTGAAGTCACCGAACGCCGGCAGCACCGCGAGCCCGTTGCGCAACCAGTAGCAGGGCAGGCGGACGCCGTCGTCCACGCGACCGCTGAGCCGGATTGCCGGATGCAGATGTCCCGCCAGGACGGTAGATCCCTCGATGAAGCGCGGCTCATGGCAGAACGCGAAGCTGCCGACCTGCCAGGGCTCGGCCGCGCAGTCAATCTTGAGTCCCGGCGGGAGCGCGCCGGCGGAGCGATCGTGATTGCCTTCGACCAGCACGACGTCGAGGCCGGCGCGCCGCTCGCGCCACGCGTGCAGTGCCTGCAGCGTGCCCGGAGTTTGCGCTTCGCGCGCATGAAGGAAGTCGCCCAGCACGATCACCGCCGCCGGATCGAGAGCGTCGATCAACGCGTCGATGCGCTGCAGGTTGTCTTTCGTCGTCCCGTGCGGGACCGGAACGCCGCGCGCGCGGAAAGTGGCCGCCTTGCCGAAGTGCACATCGGCAATCACCAGCCAGCGGCGCGCCTCCCAGTAGGCCGCGCGCTGCTCAAGCGCCCATCGCTCGTCGCCGATCGTCACCGTGAAGCGCGCGGCCGCGCGAAGGGCCGGCATCAGAGCGGTGTCACCGAGTATCCGCGTGCCCGCAGCATCTCAACGAGGCCTTGCGGTCCCACCAGGTGCAGCGATCCGACTGCAAACAGATAGGTCTTGCCGTCCCGCATCATCGACTCGATGCGTGCCACCATGTCCGGATGCCGTCCGAGCAGGACCGTGTCGACAGTGAAACGAGCGCCGACGCTGGTCTGCGCGCGCATCTCGGCGAGCAGGCGTTCAAGCGCGGCGCGATCGCCGGTCTCCCACGCCTGCGCAATGCGGTTGATTTCCCGGCGGGCCGCGTTCGTCTCGACAGCCTTGATCGCGTCCTCCAGGAACGCCACCTGAGTCGACTCGGGCGCGCGCTCGAACAACTGGAACTGCTGCTCGATGCTTTCGAGTTCCAGCACCGGCTTGTTGCTCTGGCGCGCCAGCCGCGACAGGTAGGCCTCGACCGACAGCGCCGGCATGTAACCGGCCTGCGCGGCCTCGACGAGCGCGAACACGTTGGCCAGCATCCACGGTTTCATGCGCCACAGTGGTGCCACGTCGAGCTGGTTACGCGTCGCGATCGCCTCGACGCGGGACTTGAGTTGGGCCGGCAGCCGGGTCTCGAGCCCCGGTTCACCCTGCGGATACACCGCATATTTCTGTGTCGCCGCGATCGCGCGCGCCATGTCGGTCACATCGGCTTCCAGCACGATGCCGTCGACCTTCTCGATGCGCGACAACTGCGCAGCGGGCAGTGGATAGAACTCGGGCCGCCCGACGTGGATCGTGCCCATCAGCAGCGCCGTCTGGTTGCCCTTGCGGATTTCGAACAGCACGCCGCGCTTTGAGGCCGCGTCGGTCGGCTGCGCGAGCACCGCCGTGCAGAGCAGGCTTGCCAGACAAGCCATCGTCCAGCGCAGGTAGGACACCGGGAAGTGCATCGGAACTCGTGAGAAGCGTGGATCGGACGCGACGGTCGCCGCGTTCGGAGAAGCGGGTTCGATTGTAAGTGCGGAGGGGCCGATGCCCCGACGTCTCGATGTCAGCCGTCGACCGCGGCTCCGGTTGGCGCTGGTTCGACCAGCGGCTTGATGTAACGCAGGATGCCCGGATCCTCCTCGTCGCGATGTGGGGCGTAGCCGCGTTTGCGCATCATCAGGCCCATCTCGTCGTTGTCCTTCAGCACGAGCCCGATCAGTTCGACGAGCCCGCGCGCGCGCGCCGTGTCCTCGAGCACCTGCATCAGCACGTGTCCGAGGCCCCTGCCCTGCCAGGCGTCCTCGACAATGACGCCGAACTCCGCCGTCTTGCCGTCCGGATTGCAGATGTAGCGCGAGATCCCGCGGATCTCGTGCTGCTCGTCCCCGGTGTCGATCGCGACGAACGCCATCTCACGGTCGTAGTCGATCTGCGTGTAGCGCACCAGACGCTCCATCGTCAGCTCGCGGATCGGCGCGTGGAACCGCAGGTACGAGGTACGCGCCGACAGCCGGCTGATGAAGCGTCGCTCGGCCTCGGCATCTTCCGGTCGGATCGGCCGCAGCAGGATGCGCGCGTCGCCCTTCACCGTGACCTCGCGCTCGAGCGCCCGCGGGTACGGATGAATCGCCAGGTGTGAAAAGGTCGCGTCGGCGGCCAGCGGCTCGTCGGATACGACGACGCGCGCGTCGAGCGCGATCACGCCGTTGGCATCCGCGAGCAGCGGATTGATGTCGAGTTCGCGCACGGCCGGAATCTCGCACGCGAGTTCGGAGACGCGCAGCAGCACGTCGATCAGCCTTTCGAGATCGACTGCCGGCGCGCCGCGGAACGCATCGAGCATGCGCGACACCCGCGTGCGCGATATCAGGTCACGCGCCAGGAACGGGTTGAGCGGCGGCAGCGCAACCGCCGAGTCGCGAAAGATTTCGACCGCTACGCCCCCCATGCCGAAGCTGATCACCGGCCCGAACGTGGGGTCGCGCGTCAGTCCGACGATCAGCTCCCTCCCCTGTGGCCGGACCACCATCTTCTGCACCAGCACGCCGACGAAGCGCGCCGTCGGTGCACGCTCGGTCAGCCGGCGGGCGATCGCCTCGAACCCGCTTTCCACTTCGTCGGCGGTCTGAACGCCGAGAATGACACCGCCGACGTCGCTCTTGTGCGTGATGCCGTCGGCGCGCACCTTCAGCACGACCGGGAAGCCGAGCTGCAGCGCCGCCTGCCGCGCTTCCATCGCGCTGCGCGCGATGAGTCCCAGCGCGGTTTCGATGCCGAACGAGGCCAGCAGCGCCTTGGAATCCTGCTCGTCGAGCATGTGCCGTCCGGCGCTGCGTGCGCCATCGATGATGCGGCGCGCCGCCTGCACATCGAACTTGAGCTCGTCGATGCGCGGGGGCGGCACCTGCAGCCGCAGTTCGCGGTTGCGGATGTACTGCGCGAGGTAACCGAACGATTCGACTCCGCGCTCGGGATTCTGCAACGCGGGCAGCGATGCCGCCTTGAACGCGGCGCGGCCGCGGCCGGCATCCTTTTCGCCCAGCCAGGCGCTGACCACCGGCTTTTCCGCTGCGGCAGCCACCGGCAGCATCGCGCGCGCCGCATGTTCGGCGCCCAGCCTCGGCGTCGGCGAGAACAGTACAAGCACGCCGTCGTTCGCACGATCGTCCAGCAGCAGTTGCAGGGCCGTTGCAAAGCGTCCGGCGTCCGCATCGGCCCGGATGTCGACCGGGTTGGCGTGCGACCAGCCCGGCGGCAGTGCTGCGTCGAGCGCAGCGTGCGTCGTGTCGGAGAGTCGCGCGAGCTCGACGTGGTTCTCTTCAACGACATCGGCCGCCAGTGCGCCCGGCCCGCCACCATTGGTGACGATGGCCAGGCGGTTGCCGTGCGGCAAGCGACCGTTCGCCAGCGCCTCGGCCGCCGCGAACAGGTTGCCGATCTTCGGCACGCGGATCGCACCGACGCGGCGCAGAGCCGCGTCGAATACCGCGTCATTGCCGACCAGCGCACCGGTGTGACTCATCACGACTTTCGCGCCGGCCGCGTGTCTTCCGGCCTTGAGGACGATCACGGGTTTCACGCTGGCGGCGACGCGGATGCTCGACACCAGCGGCCGCGCGTTGTGGATGCCCTCGATGTAAAGCAGGATCGAGCGGGTGACCGGATCTCCGGCGAGAAAGTCGATGATCTCGGCGAGCGATACATCGGACTCCGCGCCGGTGGCCAGCACCGAGGAGAAGCCGAAGCCGGCCGTCCATGCGTAATCGAGCAGAGCAGTCGTCACGGCGCCGGACTGCGAGACCAGCGCCAGTGCCCCGGGCCGGGCCATGGTGCGTGCCCAGCTCGCGTTCAGCCCGATCTCCGGACGCATCAGGCCGAGGCAGTTGGGACCCAGCACACGAACGCGCGATGCACGCGCGCGCGCAATGACTTCCTGCTCAAGGCGGCGCCGCTCCGGGCCGTCCTCGCACAGGCCCGGCGACAGCACCAGCATCGACGGAATGCCCTTCGCGCCCGCGTCTTCGATGACGCGAGGAACGTTCTGGGCGCCGGTCACGACGATGGCGAGGTCGACCTTTCGCGGCAGCGCGCCGAGCGAGGGCAGACACGGATGGCCGTCGATCGTCCTGTGCCGCGGATTGACGGCGTAGACGTCGCCCTTGAAGCCGGCTGCCATCACGTTGGTGAAAACAAACCGGCCGAGCGACTCGGCCCGGGGACTCGCGCCGACGACCGCGATCGAGCGCGGCACCATCGCGGACCGCAGGTAGTGAACGGCGTCCAGGCTCATTGAAGTCGCGAATTCCCCGCTGGCGCCTGCCTGCTCATTCCTCGATGTGGCAGCGCAGCAACGGTGCGCACCTTATCAGATCCACCCGCCGCGGCAACATCGGCCGCAGTCGATGCAGCGTTGATACCCATCAAAGGCCGGCCGAGCCCCCTCCTTAGGCTGGAGCCGAGGGATAGGAGGAGATCCGATGCCGTTGTCAGCCGAAGAGCTGTCACTGCTGCATGCGCGGCTGCGCAGCCTGCGGGCGCAGGTCGGCGGAGCCGTGTCGGACCGGCTGCACCGGCATGGCCTCGACACACACGACGACGCGGCGCTGCCGAACCGTCGCGAAGACACCGATGACGAGGCCGCTGCCGAAGCGGCCACCTCGATGGACATCGCGCACGTCGCCCGTGGCGCCGACGCGCTGGCCACGGTCGAGCAGGCGCTGGCCCGTATTGAAGAGGGTCAGTATGGCGCTTGCCTGGACTGCGGGGACGATATCTCGCGCGAGCGACTGCTCGCCAATCCAGCGGCAGCGCGATGCACCGAGTGCCAGGAGCGTAGCGAACGCGCCGCACTCGTGGCCCGAAGGACCCGCGCCGGACCCGCGCGGCAGGTCTGAAGAGCGGCCAGGCACGCCGATGTCGCCGGCGGTTCGAGCGCGTCCGGCACCGAGGGCGCTCGTTGCCTCGGTACAACTTAGAATCGCTCGCATGCCACTGAACATGCGCCGATGAAGGTCAACGGCGAATCCATGCGCTCGATCTGGCCGGTCGGCGACCATGCGGTTGGCGTGATCGACCAGCGCGCGCTGCCGCTACCGGCTCGAGCGGCGGATCCTCGCGACCAGGGACGATGTCATCGAGGCGATCCGCTCGATGACGGTGCGCGGTGCCCCGCTGATCGGCGTGACCGGCGCCTACGGTCTGGCGCTGGCGCTGCGCGCCGATCCTTCGACGGCGGCGATGATGACAGCGTACGAAGCGCTTGCCGCCAGCCGGCCGACCGCGGTCAACCTGCGCTGGGCTCTTGAGCGCGTGCGCGACGCGGTACTGCGCCTGCCGCCTGCGGAGCGGGCCGACGCCGCGTGGGCCGAAGCGGGCGTGATCGCCGAAGAGGACGTCGCGCTGAATCGGGCGATCGGCGTGCATGGCGCCGGGGTGCTGCGCGCGCTGCATGCCGCACGGTCACGAACGATCAACATCCTGACCCATTGCAACACCGGCTGGCTGGCGGCGGTCGACCACGGCACCGCGCTTTCGGCGATCTATGCCGCACACGATGCCGGCATTCCGGTTCACGTATGGGTCGATGAAACGCGGCCACGCAACCAGGGGCTGCTGACCGCCTGGGAGCTGGCGGCACACGGCATTCCGTACACGCTCGTCGTTGACAACGCCGGCGGACACCTGATGCAACGCGGCCAGGTCGACGCCGTGCTGGTTGGAGCAGACCGCGTGTCGGCGAGCGGAGCCATCGCCAACAAGATCGGCACCTATCTGAAGGCGGTGGCGGCACGCGACAGCGGCGTACCGTTCTATGCCGCCGTGCCGTCTCCAACGATCGACTGGAGCATTGCCGGTGATCTGGACCAGGTGCCGATCGAAGAGCGCGGCGCCGACGAAGTCCTGACCATGAACGGACTCGACGTCAGCGGCGCGCCGAGCCAGGTCCGCCTGCAGGCGGCCGGCACACCGGTCGCCAACCCGGCGTTCGATATCACGCCCGCCCGTCTGGTCAGCGCGATCATCACCGAGCGCGGTGTCGCGGCACCCGCCCAGCTTGCGGCGCTGTTCCCCGAGCACCGGCGCGCGGCATGAGCGCCGCACGGCCGCTCCGAAGGCGCTCGCTCCCCCACGGGGGGAACGCCCGCAGGGCCAAGGGGGCCACATGACTTCACTCGCCGACGATGGCCCGGGCCTGCGGGCGGCGGTCATCGACACCGCTCGTGCGATGAATGCATCCGGCATCAACGTCAACACCTCGGGCAATGTCTCGGCGCGCTGCCAGCGCGGCGCGCAGACCGGGTTCGTGATCACGCCCTCCGGCATGCCATACCGCGACCTGCACGCCGACGATCTCGTGTTCGTCAGTACTGCCGGCCTGCCGCAGGGAACTCGCATGCCATCGTCCGAATGGCGCTTCCATCGCGATCTGTACGCCGATCGGCCGGAATTCGCGGGGATCGTGCACACGCACTCGCCTTGCGCTACGGCGCTCGCCTGCCACGGGCGGTCGATACCCGCCTTTCATTACATGGTGGCCTGCGCGGGCGGGGTCGATATCCGCTGCGCGCCCTATGCAACGTTCGGCACGCAGGCGCTATCCGACCATGCGATCGAGGCGATGCGCAGCCGCAACGCCTGCCTGCTCGCCCATCACGGCGTCATTGCATGCGGCCCTGATCTCGACACCGCGCTCGCGCTGGCCGATCGAGGTCGAACACCTCGCGCGCACCTACCTGGCCGCCTGCGAACTCGGAGAGCCGCCGCGGCTGGACGCGGCTGAGATGCAGCGCGTCGTGGACCGGTTCCGGACCTACGGATCCGCGCGCTCGGTCCGCCGTCGCATTCCTGATCGGAGGCCTGTCGACGGTCCGCTGACGCAGCCCGTTCGGTCCGTCTGTCCGGCTCGGCGAGACGTAGATGCGCTATGGATCCCGCATTGATGGCATGCTTGCGACATGACGCCTACGGGCATTCCCGCCAGTGGACCGGCCGAACGGACCGGCAACTTTCGCGGCGCTGTGCGCGCGACGCTGTGGCCGACGCGCTCGCTGATTTCCAACGAGCGCTGGTTCGACGAGCTTTACGTCTGGACCGAGGGCGGCGCGGCGTCGACCACGCAGCGCGCCCGCATCCAGATCGACGCGATGAGCGATGCCTTCCAGTGGCTCGAATACGACCTTGTCGAGCGCATCGGCGTGACGATTTCGTTCGGAACGGTCGAACGCGCACTCGATCCGTTGACCGAACTGTTCGAGGCCAACGTGCTGCTGGCGCACCGGATGTTCGTGCTGCTGCGCGGTGCGCCGCAGCGGCTGCGGTCGCGCTATCGGCTGCGCGCGTTCGCCGACATGCTGCGCGGGCTGAAGGTCGCCGTCGGCTACCGGCTTTCCGCACCGCGCGTCAGCATGGAACTGTCGGGAGTCGACCTGGTCCAGCCGATCTTTGCCAAGGTGCTGGCGCCGGATGCCACGCGTCCCGACGCCTGGAGCGACCTGTCGCTCGAGATCCGCGCGCTCGGACTCGACACGCACTCGACGATCGTCGGTGCACTCGAATCGCGGGCGCAGCTGCAGGGCGCGGTGCGAGCGGGTTTCGAGCTCGGCCAGGGCCGCGCCGTGCGCATGCCCTACCCGCCGCCGACGATACCGCTGAAGAGCTAGCGTTGAACTAGGCTTGGCGGCTGAACCGGATTTGCCCCAGAATCGCCGCACGTTCGCGCATGGGGTCGCGAACTCACTATGGCCAATAGCGAGTCCCGGCCCGAGCTGGGCACACATCATCTGGAAGTCGACCCGACGGTTGATCCGCTCAGCCGCTTCGGATCGCGCGTACGCGCCCTCGTATGGCCGACCCGCACGCTGGTCGGGTCCGAACGCTGGTTTGACGAGTTGTACGTCTGGACCGCGGACTTCGAGCCCGACCGCTCGCTGCGCGCGCAGATCCAGCTCGCGGCGCTCGAACATGCGTTCACGATGCTCGAGCACGAGCGCGTCGAGCGCATCGCCGTCACGGTCTCGTTCGGCTCGATCGAACGTTCGCTCGAGATGCTGGTGCGCACGCTCGACTCGCACCGGCTGACGACTCATCGTCTGTCGATCCTGCTTCGCGGCGCGATGGAGCGGCTGCGCTGGCCGTACCGCGTGCGCGAATTCATCGACCTGCTGCGCAGTTACCAGATCCCGGTCGGCTACCGGTTCGCCGAACCGCGCGCGAGCATGGAAATGAGCGCGATCGACTTCGTCGCTCCGGACTTCGCCAAGATGCTGGCGCCGATCTCGGTGCGCGAGGAAACTTGGTTCGAGATGTCGCGCGAGGTCAATGCCCTCGGCCTCACGCGCGAGACCTTCGTGCTGGCCGGCATCGAGCGCGAAGAGCAGTTGAAGCTCGCCAGGCAGACGGGCTTCGTGCTCGGCCAGGGACGCGCGCTGAAGAAGCCTTATTTCCCGCCGCGCGTGATGCGCCCGCGGTAGCGGGTGGGAAGCGGCGCAGCGGCCGACGACCGACGGACTATCGCGGGACTTCGCGCCAGCCGATACGGCGGGGATTGGCCGCTCCGCCACCCACGTTGAGCCCGCGCGTCTCCTTCACGCCCGATGCGCCGGTCGTGATGATCTTCAGCGCCAGGTTCTGCAATCGGACGATCGCGTTGCCGACCGTCAGCGTTCCCGACCGGAACAGACCGACCTCGCCGCCCGATGCGCTGCTGACGGCCTGGCCGCTCTTGTAGTTGAACTGGTAGATCCAGCTGTCGCCGCCCGCCGTGCACGCGTTGTTGTTCGGCACGTTGGTAGTCACGACCAGTGTTCCCAGCACGAGTTGCGGATCGAGGTTGATGCGTTCGCCGACCGACGGGAAGTCGATGTACCAGCCGCCATCGCTGCTCCAGTTGGTCGTTGCCCCGGTGATCGCGCGGCGGCCGTTGCCCGCGGACACGATGGTCTGCGCCTGGAAAGTGCCGGTCGAGCGCGGGCTTCCGATCGCGGCGCCCGTGTCCTTGATCGCATACAGCGATCCGGCGTACGACCAGTCTCCGGCTGGAGAGAGCGTCGTCGGATCCTGCAGGTCGGACGCGCCGAGGTAGCGCCCGCTGCCGATGAAAATGACGCGCTTGCTTTCGATCTGGCCCAGTTCGGGTCGGGTCGTGATCGACTGCGGCTTGCCGGAAGAATCGCGCAGCGTCGCCATGCGCAGCACGGCGGGAGGCGTCACATCGAGGTCGAAGCGCCACAGGTTGCCCTCGAGGTCGCCGCCGTAAACGTACTGCGCCGTGTTGTCGGTGTCCGGATCGCGCACCCAGTTGGACATGCGCGCCAGACCGGACGGATCGGTGCTGGTGCCGACCCCGGTGCTCACCTTGTGCAACAGCGCGCCGCTCGCCAGGTCGAGCACGTACAGGTATCCGCGGCCGTTTCCGGGGCTGACGTTGTTGTAGCCGGACGTCACCAGCGCCACCCACCGGCCGTCGCTCGACCGCTTGGTGATCATCGGATTGCCGAACGAAAGGCCGAGGTCGTCGTCGTAGTGTGAACACAGGGTCGACGACGAGCAGAACTCCCACATGAGCTGCGGGCTCGTTGGATTGGTGACGTCCAGCGCGTAGAAGCCCCGACCGCCTGCGTTCAGTCCGCCGATCAGGATGGTCCGCCACATGCCGTTGACGTAGGCATCGCCGACGCGTCGGCGAACCGTCGACGAAGAACTCGTGCGACGTGGCATACGCGGTCTCGGCCAGCCGGTACATCTTGGGCAGCACCGAGCGCGGCACGAAGGCCCACAGCTCGTCGCCGGTGTTCGCGTCGAACGCGTGCAGCATGCCGTCGTTGCCGCCGATGTAGACGACCGGCCGGCGCGATGCATGGGCATTCTTGAAGTCGAAGTACGACGGCACGTCGGGATCGCCGTAGCTGCGTCGCGGATCGCGGACGAACGCCGGCCGCGAACCGACGAGGTCGCCGAGCACGTACTCGCGATCGCGGTAGACCGACTCGTGCTGGCGCTGGCCGCGCAGGAAGTTGACGAGGTTCTCGCCGTTGTCCGCGGTTGCGCGCTCGGCCGCGGTCAGCGTCGCGCATTGCGAAAGCGACGCGCACTTGCTGCTGAAGTACGCGCGCGTCGCGGCGTCCATCGATGACCAGGCGAACGGCGCCAGCACGCCGCCGTTGCCGGTGTAGATCGTCCGCGTGTCGGTCGCCGCCGAGGTCCTGCGCGTTCAGGCGATCGCGCGCCGACCATTCGATCGCCGATACGACGTTGCCGGTCGCCGGATCGATCCGCTGCGCCACCATTTCTCCGTCCCAGCGTGTGGTGCGGTAGGTCGAGCTGTAGATGGCGTTGTCGGTTGTCGTGATGTTCGGACTGCTCGTTGCCGACGCCGCCGCCGAGCCGACCAGCACTCGCAGGTCCGAAAGCGACGTCACCAGCCCGTCGTACAGGGTGACGGCATCGTTGGCACTGACGAATCGCCCGCGACCGTTGACCGCGGCGTGCCACAGGTCGTCGAGTTTGCTGGGATCGTCGTTGTCGTTGTTGGGCGGCACCGGCCAGTTGCAGATGGCGTTGCTCGCTCCCCAGGAACAGCCGGTATTGCCGGTGCGGATGTTGTAGAAGTCGCCGAAAGTGGCCGCCTCGTAGTTGGGCAGGTAGCGCATGAAGCCGCCGAGCCCGAGACCGAGCGTGAACGTCAGCATGTGCTGGCCGCTGTTCATGTCGCGTGTCGTCGACGGCACGTTGTTCTCGCTGACATCCGTGCCGAGAGCTCCCGTGGATCCGTTGGTGCGCAGATCGCTGCTGTAGTAGTACATCGCGACGTCCGCCAGCGTACCGCTGGCGCCGAGCCCGCCGTCGTACGCGCCGGAGGCGCGTGTGGAGTAGCCGCTGTCGACGTTGTCGGTATTCCCCATCGCGCTGCCGTCAAGCTTGTCGCCACCATTGCTGTTCCAGTAGCCGTCCGTACTCAGGATGGCGACATTGGGCTGGCAGGAGTACTGGACCGGGTCCTGATTCATGCCGGAGTTGATACCGGTCTTGAGACCCGCGTAATGACGTCCGACACGCGACAGCGCCTCGCGTAGTGGCGTGTTGCCGCTTGGGCTGACCGAATACAGTTTTGAGTACCACGTGGTGCGCTGGCTGCCCGAGAAGATGTCGATCGGCGAGTACTTGCTCGAGCTGACCGGCGAGCCCGGATTGATCGTGATGAAGCCGACGCGATAGCGCCCGTCGAGCTCGAGGAAAGCGTAGCCGACCGCCGTCTTCATCATCTGCATGCGCGTGCTGTAGTACGCATACCAGTTGGCAAAGTTGGTCATTTCCTCCGCATAAGTGCAGGTCGGCGCACTGGCACAGTCGGCCCGGTTCGGCCGGCCGCCGTAGGTTGCCTGCGTCGAGACGATGTTGACGCGCTCGAAGCGGCCGTAACGCGCGTACTTGTGGCTTGTGGACCACGATTCCTGGCAGCGCGGCTTGCCGCCCGTCGAACCTGTAACCGCGCTGTTGCTGTTCGCATCAGTGCTGTTCTGGCAGAAACGCGCCACGGCGGGGTAGACAAAATTCCCCGTCGGGGTCGATGAAAACGTGCAGGTCGTCAGGGCGACGTCGCTGCAGTGTTCGAGCGGCAGCAGGTTGTAGTAGAACGGACTGCCACCGCGCACCATCGGATAGCGGAACGAGCCATTCGACGTGCCGTTCGGGTAGCCGTTGGTTGAAGTGCTGTTGTAGACGAAGGGGTTGCCAGTATCGATGCCGTTGCGTCGACAGTTGTTTGCGTCGGTCGGGCTGTCGCTGGAATTCTTGCAGTACACCACTTCTGAATATCCGCTCACCAGGTTGATGGTTGACGAGCCGACGAACGCGTTGACCTTCACGCTGGTCCATGGCGAGCCGAAGCTCGTCATCTGGTTGCCAAGACCATCGACCGCCGGGAAATAGGTGATCTGCGGGTTGTAGTAGATGGTGTTGAACTGGTAGGCGTACCACGGCGGGTTGCCTTCGAGTCCGTTGGTGGTCGTCGAGCCGCAGCTGCTGTTGTTGCACCGCGTCTTGTCGATGTTGACGTCGTTGACCGCCTCCGGCATGAAACGCGACCCCATGCTGCCCGAGTCGTCGAGGATGAACATCACGTTGGGCTTGACCTGTGACGCCTGCGAGTAGGTCAGCGGCGTGCTCGCGATGTCGGTCAGCTGGGCGCCGGCCGCGGCTGAGATCAGCAGCGGGGCAGCGGACAGCAGTCGGCGGAGTACGGATTGCATGGCGGCACCTAGAGGGAGACGAAGGACTGCACGAGCGTGCTGGTGTTGCGTGGGCCCACTACACGCACGGTGACTCGGTAGTAGTTCTGGGCGCCACCGGTGAAGTTGGTCGCATCGCCGGCATAGCTGCCGCCAGCTGCCGCGGCGGCCCCGGCGGTCAGCGACGAGCACGACACGCCCGGATCGTTCGGATTGCCCGGCGCCGAGCACATGCGGTGGACCATCCACTGCACGGTGTTGCCGGCCGCATCGCCGGCGATCTGGCAGACGGGGCAGGTCGCCCACAAATTCGGATCGTCCCAGTTCGGTTCAATCACGCTGGCGTAGTAGCCGCGGTCGGGGACATTGTTGTTGAGCGTTGGCGTTCCCGCCGTCGACTGCAGCCATTGGACGGCGCCCAGGATGCCGGCGTCGGAGGAATGAACGGACGCGTTGCGGAATGCCAGATTGCCTGCGACCAGCAGGTTAGTGTCCGTCGATCGCGACAGCGCGATCACCGACACCATCATCGCCAGCATCGCGACCAGCACGATCATCAGCACCGTGCCCCGTTGCGCCGGCATTGTGCGAAGTCGGATCACGTCGGCCTCCACACCATGTTGCGCAGGCTGATCGTGGACTCGAATACCCGATACCGATAGCAGCGCCAGTTCGGGTCGGCGGTGACGTCCAGGTCGCCTACCGTCCAGGTCGGTGCAACGGTAGTGGTGGTACACGCGCCGGTTGCCGGGTCGGGCCGCTCCGGCTGCGCACTGCGTGCGACGAGCGCCAGCCGAATCGCGATCACCTGCGCCCAGCCGTTCGCTGCATTGGGAGTGACCTCGTCCCAGGTGTCTATGGCGCCGTCGCCATCCGTGTCCTTGCCGTACTGCGCCTGCAGCTGGACGATCGACGCGGCCACCGGCATCTCCATGCTGCCCTGCAGCCGCTGGTCCATCATCAGATTGCCGTTCTGCACGTAGTACCGATTGACGGCCGGCGCCCCGCCGAGGGGGAATACCATTCCGGCGAGCGTGTAGACGGGCCCCAGGCCGCCCGGTTTGTTGTACCGCGAGTTGGCCCAGGTCCCGTAGGGTGTCCGATACGTGCCGCTGACCCGCTTGAGCAGGTCCTGCTGGCCCGCCACTTCGAGCGTCGGCGTGTTGGTCGCCTGCTGCAGCGTGCAGTCGGCGCCGGGCTCGCCAACGATCAGCAAGCTGGCCGGCCTGGATGCCGAACCCGTTGTCGATCCTCAGGTCCGCCACGTTGGTCGGCGTCGCCTGTGTCAGGCGTACGGGCGCGGGTACGGCTTCGGTGCTGCTGAAGGTGATATCGATCACGTCGGGTGCCGTCCCTGCGCCCTGGGTGATTACCACCGGAGCGAGGAGAAATCGAGGTCGCGCACCGGATCGGTGCCACCGTCGTAGGCGAAGCACACGACAGCCCAGCAATGTGGTCGAGTTCAGCCCGAATCCGGCCATGCGCAGTTCGCGCTGAAGCGAATACATCGCCAGCGAACCATTGAATGTCGCGTCACCGCCGGCCGTCGCGGACCGGCGGTAGCCCTCGGATGCGGCGAAGGTCTGATAAACGGCGAGAGTCACGACGAGCGAAACCGCCATCGCGATCAGGACCTCGATGAGCGTCATGCCCCTCGAGCCGGCTCGGCGGCGCTGCACCTAGGGCTCCTGCAACGTCGCGACCGCACGTGCACCCGGACGTCACCGCCGCGCGGCTGCCATGAGACAGTCACTTGCACCTGGTTGCCATTGACCTGGATCGATCGCGTCGGCAGCAGGCAGCGCCTGCTGAACCTGCGCGAGCCAGGGAGCGATGCGCGCCTGCGTGACGTTGCCGTGACCGGCGTAGGCGTAGTCGGCAACGTTGGCCCGGTCGACCCACATTTCACTGATCAGGCGGTCCGCCAGCAACGACGCATCGACACGGTTCTTGGCGTCCGAATAGGTGTTGAAGGCGGTCGCGTGCGTGCTGAACAATCCGAGCACACCGATGGCAAAGATCACCATCGACACCAGTACTTCGGTCAGCGACATCCCGCGCGAGCGCCCGCGGCAACGCAGCGTTTCGCCCCGCTGTGCGCTCGAGCGGCCGCTGGTCAGCATCCGCGCGGATCCCCATGAACGATGGACGGATCACACATGCGCACATCGCCGGCAGCGCCGAGCGCGAGGCGGAGCACACGCCGGTTACTGGTGGCAATGTTCGGATTGGCGATATCGATGCTGTTTGCAGTTGGCGAACCGTCGAGATTTCCGGTGACCCGGCCCAGCGAATCGAAGGTGATGGTGGTCGCGCCCACGGGCGCAGGGGTCAGCTGCGGCTGCGCCGAGTTTTCGAGCGCCGCGTGCGACTGGATCACGCCGAGACAATCACCAGGATCGTCAACGCCCGGTGTTCCGCCATCGATGGGATTCGAGCAGCCGACCAGCCACGACGACGAGCTGCCGTCGGTCACGACCAGCTGCACCATCCGGTTGCGACGAATCGCCTCTGCCCGGGCCAATTGAAGACCGTTGAGTATCGACTCGGCCGCGGTGCGAGTCTGCGCGTTGGCGATCCAGTTGGTGAACATCGGCGCGGCCTGGGAATAGAGCACCGCGGCGATCGTCAGCACGACCGCAAGCTCGACCAAGGTAACACCGCGCTGCCGGCCGTGGCTCGTGATCATCGTGTGATCCACCGTGTGGCGGCATCCGGCGGCAGCGTGCCCCAGTGCACGGGTATTGCTGTCGTCGCGCGGACATTGGCCTGGTTGATTGTGTACACGAATCCGGCCGTGCTGCTGGCGCCGGTGGCTGTCGCGGTGTACGCCTGGCCGGCTGCAGCGATCGCACAGACAACAGCGAAATTCTGCAGACTGGCTGGCACGTTCACGCCACAGTCGCCTCCGGCGTTCTGGTAGCTGCGGTTGTCCTGATAGAACTGCTCCATCCGGACGCGGTACTCGGACAGCGCGTTGGTGCCTTCCACGAGATTTCCTCGCGTGACATAACGCGAGTAATTGGGAATCGCGATGGCGGCGAGAATCGCCAAGACCGTCATCGTGATCAGCGCCTCGATCAGCGTGAAGCCGAAGGAGTTACCGAGAGTTGGTTCGCGCAGCATGTTTGTAGTCTTTGCCTTCAATCCACTGATTGCAGCGATGACACCGCAACCGCGCACGATGCGATCCACTGAGCTAACGGAAAGACGGGTGCCTTATTGAGTCGCGTCGCGAATTCGGCTGCATAGCCGCCGACGAGCGGTGCAAACGGCGGGAGCGAAGGCAATTGCGCCGACGGACGGTGTGGCGAAGTACGGGTTTACAGACTGCGAGGCCCGAGTCTTTTTTTTTGTTGCCGCGCGCCGTGCAAAGAGCGTGTAGGGCATCTTCCTACGCGTCAACGCGACGAGGCCTTACGCGGATCTCTTCACTCTCGATAGCCAGCGACTGGCGGGCCGAATTGCTGCATGCGTCGCGCGCAATTCGGACGTTCTGGATACCGCCTACTCGGTACGATGCCCTTCGTCACGCAGGCGGCCGCGGGAAGGGCATCAGCAGAAAGTCGCCGACGGCGTGCTTAGATCACTTGTGGGCTCTGCCCGGAAAAGGAAAACGATGAAGCTGATTCGCGCAACACTGGCCGCCGCGGTGGCCGCCGCGACCGCGTTGCCGCTGGGCGCCGAGGCGGCGTCCAGTTCGCAACTCGGCGCAGGCACGATCACCACGCCTGTCAACCTGAACTTCAACGTGGTGATCCCGCGTTTCGTCTTTCTGCGAGTCGGCGACGCCGGCGCCGTCCACGGTCAATACGCTGACCTACTGCGCCGACCGTCGCGGAGATCGTCAACAACACGCGGCGTGCTTGCGACCGGCGGCGACGTTGCAGGCCTTCGGACGTCACCTATCAGGTCTTCGGCAACGCCGGCAACTTGACGCTTGGCCGCTTCGAATCTAGCCGAACCTGGTGTCGGCGGGTAACAACATCCCGACCAGCACGCTGACGGGCGTTGCGCAGACCGGGTACAGTCGCTCCCGCCGCGTTCAACGGCACCGTGGCGTTAGCGGCCAGCGGCGCCGGCGTCGTGAACCAGACCGGCACGTGGCGCTACACCTGGACCAACCCGGCGGCAACGATCTATCCGTCCGGCACGTATACAGGGACGGTCACCTACACGCTTTCCTCGCCATGATCGGGCGCACGGGGCGCCGTATGGGCGCGGCCGTGCGCACCAGCATCCTTCGCGCCTGTAGCCGCGGAGAGACGATCGGCCGGAGCGCTTTGCCGGCCGATCCTTTTTCGGCGAGCGTCGGGCGCGAACAACAAGAGCGCGGTGGGGACCGCACGTGAACAGACAAGCACCTTCCATAGTCCGCGGCGCGGCTGCGCTCGCGGTCGCGCTCTGCGCGGCGTCTGCGCAGGGTGCGTCGAACTTCGCGACCGGCGCGTCGGGCACGCTGACGACGAGCGTGAATCTCAACTTCAGCATCACGATCCCGCGCTTCGTTTTCCTGCGCGTCGGCAGCGCCGCATCGGTGAACACGCTCGCGTATGCGCCGACGGTGACGCAGATCGTCAACAACACCGGCGTGCTCGCCACGGGCGGCGACACTGGCGCGGGAAACTCGGACGTCACGGTGCAGGTGATCGGCAACGGCGGCAGCAACGTCACGCTGACCGCGGCCACCGGCGCCCCGAACCTCGTCAGCGGTGGCAACAACATGCCGTGGACAACACTGACCGCCACCAGCCCGACCGGCACGGTGACCGCGCCGCCGTTCAACAGCGGCAGCACGGTGCTCACGCCGGCGAGCGGCGTGGTCAACCAGTCCGGTTCCTGGCGCTACACATGGAACTCCGGCGGAGCCATCTTCCGCGTCGGGCACCTACACCGGCACGGTCACCTACACGGTGTCCATGCCTTAAGCGGCCGGCCGATGAAGCGCTCGAAAACGAACGCGCCCGTCGCACGCGCGCTGCGGCACCTTCTTGCCGCAGGCATCGTGCTTTGTCACGCGATGGTCGCACACGGATTTACCGTCAACGTCCCCACCGGCACGCGGACGATCTACCTGCAGGTTGGCGCCGGAACCTTCACGGGCACGCTGCAGGGCGGCGGCAGTCCCGGCGTCAATGCCACCGTGAACACCGTGTCGGTCACGGTCCCGGTCGCGCAGGTCGGCAGCGGCACCGCGCAGGCGATGACCACCGAACAGCGCGACGGCCAACAGCTTCTGGGACGGCTTCGCGTTCTGCAACCCGCCGGCGCAGCTTTACGTCGGCGGCTTCTATCGCCGGCCCGACAACAACGCGGCCTCGCCAGCGACCCTCGTCGCCACCGTCCCGGCGTCGCTGAGCAACGGCAGCGGCGGAACGATCTCGTTCGGCCAGATCTCCTGGACGAGCAGCGGCAACGGCGACGGCACGACTGCGCAGCCGTTTCCGGCGGCGACCTTCGTCGCCGGATCGCAGCAGACGATCGGCACGATCCAGCGCAACCAGTGGGCCGAAAGCTGCCTGACCTTTTCGTACGCGAACGCTGCGGTCGTCCAGGCCGGCACCTACACCGGCACGGTGATCTACACGCTGAGCGCGCCATGAGCCGCCGCCGCACTGCTGCTGGCGCTGGCGCTGTGCTGGCAACGACGAGCGCGACCGCCGCGACCTACCGTGTCGACGAGGCGGGGACCTTTCCGCAGCAGTCGAGCGCGCCGATGCGCTGGCGTCAGGTCGCGCCGTCGCGTGGCGGCGACAACACCATCGAAGGCTCGGTGACGATCAATGTCCGCCTGAACCTTGCGCCGTGGCTCAACCGCAAAGGCCGGCTCTTCCTGGTCCTGCCGGAGCAGCCGATCACCCCGGTGCGCGCGAGCTGGACCACGCAAGGCCGCCTGAATCCGGGCCAGCTGGTTTCCGGTCAACGCGCGCTGGTCTACGCAGGCCCGATCACTTCGGCGCTGCTCGCCGACACGCTGGTGCTGAAGCTCGAGACCGACGGCGCCCGCATGACGAGCGCGCAGCAACTCAACTTTTACTTCGAGATCGACGTCGACTGACATGGAATCACTTCGCAGATGCCGCTGGAGATTCGTTCTGCCGCTCGCGTTGTCGCTGATCGCGACGACGGCGGGCGCGCAGGGCTTCGCGGCGCTGATTTCACCGCCGCGCTTCGAGCTCAAAGCGAAACCCGGTGAGCGCGTCCGCGAGGTGATGGAGGTCACCAACGGCGCGCAGCTTCCCGCGACGTATGTGTTCCGCACGGCCGACTGGACCCTCACGGAGCAGGGCCAGATCTCGATCTTCGACGAACTGCAGCCGAACAGTTGCCGGCCGTGGGTCGCAATCGAGCGCAGCAAGGCGACGCTGCCCGGCGGCGGGCGGCTGCGCTATCGCTTCGAAGTCACGCCGCCGGCCGATGCGCCGGTCGGCGAATGCCGCTTCGCGGTGCTGGTCGAAGGCGACGACCCGGCCGTTGCCGTCGGGCGAAGGCTTTCGCCTGCCGGTCAAGGGGCGCATCGCCATCGTCGTGTACCTCGCCGTGGGCGACGCCAGCCCTCGACTCGAGGTCGTCAAGAGCGGCTTCACCCAGGTCGACGGCCGTCGCGTGCCCGCCGTGTTTGTCCGCAACAGCGGCAACGCACACGGGCGCATTTCGGGATTCCTCAGCGGCACCGACGCCAGCGGCCGCAGCCTCGACTTCACGCCCTCGTCCTTCCCGATCCTTCCGGGCGAAACGCGCGCCGTCGCGCTGATCGCGAGCGACGATCGCGACGCGCAGGCGAACGTTCAGCTGCCAGTCACCATCCGCGGGACGCTCGAGTGGGAAAGTGGCCGCTTGCCGTTCGAGCACCGGTTCGACTGACGAACCGATGCGAGCGCCGGCCATGGCGAAGCTGCTCGCCATAGTCCTCGCACTGGCCAGTGCGCCCGGCTTCGCTCAGCAAAGCAACGGCGCGACGAACGGCAGCCGTGCGGGCAACGGCAACGGCAGCCAGAACGGCAACGGCTCCGCCAACGGCAACGCTCCCGTGTATCAGGACCGCCTGATCGACGACGGCAAGCTCGAACCGGATCTGTGGGACGGGCTGACGCCGCTCAACAACGCCGAGGGCCTGCCGCGCGCACTGCGGCTCGATGGTCTCTGGTCGCAGCAACGGCGCAATGACCTGAGCACCAGCCAATGGGGCGTCGGCGTTGGTGCCTTCCTCGGCACACCGCAGTACGGCTCGTTCTCGCTCGAAGGCCTATTCACCAACGGCAACGACACGTCCCTTGCGACACTTTGGCAGCGCGACATGCCGTTCGACGGCGGCTGGCGCGCGAGCAATGCGCTCGGGATGCTCAATACGCCCGCGATCGACCTCGTGCGTTTTCAGCCGCGCATCTTCTTGCCCACCACGCCGATGGTGGGCGCGCTGACGGAGTGGCGCAGCCCGCAGGGCACGATGCTCACTGCGGGTTATGGAGAACCGGGCGTGTATGTCGGCGCATACGTTCCGGAGTTCCGCAGGCTCGGTGGCGAGATCACGAACCTCGGCGCGCAGTGGACCGATGGTGGTCAATTGACCGTGGGCTTCCAGTATGCAGGCGCGGACGACGTGACCAGCACGTTCCAGAACTCGCCCGACGCGCAGCCGTTCAGCACGCGGTCGTCCGTGTTGGCCGTGTCGCACCAGGACGCGACCAGCCGCTATCAGTTCAACGTGCTCGAGACACAGAGCACGCTCGCGCCGACACACCACGGCGCCTGGTTCGACGGCGTCGTGCAGTCGGGCCGCTACGCGCAATCGTTCGGGCTGTACTGGCTCGGGCAGGGCCTCGCGTGGGGCAACCAGCCGGTGGCGAACGACGCACGCGGCGGCTACTACCGCGTGTTCTATTCGGGTCCGCGATGGCTCTGGGACGCCGGTGCCGAATACACGGCTCCGGTGAACACCGATGCCGCGCAGGCGTCGACGTATCTCAACGGCAGCGTGCGCTACCAGTTCTTTCGCGATCTCGGCGCCGGCGTGGGCGCAAACGTGCTGCTCACCGATTCAACGGCCTGGCAGGGCTTCACCTACGTCGAGAACACATGGCGCGTGCTGACCGAGCGTACGCAGCTCAACTACGCCGAGAGCGGCGAGCGGCAGGAGACGCTGCTCAACTTCAACCAGACCTGGAACACGCCGGCGGGGACGCGGCTCAACACGACGGTCGGCGTCGGCCGCTTCCACGACGACCGCATCGGCGACTCAAGGCAGCTGCTGCTCTCCGCCTACGGCGGTGGCGATATCGCGCGCAACCTCGCGCTCGATCTCAACCTGCAGTATCTGCGTTCCTACGATGACGCGCGGCCAACGAGCACGACCGGCAGCATCGTGCTCACGTGGACGATCCTTCCGCAGTTGCGGCTGATCGCGACCGGCTACCGCAGCCTGGCGTCGACCCGCCAGCCGCTGACGATCTCGTCGCCGCTCGACCAACTGGTGCCGACACGGCGCTTCGACGACACTGGAGCGTTTCTCATCCTTCGATTCGAGACGCGTGCAGGCAGCCTTGGCGCGCCGCTCGGCGGCCCGCCAGGAACAGGCTCGGGGCGCATTGCCGGGATGGTGTTCCTCGACGCCAACGACAGCGGTCGATTCGAGGCCGGCGAGCAGGGTGCAGCCAATGTCACCGTGTTGCTCGACGGACGCTATTCCACGCGCACCGACGGCCAGGGGAGATTCGAATTTCCTGCCGTGGCTTCCGGCCCTCACAGCATCACTGTGATGTCCGACAACCTGCCGCTGCCCTGGACGCTCGCAAACGACGGGCGCGCCGAATTCGATGTGCCCGTGCGCGGGACTGTGAACGTCGACGTCGGTGCGCAGCGCATGCGCTGAGACACTCCACTCAGTCCCATGGCGCCTTGCTTTCGGCGAGCGCCAGCAACCGCACCTCTGCTTCGACAAGCAGTTCCCGCTCGCGTCGCTCTATCGGGGCGCTTAACCCGGGGTCCAGCGTGTCGCTGCCGGAAAGCGATGCCAGCGATGTGCGCGCGACCGCAAGGTCGTTGAGTTCGCCGAGCACGTCCTGCAAGTCGGATAGGGCGGATGTGTAGTGCTCGGTCGGCGCCTTCGGCAGTGCAACCGAGAGCACATCGAGGGCGTATCGCAGCCGCTTGGCAAGGATGCGGACCCGATGCCTGCGCCCGGGCGACAACGCCACAAAGAAGCAGGCGGATTTCAGCAGCTGTCGGCGCGCCTCGCGCAGGCGGGGAGCCGACAGCCTTGCGAGCGAGGGACCCTTCGGCGCCGGCGTCATGGCCCAGGCGTGCAGCCGCAGTGCGAGCTGCGCATAGCGCGGCGTCCTGAGCGCATCGACCGTGGATTGGCGCGCGGCGCTGCGCTTTTCACCGGCCGCTCGCAACAGCGGTTCCATCCGCGCGCCGTCGACCGAGGCCGCGAGCGCCGGCAAGGTCTGCTCGATCAGCACATCCCAGTCGCGCGCGGCGCCCAGCAGGCGACCGGCCCAGCGCAGTTCGTCGGCCAGCGCCTGCGGAAAGTCGTCGTGCTTCCGGTCGAGCAGCCGCAGTGCCGAGCGCATGCGGCGCAGCGCGACCCGCGCCTGGTGCACGTGTTCGTCGTCCGACCCGTGCCGCATCGCCTCCGTATTGGCGAGCAGAACCGACAACCCGTGCGCCATGATCGAGCGCAGCGCGGCGCCCGCGGATTGCCCGGCCTTGAGTCCGGTCAGAAAGCCCTTGGCCGCCGCCTTCACCGGTTCGGCGCGCCGATCGTCCGCGAGCAGGTAGCCGCGTTCGGCCTTGCTGAGCGGCGCTGGAACCAGCGCCAGCGCGCCTTGGCCGCGGCCCGCAAGACGCAGGGCCAACGCCATCAGGTCTTCGACGCGGCCTTCCTTCAGTTCGAGCTCGACCTCGCTGATCGGCTCGCTGCGCGCCCTGCCTGCGCCGACCGTTTCGATGCGCCCGCGATCGATGGCCACCTCGATCACGCTGCGACCCCGCGAGAGCGTCCGCAGTTCGCGGGTGACGCGGGTGCGGAAGACCGGAACGAGCGATCTCGTACCTCCATGCTCTTTCAGCAGTTCCGGCAACGGCGTGTCACTGAACGCTGCCAGGTTGATGTACGGCTTGCCGCTTCGCATCCTGGCCGGCGTTTCCCACTCCCCCCGGACGCCGAGGCCGCCGGCCGATTCACCAGCCGTCTTCAGTGTCTGCATCCACTGTCGTCCCACGCCCCGCAGTCGCAGCGCCATCGACTTTCGCTGCAGCAGGCGATCGGCGGTGTCGAGGTAGATGTTGTCGAGTCGTTGACGGCGGGCCGCGGCCGAACGCAGGACGGGTCGCTGGGTGAGCATGTCGGCCGCGCCGGCCGGCAGATGCAGCTTGAGTTCTGTCTCCTGCGGCCCAACGGCCCGGGTGCCACCTGCGCTTGCAGAACGCGGCTTGCCGGCCGGCCGCGCTGCAGGCTTAGCGCGCCGGATCATCCGCTGGGCCATAGACCGCGCCGCGAATCGCCGTTTCTGGACATCGGGTGATGATCGCATGCCTCCATGACGCTCCCCTGCATAGGCACGGGTGCAACGTTCAGGTCGCTGCGCGCGGTCGGCCGGTCAGCCAGAGCGTGGCCGAGACTGCTGCGCAGACGGCGGCGGCCACGCCAAAGCACACCGAGTAGCTTGCGGTGATCCTCTGCAGCCAGCCGAACAGGAACGGCAGGATCACGACGCCAACGAACGTGAAGAAGAGGCAACCGCCGGTCGCGCGCCCTGCCTGCCCCTCCGGTGCGAGGCGAGCGACCTCCGACAGGTACACGCCGTTCCACCCGATGGCGGTCGCGCCGAGAGCGGCCGCAACCGCGTAGATCGCGGGCCGCGGCCACGCCGCTGAAAAGAGCGCCGCCGCCACCGAGGCCGCCGCCATCAGCACGCCGATCACGGCCAGCGTGGCGCGCGGCGCACCCGTCCGGTCGGACACCGATCCCCAGGCGATCCGCGCGACGACTCCGGCCACGTTCGCCGCCGTCAGCGCTCCGCCGGCTGCCACCAGCCCCAGCCCGACCTCGCCGTGCAGATACGACACGATGAAGCCGGAAACTGCCATCTGCATCCCCGCGTAGACGAACGACACCAGCGCCATCGTGCGCAATGCCGGCGAGCGGGCGACCAGTGCGAGGCCTCCAACCAGCGCATGCGCCGACAAGCGTGCGGAGGAATCGCGATCGACATCGAGCGGAGCGCGCAAAGGCTGCGATGCCAGCGCGATCGCGATGCAGCCGAGCGCGATGGCGACCACCGCGACGGGCCAGCCGAAGGCGATGGTCAGCGTGGGCGCGAGCAGCCCGGCCAGCGCTGTCCCTGCGGGCACACCGGTCTGCTTGATCGAGAACATCAACGCCATGCGGTCGGGCGGCGTGGTCCGCGCCAGGACATGGCTCGACGCCGGCGTGATCGGACCGTAGCCGACGCCGATCATCACGGCCGACGAACGCCATGGCCGCAAGCCCTGCCGCACCGCCGCCGTAAATCAGCAGCGTCAGCGCGAGGCCCGCCGCGCACAACAGCAGGCAGCCCTGCGAGAGTCGGATCGCGCCATAGCGCAACACGACCCCGCCGCCGGCCAGCGCCGCCGTCGAGGCGCCGACATAGAGCAGCGAGATGTAGGTGCCGATCGTCGAATCGGCGACGCCCAGTTGCGCGGCGATAACCGGCGCGATCGACGGCACGGTCAGGGCGGCACACGCCGCCGCAGCCTGTATGGCCGTCGTCGTGGCCAGCGCGCGGGAAGCCAGCGAAATCATTCCGTCTCCGCCGCTTCGGTCGCTGGCCAGGGAGTTCCGCCCGCACTTCGGCGGGCCGGTCTTAACGCTCTGCCACGGCGCGACACCGCCGCGTTCAGCCGCGCTCGGCGAGTGCCTTGAGATTCTTCAGCCCAGCCTCGAAGTCCGGTCCGACCATGCGATCCATCATCAGGCCGAAATAGCGGTTGACCGGATTCGCCCCCATATCGCCCTCGTTCGTCCACGTCACGCGCGTGCCGGAGCCGTCCGGCGTCAGCCGCATTTCTCCGCGCGACGTCATGCCGAAGTCGGGGAACGACAGCGCGTACTCGGATGCCCTTGTTCGGCGTCGGCCGCGGTGAACTCCATCATTCCGTTGCCTTCGGTCTTGCTCTGCCAGGACCACTTGGCGCCCTTGCCGCTTTCCGGCGCCCGAATACTGGATCTGCATCGCCGGGTCGCGCTGGTTCCAGATCGCCCAGTGTCTTCCACTGGCGCGGATCGGCGATCAGCGGATAGATCTTGGCGGGTGGCGCGGCGATCTGCAGGCTGCGCTGGACCTTGAATCCGGACGGCAGCAGCAGCCCGACGACCAGCAGCACGGCGACGACGCGCCACACCGCGAGTATCACGCGCTTGAGCCACTTCATGCTTCTCTCCTCCGGTCTTATGATGGCGCGCAAAGCGTAGCTCCGCCGGGTTGGATTGTGGACTATGTCTTCGTCGCATCTGCTCCGCTGTATCGTTCGTGGCATGCACGCTAGCCGCGTGCGGCAGCTTGGCGGGATACGTCAGGCCCGGCGACACGGAGTCCGCAGTCCTGTCGTCCGCAGGCCGGCCGACCGCCTCGTACCCGCTGTCCGACGGCGGCAACGCGGCTGCAGTACTCGGGCCAACCGTTCAATCAGTTCGTCTGGAACATCGACATCGATTCGCTCGGCCGTGTAGTCCGGGTCCAGCAGATGATGAGCGACGAGGCGTTTGCCCATATTCAGAGCGGGCACGACACGCGCGCCGAAATCCTGCGAGATTTCGGACCGCCGGCCGAGACCTACTCGTTCGTGCTGAAGAACGAGACGGCCTACATGTACCGTTACTTCATCCAGGGCGGCTTCTACGCGGCCATGTACGTCTTCTTCGATCCGACCGGGGTAGTGAGCCACACCGAAACCGGTATGGATCCCTGGCGGGACCGCGACGGCGGCGACCGCCGCTGATCCCCAGCGGCATTCACGTCGTCGGGTAACACGGCGCGGGGGCTGGAGGCGGCCGACGCCCTAGGAGCCGCGCCGTGGCACAATCGCGCACACCATGGCTTATGTGCCGGAGTACGTACCGAAGATCCTGATCGTCGACTCCCAGGGCCAACCGGTCCGCTGGGCGTTGATGCAGCGCGCTGCGCGCTATTACGCATCGGGCAAGGTCGTCACCGAACTCGGCGACAACCTGTTTGGTATGGCCGGAGGCACGCAGGAATCCAGCGGACTGCGTTCCGAATTCATCACGAGTTCGATCGTGATGATCCGCGGCCGCCACCGGATTCCGGTCGGCCATGCCCATGTCGGACTGACCAAGCACCGGCTGTTCGCACGCGACCGGCACGTCTGTGCCTACTGCGGCTCTCAAATGCCCGATTCCGATCTGACGGTCGAACACATCCTGCCGGTGTCGCGCGGCGGTCGCCACGAGTGGACCAACGTGGTCACCGCGTGCCGGTCGTGCAACACGCGCAAGGGCAACCGGCGGCCGGAGGAAGCGCGCATGCCGCTGCTCTACGTGCCCTACGCGGTGTGCCGCAACGAAGGCTTCATCCTCAGCAACCGCCGCATCCTCGCCGACCAGATGGCGTTCCTGCAGGCGAGCCTGCCACGCCATTCGCGCTGGTCGCATGCGTGACCTGCGCTGATCGACCGTCCGCGCTCCAACTCGCCGCTGTCCTGTCGAATAGTCGACGCCGGGTCCGCCGATTGGTCCGTCGTCCCCGACGGCGCTCGTCCGTACTGTGCTGGTAACCGACTCCATCGAGTCGGCACGTGCCCGAAAGCACGACGGTCCAGCCTCGGAGAGAAAAATGTCCGTTCAGAATTCAGCGGCCCCATCGGGCTACGCGTCCCTCGCTTCATCCGCAATCGGCGCTCTGGTGATTTTCGTAGCGCTCATCGGCATCGCGGCGGTCCTCGACGCACCGCGCAGCCTGACCGACGTTGCGATCGATTCCGAATCGATCCGATTCGCCGAACCCCCGAACTTTGAGGAGCCGGCGCGCGAATTTCACGCCGTTGCGCCCGCCACCGGCCGCTACGAAGAACCCGCCTTGCAGGTGAACTACGAAGTGCACGCCTGAGCCGTATCACACGACTCTGCGGTACCCGAACGGAGCACGGTCGGGACCGCCGGAACCGTGTTGATCTAAGTCGGATCGCGCCGCGTCGTCAGCGCGAGCGGCCGAACAGCAGGTGCGTCCCACGCAACGGTTCGGTACGAAGGTGCCGGCCATGCGCAAAGGCCACCTGCATCGCCGCGACACGCAGCAGGCAATCGACACCGGGGTCATCTTCGTGGATCGCCCACGCGATCCCGCCCGAAACGCCGTCAAGCTCGGGAGTGTGGATATCGACGCCATCCACGCGCCGGGCTGTCCGCGCGTAGGCCAGCCGCTCGCCATCGAGCGCACGGGTGAAGACCACCACCGGTTTCATGTAGACCGCGCCGTCAACCCGACGCGCCTGCGTCTGCGGATAGCCAGCAACCACGTACATGCCAGCAGCCGGCTCGGACGAAGCAGCTTGGTCAAGGTGAGCGGCCGGTACCGGCATCCAGTTCGACCACAGGCGACGGACCATTGCGCGGTCGTCCAGCATCACCAGCGCCACGTCTCGATCGGGATGCACGATCACGCGGGTGCGCACCGAACGCAGACACGCCCACTGCGCTTCGCACGGCAGGGGCACTGCCAGATCGCCGACGGCGGCATGCTCGAATACATGGGCGGCTGTCAGCAGCGCCAGTGCCGGACCTTCCGCGATCAGCGTGGCCGTGGCGAGCGGCTCGGCCCGTCCATCGACGAGCCGCGCGAGCGGCAGCACCCGCGTCGACAGGGCAGCACGCACCGCCTCGGCGCGCGCTCGCGTGATGCTCGCGCCGATGCATATCGGAATCGTCTCGACCGCCTGCCACGTCATGGGTCGCGTCCGTTACCCGGTTGAGGGATGCTACCGCGCATGAGTCGAACTGAAGCAAGGAACTGGCCCGGACTCGACCGCGTCTTGCCGATCGGGCGCGCAGGTAACCTCCTGGCGAGCACGATGCTTGGCATTGCGCAAGGTCGCCTGTCGTTGGGCCACCGCGCGGCCGCCGCTCACTAGACTGGAAAGGTCGAATGGAGGGATGTCGGTGCGTCTGACGTTCTTTGGAGCTGCCGGCGAAGTCACCGGCTCCAGCTTGCTGGTCGAAGCTGGCGACGCACGCTTCCTGGTCGACTATGGAATGTTTCAGGGCGGTCGCGAGGCGCCGGGCAAGAACCGGGTGGCGTACCGCCGTGAGCTGGGACGCCTCGACTTCGTCCTGCTGACGCACGCGCACGTCGATCACTGTGGGCTGCTACCGCGCTTCGCGGCGGACGGCAGGCTTGCGCCGCAGATCTACTGCACCAAGCCGACTGCGGATCTCGTGCCGGTGATGCTGAAGGACAGCGCGCACGTGCAGTCGCGCAATTCGGTTCACCGGCCGCGCCGGGGCACGCTGACGGCCGAGGCACCCCTGTATACGGCCGAAGACGTCGACCGCCTGTCGCTGCGCCTGATCGGCGTGCCGTACAACGTCGAACTCCGGCCCCATCCGGCGGTCAGCGTGAGGCTGCGCAGCGCCGGTCACATCGTCGGCGCGGCCTTCGCCGAGATCCGGCTGCGCGACGGTGCGCAGGACCGTACGCTGGTCGTCTCCGGAGACATCGGCGAGGCCTCGCCGCTGGTCGTGCGCGATCGCGATCCGCTCACGGATGCCGACGTGCTGGTACTCGAGTCGACCTATGGCGACCGCAATCATCGGTCCATGGAAGACACCGAGACCGAACTGATCGACGTGATGCACGACGTCCTTCAGGCCCGGCGCGGAAACGTCATCGTGCCCGCCTTCGCACTGGGCCGTACGCAGGAGTTCCTGGTCCTGTTGTATCGGCTGACCAAGGCGCAACGCGTGCACGTGCCGCTGGTGTTCGTCGATTCGCCGCTGGCCGCGCAGGCGAGCGAAGTCACGTTTCGCCATCTCGAAGCCCTCGATGAGGTTGCACACGAGTTTCATGCTGCCGCGCGCGCACGCAAACTGCCCTTTGCCCTGCGCTACACCGAAAACGTCGACGACTCGATGTTCCTGAATTCAATCCGTACCGGCGCGGTCATCATCGCGGCCAGCGGCATGTGCGAGGCCGGGCGCATCCGCCATCACCTGCGCCACAACCTGCCGCGCCACGAGTGCGGCATTTTGTTCACCGGCTTCCAGGCGGCAGGCACCCTCGGCCGGCGCATCGTCGACGGAGCGCGCGCCGTGAAGCTGTTCGACGACACGGTGGCGGTGCGCGCGAGCATCCACACCCTCGGTGGACTGTCAGCGCATGCGGGCCAGGACGGGCTGATGGGCTGGCTCGCGGGCGCCCGCCGCAAGCCGCGGATGACCTTCCTGGTCCACGGCGAACCGGTTGCCTCGCACATGCTGTCGGCGCGCATTGCCCGCGAGCTGAAATGGCGCACGACCATCGCGGAACCCGCCACCGGCTATGACATCTGAGCCACGAGCGGCGAATCCGGCGGCAACCGCGCTCGGAGTACGGCGCGTCGGCATCGACACCTACCGCGAGAACGTCGCGTACCTGCATCGCTGCTGTCCGCTGTATCTGACGGAAGGCTTTCAGGCACTGGCCAAGATCGAGGTGCGGGCCAGTGGTCGTTCGATCCTGGCGACGCTGAACATCGTCGACGATCCGGCGATCGTCGGCGAAACCGAAATCGGCCTGTCGGAAGAGGCCTTTCTGCAACTGGGCGCCGAAAGCGGCGCGGCGGTGCAGATCGAGCACGCAACGCCGCCGGAATCGATGCCAGCACTGCGGCGGAAGATCGGCGGCGAGCGGCTCGAACGAGCCGACTATCACGCGATCGTGCGCGACATCGCGCTGCATCGCTACAGCAAGATCGAACTGGCTGCCTTTGTCGTCTCGACTGGCCACTTCGACCTCGATCGCGAGGAAGTGGTGTACCTCACCGAAGCGATGGTCGCGGCCGGTCGACGCCTCGACTGGCGCGAGCGACCGGTAGTCGACAAGCACTCCATCGGCGGCATCCCGGGCAACCGCACCTCGATGCTGGTGGTGCCCATCGTCGCTGCGCACGGCATGTTGATCCCGAAGACCTCGTCGCGCGCGATCACGTCGCCGGCCGGTACGGCGGACACGATGGAGTGCCTGGCCAATGTCGAACTGTCGTTCTCGCGCATGGAGGAGATCGTGCGCCAGCACCGCGGCTGCCTGGCGTGGGGGGGCACCGCCGACCTGTCGCCCGCCGACGATGTGCTGATCGCCGTCGAGCGCCCGCTGTCTCTGGATTCACCCGGTCAGATCGTGGCCTCGATCCTGTCGAAGAAGATCGCCGCCGGCTCGACACACCTCGTCCTCGACGTCCCTCTGGGCCCCAGTGCCAAGGTGCGCTCGATGCCCGAGGCACAGCGTCTGCGCAAACTGTTCGAGTTCGTGGCGGAGCGGCTGCACATGGAACTCGACGTCGTGATCACCGACGGGCGGCAGCCGATCGGCTGCGGCATCGGACCCGACGCTGGAGGCGCGCGATGTGATGCAGCGTGCTGTCCGGCGACCCGCGCGCACCGGCGGATCTGCGGCAGAAGGCGCTGCGCCTGGCCGGCCGGGTCATCGAGTTCGATGCGGACGTGCGCGGCGGCGAAGGGTTCGCGATCGCGCGCGACATCCTCGATTCCGGCCGTGCACTGGCGAAGATGAACGACATCATCGATGCACAGGGGCGGCGCGACTTCGACCCCGAGCGCCCTGCGCTCGCGCTTCACGCCTTCGAGGTCGAGGCGGCGGCAGACGGCTTCGTCAACGCGATCGACAATGAACGACTGGTGCGGCTTGCGCGCCTGACCGGAGCTCCCAAGGTGCGCGGCGCTGGCGTCGATCTGCTGCGGAAACTGGGCGACACCGTGCGCCGCGGCGAGCCGCTTTACCGCGTACACGCGGGCTTTGCCGCCGACGAGCGCTTTGCGCGCGAGTGGGCCCAACATGGCAACGGCTACTCCATCGGGGAACGTGACGAGCGTTCGGAGTTCGCGGAGTTCTGAGTATTTGCTCGCCAACATCGAGTGAAAAGAAAATCGCCCGGTGCCGTGGAGGCTGCCGGGCGACTTTGACGAGACCGCGGGAAGCCTCCCGCGTCCGCCTACTTCAGGTGCTTGCTGACGTACTTGGTCAGTTCGAACATCGAAGCCTGCGCCTTGCCGAAGAGCGCCTTCAACTTGTCGTCGGCGTTGATCATGCGGCGATTCACCGCGTCCTGCAGCTTGTTCTTCTTGATGTACGCCCAGATCTTGCTGGTCACTTCAGTGCGGGGCATCGGAGTTGAGCCAACGATCGCCGCCAGCGGGCCACTCGGCATCAGCGGCCTCATGAATGCAGCGTTCGGCTTGCGTGCAACCTTCTTCTTCGCAACCTTCTTGACTGCCTTCTTCGCGGTCTTCTTGGCGGCCTTCTTTACGGTCTTCTTGGCGGTCTTCTTGGCCGGCTTCTTTGCAGCTTTCTTTGCCTTCTTTGTTGCCATCGAGTTCTCCTCTGAAGTTTCGAATGCCACAGCGACAGCGTTCTCGAAGATAAGACAAGAGAGCGCTCTCGTTGGGTGAGCGCGATCCTAGAGGAAACGCAACGAAATACAAGGGGAAAATCGAATTTTTCAGAGGGAAATTGCGTGCGAGCAACGTCGTTTCCCCTCTGAAAACCTCCTTCTCGCTTCGGATTGTCACCACGAATGGTGTACTAGATGTTGTCAGGCAGGCTGAGGAGACACAAGATCTTGTGCTATCAATGAGGCCTCAGCGTGCCGCGCGCTCCACTTCGGCGAGCATCCGTTCGATGCGGGCCGAGAGCTTCTCGGTGGTCACCTGTTCACGTAGCCGCTCGACCATCAGCGGAAAGGCGAATGGCGTGGGTCGGGCCAGCAGTCGGTAGACGACGCGAAGTGACCGCATGCGCTGCAGCGCGCCGCGCAGTCGGGCGATGTCCAGTTCGTGCTCCAGCACCTCGCGCTCGGCCTGTGCGAGCAGCCGGTTGCCGGCGTCGTACTTGCGGAATACTTCGTAGAACAGCCCCGAGCTGGCCTGCAGCTGCTTCATCGACCGCGGAGCCCCGGGGTAGCCCTGGAACACCAGCCCCGCGACTCGTGCCACCTCGCGGAAACGACGCCGCGCGAGCTCGGCTGCATTCAGGCTGGCCAGCACATCCTCGAGCAGCGCCTCTTCCGACAGCAGCGACTGCACGCGGCGCTGCCAAGCGCCCATCCAATCGATATCGACCGGCGTCAGCAGCTCGAAGCCGTAGTCGTTCATTGAAATGGAGAAGGTCGACGGTGTGCCCTGGCCGATGCGGTACGCCAGCAGCGCCGCGAGTCCCAGGTGCGCCTGTCGACCGGCGAACGGATAGACGAACAGATGGCGCCCTTCGCCCGAGCGCATCGATTCAACCACCAGCGTCTTGACGGTTGGCACTGCCGACCATTTCGCCTGCAGCTCGATCAGCGGCCGGGCCCGGGCCATTTCCGGCGCGTCATAACAGCCGTCAAGAGCCAGTTCGAGCTGATGGAGTGTTGCGTCGGCCATTTCGGTCGAAAACGGCATCTTGCTTCCGGCCCAGCGCGGTACCACCCCGCTGCGGCGCCGGGCGGGTTGGACGAAGGCCGTCATCTCATGGATGCGCACCAGTTCCAGCAGGCGGCCGCCGAACAGGAACGCGTCACCCTTGCGCAGCCGCGCGATGAAGGATTCCTCGATGGCGCCGACGTTGCGGCCGTTCATCGCCTTCACCTGCATCGTCGCATCGGAGACGATGGTTCCCACCGACATCCGATGCCGCTGCGCGATCCTGCGGTTTTCGACCCGGTAGACGCCGTCAGCGCCCCTGACGACGCGGTGGTACTCGGGATAGGCGCGCAGTGAGTCACCGCCGCGGCCGACGAAGTCGAGCGCCCAGGCGAACTCCTCGGCACTGAGGTCGCGGTAGCTCCACGCGCCGCGAACTTCCTCGTACACCTCCTGCTCGGTGAATCCGGTACCGAGCGCCAGAGTGACCAGATGCTGAACCAGCACGTCGAGCGGCTTTTCGGGCGCTGAGCGCGACTCGACCCGGCCAGCAGCGACCGCGGCGCGCGCCGCAGCGGCTTCGACCAGCTCGAGCGTATGTGTCGGCACGATCGTGACCCGCGAAGGCCGTCCCGGCGCATGTCCGCTGCGACCAGCACGTTGCAGCAGCCGGGCCACGCCCTTCGGACTGCCAATCTGCAGTACCCGCTCGACCGGCAGGAAATCAACGCCCAGATCGAGGCTGGAGGTCGCGACGACTGCCTTCAGCCGCCCCTCCTTGAGTCCCCGCTCGACCCACTCCCTCACCTCGCGGTCGAGCGAGCCGTGATGCAGGGCGATCAGTCCCGCCCACTGGGGTCGCGCCTCGAGCAGCGACTGGTACCAGATTTCCGCCTGCGAGCGCGTGTTGGTGAAGACCAGAGTCGTTGCGGCCGTCTCGATTTCGCGCGCCACCGGCTCGAGCATCTGGATGCCGAGGTGACCGCCCCACGGGAATCGTCCTGGATCGTCGGGCAGCACGGTATCGACGACGATCTCCTTGGGGATGGCGCCGCGCACGAGCACTCCCGGCCGGTCGGCGAGCAGCACGCTCATCGCGTGATCCGTGTTGCCGAGGGTCGCCGACAGGCCCCACACCACCGGCTGGGCCGGTGGGTGGGGCCTTGGCCCCGCCTCGTGCCCCCCACCCCCGGCCCCCGCCCCGGGGCGGGGGACAGCGGCGCGTTGCGCCGCGCGCTCACGTGCAAAGCGGCGCAGCCGCGCGAGTGCGAGTTGCACCTGGACGCCGCGCTTGTTGCCCATCAGCTCGTGCCACTCGTCGACCACCACCAGTTCGATTCCGCCGAGTTGCTCGGGCGAGTCGGCGCGCGTCAGCAGCAGGCTGAGACTTTCCGGTGTCGTGACCAGCGCCTCCGGCAGGCGTTGCGATTGCCGCGAGCGCTCGGCTGCATCGGTGTCACCGGTCCTGACGCCGACGCGCCAGTCGAGCCCGAGCTGGCCGAGCGGCGCTTCGAGTGCGCGCGCCGTGTCCGCCGACAGCGCGCGCATCGGCGTCAGCCACAACAAGCGCAGTCCGCCGCCTGCGACCTCGCCGGCCAGTGCGCGATTGAGCAGACCGAACCAGACGGCGTAGGTCTTGCCGCTGCCGGTGGTCGCGTGCAGCAACCCGGAGCGACCTGCTCCGATGTGCTCCCAGACCTCGCGCTGGAAGGCAAACGGCTGCCAGCCGCGCGCGCCGAACCAGCCTTCGGCACTCGGCAGCGCGAGCTGGCTTGCGCGCGGATCCGCCGGTGCGTCGATCGCCGTAGCGGCTGCTTCGCGCGCCTTGGCTTCGCGCGCCTTTCGCGCCCGACGGGCGCGCAGCTGGGTGCCGACATTCGATCCGCGCGGCAGGCCGCGGCGCTCCTCGTTCACGGCGGCGGTGGATCCCCAGAAGATGAAACGAAAAAGAAACGCCGCCCGCGGGCGGCGTTTCGACGGACGGCGGCTTACTGGATATTCAGGATCTTCATCGCCTTCGCGAGCGTATCGATGGATTCGGTGGTGCTTGCCGGCCTTGTGCAGAGCCTCGCCCTCGGCGCGGTACTTCTTCACGTCGGCCATCTGCGCTTCGGTCAGCTTCGGGTTCTTGGCCAGTGCGTCGTCGATCTTCTTCATGTCCTGCGGGCAGTGAAAAGCCAGTGCGGCGGCGCTGAACAGCAGCGCGGAAGCAAAAAGACTGATACGTTTCATCGGCGTCTCCCGGAGGGAAAGGGAAGCCGCGCGTTCGGGCGCAGCGTCGCCCAGTCTACCGCCCGACCCAACCGGCTGCAGCAATTCCGTGTCGAACGGAGTGACCCGCGCGAGAAACGCCTGCCTAGCCGCCCTCCGGCAGCAGGACCCTAAGCGCATCGAGCGTATCGGCCTCGGCGACCGACTTGTCGCGCCGCCAGCGCAGCATGCGCGGGAATCGCACCGCGATCCCGCTCTTGTGCCGCGGCGATCGCTGGATTCCTTCGAACCCGATCTCGAACACCTGCGTCGGAGACAGCGCGCGCACCGGCCCGAACTTCTCCACCGTCGTTCGCCGCACCAGCGCATCGACCGCCCGGATCTCCTCGTCGCTCAGTCCGGAGTACGCCTTGGCGAATGGCACCAGTTCGCGCGGCTCGGTAGCAGCGCTCCAGACGGCGAACGTGTAATCGGTATAGAGGCTCGCACGGCGGCCATGACCGGGCTGCGCATAGACCAGCACGGCATCGACGCTCAGCGGATCGATCTTCCATTTCCACCAGTTCGCGCGCCCGGCCGCCTTGGTGCGCCCCACCCCGTACCTTGCTTCCCGGTGTTTCAGCATGAATCCCTCGACACCGCGGGATCGCGACTCCTCGCGCCGCTCGGCCAGCGCCTCCCAGCTCGCCGCCCTGATTTCCGGTGAGACGACGATGCGGCTGGCGCGTGCGAGCGCTTCCAGTGCCGCCCGGCGCTCGGACTGCGGGCGGTCGCGCCAGTCCTCCCCGTCGCGTTCGAGCAGGTCATACGCGATGAAACCGGCCGGGGCATCCTTCATCACCTTGGCCGTCACGCTCTTGCGGGTGATGCGCCTCTGCAGCAGTGCGAAGGGCTGCGGCGCGCCGTCGCGCCATGCCAGCAGCTCGCCATCGAGCACCGTGCCGTCGGGGACCGCATCGAGTTCGGCCAGCACATCCGGAAAGCGGTCCCCGATCAGCTCCTCGCCGCGCGACCACAGCCACGACCGCCCTGCCCGCCTGACCAGTTGGGCACGGATGCCGTCGTACTTCCACTCGACCAGCCATTCATCAGGCGGCCCGAGTTCCTCGGCGAATCGTTCAAGCGGAATCTGCAGCGCGTGCGCGAGGAAGAACGGATACGGATGTGCCAGCGGCATCGCCGCATCGTCGCGGCTAACGAGCGAACGGAAGCGTTCCGCGGTCGGCGGCGCACTGCTGTCGGTGTACCCGATCATCCGCTGTGCAACGACCTTGCCATCGAGTCCCGCGTGCAGAGCGAGCGCGCGCGTCACCAGCAGCCGCGAGACACCGACGCGGAATCCGCCTCCGATTAGCTTGATCAGCAGGAAACGTTCGCCGCCGTCGAGTTCGTCCGCATAGACACGCAGCCGCTCCAGCACGTGGGCCGGCGGCTGACCACGCAACGGAAGGATGCGCTGCTCGATCCAGTCGGCCAGTGTTCCGGAACTCTCGCGAGAAGGAGGCGGCAGCAGCAGCGCGATGGTTTCCGCCAGATCTCCGACCGCGTCGTAGCACTCGTTGAAGAGCCACTCCGGCAGTCCGCTGGCGGTGATGGAGAACTCCCGAAGGGCGCGCGAGCCGACCGACTGCCGGGGCTTGCCTCCGGCGAGAAAGTAGACCGCCCAGGCCGCATCGCGATCGCTGGCGTGCGCCAGATAGCGCTGCAGGGCAGCCACCTTCGCGTTGGTCGCGGTGGATGCGTCGAGTTCGATAAACAGCCGGGCAAACTCGCGCATCCGT
Source organism: uncultured beta proteobacterium (assembly GCA_963703945.1). Classification (GTDB taxonomy): domain Bacteria; phylum Pseudomonadota; class Gammaproteobacteria; order Burkholderiales; family Burkholderiaceae_F; genus JALORV01. The sequence goes on along the minus strand of CAVPGM010000005.1, from coordinate 338,559 downwards.
CGACCGTCGAGCGGGCAATCTAGCGGGCAAACACGCTGAGGAGGTTGATTCGCACGCCGAACAGAGTCGTCATCAGCCCCGCAACCCCGGTCCACAGCTCATTCGTCATTTGGTTCTCGCCGGTCGAGCGGTTCGTTCGTGCTGTTGTCGGCTGCCGCTGCTTCAATCGCCGCTTCCGCTTCCTCGTCACCGAACTCGGTCGCAAACGCGCCGGCCTCGAGGCCCTGCTCGCCGAGCCAGCGCACCATCGCGGGCACCTGCCCATGTGTGACGATCACGCGCGATGCTCCGGTCGCTGCGATCGCCTGCTGCAGTCCCGGCCAGTCTGCATGGTCCGACAGCACGAATCCGCGGTCGAGCGCGCGACGGCGTCGCGCTCCTCGCAACTGCATCCAGCCGGAGGCAAAGCCGTCCGAGTAGTCGCCGAAGCGGCGCAGCCAGAGCGAGCCGCGCGCCGACGGCGGGGCCAATACCAGCGCGCGAGCGAGATCGGCCTTGCTGGCGTCCGGAGCGCGCAAAGTCGGCGGCAGTGCCACTCCGCTTGCCCGGTAGGCCGCATTCAAGGGCTCGATCGCGCCGTGGACGACGATCGGCCCGATGCGGTGATCGACGCCGTGCAGGATGCCGCTGTGCCTTGCCGAACGAGTACGCGAACAGCACGGACGTCCTGCCGGCCGATGCATTCACACTCCACCAGGCATCGATCTCGGCCAGAACGATTGCCGCCGGCGCCCATCGATAGATCGGCAGTCCGAACGTCGATTCGGTGATGAACACGTCGCAGGGCACGGGTTCGAACGCTGCGCAGGTCGGATCCGCTGCGGTCTTGTAGTCGCCCGACACCACCCACACCTGGCCCGACCGCTCCACACGAACCTGCGCGGATCCCAGCACATGGCCGGCCGGATGGAGCGAAACACGGTCACGCCACCGATGTCGACCGTTTCACCGTAGTCGATCGTCTGCAGCCGGATGTCGCCGAGTCGTGTGCGCAGCACGTGACGAGCATCCGCCGCCGCAAGGTAGTCAGCATGGCCGGCGCGCGCATGGTCGCCGTGCGCATGCGTAATCACGGCGCGCGCGACCGGCCGCCATGGGTCGATGTAGAAATCGCCGGGCGGGCAGTACAGCCCCTCGCGGCGAAGGCAGATCAGGTCGGAAGCTGCGGACATCAGAGGGTCGTCTGCAACGATTGCGGTCAACGGTGATACGCCGATCGCAGCAGGGTACCTCAGTAATCGCGCCCTCCGGCCAGTGCCACCGCGCCGAATCGCACGATGCCATATGCGATCCAGTTGACCGCGCGGCGCAGCCAGCCGCGTCCGGCGAACGCCTCCGGATGAACTCGGCGCGACTCATGCTCGATGGCGCGCTCGAGCGCCGCGCGAAGCAGCCGCGCGAACCGCGCGTCGTAGACGCCGACATTGGCCTCGCGCGCCAGCAGCAGGCTATAGGGATCGATGTTGCTCGAGCCCACCGTCGCCCAGGTTTCGTCCACCACGGCCACCTTGGCATGCAGGTAGCTCGCGGTGTATTCGTGGATCTCGATGCCCGCCTCCAGCAACTGCGCGTACAGAGCCTGCTGCGCATAGTGTTGAACCGGGTACTCGACGCGGCCCTGCAGCAGCAGCCGAACCCGCACGCCGCGCTGCGCACACGACATCAGCGCCTTGCGAAACCCGCGGCCCGGAAGGAAGTACGCGTTGGCGATCAGCACGTCGGTGCGGGCGGCGTCGATGGCATCCAGATAGGCGTGCTCGATCGTCCGGCGATGACGCAGGTTGTCGCGCAGCAGCAGCGCCGCGCGCATCCCGTCGGCAAACGGAGGCGGCAGTTCGGGCGCCGCCGGTGACGGTCGGCCGATCGGGCGCCGCAGGTAGCGCAGTTCGAGCGACCACCACAAGCGCTTCATGGCCAGGCCGATCGACGCGACGACCGGGCCTTCGCACAGAACGGCGAAATCGAACCGCGGTCCGAGGAGCGCAGGCTGCGGGTCCGGATGATGGTGATCGTCGATGATGTTGATGCCGCCGACGAAAGCCAGCCGGTCATCGATCAGCGCCAGCTTGCGATGGAGACGACGCAGCAGCCGCCGATCGGGCCGCCACCAGCGCGCGGGCCGGAAGACGATGACCTGCGCGCCGACCGCCTCCAGCCTCGACTTCAGGACGGGCGCGTATGCGCCGGTTCCAAAGCCGTCGACCGCCAGCCGCACCTGCACGCCGCGGTCGGCAGCCGCCGCCAGCGCATCGCTGAACCGCAGTCCGATGTTGTCCTGCGCGAAGATGTAGGTTTCGAGGTGGACCGATCGCTCCGCGCTGTTGATCGCTGCCAGCAGCAGCGGGAAATAGTCGTCGCCGTTTTGCAGCAGCCGCAGGCGGTTGCCGCCATAGATCAGCGGCCTGGTCGTGATGTCGAAGCGCCTGCGGCCCGGCCGACGCTCGCTCGACGTCACACCACCTCGAGGTCGGCGATCAGCGGCATGTGGTCCGACCGTTGCGACCACTCGATGCCCTTGGGTACCCGCACGTCGTGGACGGTGAAGCCGCGCACGTAGATGCGATCGAGCGACAGCCACGGCATCACGCTCGGGTACGTCCGCGCGACCTGCGGCGCGCGATCCGTTCTTCCACGGCAGCAGCCGATCGAAGCGGCCGCGACGCTGCGCCCTGCGGTTGAACTCCGACGACGCCTCGAACACATCGAGATCACGGTGCAGGACCTCGTCGACACCGTGCTGCCAGTCGTTGAAGTCGCCCGCAACGATCAGCAGCGCCTCGGCGGGCACCTCGCTGCGTACGAAGTCGACCAGGAATTCAGCCTGACGCACGCGGCTGCGCTTGATCAGTCCGAAGTGCGTGTTGATCAGGTGAATGTCGCGCATGCCGCGCCGCGTCTTCAACTGCGAGACCGCGTGCAGCATGCCCGCGCTGCTCGAGCACGTGATCGGAGATGTCATGGTTCAGGTACTGGCCGATCGCGTGGCGCGAAACGATCGCGTTGCCGTGGTGCCCGTGCGGATAGACCGCGTTCATCCCGTAGGCGCGATGCAGATAGCCGCCGGTGCACAGCACGTCGAGCTGGGTGCCGTTCGGAAATCCGGCCCGTCGGGCCAGGCGCTCGTTGCGTTCCTGCACTTCCTGCAGGAACACGATGTCGGCGTCGATCGTGTGCAGCGCGACGCGCAGGTCGTGGATGCGCGAGCTCTTGCGCAGGCCCATCACGCCCTTGTGGATGTTGTAGGTGGCGACCCTCAGTTGCATGTTGTTAGTCGGCGCCGGGCCGCTCCCGATGAAAGCGCGGGTCGTCAGCATCGCTCAGTTGGCGCCCGGAGCAAGCGTGAAATAGCGGTCGATCAGCCGCGGATCATCGAAATGCCGGCGTCCGACGAACGCGGTCGCATGGTGGCCCCACTGGCGCATCTGTCCCGCCGACGGCACGCCCATCGGCCAGAACACGAAGCGTTCGGGCCGCTCGGACCCGGGGACCAGACCGTCGGGTCCGTAGATGCTGCGCCGGCCGCCGCCGGCCGCAGCCGGCAACGGGAGCGAACGCAGGACGTCTTCGTCAAGCAGCCGGTAGCGCACGCCGGGTGCCGGTGTCGTCGCGTCGACCGCGACACGCTGGATGTTCGTGATCGTGCGCACCGACGTAGACGATGATGCGTTCCTGCGCGCCGGGGGAGTGCACAACCTGCGGCGAGAACATCGTTTCGTCCAGCGCCGCTTCGTGTTCGAGCGGCCCCGGGCGTTCGCGCACGTGTTCGGTCGGAAAGAACATGTGAAAGCAGCCGCAGGCGTGGATCGAGTCGTACACCAGCGGTCGGCCGGCGGAGTCGAGCGTCACGCGCCAGACGATCGCATCGAGACGGCCTGCGACCAGATCGAGCAGATGCGACGCGGGGTGGGCCGGGAACCAGAACGTGTAGACCAGTTGAAGCGCAGGCTTGTCGTTGATCTCTGTCCAGGCGACACGGACATAGGCCACCGGCGCGCCAATGTCGACACCGACCCGCGGCAGCGGACCGGTGGCCTGCCACAGCAGCGTCCCCACCTGATCGTTTTCGTCTGACGGTGTCGACGACCAGGACCGGAGCATGTTGCTGCAGCAACTGCCAGGCGCGGACGGGCGTGAGCACCGGCAGCTGCAAGGCGGACTGGCTTGAGCTGCGCCCATCTGCCAGCACTCCGGCCACCTCGCTCGTCACGGCGCCGGTGTCGGTGCCGGGTACGTATCGGATACGGCGCCCCTCCACCGGCACGTCGGGAAACGGCGTTGCGTACAGAGTCGCGCGTCGTCTGCTGCCACGCCGCGAGGCCCCACGAAAATGGAATCTTCGTCAGCGGATACAGACCGATGACGCGCAGCGTGTCGTCGTATCCATCGGGTACGCGGGCGACCGCGACGGCTTCCTCCGCCCGCGGCCGCGCGGCCGCGAGCAGTTGCTCTCGACAGCGTGCAATCGTCGCGCGCTCTTCGGCAGTGGCCGCATGTTTGCTTCCTCATAGCGGCGACCTTCGGCATCGAGAGCGGCCATGCGATCGAACTTGGCCTGCGCCACGCCACGGGATGCCGCGGCGCCCGGCTGCCCACCGGCAGTGTAGCGATCGACGCGCAGGAAGGGATAACCCGTCACCCGCGGCGCCTGGGCGTCGCGCAGCCCCGCGGCATCGACGCGCGCATCGATCGCCTCAGCCGGCGCATGCAGTCACCGACATCGTCCTGCCGCGCCAGCAGCTCGACCGCGGGCGTCGCGCCGTAGGGATCGCCCGGCGTCGCACATCCCGCCAGGCAGGACGCCGCGGCCAGGCTAGCGGCGCGCGCGATGCGGAAGCTCACGGATCGCCGCGGCATTGGTCCACGAAAAGCAGGCGTCGGCGGCGTCGCGCCACGGCAGCCAGCGGAACGCACGATGTTCGCGCGGTGGGAGCTGCGGATCGAAGCGGTGATCCACGCAAAGTCCGAAGACATGCTCCGTATTATGCGTAACGCCGGGCGCGTAGCGATGTCGCCACTGCGGATAGATTGCGTAGCGATTCTGCACGTTCCAGTCGTCGAAGTTCAGTGCAGCGACCCTCAGTCCGGTTTCCTCCGCGACCTCGCGCGCGCAGGTGGCCGCGAGATCTGCATCGCCGGATTCCAGGCTGCCGGTGACCGACTGCCAGAACCCCGGATGGTCGGCCCGCTCGAGCAGCAGCACGTCGAGTGCCGGCGTGTGGATCACCACCAGCACCGACTCCGGAATCTTCACCGGAAGCGCCTGCCGCCAGCGCGGTTCACGCCTCCGGCGACAGCGCCGGCCGGGCTTCGCCGCGCAGGCGGATGTGCAGCTCGCGCAACTGCTTCTCGTCGACCGGCGACGGCGCCTTGGTCAGCAGGCACTGCGCGCGCTGCGTCTTCGGGAACGCGATCACGTCGCGGATCGATTCGGCGCCGGCCATCATCGTGACGATGCGGTCGAGTCCGAAAGCGATGCCGCCGTGCGGCGGCGCGCCGTACTGCAGCGCATCGAGCAGGAAGCCGAACTTCACGCGCGCCTCCTCGGCGCCGATCTTCAGCGCGCGGAACACCTTGCTCTGCACCTCCTCGCGGTGGATCCGCACCGAGCCGCCGCCGATCTCCCAGCCGTTGAGCACCATGTCGTAGGCCTTGGCGAGCGCCTTCGACGGGTCGGTCTCCAGGAAGTCCTCGTGGCCGTCCTTCGGGCTGGTGAACGGATGGTGCGCGGCGACGTAGCGCTGGCCTCGTCCTCGTCGTACTCGAACATCGGGAAGTCGACCACCCACAGCGGCGCCCAGCCGTCGGCCAACAGGCCGTGCGTGCGGCCGAACTCGCTGTGGCCGATCTTGGTGCGCAGCGCGCCGAGCGCGTCGTTGACGACCTTGGCCGGTCGGCGCCGAAGAAGATCACGTCGCCGTCGCGGCGCCGGTGCGTTCGAGCACCTCGGCGAGCGCCGCGTCGTGCAGGTTCTTGACGATCGGGCTCTGCAGGCCGTCGCGGCCCTTGGCCGTCTCGTTGACCTTGATGTAGGCCAGGCCCTTGGCGCCGTAGATCTTGACGAACTCGGTGTAGCCGTCGATCTCGAGCGCGGCATCTCGCCGCCGCCGGGCACGCGCAGCGCGACGACGCGGCCGTCCTTCAGCTCGCGTCGCGCCGCGGAACACCTTGAAGTCGACGTCGCGCATCACGTCGGTGCAGTCGGTGAACTCCAGCGTCACGCGCAGGTCGGGCTTGTCGGAGCCGTAGCGGCGCATCGCCTCGGCGTAGGTCATCACCGGGAACGGTTGCGGCAGCTTCGACGCCCAGCACCTGGTCGAACACGGTGCGGATCATGTCCTCCATCATCGCGCGGATCTCCGCTTCGTCGAGGAACGAGGTCTCGATGTCGATCTGCGTGAACTCGGGCTGGCGGTCGGCGCGCAGGTCCTCGTCGCGGAAGCACTTGACGATCTGGTAGTAGCGGTCGAAGCCGGCCACCATCAGCAGCTGCTTGAACAGCTGCGGCGACTGCGGCAGCGCGAAGAACTGGCCGGCGTGCACGCGGCGACGGCACCAGGTAGTCGCGCGCGCCTTCGGGCGTGCTCTTGGTCAGCATCGGCGTCTCGATGTCGATGAAGCCCTGCGCGTCGAGGAACTTGCGCCGACCGCCATCGCCACCTTGTAGCGCAGCATCAGGTTCTTCTGCATCGGCGCGCGGCGCAGGTCGAGCACGCGGTGCGTCAGCCGCGTCGTCTCCGACAGGTTCTCGTCGTCGAGCTGGAACGGCAGCGGCACCGATGGCGTTGAGGATCTCGAGTTCGTGTGCACAGCACCTCGATCTGGCCGGATACCAGGTGCGGTGTTGGTCGTGCCCGCCGGGCGCGCCCGCACCTGGCCGACCACCTTCAGGCAGTACTCGTTGCGCACCTTCTCGGCGGTCGTGAACACCTCGGGGCGGTCCGGGTCGCAGACGACCTGCACCAGGCCTTCGCGGTCGCGCAGGTCGATGAAGATCACGCCGCCATGGTCGCGGCGACGATGGACCCAGCCGAAGAGAGTGACGGTCTGGCCGATGAACTTCTCGTCCACCCGGCCGGCATATTCGGTACGCATGAAAGCTCCGCTGTTGTTCGCGGCGCACGCCGCGAGTTGGTTGTTCTGATCTGTCAGCGCTGTCGGCCCGGGCTCAGCCGACGGCGGGGCCGCACGGTCGCCAGCCGCCGGCCCTAGCGGTTTCGCGGCGATTCCGGCGTATCGCCGCAGGACGCGGCTTCCGACCGGCGAGCGCACGCTCCCGCGGGCGATCTGCGAGCACTGACGGCTGGCAGTTGAAAGGCTCACGTCATCATGCCCGAAGGATAAAGGGGATGGCCGAGCCTCAACCGGCAGGGCCGGGAGACTCGCTCGTCAGGACCGAGCGGTGAGAGCGCGCCGTCGGCGTGACAACGCCGAGCGACACGTGGAACTTGAGCGCGTCGTCGACGCTGATATCGATTTCTCTCAATTCCTCGGGACGGACCATCAGCACGTAGCCGGAGGTCGGATTGGGCCGGTCGGAACGTAGACCGTGACGAAGTCCGGACCGATTCGCCATCGATCCTGGCGCCGGGCGCGCCGACGACGAATCCCATCGTCCACTGCCCTCGCTGCGGAAACTCGATCAGCACGACCTGGCGGAACGACTGACCCTTCTGCGAAAACAGCGTGTCCGACACCTGCTTCACGCTCGAATAGATCGAGCGCACGATCGGAATGCGGTTCAGCAGTGTTTCCCAGCCGCGCAGCAAGCTGCGCCCCGAGGAAGTTGGCGGCGAGCACGCCGGTCAGCAGCAGCACCGTGACCGAAAGCACCAGGCCGAAGCCCGGGATATGGACCCCAAAGAGCGCATCGGGCCGCCAGCCTCGCGGCAGCAGCAGCAGTGTGCGATCCATCGTCGAGACGATGAAGTCGAGCACCCACAGCGTGGCCGCGAGCGGCAGCCAGATCAGCAGGCCGGCAACGAAATACTTTTTCAGCATGGGTCGCGCGCAGGATCTCGGGAATTGTGCGCTTGCGCGCGGAATTTCGGGATCGGCGCGAACGGCGCCGGGCGGGCAAACGTCGGCCGACGCAGGCGTGGGCGGCGTGGGCGCGGTCGGCTTGGCGGGAGCTGGTGCGGCATCGGGCGTCTGGCGTCGGATGCTGCCGGGACTGGCGGCGGCTCTGCGGCTTCGGCTGCGGCCGTCGTCTGCGCCGTTCGCCCTTCTGCTCGGTGTCGCCGGTGCCAGCCGCGTTCTTCTTCGAAGCCTTGTCCCGGAAGTCGGTCACATACCAACCGCTGCCCTTCAACTGAAAACCGGCGGCCGTGAGCTTCTTCGTCAGCGCCGGACGATGACAGGCCGGGCAGTCGGTCAGCGGCGCCTCGGAGATTTTCTGCAGGACATCGAGCTCGTGGCCGCATTCGGTACAACGGTAGGCATAGATCGGCATGCGGTCTCAAAAGATTCTAATGCTTGAATTGTAAGGGAGCGCTCGGGCGCGAGCCATGAGATAGGGCCGGATTCCGCCCGATCAAGGGCTCTGCCGCTTGGACTTTGTGCACGCTGTTGCACACTGCCGCGGCTTCGGAGGACACAGGGCATGGCCAGGAGAAGAACGATCGCCGCACGAGCGATCCGCGGCGCGCGGCACCGACCGTCGGCGTCGGCAGCGCCACAGGTCAAGGTCGCGGTCACCGACATCGACGGCGTGCTGCGCGGCAAGTACCTGCACACCGACAAGTTCCGGTGCCGCCAGCCGCTCGAAGGCGGCTTCGGCTTCTGCGACGTGGTGTTCGGCTGGGACATGACGGACCGTGCTACGACAACACCACGGTGACCGGCTGGCAGCACGGCTTTCCCGACGCGCTGGCGCGCCTCGACCTCGACACCGCGCGCGCGTGCCGTGGGACGACCACGTGCCGTTCTTTCTCGGCGACTTCGTCAACGCCGACGGCAACGCCCTACCCGGTCTGCCCGCGCCAGACGCTGCAAGCGCGTGCTGAAGCGCGCCGAGAAGCTCGGCTTCGCGCGATGTGCGGCATCGAGTTCGAGTGGTTCAACTTCGCCGAGACGCCGCACAGCTGGGCCGCAGAAGAAGGGCGTCGATCCGACGCCGCTGACGCCGGGCATGTTCGGCTATTCGCTGCTGCGCGCGAACGCCAACCGCGGCTTCTTCAACGCGCTGATGGACGAGATGCTGGCGTTTCGGCGTGCCGATCGAGGGCCTGCACACCGAGACCGGGCCCGGGCGTCTACGAAGCCGCGATCCAGTTTTCGCGACGCGCTCGAGTGCGCCGACCGCGGCGTGCTGTTCAAGACCGGCGCCAAGGAGATCGGCGCGCAGTTCGGGATCATGCCGAGCTTCATGGCCAAGTGGAGCCAGCAGTACCCGGGCTGCAGCGGGCACCTGCACCAGTCGCTGTCCGACGGCAAGAAGAACCTGTTCTACGACGCCAAGGGCAGCGCCGGCATGAGCAAGCTCTTCGAGAGCTATCTCGCGGGCCAGGTCGCCTGCCTGATGCAGTTCGCGCCGATGTTCTGGCCGACGATCAACAGCTACAAGCGGCTGGTCGACGGCTTCTGGGCGCCGGTCAAGCCGACCTGGGCGATCGACAACCGCACCGCGAGCTTCCGCGTGATCGCCGGGCTCGCCGAAGAGCACGCGGCTCGAGACGCGCTGCCCCGGTGCCGACATCAACCCCTACCTCGCGGTCGCGGCACGTCTGGCCGCGGGGCTGCACGGCGTCGAGAAGAATCTGAAGCTGACCGCCAAACCGATCACCGGCACCAACCAGGGCTCCGACGACATCCCGCGCGCGCCGCGCTCGCTGAAGGAGACGACCGAGATCTTCCAGCGTTCCGACCATCGCACGCGACTGGTTCGGCGATCTCTTCGTCGATCACTTCGCCGCGACGCGAGAGTGGGAATGGCGCCAGTGGCAGGACGCGGTGACCGACTGGGAGTTGAAGCGCTACTTCGAGATCATCTGACTCGGCGCGCATCGGCGACGGCTGGATGGCGGTGCCGACCGTTCGCGCGGCCGCGCTCCGGCTGCGGCGCCACCGCTTGCGGTAAATTTCGCACGGCATGCGCGCGGCCGGGGCGACGACGCGACGCTCAGTCCGCCACGCTCGCCCTCCGGCATGACCGTGACCTTTACGCGCCATCAACCCCTCCCGCGTGACCTCGACGCGCGCTACTTCGAGGACTACCCGCCGGGCCTGGCCGTGCAGGTCGGGCCGATTGCGGTCGACGAAGCCGACATCATCGCGTTCGGCCGCCAGTTCGACCCGCAGCCGTTCCACGTCGACCCGCAGCAACGCGGCGCGCGCGTTCGGTGGCGTCATTGCCAGCGGATGGCACACCGCCAGCCTGATGATGCGACTGCTCGTCGATCACTTCCTGCCGCGGGCGGCCGGACTCGCTTCGCCGGGTATCGACGAACTGCGCTGGCTCGCCCCGGTTCGCCCGGGCGACCAACTCTCGCTGCGCATCACCGTGACCGAGGCCCGGCGGTCCCGCTCGAAGCCCGATCGCGGCCTGGTGCAGACCTTCAACGAGTTCGTGAACCAGCGCGGCGAGGCGGTCATGACGGTCAGGGCGATGACGCTGATGCGCTGTCGCGCGGCAACGGAACGCGACTGATGCGCACTGCCGTCGCTTCGCGCTGCTCGCGCTCGGTCGCCGCCGGGTCTCGTGCGGCGATGGCCGCCCGCCAAGCGGCGCCGAGAGCGCAGTACCCGGACCATCCGATCCACCTCGTCGTGCCGTTCCCGGCCGGCGGCGGCGCCGACAGCCTGGCGCGGCTCATCATGCCGAAGGTCGCTCAGGCGCTCGGCCAGCCGATCGTCATCGAGAACAAGGCGGGGGCCGGCGGCAATGTCGGTGCAGAACTCGTCGCGCACGCGGCGCCCGACGGCTATACGCTGCTTTACGGCACCAACGGTACGCACGCAATCAATCCGAGCCTGTACCGCAACCTGCACCTTCGATCCGGTCAAGGACTTCATCCCGGTGTCGCGGATGACCGAGATCGCCGCGATGCTGATCGTGAACCCCAAGTTGCCGGTGAACTCGACCGCAGAGCTGATCCAGTACGCCCGCGCTCATCCGGGCAAGCTCAATTTCGCGTCGGCCGGCAATGGCACGACGTCGCATCTGGCCGGCGAACTCTTCAAGACGCAGGCCGGGCATCGACATCGTCCACATCCCCTACCGTGGCGGCGCGTTGGCGATGACCGACCTGATCGGCGGTCAGGTCGAGATGATGATCGAGGTGATGCCGAACGCGAGTCCGCAGGTCGCAGCCGGCCGGGTGCGCGGCCTCGCAGTGTCGACCGCAAAGCGCTTTCCCGGCGCGCCCGATGTGCCGACGATTGCGGAATCCGGCCTGCCGGGTTTCGAGGCGAGCGCCTGGGACGGCGTCTTCGTACCCGCCGGCACGCCGCAGCCGATCGTGCAGCGCCTGAATGCGGCGATCCGCCAGGCGCTCGAAGACCCCGAACTCGCGGCGCACTGCTGGCGCGCGGCGCTCAGCCGGTGCCGGCACGCCCGAGTCTTTGCGCGCTTCATTGCCACGAGCGCCGAACGCTGGGGCATGGCGGTGCGTGCCTCCGGCGCCAAGGTGGATTGAGCGAAACCCGACGACGCGCCGCTTGCCCGCGTCTCAGAGAGAAGACCGAATGAAGAGCACCGCCCTGCCGCCTATTCCTGCGTGGACCGCGATCCCGGCTTCAGCGACATCATCTACGAGAAGTGCGACGAGGGCATCGCCAAGATCACGATCAACCGGCCCGAGGTGCGCAACGCCTTCCGGCCGGAGACGGTGAAGGAGCTGCAGACGGCGTTCGACGACGCGCGCGAGGACGCAGGCATCGGCGTCATCATCCTGACCGGGCAGGGCAAGGAGGCGTTCTGCTCCGGCGGCGACCAGCGCGTGCGCGGCGACGGCGGCTACGTCGGCGACGACGGCGTCCCGCGTCTCAACGTGCTCGACCTGCAGCGCCAGATCCGCACGCTGCCCGAAGCCGGTGATCGCGATGGTCGCCGGCTACGCGATCGGCGGCGGCCACGTGCTGCACATGATCTGCGACCTGACGATCGCCGCCGACAACGCGCGCTTCGGCCAGACCGGCCCGAAGGTCGGCAGCTTCGACGGCGGCTACGGCGCGTCGTACATGGCGCGCATCGTCGGCCAGAAGAAGGCGCGCGAGATCTGGTTCCTGTGCCGGCAGTACGACGCGCAGCAGGCGCTGGAGATGGGGCTGGTCAACGCGGTCGTGCCGCTACGAGCGAGCTCGAAGCCGAGACCGTCAGCTGGTGCCGCGAGATCCTCGCCAACAGCCCGATCGCGCTGCGCTGCCTGAAGGCCGCGCTGAACGCCGACTGCGACGGCCAGGCCGGCCTGCAGGAACTCGCCGGCAACGCGACGCTGCTGTTCTACCTGACCGAGGAGGGCCAGGAGGGCAGGAATGCCTACGTCGAGAAGCGCAAGCCGGACTTCCGCAAGTTTCCGCGGCTGCCGTGAGCCGGCACGCGCCGCCGTCCGACCACTAGCACGCCGATGGACCGCGTTGCCGCCCTCCGATCTGCTGGCGACGCTGAACGAAGCCTCTCGATCTTCGCGGCGCGGGCGAACGCCCGCAGCTCAGGCGCTGCGCGTCGGCGACGAACGCTACACCTTCGCCGAGCTCGCCGAGCTGGTGCAGGCCGCGCCTCGACGCGCTGGCCCCGCTTGAGCCGGGCCGCGTTCCCGCTGGTGGGCGCCAACACGCTCGAAACGCTGCTCACGATTTACGCGCTGCTGGAAGCGCGCGTGCCGCACTGCTGCTGCATCCGAAACTCACCGCGGCAGAGCGCAGCGCGGAAATCGCCGCGGCCGCCACGGCCGGACTGCCGGACGGATGCCGCGGCGATCCTGTACACGTCGGGGACAACCGGCCGCGCGCGCGGCGCGGTGCTGACGCGCCGCGCGCTACTCGCTTCGGCGCAGGCGAGCAGCGCCAATCTCGGCTGGCAGCCGGACGACTGCTGGTTGCTCGCGATGCCGCTGGCGCGCGTCGGCGGCCTGTCGATCGTGACCCGCTGCCTGATCGCGCGTCGCGCGGTCGCGCTGGTGCCAGCGTTCGATGCGACGCGGCTGCCGCGCTGGATCGAGACCATCGCGTCACGCTGCTATCGCTGGTGCCGACGATGCTGGCCGATGCTCGAACGCTCCCGGACTGGCGGCCGCCGCCGCAACTGCGCGCCATGCTGCTCGGCGGTGCGGCCGCGTCGCCGCAGCTGCTCGACGCGGCGGCCGATCGTGGCATTCCGATCGTGATCACCTACGGCTGCACCGAAACCTGCTCGCAGGTGGTCGCCACGCCGTATGCGCAGCGCTTCGACGCGGCGCCGCTGCGGCGCGGGACGGCCGCTGCCGGGTGCGGAGGTGCGCGTCGACGAGGACCGCATCCTGGTGCGCGGACCGATGCTGCATGGCCGGCTATCTCGGCGAGCCGCCGCTGGCGCCCGAAGCCTGGTTCGATACCGGCGACCTCGGCGAGTTCGACGCCGACGGGTTCCTGCACCTGCACGCGCGGCGCGCCGACCTGATCGTCAGCGGCGGCGAGAACGTCTATCCGGCCGAAGTCGAGCGCGTGCTCGAGAGCTGTCCGGGCATCGGGGCCGCCGCGGTGTTCGGTCTCGCCGACGAGACCTGGGGCCAGGTCGTGGCCGCCGTGCTGGTCGCGCCGCAGCCGCCGGACGACGAGGCGCTGATCGACTTCCTGGAAGCGCGAGCTGGCGTCGCACAAGCGGCCGCGGCGGATCGGATTCGTCGCGAGCCTGCCACTGACCGCAGCCGGCAAGGTCGATCGCACCGAGCTGTCAGCACTGGTGCCGTCACTGCGGCCCCTCAAGCGACGCTGATCGCCGGCGGCACCGGATCAGCGCATCGTTTCCTCGTGCCGAGTGGTTCCCTATCCGCAGTCGTAACCATTAGCATGCCGCCTCCGGCCTGAGGACCCGCTCCGGCCCCGACTCCAGGCTGTCGATGAACCGCGCAGGCTGCGCGTCCTGTTCCATGATCTAATTCGTTATGTATCTGACTACATAACGACAAATGGACTCACTGCTCGGCGTGACCATCGACTGGCGGCCTGTCTGGCTGACGCTGCGTGTCGCCACCTGCGCCACCCTGCTCGCGCTGGCGGCTGGAGTCGCGCTGGGCTGGCTGTTCAGCCGCGTTCGCTTCGCCGGCAGCTCGGTCCTCGAGGCCGCGTGCATGCTGCCGCTGGTGCTGCCGCCGACGGTGCTCGGCTACTACATCCTGATCGGCACCGGGCGCAACAGTCCACTCGGGAGCTACCTGAGGGAGCATTTCGACTACACGGTCATCTTCAGCTGGCACGGCGCCGTGCTGGCGTCCGCAGTGGTGGCGCTGCCGCTGGTCCTGAAGAGCGCGTCCGCGGCCTTCGACAATGTCGACCGGACGCTCGAGGCGGCGGCGAAGACGCTGGGCCAGGGCCCGGCGTCGGTCTTTCTGCGGGTGACGCTGCCGCTGGCTTCGCGCGGCATCCTGGCCGGCGGAATGCTGGCATTTGCGCGTGCGCTGGGCGAATTCGGCGCCACGCTGATGGTCGCAGGCAACATTCCCGGGGAGACACAGACGCTGTCGATGGCGGTTTACGACGCGGCGCAGGCCGGCAACGACCGGCTGGCGCTCGTACTCGTGATGATCACCTCGCTGATCTGCATGCTGATCCTGGTCGGCTCGCAGCGCATGTTTTCCCCGCGCATCCGCTGAAGAGTCGCTTCACGATGCCGACTCGACGCAATCTTCTGATCCTGGCGCTGCTTAACGCGATTCCGCGGGTTCGCGCGCAAGCGCCTCGCACGCTGACCGTTTCGGCCGCAGCCAGCCTCACCGACGTCCTGCGCACCATCGGAGCGGACTACGAGGCGGCTCATCCGCTGCGTCTGCGCTTCAATTTCGGCGCATCCGGCGCGCTGCTGCAGCAGATCGCCCAGGGCGCCCCGGTCGACGTATTCATCAGCGCCGACGAGG
Organism: uncultured beta proteobacterium; assembly: GCA_963703945.1. Lineage (GTDB taxonomy): Bacteria > Pseudomonadota > Gammaproteobacteria > Burkholderiales > Burkholderiaceae_F > JALORV01. Next base: position 323,512 of record CAVPGM010000005.1, on the reverse strand, counting down.
AGACCGTGGACCGGGGCATTGTCCAGCAACTTCTGATGGCAGACACGCGGCGCGACATTGCCGCGAACATGCTGGTGCTGATCGCGCCAATCGCGCAACCGGATATGTCGCGGCTTGGCAGCCTGGCCGGGCCGGCCGTGAGCCGCATCGCGATCGGCAAGCCGCTGACGGTGCCCGCGGGTCGATATGCGCGCCAGGCGCTCGAACACGCGGGACTGTGGGAAAGCCTGCAGCAGAAGCTGGTGTATGCCGACAGCGTGCGCCAGGTCCTCGACTACGTGGCGCGCGGTGAAGCGCAGGCGGGTTTCGTCTACGCGACCGATGCCGCGCTGATGAGCGACCGTGTCCGCGTAGTCACGACCGCGACGGGTCACGCACCGATCCGTTATCCGGCAATTGTCGTCGCAGGCAGTCGCGACGACGTCGGCGCTCGCGGATTCGTCGAGTACCTGACCTCGGCTGCCGCGCAGGACCGCCTCGCGGCGGCCGGGTTCGCGCGCTTCGACCGATGATCGACGTCGACATTCGCGTCAGCGTATCGGATGCGGGGCGCCACTTTGCGCTCGACGTGCGTTTCGCGTCGGAGGTCCCGGTGACCGTTCTCTACGGACCGTCGGGCGCCGGCAAGACGCTGACACTGCAGGCAATGGCCGGGCTGCTGCGACCGCGCGAGGGTCACATCCGCTTCAACGGATTGCCAGTGTTCGATTCACGCGTCGGCATTGACCTGCCGGCGAGCCGGCGTCGCGTCGGCTACGTGTTCCAGAACTACGCGCTGTTTCCGCATCTGACGGTGCGGCAGAACATCGCTTTCGGGCTCGGTCAATGGTGGCGACGCCCCGACGCCGCCGCGCAGCAGCAGGTCGACGCGATCATGCAGGCGCTCGAGATCGAATCGCTGGCGTCGAGCGCAACACAGCGCCTGTCCGGAGGGCAGCAGCAGCGGGTCGCTCTGGCGCGCGCGCTGGTGCGGCGGCCCGAGGTGCTGTTGCTCGACGAACCCTTCGCGGCGCTCAATCCGATGTTGCGAGTACGGCTGCGCACCGAACTGCAGCAGATCCAGCAGCGCTTCGGCATTCCGATGGTCCTGATCAGCCACGACATCGACGACGTCGCCGCGCTGGCCGACGTGCTGTTCGTGATGGAAGACGGTCGCGTCACTCGCGAAGTCGACCTGCGCGATCGCAGGGTGCGCGAACGCGAGCTTCGCGAGCTGTCGAGCGAATCACCGGCTACCGCTGAGCGCAGGGACTGGCTGCGTCGCATCCTCGGCCATGGCGGATGACGCGCTGCTGACGGCATCGCTGAGCATCGGCGGGCTCGACGCGCGCTTCTTCGCCCTGCTTGCCGCCATCGCGGACACGGGCTCGATCAATCGCGCCGCCCGCACGGTCGGACTGTCGTACAAGGGCGCATGGCTACTGCTCGAGCAGGCCGGCAACCTCGCGCAGGAGCCGCTCCTCGCAACGACCACTGGCGGCGCGCGCGGGGGCGGGACGCGCCTGACGGCCTGCGCAACCGATCTGCTCGCGACGTGGCAGCACCTCGCGGCCGAACAACTGCGTTTCCTCGCTACGCACGAAGCCCGCCTGCGCCGGCATCCGCGGCTCGGGTCCTTCCTCGGGAGAATGAGAATGAAGACGACCGCACGCAACCAGTTCGCCGGAAAGATCACGGCCGTCGATGCGGGGCCGGTCACCACGCAGGTGACGATCGGACTGAAAGGCGGCCAGCAGATCGTCGCCGCCCTGACCACGGCCTCCGCGAAGCGGCTGAAGCTGAAGAAAGCAATGGCCGCTTTGGCACTGGTCAAGGCCAGCAGCGTCGTGCTGATGACGGACTTCGGCGGCTACCGGCTGTCGGCCGGAAATCAGCTCGAAGGGACCATTTCGCGCATGGCCAAGGGCGCAGTGTCGACGCTGGTCGTGCTGACGCTGCCGGGTGGCGCCGCGATCAGCGCGACGGTGACCAACGATGCGGTCGAGGCGCTGTCGCTGAAGATCGGTCAGCCGGCGACCGCCGTGTTCAAGGCGTACTCGATTATCGTGGCCGTCAAGGGCTAAAAGGAACCCGCGCATGCTGATCGTCACCGCCTTCATCGTGCTCGTGCTGGCGTACAGCCTCGTTTCCCGCAGGCTGGAAGCCACGGTCCTCACGGCGCCGATCCTCTTCACTGCGGCCGGCGCGCTGATGTTGCTGGCCCCGCGCGCCGCAACCGAGCTGCTGCTCGATCGCAAGGGCTTTCTGGTGGTGGCCGAGACCGGGCTGGTGATGCTGCTGTTCACCGACGCGGCCCGCATCAGGCTGCGCGATCTGAAGGGCAGCCCTAACCTGCAGGCGCGCCTGCTCAGCACCGGCATGCTGCTCACGATCCTGCTCGGCGCAGTGGCCGCGATGGTGTGCTTCGCGGGCCTGACGTGGTGGGAGGCCGGCATTCTGGCGGCGATCCTGGCGCCGACCGACGCTGGCCTCGGGCAGGTGATCGTCGCGAGCCCCCGCGTTCCGGCCCGCATACGACAGGCGCTCAACGTCGAAGCGGGGCTCAACGACGGATTGTCGGTGCCCTTTCTGATGCTGTTCATCGCGCTGGCGTCCGCGGCCGAGTCCGGTGGCGGCGCGCGGGTGCTGGTGCGCTATCTCGTCGAGCAACTCGGCTATGGAACCGTGATCGGCCTGGCGCTTGGCGGTGGCGGCGGTGCGCTAATCGGGATGGCCCTGAAACGACAATGGATGTCGCCGGCGCTCGGCCAGCTCGGCGTCGTGACATTGCCGCTGCTATCGATGGTCGTCTCGGAAGAGTCAGGTGCGAGCATGTTCATCGCTGCCTACGTGGCGGGGCTGGCCGTGCAGTTCGGCTTTCCGCAGGTGGCGCGCCACAGCGTGGAGTTCGCCGAAGATTGGGGCCAGCTGTTCAACTTCTTCGTGTTCTTCCTGTTCGGCCTCTACGCGGCGCGCGCCTGGCCGCAGTTCACCCCGGTCATCTTTCTCTATGCGGTGCTGAGCCTCACCCTCGTGCGCATGGTGCCGGTCGCGGTCGCGCTGGCCGGCACCGGGCTGAACCGCGCCACCGTGCTGTTCATGGGCTGGTTCGGACCGCGCGGCCTGGCGTCGATCGTGCTCGGGCTGGTCTACCTGGAAGGCGAAACGCACCTGCCGGGCGAGTCGACGATACGGCTCGCAGTCATGGCGACCGTGCTGCTGAGCATCGTCGGGCACGGTCTCAGCGCGTCGCCCGGTATTGCCTTGTACGCACGCCGCACGAAATCGCTGCCTGCGGAGGCTGCCGAGAACCAGTCGCCTCCCGGCGCTGAGGCACGAAGCGCGCACTGAGCTGTCGGCCACCCGGCACCGCGACGACGTGCACACACACTGTTACACGCCTTACCGGTTGCACGCGCATTTCCGTCGCGCGGGGCGGGACGGCAGCCGTGGCCGCTCCTAACATCGTCGCAAGAGGATGCGCGAGGTCGCGCATTCGAAAGGGATGCGATGAGACGCTGGTTCCTACTGCTGCTCAGTTGCGCGTGGATTTCGGCCTCCGCCGCACCGGCGCCACTGGGCCCGGACGGCGCACAACGGCTGCTGACCCGCGCCGGCTTCGCACCGTCGCCTGCCGAGGTTGCAAGGGTGGCGACACTGACCCAGCAGCAGGCGGTCGACAGCCTGCTCGCCGGGGTCCGCACTTCGGCGGTGACGCCGCCACCGTCATGGATCGACGAGGCGGTGATCGGCCCGCGCGAGTTCCGCGCCCTGCCGGAAGAGGAACAGAAGCGGGAGCGCCAGAAGAACGTGCTCCAGAGCCTGGAGCTGCGCGCGTGGTGGGTCCGGGAAATGGTCGCCACGCCGTCGCCGCTGACCGAGCGAATGACGCTTTTCTGGCACAACCACTTCGTGTCGGCACAGCCGAAGGTGCGCTGGCCGCAACTGATGTACCGCCAGAACGTGCTGCTGCGCCAGCACGCGCTGGGCGATTTCGGCTCGATGCTGCATGCGATCGCGCGCGATCCGGCGATGATCGTGTATCTCGATTCGGCGACCAACCGGGTCGGCAGCCCGAACGAGAACTTTGCACGCGAAGTGATGGAGCTGTTCGTGCTGGGCCAGGGCCAGTATGGCGAGCGCGACGTCAAGGAGGCCGCGCGCGCGTTCACCGGATTGAGCCTCGACCCGGATACGCTGGCCTTTCACTATCGCCCTGCGGCGCACGACGGCGGGACCAAGTCGGTGCTGGGCGTCAGTGGGCCGCTCGACGCCGATCGCGTGCTCGACATCCTGCTCGCCCAGCCTGCGGCGGCCGAGTTCATCGTCGGCAAGCTCTGGCGCGAGTTCGTCGCGGCGAATCCCGATCCCGCGCGGGTCCGGGCCATCGCGATCCGCTTCCGCAACAGCCGCTACAACATCGCGGTGGCGATGCGCGAGATCCTGCTGCAGCCCGAGCTCGTGAGGTCCGATGGCGACGATGCACTGGTCAAATCGCCCGTCGATCTCGTCATCGGCCTGGTGCGGCAGACCAACGGCGAGCTCGGCAACGCCACCGGCACGGCGGTTGCGATGGCCGCGATGGGACAGAACCTGTTTGCTCCGCCGAACGTGCGGGGCTGGCCGGGTGGCGAAGCGTGGATCAACACGCAGACGCTGCTGGTGCGCAAGCAGTTCATCGAGCGCGCGCTGCAGCCGCAGGCCGCGGCGACAGCCCAGGCGCGCGCGCTGATGATGACCGCCGGCGCACCGATGGCCGACAACCCGCAGCGGCCGCGACTGGAAGCCGCGCAGCTGCTGGCGGTGCATGTCGATGCCGCCGCGGTGCTGAAGTCGAGCGGTGGGCTGCAGCCCGAACGAGCAGCCTCGGACAAAGCGCTCGACGAGCTGGCTTCCCGGCTGATGGTGGTCCCGCCCGTTGCGATCCCGCCGGCCGGAACACTGGGCCTCGACGCCCTGCGCGCCCTGCTGCTGGACCCCGCGTATCAACTCAAGTGACTGGCGACCCAACATGATGTCGGCGCGACGCACACTCCTGCAGGCTGGCGCCACGCTGGCTGCGGTGACAGGCTGCGGATCGTTCGGCGCATGGGCGCGCGGCTCCGAGTCATCGTCGATCCCCCGCCTGCTGGTGCTGATCGAGCTTCGCGGTGGCAACGATGGACTGAACACGCTGGTACCGCTGGACGATCCGCGTTACCACCAGCTGCGTCCGCGACTCGCATTGCGCGGCGACGCGGTCGCTCCGCTTGCGCCGGGAACCGCTCTGCACGCGTCGCTCTCACCGTGGTTGCCCTTGTGGGCCGAAGGCGAGATGGCGATTCTGCAGAGCGTCGGTTATCCAAAGCCGGACTTCTCGCACTTTCGTTCGATCGAAATCTGGGACACGGCTTCAGCCAGCAACGAGATCCTGCAGTCCGGCTGGCTGACACGGGCCGCGGCACAGTCCGCGGCGTTCCGGTCGGCATCGGCCGATGGAGTGATCCTGGGCGCTCCAGATCTCGGGCCATTGTGTGGCGGCGCGCGAGCCGTGGCGCTCGCCGATGTGCAGCGCTTTGCGACGCAGTCGCGACTGGCAACACCGGAGTCGATGCCGGCGCGCGGCGCGCTCGCGCACCTGTTGCGGGTGGAAAACGACGTTGCGCGCGCCGGCACGCAAATCGCCACGACGCGCACGTTCACGACCGAATTTCCGCGCGGCCCGTTCGGCCAGGCGATACGGCAGGCCGCGCTGATCGGGGCCGGCGGACGCGTACCAGTGGTGCGCATCGCGCTGAGCGGTTTCGACACTCACCAGAACCAGCTCGCGCAGCATGCCAACCTGCTGCGGCAGGTGGCTGAGGGTGTGGTCGCGCTGCGCAGTGCGCTGCGCGAGGCTGGCGTATGGAACGACACGCTGGTGCTGACCTATTCCGAGTTCGGCCGTCGTCCGCGTGAAAACGGCAGTGGCGGCACCGATCACGGGGCCGCCAGCGTGCATTTCGCCTTCGGGCCGCGCGTGCGTCGCGGGCTCTACGGCGAGCACCCGGCGCTCGATCGACTCGATGAGACCGGCAACATCGGCTACACGCTCGACTTTCGCCGCATCTACGCCACCGTGCTCGAACGCTGGTGGACGCTCGATTCGCGGCGCGTGCTCGGCGACCTCGTTCGACCGCCGTCGACTTCCTGGCGGCCTGATTAGCGGACGCTCGCTACCGCGTCGTCTCCATCAGTCGGCAAATCAGCGCGCCGCCTTGTCGCCCCACAGCGCCTTCAGGCGCGCGTCGCGTCCGCAATTGGTCCGGTAGAACTTGTAGCGGATCGGATTCTTCAGGTAGTAATCCTGGTGGTAGTCCTCCGCCGGGTAGAACGTGCCCGCCAGGGTGATCTCCGTCACGATGGGCTGCGGAAATGGCTTGGTCTTCTGCAGCGCGGCCTTCGACGCCTCCGCCTCTTTCAGCTGCCGGTCGTTGAGCACGAAGATCCCCGTGCGGTACTGGGAACCGATGTCACAGAACTGCTGGTCCTTGACGGTCGGATCGATCGTCGGCCAGAACTTCTCGAGCAGTTGCGCGTAGCTGACGCGCGTCGGATCGAACTCGACCTTCACTGCCTCGGCGTAGCCGGTGCCGCCCGCCGACACCGCCTGGTACGTCGGGTTCGGCGTGCGGCCGCCGACGTAGCCCGATGTGGTCGACACCACGCCATCGATCTTGTCGAAGTCGGATTCGACGCACCAGAAGCAGCCGCCGGCGAATATCGCAGTCTCCGTGCGGCCGCTCGCCGCAGGCGGCGCATCCGCTTTCGGCTGGGCGCCAACGCCCAGGAGAAATGCCCCCAATGCGGCGGCAGCGAGCACCGACGCAACAATCCAACGCTGCCGGCCGATCATGCCGATTGCTCGAACTTCAGGCACACGCCGTTGTTGCACCAGCGCTTGCCGGTCGGGCGCGGCCCGTCGTCGAACACGTGGCCGTGGTGTCCGCCGCAGCGAGCGCAGTGGTACTCGGTGCGCGGCAGGATCCACTTGTAATCAGTCCTCAGCTCGAACGCGCCCGGCAGTGTTTCGAAGAAGCTCGGCCAGCCGGTGCCGCTGTCGAACTTCATCGAACTGCCGAACAGCGGCAGATCGCAAGCCACGCACTTGTAGGTGCCGTGTCGCTTCTCAGCGTTCAACGGGCTGGTGAAGGCCGTCTCGGTGCCCTCCTGGCGCAGCACCCGGTACTGTTCGGGCGTCAGGCGCTTGCGCCACTCGGCATCGGACAATTCCAGGGCATCAGGGCGGCGCGCCGGGCTCGCTGCACGCGACGGTGCGGCCCAGGCGGCGAGCCCGCCGAGTGCCAGGCGGGATAACAAGGTGCGTCGAGTCATCATCGTTCACTTTCCAAGGTGTCCGGGCAGAGTCCACGGAATGCCTGTTGGTCGGCCGAGTAGAGGCAGTCTTACATGATCGCGGCCCGCGTACGGGCTCCGGCACAGCAAGTGAGACCGGACCGCACGCCGAAGTGTTCCCGGTGCGGGCATCCGGCACACAGCAATTGCTGCGCCGCATGCTTGGGCGCGTGACTGATGCCTTGACCTATAGTGTGCGTTGTCCCCGAACTGCCGATCCGATGACTTCAGTCTGCGCCCTGGTTGCCTCGTGCATTCGGCCACGAGTGGCCGCCACCGCACTGGCCGCGCTGCTTTCCGTAGGGCCAGTGTCTGCCCAGACCTTGCGCTACGCGAGTGCATTCGACCCGAACTCGCTCGATCCCCATGCGTTGGCGCTGCTGTACCAGAGCCGCGTCGTGACCCAGATCTACGAGGGGTTGGTCAACCGCGACCGCGATTTCCGGCTCGAACCGTCGCTGGCACTGTCATGGCACCCTCTCGACGCAAAAACCTGGCGCTTCAAGCTGAGGCCAGACGTCCGGTTTCACGACGGCTCGCCATTGACAGCCGACGATGTCGTGTTCTCGATCGAGCGTGCGCTCGCCAGGACCTCACAGCGCACGTTCCAGCTGCGGGGCGTCACCGGTGCGCGCAAGGTCGATCCCTTGACGGTCGACATCGTGCTGGCGGCCCCCGACGCGGTCCTGCCGCAGAAGATGTGGCGCTGGGTGCGCGTCAGCCGCGACTGATATCGACCGATATGGAGATCGTTCGCTTCTCATTCCCGACCACGATCCACTTCGGACCTGGAGCGCGCGGCCTGGTGGCCGCGAGTCTGCGTGAACGGGGCCTGCGGCGGCCGCTGATCGTCACCGATCGCGGTCTGGCAGCGTTGCCGCTGCTTCCAGATTTCGTGCAGCAGCTTAAGGACGGACTGGAAGTCGGCGTGTATTCCGGAGTGCACGGCAACCCGACCGCGGCACAGGTCAGGCAGGGCGTGGCCGCGTTCAGCGACCATCGGGCCGACTGCGTGATCGGCCTCGGCGGCGGTGCGGCGCTGGACATCGCCAAGGTCGTGGCCGCGATGTCGGTGCACGAGGGCGACGTTATCGAATACGCATGGGACCACCCGGCAGCGCGGCCACTGACGAACACACTGCCGCCATTTTTCGCGCTGCCCACCACCAGCGGGACGGGCTCGGAGGTGGGACGCTCGAGTGTCGTCAGCGAAGACGAATCGCACGTCAAGCGCGTCATCTTCTCGCCCAAGCTGCTGGCACGCGAGGTGTTCGCCGATCCGGAGCTGACGCTGGGCCTGCCGCCGGCTGTCACCGCCGCCACCGGTATGGACGCCCTGACGCACAACATCGAAAGCTACCTGTCGCCCGCGTATCACCCGCTGTGCGACGGCATCGCGCTCGAAGGCGTTCGCATCGCGGCCCGCGCACTGCCGCGCGCCGTGCACGAAGGACAGAACCTTGCCGCGCGCGCCGACATGATGATGGCCTCGATGATGGGAGCGATCGCATTCCAGAAGGACCTGGGCGCGGTGCATTCCTGCGCTCACGCGCTGGGCGCCGTGTGCGACCTGCACCATGGGCTGGCCAATGCGCTGATGCTGGAACCGGTGATGCGTTTCAATGCCGAGGCGGCACCCGAGAAGTTCGCCGAACTGGCGCACGCCGCCGGACTGAGCGGCGCCGGTGAATTCGTGCCGTGGCTGATACGACTGAAACACGATATCGGCATCCCGCCGTCGCTGGCGGCTGCCGGTGTGCAGCGCGGTCAGTTCCGCAAGCTGGTGGAGCTCGCGGTAAAAGACGTCTGCCACCAGACCAATCCGCGGCCGTGCACTTCCGCCGATTTCGAACGCTTCTTCGAGCAGGCGTACTGAACCTATCCCGGAGTCCCCGATGGAACGCGTTGTGCAAAGAAGCGGGTGGATGCAAGGCGGCCGGCGCAGGACAGTAGCCGAGCCTACGGCCGAGCCGGCCAACACCGCAGACGCCCGCCACCGCAGCGGCAAAGCCGCTGCGTCGTCGGAACCATCGCAAGATGCGCACGCGCGCAGCGCGTGCTCAGCTTGGCAACCCTGTGGGGCGGGGTCGTGCATTTGCAAAATCAGGGCGCATGGCGTTGTTGCGCCTCGGGTCCTTGCACACGCAATGGTCCCCTCGCCGCGTCTAGCCCTGCACCCCATGCGACCCCGCCGCGACCATCGGGGACTCTGGGATAGGTTCTTTGAAGCGCCCGACGATAGGTATCTCGGCGTGCTTCTTCCACGCCGACCCCAAGCGGCCAGTCTTTACCGGCAAGACATTGCAGTACGTGGAGCAGTCCATCGTGCACTGGGTGCAGTCGTCCAATGCACTGGCGCTCGTCATCCCTTCGCCCGAGGGACCGACGCGGCGCGGCGACGTCACGCTGCGTGACTACGCCGGGTTGCTTGACGGCCTGGTGCTCGAGGGCGGATCGGATATGTGGCCGGGCAGTTACGGCGAGCAGCCGCTGCGACCGGAATGGAGCGGCGATCGCGTGCGCGACGAGTACGAGATCGCACTGCTGCGCGCCTTCATCGATGCCGGCAAACCGGTGCTCGGCATCTGCCGGGGAATGCAGGTGCTCAACGTGGCGTTCGGCGGAACGCTTTACCAGGACATCTCGACGCAGCTGCCCGATGCGAGCCTTCACCGCGATGCCGCACTCTACGATCGCAATCTGCACGCGATCGAGTTCGTACCCGGTACCCGACTCGCCGCGATGTACGCCGGCATTCCACACGCCGTGGTGAACAGCGTGCACCACCAGGGCATCCGCAGGCTCGCGCCGGATTTCGTCACCGAAGCGGTGTCGGTTGACGACCGCATCATCGAGGCATTCCGCTGGACCGGACCATCGTACGTGGCCGGCGTGCAGTGGCATCCAGAGTTTCACGACTGGACCGATCCGGCACTCTTGTCCGGCGACCCGCTGCTCGCCGACTTCCTGTCCGCGGTCACGCAGCATGTAGCGGCGATTGCATGCTGACGGTCATCAACCCTGCCAACGGCCGCGTGATCGCGGAGCTTCCTGACGAGTCGGCGGAAGCGGTTGCATCGGCCTTTCGCAGCGCACGCGCAGCGCAGCCGGCCTGGGCGGCGAACCCGCTTGCCGTTCGGCTGGAGGCGATCCGGCGTTTCCGCGGCGAACTGGTGCGCGAAACCGAACGGCTGGCAGCGATCCTGACGTCCGAGGTCGGCAAGCCGATCCGGCAGTCGCGCAACGAACTCGGCGGGCTGCTCGGCCGCATCGACTTCTTCCTGGCCGAATCCGAAAAGACGCTCGCGCCGCGCCAGGTGCACGACGAAAGCGGCATGCGAGAGCAGGTCACGTTTGAACCGCTCGGGGTCGTCGCCAACATTTCGGCTTGGAACTATCCGTATTTCGTCGGCGCCAATGTGTTCGTGCCTGCGCTGATCGCCGGCAACGCGGTGCTGTACAAGCCGTCCGAGTACGCGACGCTGACCGGGCTGGAGATCGGCAAGCTGCTGCACCTGTCCGGCGTCCCGCAGGATGTCTTTCAGGTGCTGGTCGGCGGCGGCGCCGTCGGCGGCGCACTGGTCGAGCAGCCCGTCGACGGTGTCTTCTTCACCGGCTCCTACGCCACCGGCGCAAGGATCGCGAACGCCGTCGGGCCGCGCATGATCAAGATGCAGCTCGAGCTTGGCGGCAAGGATCCCACCTACGTCTGCGAGGACGTCGACGTGATCGCCGCCGCGGCATCGCTCGCCGACGGCGCGATGTACAACACCGGCCAGAGCTGCTGTTCGGTCGAGCGCATCTACGTGCACCAGGACATCCACGACGCGTTCGTCGCGGCGTTCGTCGAGGAAGTGCGCGGCTTCACGATCAGTGATCCCACCGACGAGGCGGCGTACATCGGGCCGCTGACCCGGGCGGCGCAGCTCGACGTGCTCGAGCGGCAGGTTGCCGATGCCGTTGCCAAGGGTGCGAGCGTATTGCTGGGCGGAAAGCGGCTGGCCGGTCCCGGCAACTGGTTCGCGCCGACGGTGGTGGTGGACGTCGATCACTCGATGGAGCTGATGCGCGAGGAAAGCTTCGGTCCGATCATCGGGATTCAGAAGGTGGCCGACGATGCCGAAGCGGTGCGCCTGATGAACGACACCGTCTATGGTCTGACGGCAGGCGTCTATACGAGGGATGAGGCACGAGCTCGCGTCATCCTCGCTCAGGTGCGCTCCGGGTCGGTGTACTGGAACTGCTGTGACCGCGTCAGTCCGCGGCTGCCGTGGAGCGGCGTCGGCCATTCCGGCATCGGGCTCACGTTGTCAACTCTCGGCATCGAGACGTTCACCCGGACCAAGGCGTGGCATCTGAAGCAAGCGTGAAGGATGTACGCGACGCTGCGCGTCGCACGTGCATCCTTCACGGCACGGCCGCTTTGCGTCCGCTCAAAACTGATTTGAGGGGCGGGCTTCGGGCGGCCGGGCGCCCTCCCCGTTACAACGACAAACGTGGGCCGGGAGACAAGTGGAAGAGGCACTAACGACGCAGGCGCGGCCGCCGCAGGCGGCGCGGATTGTCGTGATCGGCGGCGGCATCATGGGGTGCTCGGTCGCGTATCACCTGAGTTCGTTCGGCGAAAGCGATGTCGTGCTGCTCGAGCAGGGCCGGCTGACATCGGGCACGACATGGCACGCGGCGGGTCTCGTCGGCCAGTTGCGCAACCACGAGAGCATGACGCGGCTGATCCGCTACTCGACCGACCTCTATGCGCGACTGGAGGCCGAAACAGGCCTCGCAACCGGCTGGAAGCAATGCGGCTCACTGGCGGTCGCGCGCACCGCCGATCGCATGGTGCAGCTGAAACGCACCGCCGCGGTCGCGCAGGCGTATGGCGTCGCGTGCGACGTCATCTCCCCGCGCGAGGCGGGGGAGCTCTATCCGATCATGACCGTCGATGATCTGCACGGGGCGGTCTGGTTGCCCGGCGATGGCAAGGCCAACCCCGCCGACCTCACGCTGGCGCTGGCGAAAGGCGCGCGCAACCGCGGCGTGCGGATCTGCGAGGGTGTGCAGGTCACCGGCGCCGCGCGGCAGGGACCGAATCGCCGCATCGACCAGCTGACCTGGCGCGACAAGGGCGGCGACAGCGGCCGCATCGAGGTCGACATCGTCGTGCTGTGCGCAGGCCAGTGGTCGCGCGAACTGGGGCGGGCGCTCGCCGACATCACCGTGCCGCTTTTTTCGTGCGAGCACTTCTACATCGTCACCGATCGCATCGACGGAGTACACCGCGACCTGCCGGTGCTGCGCGATCCGGACGGCTATATCTACTTCAAGGAGGAGGTCGGCGGACTGCTGATGGGCGGGTTCGAGCCCGACGCGACTCCGTGGCTGCAGAGCGCGCGCCATCGCGGCGGCATTCCGGAAAATTTCGAATTCCAGCTGCTGCCCGACAACTGGGACGCCTTCCAGATCCTGCTCGACAACGCGATGATGCGCGTGCCCTCGTTGCAGACCGCGCGCGTCAAGCAGTTCATCAACGGGCCGGAGTCGTTCACCGCCGACAACAATTTCATCGTCGGCCCGGCGCCAGGTCTGGCCAATCTGTATGTCGGCTGCGGTTTCAATTCGACGGGCATCGCATCGGCCGGCGGCGCCGGCAAGGCGCTCGCCGAGTGGATCCTCGCAGGAGAGCCGGCGCTCGATCTGTGGCCGGTCGATATCCGCCGCTTCGCTAGATTCAACGGCAACGAACAATGGCTGCCCGACCGCATCAAGGAAGTGCTGGGCATGCATTACAAGATGCCTTGGCCCAATCGCGAACTCGAATCGGCTCGCCCTTTCCGGCGGTCTCCGCTCTATGCGCATCTGCGCGATGCGGGCGCCTGCTTCGGTTCGAAGATGGGCTGGGAGCGCGCCAACTTCTTCGCTCCTTCGCCTCAAGAGGCGACGATCGAATACGGGTGGGGACATCAGAACTGGCATGGCTGGGTCGCCGCCGAGCATCGCGCATGCCGCGAGCGTGTCGCGGTATTCGACATGAGTTCCTTCGCCAAGCTGCTGGTGAAAGGGCCGGACGCGGCTTCCGTGCTCGACCGCCTGATCGCCAACCAGGTGCCGGAAGTCGGATGCACGTCGTATACGGCGATCCTGAACGAACGCGGCGGCTACGAGAGCGACTGCACGGTGACCGGCATCGGCCCCGACGAGTTCATGATCGTGACCGGCAGCGCGCAGGCAGTGCGCGACCGCGACGTCATCGAGCGCGCGATCGTCGCCGTCGGCGGACAACGTGCGCTGCCAGGTCACCGATGTGACGGCGATGTTCGCGATGCTGGCGGTGATGGGACCGCGCTCGCGCGAGCTCCTGCAGCGCGTGTCGACCGCCGACTTTTCCAACGCCGCGTTTCCGTTCGGCGCGTCGCGCGAGATCGACGTCGGCTATGCGACAGTGCGCGCGACGCGATTGACCTACGTCGGCGAACTCGGCTGGGAGCTCTACGTGCCGGTCGAGTTCGCGGTCGGCGTTTATGAAGTCATCATGCGCGCGGGCGCCGATCTCGGCGTTGTGAATGCCGGCTACTACGCGATCGAATCGCTGCGGCTCGAAAAGGGCTACCGGGCCTGGGGGCGCGAGCTGACGCCCGACATCAATCCGTATGAAGCGGGCCTGGCGTTCGCGGTGCGGTTCGACAAGGCCGCGGATTTTCGCGGCAAGCCGGCGCTGCAGCGGCTCAGGGCCGGCGGCGGCGCGGCCACGGCGGCGCGGCGAATCGTATCGTTGGTCGTCGACGCGCCGCACACCAACCTCTGGGGCGGCGAACTGGTCCTGCGCAACAACGCGCCGGTGGGGTTTGTGACTTCGGCGGCCTTCGGCCACACGATCGGCAAGCCCGTCGCTCTGGCGCTGATCAGCAATCCGACCGGCGCGGCCAACGGCGAATGGATCGATACCGGCCGCTTCGAGATCGACCTGGCCGGCGAGCGGTACTCCGCCACCGCTTCGATCAAATCGCCGTACGATCCGTCCTCAACCAGAACGAAAAGCTAGCGAGGCGACATGCGCGTCGGCGTCCCCAGGGAAATCAAGGTCCACGAGTATCGCGTCGGATTGACGCCATCGTCGGTGCGCGAGATGGTCGCCCACGGCCATCAGGTGCTGGTCCAGACCGACGCAGGCGCCGGCATCGGCGCCGCCGACGAGGAGTACGTCCGGGCCGGTGCCGAGATTGCATCGAGTGCGGAAGACGTCTTCCGCCGCGCTGACATGATCGTCAAGGTGAAGGAACCGCAGGCGATCGAGCGCGCCATGTTGCGCGAGGAGCAGATCCTGTTCACCTATCTGCACCTGGCGCCCGATCCAGAGCAGGCTTCGGATCTGGTCAAGAGCGGTGCGATCTGCATCGCGTACGAAACCGTCACGGCGCCCAACGGGGGCCTGCCACTGCTGGCGCCGATGTCGGAGGTGGCCGGTCGCCTCGCGGTGCAGGCCGGCGCGCGCTGCCTGGAGAAATCGTCGGGCGGGATGGGGATGCTGCTGGGCGGTGTCGCAGGCGTCGCGCCTGGTCGGATCGTGATACTCGGTGCCGGCGTGGTCGGCACGAACGCCGCGCAGATGGCCGTCGGCACCGGTGCGCAGGTGATCGTGATCGACAAGTCGATCGACGCGCTGCGCCGAATCGACGCGATGTTCAACGGACGCGCGATCACCGTGTTTTCCAACCGCGACAACGTCGAGCGCGAGGTGCTGCGCGCCGACCTGGTGATCTCCGGCGTCCTGATCCCGGGCGACGCCGCGCCGAAGCTGGTGACACGCGCGATGCTGCCGCAGATGAAGCGCGGCTCGGTCATCGTCGATGTCGCGATCGACCAGGGCGGCAGCTGCGAGACCTCGCGGCCGACGACACATGCCGACCCGACCTACGTGGTCGACGGCGTCGTGCACTACATGGTCGCCAACATGCCCGGTGCAGTGCCGCGTACCTCGACCTATGCACTGAACAATGCCACCCTGCCCTTCGGGCTGCAGCTGGCCAACAAGGGATGGCGCCGCGCCTTGTCCGAAAACTCCCACTTGAAGGAAGGCCTGAACATCGCGCTCGGCAAGGTCACCTACCGGGCGGTCGCCAAGGCGCTCGGCCTGCCGTATGCGCCGGCCGACTCCGTTCTGCCGCCGTGAGGCCGGCCTCCGGTCCGGTCCGTTCCAGCGACATCCCTCCGGCGCACGTGGCGCGATGCCCGGGCGCACGGCCGCGTCCGCTCCACTGACTGCGCGCATCCGTGTCGATCGAAATCACGCTGGCCGTCCTGCTCGCGGCGCTGCTGCACGCCTCATGGAACGCAATGATCAAGGGCGGCAGCGACGTGCTGCTCGACACCGCCGCCATCGTTGTAGGTGCCGGCGCGGTGGCGCTTCCGTTCGCGTTCGTCGTTCCGCTGCCAGCCCCCGCGAGCTGGCCCTACATCGCCGCTTCGATCTCGACCCATCTCGCGTACTACTTCTTCATGGTCGGCGCGTACCGATCCGGCGATCTGTCGCTCGTGTACCCGCTGATGCGAGGCGCGGCGCCGCTGCTAACCGGCGTACTTGCCATCGTCTGGATGCGCGAGTGGCCGGGCGCAGCGGGCTGGGGCGGCATGCTGCTGATTTCCTCTGGAGTCATCGCGCTGGCACTGCGCCCGGCACGGCTCGGGCCCGCACTGCACGGGCACGGTCGCGCAGTCGGCTTTGCGCTGGCCAATGCGGTCGTCATCGCCGTTTACACGATCATCGACGGCAGTGGCGCGCGCCTGGCCGGCAACGCCTGGTCATACATCGTCTGGCTGTTCGTGCTCGATGCGATTCCTTTCTCGCTTTACATGTTTGCCACGCGCCGCCAGGACTTCGTTACCGCGCTGGTCGAGCGGCGCCGGCGAGGCGCGATCGGTGGCGGCCTGTCGGCAGCGGCCTACGCCATTTCGGTATGGGCGATGACCAAGGCGCCGGTCGCGCTGGTCGCCTCGTTGCGCGAGACCTCGGTGCTGTTCGCCACCCTGATCGGCGCGCGACTGCTCAAGGAGCACCTGACGCCGAGGCGCTGGGCCGGGGTGGCAGCGGTGGTCGTCGGTGTCATCACGCTCAAGGCGGCTTGAAGCCCGTGCAAGGACACGAGTGCTCCGGCGTGTACATCGCATATCTGGCGGTGGCGGATCGTAAGCGTCTGCGATTGAGAACGACAATAACCTCAAAAGAGTTGCCAACGCTGTCCGCCGGACGATAACCTGCGTAGACCCGCAACGAGGTCATAGGCAGCTGCATGGGTCACGAAAGTTACGACAGGGTGGAAGTGAACGAAGGGGGTTCGAATCGATCCTTTGGAATCACATTTGCGATCGTTTTCGCGGTGATCGGCCTCCTGCCCTTGCTTTCCGGGAGCAGCGTGCGACTTTGGTCACTCGTCGCCTCCACCCTCTTTCTGCTGTGCGCGCTCTTACTGCCTTCGGTCCTGGCGCCGTTGAATCGCGCCTGGTCATGGTTCGGCCTTCGCTTGCACAGGATCGTGAGCCCGGTTGTGCTCGGCATCATGTTCTTTCTCGTGATCACTCCGATTGGGCTCGCTATGCGGGCATTCGGGAAGGACCCGTTGCGCCTCAAGTTTGACAAGGTCTCGAGCAGTTACTGGATTGAACGCACGCCGCCGGGTCCGCCGCCCGAAAGCTTCAAAGACCAATTCTGACTTCTGGACCTCTCCTTCCACCCGAAACCTGTCCATGGGACTCCCCAGCCAACTCTGGCGCTTCATGCGGGCGCGCAAGAAATACTGGCTCATACCGATTGTCGTCGTGATGTCCCTGCTCGGCGGCCTGCTGATTCTCGCGAAGGGCTCGGCTGTCGCTCCTTTCATCTACACGCTGTTCTAGCCGGTGCGCGTTCTCGGGATCTCCGCCTTCTATCACGACAGCGCGGCCGCGCTGGTGTGCGACGGCGAGATCATCGCCGCCGCCCAGGAGGAGCGCTTCACCCGCAGGAAGCACGATCCCGGTTTCCCCCGCCACGCCGTGGAGTACTGCCTGAAGGAAGGTGGGGTCGGGGTGGGAGGAGTCGACCTCTTCGCCTTTTACGACAAGCCCTTGTTGAAATTCGAGCGGCTGCTGGAGACGTACCTCGCCTTTGCGCCGCGTGGCTTCAAGAGCTTTTCGATGGCGATTCCCATCTGGCTGCGCGAGAAGCTGTTCCTGCAGGATCTCCTTGCGCGTGAACTTGCTCGCCTCGGTACAGACCGCAAATCGGTCGGGTCGCGCCTGGTGTTCTCGGAGCATCACCTGTCTCATGCGGCGAGCGCATTTTTCCCGTCGCCGTTCGACGAGGCGGTTGTATTGACGATGGATGGTGTCGGCGAGTGGGCGACAACGTCGCTCGCCCACGGAAGCGGCAACAAGCTCGAAGTGCACAAGGAGATTCACTTTCCGCATTCGCTGGGACTGCTGTATTCGGCCTTCACCTATTACACGGGGTTCAAGGTCAATTCCGGTGAGTACAAGGTGATGGGCCTGGCGCCGTACGGCGACCCCGTCTACACGAAGCTGATCTACGACCATCTGCTCGATCTGAAAGCGGACGGCACCTTCCGGCTGAACCTGGAGTATTTCGACTACTGCACCGGTCTCACGATGACCAACGCGCGTTTCGACACGCTGTTCGGAGGTCCGGCGCGCAAACCCGAGCAACGGCTGACACAGCGGGACATGAACCTTGCCGCATCGATCCAGGCGGTGACGGAAGAAGCCGTCCTGCGCCTGGCCCGATCGGTGGCCGCGGACGCCGGCAGCCGCAAACTGTGCTTAGCCGGCGGCGTGGCACTCAATTGCGTGGCCAATGGAAAGCTCCTGCGCGACGGTGCGTTTTCGGATCTCTGGATCCAGCCGGCCGCCGGAGACGCGGGCGGCGCGCTCGGCGCGGCATTCGTGGCCGGCTCACCTGCACAAGGGCGAGCCACGCGCCCCGCTGGCAGGACAGCGAGATCGCATGAAGGGCGCCTATCTGGGGCCTTCATTCGAGCAGTCGGACATCGAAAGGCGCCTCACCGTTGCAGGGGCGAAATTCGAGGTCCTTTCAGACGAACAGATCATCGACGCCTCAGCGCAGGCACTGGCCGAGGAAAAGGCGCTTGGCTGGTTTCAGGGCAGGATGGAATTCGGGCCGCGGGCGCTCGGCGGGCGATCGATTCTCGGCGATGCGCGTTCGCCGACGATGCAGTCAAGACTGAACCTGAAGGTCAAGCGCCGGGAGTCGTTCCGGCCGTTTGCACCGTCCGTGCTGCGCGAGCGCCTGACCGACTACTTCGAACTGGACCGTGACAGTCCCTACATGATGCTGGTGGCCGCCGTCGCCGAATCGCGCCGGAAACCGATGACGGCCGAGCAGGAATCGCTGTTCGGCATCGACAAACTCAACATTCCCCGTTCCGACATTCCGGCAGTCACGCATGTCGATTACTCGGCTCGCATCCAGACCGTGCATCGGGACACCAACCCCCGCTATCACGCACTGATCAAGGCCTTTGAGTCGCCGAACCGGGTGCCCGGTCATTGTGAACACGAGCTTCAACGTTCGCGGCGAGCCGATCGTCGGTTCGCCTGAAGACGCCTTCCGCTGCTTCATGGGTACCGAGATCGAACGGCTGGCGGTCGGCAACTGCTGGCTCAGGAAGGAAGACCAGAACCCCGCACTGAAGCAGAACCACGTGCCGCAATCCGGGCTCGACTGAGCCGTCCTCCAACGCGTCGTGGACGGCACAAATTGAAAAGGCCCGCGACTGCACCCGGAAGGATGCCGTCGCGGGCCCCGATCCCGCGAGCGTCGTTTCGGACGCTATTTCGTAAGGCGCCTGCGGCCAAACGCCAAGCCGAGCAGGCCGAAGCCCAACAGCAATATGCTGGCTGGCTCGGGAGTCGTACCACCACCACCACAGCCCGCCTGGCACACTTCGCCGAGCACGGAAACGCCGTACAGGTTGTTGCCGGTGCCGCCGGTGTTGAAGCTTGTCACGACGGCACCCGTGGCGATGTTGAACCGGTAAAGGTTGTCATTCGCGAAGGAGCCCGTCCAGAAACTGGTGCCATTCGGATCCAGGTTCAGGGCGAAGAACGCGTCGACGCCGGCGACGTCATAAGTCTGCGCGATCAGCTCCGGTCGCTATGTCGACTCTGTTGACCTCATGCGTTATGGCGGCCGCCAGAAGCGTTCCATCGCCCAGGAGACGCAAGCGCAAAGTTTCCGCAAGCCTCCGCAAAGGTCGGTCAACGCCGTATTGGTGGTGAGATCCCAGCGGTGGATCGTGCCGCCTTCATCGGTGTAGTACATCGTGCTTTCGTCGGCGCTCAGGTCGAACCAGTCGATGCGGTGGCCCAGCGCGTACGCCGTAAGAAAATTACCCGCCCCATCGAATTTGCGGAGACCGGCGCCATTCAGACTGCTGACGAAGACGTTTGCCGCCCCGTCGATCAGGATATCTTCCGGGGTCGTATAGCCTCCGCCGAAATTACTCACGAAAACACCGTTGTTGTCGTACTTCGCGACGGTGTTGTTGCCGAAGATCGTCACGTAGAGGTTTCCCGCCGCGTCGAACGCAGAGCCTGTCGTGAAGCTGCTCCCGGAGGTCATGGTCTGCTGGAATGTGCCATCAGGCTTGAATTCCCTCACATTGCCGTTGTTCACCGACGCGAAGACGTCGCCGACCACATAAGGGTTGGCTTGGGCCGTTGGCGCGAACCCAATCGACGCCAGAGCGACCACAGAGATCAGAAAGGAACTTGCTGGACCACGGACTCTCATTTTTTTCCCTCCGGCATAGCCATCGCTACTGATGGTCGGCCAATGCGGCTGCAGGTTCCGTACCAGGTCGCTGGCTCGCGACACGCAAACGGCAAATAATCAGACACTTGCTGACGTCCGCGGTCACTTTCCGACGGCCGATCGCCCGACTGGAAAGGCGCTGTTGTAAGAGTCTTCGACGCCCAACTACCCCGGAACCTGGGCAGCGATCGCAGGCGGGCCGGACGAGCTAGTTCGCCAGAGCTCCCAGCACTTGAGCCAGCCGTCTTGCAACGATGCGATTGCCCTCTGGCGTCAGATGGACATCGTCTGTGAAGGCCTGTGCCGATGTACCGTTGAAAACATCGAGCAGACTGACGAACACAAAACCGTCCGCTGCCGCGGCCGCCGTCATCCTGGCACCGATTTCCGGGTAGAGCTCCTGGAATGCGTAGAGGTACCAGGCGGGATTGATGCGCTGGAAGTCGAGAAGCCGCTGCTCCGTGTCCGTGAGCGGCTTGGCCGTCAATGCCAGTTCAGGCTGGAGCACGAAGACCGACTTCACGCCGTCGACGCTCGAAATGCGGCTGATCTGTCGTGCCAGCCGCGGATAGAAGCCCAGGTGCTCCTGAGCCCACTTGAAAGCCGCCTGTTCCGAGGGATTGAGGTCGGTCACACTGAGTTTGCGCGGCATCGCGGCAACGGCGGCGGAACCGTCCGATGGAGGCCCCTCCGCGGGTTGCAACGCGTCCATCATGACTCGAAAGAACGCACTGTTTTCGCGAATCCACGCGGCAGCGAAGAAAGTCAGCGAACGGACTGAGCCCGGATTGGCGAGCAGTTCGAATTCGCGCGCGGTTGGAGTGGAATCGTACGGGTCATATCTGCTGCCGACGTTGCGGAGCAGCGAAATGAAGTCGTTGTGACCGTCGAGATAGATGACAAAGTCAGGCTTGTACTTCAGCAGGACGGACTGCGTCTGCGCCAGCTCCAGATTCAGCTGGTAACCGACCACCGCGGCGTTGATGACCTCCCAACGCTTTGCGGGAAACGATGCGTTCAGCATCTCCTCCATGTAATGGCTGATCGTTTGATTGCCGTAAAGTCGATCGACGCGCTTCTCGATGTGCGGCCAGTTGGTGGTCCATCCGTATGCGACGGACCCGCCCGTCAGAAAGACGCGGACGGTGCCGGGGGGCTTTTCCAGACGTGATATTTCCATCGCGCCGAAATCCCTGGGCATTGATGTGGCGATCCACGTGGCCATAGCTGGGGTTGTTTCGCCAGGCCGTGAATCGATCTCGCAGAGCGATCGATCGCGAACTGTTGGCGCCGAACGTGCTGGACTGCCAGACGCGAACGCCGATCTCGAGTCCGCCAAAGACGAGGACGACGCAGACCAGCGTGATCAAGACGATCACCTGAGCGCGGCTCAAGCGCCGCAGGCCTAGGCCCATTCGCGCCGGGCCCTCGGATGGCTGCAAGACATCTCAGGCGACCCTGCGCGGCGCCGCAGGAGCCACCTGCCTTATCTGGAGATCCTTCAGGGTCTCGGCCACCGCGCCGACGACGTTGCGCATCTCGTTGGCATCGATCGCGCCGATGCAGCCGACGCGGAAGGTCTCGACCTGCGTCAGCTTGCCCGGGATACAGGATGTAGCCGCGGTCGCGCGTCTTCGCATAGAACGTCTTGAAGTCGTAGGCCGGGTCCGCCGGCGCATGGAAGGTGACGATGATCGGCGCCTGCACCTCGGGCTTCAGGAACGGACGAAAGCCGAGCTCTTCCATGCCGCCGATCAGCGTTTCGCAGTTGCGCGTGTAGCGCGCCAGGCGCGCCGGCTGCCCGCCTTCGGCCTCGAACTGGTCGACCGCCGCGCGCAGCGCAGCCACCACGTGGGTCGGCGGCGTGTAGCGCCACTGGGTGGTCTTCTCCATGTAGACGTACTGGTCGTGCAGGTCCATCGCCAGCGAGTGGGCGTTGCCCGCGCGCGCCTCCAGCACGGCCTTGCGCACGATGACGAAGCCCATGCCGGGCACGCCCTCGAGGCACTTGCCGCTGGCCGCGATCAGCGCGTCGAACGGCGTCGTGCGCACATCGATCGGCAGCGCGGCGAACGAGCTCATCGCATCGACGATCA
This sequence comes from uncultured beta proteobacterium, assembly GCA_963703945.1. Lineage (GTDB taxonomy): Bacteria > Pseudomonadota > Gammaproteobacteria > Burkholderiales > Burkholderiaceae_F > JALORV01. The sequence continues at coordinate 301,240 of CAVPGM010000005.1, read as the reverse complement.
GGCCCTTGCCGCGTCGCGCGCAGACCTGCGCGATGCCGGCGAGATCGTTCAGGATCCCGGCGCCGGTCTCGCAGTGGACCTGGGCCACGTGCGTGATCGTCGGATCGGCGGCAAGCGCCGCGTCGATCATCGGCCGCCGTCGCCGGCTGGTCCTCGGGCACGGCAAGGTCGACCACCGCGCGACCCAGGTACTTGCAGATCCGGACGATGCGGGCGCAGTAGGCGCCGTTGTTCGGCACCAGCACCTTGCCGTCGCGCGGCACCAGCGTGCCGATGGCCGCCTCGACCGAAAAGGTTCCGCTGCCCTGCAGCGGCACGCAGGTGTACTCGTCGCCGCCGCGAACGATGTCGACGAGGTCGCGCCGCAGGCTTGCGGTGATCGCATTGAACGCCGCATCCCACGAGCCCCAGTCGCGCAGCATCGCCTGCTTGGTGGCCAGCGACGTGGTCAGCGGGCCGGGCGTCAGCAGGATGGGATCGTTGCCGACGATCATCGGTGTTCTCCTTCAGTTCTGCGCGGTGTTGCGCCATGCCTGCGTGCGCCGGATCAGCCACCACTCGATCGCGAACAGCAGCCGCGGTGACGGCAGCCGAGGTCGTCACGATCAGTGTCGCCATCGCCGCGGCCGAACCGATCGCGCCGGCCTCGTCCAGCTGCAGGATGGAGATCGATGCCAGCGTGGTCTTCGGCGAGTACAGGAACACCACCGCCGAAATCGTCGTCATCGCATTGACGAAATAGTAGCGCGCCGATGTCCAGCAGCGACGGCAGGCACACCGGCACCGTGACGCGCCAGAAGGTCTTGTAGAACGGCACCTTGAGCGAGGCCGACACCGACTCGAACTCGCCGTCGATCTGCTTCAGCGCGGTGACCGCCGTCAGGTGGCTCGACGAATAGAAGTGGACGATGGTCGACAGCACCAGGATCGCCATCGTGCCGTACAGGAAGTTCAGCGGATTGGACGGCATGTTGAAGAACAGGATGTAGCCGATGCCCAGCACCATGCCCGGCACCGCCATCGGCAGCATCGCCTGGAAGCGGATCAGCGGCCGCAGCAAATCCGCGCCGCGCGTCTTCTCCAGCCAGTAGGCGCCGGCGAAGGTGATCGCGGCGCCGAGCACGCGCACCAGCGCGCCATCACCAGGCTGTTGCGGTAGGCGTGCTCGATGCCGGCCTCCTCGAAGCCGTAGGTGTAGTGGTTGAGCGTCAGCGACAGGTTGTACGGCCAGAACTTCACGACCGAGCCGAAAGCCGCCATGCCGACGACCACCAGCATCAGCGCCGAAACCAGCATGACAAACAGCAGCAGCAGCGCCGTCGCGTCACGCCGCGCCGGCGCGGCTGGTAGGGCACGCTGCGCGCCGTCAGCAGCGCCTGCTGTTGCCGCTGCATCAGGTTGTCGATGACGAAGGCGACGACAGCCGGCAGCAGCAGCACGAGTCCGACGACCGCCCCCATCGCAAAGTTCTGCTGGCCGATCACCTGCTTGTAGATGTCGACCGCCAGCACGCTCGTGTTGCCGCCGATCACCTTCGGAACGCCGAACTCGGACACCGCCATCGTGAACACCACCATGCAGGCGGAGATCAGGCCGTACTTGGCGCCCGGCAGCGTGATCGTGAAGAACTTGCGTCGCTCGCTGGTGCCCAGTGAGTCGGCCGCCTCGTACAGCCGCGCGTCGGACAGCGGCGAGCGCCGCCATCAGGATCATCACCGCATGCGGGAACGATGCGAACGTCATCGCCAGCACCATGCCGGGCATGCCGTAGATCGTACTTGAGGCCCGACCCACGCCGAGCATGAACTTGAGCGCGCCCTGGTTGCCGAACAGGTAGATGAACGAGATCGCAGCGAGCAGCGACGGCGCGAGGATCGGAATCATCGCGATGTTGCGCCAGAGGCCCTTGAACGGAATGCAGCTGCGCTGGATCGCGTAGGCGAAGCACGAACGCCAGCGGAACCGTGACCGCTGTCGTCAGCAGGGCGAACACCAGCGTGTTGCGCGTCGACTGCGCCAGCGCCGGCGTCTGGACGTAGGTGATGAAGTTCGCGAGACCGACGAACTCGCCGCCGCGTCCCTCGACGCTGCGCACCAGGATCATCGCCAGCGGCACCGTGAGGAATACGAACAAGGCGACGGCCAGCAGCACGAGGCCGCCGCGCGCCGCCAGCGCTTCGCCTGCCAGGGAAAGCCGGGACGGCCCGCGACTTGCCTCCGCAGGAACTGCAAGCGCGCTCATCGGAATCGATTCATGCCGCGGTCGGCTGCTCGGCGAACACTCGCACGCGGTCGACCCGCAACGCCAGGTCGACTTCGACGCCCTCGTGCACGCCCAGGTCGTGTAGCTGATTCAGCGAATACGAAATCAGCATCGGCTGGCCGAGCGCCTCGCAGCGCACTTCGGCCAGGCAGAACGTGCCCAGATAGTCGATGCGGGCGATCCGCCCGCGCAGCCGGTTCGGCAGCGCGGCGAGATCGCCCTCGACATGCCGGTCCTCGGGCCGGACGTAGATGCGCACGCTGCGACCGGCCGGATGCTCGTCGGCCGGCAGCTCCAGTTCAGTTCGCCGACCCGATAGCGCCCTGCGCCGAGCGCAGTCCCCCGGAGCACGTTGGCCTTGCCGAGAAAGTCGGCGACGAAGGGCGTTGCCGGCCGCTCGTAGACGTCGCTCGGCGATGCCGATCTGCTCGATCTCGCCGTGGTTCATCACGACGACGCGGTCGGCCATCGACAGCGCCTCCTCCTGGTCGTGCGTGACCATGATCGTGGTCACGCGCAGCCGCCGCTGCAGCTGGCGGATCTCGCCGCGCAGGCGCTCGCGCACCTTTGCGTCGAGCGCCGACAGCGGCTCGTCGAGCAGCAGCAGGCTCGGCGAAGTGGCCAGCGCCCGCGCCAGCGCGACGCGCTGCTGCTGGCCGCCGGACATCTGGCTCGGATACTTCGCGCCCGCGTCCGGCAGGCCGACCAGCGTCAGCAGTTCGCCCACGCGCGCCGCGATCTCGGCGCGCCCCTTGCGGCGGTTCACCAGGCCGTAGGCGACGTTCTGGCGATCGTCAGGTTGGGAAACAGCGCGTACGACTGGAACACGATGCCGTAGTCGCGCGCGGCCGGCGGCAGCGGTCGAGATGTCGCGCCCGTTCTGCAGGATCGCGGCCGCGCGTCTGCCGTTCCAGTCCGGCGATGATCCGCAGCAGCGTGGTCTTGCCGCAGCCCGACGGCCCGAGAAAGCAGACGAGTTCGCCCGGATGAACGACGAGGTCGATCGACGTCAGCGCGACGAAGTCGCCGAAGGCCTTGTGCATGCCCTCGAGGCGCAGCGCTTCGGCCGCGGCCGGTCTGTGCTCATCGGCTGCGCCAAAAATTACGCCGGGTCGAACGCCGCGAGCGTTCGAACCCGGCGAGTGATTCGGGCGGCTACGCCGTCCCGAATCGCATTACTTGGGCGCTGCCTTCGACTCGTAGCGCTTGCTCCACTCGGCGAGGATCTTGTCGCGATTGGTCGGCGGCCCAGGCGAAGTCGTTCTTGACCAGGCGGCTCGCGTAGTCGGCCGGCACGTTCGGCAGCGGCTTCGACAGCGCCGGCACGCGCGACGATCGCGAAGTTGTTCGCGTACAGCGCCATCGCGTCGTCGGACGACGACCCAGTCGAGCAGCTTCTTCGCCGCGTCCAGGTTCTTCGTGCCCTTGACGATGCCGATGGCCTCGAGGTCCCAGCCCAGGCCTTCCTTCGGGAACACCAGGTCGATCGGCGCGCCGCGGGCCTTCTCGCGGTTGGCGCGGTACTCGAACGAGATGCCGACCACGTATTCGCCGGCCGCCGCGGCGGCGCACGGCCGCGAGCCCGGAGTGCATGTACTGCGCGATGTTCTCGTGCAGCCCGTCCATGTAGGCCCAGCCGTCCTTCTCGCCCCACAGCTGCAGCCAGGCGCTGACGTCGAAGAAGCCGGTGCCCGACGACGCCGGGTGCGGCATCACGATCTGGCCCTTGTAGACGGGCTTGGTCAGGTCCTTCCAGGTCTCGGGCTTCGGGATGTTGCTGCTTGGCCGCCTCGGCCGTGTTGAAGCAGATCGTCGCGCCCCACACGTCCATGCCGACCCAGGCCGGCGGGTTCTTCGGGTCGCGATACTGCGGCGACGATGCGCGGCCAGGCCCGGCGGCGCGTAGGGCTGCAGCATGCCCTCCTTGTCGAAGATCGCCATGCTGGTCGCGGCCACGCCCATGATCACGTCGGCCTTCGGATTGGCCTTCTCGGCCAGCAGCTTGGCGGTGATGATGCCGGTGCGAGTCGCGCACCCAGATGATCTCGATGTCGGGATTGGCCTTCTCGAAGCCGGCCTGGTAGGCCTTCAGCTGGTCGGTCTCGAGCGCCGTGTAGACGGTCAACTGGGTCTTCTGCGCGTACGCGCCGAACGACACTGCCGCCAGTACGGCCGCCAGGGCCGCCTTGCCGGCGTGGGATAGCGATTTCATCGACTCCTCCTTAGAGCCCCGTGCGGATCTTCCGGCAGTTCGTCACAGGACGGAAACGAACAACCTGCAACACTAAGGCGCGGGCTTGACGGTTCGGTGACGCCCGACTCCTTCCCACAGCGGCGGGAGCGGGCAGTCTAAGCAGCGCAAAAAATGGGTGTCAATTGTTTTTTGCAGATTGTTTACAGTTTGCGATAACATCGCAGCCATGCCCGAATCCAACGTCGTACCCCATCCGACGATTGCCCTGCTGCGCGCCAATTCGCTCGCCAGCGCAGCCCAGCAGGAAATCGAGCGGATGATCCTCGAAGGGAATATCGCGCCCGGTGCCAAGCTGACCGAGGCCTGGCTGTCCGAGCGCCTCGGTGTATCGCGCGGCCCGATCCGCGAGGCCTTCCGCAGGCTCGAAGAAGCCGGCCTGGTCCGGCAGCAGAAAAACCGTGGTGTGTTCGTGCGCGACGTTCCGCACGACGAGGCGGCGGAGATCTACGACCTGCGCGCCGTGATGGATGAACTGGTCGGGCGCAGGCTGGCTGAGTCGGTCACGCCGGCCCAGATGAAAGTGCTGCGTTCGCTGGTCGAGCGCATGGAGCAGGCGGTGCGTGCCGACGACCGCGACGCGTACCACATGCTCAACCTCCAATTTCACGACCAGCTGGTCGAATTCGCGGGCAACCGCAAGATGGCTGCCATCTACAGCAAGCTCGTCAAGGAGCTCTCGCTGTTCCGGCGACGCAACCTGCTCGACCGCGGAGTCCTGCCGCATTCGGCAGCCGAGCATCGCGCGATCCTCAAGGCGATCGCATCGGGCAACGCGGAGCTGGCGGGTCAGGCGATGTACGACCACGTGATGGAAAGCAAGCAGCGCGCGCTCGATGGTGGCGCCGCTGCCGAACCCGCCCGCGCACGAGCGGGCCGCAAGGGATAAGTCCGATGATCGAAGTGAACGGCCGGCGCTATGCGGCGCCGAAGCAGCCCACCGTCGTCGTCTGCGTCGACGGTTGCGAACCCGACTACATCGCGCAGGCGGTGGCTGCGGGCCACATGCCGTTCATCAAGCACGTGCTGGCATCAGGCACGGCACTGATCGGCGATTGCGTCGTGCCCAGCTTCACGAACCCGAACAACCTGTCGATCGTGACCGGCGCGCCGCCTTCGGTGCACGGTATCTGCGGCAACTACCTGTTCGACGCGGCGAGCGGCACCGAGATCATGATGAACGACCCGAAGTGGCTGCGGGCGCCGACGATCCTCGCGCGCCTGGCGGACGCCGGCGCTTCGGTGGCGGTGGTCACGGCGAAGGACAAGCTGCGCAGGCTGCTCGGGCACAACATGACCGGCATCTGCTTTTCTTCCGAGAAGGCCGACCAGGCGACGCAGGCCGAAAACGGCATCGACAGCGTGCCCACGCTGGTCGGTATGGCGGTGCCGGATGTGTACAGCGCCGAGCTTTCGGAGTTCGTGTTCGCCGCCGCCGTGCGCCTGCTCGAAACGCGCAAGCCGGATCTGATGTACCTGTCGACGACCGACTACGTCCAGCACAAGCACGCGCCGGGCGATCCGGATGCCAACCGCTTCTACGCAATGATGGACGGCTACTTGCGGCGGCTGGACGAACTCGGCGCCGTGATTGCCCTGACGGCCGATCACGGCATGAACGCCAAGACGCGGCTGGACGCGAGCCCGAACGTGATCTTCCTGCAGGACCTGCTCGATGCCTGGCTCGGACGCGAGCGCGCCCGCGTGATCCTGCCGATCACCGACCCTTACGTCGTGCATCACGGCGCGCTGGGATCGTTTGCAACGGTCTACCTGCCGGCCGACACGATCGACGACGTCGCCGTCCGGTTGCGCGGACTGCTGGGCATCGAACTGGTGATGACGCGCCCGGAAGCAGCCATGCGGTTCGAGCTGCCTCCCGATCGCATCGGCGACCTCGTGGTCATATCCGAGCGCAGCGTCGTGCTGGGCACGAGCGCGACGCGCCATGACCTGTCACAACTCGAACTGCCGCTGAGATCGCACGGCGGCATCTCGGAGCAGCGCGTGCCGCTGATTCTGAATCGGCGAATCGAAGGGCTGGACGCAAGCCGGCGCTGGCGCAACTTCGACGCTTTCGACCTGGCACTGAACCGGGCGCAGTGATCATGAGCCCTCTGTCCGGCCGCCCGAAGGAGGGCTCGCTCCCGCCTGGCGGGACGGCGCGCAGCACCAAGGGTGCACCAGTAAACGCCCCCGTCGTCAGCCTGCGCGACGAATCGCTGCGTATCGCCGGCGAGCGCGTCGCCACCGCCCGCAGCTTCCCGGTGCACTATCCGTACACGGGAGACGCTGTCGCCCGCGCGCCCATGGCTACGGTCGACGACGTGCGCCGTGCCATCGAGACGGCGCGTGCCTACCGCAGCACGCTCACACGCTACGAGCGCTACCGGATCCTGATGCGTGCCGGCGAGATCATCGCCGCGCGGCGCGACGAGATTGCCCGCCTGATCACCCTGGAGTCCGGCCTGTGCTTGAAAGACACACTCCATGAGGTCGGGCGGGCATCCGACGTTCTGCTGTTTGCCGCCAACCAGTCGCTGGTCGACGACGGACAGGTTTTCTCCTGCGACCTCACCCCGCACGGCCGTTCCCGCAAGGTATACACCCTGCGCGAGCCGCTGCAGGGAGTCATCTGCGCCATCACGCCCTTCAACCATCCGCTGAATCAGGTGATCCACAAGGTCGCCCCGGCCGTGGCGACCAACAATCGCGTCGTGCTGAAGCCGAGCGAGAAGACGCCGCTCGCCGCATTCGTGCTGGCCGACATCCTGTACGAGGCCGGCCTGCCGCCGCCGATGCTGTCGGTGGTCACCGGCGACCCGGCTGAAATCGCCGGCGAGCTGCTTACCCATCCCGGCATCGATCTGGTGACTTTCACCGGCGGAGTCGCGGTCGGCAAGTCGATCGCTGCGCACGCGGTCTACAAGCGCCAGGTGCTGGAACTCGGCGGCAACGATCCGATCATCGTGATGGATGACGCCGACCTCGACGAAGCAGCCGCGCTCGCCGCTTCCGGCTCGTACAAGAACTCGGGACAGCGATGCACTGCGATCAAGCGCATGCTGGTGCACCGGTCCGTCGCCGACGGTTTCGTCGACCGACTGCTGGCGAACACCCGCGCGGTGAAGTTCGGCGATCCACTCGATCCATCGACCGACATGGGTACGGTGATCGACGAAGCGGCGGCGATCGAATTCGAAAAGCGCGTCGATGCGGCAGTGGCCGCAGGCGCGCGACTGCTGGCAGGAAACGAGCGGCGCGGAGCGCTTTACTCACCGACGGTGCTCGACGACGTCCAACCGTCGATGAAGGTCGTGAAGGAAGAAACCTTCGGACCCGTTTCCCCGGTCATCCGTTTCGGATCGCTCGACGAGGCCATCGCGATCGCCAATTCGACGGCCTACGGCTTGTCGTCATCGGTTTGCACCAACCGCCTCGACGTGATCACGCGCTGCGTGTCGGAGCTGAACGTCGGCACCGTCAACGTGCGCGAAGTGCCCGGTTTCCGGCTTGAACTGACCCCTTTCGGCGGCATCAAGGATTCCGGACTGGGGTACAAGGAAGGCGTGCAGGAAGCGATGAAGAGCTTCACCAACGTCAAGACGTATTCGCTGCCCTGGTGAGCTTCCATGCACCTCGACCCACGAACGACCCTGCGCATCCCTGGAGGTAACGGCGGGAATTGACGACGCTGCTGAATCTGCTGGCTGCCATCGCCCTGCTGGTCTGGGGCACGCACATCGTTCGTACCGGCGTTCTGCGCGTGTACGGCGCCGGCCTGCGTCAGGTGCTTCGGCGCAGCATGAAGGGGCGCACCGCCGCCTTCTTCGCCGGGCTGGGCGTGACAGGTTTGCTGCAGAGTTCGACCGCCACTGCGCTGCTGACGTCCTCGTTCGTCGCGCAGGGCTTGCTCACGACCTCAGCCGCGCTCGCCGTGATGCTCGGAGCCGATGTCGGCACTGCGGTCATGGTCTTCATCTTCGCGCTCGATCTCTCTTGGCTGGCGCCGCTCGCCATCGTCGGCGGCGTGGTCGTCTACCTCTCTCGCCGCAACGAACGCACTGGCCAGATCGGCCGCATCGTGCTCGGACTGGGCGTGATGATCCTCGCGCTGCAGTTGATCACCGCGGCCACCGCGCCGCTGGCGCAGGCGGCGGGAGTCAAGACGCTGTTCGCGCAGATCTCCGGCGACCTGCTGCTCGATGTGCTGATCGGTGCGATGTTCGCCGTGCTGTCGTATTCAAGCCTCGCCGTGGTGCTGCTGGTGGCGACCCTGGCCGCGGCGCATGTGATACCCGCGCATGTGGCGCTGCCGCTTGTACTAGGTGCCAACCTCGGCAGCGGTCTGCTGGTGCTGGCCACCACCTGGAAATCCGATCCGGTCACGCGCCGTGTCCCGCTCGGCAATTTCGTGTTCAAGGCGGCTGGGGTGACGCTCGCACTGGCCGTGTTGCCGTTCGTCACACCTTGGCTGAAGCAGCTGCAAGTCGATCCGCGCCAGCTGGTCGTCGCCTTCCACTTCGCGTTCAACGTCGCCCTAGCCCTCGCCTTCATCCTGGTCACGGGTCGTGTCGCCCAATTGTGTGAGCGCTGGTTGCCGGCTGGTCCCAGTGCGGATGCCGGAGCCCAACCCCGCTACCTCGACCCGCTGGCGCTTGCCACACCGCCTCTGGCGCTCGGCAACGCCGCGCGCGAGGCGATCCGGCTGGCCGACACCGTGCAGGACATGCTGACCGGACTGATGACGGTGCTGCGCACCAACGACCTGCAGCTGGCCGATGCCTTGCGCCGACGTGACGACGAGATCGACCGGCTGTACTCGGCGATCAAGCGCTATCTGGCGCAGATCAGCCGCGAGGCCCTCGACGCGGGCGAGTCGCGCCGCTGGACCGAGATCATCCAGTTCACGATCAACATGGAACACGTGGGCGACATCATCGAACGCGGCCTGCTCGACGTCGTCGAACGCAAGATCAGGCATGGGCTTTCGTTCTCGGACGCCGGCGTCGCCGAGATCTCCGACCTGCATACCCGGCTGCTGGCCAATCTGCAGTTGAGCGTGGCCGTTTTCCTCAACGGTGATCTGAAGTCCGCCCACTCGCTGATGTCGGAGAAGGTCGCGTTCCGCGAGCTCGAGATGCGCTATGCCGACCAGCACCTCATGAGACTCTCGGACAACACGCGCCAGTCGATCGAGACGAGTTCGCTGCACCTCGACCTGCTGGCCGACTTCAAGCGCATCAATTCACTGTTCTGCTCGGTGGCGTATCCGATCCTCGAATCGGCGGGCGTGCTGTCCAAAACGCGCCTGCTGGGCGAGCAGCCGGCTGCTTTCGAAACCCGCGAAACGCGCACGGTCTAAATGGCACTCACCCTGTCTGACATTGAAACGCTGTTCGCCAGCAAAGGCGGCCGCATGTACACCGGGGAACCGGTCACACAGCTCCAGCATGCGCTGCAGTCGGCTGAGGCCGCCGAGCGTGCGGGGGCGAGCGACGCATTGATCCTGGCTGCCTTCCTGCATGACCTCGGGCACCTGATCAACGACCAGGGCGAAACCCCGACGCTGCGTGGAGTGGACGACCGCCACGAGTACGTTGCGTTGCCTTTCCTGCGCGGGGTCTTCCCCGATGGCGTGCTGCAGCCGATCCGGCTGCATGTCGAAGCCAAGCGCTACCTGTGCGCCCGCGGCGACGCCGGCGTCACGGGAGCCGAATACTGGTCCAGCCTTTCGGCCGATTCAAAGCGCAGCCTCGAGCTCCAGGGCGGAATCTTCAGCGCGGCGGAAGCCGACGCTTTCATCGCGCAGCCGTACGCGGCCGATGCGGTGCAACTGCGGTTGTGGGACGATCTGGCCAAGGTGGCCGACGCTCCCACGCCGCCGATCGAGCGCTACATGGCGCTTGCTCGACGCCTCGCGCTCACTGAACGCGTAGCGAGCTGAAAGGCACACGCCGTCGCCGGCGGCGATAATCTGCCTGTGCAGCTGCCATGCTTCGCGACGCAGCTCGGAAAGGAAAGACATGAGGACCTGGTCGGCGGCAGCACTGCTGGTGCTCCTCTTTGCCGCTTGCAGCAAGGCCCCCGATGCGCCGCCGTCGACTCCTGCCGTGCTGCCAGCACCGGCCGAAATCGCTTGGGTCAAACCGGCCGCTATGCAGGATGTCGACGCGGCCTTCGATCGTGCCAAGGAAAGCGGGCAACCGGTGTTCCTCTTCTGGACCGCGGACTGGTGCCCTCCGTGCAACCAGGTGAAGAGCACGATCTTCACGCGAGCCGACTTCATCGAGAAGTCGCGGTCGTTTGTGCCCATCTACGTCGACGGCGACACGGCGAGCGGACAGGCGCTTGGCCAGCGCTTCAGCGTCGGCGGCTACCCGACCATGGTGCTGCTACGGCCCGACGGCGGTGAGATCACGCGACTCGCGGGCTCGGTCGAACCGGCGAAGTACATGCAGGTGCTGGATTACGGCATTGCCGGCGGCTCGTCGGCGCGTCAGGCACTCGCTACCGCACTGTCGGGCAAGCCGGTCGCCGCGGAAGACTGGCGGCTGCTGGCGTTCTATTCGTGGGAAACCGATGAGCAGCAGCTCACACCCAAGGCCAGCGTACCAGCCACGCTGCTGAAACTTGCGCATGCCTGCCCGCCCGCGCAGCGTGAATCGGCGTCGCGCCTTGTCCTGCAAGCGGTAGCCGCGTCGGCAACGGCAAAGGGCGAGGTCAAGCCCGCCGCCAGCAAAGCCGACGCGTTGGCGAGCCTGCAGAGCATCCTGGCCCGGCCGGAACTGGTCCGGGAACACTACGACCTGATCGCCGCGTATGCGGGCGTTATTGTCGGCTACACGACCGCGCCGAAGTCCCGCGCGCGCGAACAACTACTGGCGCAGTGGAACAAGGCTCTCGATCAGCTGATCGAGGATCCGACCCTTTCGAAGGCCGGCCGCATCTGGGCCCTGGGCGGAAAGGTGGATCTTGCGCGTCTCGACAACAAGAAAGGCCCGTTGCCCGACGCGCTCTTGTCGCAGGTGCGCGACCAGACCGCGCGGGCCGACCGCGAAACGATCGACATCGACGAGCGCCAGTCGGTCATCACCAGCGCGGGCGCGGTGCTGGCCGACGCCGGACTGCTCGACGAATCCGATGCGCTGCTGACCGCCGAGCTGAAGCGCTCTCATTCGCCCTACTACTACATGCTGGGGCTCGCGTCGAACGCGCGCCAGCGCGGGACACAAGAAAGCAGGGCCGCGGCCGTCGACTGGGCGCAGCAGGCGTACGAGACCAGCAAAGGCCCGGCCACGCGACTGCAGTGGGGCGGCGCGTACGTGAATTACCTGATCGAACTCACTCCTGCGGATGCGGCGCGCATCGAGGCCGCCTCGACGAGTGTGATCGGCGAGGCCGGTGCACCCGATGTCTTCGCGGCGCGCAGCCGGCGTTCACTCGAACGGTTGAGCGGACGATTGCAGAAATGGAACAAGGGCGGCCAGCACGATGCTGTGATGACCCGCTTGCACGAGAAACTGGCGCCCACGTGCGCCGCCGAGGCGCTCGCCCCCGCCGACCGCTCGGCGTGCGAGGCGCTGTTCAAGCCCGCCAGACGCGCCTGACCCGGGTGGTTCCCCGCTACAGCGCCCAGCTGGCGCGCGCAGAGCAGCGCGAGTTCGTGCCGTTCGCACACGAGCTGATCGGCGTCGCGTTCGCGACGATCCGCCGCTATTTCCTGACCGGCACCGAAGTCTCCACCAAGCCCGATGCATCGCCGGTCACACTCGCCGATCGCGAGGCCGAGGCGGCGATGCGCACACTGATAGAAAGGCGTTACCCGCAGCACGGAGTCATCGGCGAAGAACACGGCGTGAAGCACGGCCAACGCTACCGCTGGGTGCTCGACCCGGTCGACGGCACCCGCGCGTTCATCGCCCACTGCTTCCTGTTCGGCACGTTGATCGCGCTCGAGCGCGACGATGGCACCGGTTACCGGCCAGTGCTGGGCGTGATTGCGCATTGCGCGCCAGCACTCGCGCTGATCGGCCACGGCGATCACTGCACGCTGTTCGCCGCCGACGGCTCCGAGCGCGCAGCCAGAGTCCGTCCGTGTGCGCGCCTCACCGAGGCGACCGTGCTCGCGACGACGCACTGGAGCACCGGGGAACAGCGCGGAGCCGGCAACCTCGACCGCATCGAGTCGATCATCCAGCGCGCGCGGCTTTATCGCACCTGGGGCGACTGCTTCGGCTACTTCGCGCTCGCGACCGGTGGTGCCGACCTGATGCTCGATCCGACGCTGGCACACTGGGACGTGGCCGCGGTCGTGCCAGTCATCGAGGCGGCCGGCGGCAGGGTCACCAGCTGGAACGGCGGCAACCCGCTCGCCGAGCTGTCATTGATCGCCAGCGCAGGCAGTCTGCACGATGAGGTGCTGCGACTGCTGCATGGAGACCCGCCCTAGCGCTCGACCGCTTCGTGTGGAAGTGGCGCGATACCGCGCCACAGATCCGCGGATTGCAGCACGAGTTCGGCCAACGAGTGGCGGCTCTGCATGGTTTCGCGCAGCCAGCGAGCATCGTTGCCGGCGGTGCGCACCCAGCGCTCGATGTCGTCGAGAGCCGCAAGCGATCCGAGCTCCCGCGCATACGGGCGGCACGCATCGAGCGTCATCTGCACCGCGAGGTGCAGCGGAGTCGATTCGCCGGTCACGCTGTCCAGCACCTGGCCTTCGAGTCCGAAGCGGCACGCCTGGAAGCGGTTGTAGTTGTAGGCGAGGTAGATTTCCTCGCTGGGCTCCTCGTTGCGATCGAGCAGCATGCGGCAAATGGCCTGCAGGTAGGCCGCGAGCGCGGCAGCCCGCTCGACCGTCAGCGGCGTGTCGAACACCCGCACTTCGACCGTCCCGTATTCCGGTTTGGGGCGGATGTCCCAGTAAAAGTCCTTCATGCTTTCGACGACACCCAGGCGCTTCAGTTTGTGGAAGTAGTGTTCGAATGCCGGCCAGTTCGTCAAGAACGGCGCACGCCCGGACAGTGGAAACGCATAGATGCTGTTCAGTCGCGAGCAGTCGAAGGACGTATCAACGCCCTGGAAGTACGGACTGCTCGCCGCCAGCGCGATGAACTGGGGGATGTAGGTCGATAGTCGATGCAGCAGCAGCATCGCCTGCGTGCCCGACTCGCAGCCGATATGCACGTGCTGGCCGAACACGGTGAACTGCTTGGCGAGGTAACCATAGAGTCCCGCGACGTGCCGGAAGCGTGGCCGGTCGTAGATCTGGCGGTCGTACCAGCGCTGGAATGGATGCGCGCCGCCGCCGGCCACCTCGATATCGAGCCGGTCGGCGCCCACCACCAACGTATCGCGCATCGCCAGCAGTTCGGCCCGCAGGGCATCATATGACGTGTGCACCGAGGTGCTCACTTCGAGCATGCTCTCGGTGATTTCCGGCTTGATGTCACCCGGGAACGGCTTGCGCGTGACGAGCGCAATCAGGTCCGAGGCGGCGCGCGTGAGATCTCCGGTGCGACGGTCGACCAGCTGCAGCTCGAGCTCGACACCGACCGACAACGGCTGCGACCGATTGAACTCCAGCAGATCGTCGTTCACGACTCGACCCTCGCTTCGCCGCTGGCGCGCACCGCATAAAGCAGCGTCAGTGTGCCCAACACCTGCAGAACGACCACGCTGGCGAGCAACACCGTATCGGCCTGCGCCCCGATCTGCGGGTTGAGCTGTGACACCTGATGTGTGAGCATCAGTGCGATCGTCGACATCGGTAGCAGGCCGAGCGCGGTATATACGCCCTTGCGCCAGCCGATGCCCGTCATTGGGGCCACCGCCGCCACGGCCAGCACCTTGCACAGCGAGCGCGCGACGATCAGCGCCAGTGCGGGCAGTCCGGCCCGGACGAGAGTTCCGAGGTCGATGGTCGCCGCCGACAGCGCAAAGAACAGCATCAGAGCGAGCGCCGAGATCAGTCCGAAGTCACTGCCGGCGAGCCGCCGACCCCGATCAAACGTCCTGACGAAGGCCCCGCACGCCAGCAATGCCAACAGCGGCGAAAGGCGCAGCGCAATCGACGCTGCGAATACTGTCGAGACCACGGCAAGCATCAGAATCAGCTGAGCCGCCCGGTCGCGACCGACGAAGGCTGCCGAGAGCAGGAACACGCGGGCGCCGATCGCGGCCAGCAACAGCGAGCCGAAGATCAGGTAGGCCGGATGCAGCAGATAGTCGTCGAGCAGGCCACGCGACTCCAGCCGCGCCCAGGCGAGCAGCAGCGTGGACAACACGACCGCGTAGATCGAATTCAGCGCGGTCAGGAGCAGCACTCGTTCGGTCACCTGCCCCTGCGATCGCGCCTCGCGAGTGACCGCCAGCACGACGGCCGGCGAGGTCGACATGCTGATCGTTGCGATCAGCGCCGACGCCAACGGCGCGAAATCGAGCCCACGCATGACGACGTATACGACGATGAACGTCAGGCCGCTTTCGAGGGCACTGGCACCGAGCAGCGCCGGATTTCGGCGCAGCCACCCGAACGACACGCGCTGACCCAGATCGAACAGCACGATGGATGCGGCGAAATCGAGCGCGTACGACAGCGTCGGCAGCGGCAGGGGTTCGAGGTTCGTGACCTGGAGCAGGTAGCTGCCCGCACTGAAGCAGGCTCCGGCCACGAGATAGCCCAGCAGACGCGGCACGTGGACCCAGCGTGACGCGATCTCGCCAAACAGGGCAGCGAGCAACATCAGCAACGCCACCGCCACAGCGGCGGGAAATGCCGGCGGCCAATCGGGCAGGAAGCTGAGATCCATGACCGGACGGGCGCTCCATAAAGACGAGACGGTTCGAGTTGTGGTGAACGACTTGCAGGCTACGCTTCACCGTTGCCTGGCCCGCCTGGTCGAGAGGTAGCACTTGCCGTACCTGCGACACGGCCGGGTCGTGGTTCAGTGCGCGCGAGCGTCCATCACGGCGGATTTGCAACGGCGATCGGTTCGCCGTTGATATCGCTGACTAGAACGGAATGTCGTCGTCGAGGTCAGCTACGTTGCTTGCCGGCTTGGCCGGTGCTGTCGCGCGGCTGCCGGCGGCACGAGCCGGGGCCGGCGCGCGCGCAGCGTCCTCGCCGGCGTCGAAGTCGGCGCCGGAGCCCGACCCCTCACGCGAGCCGAGCAGCTGCATGTTCTCGGCGACGATCTCGGTGGTGTAACGGTCCTGGCCGTCCTTGTCCTGCCATTTGCGCGTGCGCAGCCGGCCCTCGACGTACACCGGCCGCCCCTTGCGCAGGTACTCGCCGGCGATCTCGGCAAGCCGCCCAAAGAAAGCGACACGGTGCCACTCGGTCTCCTCCTGCTGCTGGCCCGAAGCATCCTTGTACCGCCGCGTGGTCGCGATCGAAATGTTGGTGATCGCCGCGCCGTCCGCGGTGTAACGCGTCTCCGGATCCCGACCGAGATTGCCCAGCACGATGACCTTGTTGACCGATGCCATGGGTGTTCTCCTGGTGTGCCGCGGACGTCGACTCGGAAGCGACGCTGTTTGTCGTTATAGTAACAAGTTCGCCTTCTGCAGCTGATCCTTGACCGATGGATGAAATCCGCATCCGCGGCGCCCGCACCCATAACCTCAAGAGCGTCGACCTCGACCTTCCGCGCCAGCGGATGATCGTCATCACCGGCCTGTCGGGCTCGGGCAAATCGTCGCTCGCGTTCGACACGCTGTACGCCGAGGGCCAGCGACGCTACGTCGAATCGCTGTCGGCCTATGCACGTCAGTTCCTCCAGCTGATGGAGAAGCCAGACGTTGACCTGATCGAAGGTCTCTCGCCGGCGATCGCGATCGAGCAGAAATCGGCGTCGCACAACCCACGGTCCACAGTCGGCACCGTCACCGAGATCCACGACTATCTGAGACTGCTTTACGCGCGCGTCGGCACGCCGTATTGCCCGGATCACAAGATCCCACTGCGGTCGCAGAGCGTTGCGCAGATGGTCGATGCGACCGTTGCGCTGCCCGAGGACACCAAGGTCATGGTGCTGGCGCCGGTGATCCGCGACCGCAAGGGTGAGTTCGTCGAGTTCTTCGACGACATGCAGACACAGGGCTTCGTCCGCTTCCGCATCGACGGTGCAGTGGTCGAGGCAGACCAGCTGCCGCCGCTTGCGAAGAGCGAGAAACACTCGCTCGACGTCGTGGTCGACCGCCTCAAGGTGCGTTCCGACGCGAAGCAGCGCCTTGCCGAGTCCTTCGAGACGGCGCTGCGCCTGGCCGACGGCCGTGCATTGCTGCTCGACACCGACAACGGACAGGAGATTGCGTTCTCCAGCCGATTCGCGTGTCCGATATGCAGCTATTCGCTGGCCGAACTGGAACCGCGGCTTTTCTCCTTCAACAACCCGATGGGGGCCTGCGACGCGTGCGACGGCATCGGCACGGTCGAATATTTCGACGAGAAGCGGGTCGTCGCCCATCCAGAGCTCGCGCTGGCCAGTGGAGCGATCAAGGGCTGGGACGCGCGCAACCAGTACTACCACCAGATGCTGGTGACGGTCGCACAGCACTTCGGATTCGATCTGAACCAGCCGTTCGACCAGCTGCCGGAGTCTGCGCAGCGGGTGATCCTGTACGGCTCGGGTGAGGAGGACGTCCCGTTTACCTACACCAACGAGCGCGGCCGCAAGATGGTGCGGCGTCATCCGTTCGAAGGCGTTATCCCTTCACTCGAGCGCCGGTTGAGGGAAACCGACTCGCTGGTGGTGCGCGAGGAACTGGCCAAGCTGCGCAGCCAGCGCGACTGCCCTGCTTGCGGTGGATCGCGTCTGCGCCGCGAGGCGCGCAACGTGTTCATCGGCGACGGTCCGCTGCAGCGGGGCATCTGGCAGATCTCGGCAGCGCCGCTGGCGGAGGCATCTCAGTATTTCGAAGCGGTGACATTCAGCGGCGCCAAGCGTGAGATCGCCAGCAAGATCGTCAAGGAGATCTCGTCGCGGCTGCGCTTCCTCGTCAATGTCGGGCTCGACTACCTTTCGCTCGACCGCTCGGCCGACACGCTGTCGGGCGGCGAATCGCAGCGCATCCGGTTGGCCTCGCAGATCGGCTCGGGCTTGACCGGCGTGATGTACGTGCTGGACGAACCTTCGATCGGGCTGCACCAGCGCGACAACGCGCGGCTGATCGGCACGCTCAAGCACCTGCGCGACCTCGGAAACACGGTCATCGTCGTCGAGCACGACGAAGACGCGATCCGCGCCGCCGACTACATCGTCGACATGGGCCCCGGCGCCGGGGCGCACGGCGGGGAAGTGGTCGGGCGCGGCACGCTCGCCGAGATCGAGGCGAACGATCAATCGCTGACGGGCCAGTACATTTCGGGCCGGCGCGAGATCGAGATTCCCAGCGATCGCACGCCCCCCTTCACGCACTGGCTGAAGCTGATCGGTGCGCACGGACACAACCTGAAGGAAGTGACCCTCGACTTGCCGATCGGCCTCCTGACCTGCATCACCGGCGTGTCCGGTTCAGGCAAATCGACATTGATCAACGACACCCTGTATGCGGCCGTGGCGCGCCACCTTTACGGGTCGGCGGCGGAGCCGGCGCCTTACACAATGCTTGAAGGACTCGAACACGTCGACAAGGTCATCAGCGTCGACCAGAGCCCGATCGGGCGGACCCCACGCAGCAACCCGGCGACGTACACAGGCCTTTTCACGCCGATCCGTGAACTGTTCGCGGAAACGCCGACCGCACGCGAGCGCGGCTACGAAGCCGGCCGCTTCTCGTTCAACGTCAAGGGCGGACGTTGCGAGTCCTGCCAGGGCGACGGCGTGATCAAGGTGGAGATGCACTTTCTGCCCGATGTCTACGTGCCGTGCGATGTGTGCCACGGCAAACGCTACAACCGCGAGACGCTCGAGGTGCATTACAAAGGCCGCAATATCGCCGACGTGCTCGATCTCACGGTCGAGGATGCTTTCGAATTCTTCAATGCCGTGCCGACCATCGCCCGCAAGCTGCAGACGCTGCTCGACGTCGGCCTGGGCTACGTAAAGCTCGGCCAGAGCGCGACCACGCTATCGGGCGGCGAGGCGCAGCGCGTCAAGCTCTCGCTGGAACTTTCGAAGCGCGACACCGGGCGGACGCTCTACATCCTCGACGAGCCCACCACGGGGCTGCACTTCCACGACATCGCGCTGCTGCTCAAGGTGCTGCACCAGTTGCGCGACGCCGGCAACACGGTCGTCGTCATCGAACACAACCTGGATGTGATCAAGACCGCCGACTGGGTCATCGATCTCGGGCCTGAGGGAGGCGACGGAGGCGGACGCATCATCGCGACCGGTCCTCCGGAAAAGATCGCCGCCAGTGCAGACAGTCACACCGGCGCCTATCTCGCTCCGGTGCTGTCCGGTCAGGGGCGACGGCGCGCCGCCTGACGCGGTCATTGGCGCAGGATTCAACGCTCGAGCAGCCGCTCCTCGGCGAGTTCGAGCGATTCGGGCACACCGCGCAGCACCACCACGTCGCCGGCGAGCAGCGTCATGTCCGGGCTCGGATCGGCGCCGCGAATGCCGCGCCGGCGCACCGCGGTCACCTCGGCGCCAACCTCCGCGAGCCGCAGGTCCGCGATCCGTTTGCCCACCGCAGCCGCGCCGGCGTCGATCGACACCGAGTGCAGGCGCTCGTGTGATTCCTCTTCCGGCGATCCGTCGTCGTCGTCAGTCCCGTGGAAATATCCGCGCAGCAGCCGGTATCGCTGGTCGCGCGCCTCGCGCACCCGCTTGACGACGCGCGCTACCGGAACGCCGAGCAGCACCAGCGCGTGCGAGCCCAGCATCAGGCTGCCTTCGAACACCTCGGGAACGACCTCGGCGGCACCCGCCTTCATCAACCGGTCCAGGTCGTGGTCGTCCTCGGTCCTGACGATCACCGGCAGGTCCGGCTTCAGTTCATGGGCATGACGGAGCACCCTCAATGCGGAGGCCGTGTCCGCGTAGGTGATGACCAGCGACGCCGCGCGCCGGATGCCTGCCGACACCAGGGTTTCGCGACGCGCGGCATCGCCGTACACCACCGAGTCGCCGGCGGCGGCGGCATCGCGCACCAGGTCGGGGTCGAGATCGAGCGCGACGTAGCCGATGCCTTCCTGCTCCAGCATCTTGGCCAGGTGCTGGCCGCTGCGGCCGAATCCGCAGATCACGACGTGCCGTTCGGTTGCAATCGCGCGTTGTGCGATCTTGGCGATCTCGAGCGACTTCTGCATCCACTCGGACGCGGCCAGCCGCAGCACGATCCGGTCGGCGTGCTGGATCAACAGGGGCGCCGCCAACATCGACAGCAGCATGGCGGCGAGCACCACCTGCAGGACCAGGTCGTCGAGCAGTTGGAACTGCCCGGCGAGCCCGAGCAGCACAAAGCCGAACTCGCCCGCGGTGCACAGCGCAAGCGCTGTGCGTATCGCCGTCCCGGCGGCAGCGCCGAAGCCGCGTGCCAGCGCATAGATCAGCCCGAACTTGAATGCGATCGGCACGACGAGCGCGAGCATCACCCACCCGAAGTGCTCGAGCACGACGCGCGGATTCAGCAGCATGCCGATGGTCACGAAGAACAGGCCCAGCAGCACGTCGCGGAAGGGCTTGATGTCCTCCTCGACCTGGTGGCGGAACTCGGTCTCGGCGATCAGGACTCCGGCCACGAACGCCCCGAGCGCGAGCGACAGGCCGCTCGCCTCGGTTAGCCACGCGAGCGAGAGCGTGATCAGCAGCAGGTTGAGCGTGAAAAGCTCGTGCGACTTGCGCTTGGCTACCAGGTGCAGCCACCACCGCATCACGCGCTGACCGCCGGCCAGCAGCAGCGTCAGCAGGGCTGCCGCCTTGAGCACCGCGACGCCGAGCATGCTGCCAAGTTCACCGGTGTCGGCAGCCAGCGCGGGAATCACCACCAGTAGCGGCACTACTGCCAGGTCCTGGAACAACAACACCCCAACAATGCGGCGTCCATGCTCGGTGTCGAGTTGCAGGCGCTCGGACATGAGCTTCATCACGATTGCGGTCGACGACATCGCGAGCGCGGCACCCAGCGCGAATGCACCCGCGAGGCCGATGCCGAAATAGGGGCCAAGCACGGCGCCCGCCGCCAGCGTGATCAGCATCGTCAGCGCGACCTGCGCACCGCCGAGGCCGAAAACGATCCGGCGCATCGACTTCAGTCTGGGTAGCGAAAACTCGAGGCCGATCGAGAACATCAGGAACACGACGCCGAACTCGGCCAGATAGCGCGTCTGGCCGCTGTCCGGGACGAGGGCGAGCGCGTGCGGCCCGATCAGGATGCCGACGGCCAGGTAAGCCAGCAGCGGCGGCAGCGCGAACATGCGAAAGAACACCACGGCGAGAACGACCGGGGCGAGCAGCGCAAGGGTGACTTCGAGTCCCGAGTTCATCCGTGGGTGTATCGAAAAACAGGCGCGCGGAAAGCAAAGCCCATGCCAGCGCGCATACGGCGTGTATTATCGCCGCAGCTTCAGCATCACGCCGATGCGCACTCGCAACGCCCCGCCAACGTCTGTCCGCCGATGTCCGCCCTGCCGCTGACCACTCAACCGAGCGCCACTGCGCTGGCTCTGGCGCGCCAGGTGATCGAGATCGAGGCCGAGGCGGTCGCTGCGCTCGTCCAACGCATCGACGCTTCCTTCGCTGCGGCGGTCGCGCTGCTGCTCGCATGCCGTGGGCGGGTGGTAGTGACCGGAATCGGCAAGAGCGGTCACGTCGGACGCAAGATCGCGTCGACACTGGCGTCGACCGGAACTCCCGCGCTATTCGTGCACGCGGCCGAGGCAGCTCATGGCGACCTTGGCATGATCACCCGCGACGACGTACTGCTCGCGCTGTCGTATTCGGGCGAGGGCGACGAGTTGCTGACGATTGTGCCGCTCGCCAAACGCGAAGGCACGCCGCTGGTTGCCATGACCGGCAGTGCCGGTTCGACGCTAGCTCGGCCTCGCTGACGTGCACCTCGACGTGCACGTCGACAAGGAGGCGTGCCCGCTCAACCTGGCCCCGACCTCCTCGACGACGGCCATGCTGGCGTTTGGCGACGCGCTGGCGATCGCCTGCCTGGACGCGCGCGGCTTCGGTCCGGAAGATTTCGCGCGGTCGCATCCGGCCGGCGCGCTCGGCCGCCGTCTGCTGACTCGCGTCAGCGACGTGATGCGTAGCGGCGACGCTGTCCCTCGGGTCCCGGACACTGCCAGCGTGATGGACGCACTGCACGAGATCACGCGCAAGCAGCTGGGGATGACGGCGGTGCTCGACGCGCAGGGAAGACTGGTCGGCATCTTCACCGACGGCGATCTGCGGCGACTGCTCGAACGCGTCGGTGACGTGCGCACGATCGCAGTGGCCGACGTCATGACGCGCACCCCGCTGACAATCGGGCCCGACGCGCTGGCCGCGGAAGCCGCCCGGCTGATGGACCGCCTGCGCAAGAATCAGTTGCTGGTGCTCGATCGCAGCGGTCAGCTAGTCGGGGCGCTGAACAACCTCGACCTGATGAATGCCCGGGTGATTTAGGGCCTGTTCACACTGAGAATGGGAGTGCGAAAGATGGATGGCGGGATGCAGTGCGAGGCGCCGCGAGCGCCGTTGGCTGATGCCAATCAGCGAAGCGGCAACGACGCAATGCACTCGCCATCCGTCTTTCCCGGAGGGTTGGGCCGCAATGCGGCGTCTGCCTTGTCGGGCGGCTTGCGCAGGGAACCACCCTGCGCAGCGCCGCCCTTCGCTCATCCATCCGCATTGCGGCCCAACGCATCTCCCATTCTCAGTGTGAACAGGCCCTTATGACTCCGGAGGAGCGGGCGGCGCGGGTGCGGCTGGTCGTGCTCGACGTCGATGGCGTGTTGACCGACGGCAAGCTCTATTACGGCGCCCAGGGCGAAGCGCTCAAGGTCTTCGACGTGCGCGACGGCCATGGCATCAAGATGCTGCTGGCACACCGCATCGATGTGGCGATCCTATCGGCACGCAGCTCCCCGATCGTCGCACAGCGCGCCCGAGAGCTGGGCATTGCTCGCGTGATGCAGGGGCGCGGCGACAAGGGAGCAGGCTTCCGCGAACTGCTGGACGACGCGAACATCGCCGCCGGCGAAGCCGCATTCATCGGCGACGATCTGCCCGATCTACCGGCGCTGAGGTCGGCCGGCTTCGCCGCCACGGTGGACGATGCGCACGCGGAGGTCAGGGCGGTCGCGCACTGGATCGCGCCGCAGCCGGGCGGGCACGCCGCCGTGCGTGCATTGGCTGAGTTCATTTTGCGCGCGAAGGACATCGACGTCTCGACGATGGTGCTTGGATGAGACCGGAACGGCCATGCAACGTGCGGCTGGATTCGCGCCGCCCGCCCGCGAAGTCTTATGCGTGACCGCATCACCGCCATCATCGCCGTGCTGCTGCTGGCACTGCTGGCGGGTTCGACCTACTGGTATTCGCAGTCCACGCGGTTCGACGGGCTTGCCAGTCCGGTGTCGCGCGAGGGTGCCGATACGGTCGTCGATGGTGTCACCGTCACACAGTTCGACGCCCAAGGGCGCGCCATCAACCGGCTGATCGGCGAGCGGATCACCCATTATCCGAGCGACGACCGCGCGGAGGTGATCCGGCCGCGCATGGTCAGCCTGCGTGCGGACCAGCCGCAGATCGATGCCAAGGCGAGCCATGCCCGCATCGAGGAGAGCGGGGCCCGTGTGGTCCTGACCGGGGACGTTTCCGTCATACGCGCCGCCGGCAAGGACGGCGAGCCGCCGATGCGGCTGAGTACCGAAAAACTGGTGGTGCTGCCGGACCTCGAGCAGTTCTCCACCGACGTGCCCGCCGAGATCGAGCGCGGAGGTTCGCGCATCAGCGCGGTCGGCATGGACTACGACAACATCAAGCGCACGGTGAAGTTTCGCTCCAAGGTGCGAGGAACCGTCGAAGCTTCGGGAGTCGAGCGCGGAGAGAGTCGCCGATGAGTCGAACCTGGATCGCGCTCGTGTTCACTCTCGCCCTGCCACTGGCGGCTGACGCCGAGCGAGCCGACCGCGACAAGCCGCTCAACTACGAAGCGTCCAGCGGTGAATGCGACGACCTGCAGCAGGTGTGCGTGCTGGTGGGCGACGTGGTGCTGGTCAAGGGAACCATCCGGGCGACCGGCGAGCGCGTCCAGATCCGCAAGGATCCGGAGGGCTACCAGTACGGGCTGATCCAGGCCGCTCCCGGCAAGCTCGCCACCTTCAGGCAGAAGCGAGATTCAACTCAGCCCGGCACAGAAGAATACATCGAGGGCTACGCCGAACGCATCGAATACGACGAAAAGGCCGACACCGTGAAAATGGTGACGCGGGCCCGCGTAAGACTGCTCGAAAACGACGTGCAGCGCGATGAGTTGCGAGGGGACTCGATCACCTACGACCAGCGCAATTCAAAGTATTTCGTCACCGGAGGCAAGCCATCGGCCGACCCGAACAACCCGGATGGCCGAGTGCGCGGAACGATCGCGCCCCGCTCGACGTCGCCGAAGGGCGGCGGCACAGCGTCGCCGCTCAAGCCCGCAGCCGAGATTGCGAATCCGCGACCCAACTGACATGGAGGCACGTACCCGCCCCGCCGAAGCCGCGGTTCCGATCGCTCGCACCATCAGCACACTGAGCGTCGAGAATCTGCAGAAGCGTTATGGCAACCGGGCGGTCGTCAAGGATGTCTCCTTGACCGTGCAAAGCGGAGAGGTGGTCGGTCTGCTCGGCCCGAACGGTGCCGGCAAGACGACCTGCTTCTATATGGTCGTAGGGCTGGTACCGCTCGATGGTGGCGACATCCGAGTCGACGGCGAGTCGATCGATCATCTGCCGATCCATCGTCGCGCGCGCCTCGGATTGTCGTACCTGCCGCAGGAAGCCTCGGTGTTCCGGAAACTGACGGTCGAGGAAAACATCCGGGCCGTGCTCGAACTGCAGATCGACGAGCAGCAGCAGCCCCTGCCGAAGCACGTGATCGAGGATCGCCTGTCGGAGCTGCTGGACGATCTGCAGATCGCGCATCTGCGCACCAACACCGCGCTCTCCCTTTCGGGCGGTGAGCGGCGACGCGTCGAGATTGCCCGCGCCCTCGCCGCGCGCCCCCGTTTCATCCTGCTCGACGAGCCGTTCGCCGGCGTGGACCCGATCGCCGTGCTGGAGATCCAGCGCATCGTGCGCTTTCTGAAGGAGCGCGGCATCGGTGTACTGATCACCGACCACAACGTCCGCGAGACATTGGGCATCTGCGACCACGCCTACATCATCAACGAGGGGATGGTGCTGGCGGCGGGTCGGCCGGAAGAGATCGTCGGCAACGAAACGGTGCGCCGCGTCTACCTCGGCGAACACTTCCGGATGTAGACATGGCTCGAATCGCCCGCCGCTCGCGATGAAACCCAGTCTCCAGTTACGCCTGTCGCAGCACCTGGCGCTGACGCCCCAGTTGCAGCAGTCGATACGCCTGCTGCAACTGTCGACGCTGGAGCTGAATCAGGAAATCGAGCAGGCGATGGCCGACAATCCGCTGCTCGAGCGCGACGACGATCCGCTCGGCGCATCGCTGCGCCTGCGCAATGACGGCGCAATCGAAAACGCCGCAACGCCTGCCCCGGCGCCCGAAGTGAACGGCACCGAGCACGAAGCCGCCGCCAGCACGGAACCGGAGGTCGTAGCGGACTCGGG
The DNA here is from genome assembly GCA_963703945.1 of uncultured beta proteobacterium. Lineage (GTDB taxonomy): Bacteria > Pseudomonadota > Gammaproteobacteria > Burkholderiales > Burkholderiaceae_F > JALORV01. The sequence goes on along the minus strand of CAVPGM010000005.1, from coordinate 275,995 downwards.
GCTGGACTGGGGCCGCGGCGAGGCGCGTGCCGATGACGACGAGTCGACTGCGATCGACTGGGCGTCGACGCGTCTGTCCCTGGGTGACCACCTGCGCAGCCAGCTGACCTGCACGCAGGCCACTCCGCGCGATCGCTCGCTTGTCGATCTGCTGATCGAGGCGCTCGACGACGACGGGTACCTTCCGCAATCGCTCGATGAGCTGCTGGCAATGTGCCCGGAAGGCGAGCGCGTCGAGCCGGATGAATTGCGTACCGCGCTGAGGTTGCTGCAAAGCTTCGATCCTCCCGGCGTCGGGGCGCGCAGCACTGCCGAGTGCCTGCAGCTGCAGATCGATGCACTGCAAGCGGCGAATCGCGCATGCCCGGGACTGGCACTCGCACGGCAGATCGTTAGCGAGCACTTGCCTTTGCTGGCAGCCCGGGATTTCCTGAAGCTGAAGAGGCTGCTCGGGTGCTCAGACGATGAGCTGCGGACCGCCCACCAGCTGATCCGCACACTGTCGCCACGCCCGGGTGTAGCCTTCGGAGACACACGCGCGGATTACGTGGTTCCCGATGTGTTTGTTCGCCGGATCAGGGGCCGGTGGACCGCGGTACTAAACCCGGAAGTGATGCCGCGGTTGCGGGTGAACCAGGCTTACGCGGACATACTCAAGCGTGGACGGGGCGATCGCTCGGTCGATCCGGTGCAACGGGGACAGTGGACGACGCGTGTACAGGAAGCCCGGTGGCTGATACGCAACATCCAGCAGCGCTTCGACACGATCTTGCGAGTGTCTCAGGCCATTGTCGACCGGCAGCACAATTTCTTCACGCACGGCGAGATCGCAATGCGTCCGCTGGTGCTGAGGGAGATCGCCGATACGGTGAGCCTGCACGAATCCACCATATCGCGCGTCACCGCCAACAAGTACATGGCGACGCCGTTCGGCATCTTCGAACTGAAGTTCTTCTTTGGAAGCCACGTGGCGACCGAGGCAGGCGGCGAGGCGTCGTCGACGGCGATCCGCGCCTTGATCAAGCAACTGATAGGAGCTGAAGACACCCGCAATCCACTCTCGGACAGCAAGCTCGCCCAGTTGCTGGGAGAACAGGGCATCGTGGTCGCGCGGCGGACCGTCGCGAAGTACCGCGAGGCTCTGAAGATCCCGCCGGTGGCGATGCGCAAGTCGCTTTGAGGGTCCGCGCCGCGCGGCGCGGATAGCACCGACTGACTCCACCAGGAGGCTGCATGAATCTGTTGATCCACGGGAACCATGTCGAGGTCACTCCGGCACTGCGCGACTATGTGGCGGGGAAACTGAACCGGGTCGAAAGGCACTTTGACCAGGTGATCGATGCCAGCGTGCAACTGACGGTGGAGAAGCTGCGACAGCGTGCCGAGATCACGCTGCGGCTGCGCGGAAACAACATCCACGTGGAATCGGTCGACGACGACATGTACGCGGCGATCGACATGCTGATGGACAAGCTGGACCGGCAGGTGCTGCGACACAAGGACCGCATCAAGGATCATTCCGTCGACACGCTGAAGCGACAGCCGGCGGTACAGCAGTCCCAGTAGCTCATTGGGGTCTGCGCAATGGGCGCGCCGCTTGCCGGCGCCCCTGTACCCTGCGCTGCGAACCTGAATCCCCTGCCCACAGCACTGCTTAAGGAGGAGGCACCCCGGGTGTATGATCCGCGCCTTCTTTTTTCTGCGGGCTGGCCGCGTCGCGGCCTGGAAAAGAATCTGGATCGCTCCCCTTCCCGACCGATGGACCGCGCGCAACGCGCCTAGCCTCGCCTTCCATCACAGCCCACCATGCGCCACATGAACCACCTTGCCCGGCTGCTGCCTGTTTCCAACGTCCTGCTCGATTTTCCTGCCTCCAGCAAGAAGCGGGCATTCGAGCAGGCGGGCCTGATCTTCGAGAATCATCAGGGCATTGCGCGGGCCAAGGTGTTCGACAGCCTGTTTGCCCGCGAACGGCTTGGGTCGACCGGACTCGGCCAGGGCGTGGCGATACCGCACGGCCGAATCAAGGGGCTGAAGGAAGCGGTGGCTGCATTTGTACGCGTGGCCGAGCCGATCCCGTTCGACGCTCCCGACGGTCAGCCGGTCGCGCTGATGGTCTTCCTGCTGGTGCCGGAGCAGGCCACTCAACAGCACCTCGACATCCTCTCCGAGCTCGCGCAGATGCTGTCGGACAGGAGCTTTCGCGAAACCCTTCTTGGCGCGACCGATCCGAGCGCGGTCCATGTCGCGCTGACTTCCTGGGAGCCGATCCGCCCGGCGGCCTGAGCCGCCGGCCCCGCTGCGCACGCTTCGGTCCGATGCGGTAGCCTCGCGCGCAGCCCGTCGACCTGAAACGGGCGCAGGATCTTCCGATGCCGACCTTCCGGTCGCTCTACGACGACAACCGCGAGGCACTGCGGCTGACATGGATCGCAGGCCAGGGAGCGGCCGACCGTCCGCTCGACTCCCCGGCCACCGCGGGCCTCGCCAGTGCTGACGTAGTTGGCCACCTCAATCTGATCCACCCGAGTCGCCTGCATGTTCTGGGCGAGGCCGAAGTCCGGTACTACACGCTGCTGGAGCCAAAGCGCCGGCTGTATTACGCGAACGAACTGATCGCGGGCAAGCCTCTGGGGCTTGTCATCGGCGAGGGCCTCGAAGCACCGCCCGAACTGGTGGCGTCCGCCGAGGCTGCCGACCTGCCTGTGCTCGGATCTCCGCAGTCGGCGGCCGAGATCATCGAAGTGCTGCGAATCTATTTCGCCAAGGTGTTGGCTGCACACTGCACGATGCACGGCGTGCTGATGGACGTGCTCGGCATGGGTGTGCTGGTTGCCGGTGAATCGGGTGTCGGCAAGAGCGAACTCGGGCTGGAACTCATCAGTCGCGGCCACGGACTGGTCGCGGACGACGTAGTGGACTTTTCGCGCGTCGCGCCCGACACCATCGAGGGGCGGTGTCCTCCGCTGCTGTCGAACCTGCTCGAGGTTCGCGGACTCGGGCTGCTGGACATCCGCTCGATCTTCGGCGAGACCGCGGTGCGCCGCAAGATGAAGCTGCGGTTGATCGTCGAGCTGCGTCGCTACGCCGCTTCGGAATCGATGGAGAGGCTTCCGCTCGAGGGACAGACCCAGGATGTGCTTGGCATCGCGATACGCAAGGTGCTGATCCCGGTGGCATCGGGACGCAATCTGGCCGTGCTCACCGAGGCAGCGGTTCGCAACACGATCCTGCAACTGCGCGGAATCGACACGATGCGCGATTTCCTGCAGCGTCACCAGCAGCACATGAGCGGCGGCGGCTAGTCGCAACGCGGCCTGCGTGCTGTAATGCATACAGCCCCGTCAATGGCTGCCGCCAGGGGCGAGCAACGATCGAAATCGCACCCTGGGAGGACCATGATCAAACCGCTGCTGCTTGCCGCCTTGCTGGCGGTGCCGCTGACGACGATGGCCGCCGATACGGCCACATCGCAGCAAGCCAAGATGACCGCTTGCAACAAGGAGGCTGGCGACAAGAAACTGGCCGGAGACGAACGAAAGGCGTTCATGTCGCAGTGCCTGTCCGCCGCGGGCACAACCCAGACCGACAAGAAGATGACACAGCAGGAAAAGATGACCGCTTGCAACAAGCAGGCCGGCGACAAGAAACTGGCCGGAGACGAACGAAAGGCGTTCATGTCGCAGTGCCTGTCCGCCGCGGACACAGCCCAGACCGACAAGAAGATGACACAGCAGGAAAAGATGGGTTACTGCAACAAGGAGGCAGGCGCGAAGAAACTCGAGGGCGACGCGCGCAAGAAATTCATGTCGGAGTGCCTGTCCGGCTGAAGCCTCGCTCGCCCACCGCGACAGGGGTGCGAATCGCACCCCTTTTTCTTTTCGCCGCGCGCGGGCGGCGTGCAACAATCATCACTCACTTCCTCGCCGCGCATGCGCATCGTTCTGGTCACAGGCATGTCGGGCTCGGGCAAATCGGTCGCGATCCGCCTGCTCGAGGACGCCGGCTACTACTGCATCGACAACCTGCCGTCGCGCTTCGTGCTCGACGTGTGCGCATTTCTCAACGCGACCGGACACAGCGATGTTGCGCTCTCGGTCGATTCGCGCAGCGAGGCCACGCTCGGCGACGTGCCCGGAATCATTGCCTCGCTGCGCAGTTTCGGCAGCGACGTTCGCGTTCTGTTCCTTACCGCTTCGAACGCGGCGCTGGTGCAGCGCTATTCAGAAACACGCCGCCGGCACCCGATGTCGATCCGGGTGACACCCCGCGGCGCCGAGGCGACGCTGACGGAGGCGATCGATCTCGAGCGCGAGCTGCTGTCGCCTCTGGTCGAATCGAGCCACGTCATCGACACCAGCGAACTGCATCCCAACACCTTGCGCCAGTGGGTGCGGCAGTTCGCCGAGATCCCCCCGGCGGCGTTGGTACTGTCGTTCGAATCGTTCGCGTTCAAGCAAGGCGTCCCGGTCGCAGCCGATTTCGTGTTCGACGTGCGCAATCTTCCTAACCCGCACTACGACCCGACGTTGCGGCCTTTGACCGGACGCGATGCCCCCGTCATCGACTTCCTGCGCAGCATTTCGCAGGCCAACATGATGCTGGACGACATTGCCGGCTTCATCGACAAGTGGCTGCCCAGCTACGTCGCCGACAACCGCCACTACCTGACCGTCGCGATCGGATGCACCGGCGGGCGCCACCGGTCCGTCTACGTGGTCGAAGAGCTCGCGCGCCGGTTTGCGGCCCGCCAGACCGTACTGGTCCGTCATCGCGTGATCGAGGACACCACCCGCTGATGCGTCTGCCGTTGTTTCCGCTGGCGACGGTGCTGTTTCCGGGCGGAGTCTTGCCGCTGCGCGTGTTCGAGGCGCGGTATATGGACATGGCCCGCGATTGTCTGCGCGAGAACACGCGTTTCGGCGTCTGCATGGTCAACGACCCCAAGGCGAGCGAATCGAGCCGAAACGCGATCGCGGAGGTCGGCTGCAGCGCCGGCATAGCAGGTTGGGACATGCGGCAACTCGGCCTGCTACACGTGCGCGCCGTCGGTGCCCAGAGGTTCCGCATCGTCACATCGTCGACCGAAAGCAACGGGCTACGGGTCGCCGAGGTGGAGTGGATCGATGAAGATACCGATCAGCCGATCGCTGCAGAGCATGCGCCCTGTGTCGAACTGCTCGCACGCATCATCGACGACCTGCGCGCGCAGACCGCCGAGCGTCGCCGCGAGGCCGAGGACGACGACGTGCTGACGCAGCCGCCGTTCGAGGAACCGCTGAGGATGGAGTCGAGCAGCTGGGTATCGAACCGACTGTGCGAAGTGCTGCCGGTGTCACTCAAAGCGAAGCAGAAATTGATGGAGCTCGGCGATGGCGGAACCCGGCTCGAGATCGTCCACACCTACCTGAAGCAGCACGCTGTATTCAAGTGACCGCCGCCGGGCGGGCGATGCCTCGCAGCAGGCGTCGGACTGGCGTCGGCAGAGCGGCGGTCTCCACCTGATCCGGAGCAAGCCAGGAAAATGCCGCAGGGTCGTTGACCGACGGCGCGCGCGTGGCTCGCACCACGCAGGGTGTAATCAGGAAACTGTAGTGCGTGAATTCGTGGCGCACCGGCGCGAGCCGACCGACTACGTGCCCGCTCAGTCCGTAGCGCCGGTCTATTGCGGCGACCAGGGCAGCATCGTCGATGTCGGCCTCGAATTCGGGCAGGCTCATCAGGCCGCCCCAGATGCCGCCCGGTGTGCGACGCTCGACCAGCACCAAACCCTCGGAGTCCGCGATCAGTGCCAGCGTCGCGGAGCGCAACGGCCGCTCGCGCGCCCGCCGCGCCTGCGGCAGTTCATCGACGCGTCCCTCGCGCCACGCCACGCAGCTCGCGCGCAACGGGCACGCGTCGCAGCAAGGGCGTCGGCGGGTGCAGACAGTGGCGCCGAGATCCATCAGCCCCTGCGTGTAGGCCTCGATATCTCCTGCCGGCCGCAGCGTTTCCGACAGGCGCCAGAGTTCACGATTGACGGCAGCCGATGCTGGGTCACCTGCAACCGCGAAATGGCGCGCAAGCACCCGTTTGACGTTGCCGTCCAGAATCGCGGCGGAGGTGCCGTAGGCAAAAGCCGCGATTGCCGCCGCCGTCGAGCGGCCGATGCCAGGCAGCGCGACCAGTTCCGCCTGCGAGCGCGGAAACGTCCCGCCATGACCACTGACGATGGCCTGCGCGCAGCGGTGCAGGTTGCGCGCGCGGGAGTAATAACCGAGACCGGCCCACGCCTGCATGACCTCGTCGATGTCTGCCGCAGCGAGCGCCGCGACGTCGGGAAACCGCGCGACGAACCTCCGGAAGAACGGCAGGGCCGTTGCCACCTGCGTCTGCTGCAACATGATCTCGGACAGCCAGACGCGGTACGGATCGCGGGTGCCCTGCCACGGCAGATCGTTGCGGCCGTACGCCCGTTGCCACGCGATGATCCGTTTGGAAAACGTCATGAGTCGAAAAGTGCGACCGCCGCACCGCAGCGGCGTGGCCAGCGAGGCAGCTTACGCGGCGAGCGCCTCTTCCGACAACGCGAAGTCGTCGGGCACCCGCGCGGCGATGTCCTGTACGCGGTCTGTGTGGCGCTTGAGTGCGGCCAGGCGCGCCTGCGCATCTTCCAGCGCCTGCTCGAGTTCGCTGATGCGTTCGTCGAGCGAGCCCTGGGCATCGCGGATCTTGGAGATCGACTCGGCTCGCTTGCGCAGCTGCGCACGCTGCTCCCGGACCTGCAATTCGATCGGGGGCAGCAGCGATTTCACCCACGCCTCGGTGTCGCGCTCGGCCGCCGAAAAGATCTCGCGCGACTTGGACACGACAGTTTCGAAGAACCGCTCCATCAGCGTCCAGCGATCACGCGTCAACACGGCGAACGCACCAAACTGGGAGCGGTACGCCTCCTCGGCGCGTTCCAGCTCGGCAAGGTAGGTATCGAGAGAAAATGTCATCGGTGGGCTCAGACTCCAGCCCATCTCCTCGGCGTAACGACGCTGCACGCCCAGCACCATCTGCTCGACCTCGAGCGCCTTGGCGTTAGCCGTGCGAAGCAGCTCGCGCAGATTGGCGAAATATTCGCGCACCGAACCCGAGATCGTCGGTGAAAGCTGCGTCTTGCGCATCTTGTTGCGGGTCGCGATCACCTGCGCGCGCAGCGCGCTGACGCGCAGCGGCTCGAACAGCTGATCCGAAAGTTTCTGCAGCACGACGCGCGCCGCCACCACCTTGCGCACGACCTCCTCGAACTCGCGCTGCTCGGCCAGCGCGCGTCGCGTCATGCGCTCAATCGAACTCTGGTTCTTGCCCTGCAGTCCGCGCAGTTCATACAGCTGCTCGATCACCCCGCGTTCGCGCGCCACCAGCGTCATGCGGGCTTCGGAGGCCACGCGCTCGACCTGAGCCGCCGTCTGGTCGCGCACCATCTGCTGCTTGGTGGGAACCAGCAGATCGATCAGCGCCTCTTCCAGCAGCGGCAGGCGGCTGGCTTCCAGCAGCGTGAGGTCGTTCTGGACCTTGGCCACCAGGCCCTTCTGCGCGCTGACGGGAAAGACGCGGATCGGTTCCAGACCCAGGGTCGCGGCCACCGATGCGCACTGATGGCGCACTTCGAGTTCGATCTCGCCTGGCGTCTTCAGCGGATCCCACAGCCCATCAATCTTGTTCAGCACGGCGATGTGGTTTCGGTGGCCCGCGTCACCGACCACATGCCGCCAGACATCAAGATCGCTCTTCGTCACGCCGGTGTCCGCGGCGAGCACGAACAGCACGGCATGCGCATTCGGCACCAGCGACAGCGTCAGCTCGGGCTCGGTGCCGATCGCGTTCAGGCCCGGCGTATCGAGGATCACCAGGCCGTGCCTCAGCAGCGGGTGCGGAAAATTGATGACCGCATGGCGCCACTTGGAGATTTCCACCATGCCATTCTTGTCGAGCGCGACCGCTTGATCCGGATCGTCGGCGTCGAACAGTGCATAGCTGCGCGCCTGCTCGACCGGCACCCGCACCGTCTCTGCCACAATCTTGAAGGCATTGAGCATGCCGTCGGCCGAACTCGTGTCGAGCGGAAACACCTGCCACTCCTCCGACAGCCGCTTGAAGTCGGAAGTCGAACCATGCCGGCTGCGCGTCTCGATCGGCAGTGCGCGGATGCACGGTGGCAGGGTTTCGTCGTAGAGCAGCTCCGTCGGGCACATCGTCGTGCGCCCGGCCGACGAAGGCAGGATGCGCTTGCCATACTCGGCAAAGAAGATGGCGTTGATCAGCTCGGATTTTCCGCGCGAAAACTCGGCGACGAAAGCGATGACGAGTTTGTCTTCCGCCAGCCGGTCGAGCGCAACATCGACGCGGCGAGCGGCATCGGGATCCAGCATTTGCGAATCGACCAGCCATTGGCGCAGTTGCGCAATAGCCGATGCCAGCGTGTCGCGCCACTGGCCGTATTCCTCGAAGCTGGAAGCAAGCTGGGCCATGGGCCACGCGTCGAAGCAGGGTCGGGTCAATCTATCACAGGGCCTTTGCCGCGCGTCCACCGCTTATGACATGAAAACGTACCGACATCCGGTGCAAATCGCTGCGCAGGGCGCGTCCGATCAGCTCAAATTCAGCGGCGCTGGCAGTGCGGACACCAGTAGGTTGAACGCTGGCCCTGGACGAAGCGGCGAATCGGCGTGCCGCAGACGCGACACGGGGAGCCTTCCCGCTCGTAGACGTACGCATCGAGCATGAAGTAGCCCGCGTCACCTGCGGCCGACACGAAGTCGCGCAGCGTGCTGCCGCCGACGCGGATCGCCTCGGTCAGAACGTCCTGAACCGCCGCCGCGAGCCGTTCGCAGCGCGTCGGGCCGAGTCGTTGCGCTGCGGTCCTCGGGTCGATACCCGCGCGAAACAGCGCCTCGGAAGCGTAGATGTTGCCGACGCCCACCACGATGTCGCCAGCGAGCAGCACCTGCTTGATCGCAGCGGCGCGCTGTCTCGTCCGCTGGTGCAGCAATGCCCCGGTGAACTGCGAGTCGAAAGGTTCGACGCCCAGCGCCGCCAGCAGCGGATGCGCGCTAACGGGCCCGTCCGATGCGGGGTGCCATAGCAACGCGCCGAAGCGACGCGGGTCAGTAAGCCGCACCAAGTGCTGTCGAAGCACGATGTCGACGTGATCGTGCCGTCGCGGCTCCGGGGCTGCCGCTCGTGGCCACACGCGCCACGCGCCCGACATGCCCAGATGCGAAATCAAACTGCCGTGGCCGAACTGCCACAGCAGATACTTTCCGCGACGTGCCAGCTGCTGCACCGGACGGCCCGCGAGCTGCTGTCCGAGGTCCGCGGGCACCGGCCAGCGCAGGCGCGCCTCGCGCACGACCACCGTTTCGATGCGGCGCCGTTCGACATGCGGCGCAAGCGCGCGGCGGGTGACCTCCACCTCGGGCAGTTCAGGCATTGCAATTGCGGCGATCGGATCGCCGTCCATCTGATAATGTGGGGTTCATTCCGCCTGTCGCGTGCCCGCCGGCCGCGCGCTTTGCCCATGCAGCTTCGCCTCACACGTCGCGTCACCGCCCGGTGCCGCCTGCTCCCGCTGCTGACTGCGGCGATCATTCTAGGGTGCGCCTCGCAACCGGCGCCGGCTCCCGCGCCCGAGCCTCCAGCGGCGCGCCCGCCTGCCCCGTCGGAAGCGCCACCGGCCGCTTCTGCAGCGCCGGCGCCGCCACCTGTCGCCGGCGACGTCATACCGGAAGTGCCGATCACCGGCGCACTGCTGTATCAACTGATGGCCGCGGAACTGGCAGCCCAGCAGGGCGAACTTGGCGCCGCCTATTCGCTCTATCTCAAGCTTGCTCGCGAGACTCGTGATCCCCGCCTGGCGCGCCGCGCCGCGGAGCTCGCATTGCAGGGCCGCGCGCTGCCGCAGGCCATCGAAGCGGCGGAGCTGTGGAGATCACTCGCACCTGGCTCGCGAGAAGCCACGCAGGCACTGGCGCTGCTCTATGCGAGCGGTGGCCGTTACGCCGATGCGTTTCCCCTTTACGAGTCCGAGGTGAAGTCGGCCGGCTCGCCGGCACTCGAACTCAGCCGCATCCAGCGACAGCTCGCGCGCGCCCAGGATCGCCAGGGTGCATTCAGCCTGCTGGAAAGATTGGCGCAACCGTATCTGGCCAATGCGGATGTGCGGCTCGTGCTGGCCGCCGGCGCTCACGCAGCCGGCATGCCGGCCCGTGCAGCCGACGAAGCGAAGGCCGCGCTCGCCCTCGAACCGGAATCCGAGCGCGCAGTGCTGGCCGCGGCGCAATACTTGCAGACCATCGACCGGGCTGCTGCGATCGACCTGCTGGCGAAACAGGTCGACCGCCCGGACGCATCGGCCGAGGTGCGCCTGGCGTACGCCCGCCTACTCGTTGCCGATCGCAAATACGACCTTGCACGCGCGCAGTTCGAACGACTGCTCCAGGCCGATCCAAAGAACCCTGAGCTCGTCTATTCGCTCGCGCTGCTTTCGCTGCAGGGAAACCTGCGCAGCGACGCGCGCATGTATCTGCAGCGTTATCTCGCCCTGATCGAGGAGCGGCCGGACGACGAGCGCGACGCAGACCAGGCGTACATCTACCTGGCGCAGATCGCAGAGGACGAGAAACAATACGGTGACGCGCTGCAGTGGCTGCGCAAGGTGCAGGGCGGCGACGAGTACGTGTCGGCGCGCGTGCGCGAGGCGGGAGTGCTTGCGAAGATGAAGCGCGTCGACGAGGCACGCAAGATGCTGCGCGAAGTACAGCCGAATTCGCCCGACGAGCGCGTGCAGCTGCTGCTCGCCGAGGTTCAGCTGCTGCGCGATGCGCGCCGCTACGAAGAGGCCTACAAGCTGCTCGCTCAGGCTCTGGAAAAGTCGCCCGACAGCATTCCGCTGCTGTACGACAGCGCGATGACCGCCGAGAAACTCGACCGCGTCGATGCGATGGAGCGCCAGTTGCGCCGCGTGATCGAACTGCGTCCCGACTATGCGCATGCCTACAACGCGCTCGGCTACAGCCTGGCCGATCGCAACCTGCGGCTGCCGGAGGCTCTGCAGCTTATCGAGAAGGCGCATCAGCTCGCGCCCGAGGATCCGTACATTCTCGATTCGCTCGGCTGGGTCTACTTCCGCATGGGCGATCTGCCGCAGGCGCGCAAGTATCTAGAGTCGGCTTACCAGGCCAAGCCCGACTCCGAAGTCGCCATCCATCTGGCCGAGGTGCTGTGGGCCAGCGGCGACCCGGCGAGCGCGCGCAAGCTGCTGCGCGAGGTGCGGGCCAGCGAACCGGGCAATGAATTGCTGAAGTCGACGATCGCACGCCTGCGCATCGGGCTGTAATGGTTTTGCGCGCACTGGGTCGACGGATCGCCCCGCTGGCGCTCGTGACGGTGCTCGCCCTCGGCGCCTGCGCGACGACGCCGACCGCTGCTCCCGAGCGTGTCCACGCCGGACGTTTCGTGGCTGCCGCGATGCAGGGCGAGCAGCGCAGCAGTGTCAGTGGCCGCTTCACGATCGAGGTGCGAGGTGACCAGCAGATCATCGAACTCGCGTCGCCGATCGGCACCACGCTGGCACGCATCGAAGTCTCGCCGAGCCGCGCCACGGCCACCGGTCCGCAGATGCAGACCGAGACCGGGCCCGATGCCGACGCGCTGGTGGAGCGCGTGTTCGGCTGGAGCCTGCCGGTGCGCGGCCTGGCGGACTGGATCGACGGTCGCCCGGACCCATCGCGGCCGGCGCGGGTCGAGCGCGACGGCGATCGCATCACGCAGATCGTGCAGGACGGGTGGACGATCCGCATCGCCGAATACTTCCCGGCGAATGCGCGCCCACGTCTGCTGCTGATGGATCGGCCGCCGTCGGCGGGCAACCCCGCTGTGTCGGTTCGACTCGTCGTCGACGATCCTGCGTCCTGATCTGCGGAAAGACGCGTAATGGAACGTGCGTATGCGCTGCCCGCTCCAGCGAAGCTCAACCTGTTCCTCCACGTCCTAGGCCGCCGCGCCGATGGCTACCACGACCTGCAGTCGGTGTTTGCCCTGATCGATCTCGCCGACTTCGTCGACATCGAGCGGAGGGATGACGGCCTGGTTCGACGAACCGGCGACCTGGTCGGGCCGCCCGAGAGCGACCTCGCGTTGCGAGCTGCGTTGTTGTTGCAGCGGAGCACCGCCTGCCGCCGTGGTGCCGACATCCACGTCGGCAAGTCGATTCCCGCAGGCTCCGGGCTGGGCGGTGGATCTTCGGATGCTGCGACCACGCTGATTGCGCTCAACCGCATCTGGGGCACGGGGCTCGACCGGACTCAACTCGCGTCGCTGGCGCTTGAACTCGGGGCCGACGTGCCGTTCTTCGTTCACGGTTTCAACGCCTTTGCCGAAGGCCGCGGCGAGTTGCTGACGGCCGTAACGCTGCCGCACTCGCACCTCGCGCTCATCTGGCCGCAAGTGCATGTATCGACACGGGAAATCTTCGAAGACCCGGGTTTGACACGAAATACCAAAGCCACGAAAATGGCAAACTTTGCTGCAGCAGTCACCGGTGGTCTCGGAGGAGTTTCGATCCCGCTTTTCGGCAGCAATGATCTGGAGTCCGTGGCGCGGCGGCGCTACCCGCAAATCGAAAGGGCGTACGCGCATCTGGCCCGATTCGGACCGGCACGCATGACCGGGTCGGGTTCGGCCGTTTTCGCTGCCGTTCCCGACGTGCAGACCGCGCGCCTTGCTACGACGGAACTGCCTTCCGGCTGGCAGGGATGGGCGGTCCAGGTCCTGCAGGAACATCCGCTGCGCGTCTGGTAGCCATCGCCGGCCACGCAGTAAAGAGTTTTTGATCGCTGCTCAGGAAAGTAGTAGAAGTCTGCAGCGCCGTTTTCAGCGCTGGGGAGTCGCCAAGCTGGTTAAGGCAGCGGATTTTGATTCCGCCATTCGAGGGTTCGAATCCTTCCTCCCCAGCCAAACCGAAGGATGTGCCGTGTTGCGGGCGAGGCACTGGCTTTGCTCCGGGACGGCGCTGCTTGAGATGCCCGGCTGCCGGCCGCCCGATGTCGATCGCCGGATCGCAGCCCACTGAACAGGAATCCGCGCACGCGGACGCGCCATGGCCTTGATGGTCCCCGACAACCTGATGGTGTTCACGGGCAATGCGAACCCGAAGCTCGCCCAGGCGGTCGCACACCAGATCAACATACCGCTGGGCAAGGCGCAGGTTTCGCGCTTTTCCGACGGCGAAGTCACAGTCGAGCTGTTCGAGAACGTGCGCGGCAAGGATGTGTTCATCCTGCAGCCGACCTGCGCGCCGACCAACGACAACCTGATGGAGATCATGATCATGGCCGATGCGCTCAAGCGCGCGTCGGCCGGACGCGTCACCGCGGCGATTCCCTATTTCGGATATGCGCGGCAGGACCGTCGCCCCCGAAGCGCACGGGTGGCCATCAGTGCCAAGGTGATCGCCAACATGCTGCAGGTGGTCGGTATCAACCGCGTGCTCGTCATGGACCTGCATGCCGACCAGATCCAGGGGTTCTTCGATATCCCGGTCGACAACATCTACGCCAGCCCGATCCTGCTCGGCGACCTGTGGAAGCACAACTACGACAGCCTGGTCGTGGTCTCGCCGGACGTCGGGGGTGTAGTGCGCGCCCGCGCGCTAGCCAAACGGATGGAAGCCGATCTGGCGATCATCGACAAGCGGCGGCCGCGTGCGAACGTGGCCGAGGTCATGCACATCATCGGCGAAGTCGAAGGTCGCAACTGCGTGATCATGGACGACATGGTCGACACCGCGAACACGCTGTGCCAGGCGGCGCAGGCGCTGCGCGACAGCGGCGCTTTGCGCGTGATGGCATACGCCACGCACCCCGTGTTGTCGGGCAAGGCGGTCGAGCGGCTGACCAACTCGGTCATCGACGAACTCGTCGTGACCGACACGATCCCGCTCGCCCCGGCGGCGGCGGCGTGTCCCAAGATCCGGCAGCTGTCCTGTGCGGCACTGCTGGGCGAAACGATTTCGCGTATTGCGCGCGAAGACTCGGTGAGCAGCCTGTTCATCGAGTGAAAACGCAGTCGTGACTGGTCGCGGTCCGCTGCAACAATTTGGAGCCATGAAATGAAAGTCGTAGCAAGCAAACGAGACGCGCAAGGCACGAGTGCGAGCCGCCGCCTGCGCCACACCGGCCAGGTGCCCGGCGTGCTTTACGGCGGCAGCGGCGCCGCGCAGCCGATCATGGTCGAGCACAACCCGCTGTTCCATGCACTGCGCAGGGAAAGATTCCACGCGTCGATCCTCGACATGGAACTCGACGGGAAGTCGGAACGCGTGCTGCTGCGCGATTTCCAGATGCATCCCTGGCGTCCGGTCGTGCTGCATGTCGACTTCCAGCGCGTGTCGGAGACCCAGAAGATCCACATGCGCGTCCCGCTGCACTTCACCGGTCAGGAGGAATCTCCGGCGTTCAAGCTGGGCGGCGGACTGATCAGCCACATCATGTCGGATGTCGATGTGGCGTGCCTGCCCAAGGATCTGCCCGAATTCATCGAAGTCAACCTCTCGGGGCTGGAGGCACACCAGACCGTGCGCGTGCTCGATCTCAAGATGCCTTCCGGCGTGACACCGGTCCTGAAGGGCAAGGAGAACCCGGTGGTCGTGACGGTAACGATCCACGGCGAGCAGGAGGAGGTGGAGGTGGAGACCGCCGCGCCGGTCGCAACGGCCGAGGTTCCCGCAACAGCGCAGAAGGCGCCGGTCGCAGCGCCGGGCGCCGCTCCCGCCGAGGGCGGCAAGAAGGGCAAGGAAGCCAAAGAAGGCAAAGAAGAAAAGGGCGGCGACAAGAAGAAGTAACCGACGCATCGTCCGGCACAATCCGGCCCGCTGCCTTCCTGGCACCGGGCCGTTTTTTCACTCGATGACTGACGAACTCGAACGTGCCCCTGGCATCCGGCTGATCGTCGGGCTCGGCAACTTCGGAGCCGAGTACCAGGCGACTCGCCACAACGCGGGGTATTGGCTGGTCGACGCGGTCGCACGGCGCGCTGGCGCGCGCTTTTCGAGCGAACGCAAGTTTCATGGCGATGTCGCGCGCGCACGCATCGCCGGACACGATGTCTGGCTGCTCAAGCCCACGACGTATATGAACCGCTCCGGGCAGTCAGTGGTGGCGCTCGCGCTGTTCTACCGGATCCTGCCGACCGAGATCCTGGTAGTGCACGACGAACTCGACCTTGCGCCGGGCGTCGTCAAGCTCAAGCGCGGCGGGGGAACCGCCGGGCACAACGGGCTGAAGGACACCCAGGCGCGACTGACCACCGCGGATTTCTGGCGGCTGCGGATCGGCATCGGACATCCACGCGAGTTGCAGCTCGAGCAGGACGTGGTCGACTTCGTGCTGCATCCGCCCCGCCGCGATGAGCGGGCAGCGATCGACGAAGCGCTGGAACGCGCCGAAACGATCGTCGAGCTGCTGGCCGAGGGCCACTTCGAGGCCGCGATGCTGAAGCTGCACACGAAGTGACGTCGTCGAGCGAGCGCTGGTTCGAGGTCCGCGCGGGCGAGCGCGCACGCCAACACCTTGAACGCCAAGGCCTGGCGCCGAGCGACGTCGGCTGCATCCCGGCTGCCGCCGGCGGCCCCAAGGGCCTGGCCCTGCTGCCGTTCGACCGCCTGCTCGTGCGCGAATGGCTGACATCCGCGTCGCGGCTCGAGTTGATCGGAGCGTCGATCGGCGCCTGGCGGATGACCGCGATGGCACAGTCTGACCCGCTCGCGGCGATCGATCGCCTTCAGCAGGCCTATGTGCGCGGGCAGAACTACTCTGCGCGGCCATCGACTGTCACAGGTGTCCACCCTTTGCCGCGGTGTCGCGCGCGCGGTCCTCGACGGTCGCGCACTCGATGTGCGCGATGGCACCTCGCTATCGGTCATCACGGCGCGGGCGCGTGGGAGGCTGACCAGCAACACCCGCACGGCGTTCGCGCGCGCCGCGCTCGCCAACGTCGTCGCGCGACCGCGGCTGGCCGGCCATCTGCAGCGAGTCGTCTTCCACGCCGGCTCGCACTCGCAGTTCGCTACTCCGTTCGATGAGTTCGGCCTCGAGCGTATCGCGCTGCGCGACGACAACGCCGAGGATGCCATGCTGGCTTCCGGCTCGATACCGTTGATCTGCGATCCGGTCCGGGGGATTGCCGGTGCGCCGGCAGGCGACTACTGGGATGGCGGCTTGATCGACTATCACCTACTGCTGCCGTATTCCCGTTTAGACCGACTGGTGCTCTATCCGCACTTCGTGCCGTGGGTCACGCCGGGCTGGCTCGACAAGGCGCTGCCGTGGCGCGCGCGTCCGCGCCGCCATGCATGGTTGTCGAACGTGATCCTGATCGCGCCATCGCGCTCGCTGCTGGCGCGGCTGCCAAACGGCAAGCTGCCCGACCGCAACGACTTCTATCGCTACGGAGCAGACCACGCCGCACGCATCACTGCGTGGGAGCGCGCCATTTCGGAGTCGCAGCGATTCGCCGACGCAGCGATGGCCTGGTTGAAATCGCCCGATCTGTCGGCCGTGCAGCCGTTGTAGTCCCGAACCGCCCGACCACTGGCGGAAGACGAGAACAAGCTCAGTCGGATTCCGGGCGGTCGCGAACCACCAGCTGCAGATAGTCGGTGAGCGTGTTCGGCGCAATCGCCTTGACCATCACGATCAGCGTGTGCGCGCGGGTGCCTAGCTGGTAGTTCTCGCGACGGCGCACCTCCGAATAGCCTTGGCGACGCCAGAACGACCACGCACGCGTATTCGATTCGACCACGCCCAGTCGCAGCCAGCGCGCACCCTGCCCGACCGCCCACGACTCGTAGCTCGCGTACACCTCGTTCGCGAGTCCCGTGCCGTGCAACGCGCCGTCGACGATGAAGAAACCGAGGTGCATCACGCCCGGCGCGAGCAGGTCGACGATCACCGAGACCTCGCCGATGACGCGCCGCGTTTCGCGATGTCGAATCAGCCACGCCTTCAGCGCGGTGTAGCTCATGTCGGCGGGCGGCACCAAATCGAAATCACGTTCGGCCTCGTCGGCCGGAGGAGCATGCCCGTACACAAGCAGCCAGTAATCTGGATTGGCCTCATAGAAGGCCTGCAGCTCTCCGAGCGATGCGCGGTCGGACTCAACCGCCGTCCAGTCGGTTTCGTCGCGGCCAGGTTTCAACGGAGCACCAGCGACATCTCCAGTTCGCCCCCCTCCTCGCGCCCCGTATACGCGAAACCCAACGACGCGTAGAGCCGGGCGAGTCGTTCGACCTGCTTGACGTGCGACACGAGCAGGCGCTCGGCATCCGGCCTCGTTCGCACATGATCGACAAGGCGTTCGATCGCGCCCCGCCCATAGCCCCTGCCCTGGTGCTCACGGTCGATCATCAGGCGCCACAGGCAGAACTCGCGCTCCTCGGGCGCCTCGGCGAGTGTGTGGTCGTACAGCATCACGAATCCCACCAGCCGGTCGTCCGCATGCACCGCGCGAAACCACGCTTCGGGCGAAAAATGGGCCTCCGCGATCGAGACGGCGTTCGGGGCGACCTGGCGCCCGTCGTCGCCGGCGTCCAGTTTGCAGACGGCGCGCACGGTTTCGCGCGTCACTGCTCGCAATTCGACGGCCATCGGGCTCGGAAAGTCTCGGGGGACTTGCGATAATCGCATGCTTTCTTCAACGCGAAATCCGGGACCCTCTCATGGCCCTGAAATGCGGCATCGTCGGCCTGCCGAATGTCGGCAAGTCGACGCTCTTCAATGCGCTGACCAAGGCCGGCATCGCAGCCGAGAACTATCCGTTCTGCACGATCGAACCCAACGTCGGCATCGTCGAGGTGCCGGATCAGCGTCTCGCCGCATTGGCGCAGATCGCGCGGCCGGAAAAGACGATCCCTGCGGCGGTCGAATTCGTCGACATCGCCGGCCTGGTCGCCGGAGCCAGCAAAGGCGAGGGCCTCGGCAACCAGTTCCTCGCCAACATCCGCGAATGCGACGCCATTGCGCATATCGTGCGCTGCTTCGACGATCCGAACATCGTGCACGTCTCGGGCAGGATCGACCCGGTGTCCGACATGGAGGTCATCAATACGGAACTGGCGCTCGCCGACCTGCAGACGGTCGACAAGCAGCTGGCGCGCTACACGAAGGTAGCGAAGTCTGGCGGCGACAAGGAAGCGAAGCGCCTGGTCGAAGCACTCGAGAAGATCCTGCCCGCGCTCAACCAGGGGCAGCCGGTACGCAGCGTCTCGCTCTACTCCGAGGAACGCGCGGTGCTGAAGCCCTTGTTCCTGCTGACCGCCAAGCCGACGATGTATGTCGCCAACGTCGAGGAACACGGTTTCGAGGGCAATCCGCTGCTGGACGACGTGCGCGCCTTCGCGTCGCGCGAGGGGGCTCCGGTGGTGGCGGTGTGCGCAAAGGTCGAGGCCGAGATCGCCGACCTGCCCGACGAGGACAAGTCCGTGTTCCTCGAGGACATGGGAATGCACGAACCCGGATTGAACCGCGTCGTCCGGGCCGGCTACCAGCTGCTGGGTCTCCTCACCTACTTCACCGCCGGTCCGAAGGAAGTGCGCGCCTGGACTGTGTCGACCGGCGCCACCGCGCCGCAGGCCGCCGGCGTGATCCACACCGATTTTGAGAAGGGCTTCATCCGCGCCGAGACGATCACATTCGACGACTTCGTGAAGTACAAGGGCGAAGCGGGCGCCAAGGACGCCGGGAAGATGCGGCTGGAAGGCAAGGACTACGTTGTGCACGACGGCGACGTAATGCACTTCCGGTTTAACGTCTGACGCGTCATGAGCGCCACCATTGGTCAATTGCGGATCTATCCGGTGAAGGGCTGCCGCGGCTTCGCCGTCGAGCACGCAACGTTGGCCGCCACCGGGCTCGAGGTCGACGGGATCGGGGACCGCGAGTGGGTCGTCGTCGACCGGGACGGCGAATTTCTGAGCCAGCGCGAACTGCCGAAAATGGCGCTGATCGAGACAAAGCTCACCGGCGAGGCGCTGCGGCTGAAGGCGCCCGGCATGCTGCAGCTCGAGGTGCCGCTTGCCAGCGAGGGCGACGTCGTTCCCGTCACCGTGTGGAACGATCACATCGCGGGCGTGACACAGGGCGAAGTCGCAGACGCCTGGCTCTCGAGTTTCCTCGGCCAGCCGTGCCGGCTGATGCGCTTCGATCCCGAAGCGCGACGACTGTCGAACGCGCGCTACACCGGCGATCTGCAGGCCCCTTTCAAGTTCGCCGATGCGTTCGCGCTGCTGATCGCCTCGAACGGGTCAGTGGACGACCTCAACCATCGCCTGGCCCGACGTGGGTTCGGCGCCATCGGCATCGAGCGATTCCGTCCCAACCTGGTGCTGGCCGGCGTCGACGCCTTCGAAGAGGATTTCGTCAGTCGCATGCGCATCGGATCGGCCGAGCTGAACGTCGTGAAGCCCTGCGTGCGCTGTTCCGTTCCCAACGTCGATCCTGCCACCGGCGAAACTTCGCACGAGCCCGGCGACACGCTGGCGCTGTACCGCGACAACGCGGCCGCCGGCGGCGTCACTTTCGGTGTCAACGCTGTCGTCGTCGTAGGCGCGGGAACCGTACTTTCCCGCGGCGATCCGGTGGAGCTCACGCTGGCATTCGACTAGCGCGCTCACCGTTCGAGTCCGCGATACGTCCATGCCCGCCACAATGCTTCCAGCGGACCCTGGCGGAAGTGCATCAGCCACCATCGACTGATGACGAGTTGCGCCGCGAAGATCGCGCAGGCCAGCGCAGTGAGCTGCGCGTACGCAAGCGTGTCTCCCAGCGCCAGCCCCCAGCCGGACAGCACGGCGCCCATCACCAGCGATTGGAGAACATAGTTCGACAGCGCCATGCGCCCGGCCGGGGCGAGCAGCCGCACGAGGCGCTCGGGGGCACGCCGCAGGAAGATGGCCGCGTACAGGAAGGCGAGCGTCAGGCTCGCCGTCAGCACGATCAGCATCGCGGCCGGCATCTCCACGTTGGCGGCGAGTTCCGCATGCTTCACCGACCACAGGCCGTAAGCCAGGCCGGACGGCAGTCCGACCAGCGCGCCGACACGTACGGCGATCACTCCAGGCCGGCGCCGCCGGATCGACCAGCCAGCCGGACCGCTGGGCCAGAATTCCCGTCATCATCAACGCGATCACGGTCGGTAGGCCCAGCAGATTGGCCTGGAGCTGCCAGATGAACATCTCCGCCCGGATCGGCCACTGCGCCCAGTAGCCGAGCGACACGGTGGCCGCCACGTTCAGGTTCACTTCGTCGACGAGTTCTGCCTGCACGTCCGGCGGCATGACGACGGACGGGAGCACGAGCAGCAGCGTCCAGGCGGACGCGATGATCCACCAGCGCACGGTCGCGCGCGCGGTCTCCGCCACGTCGGACTCCGCGTGCAGCAGCAGCACGAACCCCGCGATTGCGTAGGCGTGCGTGATGTCGCCGAAGTAGAGGAACAGGCCGTGAACGAGCCCGATGACGAATAGCGCGACGAGTCGCCGACGGTAGACCCTGCGAGGATCGGCCACCGACGAGCGCAGCCGGTCGTACATGAGGGCGAAACTCGCGCCGAACAGCATCCCGAACAGCGGCATGAACTTGCCGGCGACGAACGTCGCGGTCAGGAAGTAGGCGAGCCGATCGGCCGCGCCCGCATCCGCCGGCAGGAAGCCGACCGGATTGGTCGCACCCGATACGTACGACTGGATGTTGACCCACAGGATGCCGAGCAGCGCGAATCCGCGCAGCGCATCCAGCCGGGGATCTCGCGCGCCGCCGCCGTTCACGGCGCGCGTCGGCGAGTCATTCGCTCAAACCGCCCATCTGTTCGATCTTGGCCTTCAACCACTTTTCGACCGACGGGAAGACGAACTTGCTGACATCGCCGCCGAGCTGTGCGATCTCGCGCACGATCGTGCCGGAGATGAACTGGTACTGGTCGGACGGCGTGAGGAACATCGTCTCGACGTCGGGCAACAGATAGCGGTTCATGCCGGCCATCTGGAACTCGTACTCGAAATCGGATACGGCACGCAGGCCGCGAACGATCACGCGCGCACTCTGCTCACGCACGAAATCCTTCAGCAGCCCGCGGAATCCGGCGACTTCGACGTTCGGGTAATGCGACAGCACCTCGCGCGCGATCGCGATGCGCTCGTCCAGCACGAAGAACGGCTTCTTCGCACGGCTGTCGGCCACGCCGACCACCAGCTTGGAAAAGAGCCCGGCTGCCCGCCGCACGAGGTCTTCGTGTCCGCGCGTCAACGGGTCGAATGTGCCGGGATAGACGGCGATCACCATCGTGTGCCTCCTCAGGGGCCCGCCGGTCGTGTCGGGGCGAGGGATTATTCATGCAGATGGGAGCCGCAGCAAATGGAACGCCACGCGCCCGGCCCGGCCGCTGCGCACGATTTCCAGGCCCGCAGCGGCCGCCTCGTCCGGGCCAAGCGGGCGCGGCGCCTCCAGATAGATCCACCCGTGCGGGGCGACCAGGCGACGCGCTGCGTCGAGCGCAGGACTCTGCAACGGGGCACTGAAGGGCGGATCGAGGAACACGACGTCGAATGCCGACGTCGGAAGTCCCGCGGCCACCGTGAGCGCGTCGCCCGCGATGATCTCGGTCTGCTCGGCCGCGAGGCGCGCGCGCGTGGCGCGCAGTCCCTGCAGCGCGAGCGGATGCGATTCCACCAGCAGGACCGAGCCGGCACCGCGCGAGGCCAGCTCGAAGCCCAGCGCTCCCGTGCCGGCGAAAAGATCGATGCCACGCGTCGAGGGCTCGATCGGCGCCAGGTGCTGCAACCAGTTAAAAAGGGTCTCGCGCACGCGATCCGGCGTCGGGCGCAGACCGTCGACATCGGGGACCCGCAGCACCGAGCGCTTCCAGCGCCCGCCGACGATGCGAACCTGGCGCGCTGCATCGCGCAGCGGGTTGTTCCGCGTCACGGGATCGCGAACTTGCTTTGTTACACTGGCCTGCGAACTCGGGTGGACCTGCCCGCGTGTCTCGCGGTTCACCGCATTCCCCGATTTGCTTCCTGGCATCGCTCGATGATAAGCCCGGGTTCCGCCGACAACGCCGACCGCGGCTGGTTCACACGACTCAAGCGCGGGCTCACCAAGACCCGAGTCAACATCGTCGGACTGTTCTCGGGCGGCGTTGTCGACGAGGACTTCCTCGAAAACCTGGAATTCGCACTGATCGGTGCCGATGTCGGTGTCACGACGTCGTCGATGCTGATCGAGGCACTGCGGACACAGATCAAGCTGAAAGGGCTCAAGACGCAGGACGAAGCGCGACTCGCGCTGCGCGATGAGCTGGTCCGTCTGCTTGCGCCGTCGCAGGGACGATTCGACCTCGATCGCGCGCGGCCGTATGTCGTGATGGTGTGCGGCGTCAATGGAGCGGGCAAGACCACGTCGATCGGAAAGCTCGCGAAATGGTTTGCCGGTCAGCATCGCTCGGTGTTGCTGGCGGCCGGCGACACGTTCCGCGCCGCCGCGCGTGAGCAGCTCGCGATCTGGGGCGCGCGCAACGAGGTCGACGTCATCGCACAGAGCGGCGGCGATCCCGCGGCCGTCGTATTTGACGCGGTCGCGGCCGCCAAGGCGCGCGGCGTCGACGTGCTGATCGCAGACACCGCCGGGCGACTGCCGACGCAGGCGCACCTGATGGAGGAGTTGAAACGCGTCAAGCGCGCGCAGGACAAGGCGCTGCCCGGCGCGCCGCACGAAGTGGTGCTGATCGTCGATGGAACCAACGGCCAGAACGCACTTGCACAGGTGCAGGCATTCGACGCGGCAGTCGGCTTGACCGGACTGGTCGTCACCAAACTCGATGGCACCGCGAAGGGCGGCGTGCTCGCGGCGCTGGCGGTCGCGCGGCGCGACCGGCCATTGCCGATACTGTTCATCGGCGTGGGCGAAGGCATCGACGATCTGCAGCCGTTTTCCGCCGTCGAGTTTGCCGACGCCCTGCTGGGGCTGGGACCGGACCGGTGAATCTTGCCGCAGTCGATCTCGGATCGAACAGCTTCCGCCTCGAGATCGGCCGCGTCGAGGAAGCACATATCGTCCGCGAAGGCTACTGGAAGGAAACCGTTAGGCTGGCGGCCGGCCTCGACGAAACGAACAAACTCAGCAAGAAGTCGATCGATACCGCGCTGGAAACGCTGGCGCGGATGAACGAGCGCCTGCGCGGAATGCCGCCCCAACAAGTCCGCGCTGTCGGAACCCAGACACTCCGGCTTGCGCGCAACGCCAACGATTTCCTGGTCGAGGCGCAGAACACGCTGGGCTATCCGATCGAAGTGATCTCCGGCCGCGAGGAAGCGCGACTGGTCTTCGAAGGCTGCATGCACACGCTGCCGCCGTCGGACCTGCGCCGGCTGGTGGTCGACATCGGCGGCGCCTCGACCGAGATCATCGTCGGCCGCGGCTTCAGCGCAGAGAAGGCGGAATCGTTCAAGGTTGGCTGCGTCAACACTTCGTTGCGCTTCTTCAAGGACGGGCGCATCGACCGTGCCTCGCTCAAGAGGGCGCAGGTGGCCGCCGCGGCCGAGTTCGAAGAGGCGATCAGCGCGTTCTCGCGTCCCCAGTGGGACGAGGCATTCGGGTCGAGCGGAACCGTCGGGGCCGTTTCGGAGATCCTGCGCGCGCAGGGCTGGTCCGATGGCACGATCGACAGCGAGTCACTGCTCAAGCTGCGTAACGCACTGCTCGATGCCGGCGAGATACGTCGCATAAGGCTGGCGGGCCTGAAGCCCGACCGTCAGGAGGTGCTTGCGGGTGGAGTCGCCGTCGTCTCGGCGGTGTTCGATACGCTGGGGATCGACGCGATGCGTCCCGCGCGCGGCGCGCTGCGCGTCGGCGTGCTGTATGACCTGCTCGGTCGTCGCGAGGACAAGGACCTGCGCGACGCAACGGTCGAACGCATGCTCGACCGGTTCGGCGTGGATCGGGCGCAGGCTGCGCGCGTTGCAGCGACCGCGCAGCAGCTTTACGCGGAACTGACTGGCGCCCGCCCGAGGAGGCGCTCAAGCGGCTGGTGTGGGCGGCGCGACTGCACGAGATCGGCTTCGCAATCTCGCACAGCGACTACCACAAGCACTCGGCCTACCTGGTGGAACACGCCGACATGGCGGGCTTTTCGACCTCGGACCAGGAACGGATCGCGCTGCTCGTCTTGGCCCAGCGCGGCAATCTGAAGAAGGTCCTGTTCGCGCTCGACGACCGCGAGCGCGCGATCAAGATTCTCGTATTACGCCTGGCGGTCATCTTCAACCATGCGCGGCGCCCGGTCGAGCTGCCTCGCCACGCCATCCGGTTCAACCGCGCGATCGAAATCTCGATCGATGGTGCCTGGCTCGGCAGGCACCCGCTGACGCAGTACCTGCTCGACGAAGAGGCCGGGCACTGGTCGCGTGTCGGCTTCAGCGTGGCGGTGCGCGCGCTGTGACGGGTGCGCCGCTCAGAGCTGGTCGGCGCTGATCACCGCGCGCAGCACCGTCTGTGGCCCGCTGCCGCGTTCACGCGAACTCAGCCACCACACGCCGCCCTTCTTGATCGACCAGTCCTGGATTTCGCCCGCCAGGAGCAGGCTCGCCGCCTGGCCCAGCGTGGGCTGATGGCCGACGATGACGACCGGCACCCGGCCGCGCGGCCAGTCGGCCGCCGACAGTATGTCCCGCGCACCGACATCCGGCGCGATCGCGTCGACCGTCCGCACGGTGCGGTCCGCCAGCTTCGCCAGTTCGCGTGCCGTCTGCTGTGCGCGGAGCGCCGGGCTGACCAGGATCTTCGCGCTGTCCGGAAGCTGCGTGTGCAGCCATTCGGCCATGCGTCGCGCCTGCTTCCTTCCGCGCGCAGTGAGCTTGCGTTCGAGGTCGGGCATGCCCTCGTCCGCCTCGGCATGACGCCACAGGATCAATTCCATCGTCAGTCTCCTACGCTGGCCGCGAGGGTGGCGAGCAAGTGCTGCTGCGCGGACGCCTCGGGACCGCCGCGCGGCGCACGGTATTCACCCTCGGAGGTCAGCACCCAGGCGTCACGCTTGTCTTTGAGGTACGGCTTGAGCCCCTCGTCGATCACGCGTCGTGCCAGTCGTGGTTCCAGCACGGGCCACGCCACCTCGATGCGCCGGAACAGGTTGCGCCCCATCCAGTCGGCGCTCGACAGGTAGACGCGCGGCTTGCCGCCATTGCGGAAGTAATAGATGCGATGGTGCTCGAGAAACCGGCCGACGATCGAGCGCACGCGGATATGTTCGGATAATCCCTTCACTCCCGGACGCAGCGCACACGCCCCGCGCACGATCAGATCGATCTTCACGCCGGCCTGCGACGCGGCGTACAACGCGAGGATGGTCGCTTCGTCCGTGAGCGCGTTCATCTTCGCGATCACACGGGCCGGCTTGCCGGCCTTGGCCAGCGCGACTTCCCCCGCCAGCGCCGCCATCAGATTGCGATGCAGCGTGAACGGCGCCAGCCACAGCAACTGCAGACGCTCGACCTTGGTCATGCTTGTCAGGTGCATGAACACCTTCTCGATGTCCGCGCAGATCTCCGCGTTCGCGGTCAGCAACGCGAAGTCGGTGTACAGCTTGGTGGTCACCTGATGGTAATTGCCGGTTCCCAGGTGCGCGTAGGGCACAAGACGGGGCTTGCCGCGGCCTTCTTCTCGCCGCAGTACCAGCGTCATCTTGCCGTGGGTCTTCAGACCCATCACTCCATAGACAACCTGCGCACCGACCGCCTCGAGTCGCTCGGCCAGGTTGATGTTGGCTTCCTCGTCGAAGCGAGCCTGCAATTCGACGATGACGGTGACTTCCTTGCCGCGTCGTGCCGCTTCCTCGAGGATGTCGACCAGGATGGAACTGGAGCCCGTGCGGTAGAAAGTCATGCGGATGGCGACGACCTTGGGGTCTGTCGCCGCCTGGCGCAGGAATTCGATCACCGGCTCGAAGCTCTCGTACGGGTGATGCAGCAGGATGTCACCGCGCCGCATCGCCTCGAACATGTCCAAACCGGCCGCCAGCTTGACCGGCCAGGCCGGGACAAACGGCGTCCACCGTAGCTTGGGCGCCACCAGGTGATCGACCAGCTGATTCAGCCGCACCAGATTGACGGGGCCGTCGACCCGGAACACCGCCTGCTCTGGCAGCTGAAACTGCTCCTGCAGCAAGGCTTGGAGGTGCGGCGGACAGGTGGCGAGCACCTCCAGGCGCACCGCGTTACCGAAGTGGCGCTGCGACAGTTCCATTCTCAGCGCCTGGCGCAGATTGTGCACTTCGCGCTCGTCGAGGCTGAGGTCCGAGTCGCGCGTGACGCGGAACTGGGAGAAACCGGGGATCTCGCGGCCGGGAAACATGTCCTGCAAGTGGGCACGGATAATCGACGACAGCAGGACAAATGCCTGTCTACCGGACGCAAGCCGCGCCGGCAACGGGATCACCCGCGGCAGCACGCGGGGCACCTTGAGGATGGCAGTCGCCGAGGGGCGGCCGAACGCATCCTTTCCTTCCAGCTGCAGAATGAAGTTGAGCGACTTGTTGAGCACCTGCGGAAACGGATGCGACGGATCGAGACCGATCGGCGCGAGTAGCGGGCGCACCTCGCGCACGAAGTACTCCCGCACCCAGGCGCGCTGCGCCTCGCTGCGCTGGGCGTGGTTCAGCACGACGATGTCGTGCCGTTCCAGTGCCGGCATGATCTTCTGGTTGAACAACGAATACTGTCGTTCGACCAGCTGATGCGCCCGTTCCATGATGCCTGCGTACACCGGCGCCATCGGAGATGCGCCGCGTGATTCGCGGATGTCCTCGCTCAGGTCGGAGATCCTCACCTCGAAGAACTCGTCCAGGTTGGATGAAACGATGCAGATGTAGCGCAACCGTTCGGCGAGCGGCACGGAAGGGCGCATGGCCATCGCCAGCACGCGCTCGTTGAACGCGAGCATCGACAGCTCGCGGTTGAAATACAACTCGGGGCTGGAGGACAGCTCGTACTTTCGCGGATGAAGCTCGTGCTTGTCGCGGCGGACCATAGACAGACCCGATGACGGCTCGATGACCACCGTACAATCGGAGCGGCAGTCGGGATGAGCGAACCCGGCTGATTCTAAGCGGCGATCCTGCGTCGGCCGCTGAGCCTCATGGATGTCCCTTCCACTCCGGACCTGCGGCCGCTGATCGTTTTCGAGCGGGTCGATAAGAGCTATGGCGGCCGGGCTGTGCTCGACCAGCTGAGCTTCACGATCTCGCGTGGCGAGTTCGTGCTGCTAACCGGTCCTTCCGGAGCCGGCAAGTCGACCGTGCTGCGACTGATTGCCGCGATCGAGCGTCCGACGACCGGCGCCATCACGGTCGCGGGGGAAAACCTGGCGCGCGTGCGGCGCCGCGCGCTGCCGCTGCTGCGCCGATCGCTCGGCATCGTGCTTCAGAGCCCGATGCTTCTCGACGACCGGACAATTCACGACAACGTCGCGCTGCCGGCGATTGCCGCCGGCTTGCCGCTGGGCGAAGCCCGCGCGCGGGCTGCCGCGGCACTGCAACGGGTCGGCCTCGGCGACTGGGCTGCCCGCGCGCGACCGCGCGAATTGTCCGGTGGAGAGCAACAACGCGCGGCGCTCGCGCGTGCGCTGGTCAACCGGCCGGCGCTGCTGCTGGTGGACGAGCCGACCGCCTACCTCGATCGCGCGGCTGCCTCCGATTTGGTCCGGCTGCTCGAGCAGTTCGTGGTGGCGGGTGTGACATTGATGATGGCATCTCACGACGACAGCGCCACCCGACCCGCGCGTGCGCGTCTGATCGCGCTGGAGCCGAGGGGCAGTTTTCGATGAGCGCTTTGAGCGAGCGGCTCTACGCTGTGCAACGCACGGCCGCACTCGTCGCGCGTCGTCCCGGCGCGTTCCTGCTGAGCGTCGTCCTCTGTGCCGCGGCGCTTGCGGTGCCGCTATTCCTGTCGGCCCTGGCGCATTCGGCCGCACCATGGCAGTCGCGCCTCAAGGCGGGCCCCGAGTTGAACGTGTTCGTCACAATCGGCACGGCCGCGCGTGATGTCGATGCAATGAGGCTCAAGTTGAGTGCCTTCGAAGGGGTCTCAGAAATCCGGCTGATCCCACGCGACGAAGCATTCGCCGAACTGAGCAAGCGGGCCGGGTTGCCGTCTTCTGCGGCAGAAGCGCGTGCGAACCCGCTTCCCGACGTGCTCGCGGTCCGTTTCGCCACTGCGGTGAGTCCGGCCGTGGTCGAACGAGCCGCAGCGAGCATTCGCGGTTGGCCCGGTGTCGATGCGGTGCGCGTCGATCTCGAGTGGTATCGCCGAATCGGCGCGGTCGCTCGCGCGGCACTGGCCGTGCTAGCGGTCATCGGAGGGCTGACACTGGTGCTCGTCGTCCTGGTGCTGGCTGCTGCCGTGCGTTCGCAGGCGACTGCCCGCAGAGATGAAACCGAGGTCCTTCGAATGGTCGGGGCGCAGGCGTCATTCATAGTCCGGCCGTATGCCTATGCGGGCGGCCTGACGCTGGCGCTTGGCGCTGCACTGTCGGTGGCGATCGTTGCGGCGGGCATCGCCGCGGTCGGTCCGACATTGGCTGCTCTGGCCGCGACCTACGGCCAGACTTTTCACTGGGCGCGGGTCCCACTGTGGTTTCCGGCAGCCTTTGTCGGCATATCTGGGATCGTCGGCATGGCGGCCGGGTGGGTGGGCGCGCGACTCGCCATCGCTCGCGATGGTCCTGTATAGCGACCACTTACATCCTCGGTAACGGCCTCTATGCAGTAACCTGACCGCGACACTCGGGATTGAACTTTTTCCCTGCTCCCTTTTTCTAAGGTTTAGCACTCGCCGAGGAGGAGTGCTAGGATTTGATCGAAAGGATTGTCCAGGTGACGATGAAAACCCGTTCGACCGCCGCCGCGACCGCGTTGATCCCCGCGGCGTCGCATGCCCTCGTGCTGCATCCCGGCAGCGTCGGGAGCATCGATGCCTATATCCAGGCCGTCAATCGTGTTCCGCTGCTGACAGCCGAAGAGGAAGTCAGCCTCGCGCGGAGTTTCCGGCAGACCGACGATCTTGACGCAGCCGGCCGACTGGTGATGTCGCACCTGCGACTGGTCGTGGCCGTCGCGCGCAATTACCTCGGCTATGGCCTGCCGCACGCCGATCTCATTCAGGAAGGCAACATCGGACTGATGAAGGCGGTCAAGCGCTTCGATCCGGAGCGGGGCGTTCGGCTGGTTTCTTTTGCGCTGCACTGGATCAAGGCCGAGATCCACGAGTACATCCTGCGCAATTGGCGGCTGGTGAAGGTCGCGACGACCAAGGCGCAGCGCAAGCTTTTCTTCAACCTGCGCAGCATGAAGCAAGGCACGAGCACGCTGTCGCCGGACGAGGTCCAGGGCATCGCGCGCGAGTTGAACGTCAAGCCGCACGAGGTTTCCGAAATGGAAACGCGGCTCTCTGGCGGCGACGTGGCGCTCGAGGGACGAATCGAGGACGGTGAGGAGGAGTTTGCGCCGATCGCCTACCTCGCAGACGAGGAATCGGAGCCGACCGAGGTCCTGCAGCGGCGCCAGCATGACCTGCTGCAGACCGACGGCGTGCGTGGGGCGCTCGAGCATCTCGACGCCCGCAGCCGGCGCATCATCGAAGCCCGCTGGCTCGACGAGGACGCCGACGGTCGTGTCGGAACGTCGACGCTGCACGAACTGGCTGAGGAATTCGGCGTATCTGCGGAACGAATCCGCCAGATCGAAGCCAAAGCACTGCAGAAGATGCGCATGGCGCTTGCCGAGTACGCCTGAACGGGCACGCCGGCTCCTGCCATCGCTGGATCCGCCTCCGCTCCTCCCCCTCTCCTCCGTAGAGGCGGACCATAGCCCCGGCACTTTGCCGGGGCCTTTTTTTGGTGCCCGATAATCGACCGATGGAGTTCATCGCCATCGAGGCGCCCCCATTGCTGGCGGGTTCCCGGACTTCGCTGCGCGCCGTGGCGCGCAGGGTTGCTTGCGGAAGTCGACAGCCCGACGAATCGCTCGTGCTGCGCGCCCGAGCTGCCGGCGGATCCGATGTTCCGGTCGGACGCGTCCACTCGGCCGGCACATGGTCCGATGGGCGCGTCGGCCGCGAACTGGCCGCGGCGCTCGGCGACCCGCTGGCAAAGGCACTGCGCCCGACATTCGAGTGGTATCTGTGCCGCGGCGCGTTCTTCCATACCGACGCGCACTACACCGGCGTGATGTTCGGTATCTGGTATCTCGATGGCCCTGCGGTGGACATCGTCTTCCCCCGCGCCGACGTGCGTGTGCCCGCTGCACCGGGCAGCATCGTGATCTTCGATCCGTTCGAAGTGCACGGCGTTCTGCGCAGCGGAGCGAGCGAGTATGCAGCCGGCGACTACGCCGAGCGTGCGCGCAGCGTGTTCGCAGGATTCGAACTGGAGCTGGATCGGGCGGTCCAGCGAGCCTTCGGTATCACTGCGCCCGCAGCCGGCGCACGAGTCATCTCCAGCCGCACACGCGTGTCGGCCGCGACCGGGGCGCTTGAGTGAGCCCTAGAGCAGCCTGCGGACGTCGGCAGTGATGTCATCGACGGGCGTGCCGTGCCGGATGAACAACCGTATGCGGCCGTCCTTGTCGAAGACGTAGGTGCCCGCCGTGTGATCGAGCGTGTATGAGGTGGCGGTCTTGCCGGGCACCTTCATGTAGAACACCTTGAATTCCTTGGCGGTCTCCGCGGTCTCCCCGGCGGTCCCGTAGAGTGCGACGAACGATGGGTCGAACGCCGGGACGTACTGAGATAGCACCGCGGCCGTATCGCGCTCGGGATCGAGGGTGACAAACACGACCTGCAGTTTGTCTGCGTCGGCGCCCAGCCGCCGGCGAACCTCTGCGAAGTCCGCGAGCGTTGTCGGGCACACATCGGGACACTGGGTGTAGCCGAAGAACACCGCGACCACCTTGCCACGGAAATCAGTTAGCGTGCGGCGCCCCCCGCCGGCGGATTCGAGCGCAAATTCGTGCGCGTAGTTGGCTCCAGTGATGTCGACCGCCTTGAAGGTCGGCGGCGAGCAGGCAACAAGCGCCATGGCAATCGCCGCGCCGGCGAACGCATTGCGCATGACCCGCGAGACCGATTTCATCCGGGCCCGCCGGCTCAGACGAAATGGTCGGCCAGCAGCGCGGCAAACAGCGCGGCCAGATAGACGATCGAATAGTTGAAAGTCGCGCGCGCCACCGCAGGCTGAGGCGCGCGGAACAGTCGCCAGGCGTACGCGACGAACACCGCGCCCAGCGCGAGCGCGGATGCCAGGTACAGGAGCCCGGCCATTTTCACCGCATAAGGCAGGACGGTGGTGGCCACCAGGCCGATCGTATAGAGCAGGATGTGCAGGCGTGTCAGCGGCTCGCCATGCGTGACCGGCAGCATCGGCCAGCCGGCCTTCCGGTAGTCGTCGATTCGGTACAGCGCGAGCGCCCAGAAATGCGGTGGCGTCCATACGAAGATGATCAACGCCAACAGCCACGCCTCCGGCGGCGTCGCGCCGGTCACGGCGGCCCAGCCCAGCACAGGCGGCATTGCGCCGCTCATACCGCCGATGACGATGTTCTGCGGCGTGTACGGCTTCAGCAGCACCGTGTAGACGACCGCGTAGCCGACGAAGGTAGCGAGCGTCAACCACATCGTGATTGGATTGACCTGCGTGTAAAGGACCCACATGCCGGCGCCGCCGATCAGCCCGGAAAAGCCCAGCGCCTGCGCAGCGGTCAGCTCGCCGCGTGGCAGTGGCCGCATCCGCGTGCGCGCCATCTTGGCGTCGACATGCCGTTCGATCAGGGAATTCACCGCGAAGGCGGCGCCCGCCAGCAACCAGATACCGAGTGTCGCCATCGCCACGACGCGTGGAGATGGCAGCTCAGGTGTCGCCAGGAACATGCCGATGATCGCGCAGAAGATCGCGAGCTGCGTGACACGCGGCTTTGTCAGCGCCCAGTACTGGGCGACAAGGTGTCCGGAGGATCCAGAGATGGCGGAAATCTGGCCACGCATCGAGTGGGGCGTACGTGCAGCTAGGTGAGGTGCGAACGAGGCGCCCGATATTACCGGGTGAACGCGCTGCCCGCTGCCCGTACATTGATCAGCACCAGCAGTGCCACCATCAGCGCCGCGCCACCGCTGTGCAGCACCGCCGCGAGCAGCGGCCATTCGAGCACGACGTTCGACAGCCCGGTGGCCAGCTGCAGGATCAGTGCGCCGAACAGCCAGCGCGCTTCGCGGGCAAAACCCGGGCGACCGCAGATGACTGCGACCAGCAGCGCAATCGACGCCAATACGACGAGCGCGAACAAGCGGTGCACCCAGTGGACCGCGACAAGCGCCTGGAACGGAATCATCTCGCCCGCAACCGTCCTCCCCAGGTCCCGCCACAGGGCAAAACCGCGTTCGAAATCCATGGGTGGCCACCACGCGCCCTGGCAACGGGGAAAGTCGGTGCAGGCCAGTACGGCGTAGTTGCTGCTGACCCAACCGCCCAACGCGATCTGCACGCCGAGCAGCAGAAGGCCGAGCCCGGCAAGGACACGAATCGGTGGTGGAGCGGGCTTCGCCGGCATCGTCGGACTCGCTCGTGCGGCCAGCCAGACCAGCAGCGCCAGCAGCGTCATCCCGCCGAGCAGGTGCAGCGTGACGATCACCGGCTGCAGTTTCATTGTCACGGTCAGTGCGCCGAACGCTCCCTGCAAACAAACCCACACGAGAGCCACGGTAACGAGCGCACGAGATGACGGCGGCGCAACGGCGCGGGCACGTCGCCAGGCCAGAGTCGCAAGGATGATGATCAACAGGCCCACACCCATCGCGAAATACCGATGGAGCATCTCGATCCATGCCTTGGTCATCGTGACCGGCCCGGTGGGCTGCGCGGTCTCGGCCGCGCGGATCGGCTCTCCCGCCGACAGTGGATTCGAGTGCCCATA
This sequence comes from uncultured beta proteobacterium, assembly GCA_963703945.1. Lineage (GTDB taxonomy): Bacteria > Pseudomonadota > Gammaproteobacteria > Burkholderiales > Burkholderiaceae_F > JALORV01. Next base: position 242,962 of record CAVPGM010000005.1, on the reverse strand, counting down.
ACAACCCGGCCAGTCCGGACAACCAAGACCCGCATCGGTGAGTCGCGTGAAGCTGCCGAACATGATGAGATCGAGCGTGAGAAAGGCGGTTACCCACGCCAGCCTGCGGAATTTCGCCGGGTCGCGTGAGAATGCGACATAGGCGAGCGGAACGGCCGCGACCGCGATGCCCTTCAGCGCGAGCCACGCAAGCGACGCGACGTCGGTCACTGCGTCCTGTCCACGCGGATCCAGTGACTGGACGCCGTCAGCAACCGCGCCAGGTCGCCCTTGACACGCCGCGCGTCCGGATCCCGCGGCCAGCGCATCATGAGGTTGCCCATCGGATCGACGAGCCACACGTGACCATCCAGGTCCGAAACGTTTGCAGCCGACATCCAAATCCGGATTGCTTCGGCCGGAGCGCGAACGAAATGAGTTCCCTCGTATTCGCGCATCAGCACCGTCGACAAGGGAGTGTCATCGGTGACCAACCAGACGCGCTCGACCCGCTCGCTGTCCTTGCCCGTCATCAGGCGCTGCTGCCGCATCTGCAGCAGAGCGTCCGGGCAGCGATCCCCGCAATCGCCGCCACCGGCCGTCACCAGCACCCACTTGCCCGCCAATTGACGGAAGTCGAATGGGCGACCGTCCAGGGTCCGCAGCTCCGTCGTGTCGAGCGGCCGGGGCGGCAGCAGCGCGCCGTAATTGGTCCGTCCGGTGGGGGGAAATACGTAGTAGGCGAGGTACGACGCAACGATCGGAGTGATGCACACGACGATGATGGCATACAGGAGTCGATACCGTCGCCAGTGTCCAGCCGCGACCCCCGCGCCCCCTGGCACGCTGCTCGGCGTCATCGCCGCGCCCGACCGAAGAACCGCAAGCCGAAGTAGACCGTCAGCCCGCCCGACAGCAACGCAAGGCCGTACCACTGCAGCGCGTAGCCGCGATGAGTCTCTACCCGGTAATCCGGCCGCACCCAACTGCGCTGCAGTCCGTCAGGTTGAACACTGGTCTGCTGCACGACGAAGCGAGCCACATGCAGGCCAGTTGCCTGCTCGTATTCGTCGAAGTCGAGATTCGGCCAGATTCCCGGAACGCGCAACGGCTGTGGCCGGGAAAGTTCGAGCAGGCGCGACACTCGTTCGACCGCCAGACCCTCGATCTCGACCATGCCGGGAGGAGTGGCGATTCGCGGCATTGCAGCCGGATCGCGCAGGTCACGCGCAATCCACCCACGGTTAACCAGAACGACCGAGTCGGCGCCGATGCGCATCGGAGTAACGACCAGAAACCCGGTGACGCCGTTGAGGAAGCGGTTTTCGATCATCACGGTGGCGTCGGGCAAGAACAGGCCTGCCAGCCGGACGCGGCGCGGCAGGCTTTCGGCCGTGGCGGCCAGTGCTGGCAACGACGAAACCTCGACCGGCGCCGCTGCCTCGGCCGCATCCCGGCGCGCCTGCATCGCTTCCTTGGCGTCGCCCCGGCGGGTCTGCCAGTTGCCCAACATCGCGGTGACGACGGTCACCACGACGCCAAGCGCAATCGCCGCCATGGCATTGCGCCTCGAGTCGCGGTCCGTCGTGGTCATCGATGGGATAATTCGTGGCTGGCGCGACCGGCATTCATGCGCATCATCGTCGTCATTGCGTTACTCGGAATCATCGCCTCGCTGGGATCTGCGCTGGTATTCCTGATCCGCGACCGCGGCGACTCGAGTCGCACGGTCAATGCGCTGACCGTCCGCGTCGGCCTGTCTGTGGCGCTGTTCGTGTTCATTCTGTTCAGTTACTGGATGGGCTGGATCGAACCTCGCAGCTACTGATCCCGGCAATACCGAAGCCAGAAACGAGGGCGGCGCCCGCAGGCGCCGCCCCGGACCGTCCGCGATCGTCGGCTACAGCCAGTAAACCAGAATGTAGAGCCCGATCCACACCACGTCGACGAAGTGCCAGTACCACGCGGCGCCTTCGAAGGCGAAGTGTTGCGTCGGCTTGAAATGGCCCTTGAGCAGCCGGAACAGGACGACCGAGAGCATCAGCGCACCGACAAACACGTGGAATCCGTGGAAGCCGGTCAGCATGAAGAAGGTCGAACCGAAGATTCCCGAGCTGAGTTTCAAGTTCAGGTGCGAATACGCATGGCCGTACTCAATGATCTGCACCACGAGGAAGGTGAACCCCAGGACCACCGTGATCGCCAGCCACAGCGCAGCTGCGTTGCGGTGGTTCGAACGCAGCGCGTGGTGCGACACCGTCAGCGTGACGCCGGAGGTCAGCAGCAGCGCGGTGTTGATGGTCGGCAGCCAGAAGGGGCCGAGCTGGCTGAAAGCCTCGACCACGCCGGCGGGACCGGCGTGCGGCCACGTTGTATTGAAGTCGGGCCACAGCAGCTTGTGGTCGAAGTCTCCGAGCATCGGCGCGGTGATCAGCCGCGCGTAGAACAGGGCACCGAAGAACGACGCAAAGAACATCACTTCCGAAAAGATGAACCAGCCCATGCCCCAGCGGAACGAGGCATCGACGCGTCGGTTGTAGGCGCCATGCTCCGATTCGCCCGCAACCATCGAGAACCAGCCGATCATCATGTAGGCGAGCACAGCGAGCCCGATCGCAAGCGCCACGAAGCCGGTCGAGTTGTGGTTGACGACCATGGCCGCGCCGAAACCGGTGAACGCCATCGCAATCATGCCGACCATCGGCCATTGCGACGGCGCCGGGACGAAATAGTCCGGTGCGCTTCCCCCATGCATGTTGGCCATCTTCAATCTCTCTCTCTTCTTGCGATGTTCTCTAGCTCACGACCCATCGGACAACCGCGACCAGCGCCAGCACGAACAACACCGCCGCCAGAATACCGGCGATGATCACATGCACCGGATTCAGCTGCGCGGCGTCCTTTTCGTACCCGGCTCGCCCGCGGACTCCGAAGAACGACCACAGCACGGCACGCAGCGTCGGTATGAACCCCGCCTTGCGCGCTTCGTGCGACTGCTGTTCTTCGGTCATCTCGACTCCCGCCATCGTCAACCCTTCGGCGCGGCGGGCCGCGCTACCTCGGGCCGAGCGAGCGCGCCTGCCACTTCAAAGAAGGTGTAGGAGAGCGTGATCGTCTTCACGTCCGCGGGGAGTTCCGGGTCGATGAAGAACACGACCGGAAACTGCCGCGTCTCGCCGCCGGCCAGTATCTGCTGCTGAAAGCAGAAGCACTCGAGCTTCTGGAAGTACTGCCCCGACTGCATCGGCGCGTAACTCGGGATCGCCTGGCCGGCCATGGTGCGGGTCTCGAGGTTGACCAGGTCGTAGGTGACATGCACCAGTTCGCCCGGATGCACCTGCAGATGATTGACGTGCGGCCTGAATTGCCAAGCACCCCGACGGTTCGCGTCGAATTCGACGGTGACGATTCGACCGAGGTCAACCTGCGTGTTACGCGCCGCGCGCTCCGCCTCGCCGTTGCGAGCGGTCACCACGTTGATGCCGGTGATGTCGCAGATCTTGCGATACAGCGGCACCAGCGCCCAGCCGAACGCGAACATCATCAGCGCGACCACGAGCAGCTTGCGCAGGATCGATCGGTTGTCGCTGCGAAGCTCAGGAACCGAGGCTTGCTCGCGCATGGCCATTCTCGCGTTCAGCCGCCGAGGAGCCAGCGGCGGGCGATGACGCCGACGAAGAACACCGCCGCGATGGTCGCCAGGATCAGCGCGGTGCGGCGGTTCAGCCTGCGCTCATCGCGGTTCGGCTGCATCGTGCTCGCCATGTCTACTTGACGACCGGTGCGGTCTCGAACGTGTGGAACGGCGCGGGCGAAGGCACGGTCCACTCGAGTCCGCCATCTTCGGCACCCCAAGGATTGGCAGCAGCCTTCGGGCCACCCCGGATGCACTTGACGACCGCGTACAGGAACAGCAGTTGCGTGATGCCAAAGCCGAATCCGCCGACCGAGGCCACCAGGTTGAAATCGGCGAACTGCAGCGGGTAGTCGGCAATTCGACGCGGCATACCCGCCAGTCCGAGGAAGTGCATCGGAAAGAAGGTGACGTTGAAGAAGATCATCGACAGCCAGAAATGCCACTTGCCGACCTTCTCGTCGTACATGTGTCCGGTCCACTTCGGCAACCAGTAGTACGCGCCGGCGAACAGCGCGAACAACGACCCCGCGACCAGTACGTAATGGAAATGCGCCACCACGTAGTAGCTGTCCTGCAGTTGGATGTCCAGCGGTGCCATCGCCAGCATCAGCCCGGTGAACCCGCCCATCGTGAACACGAAGATGAAGCCGACCGCGAACAGCATCGGGGTCTCGAACGTCATCGAACCCTTGTACATCGTCGCGACCCAGTTGAAGACCTTCACGCCGGTCGGAATCGCGATCAGCATCGTCGCGTACATGAAAAACAGCTGCCCGGTGACCGGCATGCCGGTCGTGAACATGTGGTGCGCCCACACGATGAAGCTGAGGATCGCGATCGACGCGGTCGCGTACACCATCGACGCGTAGCCGAACAGCGGCTTGCGGGCGAACACCGGGATGATCTGGCTGACGATGCCGAACGCCGGCAGGATCATGATGTACACCTCCGGGTGCCCGAAGAACCAGAAGATGTGCTGGTACATCACCGGGTCGCCGCCGCCCGCCGCATTGAAGAATGAGGTACCGAAGTGGCGGTCGGTCAGCGTCATGGTGATGGCGCCCGCGAGCACCGGCATCACCGCGATCAGCAGGTAGGCTGTGATTAGCCAGGTCCAGACGAACATCGGCATCCTCATCAGCGTCAAGCCCGGGGCGCGCATGTTGAGGATGGTCGTGATGATGTTGATCGAACCCATGATCGACGAGGCGCCGAGGATGTGCAGCGCGAAAATGGCCATGTCCATGCCCGCGCCCATCTGCACCGTCAGCGGCGCGTACAGCGTCCAGCCCGCAGCGGTCGCCCCGCCAGGCACGAAGAACGACGCGACCACCAGCAGCGCAGCCGGTGGCAACAGCCAGAAGCTGAAGTTGTTCATCCGCGCGAACGCCATGTCCGGCGCACCGATCTGCAGTGGGATCATCCAGTTCGCGAAGCCGACGAACGCCGGCATGATCGCGCCGAAAACCATGATCACGCCGTGCATCGTCGTGAGCTGGTTGAAGAATTCCGGACGCCAGTACTGCAGGCCGGGCTGGAGCAGCTCCAGGCGGATACCCATAGCCAGCACGCCGCCGATGAAAAACATCGTGAAGCTGAACCACAAGTACATCGTGCCGATGTCCTTGTGGTTGGTGGCGAACAGCCACCGGCGCCAGCCGTGCGGGTGGTCGTGCGCGTGATCGCGGTCGGCGTGGTCTGCGGTCGGGGTGTGGGCGACTGCGCTCATGGGTGCTCCTGGTCTCCCTGTCTCGGTGTGCCCGCTACTTCCGAGCCGCTTTGAATTCGGCGGGCTGCACGTCGCCCGCCTTGTTGCCCCACGAGTTCTTCGTGTAGGTGGCGACCGCCGCGAGTTCGATGTCCGACAGCGTTCTCCACGACGGCATCGCGTTGCGACCATGCAGCATGATCGCGATCTGGTCGTCCTTGCTGGCTACCACCTTGCTGCCCGCAAGCGCCGGGAACGAACCCGGTATGCCCTGCCCGTTCGCCTGGTGACACGGCTGGCAGTTGGCCTGGTACACCTTCTCGCCGCGCGCCATCAATTCGGGCTGGCTCCAGGTCTTGTTCGGATCGTCAGCCGCCGCAGCCATCTTCTGCTTCCTGCCGCCGACCCATTTGCTGTAGTCCTCGGCCGAAACGACCTGCACGACGATCGGCATGAACGCATGGTCCTTGCCGCACAGTTCGGCGCACTGGCCGCGGTAGGTGCCGATCTGCTCGGCGCGGAACCACGTATCGCGCGCAAAGCCCGGTATGGCGTCCTGCTTGATCGCGAATGCGGGCACCCACCACGCGTGAATCACGTCGTTCGCGGTCGTGATGATCCGGACCTTCTTGTTGACTGGAACCACCAGCGGCTCGTCGACTTCCAGCAGGTAGGTGCTGGGCTTGGCCTCGCGGCCCTCGATCTGCGCGACCGGGGTAGCAAGTTGCGAGAGAAGCGAGATGCCCTCGCCCTCGCCACGCAGGTAGTCGTAGCCCCACTTCCACTGGTAGCCGGTGACCTTGATGGTGAGATCGGCGTTGCTCGTGTCTTTCATCGCGACCACGACGCGGGTCGCGGGCAGCGCCATGATGATGACGATGACGAACGGGATCACTGTCCAGATGACTTCGACGGTCGTGCTCTCGTGCCAGTTGGCGGCAACCGCGCCCTTGGAGCGCCGGTGCTTCCACACCGAATAGAACATCACGCTGAACACCGCGATGAAGATCAGGCAGCAGATAACCAGCATCAGGTTGTGCAGACCGTAGATGTCGCGCGCGACCGGCGACATCGGGGGCGCAAGGTTGTACTTGCTCTGCACCGCGTGGGTCCCGCCGACCGCGCCGAAGCAGGCAGCGGCCACAACCGCGCGCACCGCCGAGAGCCGGGAATTCATCGCTGTAGCCATTGCCTGTCCGTTATCCTCGGATTCCGATCGCACCACCCCGCCGCGCGGCGCCGGTCAGTGCTGCCCTGAGTTCCCGCGACAGCTCGATCCGTCGCGCGTCGACCAGGTACCGGCCCACTTCGACCCGTTGCCGCTTCGACACCACTTCGACCCTAACGCGCGCGCCAAGGTCTTCAAATCCCCGCCCAGCGACTTCGGCTCGGCGAGCCCGCAGCAACTGGCGTGGGTCTTCTCACTGGGGGCTGTCTGCGCTTGATCAACCAGGTCGTTGGCTCGGTCACGCGATTCCGCTGACTGCTTCGCCGATCGCCCCGGCGACCACCCGCGCTCGGCCCCGCGCAAAACTGAAGTATATGCAAAGCATGATGGCCGGCGCCGCGCGTCCGAGAGCTAGGTCGCAGCGTTAACGCCGAGGCGAGCCTGGCGGCTACTCCGCCGGGATTCGCAGGTTCTGGCCCGGATAGATCTTGTCCGGGTGCGACAGCATCGGCTTGTTCGCCTCGAAGATCTTCATGTACGCGTTGGCGTTGCCGTAGAAATCCTTGGCGATCTTCGACAGCGTGTCGCCCTTGACGACGGTGTAGAACTTGGCGGCTGGCTGCGACAGATCGACCGTCATGTTGTCGTCCACCCCCGCGACCCCGTGCACGTTGCCCGCGGCGAGGATGACTTTTTCCTTGGTGGCCTGGTCTTTCGCCACTCCATAGACCTTTGCCGTGCTGGTCGCGCCGTCGAAAGTCACCGTGAGTGCGGTCACCGTGAGCCCCAAAGTGCCGATGTAATTCTCGATCGCGCCAGCCGCTTCGCGGTTGGCTTCGGCCAGCGCGGCCGCGTCGACCTTCGCGGGCGCCGCCTGCACTTCCTGCACCTTCTTGCCAAACAGTTTTTCCCCGGCTTCCTTGAAGAACGAGATCAGGCTCATTTTTCCTCCGTGAATTCTTGATCGCGAGCCGGTGCGGCGCAGCGATCCGCGTGGGCGCGACAGCGTCTTGCCGCTGCCACGGTACTTTACTTGTTCCTACTTCTTTCCGTGTGACAACTGGCGACGCAGGACGTCGACCGGGACCGAACTGACGCCCACCTCCCGCGGCTGGGGCTTCCACGCGTGCCCGTAGGCGATCTCGAAAGTCAACGGAATGCGGCCGTCCGCGCCGGAGTATCCGGCGAGAGTTTGCAGCAGTGCCCGTGCCTGATGGCCAGCGGGCAACGCGGGCCAACGATCCGGGTGCACATTGGCGCCGAGCGCCCGTACCTCGTCGAGCAATTGTCGCGGGTCGGGGTAGGTGAGCATCAGTCTCTCGACGTCCATGACCGGAGTCGCAAAACCGCTGGCGACCAGCATGTCTCCGAAGTCGTGCATGTCAACGAATGGCATGGGAGTCGCATGCGGAAGGACGGCCCGAACGGCAGCGCGAAGCTCCTTCAGCGTATCGGGACCGAAGCAGCTGAAAAGCAGAAGCCCGTCGACCCGCAGCACGCGCCGCCACTCCGGGAATACCTCATGCGGCGACGGATGCCAGTGCAGCATCAGATTGGAGAACAGCAGGTCGGCACTGCCGTCCGCAAAAGGCAGACATGCTCCGTCGGCAACGACCCAGTCGGATGCGTTTCCGCGCCACCAGCGCTGGAGTCCCCAAGTGCCGCGCTGCTCCTGCCGTCCCGCTCGGGCCATCTCCTCGGAGAGCTCCACCCCAATCCAGCGCGCACGCGGATGTATGGCGAGAAGGTCAGTGCGCGCGCGGCCGAGGCCACAGCCGATGTCGAGCACGCATTCTGGCTGCAACCGGATGTATTCGAGTCGGCTCAACAGCCGGCGCCCGACTTCGCGCAGCAGAAAGTCATGGCGCGCGATGCGTTCGGCGCGTCGGTGGAACTGCCGCGCAACGGCATCGATGCTCACCGGTATGCGCGGTGCCGTCATCCGTCAACGCGCGCGCGAGCGTGCCGTCCTGACATGATGCGTGGCAGTATAGGGGCGCGTATCGCCACGAGGGCGCGGCGCGGCTAAGCTCGACCACGTGAGAGCGAAACGGCTTCGTGATCGGTCCACCTCGTGGCTCGGCGGATGGTTCGGGCCGCGCTGTGCGATCTGCGCCCTGGGAACGGGCCGGCCAGTGTGCGCACAGTGCGAGGCCGACTTCTTGCCGGCCACGCTCGCACGATGCGAGCGCTGCGCGATCGGTCTGCCGGCGGGTTCGTCAGGTCAATGCGGTCAGTGTTTGGCCCGTCCACCTCATTTCGATCAAACACTCACGCTGGCCGACTACGCGGCGCCGGTCTCGGGCATGGTCGCGGCACTGAAATTCGCCGCGCGCATCGATCTGGCGGAGGTCTTCGGCCGGCTGCTTGCACAGCGCGAGGGCGGGCACCCCGCCGGCACTGTCGTCGTTGCCGTGCCGCTGTCGTTCGAACGCGAAGCCGAGCGGGGCTACAACCAGTCACTGGCAATTGCGCGCAGTTACGCACGATGGATCGGTGTCCCGCTGCTCGACGGACGGCTGCTGCGCGTGCGGCATGCACCGCCTCAGCAATCCCTCGCGCGCGTCGCGCGTCGGCGCAACGTGCGAGGCGCGTTCGGAGTCACCAGCGGTATCGACGCGACGACCGTCGTGGTGGTCGATGACGTGATGACGACGGGCAGCACGCTCGACGAGGTGGCTGCCACGCTGAAGCGTGCCGGCGCCGCGCGAGTGATCAACCGGGTCGTGGCCCGCACGCCCTGAGTCGTGTTCAACGTCGTCCTCGTCGAACCGGAGATTCCGCCGAATACCGGCAATGTGATACGCCTGTGTGCCAACACGGGCGCGCGTTTGCATCTCGTCGAACCGCTAGGGTTCGATCTTTCGGACAAACAGTTGCGGCGCGCAGGACTCGACTACCACGAGTACGCCGAACTGCGGGTCCATGCGGACCTCGATGCGCTGCTGGCGAGCGAACATCCGCCGCCCGACCGACTGTTCTGCCTGACGACGCGCGCCACGCGCACCTACACGGATGTCGCCTTTCAGGCAGATGACTGGTTCGTGTTCGGCAGCGAGACGCGGGGGCTGTCCGACGCGATGCGCGAGCGGTTTGCTCCCGAGCGCCGGCTGCGGCTGCCGATGCGTGTGGGTAACCGCAGCCTCAACCTTTCCAATGCGGTCGCGGTCGTGGTCTACGAGGCGTGGCGCCAGCTCGGTTTTGCCGTGGGGCGCTGACTCAGGCGCGCGATGGATCGATCCGCCGAGGATGGCTGCGCGCCACTTCCGCCGCGTGCAGTTCCAGCCGATCAAGCAGCAACTCGACGACATGCTCGACGATGATCAGATCCCAGTGCTCGGGCCGGATAAAACCCTCGGACGCCGCGTGGCGCAGGAAGTCGAGCAGCCGGTCGTAATAGCCCTCGATGTTGAGGATGCCGACCGGCTTCGACTGCAACTGCAGCTGCAACCAGGTCACCATCTCGAACATCTCCTCGAACGTGCCGTAGCCACCGGGCAGGACGACAAACGCATCGCTGCGCTCTGCCATCACGCGCTTGCGTTCGTGCATCGATTCGACGACATGAAGTTCGGTGAGCCCACGATGGGCCAGCTCGGGCCGCATCAAATGGCGGGGAATGATTCCGACGACCCGTCCCTTGCGCGCCAGCACTTCGTCGGCTAGAGCGCCCATCATGCCGACGTGTCCGCCACCGTAGACAACCGTCAGATCCCGCTCCGCGCAGACCCGCGCCAGTTCGCGCACAGCGGCGAGGTACTCGTCACGCGTCCCTTGCTGCGACCCGCAGAAGACACAGACTGACGACAGCTTCATCGTGATTCGTTCTCGCTCTTGGGATCGCGTGCCAGCAGCCGATCGAGCGCCTGCGGGGCGGTCACGCGGCCGCTCAGGACGGCACAAACGGCCTCGGTGATCGGCATCTGAACTCCGGCCGCCCGCGCGCGCCCCAGCACCGCCTCGGCGGACCGCACGCCTTCCGCGACATGACCGAGTTCGCCGACCGCCTGGTCCAGCGACCGGCCGCGACCCAGCGCAAGACCCACCTGCCGATTGCGCGACAGGTCACCGGTGGCAGTCAGGATCAGGTCGCCGAGTCCCGTGAGCCCCATGAAGGTCTCCGCGCGCGCACCGAGCGCCACACCGAGCCGCGACATCTCGGCCAGCCCGCGCGTAATCAGCGCAGCCCGTGCGTTCATGCCGAGCTGAAGCGCGTCGCTGATTCCCGTGGCAATGGCGAGAACATTCTTGACGGTTCCACCGACTTCGACGCCGATGACATCCGCTGACGAGTAGATCCTCAGCGCGCCGCCGTGCAGCGCCGCGGTGACCGTTACGCACAGTTCAGGGGTGCCAGCTACCGTCAGCGCGGTTGGCAGACCCTGTGCGACCTCGAATGCGAAGCTTGGGCCCGACAACGGTCCGCCACGGTCGGTCGCGAACGGCCAGGCCTGAGCCACGATCTCATGCGCGAGCAGTTGGCCGCCTTCCTCGAGGCCCTTGCACAGCCAGACGAACGGACTGCGGGTACCGGTCGCCGCCAGCTGGACACAGACGTCGCGCAGCGCACGGGTCGGAGTGGCGATGATCAGCAGGCCGCCCTCGGTGTGCGCGACGGCAGCGCCGAAGTCCGAGGTCACCGTCAGTTCGGGCGGCAGCGCAACGCCCGGCAGGTAGCGCCGATTGACGCGCGCCGACCGCATCTCATCGGCCAGGGCCGCGTTCCTCACCTGCAGCACCACGGGGCGGCGCCCGGCGAGCGAGGCCGCGATCGCGGTGCCCCACGCCCCCGCGCCGAGCACCGCGATATTCATCGCCTGTCAGGCGCTGGCCGCGCCATTGCCGTTGGCGGCGGCCTGCGGAGTCACCAGCTGTCCCGCGGCCTGTTGCGCCAGCGCAGCCTGGCGCTGCTGGAAGAAAGCCTCGAAATTGATCTCGGCCAGATGGATCGGTGGCAGACCCGTGCGGCTGATCATGTCCGCGATGTTCGAGCGCAGATAGGGATACACGATGCCCGGACACACGATGCCGATGATGGGCGGCCTCTGTTCGGCCGGAATGTTGCGCATCTCGAAGATGCCGGCCTGCTTGCCCTCGACCAGGAACAGCACCTTGTCCTTGACCTTTGCGGTTACGGTGACGCGAACGACAACTTCGTGCATCGCATCGACAACGGCCGCGTCGGACACCTCGAGCTGCACGTCGACCTTCGGATTTTCCGTTTCGAGAAATATGGCGGGCGCGTTCGGCATCTCGAGCGACGCGTCTTTCAGATAGACGCGCTGCACCTGGAACACAGGTCCCTGGGGAATAGCGGCCGCGGCTTGAGTATCGGTCATCGGTTTTCCTGGCAAGTCCTTGGCGGCGTCGCCGCTTCGGCGGTGGGTTGAAAGGCTACGCCGTCAGCAGTGGCGTCAGTTTCCCCTCGCGATCGAGTGCCGAGAGGTCGTCGAACCCACCCACGTGGGTCTCGCCGATGTAGATCTGCGGGACGGTGCGCCGGCCGGTGCGGGAGATCATCTCGTCGCGTCGGGCCGAGTCGAGGTCCACCCGGACCTTTTCGATTTCCGCCACACCGCGCGCCTTCAGCAGCATCTCTGCGCGCTGGCAAAACGGGCAGGCGCCCGTGCTGTACATCAGGACGTGGCTCATCACGAATCCTCGCCTCAGGCTCGCAACGGCAGGCCTGCGTCGCGCCACGCTGCCATGCCGCCCGCCAGCACATATACGTCACCAAAGCCCTGACTGCGCAACAGGCCGGCGGTCTTGCCTGCGGTGGTCCCGGTTGCGCACACAAGCAGCACGGGCTTGTCCTTCTTCAATTCGTTCAGTCGCGCACTCAGCTTGTCGACCGGAACATTGCGCGCGTTCGGCAGTGACCCTTTCGCGAATTCCTCGGGGTTGCGCAGGTCGATGACCTGGGGATTGCGGCTGTTCATCAGCTGCGTGGCCTGCAGCGTCGACAGCGTCGGCCCGCTCGCCCGTCCGCGCACTGCCGGCCAGATGAGCATCGCGCCGCTCACGAACGCGACTGCGATCAGGATGATGTTGTCGAGGAAGAATTGCACGGAAGCGATGCTCGATAAGACGTGCCGACGCAGGATGCGAAGCCGGCGAAAAGCCGTGAATTATAGAATACGGACGCATTTCACTCGCAGCCTCGATGCGGTCGCCTCGCCATGTTCAAACTCGTGCTGCTCCGCCATGGCGAAAGCCAGTGGAATCTCGACAACCGGTTCACCGGCTGGACCGATGTCGACCTCACGGATCACGGCCGGCAGGAAGCGCGCGCCGCGGGTGAACTGTTGAAGCGCGAGGGATACGTCTTCGACATCGCGTATACCTCCGTGCTGAAGCGTGCGATACGCACGCTGTGGATCACGCTCGACGCGATGGACCTGATGTGGTTGCCCGTGGTTCACAGCTGGCGACTGAACGAGCGTCACTACGGGTCGTTGCAGGGTCTGAACAAGGCCGAAACTGCGGCGCGCTTCGGAGAGGAGCAGGTCCTGATCTGGCGACGAGCCTATGCGATCGCGCCCGATCCTCTCACCGAGGACGACCCTCGCTGGGCCGGCCGGGACCCGCGCTACCGGCACCTCGCTCCCGGCGACATTCCGGCAACCGAGTGTCTGCGCGATACGGTTGCGCGGGTCATTCCTTTCTGGAAGGACTCGATCGCTCCGGCGATCACTCGCGGTCGCCGGGTGGTCGTGACTGCGCACGGCAATTCGCTCAGGGCGTTGATCAAATACCTCGACAACATATCGGACGACGACATCGTCGGTCTCAATGTTCCAACGGCGCGGCCGCTGGTGTACGAGCTCGATTCCGATCTGCGGCCGCTGCGGCACTACTACCTCGGCGACGCCGACGACATTGCACGCGCCACGGCGGCGGTCGCTGCGCAAGGCCGGGCGCGAACCGACGCTTGAACGCAAGTGCCTGTTCCGCTGTCCGTCGACGGCAGACCGCGGCCCTGGTCGCAGGCGTCTTCGTCCTGATTTCACCTCCGATAGCGGGCCAGGTCCAGGGCAGAGACACAGCGAAAGCGGCGCCCGCATTGCCGAATGCCGCGGCGAAACCAAGTGCGCCCGCAACCCCGCAGCAGCAGCGCGCGCTGCAATCGGAACAGCAGGGATTGCGCAACGAACTGGCCAAGCTCAAGAGGCAACTCGCGGCGAGTGAAGCCTCGCATTCCGAGGCGACCGACGCGCTCGCCAGCTCGGAAGCAGCCATCTCCTCGGCCAACCGGCGGCTGCGCGAACTGTCCACTGACCGTGAACGCGCCGAAAAGCAGATTGCTGCTCTGGCCGCGCGGGAGCGCGACGTCGCCCGACGGCAGGAAAGCCAGGAAGCGCAGCTGAACCTGCTGATGAGGGAATTGCAGGTGCTCGCGCTTCGCGATCCGTTGCAACGGGTGATCGAGGGCGGCGATCCTGGTGAACTGGACCGCGAAGGCGAATATCTCGGATATTTAGGGCGTGCGACCACGCGCAACCTGCAAGTATTGAACGACCGGCGAACGGAGCTGGCCTTACTGCAGGAAGAATCACAGCAGAAGAGGGTGGAATTGCTGAAAATTGCAGAAGATGAGGAGAGAAATCGCACTTTGTTGCAGAAGGAAGGCGAGCGCAGGCGACTTGTACTCAACCAGCTGGCGAAGCAGATCGACTCCCAGCGACAATCGATCGCCCGTGCCGAGAGGGACGAAAAAAGGCTGGCTACGCTGATCGACAGCATTTCCAAGGTGCTTGCCGAGCAGGCTCGGCGGGAGGCCGAGCGATCTCGCCAGGAGGCCGAAAGGCGCCGTCAGGCGAAAGCGCCGCAGAAGCCCAATTCGAACGCCGACGCGCCGCACCCCACGGTAACTTCGCCGAACGAACCTCAGGGCAGTCCAAACGGCTCTAACTTTGCCCAACGCAAGGGCCACCTTTCGCTGCCAGTCAGCGGCGCGGTTGCGGCACGCTTCGGCAGCCCGCGCCGGGCAGAAGGCGGGGCCGCCGGTCCGACCTGGAAGGGCATCTTTGTGCGCGCCCCCGTCGGAACAGACGTCAGGTCCGTCGGCGATGGCACGGTCGTCTTTTCAGACTGGCTACGCGGATTCGGCAACCTGATGGTGATCGACCACGGAGGCAGTTTTCTGTCGGTCTACGGCAACAATGAATCCCTGTTACGGAACATTGGTGACAAAGTGACTGTCGGAGAGGTGGTTGCGTCGGTCGGAAATACGGGTGGCAACGAGTACCCGGGCCTATACTTCGAACTACGTTTCCAGGGCCGCCCTTTTGACCCGCTCACCTGGGTGGCGGCGCGCTAAGTTTCATCTTCAATCGCACAAGAAAAAGAGCGCGGTTTTCCGCGAACCGGCTCCCCCGGAGGTTGCATGGCAGGCAGGTTACGCAGTGTTGGACTGATCGGTACCGGCGCGATTGCAGGCGTGCTGGTCAGCCTGGGCATCTCGGCGTATGCCTTCAGGGATTCGCGCGGCCAGATTCCGCTCGAAGAGATCCGCCAGTTCACGGAGGTCTTCGGCGCCGTCAAGCAGAACTACGTCGAGCCGGTCGACGACAAGAAGCTGATGCAGGAAGCGATCTCTGGCATGCTGGCCGGGCTCGATCCTCATTCGGCGTTTCTCGATGCCGACGCGTTCAAGGACATGCAGTCGAGTACACAGGGCGAGTTCGGAGGACTGGGCATCGAGGTTGGCGCGGAAGACGGCATCGTCAAGGTCATCGCGCCGATCGACGACACTCCAGCAGCGCGCGCGGGCGTCAAGGCCGGCGACCTCATCATCAAGATCGACGACAAGGTGACGCGTGGCATGACGCTGCCCGAGGCGGTCAAGCTGATGCGCGGCAAGCCACGCACGTCGATCACGCTGACCATCGCACGCAAGGGCGAGGACAAGCCTCTCGAATTCACGTTGATGCGCGACGTGATCCGTGTGCAGTCGGTGCGCGCCCGCACGATCGAGCCGGGCTACGGTTTTGTTCGCATTTCCCAGTTTCAGGAGCGCACCGTCGACGACATGGTCAAGCAGATCAACGAGTTGTACAAGCAGGGACCGCTAAAGGGCCTGGTGCTGGATCTGCGTAATGACCCCGGTGGGCTGCTGCATTCGGCGGTCGGCGTTTCCGCCGCTTTCCTGCCTCAGCGCGCTCTTGTGGTCTCCACCGACGGGCGCAACGACGATTCGAAGCGCCGCTTCGTGGCAGCACCCGAGGATTACCTGCGCGGCCGGGGCGAGGACGTATTGCAGAAACTTCCGACGCAAATCAAGAGCGTGCCGATGATCGTCTTGGTCAACGGTGCGTCCGCCTCGGCATCGGAGATCGTGGCCGGAGCCTTGCAAGACCACAAGCGCGCCACCGTGATCGGCACGCAGACTTTCGGCAAGGGCTCGGTGCAGACCATCATCCCGCTCCGCCTCGAAGGCGAAGGGCCGGCGGCGATCAAGCTGACCACGGCCCGCTATTACACGCCCAACGGACGGTCGATCCAGGCCAAGGGGATCGCCCCCGACCTGCTGGTCGAGGACACGCCGGAAGGCAATTTTTCGGGATTCAACGTGCGTGAGGCCGACCTGGTCAGGCACCTCGAAGGAACGAAAGCCGAGGACGCAGCGCGCCGCGCCACGGCCCCGCCGGGTGCCGCTGCCGTTCCTGCGATCGACGATGCCGCACCGGCGGTCAAGGCGCCGGCCCCGTCGCGCCGTTATGAATTCGGCAGCAACGACGATTTTCAGCTGCAGCAGGCGATGAATCATCTGAAGGGCAAGCCGGTCGACGTGGCGAAGCCGAAGGGCGAAAACGTCGCCAAGGCGCCCGCGCGCTAGGCTGATTCCCGCATGCGAACGGGCCGCGGCGCGGCCCGTTTTCATTTGAGGCCCGACTTGAACGACGACCAGTTGCTGCGTTACTCCCGGCACATCCTGCTGAATGAAATCGGAGTGGAGGGGCAGCAGCGGCTGCGCGAGGCCGACATCCTCGTCATCGGTGCCGGCGGACTGGGATCGCCAGCCGCGTATTACCTCGCTTCAGCCGGCGTCGGTTCGCTCACGCTGGTCGACGGCGACCGGGTCGACCTCACCAACCTCCAGCGCCAGATTCTGCACACGACCGATCGCATCGGCATGCCCAAGTCGGAGTCCGGTCGAATCGCTCTGGCCGCCATCAACCCGGACGTGCAGGTGATCACCGTAGACCGGCGGGTTGATGCCGGCGCGCTGGATGATCTGGTCGGCCGCGCCAGCCTTGTCCTCGACTGCTCGGACAATTTCGAAACGCGCCACGCGATCAATCGAGCCTGCGTCAAGCGGGCGCGTCCGCTCGTCTCGGGCGCCGCGGTGCGTTTCGATGGCCAGGTCGCGGCCTTCGACGTGCGGCGAGACGATTCGCCGTGTTATGCGTGCCTGTTTCCTCCAGGCGACGGAGAAGATGAACTGTGCTCCATCATGGGAGTCTTCGCGCCGGTCACGGGCATCGTCGGCACGGTGCAGGCCGCTGAAGCGCTGAAACTGGCCGCGGGAATCGGCACGTCGCTGGTCGGCCGCATGCTGATGCTGGACGCGCTCACGATGCAATGGCACTCGGTGCGCGTGCCGCGCGATGCGCAGTGCCCTGTGTGTGGCGGTCGCTGAGACGAAGGCGCCGCGCGACCCCACGTTCAGCCCATCAGCACCTGAAGCTGGGCATCCAGGCCGTCTGCCGGGAATTTGCGAAACCCGCTCTTGGCAAAGCGATGCCACCGCCCGATGACGAACGCCACCACGAGCCCGGCGCGCGCGCTGGCGTCGAGTGATTCCGGCAACTCGTGCTCGCTGATGGCGACGCGGTAGCCCTGCCGGATGGACGACTCGATGCGCTCGATCAGCTGGTTGATGCGTTCCTGCAGCCGCTCGTTTTCGTTGACCAGCGCATCGCCGATCAGAACGCGAGTCATGCCCTTGTTGGTCTGGGCGAACTCGAGAAGCATCGCGACGATGGCGCGTACCTGTTTGACGCCCGACGACTCGCGCGCGCTGATCTCGTTGATCAGCCCGAAGACCGTCGTTTCGATGAACTCGATCAGCCCTTCGAACATCTGCGCCTTGCTGGCGAAGTGACGATAGAGCGCCGCTTCCGACACGCCGAGCCGCGCGGCGAGGGCGGCGGTCGTTACCTTCTCGCCCTTGGGGTCTTCCAGCATGCTGGCGAGGGTCTGCAGGATCTGCAGCTTGCGCGCCCCCGGTTTGCGCGGACTGGCGATCGAACCAGTGATGTCCATGGCGGAGGCGAGGGAGGAAGTAAGGCCGTCTGCGTCGGGCGGCACGCCCGGACGTGAAGGCATACTACGCCGGAAAGCCGCAACTGCGAACACTCTCCGAGACCGACGGGCGTCCTTCAGCGGCTCGAAATGAGGCCGCACGGACCGCCTTACCAGCGGATCAGCTCAGCGCAACACGCAAAAGCAGTAGGCCAGCGACCGCGTCGGATTGTCCTTCGCTTCGATCAGCAGCCGCAGTTCTCGCGTGGCGGGCGGCGCAAGGGCTCCGGCCATCGCCCGGGCAAGCGCGTCCCAGCCGAGTTCGTCCCGCAGAACCGCGCCCAGCCGGCCGAAGAACAATGAAAGGTAGCGGTCGATCCCGCGCGGAGCATGTTCGAGGTATTCGACGCGGTAATCGTCGCCGAGCGATGCTCGCTTCGCCGCCGCCTTGATAGCCAGGTCCAGCCCGCCAGCGGCGTCAACCAGTCCTCGTTCCTTGGCCTGCGCGCCGGTCCAGACCCGGCCTTGTGCCACCTCGTTAATCTGCTCGGGAGTGGATTTGCGGTTGGCTGCCACGACCGACAGGAACTCGCGATAGGTGTGGCCGACGCTGGCCTGCACGACCTCGGCCAGCCGCTTGTCGAGCGGACGGGTGAGGTCGGTCGCTTCGGCGATCCAGGTGGTCGCGACGCCGCCGCTGGTGACGCCGATCTTGTCCATCGTTCCACTGAACGTCGGAACCAGCGCGAATACGCCGATGGATCCGGTGATCGTCGCGGCATCCGCCACGACCTCATCGCCCCCCATCGCGATCCAGTAGCCGCCGGACGCGGCGACATCCCCCATCGAGATCACCACCGGCTTGCCGGCCCGGCGCGTCAGGTCGAGCTGCTCGCGGATCAGTTCCGAAGCCGCCGAACTGCCGCCCGGCGAATCGATGCGCACCACGAGCGCGCGGATGTCATCGTCCTGCCGTGCACGCTGGATCAGTTCTGCGGCCGCACGTGACCCGACCGTACCCTTGCGCCCGTCGCCGTCGACGATCTCACCCTGGGCGACCACCACGCCGACCGCCTTGCCGGTCGCCGGGCGGTCGATGTAGCGCCGGTAGGCATCCATCGAAATCTGGCGGAAAGTCTCGTTGTCCTCGGAACTGCGCGGTGCACCGCGTTCAATTATCAGCGCCCGGAATTCCTCCCGTCGCTTCAGTCCGTCGACCAGTCTTTCCTTCAAAGCGAGTTGCGCGATATCGCCGTCGGTCGCTCGCAGTCGAGCCGGCAGATCGTTGATCGCCGTCATCAGACTTCCTGGCTTCAGCTTCCTGCTGCGCTCGACGTCGGCGACCCAGGTCGACCACAGCCCGTTCAGCAGGAATGCGTCGGCCTCCATCGATTCGGGTGAAGGGCCGGTGCGGGTGAACGGCTCGCTGAAACTCTTGTAGCGGCCTGCCTGGAACGTGTTGACTGTCACTCCGAGCTTGTCCAGCAGTTCCTTGTAGTAACCGCGGTTGCCGCCCATCCCGCGGATCAACAGTGCTCCCGACGGATGCAGATAGACCTCGTCGGAATGTGCGGCCAGAAAGTACTGACCCTGGCTGTACGACTCGGCCCAGGCGAGCACGGGTTTCCCTGCGGCGCGCACACGCTCCAGCGCCGCACCAATTTCGCGCAGTGTGGCCAGTCCCGCGCTGCCCATGTCGTCCGGCACCACGACCACCCGAGTGATCTGGGGATCGCGTGTTGCGCCGTCGAGCACGGCCAGAATGTCGCGCAATCGGGTTTCGAAGCGGTCGCGACCCAGCGCCTCGGCAATCGCCGCCTCCTGCGCGGCGACCGTGTATTCCTCCACGATATCGCCCTGGATGTTGAGAACCAGCGCGGTGTCGGAAGCCAGCCGCGGCGGCTTGTCGGAAGACAGCCATACGAACAGAAGGATGCCGACGACGAGCAGGAACAGCAGGTTCATCGCCAGCCGACGCGAGAAGTCGAGCAACGCCCACAGGCCGCCGAAGAAACGTCGGATCAGACCAGGACGTGTTGCCATATGTGCTCCGCCTGCATCGTTGCGCTAGGGATGCCGAGCTTACCTCGCCGGCGTGACCGATCTCAGCGGGGCAATCGTCGCGCCAGCGCGTGCAAAGACTGGATGCGCAGGCCGATGTAGCTGCCGCCAAGGCTGCGCCGGGACGTCGGTCGGGAGCCGTGGCGGGTGATCAGGACCGTTCGTAGCCGCAGGGCGCGCGCCGCCTTCAGATTCAGCGCTGAATCCTCCACCAGCACCGCCGAGGTCGGCACGATCTTCTCGCGCGCCAGCGTCGCGCGCAACATCAGTCTGGAAGGCTTCGGTCGATAGCTGCCGTGTACCCGCATGCGCTCGATGGTGTAGTGCGCGGCGATATGACGTTGCAGTCGAAGCTGCCGCACCACGCTCCCTGCGTACCCGAGCGGCGCATTGGTCAGCAGCAGCTTGCGCCCTGGAAGGCGCGCGAACAGGCGTGCGAGTCCGCGTTCGGCACGCATCAGCGCGGCGACGTCGAAGTCATGTGTCTCGCGCAGAAAACGGTGTGGATCGATGCCGTGATGGCGAACCAGGCCGATCAGCGTGGCGCCATAGCGCTGCCAGTAGAGTCTGCGCAATCGGTCGGCTTCGTCGCGACCGACACCGAGTTCGGCCTGCACATAAGCGGTCATGCGCCGGTCGATCGCGCCGAATATGGCGTGGCTGGCGTCGTGCAGCGTATTGTCCAGGTCGAACAGCCAGACGCGCGACTCTCGACGAGGCGCGGGCAATGGAGGCGGCAGGCGCGAGCGAGGGACGCGTGCCGGGCGGCGGGCCATCGCGCGACCGGACACGATCGGCGATCAGTGGCTCTTGATCATCGTGCCGACGCCCTGATCGGTCAGGATCTCCAGCAGCAGGCAATGATCGACGCGACCGTCGATGATGTGGACCGAGTTGACCCCGCTGCGCGCTGCGTCCAGCGCGGACGAGATCTTCGGCAGCATCCCGCCCGAAATCGTGCCATCGGCGAACAGTTCGTCGATCTCCCGCGCGGACAGCCCGGTCAGCAGCATTCCGTTCTTGTCGAGCACGCCGGGAGTATTGGTCAGAATGACCAGCTTCTCGGCTTTCAGGATCTCGGCGATCTTGCCTGCCACCACATCGGCATTGATGTTGTAGGACAGGCCATCTTCGCCGAATCCGATCGGCGAGATGACGGGTATGAAGGCATCATCCTGCAGCGCCTTGACGACCGCGGGATTGATCGCTTCGATCTCCCCGACCTGTCCGATGTCGTGGCTCTTGCTTGGATCGTTGCGGTCGATCATGCGTAGCCTGCGGGCGCGGATGAGCCCACCGTCCTTGCCGGTCAGTCCCACGGCCTGGCCGCCGAACGCGTTGATCAGCATGACGAGTTCGCCCTGAACCTCGCCGGCGAGCACCCATTCGACGACTTCCATGGTTTCGGCGTCCGTCACCCGCATGCCCTGGATGAATTCCGACTTCTTGCCGACGCGCTCGAGCGCCTCGTCGATCTGGGGCCCTCCTCCATGCACCACGACCGGGTTCATGCCGACCAGCTTCAGCAGCACGACGTCATGTGCGAAGGCTTCCTTCAGGTTCTGGTCGACCATTGCATTGCCACCGTACTTGACGACGATCGTCTTGCCGTGGAACCGACGGATGTACGGAAGTGCCTCGGAGAGGATGTCGGCTTTCAACTGCGGAGCGATCAGCGGGGTATCCATGATGTCCGGGGCGGCGGGGAGAAAGTAGAAAGCGCACGCCTCGTGCGGCGGCGCGTTCGCGGCGCATGTTATACGAGCCGCGCACACGACCGAATCGCTCACATCGCCACTCGCTCGAGCGTACGATGGATACCGTTTGCGGGGGCAATGGATGCAGCAGTTCTTCAGCGTCGAGGGCATGCATTGCGGGGGCTGCGTGGCCCGAGTGTCGCGCGCGCTCGAGCCGCTCGCCGATCACGTCGAAGTCACGCTGGTCCCGCCCCGGATCACGCTCGAGGTGCCGGAGGCATTGACCCTGGAGTCGGTTCAGGCTGCCGTTTCCGGCGCGGGCCGGTATCGGGTGACCGCGGCCTGACCTCAGTCGTCCTTCAGCTGCTTCCTGAGCCGGACTTTCGCAGCGCTGCGCTCCGCCTTGCGTGACGGGCCGTGTGGGCCTGCGGTGCGCTTGCGGGCGAGGCTTACCAGCGGATTGCGCACGGCCTGACGTGCGATCGCCCTCGCCGTGCGGCGCGCTGCCATGACGCCGCCATCAATGCTTGTGTGCGGATGCGCCGTCCGACGACGGCGGCCTGACGGCGACTTCGACTTCAATCGGCTGCGTGACCAATCGCTTGTCCCTGGTTTCGAGACGCAGCTCGAGCGGCACGCGATCGCCCACCTTCAGCGGACGCTTCAGGTCCATCATCATGACGTGGTAACTGCCCGGCTTCAGTTCGACCCGGCGGCCGGCGGGAAGCTCGAGCGCCGGAACAGCGCGCATCCTCATCACGCTGCCTTCCATCACCATTTCATGGATCTCGACGATGCCGGCCACCGGACTGGACGCACCGATCAGACGCGCGCCGTCCTTTGACATCAATGACATGAAGGCCCCGGTGGCCGTCTGCCCCTGCAGCGCAGGCCGGGCCCACGCGTCGGTCACCTGCAACTGCGCGCCACATGCACCGCTGGCCGCCAGCAAAAATCCCGCAACGATGTAGCGCTTCATTCGAACTCCGTCCGGCCGCAAGGAATTGGCGACGATTCTAGCGGTCGCCCTGCGGCTACAGCACGTATCGGGCGAGGTCCTCGTTGCGTGCCAGATCCGCCAGCCGCGAGTCGACATAGGCGGCGTCGATGCAAATCGCGCCGCTGCTCGCGATGACACCACTGCCAACTTCGAACGACACGTCTTCGAGCAGCTTCTCGATCACCGTGTAAAGGCGCCTGGCGCCGATGTTCTCGGTCTTCTCGTTGACCGCGTACGCGATCTCGGCGATGCGGTGTATTCCGGCGTCGGTGAACTCCAGTGCGCAGCCGTCGGTGCCAAGCAGCGCCCGGTACTGCTGCGTGAGGCTCGCATCGGTGGACTTCAGGATGCGCTCGAAATCGTCAACCGTCAGCGAGTCGAGCTCGACCCGGATCGGGAATCGTCCCTGCAGCTCGGGTATCAGGTCGGACGGCTTGGCCAGATGGAACGCTCCCGACGCGATGAACAGAATGTGGTCCGTCTTGACCATGCCGTACCTGGTGTTGACCGTGGTGCCTTCGACCAGCGGCAGCAGGTCACGCTGCACGCCCTGGCGCGACACATCGGCGCCCTGTAGTTCGGCACGCGATGCAATCTTGTCGATCTCGTCGATGAAGACGATGCCATTTGTCTCGGCGTTGGCGACCGCCCGCGACTTCAGGTCGTCGTCGTTGACCAGCCGGGCCGCCTCTTCGTCGGTCAGCGCCTTCATCGCGTCGGCGATCCGCATGCGGCGCGCCTTGCGGCGTTCGCGGCCGATGTTGGCGAACATCGACTGGATCTGCTGGGTCAGCTCCTCCATGCCCGGCGGCGCCATCACCTCGAACGACGGGGACACCGCGCTCACTTCGACGTCGATCTCCTTGTCGTCGAGTTCACCCTCACGCAGCTTCTTGCGGAACTTCTGGCGTGTCGCGTTATCGTCGTCTCTGCCCGTAGCGGCGAATCCGACGTCGCGCGACGGCGGCAGCAGGATATCGAGCACGCGATCCTCGGCCGCATCCTGCGCGCGGGTCGTCACCTTGCGCATCTCGGATTCGCGCGTCTGCTTGACCGAGATGTCGACCAGGTCGCGGATGATCGTGTCGACGTCGCGACCAACGTATCCGACCTCCGTGAACTTCGTCGCCTCGACCTTGATGAAAGGCGCATCGGCCAGCCGTGCCAGGCGGCGCGCGATCTCCGTCTTGCCGACGCCGGTCGGGCCGATCATCAGGATGTTCTTGGGGGTGATCTCGGTGCGCAGCGGTTCGGGCACCTGCTGCCGGCGCCAGCGGTTGCGCAGCGCCACGGCCACTGCCCGCTTGGCGCGGTCCTGACCGACAATGTGCTTGTTCAGTTCGTGAACGATTTCTCTCGGGGTCATCATGGCTGAGGCGGCTCGGGTGTACACGACCGCTGCGCGGCCGCACGTGCACCCTCGCCGATCAAGTTAGGCGCCCGCCCTTCGGGCGGCCGGGCGGGCGGGCGCGGGACAAAGCACGACTGGGACAGCATCGCCGCGTTAGTCCAGCGACTCGATGGTGTGGCTCTGGTTCGTGTAGATGCACAGGTCGCCGGCGATGGTCAGCGCCTGCTTGACGATGTCGGCGGGCGGCATTTCCGTGTGTTCGAGCAGGGCGCGCGCCGCAGCCTGCGCATAAGCTCCCCCGGAGCCGATCGAGATCAGGCCATATTCGGGTTCGAGAACGTCGCCGTTGCCACTGATGATCAGCGATGCCTCGCGGTCGGCCACCGCGAGCATCGCTTCAAGACGACGCAGAATGCGATCGGTGCGCCAGTCCTTCGCCAGTTCGACGGCCGACCGCACCAGATTGCCCTGGTGCTTTTCGAGCTTCGCCTCGAAGCGCTCGAAAAGCGTGAAAGCATCGGCGGTCGCTCCTGCGAAGCCGGCAAGGATCCGCTCGTTGTAGAGGCGGCGCACCTTGCGTGCGGTCTGCTTGACGACGATGTTGCCGAGCGTGACCTGGCCGTCCCCGCCCATCGCCACCGCGCTGCCGCGGCGTACCGACACGATGGTCGTACCGTGAAAGGGTTCCATGAAAGCAGGCCGCGCCGACGGCCGGGAATGAGGACGATCCGCCTTAAATGGGGGCGCTCAGATCCGACGCAACTGGACCTCGGCCACCATGTCGACCCCCAGCAGCGAAAACAACGCGGCCACCAGGTAGTTGACATTGCGGAATTCGACCGTCGAGCCCCCTTGCCGCAGTTTCGTCAGCAGCGTCAGCAGCGTAGTTGCGGTGGAAAACTCGATCCGCTTCAGGTATGTGCAGTCCACCGACAGCCGCTTCTCGGTCTTGGCCGTCGTCAGCAGAACGCCGAACTGCGGCTCGCCATTGGCGCGCACCGTACCGCGCCATTGCAGGCCGTCCTCGTGCTCGACCGGCAGTTCGGCCGCCGTGGCTGCGCGCGTCTTCAGACTCGGGGGCGGAGGTTCCCACGACGGCGGCGAAACCTCATAGGTGATGCAATACTGGATGCCGGTTTCCTCGAAGTCGTGCTGACGCTGCAGCAACCGAAACACTTCAAGCAGCAGCATCCAAGCCGCGTCGCTCTGGTCACGGCGCCCGGGCTCGACCGCGGCGCGCAACGGCGTGATCAGCTGATCCGCACCAAGGACCAGCAGTTCGTGGCTCGCGCGCTTGAACGCGTTGATGACCCGCAGCAGCAGCTCGGCGCCGACCAGATCGATTTCGCGGACACCCGAGGTATCGAGGGTCAGCGCCTGATGCTGGGCCGAGAAGTTCTTCAATTGCTCCAGCACTTTGACGACGTTGGCGTCGACGATCTCCGGCAGCCGCACGATCGGTGCGCCGTCCGCAGTCTTGCCCGCCGCCATGGTCGCCGCCTCGTCCTTGTAGTCGATCCACGCAGGGGGCGAGCTCTCGAAGCGAAGTACGTATTCGATCGTCAAGTTGTCGAAACTGCCCTTGTCGCCGCGCTGCTGGAACAGCTCGAACAGCATCAGCCAGGCGCGCTGAGCGGCGTCGCCCAGCGAGTCTGAATGGATCGCCGCACGCAGTCCTGCTTCGGCCGGCTCGATCAGCCCGTTAGCGAACAGGATGGCGGCCTCGTCGATGGCCGAGCCTGAGCCCTCGCCCTGGAGCTCGATCGCGTTGGCATTGCCGTGCCATTCGTCCCCTACGAGATCAATGAACTCGAGCCCTGCATCACTTTTGGTCGTGGTGGGCGGCACCGGCTGCTCGACCGGCTGCTGCGACAGGCGTCCGAGCGTCGAATTGGCGGCCGAGTTCGAGAACATCGGCGCGTTGCCGGTCGGGCGCATGAAATCGCGCGCCATTTCGGACTCGATCGCGTCGATCTTCGCGGCCGTTTCCATGGCCAGCGTGCGCGCCAGATCCTTGTCGGGCAGGACGCTGTCCGTATTCGGAGACTTCGGCTGCGTGGCCGCCGCACTGCGGTTAACCGGCGCGGCAAGCGGACGCCCGAGCGGTTTCGCGGCGCGCGCACTCGCGCTGCCCTTCGGCGACGGCGCTGCCGAGTCCTTAGGATCCTTCTTGAAGAACGAGAAGACCACGCTGTCCGCTGTTGGTTGGTCGGGAACGTTCCTGGTCGCCTGTATGCCCTGCCACACCGGTCACGGCCGACGCGGTCCTGTCACGAGATCAGCTATCTGGGCCAATGGCAGGATCTGTGCAGCATCTGGAGCGCGCTCCGGCCGCCGGCAAAAGAGGCATCGGCGGCCACTTTCTACTCCGCAGCACTAGCCAAGCCATAGTATCAACTTTCACCCTCGGGCAAACCGTTGATCTGGGCGGCTATCCCGCCTGTCGGCTACCACGGGACCGACCGGCCGGATTACTGGCTTGGCGGCTGTCCTTTGCGGGCAACGCCGGCGCCGATGACGCCGACTGCACATGATCGACAGCGCCGGCCGAAGCGGAGCCTTCGAAAATCGGCCGAAAGCCGGGTTAAGCGCGCCTTCGCGGGCGCTCCGGCGAGCGTCAGTCTCCGAACATCTTCTGCTTGATCTCGCGCCGTTGCTGCGCTTCGAGCGACAAGGTGGCCGTCGGGCGCGCCAGCAGACGAGGGATGCCGATCGGGTCCCCGGTTTCCTCGCAATACCCGTAGTCACCGCTGTCGATGCGTGCCAGAGCTTGTTGCACTTTCTTCAGCAGCTTGCGCTCGCGGTCGCGTGTACGCAGTTCCAGCGCGTGCTCTTCTTCGATGGTCGCACGATCGGCCGGATCGGGGACGATCACCGTTTCGCGCAGGTGCTCGGTCGTTTCGCCGGCGTTCTGCAGCAGTTCGCGTTCCATCGTCTGCAGCCGATGCTTGAAGAACGCCAGCTGCTGTTCATTCATGTAAGCCGACTCCGGCATCTTCAGCAGATCGCCTTCGGTCGGCAGTCGCCGACCATTGACCATCACCGGCTCCTCGCTGCGAGTCGCCGATCGCGCCAGCAGGTACTCGTGTGCGGCGGCCAGATCCTTGGGACTCGGCGCGGCAATCGGTCGGGGCGCCGGTGCCGGCATGGCAGGAATCGAGCCGGCACTGGGCATCGGCACGGCGACAGGGCGCTCCGCGCGGGCCGATGCGGCCCTGCTGGGCGCGGCCGGCTTGCCCGCTACCGCCTTCGCTGCACCGGGCCTGGCAGCACCGGGCTTCGCGGCGATCGGTTTCGCCGCGGCGGTCTTCGCGGCAGGCTTGGCGACTACGCGCGCCGCAGGCTTTCCTGCCACCTTGGCCACCGGTCGTGAAGACCGAACGACCGCCACTTTCTTTACCGGGCGCTTCGCTGCGGGAGCCTTCTTGGCCGGAGTCTTTTTCACCGCGGCCTTCTTGGCAGCGGCCTTGGCCGATTTCTTGGCCGGCGCCTTCTTTGCTGCAGCCATCTTGTGTCTACCTCGTTGCGTCTTGGGAATTGAGGCCCGCGGTCAGCGTGCGAGACACGCTTCGAGCCCTTTGAGTATGGTGTCCTCGGGCAGATTGCGCCCGATGAACACGACCTTGCTGGACGGCCTTTCGTCCTTGCCCCAGGGTTTGCCGACGTCCGCTCCCATGAGCATGTGAACGCCCTGGAAGATCATGCGACGGTTGGTCCCGTTCATGAAAAGCACGCCTTTATACCGGAGCATGTCTGGCCCGTAAACCTGAGTCAGCGCCCCCATGTACTCCTCGAGCTTCGCCGAATCGAACGGCTTGTTCGAGCGGAACACAAACGCCTTGATCGCATCGTCGTGATGGTGGTGATGGCCGTGATGATCATGCTCATGATCGTGCCCACAATGCTCGTCATGCACGTGGCCGTCGGCGTGCTCGTCGCCCTTCGAATGTCCGTTGCCGGACTTGTTGCGCTGCGCATCCGGGTGTTCGGTCGCGAGGAATTCCGGGTCGATGTCGAGAATGGCGTTGAGGTTGAAACCGCGCAGGTCGAGCACCTCTGCCAGCGGCACCTGTCCGAAATTCACCGGCCTGATGGGCGCACGTGGATTCATGCGCACGATGCGCTCGCGCAGCGAGGCGAGTTCGTCTGCATCGACGAGGTCCGTCTTCGACAGCAGGATTCGATCGGCGAATCCGACCTGGTTCTGCGCCTCGACCTGGGCGTCGAGCGTGTCGTGTCCGTGCTTGGCGTCGACGACGGTGATCACGCTGTCGAGCAGGTAGTAGGTCGAGATCTCGTCCTCGATAAAGAACGTCTGCGTCACCGGACCGGGATTGGCCATGCCGGTCGTTTCGATGATCACGCGTTCGAAGCCCAGCTCGCCGGCCTGCCGTTTGCGCTTGAGGTCGGCCAGGATGCGGACCAGGTCGCCGCGCACGGTGCAGCAGATGCAGCCGTTGTTCATCTCGACGATCTGCTCTTCGGTGTCTGTCACCAGCAGTTCGTTGTCGACTCCCTCCGGGCCGAACTCGTTCTCGATCACCGCGATCTTGTGGCCGTGCTGCTCCGACAGGATGCGGTTCAGCAGCGTGGTCTTTCCGGCGCCGAGAAAGCCCGTCAGGACGGTGACGGGCACCAGGTTTGCGTCGTTCATGCAGGGTTCCGGTTGGGCCGACGGCTGATGGCCGATGGCCAGCCTCAAAAATGGGGCGCTAGTGTAGTGGATCAAGGGCCGAAGGGCGCGACCCACCGGCGGGCGCCTCGCCGCAGGATCAGTTCACTCGCACGAGGTGCAGGCCCTTGAGGTACTCGGACTCCGGCACCGTCATCATCAGCGGGTGATCAGGGCTTGCGCCGAGCCGGGCGACCATCCAGGCATCGGCTCCCGAGTCGATTACTGCACCGGCCACAATTTTTTGGAACAGATCGACATCGATCGCCCCCGAGCACGAAAACGTCAGCAGCGAACCGCCGGGCGCCAGCAGTCGCAGCGCATTCAGGCTGATGTCCTTGTACGCGCGCGCTGCCCGATCCACGTGATGGTGACTCGGCGCGAACTTGGGAGGGTCCAGCACGATGATGTCGAACTGCGCGCCCTGCGCTTTCAGCTCACGCAACGCTGCAAACACGTCGGCTTCGTCCCAGCGGGCCCGCGACGGTGCGAAGCCGTTGAGCGCGACGTTTTCCGCGGCGAGGCGCAGCGCCTCGGCCGACGAGTCGATCGAGTGCACATGCTCGGCACCGCCCGCCAGCAGCGAAATCGAGAAGCCGCCCGTGTAGCAAAAGCAGTTCAGGCAGCGCGCACCTCCCGAGCCGCGCGCCGGATGGCGCTCGGCCAGCTCGCGCGCCAGATGGCGGTTGTCACGTTGGTCGATGTAGAACCCGGTCTTGTGGCCTTTGCGGACATCGACGCGGTAGCGCAGGCCGTGCTCCACCACTTCGATCGTAGGCGGCGGTTCCCTTCCGCGCAGGACGCCGGCGATAGCCGGCAACCCTTCGCGCGCACGCGCCGCACCGTCGCTGCGATCGAAGATGTCGCCGCATCCCGTCACTCGCTGCAGCGCGTCCAGCAGCACCTCGCGCCACGGCTCGACCGCGGCCGACTGAAACTGCGTGACGAGCTGATCGGCGTAGCGATCGACGACAAGGCCGGGCAGCCCGTCAGCCTCGCCGAACACGAGCCGGATTGCAGTCGATTCGGGCTGCAGGTGCGTGCGCCGACTGACCGCCTGCCGGACCCGGTGCACCAGAAGGTCGTCGTCGACCGTCGCTGCGGGATCGAAACTCCAGGCGCGAGCGCGGATCGCCGAGTCCGGCGAATACGCTGCCCACGCCAGGAAGCGGCCGTCGGCACCGCACACCTCGACGGTCGCGCCGCTGCCGGGTCGCCCCTCGATTCGCGCGACGGCAGTCGCGTAGACCCATGGATGCCGCCTCAGCAATGACCTTTCCTTGCCCGGTTTCAGGACGACGCGGCTCATTTCCTGCGTTTGGCTCGCGGATGAGCTGCGTCGTACGCCTTCGCCAGATGCTGCCAGTCGAGTTTGGTATAGATCTGCGTCGTCGAGATGTTCGCGTGCCCCAGCAGCTCCTGTACAGCGCGCAGGTCACCGCTGGATTGCAGCAGGTGCGAGGCGAACGAATGCCGCAGCACGTGCGGATGGACATGCACTCCAAGTCCCAGCTGGCGCGCGACCTGCGCCAGTCGTGCCTGGACACTGCGCGCGGCGAGCCGGCCGCCCCGCGAGGACACGAACAACGCGCGCGGATCGCAGCCGCTCACCGCATCGCGCCGTTCGAGCCAACGCGCCAGGGCCGCGCGCGCAGGCGCACCGATCGGAACGGTGCGCATCTTGCCACCCTTGCCCAGCACGGTCGCCTCCCCGGCATCCAGATCGATCCAGCTTAACGATGCCGGTTGTCCGCGCTCCTGCGCGAAGTGGTGTCGGTCGAGCGAGACCAGTTCCGACAGTCGCAGTCCGCTCGAATACAGCAGTTCGATGAGTGCGTGATCGCGCGCAGCCAGCCAGCCCGCATCGCCCTCGTAGGCCGCGAGCTGCACCGCCTGGTCGGCCGTCAGCGCCTTGGGCAGTCGCTTGTCCCGCCGGGGCGCACGCAGGCCAGTGAGCGGGCTCGAGTCGAGTGCGCCGTGCTCGGCAAGCCAGCGGTAATACGCCCGCCAGGCGGACAGCGTGCGCGCGAGGGAGGCTGCTGAGCGACCGCGCGCATGCAGTCGGGCAATCGCCGCGCGCAGATCATGCGTCGACAATCGGGCGAGTTCGCGTCCGGCCGCATATTCGCAAATGAGCGCCAGGTCCGAGCGATACGCCGCCACTGTGTGCGGCGATGCCCGCCGCTGGGTCCGCAGATCTTCGAGAAAGGACCCGACGGAGAGCGGTTCGGGCAGGTCCGCCGTCATGTCTGCGTCTGGCGTGCTCGAACGCGGGTGTCGCGACGATTCGACGCGCTGGCCGGGCGACGCGCCATCCTAGGCGCGCAGGCGTGCCAGCGCGGCACTGGCGAGTTCGGCGATGCGCTCGAGGAATGCCGTTCCCATCGTGATGTGAAAGCGGTCCATGTCGGCCGAGCCGAGCACGAGGAGGCCGAAGGTCGAAGGGTCGGCCCCGACGCGCAGCGGCAGCATGGCGAGGCTCTGCACCGTGTCATCGCCAAACCAGGTGGCCGCTTCGAATCCGACGTTGGATCCGCAGAATGGCACGCGCATGCTGTTGGCGAGCAAGATCGTGTCCGCCTCCACCGGTCGCGCACACTCGAGTCCGGCATACCTCGGGGCCACAGACCACAGTCGCAGCGCGCAATGGGGCACGCTAAAGACCCGCTTCATATCGTTCACCAGCGTCTCGGGCAGCCGTGCCGGGTCGGTTTCCAGCAGCAGGGCGCGCGTCCACGCCACCAGCCGCGAGCCAATCGCGTCGTTCTCCTGGCCGTGGCGAACCATGTCCGCCACTCGCGACTCCAGCGACTTGATGCGCTCGCGCAGCATCAACGACTGGCGTTCGACCAAGGAAATGGCCTGGCCGTTATGCGGATGCGGAAGCTGCATTGTGGCGAGCAGCTCCGGATGCTGGTCGAAGAAGTCGGGATGACTGGCCAGATAGTTCGCGATGTCCTGAACGTGCATGATCTTTCTTCTCAGATTTCGATTTCGCCGGCGAAAACGGTCACCGCGGGTCCGGTCATCAGCACCGCCTGTTCCTGCCACTCGATCGTCAGCACGCCGCCTGGTGTGGCCACACTGACGGGAGACTGCAGCCGGCCGCGACGGATGCCTGCAACCACCGCGGCGCACGCACCCGTGCCGCAAGCCAGCGTTTCGCCGACGCCGCGCTCCCATACCCGCAAACGGACATGGTGTGCGTCGAGAACCTGCATGAACCCGACATTCACGTGCTGCGGAAACCGCCCAAGACGCTCGATCCGCGGACCGACGCTCGCTACCGGCGCGTGTGCGACGTCGTCGACGATACGCACCGCATGGGGATTGCCCATCGACAAGACCGAGTAGTGCGCCGCGTCGCCATCCGCTTGCAACGGCCACAGCCGATCGTCCTGTTCGACGAGCGGCGCAAGACCTTCCATCTTGAAAGGCACGCCCTCGGGCTCGAAACCTGGAACGCCCATGTCGACCGTCACTTCGCCGTCTTCCTGCAGCCGCGGCTCGATGATGCCCGACAGGGTCTCGACGCGGATGATGGACTTGTCCGTCAGGCCCTGGTCCCGCACGAATTGCACGAAGCACCGCGCTCCGTTGCCGCACTGTTCCACTTCGCCGCCGTCGCTGTTGAAGATGCGGTAGCGGAAGTCGACGCCGTCGCGCTTCGACGGCTCGACCAGCAGGATCTGGTCGGCGCCGACGCCGAAGCGCCGGTCGGCCAGTCGTCGCAGCTGTTCCCGCGACAGGCGGATGTCCTGGGCCACGCCGTTGAGCATCACGAAATCATTGCCTGCGCCCTGCATCTTGGTGAAGCGCAATTTCATCGACAAATTGTACGGTCCTCTCAGTAGAGCGACGCTTCCCCCTCCGGCCGCGTCTTGAAGCGCTTGTGCGTCCAGAAGTACTGGGTCGGCAAACGCAGCACCCAGCGCTCGAGCTCGCGATTCATGCGCGCGGTGTCTTCCTCGACCGAAGCGCCCGGGAAATCGGTCCACGGCGGCTCGATGTGCAGCAGATAGCCGTCGTCCGTCATTTCGGTCACGGCCATCAACACCTTCGCGCCCGTCATGCGTGCGATGCGCGAGACCATCGGGATCGTGGCGGCCTGCACGCCGAAGAACGGCACGAAGATCGAGTTGACCGGGCCGAGATCCATGTCCGGCAGGTAATACAGCGGCAGGCCGGACTTCACCGTGCGGATCAAGCTGCGCATGTCCAGGCCCTGGCGCGGCAGCAGCACGGGGTCGCTGAATCGCTGCCGCGCCTTCAGCAGCCAGGCGTCCCACACCGGGTTCTTCTGCCTCGAATAAATTGATGCTCCCCGAACCACCGTGTTGGAGCGGACGCCTCCGGCATCGAGCCCGACGAAATGAGGCGCCACGACGATCATCGGCAGATTGGCCGGATCGGTAAGGTGCTCGGCGCCCTCGACCCGGATGTAGCGTTCGATCGTCGGGCGGTCCGCGTTCCACAGTACCGAATGGTCGAGCGCGGCACGCCCCAGCGCACGGTAGGTCTGGCGGCCGATGCGCTTGCGCTCGGCTTCCGGCATCTGCGGAAAGCAGGCGCGCAGGTTGACCAGCGTCACGTGGCGACGCGACCAGGCCAGCCACCAGACGAGGTCGGCCAGCACATGCGCCACGCGGGTGCGGGCGCGCTGCGGCCAGTGACGCGTCTGATTGATCAATGCGATGCCGAGCTTCGCAACCCAGAGGTTCACGCGGGAGCTCCGTTCGGCGGTTGCTCCGCAGCCGCCGGCACCTTGTAGCGGTTGTAGCCCCATAGGTACTGCGTGGGGTGTTCGCGGATCAGCGCCTCGAGGCCGCGGTTCATCAATGCAGCATCGCCTGCGGGATCGCCGGTGAAGCGCTCCTCTAGCCGCCTGAGGTGTATGCGATAGCCGCCGCCCATGGGCAGCCGCTCACCGTAGACAAACAGCACGATCGCGTCGAACTGCCGCGCCAGGCGCGCGGGCAACGTCATCGTGTAAGCCCAGCGACCGAAAAATGGCGCCCACGCGCCCTCGCCGCGCGACGGGACCTGGTCGGGCAGGATGCCGACCACCTCGCAATTCTTCATCGCCTTCATCAGCATGCGCACGCCCTTCATTTCCGCCGGCGCGAGCTTCAGCCCCTCGGCAGCGCGGCCCGATTCGACGATCCCGCGCAGCACCGGCTTGCGCGGAATGCGGTAGAGCACGGTCATCGGCCGTGTCTTCGCCTCCGGCCTGAACGCGGCATAGAACTGCGCGGTAACCTCGAAGCAGCCAAGATGCGGCGGCAGGAACATGACCGGCCGGCCATCGGCCAGGGCCGCGTCGAGGATCGACATGTCGGCCACCTCAGTCAGACCGACGATGTCGGCGCGCGGTCGCATCCAGATCCACGGGGTTTCCAGCGCCTGCCGGCCGGCTTCGGCCGCGGCCGCCATCACCAGTGCCGGATCCGAATAGCCTGCGCCGGCCAGGTTCCCTCTCAGCCGCCTTCGATAAGTGGGCGACAGCCAGTAAACCGCTTTGCCCAGCACGCCTCCGATGGCGTGCACGGTCCGCAGCGAAAGTGCGGCGATCAACCTGAACAGCAGCTTCAGCACGGGTTGATTTCAGCGCGGTCGGCGGCCGAATCGCGTATCAGGCAGGACGTGGGGCTTGACTTATAATTCGCCTTCGCCGAGTTAACCGACAACTTGCGGGGCGATCCTCGACAGCATAGCCGAGGCAAATGCCGCTAAAGCGTCGCCGCTCCAAGGGAGTGCGCAACGCACCCGTCAAACTTGTGAAGGAGCGCCCATGTCCAGCGATTTCCTGTTCACGTCCGAGTCGGTCTCGGAAGGCCACCCGGACAAGGTAGCCGATCAGATCTCCGACGCGATCCTCGACGCCATCCTGGCGCAGGATCCCGCGCTCTCGCGTGGCCGCCGAAACGCTGGTCAACACCGGACTCGTGGTGCTGGCCGGCGAGATCACGACCAATGCGCACGTCGATTACATCGAGGTTGCGCGCGAGACCATCAAGCGCATCGGCTACGACAACACCGAATTTGGCATCGACTACAAGGGCTGTGCGGTGCTCGTTGCCTATGACAAGCAGAGCAACGACATCGCCCAGGGCGTCGATCGTGCCAGTGACGATTTCCTCAACCAGGGCGCGGGCGATCAGGGTCTCATGTTCGGCTACGCATGCGACGAAACGCCCGAGCTGATGCCGGCGCCGATCTACTACGCGCACCGGCTGGTCGAGCGCCAGGCCGATCTTCGCCGCGACGGCCGCCTGCCATGGTTGCGGCCCGACGCGAAGAGCCAGATCACGATGCGCTATGTCGACGGCAAGCCGCATTCGATCGACACCGTCGTGCTGTCGACACAGCATGCACCCGAGATGAGTCTGGGCGACAAGATGAAGCCCGAGTTCACCGAGGCGGTCATCGAGCACATCATCAAACCGGTCCTGCCGAAGGAGTGGCTGAAGGACACGAAGTACCTGATCAACCCCACCGGTCGGTTCGTGGTCGGCGGGCCGCAGGGCGACTGCGGCCTCACCGGGCGCAAGATCATCGTGGATACGTACGGCGGCGCCTGCCCGCATGGAGGCGGTGCTTTCTCCGGCAAGGACCCGTCGAAGGTCGATCGCTCGGCCGCGTACGCGGCCCGCTATGTCGCGAAAAATGTGGTCGCCGCGGGGCTGGCGCGCCAATGCCAGGTGCAGGTCGCCTATGCCATCGGCGTTGCCAAGCCGATGAACATCACCGTGTACACCGAAGGCACCGGCGTGATTGCCGATGAGCAGATCGGCAAGCTCGTGGCCGAGCACTTCGACCTGCGTCCGCGCGGCATCGTGCAGATGCTCGACCTGCTGCGTCCGATCTACGAGAAGACCGCGGCGTACGGCCACTTCGGACGCGACGAGCCGGAGTTCTCATGGGAACGGACCGATCGCGCCGCGCGGCTGGCCGACTTGGTCGGGGTCAAGCGCAAGGCAGCCTGAGCCTTCGGTTCAACTCCAAACGATCACGCTATCGCGTAGCGCAAGGACGCAGGCTCAGTTTCGACGCTGCGTGCCTTTCTGCCGCCGCCACGCGGCCGGCGGCAGCCCGGTGGCGCGCTTGAACGCGCGCGCGAACGCAGCCTCGGAGTCATAGCCGACTTCGAGCGCGATGCTCGCGACGTTCGCATTGCTCGAGCGCAGCAATCCGGCGGCGACCTGCATGCGCCACTGCGTCAAGTACTGCATCGGCGGCTGTCCAATCAGCTGGACGAAGCGCTCGTGCAATGCCGAGCGAGACAGTCCCACCGCGCGGCCCAGTCCGTCGATCGTCCAGACCTCGGACGGCTTCTCGTGCAGCAAGGCGAGCGCGCGCCCCACATAGCGGTCGCGCAAGCCAGCGAGCCAGCCGGTGCTTTCCTCGGGCAGAGAGTCGATGTGACGACGTACCGCGTCGACGAACATCATCTCGCTGATGCGCTCGAGCAGTGCCTCGCCGCCCGGCCGCCTGGATTGGGACTCGGTCACTGCCTGCCGCAGGAACTGCCCGGTCCAGCCGCCACCATCGGGTTCGCGCAGATGGAGCATGCGGGGCAGTGTGGCCACCAGCGGATTGAATGGCTTCAAGTCGCAGCCGAGGAAACCACACACCAGCGTTGTTTCACTCGCGACGCCTTCGGGCAGCTCACCCGAAGGCGCGGTCAACCCATGGTAGGCGACGCGGAACGGCAGCTGCACGATCTTCGTTTCGTAGTACCAGCTGACGTTCGGATCGGCGCGCATGCCCGGCGCGCTCGACAGGACGTGGGCATCGCCGTGCGGAAAAACGACGATGTCGCCGGCGGCGAGGCGCACTGGCTTCTCACCGACGATCGCGCACCAGCATTCGCCGTGCGCAACAACGTGGTACTCCATCACTTGATCGACACCCGCCATCACCGCGGGCGCGATGTCCTTCGATGGCGGCGCCTCGGCCGCCCAGTCACGGCCGCCGCTGACGTAATAGAAGACGGCGCCGCGCAGGCGCACGCTGCGCAGCACGTCGGACAGTGTGTCCTGGCCCATTGCATCGCCTCCGCGGAGTCCCGGTCAAGCGCCGCGGAGGCTCGATCAAGCCGGTCCTGATGCCGCGCGCAATTCCGGATTCACGGGCAAATTTGAACGACAAGCTGTGAAGCGTCAACGCCACGCTTTGCGAACAATGCGGCCCATCGATCACAGCCTGCGCAGCGCACTGCGCATGCTACGAATCCTCAGGAGCCGCGATGCAGACTTTCGACGCCGTTTTCACCCCGCCACAGCCGCGAGAGCGCGCTTTACTGCAACGCGCCGCGCTTCGCTTTCGCGCGTCAGCTGTCGGTGCCCTGAACCGGTGCATCGATCTGTTCGTCGCCTGGCAACGCCGCGCCGACGAGCGCGCGCTGCTCGCGGCGAAGACCGAGCGCGAACTGCAAGACGTCGGGCTTGCTCGCGGCGACGTGCTGGTCGAGGCGGATAAGCCTTTCTGGCGCGCTTGATTCCCTGCATGCCGCCGTCGCGGCCGCGCGGATCGGCGGCGTGCGGCACAGCAGATGGTCCGCGCCCCTCCCACCGACAGAGAGACCCATCATGACGATTCTTCAGGAATACACGCCGACCGCGCCCAGGACGCAGGCTTCGAATCCCCCCTTCGCGGCGATCAAGGCGAACCAGCAGGCCACCTGGGCCAGCGGTGACTTCGCGGTGATCGGAACGACGCTTCAGATTGTCGGCGAGTTGCTGGCGGAGGCCGTCGACGTGCGGGCCGGCGAACGCGTGCTTGACGTCGCAGCCGGCAATGGCAATGCGACGCTCGCCGCCGCGCGGCGCTTTGCACACGTGACATCGACCGACTACGTGCCGGCCCTTCTGGACAAAGGCTTCGCGCGCGCCGCGGCCGAGGGGCTGCAGGTCGAGTTCCTCGTTGCCGATGCCGAGCAGCTGCCATTCGACGATGAGGAATTCGACGTCGTGCTGTCGACCTTCGGCGCGATGTTCACACCGCAGCATGCGCGGCCAGCCAGCGAGATGCTGCGCGTCGTTCGCGACGGTGGTCGCATCGGACTGGCCAACTGGACTCCCGAAGGCTTCATCGGCCAGTTGTTCAAGATCGTCGGTGCCTATGTGCCGCCGCCGGCGGGCTTGCAGTCGCCTGCGCTGTGGGGCACCGAGCCTCACATCGTCGAGCTGTTCGGCGCGCAGGTGGCCGACATTCGTGTCGAGCGCAAGAACTTCAACTTCCGCTATCGCTCGACCGCGCACTGGCTGCATGTCTTTCGCGATTACTACGGTCCGACCCACAAGGCATTCGCTGCGCTCGAGAAGGCACAGGCCGACCGGCTGGCCGCCGATATAGCCGTGCTGCTCGAGCGCCTGAACGTCGGCGGCAGGCACTCGCTGGTCGTGCCGGGCGAATACCTCGAAGTCGTCATCACCAAGCGCTAGGAGAATCAGCACCACCCTGCATGCGAGTCAGGCATACCGCCGGCAGGCGCTTTCGGGCGTCCTGCTGCGCGGTTACAATTCACTTTCGCTTCGAGGAGCGTTGCGACGAGGGTCGCGGGTTGGCAACAACCCGTCCCCGCCAGGCTCGAAGCGGCCGGTTCCCCTCCGGCTGTTGCAACGGCGCTCGCAAACTTCTTTCTCGAAAGGAGCGCGCGAGATGAGCGCCGTACTGAAATCCAACCCCAGCGGTCACAATTACGTCGTCGCCGATCTGAAGCTTGCGGACTGGGGCCGCAGGGAAATCCGCATCGCGGAAACCGAGATGCCGGGCTTAATGGCAATCCGCGAGGAATTCGCCAGCCAGCAACCGCTGCGCAGCGCGCGCATCACCGGGTCGCTGCACATGACAATCCAGACCGCGGTCCTGATCGAGACGCTTCAGGCGCTCGGCGCCGAAGTGCGCTGGGCCAGCTGCAACATCTACTCGACCCAGGACCACGCAGCCGCGGCGATCGCCGCCACTGGCACGGCGGTGTTCGCCGTCAAGGGCGAATCGCTCGACGACTACTGGGATTACACACACCGGATCTTCGAATGGCCCGATGGCGGCCACTCGAACATGATCCTCGACGACGGCGGCGACGCTACTCTGCTGCTGCACCTGGGCAGCAAGGCCGAGCGGGACGCCGCGGTTGTCGCACATCCGGCCAGCGAGGAAGAAGAATCCTTGTTCAAGTCGATAAAGGCCAAGCTGGCGAAGGAACCGGGCTGGTACTCCACGCGGCTTGCGAAGATCAAGGGCGTCACCGAGGAGACAACCACCGGCGTCAAGCGCCTTTACCAGATGGCCAAGGAAGGTCGGCTCGCGTTTCCGGCGATCAACGTCAACGACTCGGTCACCAAGAGCAAGTTCGACAACCTCTACGGCTGCCGCGAATCGCTGGTGGACGGCATCAAGCGCGCGACCGACGTGATGGTCGCCGGCAAGGTTGCGGTCGTCGCGGGCTACGGCGATGTCGGCAAGGGCTCGGCGCAGGCGCTGCGCGCACTTTCCGCGCAGGTGTGGGTCACGGAAATCGACCCGATCTGCGCACTGCAGGCGGCGATGGAAGGCTATCGCGTCGTGACGATGGACTATGCCGCCGACAAGGCCGACATCTTCGTCACCGCCACCGGCAACTTCCATGTGATCACGCATGACCACATGAAGAAGATGAAGAACCAGGCCATCGTCTGCAACATCGGGCACTTCGACAACGAGATCGACGTGGCTTCGCTGAAGCAGTATCAGTGGGAGGAGATCAAGCCGCAGGTCGATCACATTATCTTTCCCGACGGCAAACGCATCATCCTGCTGGCGCAGGGGCGCCTGGTGAACCTGGGCTGCGGCACCGGCCATCCGAGCTATGTAATGTCGAGTTCGTTCGCGAACCAGGTCATCGCGCAGATCGAGCTGTACACGAACACCGACAAGTACCCGGTCGGCGTCTACGTGCTGCCGAAGCATCTGGACGAGAAGGTGGCGCGCCTCCAGCTCAAGAAGCTGACCGCCCAGCTCACCGAGCTGACCGACGCGCAGGCGCGCTACATCGGCGTGCACCGCGAAGGGCCGTACAAGCCGGATCACTACCGGTATTGAGTCGGACAGCGAGCAGGGCGGGCTTGGGACGGCCGCCGCCCGCCCTGATTCAACTGCACACTCCGGGGACAAACATGCGTCTACTGCTGGTCTGGGTGCTGAACGCGATTGCGTTGCTGGCCGTCGCCTATGTCTATCCGGGCGTGCAGGTGCAGGACTGGCAGTCGGCAGCGATTGCGGCCTTGGTGCTGGGTCTTGTCAACACGTTGGTCAAGCCCATCCTCGTGCTGCTGACACTGCCGGTCACGATCCTGACGCTGGGGCTCTTTCTGGTCGTACTCAATGCCCTGCTCTTTTGGGGTGTGGCGGAGGTGCTGCCGGGGTTCAACGTCAGCGGCTTCTGGGCCGCCATCGTCGGCGCCATCCTGTACAGCGTGATCGGATGGCTGCTCGCCAAGCTGATCCCGGATCGGACGTAGTGGCCGAGCGCACGTTTAGTTTCGAGTTCTTTCCGCCCAAGTCACCCGAAGGCGAGGAGAAGCTGCGCGTCGCGAGGGAACGGCTGGCCACGGTGTCGCCGGCGTTTTTTTCGGTGACCTTCGGCGCCGGCGGCTCGACCAAGGAGGGCACGTGGAAGACCGTGATGGCGATTCACGCCGAAGGTCATCCCGTCGCCCCGCACATCTCGTGCATCGGCACCACGCATGCGTCGGTGCGGGAATTGCTGAATGGCTACCAGCAGGCGGGCATCCGCCGCCTGGTCGCGCTGCGCGGTGACGTCCCATCCGGGGCAGCGGGCGGAGCCGGCGACTTCCGCTACGCCAACGAGCTGGTCGAATTCATCCGCACCGAAACCGGCGACTGGTTCCACATCGAAGTCGCGGCCTATCCCGAGTATCACCCCCAGTCGAAGTCACCCGCTGACGATTTGGCCAACTTCGTGCGCAAGGTAAGGGCCGGCGCGAATTCGGCCATCACGCAGTACTTCTACAACTCCGATGCGTACTTCCGCTTCGTCGATGCGGCCGATGCGCTCGGCTGCACAGTACCGGTCGTGCCCGGCATCATGCCGATCACCAACTACACACAGCTCGCGCGTTTTTCCGACGCCTGCGGCGCCGAGATCCCGCGCTGGATCCGGCGCCGGCTGGAGAGCTTCGGCGACGATCGGGCAGCGATACGCGCGTTCGGTCTCGATGTGGTGACCGACCTGTGCGAGCAGCTGCTGGTCGCCGGTGCGCCCGGGCTGCACTTCTACACGATGAATCAGGCCGAGCCTACGCTGGCGCTCTGGCAGCGACTCGACCTCGGTCGTCCGTAAGTCATGCGGCGGGCCCTCGCCCGCCGCATCATGTCAGGCTGCTGTATGCGTCCTCGACAACATGCCGCGTTGAAACGCGCCACGCGTCCGGCGGACCATGCCAGAAAGCGTGGCGACCGCAGAGCGCGCGACCGACGCGAGGGCCTTCCAGCCCATTGGCGCTTCTGTCACCTGAACACGGGCGTACCCGAGTCCCTCGACAACCGCCAAGCCATGCGATTTCAGCGCCACTTCGTCGCCACTGCCGGCAAACACATCCCGCGGGCTTCCCTCTTCGGTCAGCCAGACCCCGCCATAGATGACCTTTACTCGAGTATGGGGATGCGACTCGAGCAGCAGCATTTGTTCGTAGCCCAGATCAACGGTCCGTGTGAGTGTCGGGCCCCAGTCCATGATGTCCTCCTATGCAGGACTTGCATTCATTCAGTTAGCACGAAACAGATTGGACGCCTCTGGCGGCAGCACGACAAACGAAAAGCTCGCAGGTCATGCATGCGCAAAACGCATGTAAAATTCATCTCATGGTCAAAGTCCCCGTGCGCGGACGCCGTCGTCGTCCGATCTCGCTCGCCGCACTTCGCGGTTTCGACGCGGCCGCGCGCCACCTGTCGTTTACGCTGGCCGCTGACGAGCTCAGCCTGACCCAGTCATCGATCAGCCGGCAGATCGCGACCCTCGAGCAGCAGATTGGGCGCCAGTTGTTCGAACGACGCACCCGGGCGCTGGAGCTGACAGCAGCCGGCGAGCGCTTCTACGCAGTCGTCCGGCAGGCACTGCTGGCGGTCGACCGCTGCATCGACGAGATCCGTGGCGAAGGCGGCACTCCGCGCGTGACGGTCACGACCTACGCGTCGTTCGCTTCGCTGTGGCTGGTTCCACGGCTGCCGGACTTCCAGCGGGCGCACCCGGGTATTGACATCCGCATCGACGCCTCGGACCGAATGATCGACCTCGATACCGACGACGTCGACGTCGCGATCCGCTGGCTGCGTCCCGGCGCGCCGGTGCCGACCGACGCGACGCTGCTGCTGACCGAGGAGGCGACCGCAGCGGTCAGTCCACGTCTGCTGGCCGCACACAGGGTGCAGCTGAAGGATCCGCCCGACCTGGCGTCACTGCCGATGCTCGCGATGGACGAGACCGTGCCGAGCGCGCCCTACAGCAGCTGGACGCGCTGGTGCGAATTCGCCGGCATCGCGCCGTTCGAGGATGCGGCGCGGCTCTATTTCACCTACGTCGATCAATCGGTGCAGGCCGCGGTGCGCGGACAGGGTGTCGCTCTGGTCCGCACCCCGTTTCTGGACGACCTCGTCGCCAGCGGCGACCTCGTCATGCCGTTTCCGAAGCTACGCATGCCGACCGGCTACCGCTATTTCCTGCTCGTCAACCGCAAGCGCGGTGCCGTGCCCTATGTGGCAGCGTTTCGCGACTGGATCGCCGCCGAGTTCAAGCGGGGTCCGCACCGGCTGACGTGATCGGGTGAAGTCAGCGGTATGAGCGAATTCGTCGATCATGTGCTCGAGCTGATGGCACCCTGGGGCACGGTTCGCGCGCGCCGCATGTTCGGCGGCTACGGGACGCGACGATGTTCGGCCTCGTCTTCGACGAGATGCTGTGTCTCAAGGTGGACGAGCAGAGCCGCGATCGCTTTGTCGTCGCGGGCAGTTCGCCCTTCGTCTACGAGGGCGGCGGACGCCGTATCGAGATGAGCTACTGGC
Organism: uncultured beta proteobacterium; assembly: GCA_963703945.1. Taxonomy (GTDB): domain Bacteria; phylum Pseudomonadota; class Gammaproteobacteria; order Burkholderiales; family Burkholderiaceae_F; genus JALORV01. The sequence continues at coordinate 200,378 of CAVPGM010000005.1, read as the reverse complement.
GTGCGCCGGACGCGTGTCTCGACGACCCTGGTGAGATGAGAGTGTGGTGCGGGCTGGCTTGGGAAGCGGCCCTCCGCTGCGACAAGGTCAAGGCGCCTTCGCGTAGCCCGTGATGCCCGCGGCGCGGAGGCTCCTCAAGGGTAAGTCCCGGCGTCGGTGATCACGACGTCAAGCTGCATGTCATGCGGAAGCGGCTCGAGTGTGTCGATCCGGTCGCTCTCGAACGCAATCCCGACGCACAACGGCCACGGAACCGTCTGCGCAAGCGTACGGTCGTAATACCCGCCGCCGTAGCCCAGCCGATAACGGCGCGCGTCAAAGCCGACACAGGGGATCAGCAGGCAATCGGGTTGCACCGGGCGGCCGTGGGCCGGTACCGGAATGCCAAACTCGGCCGCCTGCATCAGAGCTTCGGGGGTCCACACGTGGAACTCGAGCGTGTCCCCAGTGATGACCGGCAGCGACGCGACGCGGCGTGCATCGGCGCTCAACCACTGCGAGATCACGCTCGCGCAGGTCGGGCTCGCCCCGGATCGGCCAGTAAAACCCCAATACCCGGACATCGGCGCGCTCGAGCCATTGACCAACCTGCGCACGCAGCGCCCGCTCGCGTTCGAAACGATCGGTCGCAGCGACACGAGCCGCCAACAGGCGCTCGCGCTGTGACTTTCTCTGCGCTTCACTGTCCAAACCGACACCCCGAAATGCGCGGCGCCACGGTGAGTAATAACGCGCAACGCGACATCTGCATGATCTAATCTTGTCCGATGCGTTCCATTGCAGTCTATACGGTCACCGCGGCGTGCCTGCTCTTCGCTGGCCCGATCCCCGCCGCCAGCCCGCCCGCCGCGACGCGGGGCACCGCTGCACTGCCCGAGTTGTCGATCGATGACCAGGCGTTTCTGGCGGCACGCGAGGCGGCGCGTGTGGGCGACCGCGTGCGGCTCGCGCAGATCGCGACCCAATTGCAGGCTCACCCGCTGGTGGCCTATGTCGAATACTGGCTGCTGGTGCCGCGACTGCGAGTGCAGGACGCCGCAGTCGCGCTCGAAGTCGACGATTTCCTGTCGCGCCACGCAAACACCTACATCGCCGACCGGTTGCGGCTCGACTGGGCATTCGCCCTGGCCGATCGAGGTGATTTCACTGGATTCGAGCGCGAAGCCCGCCTGCAGATCTGGAACACCGACGACAGCCAGTTCCGCTGCTACAGCCTGCTGGCGAGTTACCGCAATGCCTCGGAGTCGCAAGCCGAGGTGCTGGCACGCGACGCCCGGCAGTTGCTCGCCAACATGCGAGACTCTGCTGGCGAAGGGTGCCTGGCACTGACCGAGGCGCTGCTCGCCGACCAGCGCATATCTGTCTGGGACCGCGTTCGCGCGCTGGTCGAACAGAATCAGCTGCCGACGGCAAAGCGCGTCGGCCAGCGCGCGCTCGATGCGAACGGCAAGCCGGTTGACCAGAAGCTCCTGGCGCAGGCAATCGACCGCCCTGCGGCCTTTCTGACCGCGCACGAGCGCCGCCTGACGCAGATCCAGCGCGAGTTGGCCACGGTGGCCATCGTCAGGCTGGCCCGTGACAACCCGGCCGACGCGGCCGAGTACGCACTGGCGCTGAATCTGCACTTGACCCCTGAGCAGCGCGGCATCGTCTGGGGCCGTATCGGCCACATGGCCGCACTGCGCCTGATGCCGGAAGCGAATGCCTGGTACCTGCAAGGCGGGGCGCAGGTCGGCGTAGGCCCCGACGCGGCGCGCATCGACGAAGTGCTTGAGTGGCAGGTGCGTGCCGCACTGCGAGCAGGCGACTGGAACACCGTGAAGTCGGCGATCGACCGCATGCCGCCGACGCTGCGGTCGGACGCAACCTGGGTTTACTGGTACGGACGCGCGCTCAAGCAGGAAGGACGGACCGCGGAAGCGCAGGATCATTTCGCGCGCATCGCTCCCCAGTTCACCTTCTACGGCAAGCTCGCGGCCGAGGAACTCGGCCAGCCGATCGTGATACCACCGCAGGCGCGAGCTCCGACCGCGGAGGAACTGGAACCGATGCCGGGCAACGCGGGATTCGCGCGGGCGCGCAAGTTCTACGAGCTCGGGCTGCGTGTCGAGGGCAACCGCGAGTGGAACTGGCAACTGCGCGGGATGAACGACCGCCAGTTGCTGGCCGCCGCCGAGTATGCGCGTTCGCAGGCGCTGCTTGACCGCATGATCAGCACGTCTGACCGCACGCGCGGCGAGTTCGACTTCAACCAGCGCTTTCCCGCGCCGTTCCGCGACGCGATGACACTCTATTCCGCGCCGCTCGGGCTCGACGAGACCTGGGTGTATGGCCTGATCCGGCAGGAATCCCGCTTCATCATCGACGCCCGTTCGAGCGTCGGCGCCTCTGGCCTGATGCAGCTGATGCCGGCCACGGCGCGCTACGTGGCACGCAAGATGAACGTCAGCGACTTCTCGCCGGCGCGGGTCAGCGAACGTGACATGAACCTGCAGCTGGGCACCGCCTATCTGAAGCTCGTCCTGGACGACCTCGACGGCAGTCCGATGCTGGCCACCGCCGCCTATAACGCCGGCCCCGGACGGCCGCGTGCTTGGCGAGCGGCGCTCACGCGACCGGTCGAGGGCGCTGTGTTTGCGGAGACGATCCCCTTCAACGAAACACGCGACTACGTGAAGAAGGTGATGTCAAACACCGTGTACTACGCGGCACTGTTCGAGAACCGCGCGCAGTCGCTGAAGGCACGGCTGGGTACCGTCACTCCCAAAGCAGCCGGTTCGACCGAGCTTCCGTGAGCGCGTTTCGTGCGGCGGGCTCCGTCCGCACCGCTGCTAGCGCATAGAATCGCGGCTCGCTGATCGACGGAACGGCTCGCCAGTGCAACACACCGACATCCTTGTCATCGGCGGCGCCGGATTCATCGGGCGCCACATCGTCAGTCGCCTGATCGACCGCGGACTCAAGGTGACCGTGCCGGTGCGTCGGCGCTCGCGCGCCGGCCATCTGATCACGCTGCCGGCGATAGAGGTCATCGAAGCCGACGTGCATGACGATGGAGTCGTGCAGCGCCTGGTCGCCGGGCGCGATGCCGTGATCAATCTGGTCGGCATCCTGCAGGGCTCGCGCGGCTCTCCCTACGGACCCGAATTCGCCCGCGCGCACGTCGAACTGCCGCGCCGTATCGCGCGCTCGTGCGAAACGAACCAGGTGCGGCGTTACCTTCACATGAGCGCGCTGGGCGCCGATTCGCGCGGGCCCTCGATGTATCAGCGCAGCAAGGGGGATGGCGAGGCGGCCGTGCGCACGTCGCCACTCGACTGGACCATTTTCCAGCCGTCGGTCGTGTTTGGCCCGGAGGACCGCTTCCTCAACACGTTTGCGACATTGGCGCGCTGGGCACCGGTGCTTCCGATCGCGCACGCCGGCGCGCGCTTTCAGCCCATATTCGTCGGCGACGTCGCAGATGCGTTCACCAACGCGCTCGACGACCCGGCCACCTACCGGCGAACGTATGAACTCGTCGGGCCGCGCATCTACACGCTGCGCGAGCTGGTGCAATATGCCGCCCGCGCTGCCGGCCATGAGCGTGCCGTCATCGGCCTGCCGGCCGGACTCGCGCGCGCGCAGGCGATCATGATGGAACTTGCTCCCGGCGAGCCGTTGATGTCGCGAGACAACCTGGACTCCATGCAGCGTGACAACATTGCCAGCGTGCAGCCTTACGTGGTTCCGGCCGAGCTTGGCATTGAGCTGCACCCGATGGAAGCGGAGGCCGCGACATATCTGGCCGGTCTCGGTCCGCGCTCGCGGCTGGGCAGCTTTCGCGCGCGCGCGCGACGTTAGGAACCGGAATGGCACGACACGATTACGAGCTTCCAGCCGAGTTCCTCGATGCGGCCGATCGGTTCGTCGCGCAGGCCAACGAGATGGGCGCGGACCGGTCGCACGACTGGGTACGGGCCGTCATGATGTATGCGACCGCGCGTTACAGTGCATTCTGCTGGCTGACCGGTGCCGCCGACACAGTGCGGACGGCCGACGAGGCCGCCAGCTATTACGCCGCTGAGTACCGGACGATGTTCGCCGAGAACGTCGACGAACTGCGCCCCGTCTACCAGGGCGATGCACCTCGGGAGCGACCTCAGTGACGCGCGTGCTGGTCATCGGCAACCGCAACTACTCGAGCTGGTCGCTACGGCCGTGGCTTGCCTTGCGACACGCCGGATTGCAGTTCGAAGAACACCGTGTGTTGCTCAGCCGGCCGCAGACCAAGAGCGAGATCCTGCGCTACACCCCGAGCGGCAAGGTGCCGTGCTGGATCGACGGCGATCTCGTCGTCTGGGATTCGCTGGCGATCTGCGAAACCGCCAACGAAAGATACCTTGGCGGCGCGCTCTGGCCCGCCGATGCCGACGCGCGAGCACGAGCGCGGGCGATCGTCGCCGAGATGCACGCCGGATTCGCTGCCCTGCGCACTTACATGCCGATGGACATCCGCTCCCGGCGCCCCGAGGTGGGCGCGGCCGCGCGAGAGCGTCCGGACGTAGCTACCGACATCGCTCGCATCCAGGCAATGTGGACCGAGTGCCTGCAGCGCAGCGGTGGCCCGCTGCTGTTCGCGAAGCTTCACGATCGCCGACGCTTTCTATGCGCCGGTCGTGACGCGCTTCGTCACCTACGACGTGCCGCTGACGCCGCCCTTGGCGGCGTATCGCGACGCGGTGCTGGCGCTGCCGGCAATGCAGCAGTGGACCGCCGCGGCGCACGCCGAGGCCGAGGTGATCGACTACTGATGAAGTTCTATCGCGTCGGCGGTTGCGTGCGCGACGCCCTGCTGGGTGAACGGGGGCAACGCCGCGGCGAACTTGACGCGGCGCTCGAAACCGATCGCGACTGGGTCGTGGTCGGCGGCTCACCTGAGCAGATGCTCGCCAAGGGCTTCCGTCCGGTGGGTCGCGACTTTCCGGTGTTCCTGCATCCGGAGACCAACGAGGAATACGCGCTGGCGCGAACCGAGCGCAAGACCGCTCCGGGCTACAAGGGATTCGTGTTTCACGCCGCTCCGGACATAACCCTCGAAGCCGATCTTGCGCGCCGCGACCTGACGATCAACGCGATGGCGATGGACGGGGACGGCCGGCTGATCGATCCACACAATGGCGCGCGTGATCTGCGCGCCGGCATCCTGCGGCACGTCGGCCCGGCGTTCGTGGAAGATCCGGTGCGCATCCTGCGCGTTGCGCGCTTCGCCGCCCGCTTTCCCGACTTCACCGTGGCGCCGGAGACCGCGCAGCTGATGCGCGAGATGGTGACCCAGGGCGAAGCCGATGCGCTGGTGCCGGAGCGCGTGATGCAGGAACTGTCGCGCGGCCTGATGGAGGCCAAGCCATCGCGCATGCTGAACGTGCTGGTCGCCAGCGGCCTGATCGACCGCTTGTATAGCGAACTCGAAGACCTTGGGCCTGCCAGCGCGGCAGTCGATCGAGCCGCGCAGCGCGGGCTGGTGCTGCCGGCGCGCTTCGCGGTGCTCGCCAGCGCCTGCCGCACGTCCCGCTCGGTGGCCGATCTGCTCGGCAAACTGCGCACGCCGCAGGAGTCCGCGCAACTGGCGAGGCTGCTGGTCGAATTGCGCGAGCCGCTGACTCAGCAGGAGCCTTCGTCGGCGGTGATCGTCGATGCGCTGGAGCGCGGCGACGCTTTCCGCCGGCCCGAACGGTTCGAACTGCTGCTGCAGGCCATCGAAGCCGCTTATGAGGTGTCCGCCGACCGGTTCCGCCAGGCGCTGGTCGCGGCGGCGCAGGTCGACGCGGGTGCACTGGCAGGCTTGCACCGGAATGATCCCGCCGAAATTCCCCGCGCGGTTCGCCAGGCGCGCATTGTCGCGGTCAGTCGCGCACTGCACGCACCATCAGAGGAGCCGCGCCAGTAGCGTCAGCGCCAGCGAGAGCACCACGGTGCTGGTGAAAGGCAGCAGCACCTCCCTGCCGTTGACCCGGAAACGCAGGTCTCCCGGGAGTCGCCCGATGCCGAGCTTCTGCAGCCACGGTTGCAAGGCGGTCAGCACCAGCAGAGCGAGAAATGTGGTCAGCAACCACTTCATGTTGCGAGTGTAAGGGCGTTGCGGTCAGAGTCGATGTCTCCGGTCACCGCGAACGAAGCCGATCAGCGGTGCCTCTATGCCCCGCCCGACGGCGATGACCTTGAAGAGCTCGCCCATCTCGGCCTCGGACAGCAGCCGGTTCGCCTCGCCGCTGAGCGTCGCCGTCTGCCGCGCCTGTAGCGCTTCCAGCAGGCCGCAATTCAGCAGGAAGTGCGCCTGTGTCGAGTAGCCCAGTACGTCGAGCCCCACCTCGGTCGCTGCGCGAGCGATCGCGCTGAAGTCGACATGCGCAGTCAGGTCGTTCAAGCCAGGGAGCCAGAACGGGTCGGCGTGCGCATGCTGGCGGTAGTGACACATCAGCGTGCCCATCAGCCGTTGCGGATGGTAGTACTCGCGCCGTGGAAAACCGTAGTCGATCACGATAAGCGCGCCGCGCGCGAGCCAGCTTTCCGCCGAACGCATCCACGCGCGTGCCTCGAAGCCGATCTCCGAGACATAGCCGTCCGGAAGGGTTCCGACCTCGCTTTCGATCTCGTCCACCGCAGCAAGGAGATCGGCGGCTGCGAAACGCTCGGAGTACAACAGCGGACCCTCGCTGCAACTGACACCGCGCTCGATCACCGTGCCGCCGCGCTTGGCAAACACGCGAACCGGCATCACGTCCAGCACCTCGTTGGCCAGCATCACACCGCACCAGTTGCGTGGTGGCGCATCGAGCCACTCGACCGACTCGTCGCGCAGACGCGCCTGCTGTCGCGCCCGCAATTCGGCGGACACCTCGACGATCGAGTAGCTCTCGCAGGGCGTTCCGCAAATTCGCAGCGCGCCCAGCAAGTCCCCGGCCAGACGTCCGGTACCCGCGCCGAATTCGACGATGCGCGCCGGCAATTCGTCGAAGAGCTGCGCAACCTGCACCGCAAGACACTGCGCGAACAGTGTCGAGATCTCGGGCGCGGTGACGAAGTCGGCCCCGGCAGCCGCGGTTCCGATCTTGCGTGCGCCGGAAGCGTAGTAGCCAAGGCCAGGCGCATACAGCACTTCGCGCATGTAACGGTCGAACGGTATCCAGCCGCCGGCCGCGGCGATCGTGGCCGCGAGATGGGAACGCAGCCGTTCGCTGTGCGCGCACTGGTCGGCGGACGGCTGGGGCAACGTGGGCCGCATGCTGCTCATCTGCGCGCATGGTAGCGGCCCGAATGCGCGTGACCGCTACACTTGCCAGGGCCTATCTCGAGGCACAAATGGCAACCCGTCGCCGAACGAAGTCCGCAGGTGCTGCTCTCGTCACCGGCGCCGCGCGCCGGATCGGAAGAGCGATCGCGCTCGCGCTCGCGCGCGACGGTTGGGACATCGCCGTGCATTACGCCACCTCGCGCGACGATGCGCTTGAAACCGTCCGCGAAATCGAGGCCATCGGCCGTCATGCCGTCGCAGTCAACCGCGATCTCACGGTCGAAGCAGGCGTGCGCAGCCTGCTGGCCGAATGCGCGCACGAACTCGGCGAAGTCACCTGTATCGTCAACAATGCGTCGCTGTTCGAATTCGACAGCGCACCGACCTTCAGCTCCGAATCGCTGGCGCGTCACATGCGAACGAACGTCGCCGCGCCCGTTTTGCTGGCGCAGACGCTGTATGAATCGCTGCCGGGGAACGACCGGGGCGTCGTCATCAACCTGCTCGACCAGAAGCTGTGGAATCCGAATCCGGATTTCCTGTCGTATACGTTGTCCAAGGCGGCGCTGCGCGAGGCCACTCGGCTTCTGGCGCAAGCGCTCGCGCCGAAAGTCCGCGTTGTCGCGATCGCGCCAGGCATCACCCTGCCGTCGGGTACGCAATCGGACGACGGTTTCGAGGCGGCCCATCGGCGCACTCCACTCGAGTGTTCGAGCACACCCGATGACATCGCGGCCGCCGCAGTGTTCCTTGCCACGTCCGCTGCGATCACCGGCGCGACGCTGCTGGTCGACGGCGGGCAGCATCTGGTCCCGAGCGGGCGCGACGTGATGTTCGTCGGCGACCCCGGCACCGCGGCGCCATCATGATGAGCGGACTGTTCGATCCGCGGCTGGCCGATTGCCGGCGGCTGTTCGTGCGCAACCTGGTCGTCGACGCCAATATCGGCATCCACGCTGTCGAAAAGGAGGGTGCGCAGCGCCTCGCGCTGGACATCGATCTCTATGTCCCGCTGACGTTATCGACGCCGCGGCATGACCGGATCCACGAAGTCATCGACTACGACTTCATCCGCCTGACGGTTCGTCATCGGATCGAGCAGGGACACGTCAACCTGCAGGAGACGCTCGTGGACGACATCGCGCGCACGCTGCTGGCTCACCCGGCGGTCCGCGCCGTGCGGGTGGCCAGCGCGAAACCTGATGTGTATGCCGATGTGGAAGCGGTCGGCATCGAGGTCCTGCACTTCAAGGAGGTGGCATGACTGCCGATATCGCGCGGGCCGACACGCACCGAGCACGGAAGCTCGCGTTCGAGGACCACAAGCTGCACAAGCGGCTGCTGCGCCTGACCGGGCAGGCGATCTCGGACTTCAACATGATCGAGCCCGGCGACACCGTGATGGTCTGCCTGTCGGGCGGCAAGGACAGCTACGGTCTGCTCGATCTGTTGCTGACGCTGCGGGAGCGCGCGCCGACGCGCTTCGATCTGGTTGCCGTCAATCTCGACCAGAAGCAGCCTGGGTTCCCGGTCCACGTGCTGCCGGATTACCTGCGCGCGCGCGGTGTCCGGTTCCGCATCGAGGAGCAGGACACGTACTCGGTCGTCACGCGCGTCATCCCGGAGGGCCGCACGTACTGTTCGCTCTGCGCGAGGCTGCGGCGCGGCATCCTGTACCGGGTGGCGAGCGAACTCGGTGCGACCAAGATCGCGCTCGGCCATCACCGCGACGATATCGTCGGCACGTTCTTTCTCAACCTCTTCTACGGAGGTACTTTGAAGGGCATGCCTCCGAAACTGGTGTCCGACGACGGCCGCAACATCGTGATACGGCCGCTCGCCTACGTGAACGAAACCGATCTGGCACGCTTTGCCGAGGTCAGGCAGTTTCCGATCATTCCGTGCAACCTGTGCGGCTCGCAGGACAACCTGAAGCGCAGGGAGATCAAGCGCATGCTGCAGGAGTGGGAGCGGCGCCATCCCGGCCGCATCCAGAACACCTTCAATGCACTGGCCAGGGTGATTCCCTCGCACCTTATGGATCCGAAGCTGTACCACTTTGCCGACCTGCGCGCGACCGGCCGGCCGCAAGCCGACGGCGACGTTGCGTTCGACGAGGACTCGTGCTCCGACGACACGGCAGATCCGACCGCGGGGGTGATCCGCTTCGCCGAGGTGGAGTAGGACGCCGATGGACTGGCGCCGCCTCGTGCGCCTGCGGCGCCGTCCCGACGTCCGAGCCGAAGCGCCCGAGCTCGACCAGTTGCTGGCCGCGGCGCTGCGGGCCTCCAACGCCATCCAGCACGTAGCGTGGACGCGCAGCGCCCTGCGCTGGATCGAAAAGGACCTGAAGGCGCCCGGCGACTCCGACGGGATTGCGCGCGCCCACGCTCGTCTGCGGTTCCTGCTGCAGATGGTCGACCGCGCCACCGACGGCGGACGCGCAGTGCGAGGTGTCCTGTCGGGGTTGCTGGCCGAGATCGACTTCGAGCAACTCACGGCGGCCGGCGGAATTCCGCGGCGGTCGGGCTTCCTCAAGGAGCTGTACGAGCGCTGTCTGGCGGCGATCCTGCCGCAGCCGGATTACCGCGCTGAACCGGCGCTGCTCGTCGGCACGTTGCTGGGGCGCGCGAAAACGATGGCCTGGATCGACCTGCTGCCATCGGAAGACGCGCGGAAAATGGCGCGGCTGTTCGTCACGCCCGAATCGGTGGAGCGCATCGATCCGCAGCTGGGGGCCGCCATGCTGACGCTGGCGTCCGAAGCCCAGGCGGTCGGCCTCGCATCCGATATGCGACGCCGCTTCGCCGACAGCAGCGCGCTGCAAAGTCCGTTCGGGCAGCTGGTGAGGTGCGGCATGTGACGCTGTCCACGGGACAGGTCGCCGCCGCCACGTTCTCTCTTGGGTGGGCAGCGATGGGCGAGACGCCCTTCTGGCTGGCGATCGCAGGGCTCGCGCTGATCGGCGCGCTCAACGTCGGCGTGAGTTTCGGGCTCGCGTTGCGGGTCGCAATGCGCGCGGTCGACATCTCAGCGGCAGACCGGGCCAGGGTCTATCGGGAGATCCGCGCGCGGCTGCTCGAGCATCCCGGCGAATTCCTGTGGCCCCCTCGTACCCCCGTGACAGGTTCCGCCTTAGACCAGGTCCGCACCTGAATTGGGCACAGGAGGTCAACGCGGCCGAGCACCGTCTGCGCTGAATCCTAGCGACCCCGGCGCGACGGCGTGGTGCTGCCGTCGATGAAGGGTTCGCCGATTTCACGCTGCAGCAGCCGCAGGTTGCGCATGTGCGCCTTGAAGTAGATGTCGGCCACGTCACCGGCGACTGGCACGGCACCCAGCGCGGCGTCGAGCAGAAGGTTGCCGACCATGCGCGCCTGCAGCCAGGGTGAAGCGCCGAGCTCGCGCGCCTGTGCAACCAGATAGAGCCCGATTGCGGCCGAGAACAGATCGCCGGCCACCGGCACCACACCGAGTAGCGCATCGAGGCCAACGCGGGTGCGCAACAGCGGGACTTCGACCGCGGCATCCATCAGACGGGAAATCGCGTACAGCCGCTCGCGGACTCGGCGCCTACGCTCAGCGCGATCGCGAACCGCCTGCGCATCGATCACCATCACCATTCCGAACTCCTCGAAACCCGAGGAGTCCAGTTGGGGACTTCGCGCCGCGTCTCAAGCGATCGGGCCGCTTTTCGTCGCGCGGCGAGCAGTTCGGCCACAGCCGCCTTCCGGCGGCGCAGTCGACTAGAGCAGGACAGCCCAGGCCAGCACAGCGGCCAGGCCGATCCAGTAGATCGACCGCGCGCCGGCGACAGAGCTTGCTTCAATCGGCGGTGGGACAAGCACCGGACGACGCGGCGAGCAGCGGACGATGGGGCGCACCGGCACTGGATGCGGAGCGAAAGTGGGAAGCGCCCGCAGTTCCGCGGCCACGGAGGTAAGCCGAGGCTTGCCTGCGCAACAGCAGCCATCCATTCCTGCATCGTCGCCTCGCCCACGCTCAGAGCCAGGCTCTCGTCCGCCATCCCGTTCATGTCGCCCCCGCCGGTGAAATGATTGAGTGCTGTTGACCGGAGCGAATGATGTCGACTGCAGGCCGCGGCCGCCGCGGCAACTTCCGCAGCCGGAACACGGAAAATCCGACAATCTGCGTTTTACAGGCCGCAGCCCGGGCGATCAGCCCTTGCCGGCCTTTGCAGTCGACAGGAAGTAGCTGAGCGCGGCGATCACCAGCGCGATCCCGGCGCCGAGCCGCAGCAGGTCGCGCTCGCCGTCCCAGGCGACCACGTGCCCGAGGAACAGCACCGCGAGGACAACGATGACGACACCGATCAGCTTGTTCTTCAGGTCGTCGAAGGTACGGATCTGCAGCCAGTCGGGCAGCTGCAGGTCGGCATCGATGAACAGTTCATAGAGGCCGAGCGCGATCATCAGCAACACTGTTCCCAGCAGGAACAGATCGACGATCTCGATGAACTCGAGCGCCAGCGCCTTGGCGCCCTTGCTGCTGACCTCGGCCTTCGCGATCGCCTGGGTGATGGCCACCGCGGTCTCGGCCAGCCCGTAGACGAACAGCGCCAGCGAGGCCGCCAGCGCGCCGAGCACGGCGGCGATCACCACGTAACGGCTCGAGCTCAGCAACGGGCGCAGCATCGCGTGGATCTCAGAACCTATCTCAGAATCCCCGGTGGTCGCGGCGGGGTCGCATGGGGTGCAGGGCTAGGCGCGGCGAGGGGACCATTGCGTGCTGCAAGGACCCGAGCCGCAACAACGCCATGCGCCCCATGCGACCCCGCCCCGCAGGGTTGCCACGAGAACCGGGCGTCTGCGGCGTTAGCCGGCTCGGCCGTAGGCTCGGCTACTGTCCTTCGCCAGCCGCCTTGCATCCGCCCGGTTCTCGTGGCAACGCGATCCATCGGGGATCCTGAGATAGGTTCTACGCGAGAAACAGCCGGTACGCCGGGTTGTCGGTTTCGTTCCAGTGCCGATAGCCGATATCGGCGAGAAAGCCGGCCAGCGCCTTGCGCTCGTCGCGTGGCACCTGCAGCCCCACCAGCACGCGCGAGTAATCAGCGCCCTGGTTACGGTAGTGGAACATCGAGATGTTCCAGCCTGGCTGCATCCGCGTCAGGAACTTCATCAGCGCGCCGGGCCGTTCCGGGAATTCGAAGCGGTAAATCAGTTCGCCGGCGGCGAGTGAACTCTTGCCGCCAACCATGTAGCGCACGTGCTCGGCGGCCAGCTCGTCGTGCGTCAGGTCCACAGTTGCGTAACCGTGCTGGCGAAAGGTCTTCGCAAGCTTCTCGTTGTCGCCGGCGCTCGTCGTGCTGATCCCGACGAACACCTGCGCGATGGTGGCATCGCTGATCCGGTAGTTGAATTCGGTGACGTTGCGTTGTCCGACCAGCTCGCAGAAGCGCTTGAAGCTACCGCGCTCCTCCGGAATGGTGACCGCGAACAGCGCCTCGCGCGCCTCGCCGACCTCGGTGCGCTCGGCGACGAAGCGCAGCCGATCGAAGTTCATGTTGGCGCCGCCGGCGAGCGCGACCAGTGTCTGGCCCTTCAGCTTCTCGCGTGCAGCGTAGGCCTTCATGCCGGCGATCGCCAAGGCGCCAGCGGGCTCCAGGATCGACCGCGTGTCGGCGAACACGTCCTTGATCGCCGCGCAGATCGCGTCGGTGTCGACCAGCACGATCTCGTCGACATAGCTGCGGCACAGCCTGAAGGTCTCCTCGCCGACCTGCCGCACCGCCGTTCCGTCGGAAAACAGTCCGACGTCGTGCAGCTGCACGCGCCGACCGGCGGCAATCGAACGCGCCATCGCGTCCGAATCCACCGTCTGCACGCCGATCACGCGGATCTCGGGCGCCAGCGCCTTGATGTACGCGCCGACGCCGGCGATCAGTCCGCCACCACCGATCGCGGCGAACACCGCGTGGATGGGCCCATGTTCGACCGGGTGATGCTGGCGCAGGATTTCCATCGCGATCGTGCCCTGGCCGGCGATGACGTCCGGATCGTCGAACGGATGTACGAACGTGAGCTTCTTCTTCGCCTGCAGTTCGAGCGCATGCGCGTACGCGTCCGAATACGAATCACCGTGCAGCACGACCTCGGCGCCGCGCGCACTGACCGCTTCGACCTTTACCTGCGGCGTGGTGACCGGCATCACGATGACCGCACGGCAGCCGAGGGTCTGCGCTGCGAGCGCGACGCCCTGCGCGTGGTTGCCGGCAGATGCCGCGATCACGCCGCGCTTCAGCTGCTCGCGCGGCAGTCGCGCCATCTTGTTGTAGGCACCGCGCAGCTTGAAGCTCTTTACCGGCTGCAGGTCCTCGCGCTTCAGCAGCACGCGGTTGTGGATTCGCTCCGACAGCCGCGGAGCAGCCTCCAGCGGCGACTCGATCGCGACGTCGTAGACGCGCGCCGTCAGAATTCGGCGCAGATATTCCTGTGCGGGCATCGTGCCTGCCCCTCCCCGTAGCCGCCGAAGGTACCACGCAGGCGGCACCGGTTCCGTGGCCTACCATGCCGCCATGGCGCCGCACGACACCGAAGCCGAGTTGCCCTATGCCGGACTAACCCCGGACGTGGTGCTAAACGCGCTGGACAGCGCCGGCCTGGCGACGACCGGGTCGCTGCTTGCGTTGAACAGTTACGAAAACCGTGTGTTCCAGGTCGGAGTCGAGCAGGACGACGGCAGCACCGGCTATGTGGTGGCGAAGTTCTACCGGCCACATCGCTGGTCCGATGCGCAGATCCTCGAAGAACACGCGTTCGTCGCCGAACTGGCTGCGGCCGAAGTGCCGGCGGTGCCACCGCTGATGCTGCATGGAAAGACGCTGAACAGCTTCGCGGGATTTCGTTTCGCGGTCGCACGGCGGCGTGGCGGGAGGGCGCCGCTGCTCGACGATCCCGACGTGCTGGAGTGGATCGGCCGATTTCTCGGCCGCATGCACGCCGTGGGCGGTGTGCACGCGTTCGCCGTGCGGCCGGCGCTCGACATCGCCGGTTTCGGTCGCGAGCCGCGGGAGTATCTGCTGGGCAGCGGCAGGCTTCCGCCGGAGTTGCGGTCGGTGTACGAGGGCGTCACCGCGCAGGCGCTCGATGCGGTCGAGTCCGCGTTCCAGACTGCCGGCGCTGTTGCGCGCATCCGCCTGCACGGCGACGTGCACGAAGGAAACGTGCTGTGGTACGACGGGCTGACCGATCACGGACCGCATTTCGTCGATTTCGACGACGCGCGCAGCGGTCCAGCGGTGCAGGATCTGTGGATGCTGCTCGGAGCCGATCGCGCGGAGCAGACGCAGCGGCTCGCCGCTCTGCTCACCGGCTACGAGGATTTCCGCGAGTTCGATCGTCGGGAACTGCTGCTGATCGAGGCGCTGCGCACGCTTCGGCTGATGCACTATGCCGCTTGGATCGCTCGCCGCTGGAACGATCCCGCATTTCCCGCCGCCTTCCCGTGGTTCGACACGCCGCGCTATTGGGAAGCACGCATCCTCGAACTGCGTGAGCAGATCTCCGCGATGCAGGAACCGCCGCTGACTGCCTGAGCGAAAGTCCCTACGCGGTCATCGCCTTCGCTGCACCGCAAAAGATACAATCTCCATCCACGTGTTGTCGCGGTCGACAGACCGAATTCGATGAACGCACCTGTTCCGTCACGGGAACTGCGCTCCGACTCCACCGCGCTCGAGCCGCCGGTCCGATTGCGCGAGATTCCATACAACTACACCTCGTTCTCGGATCGCGAGATCGTGATGCGGTTGCTCGGCGCGGATGCGTGGCGGGTGCTGGACGAGTTGCGCAGCGAGCGCCGCACGGGCCGCTCGGCACGCATGCTGTACGAGGTGCTGGGCGACATCTGGGTCGTCCGTCGCAACCCTTACCTGCAGGACGACTTGCTCGACAGCCCGAAGCGCCGCGCACTGCTGATCGAGGCATTGCACCACCGGTTGGGCGAGATCGAAAAACGCCGCACTCCCGGCGGCAGCGCTGCCGACGCTGTACGCGATGCAAAGGTCGGTCAACTACTCGCGGCCGCGCGCAAGGCGGTTCAGCGGTTCGAGGCGGAGTTCCGCTCGACTTGGGACCTGCGCAAGGCCGCACGCCGCGAGCTCGCGCGGCACACACGCGAGGACAACGTGCGCTTCGACGGTTTCGCGCGCGTGTCACACGTGACCGACGCGACCGACTGGCGCGTCGAATACCCGTTCGTTGTCCTGCACCCGGACCGCGAAGACGAGATTCCCGGCCTGGTCCGCGCCTGTGTCGCGCTCGGCCTCACGATCATTCCGCGCGGCGGCGGCACCGGTTACACCGGCGGGGCGATTCCACTAACGCCGCTTTCTGCAGTGATCAACACCGAGAAGCTGGAAGCGCTCACGGAGGTGGAGACCATTGAGCTGCCCGGCGTCACCGCGCCGGTGCCCACGGTGTACGCCGAAGCCGGCGTGGTCACCAAGCGCGTCGCCGATGTCGCCGAGCGCAGCGGCTACGTGTTTGCGGTCGACCCCACGTCGGCTGACTCGTCGTGCGTCGGCGGCAACATCGCGATGAACGCCGGAGGCAAGAAGGCCGTGCTGTGGGGCACCGCGATCGACAACCTGGCGTGGTGGCGCATGGTCGATCCGGTCGGCAACTGGCTCGAGGTCCAGCGCATCGGCCACAACCTCGGCAAGATCCACGACGCCGCCGAGGCGGTGTTCGAGCTGACCTGGAAGGATGGCCACCAGCCGCCTGCCAGGGCCAAGGTCCTGCGCACTGAGCGCATCGCGATTCCCGGCGCGCGCTTCCGCAAGGTCGGGCTCGGCAAGGACGTGACCGACAAGTTCCTGGGCGGTGTACCCGGAGTACAGAAAGAGGGCTGCGACGGACTGATCACAGCGGCGCGCTGGGTCGTGCACAGGATGCCCAAACACATCCGCACGGTGTGCCTCGAGTTCTTCGGTCGGGCGCAGGAGGCCGTGCCGTCAATGGTCGACATCACCGACTACCTGGCGCGGCGGCCGGGCGGAGCCCTGCTCGCGGGACTGGAACACCTCGACGAGCGCTACCTGCGCGCGGTCGGCTACGCGACCAAGTCGCGCCGCGGGGGTCTGCCGAAGATGGTGCTGGTCGGCGACATCGTGGGCGACGACGATGCGGCGGTCGCGCACGCGGCCTCGGAGGTCGTGCGGCTGGCGAACGCGCGCACCGGTGAGGGTTTCGTCGCCGTCAGCGCCGACGCACGCAAGAAGTTCTGGCTCGATCGGGCCAAGACGGCGGCGATCTCGAAGCACACCAATGCCTTCAAGCTGAACGAGGACGTCGTCATCCCGCTTGCCAGGATGGGTGAGTACACCGACGCGATCGAGCGCATCAACATCGAACTGTCGATCGAGAACAAGCTGGAGCTGCTCGATGCGCTCGACGACTATCTCGCCTCGCCGTTCACGCTCGGCAAGACCGACGATGTCGAGATCGACCGGATGCCGCGCGCCGAGATCCTCGGCGACCGCGCCGAGCAGGCGCGCGGGCTGGTCGCCTACACGCGCCGCCGCTGGCAGTGGCTGCTGACGCACTTCGATGCGCCGTTTTCTTCATCGATGTCGGAGCTGACGCAGCTCGGGCTGACGCACCTGACCAGCGCGCGTTCGGCCAACGACAGCGACCGGCAGCCGGCGTTGCGCATCATCGACCTGCTGCAGGACCACACGATTCGCGTGTCGTGGAAGACCGAGGTGCGCGCGCCGCTCGAGCGCATCTTCGCGGGTGCTCCGTTCGCGCCGGTGCTGACCGAGTGCGAAGCCGTCCATGCGCGCGTGCTGCGCGGCCGCGTGTTCGTCGCGCTGCACATGCATGCCGGCGATGGCAACGTGCACACGAACATCCCGGTCAACTCCGACAACTACGCGATGCTGCAGCGGGCCAACGCAGCGGTCGCGCGGATCATGCAGATCGCACGCGATCTCGATGGCGTGATCTCGGGCGAACACGGCATCGGCATCACCAAGCTGGAATTCCTGACCGATGCGGAGACCGCCGAGTTCCGCCGCTACAAGAACACGGTCGACCCCGAAGGTCGCTTCAACAAGGGGAAGCTCCTGCCGGGCGCGGACCTGTCGAATGCGTACACGCCGAGCTTCGGTCTGATGGGGCACGAGTCGCTGATCATGCAGCAGAGCGACATCAAGTCGATCTCGGATGCGATCAAGGACTGCCTGCGCTGCGGAAAGTGCAAGCCGGTGTGCTCCACGCACGTGCCGCGTGCCAATCTGCTGTACTCACCGCGCGACAAGATCCTCGCCACCTCGCTGCTGATCGAGGCGTTCCTATACGAGGAGCAGACACGCCGCGGAGTCAGCATCCGGCACTGGGACGAGTTTTCGGATGTGGCCGATCACTGCACCGTGTGTCACAAGTGCGAATCGCCCTGCCCGGTCGATATCGATTTCGGCGATGTCAGCATGGCGATGCGCGATCTGCTGCGCCGCATGGGCAAGAAGAAGTTCAACCCTGGCACCGCCGCGTCGATGTTCTTCCTCAACGTCAAGGATCCGCGGACGATCCGGATCGCACGCACGGCAATGCTCCGCTGGGGTTATGCCGCGCAGCGCCTCGGCAACCGGCTGTTTCGTCCTGCCGGCAGGTTGCAGACGAGCCGGCCGCCCGCGACCACCGGCGGCCGGCCGCGCGTCACCGAGCGGGTGATCCACTTCGTCAACAAGAAGATGCCGGGCGACCTGCCGAAGAAGACGGCGCGCGCGTTGCTCGATATCGAAGATGCGCGCTACGTGCCGATCATCCGCGATCCGCGCCGGACCACCAGCGAGTCCGAAGCGGTGTTCTACTTCCCTGGCTGCGGCTCCGAGCGTCTGTTCTCGCAGGTAGGGCTGGCGACGCAGGCGATGCTGTGGCACGCAGGCGTGCAGACGGTACTGCCCCCGGGGTACCTGTGCTGCGGCTATCCGCAGCGCGGCAGCGGCCAGTTCGACAAGGCCGAGAAGATCATCACCGACAACCGCGTGCTCTTTCACCGCGTTGCCAACACGCTCAATTACCTCGACATCAAGACGGTCGTCGTCAGCTGCGGAACGTGCTACGACCAGCTGAGTCGGCTATCGATTCGAGGAGATCTTCCCCGGCTGCCGCATCATCGACATCCACGAGTACCTGCTCGAAAAGGGCATTCGGGTGGAGGGTGTGGCGGGAGTGCGCTACATGTACCACGATCCCTGCCACAGCCCGATGAAGCAGCAGGATCCGCTCGCGACCGTCAACGCGCTGGTGGCCACGGCAGACAGCGTCCGCATCGAGAAGAACGATCGCTGCTGCGGAGAATCGGGCACGTTCGCGATCTCGCGGCCCGACATCGCCACCCAGGTGCGCTTCCGCAAGGAGCGCGAAGTGCGCAGCGGCGCCGGCAGCCTGCGCGCCGACGGTTTCAGCGGCGCAGTGAAGGTTCTGACGTCGTGCCCGTCGTGCCTGCAAGGGCTGCAACGCTACGGCGACGATGCGGACATCGAGGCCGACTACATCGTCGTCGAGATGGCGCGGCACATCCTGGGAGCTGGCTGGATGCCCGACTATGTCGAGCGCGCCAACGCCGGCGGCATTGAGAGGGTCCTGGTGTAGCTCTACGGCGCGCCGCTGCCCATCAAGTTCCAACGAAGCGTTCGGGCACAATTTGGCGCCGCCCCAGGCATGGGTAGCTGTGGAAGGAGAGAAGGCCGCGGATGACTCATTCCCATTGCGAGTTGTGCAAAGGGCCGGGCGGCCGACTCGTCTTCGATGACGGCTCAGTCCGTGTCGTCGCGGTCGATGAGCCGGACTATCCGGGATTCATGCGCGTCATCTGGAACCGTCACGTGCGCGAGTTGACCGATCTTGCTTCGTCCGAGCGCGAGCGACTGATGCGCGCGGTGTTTACGGTCGAGGATCAGATGCGCCGGCTACTGCGTCCGCACAAGATGAACGTGGCCAGTCTGGGGAACGTCACGCCGCACCTGCACTGGCATCTGATCCCGCGCTACGAGGACGATCCGCACTTTCCCGGACCGATCTGGGCCGCGCGACAGCGGAGCATCGACACGATCCGGCTGACGGAACGGCGTGAGCTTCTGCCGGCTCTTGAGCGAGCCATCGCAGCCGCGTTGGCCGCCGACTGAGACCGGCCCCGAGGGCTACCGGCAGCACCCAGCCCGTGTCACTGCGGCCCAGCCGCTTTCGATCACCCGGTGCTGCACGGACGCACTGATTGAGCGGGAAATTCCTTGCGTATCGTCGCCAGTTGCTGCGCAGTGGCGGCATCGAGTTCGCGCAGCTGGAAGCGGGTGCCCGTGACTGCCGTCGGCTTGTCCGAAACCTTTACATTCTTGACACCGAGTTTTTCCAGCGCGGCGGCATGCGCCTTGGCTCCGTCGGCGTCTCGGAACGAACCGAGACCCACACCGAATCGCAGTGGTCCGTCGTTGAACACCACCACGTCCTTGACTCCGCGCTTGCTCATGTCCCCCGCGGCGCGGTCCGCCTCGGGCCGCGTCTTGAACGGAGGCAGGTAGACGAGGTGATAGCCGGGAAGATCGACCGCCCGCGTCGTCTGACGCGAACCGAGAGCGAGCTGTACCAGTGCCGCCTCGACGCGCGTGACGTCGCCGGCCGGAAAATCACCAAATTCGACGCAGGACTGCGCGGCCGTCAGATCGATCGGGGCGGGGGCCGCGGCCGCCGCACGGGCCTGGCTGGCGCGTTCACGCAGGGTTTGCACTTCCTTTTCGCTGAGCACGCGGATGCGCTCCGGCTCGATCTGCCGGCTGATCCGTTCGGGCTCGCGCCCGCCTTCGACAAAACGTCCGAATGCGCCCTGCTGCCACGCATACAGCGCAACGTTAAGCAACAGCAACAGAAGAAGAGCGAGTTTCATCGTTCGGCGATCGCCGGCAGGTCGCGCGCGCGCAGTCCCAAGCCCGCCAGTACCAGATTATGTGCGATCGACGCCGCGATGCCTTCGGTGTTCAGCCGCCGCACAAGCGGCTCAGCGTCACCGCCCGACACCACGACGTCGGGCGAGCCGCCGATGCGCCGGGCGAGGCGCTGCACCATGCGACCCACGAGGCCGGCCTGCGCATCGATGACGCCGGTTGCGATCGCGTCATCGGTATTGTCGGGAAAATCGACCGCTCGACCGGCCGCGTGCGGCAATCCGGCGGTGCCGCGCGCCAGCGACTCCAGCATCATCCGTGCGCCGGGCGCGATGCAGCCTCCGATGAACTGCGCAGGACCGGATATCCATTCGATACAGTCGATGGTGATCGCCGTTCCGGCGGTCACTCGTACCAGGGACCGCCGCGGATGGAGCAGGCACGATCCCAGCATGCCGTGCCAGCGGTCCGCGCCGAGCTGGCTCGGCGTCCGGTACCGGTTCTCGAGCACGAACGGACCGGTGTAGCGCGCTTCGGATCGCAGCCAATGCAGCGCGAGGCCGCTTGCCGCGGCTGCGCTCTCGATCGCCACGACAACTTCCGGCGAGGCCACGCTGCACCCGACGGCCCGCCTGGCCGGAAGTCCCTGCCAGCTGTGCGCGAGCCGCTGCGCAAGATCATCCAACCCCCGATTCAACTCGACGTTCGCGCGGCCCGGAACGCCGTCCACGTCCGCCAGCGCCCACTTGAGCGCCGTGTTGCCCGCGTCAACCAGCAGCGTCATCACTCGAGGCGCGCCGCAGCGAAACGTCACCGACGCTGATTCCGCGCAGACCGCCGGAAGTGGCCAGCATCAGGCGGCCGATCGTGTCGACCTCGACCGCGCGTCCGCTGGCGATGACCCGGCCCCGGTCGACGATGTCGACCTGTTCACCGCGCGTCTCCATCAACTCGTTGTAGCGCTGCCGGACCGGGACGAATCCTTCGCCCATGTAGCGGGTGACGCACGCCAGGATCGCGCTCGCCAGCTGCGCGATCCACGCTTCGCGTTCGAGCGCCAGCAGCGGCGACGACACCACGTCGGCCAGGCAGGCGGCCGGGCGGCCGATTGCCGTGCGATCGGCGTCGCTGAGCCAGCCGTTGACACCAACCCCGACCACCAGCGTGGCCTGGCCATCACCGTCGACCGCGAGTTCGCACAGGACACCGGCGAGCTTGCGGCCTTCGAGCAACAGATCGTTCGGCCACTTCAGGGTGACCGCGATGCCCCGTCCGATCAGCCGGTCGGCGAGCGCAACGCCGCAGGCGAGCGTCACCGCGGGCAGCGCCGCCGGCAGTGACTCGAGCGGCAGCGCGACGGAGAACAGCAGCGCCGAACGGCTGCGCGCAATCCACGGCCGCCGATGCCGGCCATGTCCTGAGGTCTGCTCGTCGGCGGCGCGGATGATCGGCTGCGCCGGCGAGCGCAGTCGCGCCCGCTCCAGCAGGTCATCGTTGGTCGATCCGGTCTGCGCAACAACCTCGACCTGGGCCGAAGCGGTGACTCCCGCGTCGACGAGCCAGCGCTGCAGCACCGCCGCAGCCAAGGGTGGCGCGTCGAAATGCTCGGGCCGGGGTTTGCCGGCCTGGACGTTAGGGGAAGAGGGCAAGCGCGCTGGCCGAAGATCGTTCGATCGAATGTAGCATCGGCTCGTCGCTACGGCGACCCAGGTCGTTTCAAGGGTCGTCGGACCTTGCCATGGCGGCCGCATGCCCTAGAGTGTGGGCAGCATGCATTCCTCCGGACTGATACCGACCACGCGCACGGCGTCTTCGCCGCTCGCGCGGGCCGCGTGCGTCCTTTACACGCTGTTGCTGTTGTACTCGGGACTGGCACCCTGGGAAGGCTGGCGCGATCTCGGCATCGACCCCCTGGCCTACCTCACAGCGCCACTGCCGCGGTACATGACCGCGTTCGACCTGATCGTCAACCTGCTGGCCTATCTTCCACTCGGGGCGCTGGTCGTGCTGGCCGTTTATCCGCGAATCCGCGGGCTGGCCGCGATGCTGCTGGGAACGCTGGCCGGGCTGCTGCTCGCGGGATTTGTCGAGGCGGCGCAGACCTATCTGCCGACCCGCGTCGCATCCAATCTCGACCTGTTCACCAATACGCTTGGCGCGCTGAGCGGTGCCGCGCTTGCGGCGCCCGCCGCCGCGGCGCTCATAGATCGCGGCCGACTGGTCGACCTTCGGCGCCGCTGGTTCGATCGCAACGCGACAGCTGTCCTGATCGGCATTGCCCTTTGGCCGATTGCGCAGATCTATCCCGAGCCGATGCTGTTCGGCAACGGCGAGTTGCGGGGTGCGTTCGAACCATGGCTGGTTGCACTGGGCGGACGCTGGTGGCGCTTCGAACCCGAAGCCTTCGGTCCGGCGGAGTACCTGTTGGCCGAAGCGTTCGTGGTGGCCGCGGCGCTGCTGGCTGCCGGGCTCGCCCTGTCGTCGGTGTTGCGGCCCGAAGCCCCGCGCTACCGGTTGCTCGCGACTCTGCTGGCATGCGCTTTGGCGACCAAGTCGCTTGCCAACGCGGTGCAATTCGGACCCGAGCGCGCCCTGGCCTGGCTCACGCCCGGCGCATTCGGCGGGCTTGCGCTCGGACTCCTGTCGTTGGCGGCCGCCAGCGGTGGGACGCTAGCGTGGCAGCGGCGTTTTGCCCTGCTGACCGTAGTGGTTCTGCTTGCGGCTGTCAATACGATCCCCGATAACCCCTACCATCTGGTGCAGTTGCAGGAGTGGCGTCAGGGACGGCTGCTGAACTTCAACGCCCTCGCCAGCTGGGTGTCGATGCTGTGGCCACCGTTGCTTGCAGCCGGACTGATCGAGAACGAGCTGACGCGGGCTGCGTCGTCGTCGTTCCTATAATGCCCGTCTGGATGCGCGCATGAGCTACTACACCCATCACGTTTTTTTCTGCCTCAATGAACGCGAGGACGGGTCCGCCTGCTGCGGCCGCCACCAGGCGGCCGAGATGCAGCAGCACGCCAAGGCACGCATCAAGCAGATGGGGCGCGATGGTGCGGGCGGCGTACGGATCAACAAAGCCGGATGCATGGACCGATGCGACGAAGGACCTTGCATCGTCGTCTATCCGGAAGCAGTCTGGTACACATATGTCGATCGCCACGACATCGACGAGATCATCGACGTGCATCTGGTGCAGGGTCGCGTGGTCGACCGCCTTCGCATCGGATGACCGCACGCGCCGAGAAGAAGCTGATCGACGGGCCGGCCGGGCGCATTGAAGTTGCGCTGGACTGGCCGCCATCGGGCCCGGCCACCGGCGTGGCGTGTGTCGGTCACCCTCATCCGCTGTACGGCGGAACTCTGGACAACAAGGTCGCCGCCACCGTGGCGCGTACCTTCGCGTCGCTTGGATGGCTTTCGATGCGCTTCAATTTCCGCGGCGTCGGCGCATCCGAGGGGGCGCACGACGAAGGGCGCGGCGAGACCGACGATTTCCTGCATGTGCTGCACACTGTCCCGACACTGTCTGGCGTGCGGGAGCGACTGGCCGCATCGCGTACCACGGCGCTGGCCGGTTTCTCGTTCGGCAGCCTCGTCGCCGCGCGCGCAGCGCAGAGGCTGGCCGCCAACGCGCGGCCGGCTGATTACCTGGTGCTGGTCGGCGCCGCCGCCGGCAAATGGCCAATGCCCGAGGTGCGCGCGGATACTCTGGTGATCCACGGCGAAAACGACGAAACGATCGGACTCGCCGCGGTGCTTGACTGGGCACGGCCGACGGGCCTGCCGGTGCTGGTGATTCCGGGTGCGGATCACTTCTTCCACCGCCGACTCGGTGTGCTCAAAGCACGAATAAGCGCACACATCCGCGGCGTGTCTCAATTTGACGCCGCCGACCAAAGCCATTAAAAGGTTTCGATGAGCACCGACCAATGCCGGGGCTGAACCGCGGGGGAAAGAATCGCCTTCGACGGCGATGAAGGAACATGGACGGATCGCTTGTCTACTCGAAGACACCGAAGGGCGTGGCCGAGGTCGCAGCGCGCAGTGCGCAGCTGTCGATGACGACTCGCCGCGTCCTGATCATGATCGACGGCAAGCGGCCGATCGACGAACTCGCGGTGTTGCTGCGCCCGGGCGAGATCGACGCTGTCATCACGCAGCTCGAGGGCGCCGGCCTCATTCATCGCGCGAGCTCGAGCCATGCGATCGACGTGCCGACCATCTTCGGCCGCGAGCAGGACGGGATGTCGCCGGTGACGCAGAGCTCCGGAGCAACCGACGAGGCGAACCCGATGACGCTGCAGGAAGCCAAGCGGCGGGCAGTGCGCGAACTGACCGATCGGCTCGGTCCGGATTCCGAGCAGCTCGCGCTGCGCATCGAGAGCTGCCGCACGATCGAGGATTTCCGGGAGTGCGTGCGTGAGGCCGAGCGGTTCGTCTCGGCCGCGCTCGGGACGGCGGCCGCGGCCGAGTATCTGCGCGCTCTGCGCAAGCGCTAGCCGCTGCGCTTGCCGGGAACTCGGCGGCGCGGACCTTATCGTAAGGTGCTGCGCTCCCGCGAATTCATGCCTTGTCCGTGAAACTGTCGCCCGCCTTCCTGCGTCTCGTTGCCGCGGCCGCACTGGCGTTGCTGACCCACCCGGCAGCCTCGCAGGCGCCGGCCCCGATGCTGTCGGCGCGATCGTGGCTGCTGCTCGACGCATCGAGTGGCGCCACGCTAGCGAGCCATCAGCCGAAGCTGCGGATGGAACCAGCGTCACTCGCCAAGCTGATGACGGCCTACGTGGTCTTCGTGGCCCTCGGCGAGAAGCGCATCGCGCTCGACGATCCGGTGCAGGTCTCGCGTGCCGCGTTCGCCGTACCGGGTCGCGATGGGTCACGCATGTTCATCGAGCCCGGCCGGCCGGTCACGGTCCACGAACTGCTGCGCGGCATGATCGTGGCGTCGGGCAACGACGCGGCGCACGCGCTGGCCGAGCACGCCTCGGGAACGGCTACCGCTTTCGTCGGACGCATGAATGCCGAAGCCGCGCGGCTTGGCCTGAACGACACGCATTTTGCGAATCCGACCGGGCAGTCCGATCCGCAGCAGTACTCGACTGCGAGCGACCTGGCACGCCTGACGCAGCGGCTGCGCAGCGACTTTCCACAGTTCGTCGCGCTCTTCGGCGAGCGCGAATTCACATACAACGGCATCACACAGAGTAATCGCAACCGCCTGCTGTGGTCCGATCCCGCAGTGGACGGGATGAAAACCGGGCACCTCGAGGCCGTCGGATGGTCGATCGTCGCCACTGCCGCAAGGCCGCGCGGCCAGGGTGACTCCGCGTTCGAGCGTCGGCTGATCGCCGTGGTTCTGGGAGCTCCGACCGAATCGGTGCGCGCGCAGGATGCATTGCGCCTGCTCAACTACGGCTATGCCGAGTACGACACGGTGCGGCTGTACCGCGGTGGCGCGGTGCTGGCGCGACCGGAGGTGTGGAAGGGTGATCGCGCCGAGGTCCCGATCGGACCGGAACGCGATGTCTTCGTCACCGCGCCCACCGCCGAGTTGCAGCGGCTGGGAGAGCGCAAGCTCGAAACGCGCATCGAACGCCCCGATCCATTGCTCGCACCGCTCGCCAAGGGCGAGATGGTCGGCCGGCTGAAGGTCAGTCTGGGCAGCCAGACGCTGACCGAAGGTTACGTCGTCGCGCTGGAGGGCGTAGAGCCAGCAGGCCTTTTTGGTCGCGCGTACGATGCGATCAGACTGTGGTGGCGGAGACGCAACTGATGGAATGGCAGGCAGCTAGCTGTTATCTGAACGGCCAGTGGCGTCCGCTCGCCGAGGCGACCGTATCGGTGCTGGACCGCGGATTCATCTTTGGTGATGGCGTCTACGAACTGATTCCGGTCGACACGGTCGACGGCCTGCGCGCGCCCTTTCGCGCGCGGGGCCACTTCGAGCGCCTGCAGCGCAGCTGCGACGGGATCCGGCTCACCAATCCGCGCTCGGTCGAAGCCTGGCTCGACCTGCTGGACGAGGCGATCGAGCGCCATCCGTGGCCGCGCCAGTCGATCTACGTCCAGCTGACACGCGGCGCAGCGCGGCGCGACCACGCGTTTCCCGTCGGAGTCGAGCCGACGGTTTTCGTCGTCTCTTCGCCATGGGCCGAAATTCCCGCTGAACAGATCGAGCGCGGCGTCGTGGTCGTGTCGCACACCGACGAACGCTGGCTGCATTGCGACATCAAGAGCACCTCGCTGTTGGGCAACGTGCTGATGAAACAGCATGCGGTCGACCACGGCGCGTTCGAGACCGTGATGCTGCGCGATGGTTACCTGACCGAGGCGTCGAGTGCAAACGTGATGGTGGTCCACAACGGAACGTTGATCGCGCCGCGTCCGTCGGTGCAGATCCTGCCGGGGATCACCTGCGACGCCACTTACGAGCTGGCTCGGCAGCATGGCCTGCCGCTCGAGTTGCGTCCGGTTTCGGAGGCGGAAATGCGCAGCGCGGACGAGTTGTGGCTGAGTTCGTCGGGTCGCGAAGTGCTGCCGATCACGATGCTCGACGGCCGGCCCGTCGGCCCCGGCGTGCCGGGCCCCGTGTATTCCGCGATGCGCGGCTGGTTCGAGGCGGCCAAGCGCGCCGACGCACACAGCTGGTATGAGCGCCGGGCCGGCCTGTCGCGCGGAGAACGTGCAGCATGACCGGGGCAACCGTCGGCGAACCAAAAGGGTTCGAGTTCCCGACCGATTTCCCGATCAAGATCATGGGGCGGCGCGACGATGCTTTCGCGCAGACGATTGTCGCGATCGTGCTCGAGCACGCCCCGGATTTCGACCCATCGACGCTCGAGATGCGCAGCTCCAAGGACGGCAACTACCTGTCGCTGACCGCCACGGTTCACGCGGTGTCGCGCGACCAACTGGACTCGCTCTATCGCGCGCTGACCAGCCATCCGATGGTGAAGGTCGTCCTCTGACCGATGCGGCGTGACCGATGATCGTGCGTGACCTCGGTCGGGCCGACTATGTGCCGACCTGGCAGGCCATGCAGGAGTTCACTGCGCACCGCGACATCGGCACCGAAGATGAGCTCTGGCTGGTCGAGCACGCGCCGGTCTACACACTAGGACAAGCGGCCCGGCGCGAGCACCTGCTGGCGACGACCGAGATTCCAGTCGTGCAGTCTGACCGTGGCGGCCAGATCACCTATCACGGGCCGGGGCAGGTGGTGGCGTATCCGCTGATCGACCTGCGCCGCCTCGGCATCTACGTCAAGGAACTGGTGTTCAGGATCGAGCAGTCGGTGGTGCAGACACTCGATGCGCTGGGTGTCGACGCACGGCGCGTGCGCGGCGCGCCCGGTGTCTACGTGCCGTGGCAGCAAACAGGTGCCACCGGCGAATTTGCCGGGCTCGCAAAGATCGCCGCGCTCGGCATCAAGGTCACTCACGGCCGCAGCTACCACGGGGTCGCGCTCAACGTGGCGATGGATCTGACGCCGTTTTCACTGATCAATCCCTGCGGTTACGCCGGACTGACGACAGTCGACCTGGCCACGCTGGGCATCGACATCGCTCCGGCCGATGTGGCAGTGCGACTGCGCGAACGCCTGGCCGCGCACCTCGCAGCGTGAATCCGCTGCCGTTGGCTACACTGGCGGCTTCCGACCGGCGTGCCCGTCGCCGCCCAGGTGGTCTCAAATCATGTCGAGCGAAATACCCACTGCCCCCCGTGATCCCTACGCCAAGTTGAAGGGCGAGGCCAAGACCGGCAAGGTGCTTCGGAAGTTCGATATCAAGCCGGTGCCGGCCAGCGAAGCGCTGCGCAAACCCGAGTGGATCCGCGTGAGGGCCGGATCGCCGGCGACGCGCTACTACGAAATCAAGGCGATCCTGCGCGAGCACCGGCTGCACACGGTCTGCGAGGAAGCGAGCTGCCCGAACATCGGCGAATGTTTCGGCAAGGGCACGGCGACCTTCATGATCATGGGCGACAAGTGCACGCGACGCTGCCCATTTTGCGATGTCGGCCACGGTCGTCCCGATCCGCTCGATGTCGACGAGCCTGCGAACCTGGCGAAAACGATCGCCGCACTGAAGCTCAACTACGTCGTGATCACTTCGGTCGATCGCGACGACCTGAAGGATGGTGGTGCGCAGCACTTCGTCGACTGCATCCACGCAACGCGCGAGCGATCGCCGGCCACGCGCATCGAGGTGCTGGTGCCCGACTTCCGCGGCCGCCTCGAGCGCGCACTCGCGATCCTGGAACAGGCGCCGCCCGATGTGATGAACCACAACCTCGAAACGGTGCCGCGGCTGTACCGGGAGTCCCGCCCGGGGTCCGACTACCATCACTCACTGAGCCTGCTGCAGCAGTTCAAGCAGCGCGTACCCGGCGTGCCGACCAAGAGCGGACTGATGGTCGGGCTCGGTGAGACCGATGACGAGATCCTGCAGGTGATGCGCGACCTGCGCGCGCATGATGTCGACATGCTGACGATCGGCCAGTATCTGGCGCCGACCGCGCATCACCTGCCGGTGCGGCGTTACGCGCACCCGGACGTCTTCCGGATGTTCGAGGCCGAGGCGGCGGAAATGGGCTTCACGCACGCGGCCTGCGGAGCGATGGTGCGGTCGAGCTATCACGCCGACCAGCAGGCGCACGCTGCCGGCATCGCCGATGCATTGCCGCGGCATGCTGAAACGGGCGGCGCGTGACAGGTGTGCCCGTCTCCATCAGCGGTTCCATCACGGTCGCACTGATCGTTGTTCTGGGCGTGTTCGTCTATCCCTGGCTGCTGCGGCGTCGCGGGGGTCGCGTCATCGTCGCCGTCATCACTTTGCTGCTGGCCGCACTGTTCATCGCGTTCGAATCCGCCGGCGAGCGCTCGGGCACGGCGGGTGCTGTCGTGGCCGGTCTGCTGGGAGCTGCGCCGGCCGTCGCCGGCGTGATCGTGACTCGGCTGCAGCGCAGCCCACCGCCGGCAAATCGCTGACGTCGGCACGCGGCGAATTGCCGTGCGATGCAGCGCTTTTTCGAGCCGACGGACGCTTGGTGTGCGGCGCGCGGTCGATTACGCTCGCGGCAAGACAATCCGAGCGAACCGATGCTTCCCTGGCAGGAACTCGCGCTGAAGATCGCGGTGACCGCGCTGCTGCTCGCGGTCGTGATGCCGCTGGTCGGATTCGCGTTCACCCGCGACAGTTCGTCGGGATTGCGCGCGCTGCGCACCGGAGCAGTCCTGCTCGGCTTGATTGCCCTGCTCGCCGGCCTCGCCGCGTTGCTCGGCGAAGTCTGGCGCTGAGCGCCTAGCCGGACTCGGCTTCCACCACCTGCGGCGGCAGCGGTGCATCGAGCGCGGCACAGATCATCCGCAGCGCGCTGGCAGCCTTCCAGTTGGTCTCGCCATCGACGAACGCAACCGCGGTCGCAGCTTTGATCAGCTGCGGCTTGACGAGCGGCGCCAGCTGGTTCAGGCGGTCGAGCGCGGTCGATACTTCATCCAGCTGCACCAATGCAATGGTGACGAACGCGAGCTCGACCTCGCGCAGCTGCACGGCGCCTGCGTTGAACGCATGTTCGGCGCGCTCGGGCAGCCGGACAGCAGCAACCAGCGACAGCACCAGGCTCGCGTCCGGCGCCAGCGCGGCGAGCGACGCGTACCGCACCGGCACGGCGCGCTCGGCTTCGGGTCCGAGCCGGCGCTTCAGGATCGAGAAGAGCAGGAACTCGCCCACGGTGACGCGGCCGTCCGCAGCAATCAGCAGGTGCGCGGTCCTCAGCAGCGCGTCGCGCGCCGCGCGGGGCAACCGGCGCAGTGCAGGCATCGCGACGTCCGCCAGTGGCTGGCGCGCACCGGGCGGCAACTTCTGAATCTGCTCGTGATAGCCGTCGACGAGCTGCGCCGCCTCTGCGCCGTATGCCTCGGCAAGGAGCGTCCTTTGCTGGGCGCGCAGCTCGGCATCCTTGTCGACCAGCATCGCGAGTAGCAGCAGTTGCGCGCGCGTGGCATCGGTGGCCGCACGCCGCAGCGATTCGACCAGCGAGCGCTGCGCATCGTCGAGCGCAAAGTCTCGGTAGCGCGCGGGCCTTGCGGTGCCGATGTGGGCCGTGACGGCCGCTGGCACGGCACCGAGCGACACAAGGCCAGCGAGCGGACTGGACGAATCGGGAAGCGAACCGGGTGGCCGCACTCGGTCGACAGCGGCCGTCGCTGACGGAACGAACTGGATCGGCGAGGGCGCCCGTTTCGGCTCGGATGGCGCAAGCCCGCCGAGCGCCAGCGCGACCGCGTCTTCGGCCGCCGGCAGCGGCGTGACGGCATGACCGTAGATGCGGCGCAGCCGATCGTCCAGCGTCGGATGCGTGGCGAAGATGCCGCGCGCAAACGCCGGGCGGGCGGCGCCGAGGAACAGATGCGACAGCGCTTCGGCCTGCGGGTGATTGATGCGGGTGCCTAGCCCGGTCTGTTCGCTCAGACCGGCGATTTTGCGCAGCGCGCCGCCGATGCCGTCCGGATTGCGCGTGAACTGCACCGCGCTCGCATCGGCCAGGAACTCGCGCTGGCGCGACACTCCGGCCTTGATCAGACGCCCGAAGAACACGCCGATGTAGCCGAGTACCCATAGCGTGAGGCCGGCGGCAAACAGCACAGCAATCGCGCTGCCGCTCGCCCGACCGCCGCCGCCACGGCTGCGGCCGCCGAGCTCGAGCAGGAAGCGTCCGGCCATCGCGACGATCAGCAGACCATAGAGCACGCCGATCAGCCGCAGGTTCAGCTTCATGTCGCCATTCAGGAGGTGGGAAAACTCGTGGGCGATCACACCCTGCAGCTCGTCGCGGTTCAGGCGCGTCAGCGTGCCGCGTGTCACCGCGACCACGGCATCGCTGACCGAATGGCCGGCCGCGAAAGCGTTGATGCTGTCTTCATTGTCCATGACGAACACGCGCGGCATCGCCACACCCGAGGCGATCGCCATTTCCTCGACGACGTTGACCAGGCGGCGGTCGAGCAGATCGCGCGTCGAAGTGTCGACCTCGCGTGCGCCGATCATCTGGGCGACAACCGCGCCGCCGGCCTTCAGCCGATTCGTTTCCAGCCAGGTTCCGCCCAGGATCAGCCCGAGCACGACGATCGTGTTGGTGAAGTAGAAACCGGTGGGCAGCGACGAGATGCCGCCCACGGCTGCCGGCAAGGCGAACGCGTGATAAAGCACCGTGGCGACCACGTTGACCGCAATCACGATCGCGATCACCGCCAGAACGAACAGCACGATCAGCCTGCCGCTGTTGCGCCGGGCGAGTTCCTGATGCTCGAAGAAGTTCATGCGGACCGTCCGGCGGCGTGCGCGCCGCAATGCCGACCGCGGGCCCTGCGGCGGCGCGGGCTCAGAACTGCACGCGCACCGGCTTGCGCTCGTCGTCGCTTTCGGTTGCCTGCAACAGCTCGGCCGGCCCGAAGGAGAACATGCCGGCAATCACGTTGGTCGGGAACTGCTGCGCTGCTGTGTTGTAGCTCATCACGGAATCATTGAAAGCCTGACGCGCGAACGAAATCTTGTTCTCGGTGCCGGTGAGCTCCTCGGTCAGCTGCATCATGTTCTGGTTCGCCTTCAGGTCCGGATAGGCCTCGACCAGTGCGAACAGCCGTGACAACGCGCCCGACAGCGCGCCTTCGGCGGTGATCAAGCCCTGCATCGCGCTCGCACTGCCGGGATCGGCCGCCGCTGCCGCATTGGCAGTCACCGCAGTGTTGCGCGCAGCGATGACTCTCTCCAGAGTCTCACGTTCGTGCTTCATGTAGCCCTTGGCGGTCTCGACCAGATTCGGTATGAGGTCGTAGCGCCGCTTGAGCTGGACATCGATCTGCGCAAATGCATTCTTGAACTTGTTGCGGAGGCTGACCAGCCGGTTGTACCCACCGACCGCCCAGAAGACGACGACCGCGATGATGACCAGCACGATGATCCAGCCCATAGAAGCCTCCAGGTGAACCGACACAGTCCCGACTCGGCATGCGATCCGCGGGAGCGGCGCACTATAAGACAAGCGAGCGCTGATGCAACGGTTGAAGCGACCGCCGATCCCGCACCAACCGCCGTCAGTGTCGCCGGTCCCTCGCCGGGATTGCGGCCCCGCGCTTACGGAGCCTCGTTCGTGCCCTAGTTCGGGCGCTCTACTTCTTCGCTTGCCGGGCCAAGCGCGCCGGCGCACAGTGGTTCGAATATCATTGCAGCGCCGACTCCGATGACAACACCCGAATCGCCGATCCCTAGTCCGATTCCGCTGACGCTGAGCGACCTGCGTGGCCTCTGCCGCCTCGGGTTCGATGCCTCGCTGGGTCTCACCGATCTGGTCGAGCAGATGCACCGCACGATCGGCGACCGCGCCGGGCCGATCGGACGCGCACGCCCCGCGCGGACGCGCGGCGTGACAGGCGCCGTATATGGCACCGTGCGGGCCGTTGCCCGCCACACCGGCCGCGGCGTCGACGCCTCGCTGCGTCTGCTGGAACCGTTACAGCGTTCCGCACCCCCTCATCCAGCGCGCGAAGCCGCTCTGGCCGCGATCAACGGCGTATGGGGTGACAGCCTCGAAGCCAGCGGCAATCCGCTGGCGATACCGATTGCGCTGCGCGTGGCCGCGAAGTCGGTGGACGTGTCGCCCGACGGCCTGAAGGCCGCGTTTCCGGTGCCGTCCGCTCGCATTGCGCTGCTCGTGCACGGCCTTTGCATGAACGACCTGAAGTGGCAGCGCAACGGACATGATCACGGTGAACTGCTTGCCGGCGAGCTGGGATACAGCGTGCTCCGCCTGAACTACAACAGCGGCCTGCACATCTCGGAAAACGGCGAGCAACTCGCTCTGCTGCTCGATGCGCTGGTGAACGGCTGGCCGGTCCCTGTGGAGGACCTCGTTATCGTCGGCCACAGCATGGGAGGACTGGTTGCACGGTCGGCCTGCCATTGCGCGGATCTGCGCGCGCTCAGCTGGCGCGGGAAACTGTCGCGCCTGGTCTGCCTGGGCGCTCCGCATCACGGCGCGGTGCTCGAGCGCGGCGGGCATCTGGTCGACTCGCTGCTCGAGCTGAGTCCGTATGTGGCGCCCTTCACCCGCCTGGGCAAGGCGCGCAGCGCCGGCATCACGGATCTGCGCTTCGGCAATCTCCAGCGGTCCGACTGGGAGGGCCGCCATGCGCATGAGCAACGTCGTGACGATCGCAGTCCGGTGCCGCTGCCGGCGGATGTCGACGTGTACCTGATCGCCGCGACGAACGCGGAGCAGCCCCGCGGACTGCGGCATGCGCTGATCGGCGACGGTCTGGTCACGGTGGCGAGCGCTTGGGGCGAACATCGGGACAAGCGACTCGCTCTCGCGGTGCCGGCATCGCGCAAGGTCCTGATCACTCGGGCCAATCACTGGGACCTGCTGAGTCGGCCCGAAGCCGCCGACGCGCTGCGTCGCTGGCTCGCCTGACCGCAAGGCGAAGGCAGCCCGCCGTGCCAACGGCGCCATCGACGCCCTGTTTCGCTACGCGGCCGAATCCTTCCCCTTGCAAGCGTTGACGCGCCATCCCGGCTACCTGTACGACAAGGAAAAGCAGAAACAGCAGGCGGCCAGCAGCAGGCCTACAGCAGGGCGTGCAGGTCGGCAAGCAGCAGGCGCAGCAGCCACAGCCAAAATAGCTGCTGGCGCGCTCGCGGGGGGTCGTCCCGGCGCGAGCCCGCTCGGTTGCGCGGAACGCGCAACTCCGGCTACTTCGTTGTCGCCGGGGTCGCGGGTGCGGTCGGTCCTGCAGGCGCGGGCGCGGCAGCTGCCTCGGCAGCCCTGCGCTTGTCGACTTCGTCGCGCGAGGCGTAGTCGAAGACCTTGACCACCTGCTTGACGCCCGACACCTTGGCGGCGACCAGCGCGGCGATCTCGCCCTCCTTTTCGGTGACGAGTCCGAGCAGGTAGACGACGTGGCGCTCGGTGACGATCTCGACCGAGTTGAATGCGATTTCCTTCGTGTTGATGAAGGCCGCCCGCACCTTCCCGCCGAGCGCCGTGTCCGAGGCGCGATCGGAAACCGAGCTCGGCGGCCCGATCACGAGTTCGTTGACGACCGCGCGCACGCCCTGCGACGCCGCGGCGATCTCGCCGACGCGTGCCTTCGTCGCCTCATCGGGCACCTCGCCGGTCAGCAGCACCTTGCGATCGAAGCTGTTGACATTGATGTGAACCGCCTGACCCTTGAGTGCGGTCGACAGTTCGTTGGCGAGCCGCAGCTGTGTCGTCTGATCATCGACCTGCGTACCGGTCGTGCGACGATCGGTCACCACCAGTGCGGTGCCGGCGGCCACTGCCGCGACCACCAGCGGCGCGCACGCAGTCAGTGCAGGCACGACCAGCACTGCACCCCAGAACACGCGTCTCCATGCTTGCTTCATGCGTCGAACACTCCTATGCCGCGAAAGCATCGCGAATCCAGTTGATTGTGCCATCACCGTCCACCGTGACGACGTCGAAGCGGCATGCAGGCCAGCGCTCGCCGATGTTTTCCAGCAGCCAGTGCTGCGCGGCGCGCGCGAGCCGTCGTTGCTTGTAGCGGTCGATGCTCGCCGCCGCTCCACCGAAGGCGCTCCCGCTGCGCATGCGGACTTCGACAAAGACCAGCACGTCGCGTTCACGCACGATCAGATCCAGTTCGCCCTCGCGATAGCGCGCATTGCGGGCGAGGATCGTGCAGCCGTGTCCGGCCAAATGCCGCTCGGCGGCCTGCTCGGCCTTGTCGCCGGCGCGCTGCTTCGGCGTCCGCACCCCGGCGATCGGCGCGCGCTGGCGCGCAGGCGGCTTCATCAGCGGGCCCAATCGATCCGCTGCAGCACGCCGTTGCGGTAGGTCGCAACCAGCGGTGTGCGCCGCACCCGCAGCGACTGCGCACGGTCGACCTGCAGGTGACCGGTCACCCCGTCGATTTCGAAACGCCGCTCGCCCCTCATCCACGCGACGGCCAGGCGGTACGCATCGATGCCGAAGGCATAAAGCCGCCGCAGCTCGAGCGGCAAGGCGGCCGCGGCGGGCGGATAGATCATGACGGCTGGATGGTCGGGCTGCAGCAGCCAGGGCATGTCGACAAAACGGATGCCTTCCAGATCGTGCGCCAGCGTGGCCGACTCAGGCGAGTTGAGCGGATCTCCGGCATATAGCAGCGACGTTCCGAACACCGGGACGTCGCGCGGGATCATCGCGCGCAGCTGCGCCGCATCGCGCGCGGAAAGCGCCAGAAACACGGCTTCGAGCGACGGCTCGGCCAGCAGTGCTGCGACGCGCGGCGTCGTTTCCGCGGTCCACTCGACCTGCACCGGTACATCGCCCTCGGCACGTACCGCACTGACATAAGCCTGCGCGATCCTGCGCTCGAGTCCGCCGGGCCGCGAGATCACCGCGATGCGCGGACGCGTGTCGGCTCGACGTACACCGACGAATTCCGACAGCGCCAGCTTCGCGATGCGCTGCGCCTCGGCTTCCAGCGACAGCGACGTCGCGAGCATGCTGGCGGGTGCCGCGCTGTCGGATTCGGGGAAGTTGAGCGCCAGTAACGGCATCGCTGCCCTCCTGCCCTCGACGACATCGGTCACGGCGGCACGCGCCAGCGGGCCGACGATCAGGCCGGCGCCGCGCTCGCGCGCCGAGACGAGCGCCTTGCCCAGCTCTTCAGTGCTGTCGTCGAGTTCGACGACCTGCAGGGTGACATCGTCGCCGCTGACCTGGTGAGCCGCAAAGAAGCCCTGACGCAGGGCTTCCGCCGCCGGGCCGAGCGCGCTCGATGGCGCGGGCAACAGCAGGACCATCGCGGCCTTGGCTGGTGCCGCAGGAGGGGCGACGGTCTCCGGTGTCTGCGCATGCGCGCCGCATGCGAAACTTGCTGCCAGCAGCAGCGCCCATCGCAGGCCGCAACGTTCGAACGACAGAAACGACACGGACATCGAGCAGTCCATGACTCCGGGTGGAAGCCCTCCGCGGCATGACGATCTCACCGCGCGGGCGGGGGTGGCCGAACAGGATCTGCCGGCCGGCGCATTGTATGTAGTCGCGATGCCGATCGGCAACGCGGCCGACATCACGCTCCGTGCGCTCTGGGTGCTGGCACACGTCGACGCGATCGCCGTCGAGGATACGCGCGTGACGGGTCCGCTGCTTGCCCGCTACGGGATCGACACGCCGTTGCTCGCGGCGCATCAGCACAACGAACGGGCGGCGGCCGCGGCGATTGTCGACCGCTTGCGGCGCGGAGAGCGCATCGCGCTGGCGACCGATGCCGGCACGCCGGGAATCTCCGACCCCGGCGCGGTCGTTGTGCGGGCAGTGCTCGACGCCGGACTGCGCGTCGTGCCGATTCCCGGTGCGAGCAGCCTGCTCGCAGCCGCGTCGGCCGCCGGACTCCGCGACGGCCGCTTTCGCTTCGTCGGCTTCTTGCCGTCCGCTGCGCGCGAGCGCGAGCAGTTGTTGCGCGACCTCGCGGCCGACGACGGGCCGTCGGTGCTGTTCGAGGCACCGCATCGCATCCGCGCCCTGCTCGACACGCTCGCGGCTGTACTCGAACCCGGGCGTCGCGTGGTCATCGGCCGCGAACTGACCAAGAAGTTCGAATCGATCACTGCGCAGGCGGCTTCAACGCTCGCAGGCTCCGCGCCCGATGAGCGCGGCGAATACGTGATCGTGATCGACGCCGCGGAGCGGTCGCCGACCTCCGAACTCGATGAGCAGGGCCGCCGCTGGCTCGAGACGTTGCTCGATGAACTGACTCCGGCACGCGCCGCGGCCGTGGTCAGTCGAGTGACCGGCGTGCCGCGCCAGACTGTTTACGACGCCGCACTCGGCATACGCAGGACGCACCCGCGGAGCCCGCGATGATCTCGATCGAGTACGTCCGCATGATGGCGGCCTACAACACCTGGATGAACGAGCGCTTGTACGACTCGTGTGGTGGACTGTCTGACGCCGTTCGCAAGCGCGATGCGGGCGCATTCTTCCGGTCGATCCACGGCACGCTGAACCACCTGTTGCTCGCCGACAGGATCTGGCTCGGTCGTTTCGTCGACCGGCCATTCAGCGTGACTTCGCTCGCGCAGGAGCTCTATTCCGATTACGACGAACTGCGCCGTGAACGTGCACGGACCGACCGCGAGGTCACCGACTGGGTTGCCACGCTGTCAGACGCCGCACTTGAAGGCGACCTGGTCTACGTGAGCATCGTCAACCCGCAAGAACGTCGCCTGCCGCTGTGGCTTGCCGTCGCGCATTTCTTCAATCACCAGACACACCACCGCGGGCAGTTGACCACTCTGCTGACTCAGAACGGCCTCGATCCGGGCGTTACCGACCTGCTGTGGTCGCCGCGGGTGCAGGCCGCGAGCCGCTGACCACCGTCAGCGCAGCAGCACCGTAGTCGGGCGCTCGAGCACGCGCTCGAGCTCGCGCGCAAGCGACTGCGCGGACTCGCGATCGCCGCTTGCTCCGACGAGTACCCGGTAGACGTTTCCATCGCGCTCGATCCGCGGTGTGCGGGCCGCGGCATCGCCGGAGTCGAGGAACGCCAGCAGGGCCGCCGTGCGGCCGGCAAGCGCTTCGGCATTCGCTTCCTGCGCGAAGACGCCGAGCTGCACCGACCAGCCGCGCGTGCCGCTTGCGCCCTGTCCGGCCGCCGCGGGCGGCGAAGCCGGTGCCGATGCTTCGATCACCGCAGGCGCAACCGTAGCCACGACCGCAGTCGATGGCACCTCGGTCGAGGCACTGGCTGTGGGAGCCGGTGCAGAAACCGTCGCCCGCGCGGCGTCGCCCGCGCGGCGGTACTCGCCGCTGGCGATCTGCGTCATCGTAATGCGCTCGATCTCGACTTCCGCAGTGCCCGTCGCAGCGAACCCCAGCTTGGTGGCCGCCGCATACGACAGATCGATCACGCGGTCGTGCTTGAACGGGCCGCGATCGTTGACCCGCACGATGACGCTGCGACCGCTGCGCACGTCGGTCACGCGTACGTAGCTGGGGATCGGCAGGATCGGGTGAGCGGCCGTCATTGCGAACATGTCGTAGATCTCGCCGCTCGCAGTGCGATTGCCGTGAAACTGTCGCCCGTACCAAGACGCCATGCCGCGCTGCCGGAACGGCGCATCGCCGTTGAGTGGCGTGTAGCTGCGGCCGAGCGCGACATATGGCTTGTTCGCGGAGCGCAGCGGAGCTTCTGCGCGAGGAACGGCATCCGGGACCGCTCCGACGTCGGCCGGTACCCGCTCGGGCGGGCCGTCGTCCTGGTAATAGACGCCTTTCCTGGGCGGCGCGGTGCTGCAGGCCGCCAGCAACAGGGCAAGCGCGGCGACCGTCGGCAGGCCGCGCGTCATCGTCAGCTCTGTACCAGCTTCCGGTTGGCCGAGATCGCCATCAGCATCCCGCACGCCATACCGAGCGTCACCAGCGCGGTGCCGCCGTAGCTGATGAAAGGCAGCGGCACACCCACCACCGGCAGGATTCCACTGACCATGCCCATGTTGACGAAGGCGTAGGTGAAGATGATCAGCGCGATCGCGGCCGCCAGCAGCCGGGCGAACAGCGTCGGCGCGTTCAGCGCGATCGCGAGCGCGCGCCAGATCAACGCGAAGAACAGCATCACCAGCACGGCGTTGCCGATCAAGCCGAATTCCTCGGAGTAGACGGCAAAGATGAAGTCGCTGGTGCGCTCCGGGATGAACTCCAGGTGCGCTTGCGTCCCCTGCATCCAGCCCTTGCCAAACACGCCGCCCGAACCGATCGCGATCATGGCCTGCAAAGTATGGAAACCCTTGCCGAGCGGATCGGTCGACGGATCGATCAGCGTCAGAATGCGCTCGCGCTGGTAATCGTGCATCATCGTCCATGCGAGCGGAAGCGCGGCGACACCGGCGCTGATCATCACCAGTAGCCACTTCCAGGGCAGTCCGGCAAAGAAGATGATGAAGGACCCCGCGGCCAGCACCAGCACGGCCGTGCCGAGGTCCGGCTGCTTCGCGATCAATGCCACCGGCACCAGCAGGATGACGGCGGCGACCACGAAATCCGCGGCGCGCAATCCTCCCTCGCGCTTGTGGAAATACCAGGCCAGCATCATCGGCAGCCCGAGCTTCATGATTTCCGACGGCTGGATGCGCGCCACGCCGATGTCGAGCCAGCGCTGCGCGCCCTTGACGATCACTCCGTTGGTCGCAGTCGCGACCAGCAGGCCCACACCGACCAGGTAGATCGGCACCGCGAGCCGCATCAGCACCTGCGGCGACACATTCGCAAGAACGAACATCACCGCGAACGCAACGCCGAAGTTGCGCAGCTGGTCGCTAACGCGCCACGGGAAGTCGTTGCCCGCCGAATACAGCGTGACCAGACCGATGACGCCGAGGCAGCCGACGATGGCCAGCAGTGACACATCGATGACCGTGAGGTACGGCCGCAGACGCAGGCCAACGCGATGGGCCAGGGTCGCCTGGGTCATCGAACGCTCCGCGCCGGCGACGTCGGCGCTGCCACGGCGACGGTACGAGGCACTTCCTCATCGTCGCCACCGTCGTCGGTGACTGCCCCCCCTGCGGGCTTCTTGCCGAGCAGGTAGTAGTCGATGGCCGCACGCGCGATCGGCGCCGCGGCGCGCGCACCCCAGCCGCCGTTTTCGACCAGCACCGCGATCGCGATCTTCGGCTCCTCGGCCGGCGCAAAGGCGATGAACAGCGAATGATCGCGGTTGCGCTCGGCCACTTTCGACTCGTTGTACTTCTCGCCCTGCTTGATGCTGACCACCTGCGCCGTGCCGGTCTTGCCGCCGACCTTGTAAGGCACACCCTGGAAGGCCAGGCGTCCGGTACCGCTGATGTTGACGTCCACCATCGCGTCGCGCACGAACTTCATGTGTTCGGGCTTGACGTCGATGCGCATGCTTTCCTTCGGCACGGTCATCCGCTTTTCCCCCGTGCGCAGGTCCTCGACTTCCTTGACCAGGTGCGGCTTCATCACCACGCCGTCATTGGCCAGATTGGCCGTCGCGTGCGCCAGCTGCAGCAGCGTGAATGCGTTGTAGCCCTGTCCGACACCGATCGAGATTGTTTCGCCCGGATACCACTTCTGCTTGAAGCGCCGCTCCTTCCACGCGCTGGACGGCAGGATGCCCGTCTGTTCGCCCTCGACGTCGATCCCGGTGATCTGGCCGAAGCCCCACGGCTTCATGAAGTCGTGGATCGTGTCGACTCCGAGGTCGTTGGCCACCTGGTAGTAGTAGATGTCGCTCGATCTGACGATCGAAGCGTGCATGTTGACCGCGCCCAACGGGACCTTGTTCGAGTCCCGGAACACGCGGTTGCCGAAGACGAAGGTGCCGTTGTCCTGGATGACCGTCTCTGGCCGCCGCTTGCCGGTCTCGAGCGCCGCCATGGCAAGAAACGGCTTGTAGGTCGATCCGATCGGATAGGTACCGCGCAACGCGCGGTTCAGCAGCGGCTTGTCGGGATCGACGTTCAATTCGTCCCAGTGCTTCGGGTCGATGCCGTCGACGAAGAGATTCGGATCGAAGGTCGGCATCGACACGAAGGCGAGCACGTCGCCGGTCGCCGGCTCGATCGCGATCAGTGCGCCGCGGCGGTTGCCGAACGCCTTTTCCACCACCTGCTGCAGTTCGATGTCGATCGACAGCGTGAGGTTGTTACCCGGCATCGACGGCGTGCGTTTCAGCGTGCGGACCGCGCGCCCGCCGGCGGTGATCTCGACCTCCTCGTACCCCGTCGTGCCGTGCAGTTCGTTTTCGTAGCTCTGCTCGATGCCGACCTTGCCGATGTGCTCGGTGCCCGCGTACGCCGCGGGATCGTCGAGCTTTTCGATGCGCTCGAGATCGCGCTGCGAAATGCGGCCGATGTAGCCGAGCATGTGCGAGCCTGTCGCGCCCAGCGGGTAGTCGCGGAACAATCGCGCCCTCAGATCGACGCCGGGAAAGCGGTAGCGTTGTGCGGTGAAACGGGCCACCTCCTCGTCGGTCAGCCGGGTGCGGATCGGCACCGAGTCGAAGCGCTTGGTGTCCTCCAGCAGTTTCTTGAAGCGGCGGCGGTCGCGCGGCTGCACCTCGATAACCTGCGCCAGCTGATCGATCGTCTGCTCGAGGCTCGCAACCTTCGACGGCGTGATCTCCAGCGTGTAGGCCGAGTAGTTGCGCGCGATGATGCGGCCGTGCCGGTCCTTGATCAGTCCGCGGTTCGGCGTCACCGGCAGAACCGCGATACGGTTCTGCTCGGCCTGCGCCAGATAGTCTTCATGTTTGACGACCTGCAGCCAGGCGAACCGGGCGCCCAGCAGCGTGAAGCAGCCGATCACGAACGCCATCGCCACCAGCACGCGCACTCGGAAATAGTGGACCTCGCGTTGCGGATTGCGCATCGCCGCCGAGCGCGGACCGAACGACAGCTCATCACCGCCAGAACGGCGCCGCCGGCGCAGCCAGCGTCTAAACGGCATCGGCTGAAGCGGTGGCCAGCCCGGCGGAGGCTGGCAACGCGTGCTGCATGGAAAGCGGGAGAACCACTCGAGGAAATGCGCGGGGGCGCAAGCGAAGAACGGGCCGGATTATAGGAGCGCCCCTCGCTGCAGATGCCATGAAATCCTTCTACAAACGATCCCCGGCCGGCAGATCAGGCCCGACGGCCGCTCCATTGCCAAACCGTCACCCGCGGCGCTCGGACAAGGACGCCAGCATCGCGCCGGTTTGATCCGCCTCAGACCGGCGGCGCGGGGTCGCGGCGGACAATGCGTTGTGCCCGAAACGATCCCAGTCACCTTTCGCCCCGGTCGGGACCGGCCGACGACTCCCCGCCTGCTGCGCGAGCTGCGCACGCTCGAAGCGATGACCGCGATCTACTGCCGCGACCATCATGGCGGAGACGCGCCGTGCGAGGCGTGCGCCGAACTGCTCGCCTACGCGGCCAAGCGGCTGGCGGTGTGCCCCTTCGGCGAGGACAAACCGGTGTGCGCCAAGTGCCAGGTCCATTGCTACGGACCGGTCCCGCGCGAGAAGGTGCGGACGATCATGCGCTACGCCGGTCCGAAGATGGTGCCGCGCCACCCATGGCTGGCGCTCGGACACCTGCTCGACAAACGCTACCCCGCGCCCGCGAAGCCACGCGCAGGGCCCCGCCGCTAAACGCCGCCCGCCGTCCCACATACGTGGCATGACGTCGCACCTGTCGAATCTTCACGCCACGCACGGGGCCGTGCAGCGATAGCATGCGGCGGCAGCACCGAGGGGCGACGGCAGGGACTGGGGGCTCGACGAACCATGGCGGGTCGCAAGACGTATGACCGGATCTGGCTGGCCACGGCGGGCGTGGTCGATCGCGACCGGCTTCGCCAGCTCACTTCGGCGTTGGCAGGCGCACAGGCAGAGCATGCGCTCGAGATACGGCCGGTCGAGCTGGAGCGTCTGCCCGCCAGACCGCCAGCCGAGCATGCCGTCGCACCGCGTCGCACCGCGGTGCTGATGGTGCTGGGCAATCTGTCGCGAATCAGCGCTCCGGATCTCGGGCGCCTGAACGAGGTCCTCGACTACGTGCGGGTCGAATGCGAACGGCGGCAGTGGTCGCTCGAGGTCGTCGATTTCGCCGGCACGGCGGAAACCTTCGTCGCGATGAGCCGGCGGCCCTTGGCGGTCCTCTCCTCTGCGGCGCAGCCGCCGGCGCTCGAAGCCTTGGCCGACAAGCTGGTGTTCCGGCTGTTCCAGCGGCCGGGCCAGTCCCAGCGCGCGATGCCGCCGGCTCAGGCGGTGCCTCCCGCGCCGGCGCCGGCCACGCGGGGTCTGGAGTCCCCCTCGCTCGCCGGGGCCGAGCCGGCGACGCGCGGGATCGAGCCTGCCCCGGAGAAGCCCGCCGGCGCGGCCGCAGCCGAGCCGGCACCCGTGCGGCTCGGTGCCTCGGCCCCGGCGCAGGTTGCGCCGGGTAGCGAGTTCAGCTTCCGCTTCGTCGCTTATCCGCCGGCCGATGAAGCCGAGGTGGCCCGCCTGCTGACTGAGCTGTCGGCTCGCAGCGAGCATCGTCTCAACGTGCACGAGTGCCGCTGGCAGCCGGGCACCGCCGTCACGGTCCGCGCCAGCGCACGTCAGGTCGACATCGCGCCCGCCGAGCAGACTTTCGTCTGGGAAGGCCATCGGGTGCTGCTCGACTTCGACGCCACGGTTGCAAGCAACGCCACCGAAGGGAACGTCGTACTCAAGTTCGATGTCGCGGTCGACGGCATCGTGGTTGCGCGGCTGCGGCTCGATCTTTCGATCGTCCGTTCGCCGGATGCTTCTCAGCAACCCGTGACAACTGCCGCCAGTGAACCTGCGCGGTCGGCATTCGCCTCGTATTCGTCGAAAGACCGTGAACGGGTGCTCGACCGACTCGCCGCCGTGCGGATCGCGACCGGGCTCGATGTCTTTCTCGACTGCCTGTCGCTGAATCCCGGCGAGCAGTGGAAGCCGCGGCTGGAGCGCGAGATCAAGGGACGCGACCTCTTCCTGTTGTT
This sequence comes from uncultured beta proteobacterium, assembly GCA_963703945.1. GTDB lineage: Bacteria > Pseudomonadota > Gammaproteobacteria > Burkholderiales > Burkholderiaceae_F > JALORV01. The sequence continues at coordinate 156,660 of CAVPGM010000005.1, read as the reverse complement.
CTGGTCAACCGAGTCGGCTGCGTCACCGTGGGTCGAATGGGAATGGCGCACCGCTCTCACCGAGAAGGGCCGAGAAGCCATGCAGATCCACCCGCTTGCCACCGGAGTCAAGCCCCCACAGGAACTCAAGGACCTGCACTTCGGGGATGTCTACATGCTGGTGCGCGAGGCGCAGGTCGCGCGCCGCGCCGAGCACCGATAGGAGATACACATGGCCAAGAGAGCTGTTGTCGTGGGAGTCAACCGTTACCGCATGCCGGGCGCCGACTTGCGCGGCTGCGTCAGCGACATCGACGACGTCACAAAGCTGCTGACCTCGTCGTTCGGCTTCGCCGCCGGAGACATCGTCCGGCTCGCCGATGATGCGGCAACCAAGAAGGCCATCGAAACGGCCCTGCGCAACCTGGTGCGCAGCGGCCGACGGGGCGACGTGCTGCTGTTCCACTATTCGGGCCACGGTTCGAACGTGCCCGACGACGACGGTGACGAAGCCGACGGCCGCGACGAGATCCTCTGCCCGACCGATCTCGACTGGAAGGACCCGCTGCGCGACGACTGGCTGCGCAAGACACTCGATACGCTGCGCGAAGGCGTGAGCCTGACGGTCATCACCGACTGCTGCCATTCGGGCACGATCACGCGCGCGATCGTGCCGCCTGACGCCCCGGTCATCGAACGCTATCTGCCGAACCCCCTGGACCTGCTGGCAGCGGAGTCGGGGCGGCGACTGCGTGGCGCCACGCGAGGCGGTCTGCGTGCGTCGACGACCGCGCAGCGTCGCCGTCGCGACGTTGTCACGGTGGATCTGCCGGAGGTGCTGATCACCGGATGCCGCGCGGATCAGACGTCGGCGGACGCGGCTATCGAAGGAGGTTTCCACGGCGCGCTGACCTACAACCTCGTGGCGAGCGTGCGCGAGGGCGGCGGCCGGCTCACTTATCGTGAACTGCACGACCGCACGAGCGCGCGGCTCAAACGCGCACGCTTCGACCAGGTGCCCCAGCTGGAAGGGGCGAAGCGGCGGCTGGATGCGCCGTTTCTGTCGCCGCTCGAATAGCCGCGGGCATACCGAAAATCGACCATGACGATCCGATTCGCCGTCCCCGGCCAGCCGGACCCGCGCGGCAAGGACGCGACCCGCGGCGGCGGCCAGGCTGCCGAGCGCCGCTCGACCGATCTGCTGGACGGTGTCGAGACCGTCGGGGCCTTTGCGCTGTCGCCGTCAGCGCGCGCGCGGACCAAGTCGCCCGAGACCGTCACGGCCGAGGACGACGATATCCTCGAGATCGAGGTCGAAGGCGGCTTCACGCTGTGGACCTCGGCCGAGCGTTATCGCAATGACCTCGCCGCGCTGCGTCCGGATGCGGTTCGCGGCGGCGAAGTCCCGATCGATGTGTTGCCGCATGCGCGCGCCTCGGAGCGCGGCGCCTCCGACTGGATCGCCAGTGCGCTGCGGCTGCTGCGCCTGCGGCCCGATGCGATCGACGCCGAACTCGCCGATCCCGGCCGCTGGAACGAATTCCTGCGGGAAGCGGGTCTGGGTCAGGGCGTCGCCGCCGGTGCCTGGGCCACCACCAAGTTCGCGTTGTGGCTGATCGAGCGGCGGTTGCCGTTCGGCGAGGGACTCTATCGCTTCGACGATGTCGTGCGCGAAGCCGGTGACGGCGCCGTGACGTCGGCTGCGGTCGAGGACTCCGAGCAGCCGATCCTGATCTTCATCCACGGGACGGCGTCGACCACGCGCGGCAGCTTCGGTGCACTGCTCGAACCCGCTGCGCAGTCGGACTGGCGCGCGATCAGCGACGTCTTCGGCGGCCGTATCTACGCGTTCGAGCACCGGACGATGAGCGCGAGTCCGATCGAGAACGCGATCCGCCTGGTCGCCGCATTGCCGACGCGGGCACGCGTATCGCTGGTGACGCACTCGCGCGGCGGCATGGTCGGCGACCTGGTCTGCCTTAAATCGATCGCGGCCGATGCGATCGGTCGCGTGCACCGCGCCGATCCGCAGCTCGCCACGGCCGACGAAGTCGATCGCCATAACCTGCAGGCTCTCGCCGAGCTGCTGGCGGCCAAGCAACTGAGGATCGAACGCGTGTTGCGCTGCGCGTGTCCCGCGCGCGGGACGCTGCTCGCATCGGAGAACACCGACCAGTTCCTCTCGGTCCTGACCAACCTGGTCGGCCTGCTGCCGGGACTGGCCGGCTCGCCGGTCTACGAGGTCGTCAAGCGCGTCACGCTGCAGGTGGCGAAGAACCGCTGGTCGCCCGCGCTGGTGCCCGGCATCGAAGCGATGACGCCGCCCTCGCCGCTGGTGCAGTTCCTGAACAGCCAGCGCGATGCAAACGGAGCCCTTGGTGTGGTGGCCGGCGACATCGAAGGCGGGCACTGGCTGAAGCGACTTGGCGCGTTCCTGACCGATCAGTTCATCTATGAGAACCGCGACAACGACCTGGTCGTCAACACCGATTCGATGTTCGAGGGCGCACTGCGTCCGCGAGCTCACTACGTGTTCGATCAGGGTGGCGATGTCACCCATTTCAACTACTTCCGCAACGAGCGAACGCGCGCGGCGATGCAAAGGTGGCTGACCGCACAGGGCGATGCCGTGCCTTCGGAATTCCGCGCGATCGAGGACGCCGAAGTCGCGCCGGTTCCGATGCTGCGCTCGCTGCAGAAGCGGACCGGAGCGGCGCAGCCGATCGTGTTCGTTCTGCCGGGTGTGATGGGTTCGCACCTGACGATCGGCGACGACCGCATCTGGCTGCATGTGCTGCAGCTCATGGCAGGTCGGCTGGCCGACCTGCGCGACATCGCGGCGCCGAACGTGCGAGCGTCATCGCTGGTCGGCGAGTACTACCGGCCGCTGTGCGAGGCACTGTCCGACACGCACGAAGTCGTCCCGTTCGCCTACGACTGGAGGAGATCGATCGCCGATAGCGCAGCCGCGCTCGCCGCCGCCGTCGGCGACGCACTCGCCCGCAGCAACCAGCCCGTGCGGCTCGTCGCACACAGCATGGGCGGTCTGGTCGTGCGGCAGATGATCAAGGACTCGCCCGCCGTGTGGGAGCGGATCTGCGAGCGCGAAGGCGGGCGTTGCGTGATGCTCGGCACGCCCAACCGTGGTTCGCACTCAATGGTCGAAGCGCTGCTCGGCACTGCGGGGACGGTGCAGCAACTGGCGATGCTGGACGTTGCGCACGGACTCGACGGCATCCTCGACATCGTCCAGTCGTTCCCCGGCATCCTGCAGCTGCTGCCGCTGGCGGACGACGGGCGCTATTTCCGGCGCAACACCTGGGACGAATTGCGCGCCCAATCCGGCCAGGGTGCGCGGCCCGACCCTGGGCTGTTGACGCAGGCGCAGGCGACCCTGGCCGGCCTGCCGGAGCAACTGCCCCATGCCGGACGCGTGGTGTACATCGCCGGTCAGGCGGCCCAGACCGTCAACGGGGTCGAAGTGATCGAGGGCCGCGTGGTGCTGCGCGCCACCACCGAAGGCGACGGCCGTGTCACCTACGAATCCGGCCGCCTGCCGGGGGTGCTGACGTGGTACCTGGATGCCGAACACGGCGACCTCGCGGCGAGCCCCGCGGGCCACCCGGCGATCGTCGAACTGCTCGAACGCGGAACGACGACCCGACTGCCGAGCGCGCCGCCGAGCGCGTCGCGCGGCGGCGCCGTCGAGTTCCGCGCACTGCCGACGCCCATGCTGTATCCGACCGCGGCCGATCTGACCGCGGGCCTGCTAGGCCAGCAGCGCAACAAGCGCTATCGGGCTCGCGCGACGGCCGGCTTTCGTGCAGGCGTGGTCCACGGCGACCTGCGCTACGCGCGCTTTCCGATCCTCGTCGGCCACTACGAAGGCGACACCATCATCGGCGCCGAAGCGCGTATCGACCAGCTGCTGGAGGGCGCCCTCAGCACCCGCTACAACCTCGGCCTGTATCCAGGCCCATCGCGCACCGTGTCGGTAATTCTTCGTCAGCCGACAGCGCTGCAGCGTGCGCTGCGCTTGCCGAACGGCGCGGTCGTCATCGGGCTCGGACGCTGGGGCGAGCTGACCGCGGCGCAGCTGGGCAACCTGGTTCGCCGCGCTGCGCTCAACTACGTGCTGCAGCTCGACGATGCCGCGGGAGCGACGCTGGTCGGCGACACCGATGTCGTCGGACTCAGCATCCTGCTGATCGGCAGCAACTCGACGGCCAACATCTCGATCGACGACTCGGTCGCCGCCCTGCTGCGCGGCGTCGCCCAGGCAAATCGCGAGCTGGCTAGTCGGGTACCGGCGGCGCGGCGCGTCGAGGAGATCGAGATCATCGAGCTGTTCGCCGACACGGCGATCGAGGCCGCACGCGCCGTCCGGCGATTGGCCGCGCCGCTCGGCGACGAACTCGATACGCGCATCGATGCGGCGCCGCTGCTCGCGCGCGGTCGCAACGGCCGCACCCGGTTGACTCCCGTGCAGGGACGCGACCCTTGGCGGCGCTGGGAGATCAGTGTCGTCGAGCCCGCCACCACGGAAACGCGCGCGCGGCTGCCGCAGCCGCTGCTGAACCGGCTGACACGGGCCATCAGCCAGGATCCGTCGCCCGACTCCGAGTTGGTGACGGCGCTCGCGCAGCTGGCCCTTGGCGAGCCCCCGTCCGCGGCCCCGCATCTGCGCCTGAAGTTCGTCTCGCTGTCGGACCGGGCACGTGCGGAAGTGGTGCACCAGCCCCGTCAGCCCGAGCTGGTCGAGCGGCTGATCCAGACGTCGATTGCGCAGACACGGTTCCGACCGGAAGAAGCGCGCGCGCTGTTCGAACTCATCGTGCCGAACGACCTGAAGGACGGTCTGGCGCAGCTGGCGCGCGTGGTGTTCGTCGTCGATGCCGAGACAGCCGCCTATCCGTGGGAGCTGATGACCGACGGCAAGGAGCCGCTCGCCACACGCATGGGAATCGTGCGGCAGCTGCAGACGGCAACCTACCGGCCGCACATCCGGGCGACGACTGCCCGCACCGCGTACATCGTCGGCGACCCGCTGGTCAGTGCGCCGTACCGCCAGCTCGACGGCGCGCGGCAGGAAGCTCGGCTCGTAGCAGGCCTGCTGGCAGACCACTTCGAGCCAACCTACCGCGACGAGCCGCTGAGTGCGCTTGAAGTCCTCGGCGGCCTGTTCGAGAAGCCGTATCGCCTGATTCACCTTGCCGGCCACGGCTACTACGAGGCACCGAGCGCCAACCGCGCGGCCCGCAGCGGCATGGTGTTGGACAACGGCGTGTTCCTGACGCCGGTCGAAATCGGCCAGATGCAGCAGGTGCCCGAACTGGTGTTCCTGAACTGCTGCCACATCGGGCAGGTCGGTCCGGAGTCGCCTGCGCGCGGAAGCGCGATACCGTACAACCGGCTGGCAGCGAGCGTCTCGCGCGAGCTGATCGAAATGGGAGTGCGCGCGGTCGTTGCGGCCGGCTGGGCCGTGCGGGACGACGCGGCGCTTGCCTTCTCGCGCGTGTTCTACGAGCAGATGCTCGAGGGCCAGACTTTCGGCCGGGCATTGCAGGAAGCGCGCTGTCGCGTATGGCAGCAGTTTCCGGACTGCAACACCTGGGGCGCCTACCAGGCCTACGGCGACCCGGACTTCCGCCTCGATCCGGAAAGCGCTGCAGCCGGCCGCCGAGTCACCGTGCGCGACTACGTGTCACCGGCCGAAATGATCGATGTGCTGCGCGACAGCCGTCAGGTGGCAAGCGAGATCGAGCGCGGCGAACGCAAAGGGGATGCCGAGCAGTATCGACCGGCCGCCGCGCGACGCATCGCCGACCTTGTCAGGGAGTGCCCCAGCGAATGGCTTGGACAGAGCGAGGTGCTGGTCGAACTCGGACTCGCCTACGGAGAGCTGGCGGATTTCGAGCAGGCGGCGCGATTCCTGGCGGCAGCGCTCTCCACCGACGAACTCGACAGCTACACGACGCTCACCGCGGTCGAGCGACTGGCCAACTTCGAAGCCCGTCTCGGCGAGAAACTCGCGACTGCCGCAAGTGCCGACGCTGCTCAGCGCGCGCAGGGTGCGACCCATGTCGAGACCGCGATCAGCCGACTGATCACGCTGGGTGGCCTGGGCCCGACCGCGGAGCGGCTGGCGCTGCTGGCCGGCTGCTACAAGCGGCTGGCGCAGATCCGCACCGATCGCGGCGAGATTCGCGTCGCTCTCGAGCAGGCTGCACGCTATTACCGTGAGGCGCACGAGTACAACGCAGGGCGCAGCCGATTCGATCCCTACCCGGTGCTGAACTGGTTGGCGCTCGACACGGTGCTTGGCATGACCTATCCGGAGTCCGACACGCTGCTGGCGCGCGTCGAAGGCACGGCACGCGAGCGTTTCGCGCGCAGCAAGGACTACTTCGACGCCGTCGCACTGGCGGAGGCAAATCTGGTGCGTGCGCTGGCCAGCAGTGCGCTGAGCGGAGAGGAGTCACGCGTGGCAGCAGAGGTCGATCGACTGGCCAGCCTGTATGCGCAGGCGGTGCGCGTCGCGCAGGCGACCGCACGCCAGGTGGATTCATCGACCACACAGATCGCGACGCTGGCGCGCATGCTGCGCGCGCTCGCACCGGCCGGCCATCGCCAATCCGGCCAGACGGCCGGCGCTTTGCTCGCATTGCGCGCACGCATTGCTGGCGAGGCCGCCCCGCCGACCGTGACCGGCGAATCTGAGTCGGCGGCCGCAGCGTCGGCGCGTGCAACGCGAGCTGCGCCGACCAAGCGGCCGACAAAGCGGGCCGTTCCCGCACCAGTGGCGAAGTCGAACGGAAAGCCCCGCCGCCCGTCCGGCCGCAAGTCCGGCGGCGGCATCACCAGCTAGGGGTCAAAGAGGGCGCGTTTCGTCCCGGTCGACCGGTCGCCGTTGCGGCGCCATCAGCAGCCATGCAACCAGCGGCCATAGCGCCGCGCCGATGAAACTCGGCGCGACGAAGATCCACCCGGGCCATTCGCCGCCGACCCACATCCGCACGGCCGATGAAGCCACCTGGGCGATCAGCAACAGCGGCAGGACGTGGACGGCCTGCGCGCCCAGCGGGAACCACTGGATGCGTCGGTGCAGCGTGATCGCCCCATACGACACCAGCGTATAGGCGAGCGCGTGCTGGCCGAACAGCGCGCCTTCGTGAACGTCCATCAACAGGCCGAACACGAAGGCAGCTCCCATGCCGACGCGTCGCGGCTGGTGCACGTTCCAGAAGACCAGTCCGAGCGCAAGAAAGTCGGGAGCGAACGAAGTGCGTCCCCACGGCATCAGGTTCAGCAGCAGGGCAACGACCAGCGAAAACCAGATGAACAGCGGATTGGCGGGGCGCAGCAGGTATTCGCGGCGCGTCATGCCGCGCGCCATCACGTCGATCGGATCGGTCGGCCGCAGCGCGAAGGTGTCTCGCACCCAGCGGTGAGCCCGCACGATGGCGTTCATCGTCCGGCCCGCTCCGCGTCGTGCGGGCGCATCGATCTGCGCCGGCGGTGGCGGTACCGGCAGCTTCGCCGCTTCGACCAGCAGAATCAGCAGATGCGTGTGGCTTTCGACACCGGCGGCGGGTGTCAGCACGATGCGCGCGAACTGGTCCTTGGCGGCACGTTCGACCAGCCCGACCTTGCCGACGGGCAGACCGGCCGGGTAGATGCCGTCGAGCCCCGAGGTCACCGCGATATCGCCATTGACCACGTCGGTGTTCGCAGCCATGAACCGCAGGTCGAGCGTGCCGGGATCGGCGCCACCGAAGGCGATACCGCGCAGACCGTTGCGCACGATCTGGATCGGGATCGACTGATCCTTGTCGGTCAGCAGCGTCACCTCGGCGGTGTTGCGGAACACGCGGGTCACCTGACCGACCACGCCCGCATCGTCGATCACCGGGTTGCCAGCGCGCACGCCATCGTCAGAGCCGACGTGCAGCACGATCTTGTGCGAAAAACGGTCGCGCGATTCGTACAGTATGGTGCCCGCGATCGCGCTGTTGCCGATTCGCTCACGGGCGCCGAGCAACTTGCGCAGACGCTCGTTCTCGACGGCGAGCTGCTGCGCCTGCAGAATTTCCTGCGCAGCTTCGACCTGCCTGCGCTTGAGCGCGTCGTTCTCGCGTTGCAGGGTGGTGATCGAAGTGAAGTAGTCGCCGATCGTATCGACGACCCGCCCTGGAACCAGCAGCACCTGCTGCACTGGATAGAGCACCACGCCGACGCCGACGCGCACCGTTTCCAGCGCCCTGATGCGCGAATCGATGATGATCAGCGCAATCGCAAGAAACGAGAAGAACGCGAGCCGGGCGCGGGCCGAGACGCCCTGGTTGAATAGCGGCGGAGGGCCGTCCATCACGCACTCGCGCGAAGGTGCAAACCTACTTTCGCGCGTCTAGAAGGCAAAAAACCGGTGACGGGGCCACGCGATCTTTTGGAGTTCAACTGCAGGAAAAACACAACCAGCGAACTCCGTCGCGCCGACGATCAGCCGGTCGCGAAAATGGTGCCGAGCTTGTCCATGCGCTCGAGCGCGATGCCGCAGCCGCGCACGACGCAGGTCAGCGGCTCCTCGGCCACCACCACCGGCAGGCCCGTCTCTTCCATCAGCAGGCGATCGAGGTCGCGCAGCAGAGCGCCGCCGCCGGTCAGCATCATGCCGCGGTCGGCGATGTCGGCACCGAGTTCCGGCGGGGTCTGCTCGAGTGCGATCTTCACGCTGGAGACGATCTGGTTCAGCGGATCGGTCAGCGCCTCGAGGATCTCGTTGCTGGAGATCGTGAAGCTGCGCGGGATGCCTTCGGAGAGATTCCGGCCCTTGACTTCCATCTCGCGCACTTCCGAGCCGGGAAACGCCGAGCCGATTTGCTTCTTGATCAACTCCGCGGTGGGCTCGCCGATCAGCATCCCGTAATTGCGTCGGATGTAGTTGATCACCGCCTCGTCGAACTTGTCGCCGCCGACGCGAACGCTGCCTTTGTAGACCATGCCGCCCAGTGAGATCACGCCAACCTCGGTGGTCCCACCACCGACGTCGACGACCATCGAACCCGAGGCCTCGGATACCGGCAGGCCGGCTCCGATCGCCGCCGCCATCGGCTCTTCGATCAGGAACACCTGCGAGGCGCCGGCCGCTTCGGCCGACTCCTTGATCGCGCGCCGTTCGACCTGTGTCGATCCGCACGGCACGCAGATGATGATGCGTGGGTTCGGCGCGAACAGGCTCGACGGGTGGACCATCTTGATGAACTGCTTGAGCATCTGCTCGGTCACGGTGAAGTCGGCGATCACGCCGTCCTTCATCGGGCGGATCGCCTCGATGTTGCCCGGAACCTTGCCGAGCATCTGCTTGGCTTCCTTGCCGACGGCCTGGATGGTGCGCTTGCCGTTGGGGCCGCCTTCCTGGCGAATTGCAACCACCGACGGCTCGTCGAGCACGATGCCCTTGCCGCGCACGTAGATCAGCGTGTTGGCGGTGCCGAGGTCGATCGCGAGATCATTGGAGAAGTAACTGCGGAGAAAACCGAACATGACTGCCTTTGGTGATTGCGCTGCACCCCTTGGCGCGCCGCTCGTGCGGCGCTGCGTCCCTCAGTGTCGCGCAGAGTCTGGGAAAACAGAGTCTGGGAAAAGAATGCGCGATGATAAACTAAACACGCGTAGAACTCGCTGCAAGCGCTTGTTTTGAAAGACTTACGTAGCGGTCGCGCAATCCCGCAATTCCGCGTTTAGCGATCCCGGCCGGTTCCCGATGCCACTCGATCTTGCGCAGGTCCACCGCGTCGCCGATCTGGCGCGCATCGAAATCTCCAATGCCGAAGCCGAACGCGTACTCGCCCAGCTGAACGACATCTTCCGGATGATCGAGACCATGCAGGCGTTCGATACCGACGGCGTCGAGCCGATGGCCCATCCGCTTGGCGGGGCGCAACGGCTGCGCGATGACGTAGTCACATCGCACGACGAACGCGAGGCTAACCTGGCCAACGCGCCGTTGCAGCAGGATGGGTTGTTTCTCGTGCCGCGTGTGATCGAATGAGCGCGCCATCCGGCCTGACCGCCGCGTCGCTCGCCGGGCTCTCGCAGATGCTGGCGGCGCGCGAAGTGTCGGCCGTCGAACTGGCGCGCGCCTACCTGGCGCGCATCGAGGCTCAGCGCGATCTGAACGCCTTCCTCGATGTGCGGCCCGAGATCACGCTGGCGCAGGCGACTGCGGCTGATGCGCGCATCGCGCGCGGCGAAGCGACGGCGCTGACCGGGATTCCGATCGCGCACAAGGACATCTTCGTCACGAAAGATTTCGCGTCGACTGCGGGCAGCAAGATCCTGGCGGGCTACATGAGCCCCTTCGACGCCACCGTCGTCGACAATCTCGGGCGCGCCGGCATGGTCACGCTGGGCAAGCTCAATTGCGACGAGTTCGCGATGGGCTCGAGCAACGAGAACAGCGCATTCGGTAATGTCCTCAATCCGTGGGATCGCTCCGCGGTTCCCGGCGGATCGTCGGGCGGATCAGCCGCCGCGGTAGCGGCCCGACTGGCGCCGGTGGCCACTGCGACCGATACCGGGGGCTCGATTCGCGAGCCGGCGGCGTTCAGCGGCATTACCGGCACCAAGCCGACCTACGGGCGCCCGTCTCGCTGGGGGATGATCGCGTTCGCGTCGAGTCTCGACACGGCAGGACTCATGACGCAGTCGGCCGAAGATGCCGCACTGGTGTTCAACGCGATGCTCGGCTTCGACGCGAAAGATTCAACCAGCGTCGACCGCCCACGCGAGGATTACACGCGGGCTCTCGCCGCCCCGGTCAAAGGGTTGAAAATTGGCGTGCCGAGGGAGTTCTTCGGCAGCGGCCTGCAGCCGGACGTCGAGGCTGGCGTGCGCGCGGCGCTCGGTGAATACGAGAGGATGGGCGCGACGCTGGTGCCGATCTCGCTTCCGAGCGCCGAACTCGGCATTCCCGTCTACTACGTGATCGCCCCGGCCGAAGCGTCGAGCAACCTGGCGCGCTTCGACGGCGTGCGTTACGGGCACCGGGCGCGGGAATACACCGATCTTGCCGACATGATGCGCAAGTCGCGCGCCGAGGGCTTCGGCGACGAGCCGAAACGGCGCATCCTGATCGGCACCTACGTGCTGTCGCACGGCTACTACGATGCCTATTTCATCAAGGCGATGAAGGTACGGCGGCTGATCGCCGACGAATTCCAGCGCGCGTTTTCGGTCTGCGATGTGATCGCCGGACCGGTGACGACCAGCGTGGCTTTCGGTTTCGGTGAGAAAGCGGCCGACCCGGTGGCGATGTACATGGCAGACCTGTATACGGTGCCCGGGAGCCTGGCCGGCGTGCCGTCGATGAGCATTCCGTGCGGCTTCGGCGCCGGACCGGTCAACAGCCGGCGGCCGGTCGGACTGCAGCTGATCGCAAACCATCTGGAAGAGGCCAAATTGCTTGGCGTCGCCCACGCCTACCAGCAGGTCACGGACTGGCACCGGCGCATGCCTCAGGGACTCTGAAACATCGATGTCGCAACGTCTGCTCCAATCCAACCAGAAACTGATCGACGCGGCGCGCGATCCGTCTGAGCGTGCGCGCCGGCTGCAGGACCGGGCGATCCTGCTGGCACGTCTCGGTCGAGCCGAGCAGGCACGCGAGCCGCTCGAACGCGCGCGGCGCGAGACACCGCCCGATGCGCCTGTGGCTCTGCGCCTGCGCTGCGAATATGCCGACGCGATCCGGCTCTACTTCTCGAAGCGTTTCGACGATGCGCGCGTCGCAATGATGGATATCGTTGAGCGCGCGCGGCGCGAAGCTGAAGACCTCGTGCTGGTCGGCGAGTGCGAGTCCGCGCTGGCCCTGTTCATGCAGCGCGAAGGCGATGTGCGCGCCGCAGCCCGCTACGCCCGCAGCGTGCTCGGCAATGCCCAGGCAACGCTCGAATCACGGTACCGCGCCTTCCTCGCACTCGGCTCGCTGCACCAGGATGCCTACGACTACGAGGAAGCCGGTCGGCTCTATCGCGAAGCCGAAGGCGTGGTGCGCCAGCTCGACGACGACATTGCGATGGCGAGCTGGCTGCAGCGCTCCGCGCTGACGCAGGCCGCGCACGCGCGGCAGGCAGCCGCGCTCGACGAGCTCGACGGGCCGACGCTGGCGCATGCGGTCGAGGCGCTGAACCGCAGCATCGCCTTTGCGCGCGGATTCCCCGACGGACCCGATACGACACTGGACCACTTGCTGCTGGCGGAGATGCGCGTGTTGCAGCGCCGGCATGAGGACGCGCTCGCGTTGTACGACCAGCATCTGGTCAATGCCGAAGGCGATGGCTTCCTGCACGAAGTCACCGCGGCGATGGCCGATCGTGCCCACTGCTGCATCCAGCTCGGCCACGTCGACGACGGCTACGCGCAGATGGTCAGCGCGCTGCGGCGCGTGGACGAATCGACGCCTTCGGATATCCGCGCCATCGTGCACTCGAACATGGCCGCCGCGCTGCGGACGCTGGGCCACACCGCCGAGGCCGGGCAGCACGCGCTGCTGTCGCGCATGGCGTGGGAGACCTATGCGCACGAGCAGCGCGAAGCGCGCCGCCTGCTTGCGCACGACCCAGCCGAGACCCTGCACTAGGAGCGAGCACACCATGGCGTGGGAAGTGGTGATCGGCCTGGAGACGCATGCGCAGCTGACGACCGCGAGCAAGATCTTTTCGCCGGCTTCGACCGAGTTCGGTGCCACCGCGAATTCGCAGACCAGCGTCATCGACGTTGCTCTGCCGGGCACACTGCCGGTGCTGAACCGCGCCGCTGTCGAAAGGGCGATCCGCTTCGGCCTAGCGATCGGCGCGACAGTCGCGCCGCGCAGCGTGTTCGCGCGCAAGAACTACTTCTATCCCGACCTGCCGAAGGGCTACCAGATCAGCCAGTACGAGATTCCGGTCGTTAAGGGCGGCAGTCTCAACTTCGTCGTGCAACCCAAGGGCGGCGTTGCCTACATGAAGACAGTGCGGCTGACACGCGCGCACCTCGAGGAGGATGCGGGCAAGTCGCTGCACGAAGACTTTCACGGCATGACGGGGATCGATCTCAACCGCGCGGGCACGCCGCTGCTGGAGATCGTTTCCGAGCCCGACATCCGCGTGGCCAGCATCGGCGGCGCGGCGACGGAAGCGCTGGCGTATGCCAAAGCGCTGCACTCGCTCGTGGTCTGGCTCGGCATCTGCGACGGCAACATGCAGGAGGGCTCGTTTCGCTGCGATGCCAACGTGTCGGTTCGGCCGGTCGGGCAGACCGAGTTCGGCACGCGCTGCGAGATCAAGAACCTGAACAGCTTCCGCTTCATGCAGCAGGCGATCGAGTACGAGGCGCGACGCCAGATCGAGCTGATCGAGGACGGCGGCACCGTAGTGCAGGAAACGCGGCTCTACGACCCGGAGCGCGACGAGACCCGCTCGATGCGCAGCAAGGAAGATGCGATGGACTATCGCTACTTTCCCGATCCTGACCTGTTGCCGCTGGAGATTTCGAAGCAATGGATCGACCGCGTGCGCGGCGAACTGCCCGAACTGCCGGGCGCGATGCGCGAGCGCTTCGTGCGCGAATACGGATTGAGCGAGTACGACGCCCAGACGCTGACGGCGTCCAAAGGCATGGCGACGTACTACGAAGCGGTGGCCCGACTCGTCGACGACAAGAAGATCGCCGCCAATTGGGTCATGGGTGAACTTGCCGCGGCCGTCAACGAGTCATCGCTCGCGATTCGACTCGGCGCCGGTGGCGCCGGAGCAACTGGCCGGGCTGATCGGCCGCGTACGCTCGATGGGACGATCAACAGCAAAGACCGCGAAGGACGTCTTCGCGGCGCTGTGGTCCGGCGAAGCGGCCAGTGCCGATGCAGTCATCGAAGCGCGCGGGCTGAAGCAGATTTCGGACGCCGGAGCGATCGAGAAGATTGTCGACGAGGTGCTGGCGGCCAACTCGAAGTCGATCGAGGAATTCCGCGCCGGCAAGGAAAAAGCCTTCAACGCGCTGGTGGGACAGGCGATGAAGGCCACCAAGGGCAAGGCCAATCCGCAGCAGGTGAACGAGATCCTGCGGCGGCGGCTCGCTAGCTGAGCACAAAAGCAAGAGCGGCCCATACGGGCCGCGCCTTGCCCTGCCGTTGCGCCGCCCTTACTTGGCGGCCGCCAGCGTGAAGTCCTGGCCTCCCAGTATCGAGCCAAACAAGACCGTGACCTCGCTACCGAGCGCCGTCAGGTACCCCGTGGCCGACGCCGCAAGCCTGTACTTGCCCGCACTCGCGGGCTGCGCCTGGAAGTTCAGCGGCGTGATCATTTGACTCGAGTAAATCAGCAAGCGCGGAGCCGCGGTCGGCAGGAACAGCGAATAGTCGCCGTTGAGCGGGTTGACGTCCACGCGCGCCACCTCGACCGCTGGAACCGTTCCGACGGCCTGCAGTGCGCGCACCAATCCGCTATCCCTCGCGCCGGCGGGCCCCACATTGCCGACCACGGTGCCGGACGGCGACGATGGCATCATCACCGGATCCAGACTCGAGCCCAGCGTCGTGGCCTGCTGCGCCACAAGCGGCACGGAGGCGATTACAGATGTCGTCAGGTTCGTCCCGGTGAACACAACGTCATATGGCCCGCTCGTCGCATCCAGGAACAGGACGAACTGCCCGCTCTCGCTCGGCTGCGTCGCCTTCAAGACAACACCGTTCTTCTGCGCGCTGATCGTCACGGCCATCAGTCCGGGTTGCACGTAGCCAGCGATCGCGGCGAAGGCCGACGGAATCAGCGTGAAGTTCTGATTCGGCAGTATCGATCCAAACGTGACCGTGATCTCGCTGCCGAGCTGGGTCTGGTAACCGGTGGCGGACGCCTCGAGCCTGTACTTGCCGGCGCTCGCGTTCTGCGCCTGGAAGTTCAGCGGCGTGACCATCGGACTCGAGTAGATCAGCAAGCGCGGAGCCGCGGTCGGCAGGAACAGCGAATAGTCGCCGTTGAGCGGGTTGACGTTCACACGCGCCACCTCGACCGCAGGAACCGTTCCTACGGCCTGCAGCGCGCGCACCAATCCGGTCGCAGTGGCGCCGGCGGGCCCCACGTTGCCAGTCACGCGTGCCGGAGGTCGAGGTCGGCATCGTCACCGGATCCAGACTCGAGCCCAGCGTAGTGGTCTGCCCCACCGCAACCGGGACGGAGGCGATCACGGATGTCGTCAGGTTCGCGCCGGTGAACACGACCTCGTACGGCCCGTTCATCGCATCCAGGGAACCCAGGACGAACTGCCCGCTCGCGTTCGGCTGGGTCGCCTTCACGATGACCCCATTCTTCTGCGCGCTGACCGTCACGCCCGTTAGTCCGCTCTGTACGTATCCGGCAATCGCGGCGGCGGTCACCGGAACCAGCGTGAAGTCCTGATCCAGCAGTAGCGATCCAAACGTGACCGTGATCTCGCCGCCGAGCTGGGTCTGGTAACCGGTGGCGGACGCCTCGAGCCTGTACTTGCCGGCACTCGCGTTCTGCGCCTGGAAGTTCAGCGGGGTGACCAGCGGGTCCGAATAGATCAGCAGGCGGGGCGCCGCGGTCGGCAGGAACAGCGAATAGTCGCCGGTCGTCGGGTCGACGTTCACATCTGCCACCTCGACCACTGGAACCGTGCCGACCGTCTGCAGCGCACGCACAGATCCGGTCGCCGCGGCGCCGGCGGGCCCCACGGTGCCGACCACGGTACCGGACGGCGACGACGGCATCTTCACCGGATCCAGAATCGAATTCAGCGTGGTGGTCTGCCCCGCCGCAACCGGCACGAGGGCGATGACGGACGTCGTCAGGTTCGTCCCCGTGAACACGACGTCATACGGACCTTTCGTCGGATCAAGGGGGGACAGGACGAACTGCCCGCTCGCGTTCGGCTGCGTCGCCTTCATGACGACCCCGTTCTTCTGCGCACTGACCGTCACCCCGGTCAGCCCCGTCGGCATCTGCACGTAGCCCGCGATCGCCGTCAGCGAGCGTGGACACGTCCTCAAGACCGGCTTCAGCGAATAGCCGCCGTGGCCCTTCCGGTGGACGGACTTGCAAGCGTCAAAGTCAAGCACGATGTCCGTCATCGCACCGGGCGCGACGGTGAAACCGTTGATCAGCTTGAGACCGCTCTGCGCTGCGCTCGGCGTGTCCATCTCTATCTCGACGCCGCCCTTCGGCTTCACCGTGTTCGACATCGACTTGGACTTGTTCGACACGAGTACGAGCCGGATCTGCGAGTAATGGCCAGCCGTCAGGGTGGTCTGCCCCAGTTCCATCAGGACGCCGTTGGTCAACGACAGAAGATTGACCTTCCTCGGGCCATTGACGACCGGGATGTCGAACCAACCGCCGTCGTTGTCGTCTGCTGTCGAACTCTGATGCACGCGGACCCGTTCGACCGTCACGTTGACCTCGTTGAACCCGCACGCCGGTGCGTCGGTTAGCGCGAACCGCAACGTTCCGGGACCACTGAAGCCGCCGCCGCTGTCACCGCCTCCGGTTCCACCGCCGCCACCACTCGACCCGCCGCCCGAGGACCCACCGCCGGGCGCCGCGCTGACTGCTGCGCTCCCGCCGTCGCCGCCGCCGCCGCAACCGGCCAGCACCAAGGCGGTCGTGATGGCAAACATTGCATTGCGGAAATTCCTGAGTGGAATCGACATGGCGGTCCCTCGTCTGAAGTTAGGCCCAAGCGCTACATGGGAATTTTTCCCTTTTTTTTCGCTAGATGGGGGCCCGCTTCGCGGCAATCCCAAAGTCGGGGGATGCTCCAGACGGGGCATCCCGGACCGCCTGGCCGCCGGCGGGCGTCACGCCTTCCCGTCGGCGCTAGTTGATAGGAGGTGCTGATCCGGCTCGACGATCAGCCGGAAGACGGTGGCAGGTTCGACCTACCGCAGCCTCAGCCAGCGCTGAAGCCTTAGCCGGAAAGCGAAATCTACTGCCGCGTCGCGTCCTTGAACCTCGGGTCGAGCAGGATGTCGGTCTCTGGATTGCGCTGCACCGGGCTCGCGCCTTGCGCCAGCAACTCGCGGTAGCGCTTCTTTTCGACTTCGAATCGTTCGTTGATGCGCGCTATTTCACCGCGGGCTTCGGCCAGGATCTTCTCCTCGGCGCTGACGGCCTGGGCGTTCAACGCGTAGGCCCGCTTGAGGCTCTCCGGCTGTTCGCGTTTGCGGTAGAACTCGGCCTCCTCCTCAAGCCGCTTGCGGTCCTGCGCGAGGCTCAGTGCACGCTCCTGCGACCGCTTGACGATCTGCTCGGCGCTTTCGAGCGACTTCTTGCGTGCCGCATCGATTTCGGCCTCGTTGGCATACGCCTCGAGCAGCGAGCGGTCGCGCCGACGCTGCGCGAGTTGCCGTTCTTCTTCCTCGAGCTTCTTCTTGGCCTCGAGCGCACGCGCGCGCTGCTCATCGACCGTCAGCGGCCGCGGAATCACCCGGCGTACCGAGCCATCCTTGTTCAGTTCGCGCATCTCGCTGTTGGCGCACTCCGGAGGCGGCCGATCGGCGGTGTAGGTCTTGCCGTTCGCCACGCAGCTGTACATCCCTGCGTTGGGGGTTTGAGCGAGCGCAGCACTGAGCGCCGCTGCTGCAGCCAGCGGCAGGAGGAAGCGCAGACGACTCGCGCGGCCGGGCACGTGTTCAGGCTCCATAGCGTTCCCGATACCGTTCGACTGCCGAGCGATGTGTGCGCACCGCACGCGACTGAGCAGTGTCGCTTGCCATGAACTCCATCAGGTCGTTCAGCGTAGCGATGGCCAAGACAGGAACACCGTATGTCGCTTCGACTTCCTGCACTGCCGAGCGCGCCGACAGCGTGTCGTCGGTTCCTGCTCGCTCCATGCGATCGAGCGCGATCAGCACTGCTGCCGGCAACGCGGCGGCACTGCGGATCAGCTCGACCGATTCGCGCACCGAAGTTCCGGCGGTGATGACGTCATCGACGATCACGACGCGCCCCGCGAGCGGCGCCCCGACGATGATGCCTCCTTCGCCATGGTCCTTGGCTTCCTTGCGATTGAACGCGAACGGAACATCGCTGCCGAGCTCGGCCAGTGCCACCGCAGTTGCGCTTGCAAGCGTGATCCCCTTGTATGCCGGGCCGAACAGCATGTCGAATTCGACCCTGCCTTCGGCCCGCGCAGCGAGCAGCGTCTGCGCGTAGAAACGCGCGAGCCGTCCCAGCAGCGCACCCCGATTGAACAGGCCGGCGTTAAAGAAGTAGGGCGACAGGCGACCTGCCTTGGTCCGAAACTCGCCGAAGCGCAGCACGCCCGCTTGCAAGGCGAATTCGATGAACTGGTGACGCAGCGATTGCACAACCTCTGTCCCCGCGGGCCCGCTTCTGGCCGATGCCTCGTACT
Organism: uncultured beta proteobacterium; assembly: GCA_963703945.1. Lineage (GTDB taxonomy): Bacteria > Pseudomonadota > Gammaproteobacteria > Burkholderiales > Burkholderiaceae_F > JALORV01. The sequence continues at coordinate 138,273 of CAVPGM010000005.1, read as the reverse complement.
CATTGTGCCGCAGCCCCGCCGCCAAAAGCATGGAAAAATGCCGTCGAATTTCAGTCCTGTGAAGTCGATTGCCACCGATGTTTCGCGTCGTCACCCTGAACGTCAACGGCATACGCTCCGCGGCCTCGAAGGGTCTCACACGCTGGCTCACCCGGGTCGATGCCGATGTGGTCTGCCTGCAGGAAGTCAAGGCTCACGAGGGGGACATTCCCGAAGCACTGCGCGCTCCCGAGAAGATGCATGCCTATTTCCATTGCGCCGAGCGGCGCGGCTATTCGGGTTCGGCGCTGATCGCTAAGAAGGCACCGCGCGCAATCAAGCGCGGCTTTGGCTCGCGCGAATTCGACACCGAAGGCCGTTACGTGGAAGCCGAGTTCAAGGAGGTGTCCGTCATTTCGGTGTACTTTCCGTCCGGGTCGTCGGGTCAGGAGCGGCAGGCCGCCAAGTACCGGTTCCTCGGCGAGTTCACGCCCCACCTTGCGCGGCTGCGGGCAAGTGGTCGCGAGGTGATCGTGTGCGGCGATGTCAACATCGCGCACAGGGAAATCGATCTGCGCAACTGGCGCGGCAATCGCAAGAATTCCGGGTTCCTGCCGGAGGAGCGTGCGTGGTTGACGCAGCTGTTCGACGAGCACGGTTGGGTCGACGTGTTCCGACGGCTCGACCAGCGACCCGATCGGTACACGTGGTGGAGCAACCGCGGACAGGCGTGGGCCAAGAACGTCGGCTGGCGCATCGACTACCAGATCGCCACTCCGGGCATCGCCGCGCGCGCGCGGCGAACCGATATCTACACCGCGAAACGGTTTTCGGACCACGCGCCGCTGACGATTGAATATTCGGGACGTCTCTGATCGCATCCGATGAAACCCAGCAACTTCCTGCGCAGCAAACTGACCGACACCATCCGCAGCCGGGACATGGGGTGGCTGGTCGGCGCCCTGGTTTTCGTGCTGGTGCTGGCCGGCTGGGGACTGTCCAAGCTTGCTCCGCCGCCGCCGCCGCGACGCGTGATCATGACGACGGGGGCGCCCGATGGCGCCTATCACCGCTACGCGCAGCGCTACCGCGCGCTGCTTGCGGCACAGGGCGTCGAACTCGAGCTGCGCCCATCTTCAGGTGCCCTGGAAAATCTCCAGCACCTGCGGAGCGGCGAGGGAGGCGTGGAGGTCGGCCTGGTGCAGGGCGGCCTGGTCGAGGCAAATGACGCCGACAACCTGGTTTCGCTCGGCAGCCTGTTCTACGAGCCGATCTGGGTGTTCTACCGCGGCGCATCCACGATCGATCGGCTCTCCGAACTGCGCGGGCGGCGCATCGCGATCGGCATTCCGGGTGGCGGCACGCATGCTCTCGGCATGTCGGTGGCGCGCGACAATGGATTGGCCGCACCACCGACCACGCTGGTTGAGACCGGCGGCCTGGAGGCGGCCGACGCGCTGATCGAAGGCAAGGTCGATGCGGCGATCTACGTCTCTGCGATCGACGGCCCGGCGGTGCAAAGGCTCATCCGCACGCCGGGACTGCGCATGATGGACATGCGGCGTGCCGATGCATACATCCGTCGGCTTCCTTATCTGCACAAGCTCGACCTGCCAGAAGGCGTGATCGATCTGGCCGCCGACATTCCGGCGCAACGGATGACGATGATCGCGGTAACCGGCAACCTGATCGCACGCGAGGACCTGCATCCGGTCGCGATCGAACTGCTGCTGCAGGCGGCCCGCGAGGTGCATGGCGGCCCGACGTTGTTGAACCCGGCACGCATGTTTCCGGCGCCGATCGATGTCGAGCTGCCGCTGTCGACCGATGCCGAGCGTTTTTACAAGGAGCGGCCGTCGCTGCTGCGGCGCGTGCTGCCGTTCTGGGTCGCGGTATGGGCCGAGCGGCTGCTGTTCATCATGCTGCCGCTGCTGGTGATCGCCATACCGGCCATCGCGTATCTGCCCAAGATCTACGACTGGAGCATCCGCAGCAAGCTCGACGGCTGGTACGTCGAGGTCAATCGCGTCGAACGCGCGGCGCTCGACGCGTCCGGTGACCTGACCGCGCAGCGCGAGCGGATGAACGATATCGACGAGCGGCTGAATCGTGTCAAGGTGCCGAAGGCCTACCTGTCGAGGCTCTATACGCTGCGCCAGCACGCCACGTATGTGCGTCGACTGCTCGACACGCGGGCCGCCCGCGGCCCGACTTCCTAAAGAACCAGCGCCGCAGCGCCGATCACCGACAGCAGTAGGCCGATCGCGCGCAGCAGGTCGAAGTGACGCGCCAGCGCGAGCGAGCGCGCCGCCGACGTCGCGGGCGCGTGGTCGGGTGCCGGCGCGACGCGTCCCTCCCAGGCATGGACGAAGAACACCACCAGCGCCCCGCACCAGACCAGCGCGCCGGGATAGCGCTCGAGCGCGATCGACATGATGAAGAGCGAGGCAAAGATCAGGATGACCGCGTTTTCGAATACGCGGCGCAGCGCCACGGTCGAGGAACGGACGCGGGTCGTCATTGGCAGCGCGTCGCAGCGAGCGCGATCCGGATCCTGGAGTGCCGAGCAGGGCGGGAGGTGGTCATGCGTCGATCAGTATCAAATGCCAGTTCCGTGGGCAACCACGCAAATTATCCGGTGATCACTGGCATGTTCCGCGTCTGACCGACCAGCGGCCAGCCCGGGTTCGCGCCACTACACTGCGTTCCAGACATGTCAGGCTCTTCCTCGCCTCCCACATCACTCGCTGAAAACTCCGGGCGGCTCACCCCGACACGACGCCCCTGGCGCGCAGTGCTGCGGGTCTACGCCGAGCCGGCGGCGCTACGCATGCTGTTTCTCGGATTTTCGGCCGGGCTGCCGCTGCTGCTGGTATTGGGAACCCTGTCCTTCCGACTGCGCGAGGCCGGTATCGACCGCGCGACGATCGGCTACCTGTCGTGGGTCGGACTGGCTTACGGTTTCAAGTGGGCCTGGGCGCCGCTGGTCGACCGGCTTCCGCTTCCAGGGCTGACGCGGTGGCTGGGCCGCCGCCGGGCCTGGTTGCTGCTGTCGCAGGTCGTTGTCATCGCCGGCCTGATCGTCATGGCCGCGAGCGATCCGCTGACGGAGTTGCGCGGGCTGACGCTGGCTGCGCTGCTCGTCGCGTTCGCTTCGGCCACGCAGGATATCGCGCTCGACGCGTATCGCATCGAGTCGGCCCCGGTCGAGAAGCAGGGCGCGCTCGCGGCGATGTATCAGACCGGGTATCGGCTGGCGATGATCTGGGCGGGTGCGGGTGTGTTGTGGATCGCCGCGCGCGCTGCCGGCGCCGACAGCACCGCCGCCGCGGCGGGCTGGACGACCGCCTATCTGGCCATGGCAGGGTCGATGGGTATCGGCGTGCTTGCGGTGCTCGCCTCGCCGGAGCCGAAGCGCACCGATCCCGCGGCGACGCTCGAACTGTCCGCCGCATTGCCACCCGGCTACACACCGGCCGATCCGACGTCGCGGCTGCTCGCCTGGCTGAGGATCGCGGTCATCGGACCGTTTGCCGACTTCATCCGGCGCTACCGCTGGCACGCGCTGTTGCTGCTCGCGCTGATTGCAACGTATCGGATCTCCGATGTCGTGATGGGCATCATGGCGAATCCGTTCTACGTCGACATGGGGTACAGCAAGGAAGAGGTCGCCGCCGTCTCCAAGGCGTACGGCGTGCTGATGACGCTGCTGGGCGCGTTCGTCGGCGGTGCGCTGGCGCTGCGGATCGGCGTGACGCGCGTGCTGTTCATCGGCGCGGTGCTTTCCGCCGCGTCGAACCTGCTGTTCGCATGGCTGGCGACGCGCGGGCACGATCTCACCGGCCTCATTTTCGTGATATCGGCCGACAACCTGTCGGCCGGCATCGCATCGGCCGCTTTCATCGCCTACCTGTCCGGACTGACCAACGTCGCGTACTCGGCGACCCAGTACGCGCTCTTCTCCTCGGTCATGCTGATGCTGCCCAAGTTCGTCGCCGGCTTTTCGGGCACCTTCGTCGATGCCTATGGCTATGTGGCCTTCTTCTATTCGACGGCAGCGCTCGGTGTCCCGGTGCTCCTGCTGGTGTGGCTGGCCAGTCGGGTGTCGGCCGCTCCGACTGCGCGCGCCAGGCCGGCTCAGGGCTCGCCATCCCAGTAGTCGAGATCCGTATCGGGCCGGTGCATGCGACCGCCTTGCAGCAGTCCGAGTTAGTCGGTCGTTGAAACCAGGTTTGCAGATAGGTCCTTCAACGGACGCGGGCCGGCGGCGGACACCGACGTCGGACGTGCCGAGCTTTGCGAGGCCGGTCGCTGCGATATCTCGAGATCCTCCTCGACGAAACGCAACACGGATTCCGCGAGCGCTTCCCGCGGATAGGCGTTCTGCGTCACCAACGTCGCCGCGATCGTCGTGTGCGTGCGCGCGATCGGCACGGCGACCGCCCAGTGATCGGCATTGAGATAGGCGACCAGCGTGCTTCCCGGGACCACCTGGTCGTAGAAGATCGCCTGACTGTCGTTGCGCGCATCGACGCGGCCGAGCTTGTCATATCCCTGCCTGAGGATCGAAGAGATCCGCTCCGGCTGCGGAAAGGTGACGACCGAGTAGTACCGCAACTGCTTCGGCAGCGGATTCGCAGCCAGCCACCGCTGCCGCGTCTCCGGCCGTAGGCTCGCCACCGCGCCTCGGTCACCCGGAGTGCACTTGGAGCCCGGGAAGCGCGTCAGCAACTCGGCCATGTCCTGGTCGGAGTCGTTGGCGAGCGGCGAGCCTCCGATCGTGCCGGCCATACTCACGAACGCCGCCACGCGCGCTCGCAGCTCCGGGTAGGCCACGAGGGCTTCGAGAATGTCGTTCGAACCCTTCGAATACCCGATGAGCACGGTGCGCGGCGGACCGGACTCCGCCGGCAGCGCCATCAGGGCATCGCGGATCAGCCGCGCGTTGCGGGTCGTGCTCGAAAGGCCCTCGACGCCGATCAGCGAGAGGTCATAGCCCTGCCGGCGCAGGTGCTCCGTGGTCGTGCCGGGCGCCTCGAGCCAATTTGCAAAGCAGTCGTATCCGAATCCCGCCACCAGCATCGCAACGAGCCGCCGCCGCGACGGCGCCAGATTGACGGGCGTGGCTGCGCCGGCAGGCTCGACGCCTACTCGCGTAAGCGCTTCATCGCACGGCCGATAGTCGGGCAGCTCGGCCTTGCGCGCCTCAAGGACGGCGCAGAAGATCTCGCGAAACCGGGCCCGCTTGTCATGAACGCCCGCCTGTGCGGCAGGCACGAGGACGAGCGGTGGCGTATCGACAGAGTAGGGATTCAACGGCGGGGTCGCACAGCCCGCGGCCACACCCGCCATGAGCAATGAGGCCAGAAGCCGCCCTCGCTCGGCCCAGCGTCCGAGGTGCCGAGCGCGCGTCTCGGAGTTCGGCTTCGCTGGCCGATCGCGGATCCCGTGCCAGTTTCGTCATTGCCAGTAATACCTCCAGTCGAAGGTCATGCGCACGCCGACCGACCAGACCGTGTGCAGACTGGGTGGCGGGGCGCCGATCGGAGCGACCACCGATTCGCCGTAAGGCACGTCCGCGCCGGCGAACAGCTGGAACAAGACGGTCGAGCTCTGGTTTGCGGAGAACGCGCGGTAGGGGCGGTACTCGAGGATCGGCAGGTCGTAGTACGTCGACTTGAAGTTGACCACGCGCCCGACGGCGGCAGGGGGAGCGGGCGGCGCGACCAGCTGTGGGTCGCCCCATAGCCCATAGAAGGTCACGCCGAGCTCGCGCCCCAGCACGAACTGGAATCGGCCGAAGCTCGTGGCCCAGCCCTGCTGCCAGCCGAAGAGGCCGCCGTTGCTGGCGGTGACGGCGAGCTGCGTGTACTTCTCGCGGTTGAAGAAGTACATCGGCGACAGGAACAGGAGGTCGCCGGGAATGAGGTAATAGGGCAGCCGGATCCGCGTCGACAGCCCCGAGCGCGCCGGGATCGCAGCGCTCAGGCTCCCTCCGAGCGTTCCGAGTCCGGTTTCGGAGATCTTGTTCGTCGAGGGCCCATCGGCGGCGAAGCCGACCTGAAAAAAGGCGAGTCCGTCTCCCGCGTTTCCCAACGCCCCCTCCAGTCCCAACCGACGCGAAACCCGAGGTCGAGCCCGGCAATGAAGCCGTTTTCGTTCTGCGAGGCTGCGAAGCCGCCGTTCACGCGCGCGCCCGGTGATCGATCCGGCGAGCCCCATGAACGGGCCCACCTCACTGCGCGCGCGCGGGAGCGAGCCCAGGCCGGGACCCAGCGCCGGCACTGGGGTGTCCAGCAGCACTTCCACGAGAACCGGTCCGTATTGCCCCCGGCCGGTGCCGAGGCCAACGCCACGGTCGGGAAAGGTGACGCTCTTGCAGACGTCGAAGTCGTCCGGCCTTGCCGCCGCGGTCGCAGCGTGCGGGATGCTGTAGCCGCGGGACCGCCCGGCGGCAGCATCGAGCACCTGCGCGATACTCTTGCGCACGGATTCGGCGGCGAGCGCGGCGTCCTGCGGGCGCATGTGCGCATCGCCCATCAGCACGATCGTTCTTTCGCGCCCCTTCCACGTGAACACCTCGATCCCATTCTGGTTGTAGAAGTCGTGCGTGCCCTTGCGCTGCGACACGTCGCCCCAGCTGCCCGCGACATGACCGGCCGCAAAGACGTCTTCCAGAAAGTGCAGCGCGAACGCCTCGTCGAAGAGCATCGCGCGCACCAGCGCGCGCCGCTCCTCGGGCGAAAGCCGCTCGTTGGCGAGCCGGCTCGCCTTCTCCATCGCGCTGATGTGATACCAGGCATAGACGCCGAGTGCATTCAGAATTGACCCGGGCTTCAGCGTCAGCATTCCATAGTCGATCGGATCGAGATTGGTGTCGGGGCGCGGAAGAAGGAAATGGGCGAGGTTGGTGTCCGCCCGCCTCGCGTACTGCGGGTCCGCGCGCTGCATCCGCAAGTCGGCGGTGCGCTGCGCGTTCAGGCGCTGTGCGCGACTCGCCTCGTCGGCGAGGCGCCGCTGGGCGTCGGCAATGATGCGCGGCGGAGGCGGGCTCGGCCTGGTCCGGCGGCGCGGTCACCGGAATCCGCGCGAGATCCACCTTGAGCTGGGCGGCCACATCCGCAACGACGAGAATCCAGTCCGATTGGCGAACCGTCTCGAGCATCTCCGCGCTCGAGCAGGAATGATCGCCGCCAATGCCAGAGAGTGCCGCCCAGTCGATGCACGCCGGCGTAACCCCCTGCTCGGAGTCGGCCCCCATCGCGCACATGCGCTGCGGGTCACCGGCTCGCGCCTCCTGCCAAAGGCGATCGAACTCGGCCCTGCGCTCGCGCGTCGAGTCCCTGAACGGCGACCACTGCGATGTCGCGGTGCTCCGGGTAGATCCAGGCAAACGCGGTGTTCGCTGCGCCCCAGGTGACGGCCATGACCAAGAGGCGCGCCAACCCGCCAAAACGCATTTCCGACGTGTTCTTCACCGCTTCCCGCGCTTTCGTCGCGGTGGCAGTTGATTTGAACGCCCAGGGCACTCGGTTGACTCCGTCCTGACTCAGAGAGCCCCGAGCTCGCGCAGACCGCGGAGAATCAGCTGCACTGCAAGGTCGACTTGGAGCATGTGCGCCGGTGCCTGCCCGAACAAGTTCCTCGGCGGCAAGAGACCGGCACGCTTAAGACTTGCCGTCCGAACATGCCAGAGGGTTTATCGATTGTCCGCATGGTTTCCCAAGGACATCCGCGACAGCCGATTCTGACTGCCCTTCTTCGCGTCTGCAATCGGCCCGAGTTCGGTCGGCTCAATCCTCGTCCGTCCAATAATCGACTGAGTCCCCTGCGCGGGCCATGTGGCGCAGCCCGCCCGCAAAAGCGCCGATCTTGTTCGAGTCCGGGTATTCGCAGACCTCGGATGGAAGCATCGTGCTTATAGAGAGGTAGGCAAGTTCGGCATCCGAGTCATTGACGATCTGGTGAGCTGTTTCAGGCCCTCCAGTAGGGCAACAGATCACGTCGCCGGCCCTTATCGGCCGTGTCTCATTCCCATAGCGCAATAGTCCCTTGCCTCTCACAATGAAGAACAGCTCCTCCTCGCCCCTGTGGCTGTGAAATGGGCACGAGCGCTTGCCAGGTGGGACGACATCGTAGGAGTAGCCCAGATCCTTCGCCCCAAGAAGAGGTCCAATTCGCACGCTGTTGCCCTCGAACTTCTCACCCTTGACGAAGTGATCGAGCTTCAACTCGTCGATGTTTACAACTCTTGAATTGATGACGCTCATTGTGTGCTCTCCGGCCGATTCTGGAACCTCATCGACGTTGCGGATCAGCTTCGGCCGCAATGACGTATCGATCAAACTTCCTTTCGCCGCGTGCTCAGCGCGTTTCGAAGCGGTAGACCGCTACCGTTGCCCGCAAGGCGGGCGCGATGTGTACCGGCCGGCCGTCGGCCAGCACTGCCCGGCCGGTGATCACCAGACCGACCCGCGCCGCCAGGATCTCGAAATCCTTCAGCGTGCACAGATGGATGTTCGGCGTGTCGTACCACTGGTATGGGATCTGTTTCGTGACCGGCATGCGACCGGCCAGCAGCGCAACCACATGCCGCCAGTGACCGAAATTTGGGAAGCTCACGACGCCCTGGCGCGCGACGCGCGCCATCTCGCGCAAGATGCCTTCGGCGTTGTGTACGGCCTGCAGGGTCTGCGACAACACGACGGTGTCGAACATGCTGTCGGAGAACATCCTGAGGCCGGCATCCAGGTTCTGCTGGATCACGTTGATGCCGGCCTTCACGCAACGCGCGACGAGATCGTCGTCGATCTCGACGCCGTAGCCATGGCACGACTGTGCGTCGCGCAGGTGGGCGAGCAGCGCGCCATCGCCACAGCCGAGGTCGAGCACACGACTGCCGGGTTCGACCCATTGCGCAATCTGGGCGAGATCGAAGCGTAGCGTCACGACGCCGGCTCCTGTGCGATGTTGTCGAAGTACGCACGCACGACGCGGTGATAACGCGGATCCTCAAGCAGAAAGGCGTCGTGGCCGTGCGGCGCGTCGATCTCCGCGTACGACAGGTCCCGGCCGTTCTGTACCAGCGCCTCGACGATCTCGCGCGACCGCTCCGGAGGGAAACGCCAGTCGGTCGTGAAACTCACGACCAGGAACTTGCAGTTCGCCGGAGCCAGCGCCTTTGCGAGGTGGCCGCCGGTGTGGCGTGCCGGGTCGAAGTAGTCGAGCGCGCGCGTGATCAACAGGTAGGTATTGGCGTCGAAGTATTCCGAGAACTTGTCGCCCTGGTAGCGCAGGTAGCTTTCGATCTCGAACTCGACGTCGTAGTGGAACTGGTAGTTCTCCGTTCGCATCGAGCGGCCGAACTTCTCCGTCATGTCGGCCCCGGACAGATAGGTGATGTGCCCGATCATGCGTGCCACGCGCAGTCCACGCCGCGGGACGACGTGGTGCGAGTAGTAATCACCGCCGTGGAAATCTGGATCGGAGCGGATCGCGGTGCGCGCCACCTCGTTGAACGCGATGTTCTGCGCCGATAGCTTGGGCGCGGCCGCGATCGCCACGCAGTGGCGGATCCGATGCGGGTACTGAATCGCCCATGACAATGCCTGCATGCCGCCGAGCGATCCGCCCATGACCGCAGCCCAGCGCTCGATTCCCAGTTGATCGGCCACGCGCGCCTGCGCGTGCACCCAGTCTTCGACCGTCACCACCGGGAAGCGTGCACCGTACGGCGTTCCGGTCGACGGGTCGATCGACATCGGACCGGTCGATCCGAAGCACGAGCCGAGATTGTTGACGCCGACCACGAAGAAGCGTTCGGTATCGACCGGCTTGCCCGGACCGATCATGTTGTCCCACCAGCCGATCGCGTCTGGATCGTCGGCGTACCTGCCGGCAACGTGGTGCGAGGCATTCAGTGCATGGCAGATCAGCACCGCGTTGCTGCGATCGGCGTTGAGTCGGCCGTAGGTCTCGATGACAAGCTGGTAGCCGGCGATCGATGCACCGTTGGCGAGCGCCAGCGGCTCGTCGAAGCGCAGAGACTGAGCAGTGACGACTCCGACCGATCGCGGGCTGGTTTCCAGAGGCACGGCAACAAAAAACCCGAGGGGCGCGGCGCCGGCTCGGGTCAAAAGTTACTGACCTGACCTCTTTAGCGGATTTTGGAGGGGTAGCCCTCACGCGCCCGCAAGCGAGTCGGCAAATCGGCGCGAAGCGCAAAGGGTAGGGTCAGCACCGGCGCATGTCAAACGGCGGCAAATCGTGCCGGGGTAAACTCACCGCTCGGATCGTCAGCTGGCTCGCGTGAGCTGGCACTCGATATGAGTCCGGCAGGGGAAAGGAAAAAGCAAATGAAGATGTTGAAATGGCTGGCCACCAGCGTGGCTCTGATCGCATTCGGTCTGTCTTCGGCAGGCGCCGCAGACAAGGCCAAGCAGGACCAGGTTCTGGCAGCGGCCCAGACCTCTTTGAATGATTTCTACAAGGCCGACCCCAAGGTCAAGGGGCTGGTCGAGAAGGCTCCGGGCTATGCAGTCTTCACCACCTACGGCCTGAATTTCCTGGTCGGTGGTGCCGGCGGCAAGGGCGTCGTGTACGACAAGGCGACCAAGAAGAACACGTTCATGCATCTCGCCGAGGCGAGCGCAGGAATGGAGCTCGGTGCATCGCAGGCACGCTACCTGTTCATCTTCAATTCCCCGGCCGAGATGCAGAAGTTCATCGACAGCGGATGGGATGCCACACTGTCGGGAGGCGGCTCGGCCGGTACCGGCAAGTCGTCGGCCGGCAACACGCAGGGCGCGTTCACCGGCGGAGAGATGTACACGCTGACCAAGGCCGGGCTGCAGATCGGGGCCGCGGCCTCGGGTATCAAGGTCTGGAAAGACAAAGATCTGAACTAGGCTAGCCGGCCCGCGTGGGTCGGCACTGGATATGAGTCAGGCAAGGGAAAGGAAACCCACATGAAATTGCTGAAATGGCTGACCACCGGCGTTGCGCTGGTTGCATTCGGTCTGTCGTCGGCAACCGCCGCCGACAAGGCCAAGCAGGACGAAGTGCTGAAGGCAGCACAGACGACGCTCGCCGACTTCTACAAGGCAGACCCCAAGATCAAGGGGGAAGTCGAGAAGGCCCCGGGCTACGCGGTCTTCACGACCTACGGCCTCAGCTTCGTGTTCGGCGGCGCCGGAGGCAAAGGTGTCGCGCATGACTCCGTGACGAAGACGAACACGTTCATGGAACTTGCGCAAGCGAGCGCTGGGCTGCAGATCGGCGCGTCAGACACGCGCTATCTGTTCATCTTCAAAGACCAGGCCAGCATCCAGCAGTTCATCGACAAGGGCTGGGATGCGGCGGCCACCGCGGCGGCCGGCGCGGGAACGGGCACGCAGTCCGCGGGCGGCAGCGCGGGGGCTTTCACCGGCGGCAAGTTCTACCAGCTGACCAAGGCCGGGCTGCAGGTCGGCGTCGCTGCCGCAGGCACCAAGGTCTGGAAGGACAAGGATCTGAACTAGGCGACGGCGCGTCGGCGCGCCATGCAATCAGAGCCCGGCCAGTGCCGGGCTTTTTTTTGTTCCCGCCGGTGCGGAACCCGGTCCGCCCTCGAGTTCCTCGCGCAGCAGGCGGCGAATCTTGACCGGATCCGAGATGCGCAGGATGCGCGCCGCAAAGCGTCCGCTGTCCTTGAACGAGAGCTCGAACAGCCGCTCCTTCAACGGCAGGATCTGTGAGGGGTGCATCGAGAACTGCCGCAGCCCCATGCCGAGCAGCAGTGGCGTCATCTCTATGTCTCCGGCCAGTTCGCCGCACACCGAGACCGGCACGCGGGCCTTGGCGCCCACGGCTATCGTCTGCGCGATCAGGCGCAGCACGGCTGGGTGCATCTGGTCGTAAAGGTGGGCGACCGCACTGTCGGAGCGGTCGATCGCCAGCGTGTACTGAATCAGGTCGTTGGTGCCGATCGACAGGAACTTGAGTCGTTGCACGAATTGGGGCAGGGAAAGGGCCGCGGCGGGGACTTCGACCATGCCGCCCAGCTGGATGCGTCCGTCGTACTTGAGTTTGCGGTCCCTCAGCTGTTCCTTGGCGCGCGCCACGAATCCGGCCGCCTGCTCGATCTCGTGCACGTGCGCGAGCATCGGGATCAGGATACGCACGGTGCCGACCTCGGACGACCGCAGGATCGCCCTCAGCTGCGTCAGGAACAGTTCCGGGTAGGCGAGGCAGTAGCGGATCGCACGCAGGCCGAGCGCCGGGTTCGACTCGGGTCGCGGCGCACCGCGGCCCATGCCGAGCGTCTCGCGCGCGGCTTCGTTCAGGACCTTGTCGGCCCCGATGTCGAGCGTGCGGATTACCACCGGCTTGCCCTTCATCACGCGCGCGACCTTCGCATAGGCCTCGAACTGTTCATCCTCGGTTGGCAGCTCGTCGCGGTCCATGAACAGGAACTCCGACCGGAACAGGCCGATCCCGTCGGCGCCGGCCTCGAGCGCGTCGCGCGCATCTTCGGGCAGTTCGATGTTGGCCAGCAGGTCGATCGCGATGCCGTCGCGCGTTCGCGACAGCTTGCCCCGCAGTTTGCGCAGTTGCGAACGATGCTCGGCCTCAACGCGCGAGCGTCGCCGGAACTCGTGCAGTTCCTCCTCGGTCGGGTTGACGACCAGCAGATCGGCGTCCGCGTCGATGACGATCAGATCGCCCTCGAAGATCGCTTCTCGCGCGCGATCGACGCCGACCACTGCAGGCAGACCGAGGCTGCGCGCGAGGATGGCGGTGTGCGAGGTGACTCCGCCCATTTCGGTGACGAATCCGGCCAGGTCGATATCGGCGCGATCCTTCAGGTGCAGCACATCCGCGGGTGCGAGATCACGCGCGACCAGCACCAGCCGTTCACCGGCGGCAAGCCTCTTCGGCAGCGCCACGCGCGTCGGTGTCCCTTCCGACAGGGCGTTCAGCACGCGCTCGACCACCTGGCGGACGTCGGCCGAGCGCTCGCTCAGGTACTCGTCGTCGATCGCGTCGAACTGCCGGCACACTTCCTCCAGCTGGATGGTGAGCGCCCATTCGGCGTTGATCAGCCGCGTGCGTATCAGGTCACGCGGCGCCTCGGAGAGCAGCGTGTCGTCGAGGATCAGACGGTGCAGGTCGAGGAAGGCGCGCACCTCGCTCGGTGCGTCGGGCGTGATGCCGCGCTTCAGGCCTTCGAGTTCATCGCGCACGGCCGAGAACGCGCGCGTCAGCCGGGCGATCTCGTGCACCACGTCGCGCCGCTCGATGGTGACCTGACGCACCTCGAGTTCCGAGGGCGCGAGCAGATGCGCGTGGCCGATCGCGATGCCGCGCGCCACTCCGCTGCCTTTCAGCATCGTGCTTTCGCGGGCTTCCATCGCCTAGTCCATCTCGCCGAACCCTGAGACGATCAGTTCGCCGACGGCATCGACTGCCTGCGCCTCGTCGGGTCCCTCAGCCTCGACCGTCAGCACGCTGCCCTGCCCGGCGGCCAGCATCATCACTCCCATGATCGACTTCGCGTTCACCCGACGTCCGTTCTTCGAAATCCATACTTCGGCAGAGTAACGACTGGCGGCCTGCGTGATCTGCGCCGAGGGCCGCGCGTGCAGCCCGAGCTTATTGCTGATGGTGAAGTCTCTGGTGATCATCGCCCTGCGGCTTGTAACCCTGGTTCTGCACTGGCGTCGCGGCCATCTGCACCATCCCCTGCTGGCCTCCGGCCAGCGCCTTTTCCGCCACTTCGGCCAGTGATCCCCCGCGATAGCAGACCGCACGCAGCAGCATCGGCAGATTGACTCCCGCAATCACCGCCACGCGTCCGGGAACGGCGAGCCGAGCGGCGATGTTGCCGGGGGTCGCGCCGAATGCATCGGTCATGACCAGGACTCCGTCGCCGTGGTCGACCTCGGCCAGCCGCTGCCCTGCCGTCTCGAGCAGCGTCTCGACTTCCACACCCGGCTCGACATCGAGCACTCGCAGGTTGGCGCGCGCCAGGTCCGGTTCGCAGCTGTATACGTGTTCGACGCAGTGCTCGAGCGCGCTGGCGAGCGGTGCGTGGGCGATGATCAGGATTCCGGTCATGGGACTTTGCGACGGCAGGAAGACACGGTCATGCCGTTCCCCTCTCGACTGCGTCGATGAACAGGCCGGCGACGTTGCAGCCCGTCTGCTCGGTAATCTCGACGAAGCATGTCGGACTGGTGACGTTGATCTCGGTCAGGTAATCGCCGATGACATCGAGTCCCAGCAGTCGCAGCCCGCGCGGCAGCAGAGCCTGACCCACCACTTGCGCGATCTCGCGGTCGCGTGCCGTTAGCGCTTGCGCACGCCCAATACCGCCGGCCGCTAGGTTGCCGCGCGTTTCTCCGGGCTTGGGAACGCGGGCCAGGCAGTATGGAACCGGTTCGCCATCGATGACCAGCACACGTTTGTCACCGTCACGAATGGCCGGAATGAAACGCTGCGCCATCGCGGTGCGTTCGCCGTGTGCGGTGACGGTTTCCAGTATCGAGCCGGCGTTCGGATCGCCGGGCTGCAGGCGGAACACACCGGTCCCGCCCATGCCGTCGAGCGGCTTGACGATGATGTCGGCGTGGTCGGCCCAGAACGCGCGGATACGGTCGGCCGAACGCGTCACCAGGGTCGGCACGGTGAATTGCGGAAACTCGAGCACCGACAGCTTCTCGTTGTGGTCGCGCAGTGCCTGCGGGTCATTGACGATACGCGCACCGAGGGCGGCCGCGCGCGAAAGCAGCAGCGTCGCGTTGAGAAACTCGACATCGAACGGCGGGTCCTTGCGCATCACCACGGCGTCAAATGGTGTCAGGTCTTGGTCCTGCGCCCCCTGATCGACGTACCACGCGGCATTGTCGGCGGTGAGCCGCAGACGGTGCGCATGGGCGATCACCAGTCCGCGGTCGACGGCGAGTTCCTGCGGAGTGCAGGCGAGCACTGCGTGGCCGCGTCGGGAAGCCTCGCGCATCATCGCCACGCTGGTGTCCTTGTAGGCCTTCAGACTGTCGAGCGGGTCGACCACGAACAGCAGCGACAGCGCCATGGTGGCCACCGTCGGCCGCTCAGCCGGCGACGGCGACGGCGACCGGTGCGGCGACCGCCGCAGGCACGCGATTCGCGGTGCGTTCGAGCTCGACCGCGGCCGCGAGCAGCGCGAGCCGGGCGATCACACCGTAGGCGTAGAAGCGATTGGCCGCGCTCCCCACCGCCGAGCCGCGGCAATCCGGAAGATTGCAGCTGCCGGCAAAGGCAAGCGGCACGAAGTGCATGCCGGGCGCGTTGAGGTTCTCGTCGCGCGCGCGCTCGGTGTGCACGCGATAGAAGCCGCCGACGACATAGCGGTCGATCATGTAAACGACCGGCTCGGCGGCTGCATTCTCGACCGCCTCGATCGTCGGCACGCCCTCCTGGATGATGACCTCGTGCACCTCGAGGCCTTCCTTGACGACCGACATCTTGTTGCGCTGCTTGCGATTCAGCCCGCGCACCTCCGAGGCATCCTTCACGGTCATCACACCCATGCCATAGGTGCCCGCGTCGGCCTTGACGACGACGTACGGCGTATCGGTGATGCCGTGCTCGCGGTACTTCTCTCGCATCTTGCCGAGCACGAAGTCGATGTTGCTGGCGAGGCATTCCTCGCCAGCGCGCTCGTGGAAGTTAACTTCGCCGCATCGGCCGAAGGCCGGATTGATCAACCACGGATCGACGTTGATCAGCTGGGCGAACTCGGCGGCCACGACGTCGTAGGCCGCAAAGTGATTCGACTTACGCCGCACCGCCCAGCCGGCCTGCAACGGTGGAACCAGAACCTGGTCCTCGATTCCAAGCAAGATCGGCGGAATGCCGGCCGACAGGTCGTTGTTGAGCAGAACGGCGCACGGAATGAAGTCCGCAACGCCGACCTTGTCACCCTGGCGGATCAGGGGTTCCATGGTCAGCACATCGCCGCTCGGTAGTTCGATGCGGCTGGGTTCCTTGAGGTCGGCCGCCAGAGACCCGATCCGCACCTCGAGGCCGGTCTGGCGCAGGATGCGGACCAGGCGTGCGACATTGGCCAGGTAAAACAGGTTGCGCGTATGTCGTTCGGGCACCAGCACCAGGTGGCGGGCGTCCGGGCACTGGCGCTCGATCGCAACCTGCGCGGCCTGCACCGCGCACGGCAGCATGTCCTCGGACAGGTTGTTGAAGCCCCCGGGAAACAGGTTCATGTCGACCGGAGCCAGCTTGTAGCCGGCATTCCTCAGGTCGACCGAGCCATAGAACGGTGGAGTGTGGTCCTGCCACTGCAGCCGGAACCAGCGCTCGATCGCCGGCATTTCATCGACGATCTTCTGTTCGAGCGCCAGCGGCGGGCCGGCATCGGCGGTGGCCAGGCGGGGTACGGCGGGATGCGACACGGCACGCTCGCTTCTTGCGCGGCCGAACAGCCGAACCACCGCGCAGGGTCGTTGGGACAGCGAGTTTACCGCCGGCGCGCGGGGTTCCATGGCTCGCACGGGAGAGCCGGCGGACGCCGCCAAAAGAAGCGGGCACCCTGAGGTGCCCGGAAAAGTTCGCCACGATTGGGCCGCGCTGCGGCCCGGCGAGCTAGGGAGACACAACCTGCCGATCCTTCGGGCCGCCTTCTCGCTGGCCCGACGGAGCCCGGGAACCGCCGCCCGGGCCAAAGTATCAATTCCTCACATCTTGTACGCGGACTCGCCGTGGTACGTCGTATCCAGGCCTTCGCGTTCTTCCTCTTCGGTCGTGCGCAGCCCGACGACCATGTCGACGATCTTGAAGCCGATGAACGAAACGACTCCGGTCCAGACGATCGTGACCAGCACGGCCTTGAACTGCACCCACAGCTGCGCGCCGATGCTGCTGTACCCGGTGGCGGCGGTCACCCAGTCGGTCACGAACCCCGGGCCACCCAACGATGGGGCATTGAAGACACCCGTCAACAGCGCACCCAGAACGCCGCCTACCGCGTGTATGCCGAACACGTCCAGCGCGTCGTCGGCGCCGATCAGCTTCTTCAGACCGTTCACTCCCCAAAGGCAGATCAGTCCCGCGGCCGTGCCGATAACAAACGCACCGAGGATGCCGACGTTGCCGGCGGCGGGCGTGATCGCGACCAGGCCGGCCACGGCGCCGGACGCAGCGCCGAGCATGGACGGCTTGCCCTTCACCATCCATTCGGCGAAGGTCCACGCCAGCACGGCACAGGCGGTGGCCAGGAACGTGTTGATGAAGGCCAGCACTGCCGAATTGTTGGCTTCGAGCGCGGAGCCCGCGTTGAAACCGAACCAGCCGAACCACAGCAGCGAGGCACCAAGCATCGTCATCGTCAGGCTGTGCGGTGCCATCGATTCCCTGCCGTAACCGATGCGCTTGCCGATCAGATAGGCCCCGACCAGACCAGCGACACCGGAGTTGATGTGCACCACCGTGCCGCCGGCAAAGTCGAGCGCGCCCCACTGCCAGATCAGTCCTGCCGTAGCGTTCACCTGATCGACGACTTCAGGCTTGGTGTAGGCGTCGGGGCCGGCCCAGAACCACACCATGTGCGCGATCGGCGCATAGGAGAAGGTGAACCAGATCACGGTGAACAGCAGCACCGCACTGAACTTGATGCGCTCGACCAGCGCGCCGAGCAGCAGACAGCAGGTAATTGCAGCGAACGTCGCCTGGAACGCCGCGAACAGCAGTTCGGGAATCACCACGCCCTTGCTGAATGTCGCCGCGTTGGCGAACTCGCCCTTGCCGGCATCGACCGCACCGCTCATGAAAAGCCGACTGAGTCCGCCGAAGTAGGCATTGCCCTCGGTGAACGCCAGGCTGTAGCCATAGATGAACCAGAGCACGACGACCAGCGAGAACGTCACGAACACCTGCATCAGCACCGACAGCATGTTCTTCGAGCGAACCAGCCCGCCGTAGAAGAGCGCGAGTGCCGGCACCGACATCAGCAGCACGAGCGCCGTGGAGGTAAGCATCCACGCGACGTCGCCCTTGTTCGGCGTCGGAGCCGCCGCGGGCGCGGCCGGCGCCGCCACCTCAATTACCAGCAATGCATCCACGGCAGGAGCGGCGGCACCCACCGCAAGCAGCGACAACTCCACGTGACGCGCCTTTGCCGGGTCGCCCTCTTGCATCCGCGCCGAAGGCTTGACGAGGAGGATCTGTTCTGCCGCCAGCCCGCCCTTGACCAGCGCATCGCGCACGGCAATCGCCCGCTTCTTGGCGAGTTCGTCGTTATGTGCAGCGCTCCCCGACGTGTCTGTAAACCCCGACACGAGGATCCGACTGCCCGCCGCAGACTTGGCCTGCTCCGCGGCCGCAGCGATGGATTTCAGAGCGGCCTCAGACAAGTCGGCCTTATCAAGCTCAAACGTGATGGCAACCGGCAGTGCGTCGGCCGCCCGAGCAGGAGCAGCGGACAGTCCGAGCAGCGCCAGCGCCGCCGCCCAAATCAACAAGAATTTCTTCATGGTTGGCTCCTCAACAGGTCGAGTTAAAGAGCATCCTTGCCGGTCTCGCCGGTTCGGATGCGGACGACCTGCTCGAGGTCATAGACGAAGATCTTGCCGTCGCCGATCTTGCCGGTGCGCGCCGAGCCTTCGATGGCCTCGATCGCACGCTCGACGATATCGTCGGCCACGGCCGCTTCGATCTTCACTTTGGGGAGGAAGTCGACCACGTATTCGGCGCCGCGATACAGCTCCGTGTGGCCCTTCTGGCGTCCGAAGCCCTTGACCTCGGTGACCGTGATGCCCTGAACGCCCACGCCGCTCAGGGCCTCACGCACCTCGTCAAGCTTGAACGGCTTGATGATGGCGGAGATGAGTTTCATGTGTGTGCTTTCCAGTCTCAGAACGTCTTGCTAAGCGTCGCCAGGAAGCCGCTCTTGCCAGCGCCGCTCGGCGGGTTTTCGGCGGTCAGGAAGAAATCCTTCTCGCTGGTGCCGACCCAGAAGGCGCCCACGACCCAGCCCGAGCCCTTGATGTCCCACGTGCCGCCCAGCTTGTAGTCCCACACGTTGTCCTTGTTCAGCGTGGTGTTGATGTTTTCCCAGTTCTTGACGAACTGCCAGCCGGCGTGCGCGACGATGGCGAAGCCGTCGGCCAGCGGAAAGGTTCCGCTGATATCGACATACTGCGAGCCCTTGGTGTCGTAACCCGGCGCTTCGAGGCCGAAGAAGTTGGTGAAGGCGTAGGAGTACTTGACCGACAGCGGGCCGAAAGAGCCGCCGACGTACCCCTCGAAGTTCTTCGCCTCGTACGGGCCGTACTCGCCGGTGCCCGGGTAGTAGTAGTAGATGACGCCGAGGTCAAGGCCGAACCCGCCGTCGAAGGTCTTCTTCCAGCCGCCGTAGAAGTCCATCTCGATCGGCGAACCGTTGAAGATGCCCGAAGAGACGTTCGAGTTCCAGTTGCCGAGATAGAAGCCCGACTTGTGGGCGAAGTCGATGCCGCCCTGAATCGCCGGCTGATAGTCGGTCTGCGTGTAACCGCGGAACCGGTAGTCGCTGGCGATCGTGATGTTGCCGGTGAAGGTGTACTCGGGCTCTGGCTTCGCAGCCGCAGCCTGGGCGTGCACCGCGAGGGGCGATGAGCAGACAGCAGCGACAGCTGCTGCCGTGAGCGCGTTCTTCATGTGTTTCTTCCTTTCAGGGGCAGGAGTGGAACAAGGTTCGGGTGACCTCAACGCAACATGCATGCCACTTGCGGCGACGCCACAAACGACCCGTCGAGGTGCGAAATCAGAGCGGAAGCTGGCCGCATGCTCAATTTCAGTGCGTCGCCGACCCAACTTGGATCGCGCGACAGCACACCGGGCTGACTTACGCCCGAGGAGGGGCCGGCAGAGGGCGCTGATAAACTGGTTTGTCCAACGCAGGAAACCGCCGCCGTCGCATGGACAGGACCTCATTCATTGACGAGCTGCAGGCGCGGTTGACCGCGCTGATGCAGCAGACGCCTGCAGCCGATCTGCAGAAGAACGTCAAAGCGTTGCTCAGCCAGCAGTTCGCGCGCCTTGAGCTGGTGACACGCGAGGAATTCGACACGCAGGTCAAGGTATTGGCGCATGCGCGCAGCCGGATCGACGAGCTCGAGCGGCGTCTCGCCGAACTCGAGCGGCGGCCCGGCTGAACGCGGCGGCAGCGCTCCAGCAGAGAGGCGCCACCTGCCGTACGATGATGGATCAGGCGGCAGCAGGAGGCCGCATGCTTCATTCGACAACTTCGGAAATCCGGCCGGCCGCGGTCGCCGGGGCCTTTTATCCGGGCGCGGCCGACACGCTGCGTGACACGGTCGACCGGCTGCTGCAGGCCGAGCCCGCGCGGCTGGTGCTGCCGCCCAAGGCACTGATCGTTCCGCACGCGGGCTACCGCTACTCAGGCCCGATCGCCGCGGCAGCCTATCGTTTGCTGCTGGCGCACGCGGACTCGATCAGGCGCGTGGTGCTGATCGGTCCCGCGCATCGTCGTGCGGTACGAGGCATCGCATTGCCCGCCGCAGACGTCTTCGAGACTCCGCTGGGCGCCGTGCGCATCGACGCCGACAGCGTCGGGCAGTTGAGCACCCTGCCGTGGATCACTGTCAGCGCTCCGGCGCACGCCGAGGAGCACGCGCTCGAAGTACAACTGCCCTTCCTGCAGCGCGCTCTGCGCAATTTCACACTGGTTCCCCTGCTCGTCGGCGACGCGACTACCGACGAAGTGGCGCGCACGCTGGAGCACCTATGGGACGGTGATCAGACGCTGATCATCGCGAGCTCCGACCTGTCGCACTACCTGCCGTACGACATGGCGCGGTCGACCGACGCCCGCACGATCGATTCGGTGCTGCGCTTCGGACCGGATCTCGATCCGGGCGAAGCGTGCGGCGCGGCTCCGATCAACGGACTGCTGCGGGTGGCCCGCAGCCGGTCGCTCGTGCCCTCTTTGCTCGACCTGCGCAATTCGGGCGATACGGCGGGCGACCGCTCGCGGGTGGTCGGCTACGCATCTGTGGCGTTTTCCGATCCGAAGCCCGGGCGACTGCTGCTCGCGCGGGCCCGCCATGCAATCGAATCCGAGTTCGGGCCGGCCGCAGCCACGCAGTCGGACGATCCCGTGCTCGCTCGCCGCATCGGCTGCTTCGTCACCCTGCGCCTCCGGGGTGAGCTGCGCGGTTGCGTGGGAGCGATCGAACCCGATGGCCCTCTCGGGGAGGAATTGCGCAACTCCGCCCGCGCGGCTGCATTCAAGGATCCGCGCTTCGCGCCCCTGTCGCGTGCAGAGCTCGATGGCCTCGAGATCCAGGTCTCGCTGCTGACTGCGACCCAGCCGATCGAGGCAGCGGGCGAGGACGAGCTGGCGAGCGCACTCGTTCCCGGCGTCGACGGAGTGGCGTTGAAAGCCGGCGAACAGCACGCAACTTTTCTGCCCCAGGTGTGGCGGCAGGTCGCCACGCCGCGTGACTTCGTGCGTCAGCTGAAGGTGAAGGCCGGGCTGCCGGCCACGGCGTGGCCGGACGAAACCAGGATTGCGCGCTATCGCACGCAAAGCTGGAGCGAAACATGATCGACCTGGCGCGTGAGCAGACGAGTCCGGGGCGCTGGTGGCATCGGCTCGATGATGGTCGTGTCCAGTGCGACCTGTGCCCGCGCGAATGCAGGCTGCATGAGGGTCAGCGGGGACAGTGCTTCGTCCGTGCGAGGCTCGATGATGCGATGGTGCTGACGACCTATGGTCGGTCGTCCGGATTCTGCATCGACCCGATCGAGAAGAAACCGTTGAATCACTTCTATCCGGGAAGCTCGGTCCTGTCCTTCGGCACGGCGGGATGCAACCTCGCCTGCAAGTTCTGTCAGAACTGGGACATCTCCAAGAGCCGCGACCAGGATCGCCTGATGGACCTCGCCAGCCCGCACGACATCGCCGCTGCCGCGCAGGCGGCCGGCTGCCGCAGCGTGGCCTTCACCTACAACGATCCGGTGATCTTCGCCGAGTATGCGATCGATACCGCAGCGGCCTGTCGTGCTGCAGGACTGGCCACCGTCGCTGTCACCGCGGGCTACATCCATGCGGCTCCGCGCGTCGAATTCTTCGCCGCGATGGATGCCGCGAACGTCGACCTCAAGGCATTCACCGAGGAGTTCTATTTCCGCCTGACCGGAGCGCACCTGGCGCCGGTGCTCGACACCCTGCGCTATCTGGTGCACGAGACCGATTGCTGGACGGAGATCACGACCCTGCTGATCCCCGGCCACAACGACAGCGATGGCGAGATCAGCGCACTGGCGGAGTGGGTCGCGGCCGAACTGGGGTGCGACGTGCCGCTACATTTCACCGCGTTTCACCCTGACTGGAAGCTGCGCGATGTGCCTGCGACACCGCCAGCGACTCTGACCCGGGCGCGCGGCATCGCGCGCGCGGCCGGGCTGCGGCACGTTTACACGGGCAACGTCCGGGACATCGAGGGCGCGACCACGCTGTGCCCGCAGTGCGGGGCGCACGCCGTGGTTCGCGACGGCTACCGGATCAGTGCCTACAGGCTGGATGAACACGGTCAATGCCGACGATGCGGACATTCGCTGCCGGGGCATTACGACAGAACCGCAGGGCGCTTCGGTGAGCGCCGCGTGCCGGTGCGGATCGCGACAGCCGCCTAGGCAGCCGACGCTTCGGGTGACGCGCGCTTGCGTGCCACCGCGATGATCTTGGCGGCGGTTTCCAGCTGCAGATCGGACAGTTCGGCTTCCATCGTCGGACGATCGATGAGCCGGACATTGCGTCGACGCGCGATTTCCTTCGCGCCGCGCTCGTAGCCAGCCTCGGCGATCACCGCCACCCGCAGCATGCCGATCTCGCGTGCCTGCTCGATCAGCGCCGTGATGCGGTCGACGGAAACGTTGTCGCTCTGCACGACAAACGCGTAGGCGCGCGCCGGGTCGTCGCGATGGCGCAGCACCAACTCGATCGGCCAGACTGCCGGTGACGCCGGCACCTGTCGGTATCCGCGCGACTCGTACCACGCCAGCACCAGTTCGCGCAGCGGCACCGACGGGGCCATCGAGTCGAGCATTGGCGTGGCTTCGCGCGCCGCGGCGCGTACAGCGGCCCGTTGTCGTTTCGGTTCCGGGGCGGGCGGCGGCGCCGGCCGCGTGACCGCGGGCCGGCCGGAGCCGTCGACCATGATCTGCGAGATCAGCTCTTCAATCGGGTCGAGCCCGGCGGCTGCCGCTTCGGCGGGCGTCATTTCGCGCGCCTCGCCGGGCCGGTGGCGGTCGTATTCGATCGGCGGCAAATCCTTGCTGGCCTCGTCCTGCTCGGCGGCCTCACCGTGCGCCTTGCGGATCAGCGCCGCGTGGTCGATCTCTTCGACCGGTTCGGGCGCCGGCTTGCGCCCTTTCTCATCGGGCGCCTTGCCTCCCAGCACCATCGCCATCGCCGTCTGTTCGCGCTGTGCAGCCTGCCGGCGGATGGTGTCGGCACGGCGACGCGCCCATAGGTAGAGCCCTACCAGGACGACCAGCAAGCCGAGACCGAATAGCAGCGACGACACGGGGCGATAGACGGCACGTCACACCGGGTGCCGGAAGGATGACAGGACTGCAATCGTGACACGACTCGACCCGGAAGCCCAACCGAATATCGGGTCAAAGCCCGCCAATTCGGCGCTCGGTGCCGGCGGGCGATCTCCGCCTCGACCAGAAAAGCCGCGTGTATTCGAACGATCCTGCCGACGACTGCATCGTCCTCGCCGATAGAATGGCCCGCTCGCTGCGCAGCCTACATGTCGATCGCTCTCGTCCGAACCCGCGGCCTGTCCGGTATGTACGCGCCGCAGGTCACGGCCGAAGTACACCTGTCCAACGGGCTGCCTTCGTTCACGCTCGTGGGTCTGCCAGACACCGAAGTGCGCGAGGCGCGTGAGCGAGTGCGCGCCGCGCTGCTGACCAGCCGTTTCGAGTTTCCTGCGCGGCGCATCACGGTCAGCCTCGCACCTGCCGAACTGCCGAAGGAGTCGGGGCGGTTCGACCTGCCGATCGCGCTGGGCATCCTAGCGGCGACCGGGCAGATTCCGACGCGCACACTCGACCAGTACGAGTTCGCCGGCGAACTCTCCTTGACCGGCGAACTGCGGCCGGTGCGCGGCACCCTCGCCATGGCGTACGCGGTGGCGAAGTCCGAGCACACGATCGGCCCGCGTCGTGGCTTCGTCGTACCCTGGGAGAGCGCCGACGAGGCTGCCCTGGTCGGCGGCATACCCATCTTTCCGGCCCGCACGCTGTTGCAGGTGGTCGAACACCTGCGTGCCGACGCCGGCGACTCGGCCGCCCGCGCGATCGTCGAGCACCAGGCGATGGTGCGCCTGACCCCGCCGATCTACCCGGATCTGTTCGACGTCAAGGGCCAGCTCGGTCCGAAGCGTGCGCTCGAAGTGGCGGCCGCCGGCGGACACAGCGTGCTGCTGGTCGGCCCGCCGGGCACGGGCAAGACCATGCTGGCGCAGCGTTTCGCCGGCATCCTGCCGCCGATGACGACCGACGAAGCGCTGGAGTCGGCCGCGGTGCTGAGCCTGGTCGGACAGTTCGCTCCGCAGCGCTGGGCCACGCGCATCTTCCGCGCGCCTCACCACACCGCCAGTGCGGTGGCGCTGTGCGGCGGCGGTACGCCGCCGATGCCGGGCGAGATCTCGCTGGCGCATCACGGCGTGCTGTTCCTCGACGAGCTGCCTGAATTCGAACGGCGGGTCCTGGAGTCACTGCGCCAGCCGCTCGAGTCCGGCAAGATCACCGTGTCGCGTGCGGCACGTCAGGTCGATTACCCGGCGCGCTTCCAGCTGGTCGGCGCAATGAACCCCTGTCCGTGCGGCTTTCACGGCCATGCCAGCATCGCCTGTCGCTGCACGCCCGAACTGGTGGCGCGCTACCAGGACCGAATCTCCGGACCGCTGCTTGACCGCATCGACATGCGTGTGGAAGTCAGTTCGCTGCCCGAAGAGGTGCTGACCGCTCTGCCCGACGGGGAACCGACTCGCTTTGTTGCGGAGCGCGTACGCAAGGCGTACGACCGCGCGATCGCGCGGCAGGGCAACGTCAACGACCACTTGCAGGGCGCGGAGCTCGAGGAAGTGTGCGCGTTCGACGAATCGGTCAAGAAACTGCTGCATGCAGCGAGTTCACGACTCGGCTGGTCGGCACGCGGGTACCACCGCGTGCTGAAAGTGGCTCGCACGATCGCCGACCTGGCCGAGGAAGACACGCTGTCGACCGCGCACGTCGCCGAGGCGATCCAGTACCGGCGCTCGCTGCGGGACAGCTAGGGCCGGCCGAGGAACAGGTAGATCGCGCGGTTGTCACGGTTGGCGTAGCCGAAACCGACGTACAGCGGCCCCAGCGGCGAATCGATACCGAGGTAGACCGAGCCGGCCATCAGATTCAGATAGCCGTCCACGCGCTCGCCCTGCCACACTGGAATGATCGGCTTCAGGTGCGCGCCTTCCACCGAGGCACCGACGTAGATCCCTTCGAACAGCGGGATGTCGGCGAGCTTGGTGCGGTAAACGAGCCGCCCGAAGACAAACTCCTCGGTCTTCAGCTGCTGCTGCTGCAAGCCCGACAGGTACAGAAACCCGCCGAGGTTGAACAGGTCGTAGGCCGGGATTTCGTTGCCGCCGATCTTTCCGCCTCCAGTCACCAGAGCTTCGAGGGTGTGGCGGCCCCACGTCTGCGCGCCGTTCAGCAAACCTCGCCAGTATGAATACTCGTCGTCCGCGCCCAGGGCGTTGAGCGACGAATAGACCTGCCCGAACAGCCGATAGCCGCTGTGCGTGAAATTGAGGCTGTCGAGTCGATCAAGCCTCAGCTGCGCATTGATCGCACCGATGTTTGCGTGCCCCGTGGCGGGGAACAGCGGGCTGCCGCTCTGGATTTCAAAGCTGCGGTAGCCGTAGTCCAGGCCAACGCGGACGTCGCCGTATTCGATGATGTTCGCGCCCAGATCGAGCGCGGCGATCACAGCGGAGTCGCGATACTGGGCGATCTGCACGTCGTCTTCGAACAGATACCAAGGCGTGACCGAGTACTGCAGCCGCGGCACGACGAAGAAGTACTGACGCGGCCCGAGCGGCTGGTAGAGCTCGGTTGCGACCAGGACATCGGAGCCAAGGACGAGATCGCTGCGCCACTCCGCTCCCCACTTGTTCAACCATTTCGAGCGGTACGAGGCGAACAGGTTGAAGTTGGACTGCTTGCTGAGGTCGGCCTCGAGCTCGAGACCGAAGCGGAAGTAGTTGCGCTCCGGCTTCTCCTTGACCAGCACCACCAGCGTCTGCTTGCCGTCGATCTCGTCGATCGCATAGTTGACATTCTCGAAGTCGCCGCGTCCGAATACGCGTCGCATGTCGAGGTCGATCGTGTCACGGTCGAGCGGCTTGCCGACCTGGGTCTGCAGCGACTGAAGAACAACCTCGGTCGAGACGCGCTTGGTTCCTTCGACCTTGATCGCCTCGACAATGATCGTTCCCTTGTCCGCCGGAGCGACTTGGCGCTTCCGCAGCGCCGCGTACTCATCGGGCGACAATGAGAGCGCATTCAGCCGGTCGGCCACCTTGCGCGCCGCCGCTTCGCCGATCGGCACGGCCTTGGAGAGGTTGTCGAAGTCGCCGGCTGAAAAGTCTCCGAGTTCGGGCACGATCAGGATGTCGCTCGGCGTCAGCTCCTTCAGCGAGCGGCTGACGTTCTGCTCGGTCAGGATGTTGATCATCTGAAACGTGACGCTCAGCACCGACGTGATCTGATCGGGCCGCAGCAGCGGCGTACCGAGGTTGACCGCGATGATGATGTCAGCGCCCATCTCGCGCGCGATGTCGACCGGCAGGTTGCGTACCAGTCCGCCGTCGACCAACTGTCGATTGCCGATCGTGACCGGCGCCACCGCGCCCGGTACCGACATCGATGCGCGGATTGCCTGCACGACGCTGCCTTCCTTCAGCACCACCATTTCGCCGGTGCCGATGTCGGTAGCGATGGCCCGGAACGGGATCGGCAGTTCGTCGAAGCTGCGCGCAGACCCAATGTGAACCAGGCGACGCAACTCACCTTCGAGCGCCACTCCGGTGACCACACCCTTGGGCAGGGCGACGCCGTCCTTGCCGATGCCCAGCTCTGGAATGATGTACGGCGATTCGTCATCGGTCTTCTGCCGCATCGACTGGTCGGCCCGTGGCGGCTTGTCGGTGAACAGCTTGTCGGTCGTGATGTTCCCGATCAGCTTTTCCATCTCGGGGATCGTCAGGCCGGTGGCGTAGGACGCACCGACGATCGATCCCATGCTGGTGCCGGCGATGACATCAACCGGGACCCGCAGTTCTTCCAGCACCTTGAGGACACCGATGTGCGCCGCGCCACGCGCGCCGCCGCCGGAAAGTACCAGGCCGATCCGGGGTCTCGGCGTGACCGAGCTCTTGGCGTCGACGGCTGTCGTCTGTGACGGCGCCGACTGCGCGCGGACGTTGCCAGCAATGAGCATCGGGCATGCGCATGCCACGATGACGGCGCGCCGGGGCAACGATAGGATGGACATGGACGTCGGCGTCGCCTTATCGAGAAGAGCGCGCGTAGTCTAAGTGATGACCCTCGTGCCGCTGCTTGCGAATACCTCGCCGTCCACACCGGGAACGGGCCACGGCGCGTATCGTTCGAACTCTTCGGCCCGACTCGTGGCGCAGCACAGCGTGGCCACCCTGTCCCCATCCTGGAGGTTCGTCGGTTCGCACACATGACTGATCCAGCCGTCACTGACAACCTGAACGTTGTCGGCCTCGACGACATGCCGCCGCCGGCACAGATCAAGGCGCTGCTACCGCTGACCGCGACCGGCACCGACACGGTGCGCACCGGTCGCGCACAGCTGACGCGCATCCTCGACCGCCTGGATCCGCGCTTGTTCGTCGTCGTCGGGCCATGCTCGATCCACGATCCGCGTGCCGCGCTCGAGTACGCCCAGCGACTGCGCGCACTGGCCGATCAAGTGGCCGATGCGCTGCTGCTGGTGATGCGCGTGTACTTCGAGAAGCCGCGCACCGTCACCGGCTGGAAGGGTTTCATCAACGATCCGGACATGGACGACTCATTCCACATCGGCAAGGGAATGCGTGGCGCACGCGAGCTGCTGCTCGCATTTGCCGAGCTCGGGCTGCCCACCGGCAGCGAGGCGCTCGACCCGTTGTCGCCCCAGTACCTCGCCGACCTGATCAGCTGGTACGCGATCGGCGCGCGCACGACCGAGTCGCAGACTCATCGCGAAATGGCGAGCGGACTATCCACTCCGGTGGGCTTCAAGAATGGCACCGACGGCGGGTTGGAGGTGGCGATCAACGCGATCCACTCGGCACGATCGCCGCACAGTTTCCTCGGCATCAGGCCCGACGGTCGGACTGCGATCGTGCGCACGCGCGGTAATCGGCTGGGCCACCTGGTTTTGCGCGGTGGCGGCGGGCGGCCTAATTACGACACGGTCAGCGTGCGGCTCGCCGAGGCCGCACTCGTGAAAGCGAACTTGGCAGCGAACATCGTCGTCGACTGTTCGCACAGCAACTCGCTGAAGGATCCGTCACTGCAGCCGCTGGTGTTCATGGACTGCGTGCACCAGATCAAGGAAGGCAACCGCTCGATCGTCGGCCTGATGCTGGAAAGCAACCTGCAGGCCGGTAACCAGCCGATTCCCGCGGACCTCTCACAGCTGAAATACGGCGTGTCGGTGACCGATGCATGTATCGACTGGACCACGACTGCCGATCTGCTGCGACGTGCGGCCGGCGAACTGAGGCCGGTCCTCGCCGCGCGCACCGGCTGAAGCCGCGCGCGTCGACAGCAACCGCTCCTGTGCCGGACAGTCCGACCCGCCTGCGCTAGCGGTTCACCGGCATCGTGAACTCGGGTCCCTTGCTCGATGCCGGATCGGGCCAACGCTGCATGACGCTCTTGTAGCGGGTGTAGAAGCGCACGGCTTCCTCGCCGTACGCATGATGGTCGCCGAACATCGAGCGCTTCCAGCCGCCGAACGAGTGGAACGCCATAGGCACGGGGATCGGCACGTTGATGCCGACCATGCCGGAGTTCACGCGTCGCGCGAACTCGCGTGCGGTGCCGCCGTCTGTGGTGTAGCAGGCGACGCCATTGCCGTACTCGTGCGCATTGACGAGTGCGAGCGCGGCCGCGAAATCGGGCACGCGCACCATCGTCAGCACCGGGCCGAAGATTTCCTCCCGGTATATCTTCATGTCAGCGCGTGCATGGTCGAACAGCGTGGCGCCGAGAAAGAAGCCGTTGTCGCGGCCCTCGACCGTGTGACGCCGGCCATCGCAAACGAGCCGGGCTCCTTCGGCGATGCCCGTTTCGATGTAAGCCAGGATCTTGGCCCGGTGCGCGCCGGTAACGACCGGACCCATGTCGGCGTCGGCTTCCATGCCGTCCTTGATGCGCAGTGCCGCGATGCGCGGCTTCAGCTTCTCGATCAGTTCATCGGCGATATGGCCGACCGCGACACCAACCGAGATCGCCATGCAGCGTTCGCCGGCCGATCCGTAGGCCGCGCCGACCAGTGCATCGGCCGCCTGGTCGAGATCCGCATCGGGCATCACCACCATGTGGTTCTTGGCGCCGCCGAGCGCCTGCACCCGCTTGCCGTGCGCCACACCCTGCTGCTGAATGTATTCGGCGATCGGGGTAGAGCCGACGAAACTCACCGCCGCGATGCCTCGGTGCTGCAGGATCGCGTCGACCGCGACCTTGTCGCCCTGCACGACATTGAACGCACCGTCCGGCAACCCGGCCTCCTTCAGCAACTCGGCAATCAGCAGCGATGGGCTTGGATCGCGCTCCGAGGGCTTCAGGATGAACGTGTTACCGCATACCAACGCCAGCGGAAACATCCACATCGGCACCATGCACGGGAAGTTGAAAGGTGTGATGCCGGCCACCACGCCTAGCGGCTGTCGCAACGAATAGTTGTCGATACCACCGCCGATGTTGTCCGAAAACTGGCTCTTCATCAGCTGCGGTGCGCCGCACGCGAACTCGACGACCTCCAGGCCGCGCTGCACCTCGCCTCGCGCATCGCTGAACACCTTGCCGTGCTCGCGCGTGATCAGCCGGGCCAGATCATCATGATGGCGATCGAGCAGTTCCTTGAAGCGAAACATCACGCGCGCGCGGTTCAGCACCGACATTTCGCTCCAGCGCGGATACGCGCCGGCAGCGCTGCGCACCGCCGCCTCTACTACCTCTCGATCGCCGAGCTGGACGTGCCCGCTCACGTCGCCGGTGGCCGGATTGAAGACATCGCCGGCCCGGCTGCCCGTGCCTGCGAACCGTGCGCCGTTCACCCAGTGGGTGATGTCGGCAATGACCGTTTCGTTCCTGCCCACGATTCACTCCACCTGCGCGAGCGCAGTCCCGATGGTCTCAACGATGCGTTCGATCTGTGCCTCGTCGATGATCAGCGGCGGCGACACCGCCAGGATGTCGCCGGTAGAGCGCACCAGGACGCCGGCCTCGAAGCAGCGCACGTGCGCCTCGAGACCACGGCGGCCGACCTCGCCTGCACGCGGTTCGAGCTCGATGCCGCCCACCAGGCCGAGGTTGCGGATGTCGATCACATGTCGCGCGCCCCTCAGGGTGTGCAGGGCAGCCTCGAACTTCGGCGTCAGCGATTGCGCGCGAGCGAACAGCTGCTCATCGACATAGAGTTGCTGGGTCGCCAGCAGCGCCGCGCAGGCCAGCGGATGCGCGGAGTAGGTGTAGCCGTGCAGGAATTCAATCTGCCCCTCGGGCGCGGCGTCGACGATCGTGTCGTAGATCTCGTTTTTCGCGATCACTGCGCCCATCGGCACTGCGGCGTTGTTGATCGCCTTGGCGCAGGTCAAAAGGTCTGGCGTGATGTCGAAGTAATGCGCGGCGAACGGGCTGCCCAGGCGGCCGAAGCCGGTGATCACCTCGTCGAATATCAGAACGATGCCGTGCTTCTTGCAGGTGGCCGCGAGCTTTTCGAGGTAGCCCCGCGGCGGAATCAGCACACCCGCCGAACCAGCCATCGGCTCGACGATCAGCGCGGCGATGTTGCTCGGGTCGTGGAAGGCGACCAGCCGGTCGAACTCGTCTGCGAACTCGGCGCCATGTTGTGGCTGGCCTTTGGAGAACGCGTTGCGCGCGAGGTCGTGCGTCGACCGGATGTGGTCGACGCCAGCCATCAAGGCCGGAAACGCCTTGCGGTTGCCGGGGATGCCGCCCGCCATCGTGCCGCCGACATTGACGCCGTGGTAGCCGCGTTCGCGCCCGATGATAATGCGACGGCTCGGCTCGCCGCGCGCGCGGTGATAGGCGATCGCCATTTTGATCGCCGTATCGGCCGACTCGGATCCGGAATTGGTAAAGAAGACGCGCTGCATGCCGGCCGGTGCGACCTGAGCAACGGCGGTCGCTGCCTCGAATGCGAGAGGGTGCCCCATGTTGAACGGCGGGCCGTAGTCCATCGTCGCCGCCTGTTTCTGCACCGCCTCGACGATGGGCTTGCGGCTGTGCCCGGCGTTCACGCACCACAATCCGGCCGTGCCATCGAGAACCTGGCGGCCGTCTGGAGTCCAGTAGAACATTCCTTCCGCGCGGGCGAGCAATCGCGGCGCCGCCTTGAACTGCCGGTTGGGCGTGAACGGCATCCAGAAGTGGTCGAGCGTCGCTGCGTGGACCGATGGATTCTCGAGCTTCATGGGATACCTCTCAGGGCTGCGGTCGGAAGGACGTGAAGAAGGTGTCTAGCGCCTGCGGCGGAATACCGCCATCGCCGCCGAGCGCGATCACCTCGTAGAGCCGATCATCGATGATGAAGAAGCGGGCCGCAAGCACGGCCGGATGACCACCGCTGGTGCCGATCGCCTGAACTTCCTGCGAGAAGAGGACGGAGCCGGCTCCCGGCGGCAGCACCAGCCGGGCGGCTCCCGCTGCGGACACGGTCCCCTGGATGTTGCGCACCAGGCCGTCACGGAAATAGGCGACTGTTCGTTCGCGTTGCCCGGGGTCGGCGGCCATGGCCGCGGGCAGCCGCGCCACACCCACCGCGAAGAGCGCCGGGCCTATGCCGGTCGAGGTCATCGAAACGGCCAGCCGATGCCCCTCGAAGTCAAACTCCCGCACGGCGGTCTGTGCGCGACCGGGCAGCGAAACGGCGTAGCCGTCCGGCGACCGGTGTTCGCGCCAGTCGAAGCGCTCGCTGCAACCGGCGGCCAGCGCAGCCACTGCCCACCCGATCGCAAGGCACCGGGACTTCACCGAGCGAGCAGCCAGGCGCAAAGGAAAAGAGCCGGGCGCTCCCGGCTTCCTTGACGAATCGGCCGACTACCTGGTCTTGGCGGGACGGTGCGCTGCAGTGGCCGGAGCGGCAGGCTTGCGCGCGCTGTGCGGCCGCCGCTTGCCGTAGCTGCCGTTGTAGATCTTGCCGCGTCGTGAGCGGGTATCGCCCTTGCCCATCTTGTTCGACTCCTATGGCGGTTGCTACCAGTATAGCCACCACTCGCAGGCCACCGTAGAGTGCATCGACGACTGCGACCGAACCAGCTGCGCCGCCGCACGCGACAGGCGTGCGGCCTACAATCGGCTCGCTTAACCGCGAAGCCTCTGCAGCCACAAAACAAAATCATGTCTCTGGTCGTGTTTCGCTCGAAAGCCGCCGGCGAGATCTTCATGTTCGCGGAAACCTCGCGTCGCATCCTGGAAATCATCGGTCGCGAAGAAGCGCCGCGCGGCGTCATCACCGCCGAACAGGTGCCGGCCGCGTTGCAGCGGCTGCTCGCTGCGGTTGAGCAGGAAAAGGCCAATGCCAAAGCCGCCGCGGCCGCTGCCGAGCAGGCCGACCGACGCGCCGAGGCCACCGATACCGCGCAGCCCATCACCCTGGGACAGCGCGCCTTTCCGCTGATCGAAATGCTGCGTGCTGCCGAACGCCGCAAGGTCGACGTCACCTGGGGAATTTGATCGGGCGTGCCGCGCGGGTGTTGCCACAATAGGGGGAATCGGGCGGCTCGCTCCCATCATCGTGTATCAGCGTCTGCGCAATGCCTCTCTCGGACCGGTCCGGCAGCTCTGGATCGGATTGTTCGCCGCCGCCCTGATGGTGGGTGGGGTCGTGCTTGCACTGCGCGCGATGTCGTTCGACCATGAGGCCCATCAGCGCTACGCCGCGGCGCTTGCCTTGTCGCAGTCGGCGATCGAAGCGCAGCAGGCGAGTGCCGATCTGCGCGCTTGGCAGGCGCGCAATGCTCGCGAACTGCTGGGCGGGCCGAACAGTAACGTGCCGCTCCCCGAATTGGCGGAACTTGCGCGCACGGCGGGCGAGCTGCGCGAGCGGCTGGCGCGCCTTGCGGAGCTCGAACTGCCGGTCGAACGTCGGTCACAGCTCGCACAGCTGCAATCGACACTGCAGCGCTTCGAGCAGCTGCCGGCGGCCGCGCGCGGGATCGAATCGGCGGGCACTCGCGCGGCGGTCCTGGCCTCCTACACGCAATTCGACGAACTCGAACATGCGCTCACCCGGCTCGTCACCGACGCCAATGCGCGCGCCACCGCGGTGGCGCGGCATGCCGAGGACCTCAACGACGCCGCGCGCACCGGCCTGATTGCCTTCAGCGCCCTGACCCTGTTGCTCGCCCTCTTGCTGATCGGCCTGACGGTGCGCACGCTGCGCGCGAACACGCGCCTGCTCGACCGGATGTCTCACCTCGCGCAGGAGGATGCGTTGACCGGCATCGCGAACCGCCGCACGTTGGACGGATCGCTGATACCCGAATTCGCGCGAGCGCTGCGCAGCGGCCAGCCGCTGACCGTCGTGATGATGGATCTCGATCACTTCAAGCGCTACAACGATCGGCGCGGGCATGCCGCGGGCGACGCGCTGCTGCGTGGTGCCGCGCAGGCCTGGCTGAAGCAGATGCGGCCGACCGACCTGCTCGCGCGCTACGGTGGCGAGGAGTTCACACTGGTGCTGCCATCCTGCAACGCCGACCAGGCGGCGCAGCTGGTCGAACGGCTGCGTCCGCTGGTGCCCGATCGACAGACTTTTTCCGCCGGCATCGCGACGTGGGAAGGACATGAGACCCACACCGAGCTGATCCAGCGGGCCGATCGCGCACTGCTTGCCGCGAAAAAAGGCGGCCGCAATCGCACGATGATTGCCGGCCGCGAACTGCAGACCACGCTGCCGCTCGAAGCCGCGGCCACGCCATGAAGCCGCGCATCCTCGTGGTGGAGGACGAGCCCGCGATCGCCGACACCATCGTCTACGCCCTCGCCACCGATGGATTCGAACCGCACTGGTGCGGCACCGCAGCCGACGCGCTGGTGGCCGCGCGGCGGGGCGAAATCGCGCTGGCCGTGCTCGACGTCGGGCTGCCGGACATGAACGGCTTTGATCTGTTCAAGCAGCTTCAGAAGGTCGATGCGTCGCTGCCGGCCATTTTCCTCACGGCACGGTCGAGCGAGATCGACCGGGTGGTCGGGCTCGAACTCGGAGCCGACGACTACATGGCCAAGCCGTTTTCTCCGCGTGAGCTGGCGGCTCGCGTCCGTACCGTACTGCGTCGCGTGCAACGCACTGCGGCTGCACCGCCGGCGCCGGCCGCCGGTGCGTTCGCGGTCGACGACGAGAAGAAGACGATCCGCTTTCGCGGCCGCCCGCTCGATCTTTCCCGTACCGAGTACCGTTTGCTCAAGGTGTTGATCGAGCGCCCGGGTCGCGTGTATTCGCGCGACGAGTTGATGCAGCGCGCCTGGGACGATCCCGCCTCGGCGTTCGACCGCACCGTCGACGCCCATGTCAAGGCACTGCGGGCGAAGCTGCGCGAGATCGACGGCGATGTCGACCCGATCTCGACGCATCGCGGCCTCGGCTACTCGCTGCGCGAAAACCTCGCCTGAGCAGGGCCTGGCGGCGCGCAGATGTCCAAGCGTTCGCGCATCTTCCTCGGTGTGGTCGCGGTCTACATCGCGGCGGTGGTGTTCCTGCTTTACCGGGTCAGCCTCGACCTCGACCCGCGCTATCGCGAGTCGGCCGAGGACGCACTGGTCGACACGGCCAACCTCCTGGCGACGCTGCTCGAACGCCAGGCCTACAGCGGCGTGATCCAGACCGAGGAACTCGAACGCACGCTGCAGCAGCTCGTCACGCGCCCGCTCAATGCCCGTATCTTCAATGTCGAACGGACGCGCGTCGATCTGCATGTCTATGTGACGGATGCCAACGGCATCGTGCTGTTCGATTCGGCGGGACGCGATGTCGGCCGCGACTACCGCGCCTGGCGCGATGTCGGCCGCACGCTCGCCGGGCAGTATGGCGCCCGAACCACGCTCACGGATCCGAACGACCCCGCGTCCGCAGTCATGTATGTGGGCGCGGCCATCCGCGAACGCGTGACACGCGATGCGGACGACCAGATCGTGGGCATGATCGGCGTCGGCAAGCCGATCGCCTCGTTCGCACCGTTCATCGCCAACGCGCGCGAGAAGCTGGTGATCGTCGGCGTGATCGCGGTGGCCGCATTTGCTCTGCTGCTGCTGATGGTGACCGTGTGGCTCGTGCGGCCGTTCGGGCTGCTTAGCGACGTGTGGCAGGCGCTGCGGACACGTCCCGGCGAAGCGCGTCCGCTGCTGCAGTCGCTGCGCGCGGCGTTTCTCGACATGCGCGATGCGCTGGCCGGCAAGAGCTACGTCGACGAGTATGTCGCCGCCCTGACGCACGAGATAAAAAGCCCGCTGGCGGCGATCCGCGGCGCTGCGGAGCTGCTGCGCGAACCACTGCCCGAGGATGCACGGATCCGCTTCGTCGGCAATGTCGAGGAGCAGGTACGCCGTGCGCAGGACCTGGTGGATCGCATGCTCGAACTGTCCGGGCTCGAGCGCCGGCGGGCGCTGCAACAGTACGACACCGTGTTGCTGGCCCAGATCGCCGATGCGGTGCGCGACGAGATGACGCCGGTCGCCACGCAGCGTCACGTGGATCTCTTCATCGACGTCGATCCGGCCCTGAACGTTTCGGGCGATCGCTTCCTTCTTCAGCGCGCGTTGGCCAACCTCGTCCTCAATGCGATCGAGTTCTCGCCGCGCGACGCCAGCGTCACCGTCGACGCACAGCCGCGCGGTGGACGAATCGAACTGACCGTGCGCGATCACGGCCCCGGCCTGCCGCCGTTTGCGCAGCAGCGAGTGTTCGAGAAATTCTTCTCACTGCCGCGGCCGGACACCGGTCGTAAGGGCACCGGACTCGGGCTCGCCTTCGTGCGCGAAGTGGCGACGCTGCACGGCGGCAGCGCGCGCCTTGCGAATCAGCCCGACGGCGGCGCACTGGCGACCCTCGTATTGCCCAAGCCGAAGTCTTGACGCCTGTTTGTTCGGCGTAAGCCGATCGGCATCTTCACGCGCTTTTCACACGGTGCACACGCGTGCTTCGCGACCGCTTCGTCGGCGGCGCGGATCGTTCGCCCATACCCGCCGAGGCGGGGAGTCACCGGAGAACACGATGTCCGCCTTCCAGCTTGTCCGCGACGGTGCGACCGTCGCTGTCGAACTTATCGCGCTGCTCTTCACGGCGCCTCAGACGGCGGGCGCGGGCGAGACGCAGAAGCTCGTGACGCCGGTCGTTCAGGCGCAGCCGCGCGCGAACGAGACGGCCGATGCGCAACAGCTGCATGCGCTGCACTCGGCTCTCGAGGTTCACCTGCTGGGAACACTGGCAGACATCCGCGTCACCCAGACCGTGCGCAACGGCACCGCCGACACGGTGAACCTCGCGACTTATCTGCCGCTCGACGACGAGCGCACCGAGCGACTCGCCTTCAGCCGCGACGGCCGCACCGTCGATCTGCTGGGCGCCAACGACGGCGGCTGCGGCGGCGGGGACGAAGGTCCGGGCGACGGACAACTGCAGGCGACGATCGATGAAATGCTCGCCGACCTGCTGCAACTGCCGCCCGGAGGAGACACGACGATCACCGTCGAAACGATCGACACGCTCGAGCGATACGCCGGTGCGTACCGGTTCGCGCTGCCACCGACCGCGGTGCCGATGCCGGCGCAGTCACTGCTGCTCGTGCAGCCCGAAGGCGGCATCGCCCTCGTACTCATTCCGCCGCACGACTCGGACGGTCACGCGGTGCTGACGCTGCGGCCCGCGAGCGGCGAAACCGCGCGGATCGAACTCGGCCGCATCAGCGGACGGTCGGCGGCATTCGTCGTCCCGCTGGACATCGAGCCCGAGGCGCTGCTGGCGGGATCGGTCGAACTGGAAGTCGTCAACAGCAACCAGGTCACCTGGACGACGGTGCCTGCAACGCCGGCGATCACCAATGCGGCGTCCGGCAACCGCGTCCTTGCGCACGGAGCTGCTCGATGAATGCGCGCGAATTTCTGCGCAGCGCGCTCACCGTGCTTGCCGCGGCGGCGCTTTGGTTCCCGGCGCTTGGAGCCCCACTTCCGGATCGCCCGGACCACACGCAGTCGCCCCACTTTGTTGTCGACGGCGAGGCCGAGGTCAACGCGCTTCCGCTCAAGGCGACAGAAGTTGCCGTTGCCGTAAGCGGCGTGATCGCCGATGTCCGCGTCGTTCAGCGCTACCGCAACGAAGGCAGCCGGCCGATCGAGGCGCGCTACGTGTTTCCGGCTTCGACGCGCGCCGCGGTCTCGGCGATGACGCTGCGCGTCGGCGACCGCGTCGTGCAGGCGCAGATCCGCGAGAAGCAGGCGGCTCGCATCGAATACGAAGGAGCGAAGCGGGAGGGCAAGAGCGCTTCGCTGCTCGAACAGCAGCGGCCGAATGTCTTCCAGATGTCGATCGCGAACGTGATGCCCGGCGACGAGATCGCGGTGGATCTGCGTTACAGCGAAACGGTGGTGCCGACGGCAGGCGTGTACCGGTTCGTATATCCGACGGTCGTCGGCCCGCGCTACAACGGCGCTCCGGGTCGCGAAAGCCACCGGCCGGAATCCTGGATCGCGCAGCCGACGCTGCGCGCGGGCGTGCTGCCGAAGTCCGCCTTCGCACTCGCCATCGACATCAATGGCCCGGTGCCGGTTCAGGAGCTGAGTTCGCCCACCCATCGGTTCAGCGTCGAAGGGGTCGGCAGCCGCAGCGCGCGCGCTTCACTCGGCGCTGCCGCCGACAACGGCGACCGCGACGTGGTCGTCGAGTACCGGCTGGCCGGAGCCGAGATCGCCTCCGGCGTCCTGGTGCATGAAGGCAAGGACGAGAATTTCTTCCTGGCGATGGTCGAGCCCCCGGCGCGGGTGCCGTCGAGCGCGATCGTGCCGCGCGACGTGGTGTTCGTCGTCGACGTGTCGGGTTCGATGCACGGCTTCCCCCTCGAGACGGCGAAGTCACTGCTGCGTGGACTGGTCACGAACCTGCGGCCGACCGACACCTTCAACATCATTCCGTTCTCCGGCGGCCATTCGATGCTGGCGCCGCGCTCGATGCCCGCCTCGCGGGAAAACGTCGACGCTGCGCTGCGTTTCATCAACGCGCAACGGGGCAGTGGTTCGACCGAACTGCTGGCCGCGCTGCGCGCCGCGCTCGCGCTGCCGACCGATGCGGACCGCGCGCGCAGCTTCGTCGTCATCACCGACGGCTACGTGTCGATCGAAAAGGAGGCGATGGAACTGGTGCGTGCCCGCCTCGGCGAGGCCAACGTGTTCGCCTTCGGCATCGGCTCGTCGGTCAACCGATATCTGATCGAGGGGCTGGCACGCGCCGGTCGCGGCGAAGCCTTCGTCGTGCTCGACCCGAAGCAGGCAGCCGTCGAGGCCGACCGCTTCCGCGCGTACATCGAGGCTCCGGTGCTCAGCCATGTCCGCGTCCGCTTCCGCGGCTTTGACGCGTATGACATCGATCCGCCGCAGGTGCCGGACCTGTTCGCGCAGCGACCGCTCGTTATCAGCGGCAAGTTCCGCGGCGCGCCGGCTGGCGTTCTCGAGATCGAAGGCCAGACCGCCAGCGGCCCGTTCATGCGGTCGATCGACATCGCCGCCGCGCGGCTCGCGGAACACGACACCAGCGCGCTCGCGCTGCTGTGGGCGCGCAGCCGCATCGCGACACTGACAGACGACCAGAAGCTCGTGAACGATGCGGCCGCGGCGCCGCAGATCACCGCCCTTGGGCTGAAATACGGCCTGCTCACCGACTACACGTCGTTCGTCGCCGTCGACCGCGTCGTTCGCAATGCTGGCGGCGAACAGCGCAGCGTGGACCAGCCTCAACCGCTGCCGCAGGGCGTCAGCGAACTGGCTGTCGGGGAGGTGCCGAGCACGCCCGAGCCGGAATTCGTGTCGATGGCATTGGCCGCGGGCGGGCTCATGTGGTGGCTGCGTCGGCGTCGGGCCGGTGGGGTTGGGCGTGCGCACTGAGTTGAACGCCCGCATCGGCCGAACGATGCCGTCGCCGCTTGTTCGGCGTGCTCGTTGCGACGGGACCCGCGACGCCTGCACAGCGCACGCGCAGCGGCTGGCCGTGGATCGCCGCGCCGCGCGAATGGTGGATGCCGGCGGCACTGCTGGCGGCGCTCTGGCCGCACTGGATCTACATGGCCCGCCGCACGGTCGACGGGTCCGATGAGCCGTGGGGCGTGCTGGCCGTTCTGACCGTCGGTCTTCTGCTGCTGCGCGAACGCGCGCTGTTCGATCTGCCGTCGCGCTCGGCGCTGGTCGTGGCCGCCTCCCTCGCCGTGGTCGCCGCGGCGGCCGAGCTCGCCCTACCGGACCTTGCCGCCGCGGCGCTGGCGATGCTGGCGCTGGCCGCCTACCTCGTGCATGCGTTGCGCCGGCCGGCGACGCCGTTGCTGCTGCTCCTGATACTCGCGCTGCCGCTCGTCGCATCGCTGCAGTTCTATTTCGGCTTTCCGCTGCGACTGCTGGTCGCTCAGGCAAGCGCGCTGCTGCTCTCCATCGGCGGACTCGACGCGACCGCCGCTGGTGCCTCGATCACCTACCAGGGCAGCACCGTGCTGATCGACGCGCCGTGCGCAGGCATCGGCATGCTCTGGCTCGGCAGCTACACCGCGGCCGTGCTGTCGTATCTGCAGCGCGCCGATGCGAGGCGAACGCTCGTCAACGGCCTCGTCGCAGCGACGCTGGTTCTGGTCGCCAACATCGCTCGCAACATGGCGCTCTTCTTCCCCGAAGCCGGCCTGGTCCATTGGCCGACGGGAGCGCACGAAGCGATCGGCCTGCTCGCCTTTTGCGGCGCCATCGTCCCACTGGCGCTCTTCATTGCCTGGAGATCCCGATGAATGTCAGGACCTTTTACGTCGGCGCCCTGCTGGTCGCGGGCCTGCTGCCGCTGGTTGCTCCGCTTACCCGCTGGCCGGGATTCGGACGCGCCACGCAGCCGGAGCATGCAGAAGCGGTCGATGCGGACCAACGCGTCGACTGGCCCACGCATTTCCGCGACCAGCCGCTGACCCAACTGCCGCTCTCGGAGCTCGAACAGCGATTCGCGCGACGCTTTCCTGGCGCCATCGCGCGCTTCACCGACGGACGGCGCACGCTCGTGCTGCGACAGGTGAATCGGCCGACCCGCCAGCTGCACCCGGCGACCGATTGCTTCCGCGCACTGGGATACACGATCGATCGGCCCCGCCCGGTCGTCGACGATGAAGGCGTGCAGTGGAACTGCTTCGCGGCCGTTCGCGATGGCGTCCGGCTGCACGTGTGCGAACGCATTCGCGACAGTGAAGGAAACTCGTGGACAGACACTTCGGCGTGGTTCTGGTCGGCGCAGTATGGCGGCGGCCCGTGGCTGGCAATGACGACCGTCGAGGCGAAAGCGGAGGCGCGGTGAACCGGCTGAGGCGCTTCGTGTTGACCGGCGCTGGTGCGGCATCGATCGCACTTGTCGGCCTGGCGGGCGCGGCCAGCGTCGCCGTGCTTTCGAACGGCGTGCTGGCCACGGCGTCGGGCGCCTGGACCACCGAATTCCGCGTGGCCGGTCGATCGGTGCGGCTCAACGTGCCCGGACTGATCCGGCTGGCGACCGCGCCCGGCGTCGCACATCTGCTCGCCGGACACACGATTGAAAGCCCGGTGGGCCGCATCGCATTCGGCCGCGATGGCCGAGCGCTCACTATCGCCTGCGCTCCCTGCCGTGTGCACCAGCCCGATATCGCGCCCGCTGCGCTGACGCTGGATCGGGTCGAGATCTTTGCTGAGCGGTCCGGCGCACACATCCAGGGCTGGATGGTCGCAGACGGTGTGCGCATTGAATACACTGCCCAGCTCGCCGCCGAGCAGGTCAGGCTCGACTGGAAGTTACCGCGGACCGAGGTCGCGAGCCTGTATCGCGCACTGTCCACCATCGTCCCCGAAGCGCGCCGCGCGCGCATCGAAGGCGAGTTGCAGGCGCACGGCGAACTCGATCTGCCCGCCGGCCGTGGCGCCGTGGCGTTTGAGGTGTCGGGACTCGAAGTCAGTGGACTCGGCACCGAAGTGCTGCAGTTCGGGCCGTTTGCGATGTCGTGTCGTCAGGCCGGAGGCGACGTTCGCAGCGTCGTCACCGGCGATGGCGAGTCAGCCTGGACACCGCTCGATCGACAGGGACCGTACTTGCCGGCGGCTGTGATCGCCGCCGAGGATCAGCGCTTTCGCGACCACGCCGGCTTCGACACCGATGAAATTACCGCGCTGCTTTACGAATTCGGC
This sequence comes from uncultured beta proteobacterium, assembly GCA_963703945.1. Lineage (GTDB taxonomy): Bacteria > Pseudomonadota > Gammaproteobacteria > Burkholderiales > Burkholderiaceae_F > JALORV01. Next base: position 96,555 of record CAVPGM010000005.1, on the reverse strand, counting down.
GCAGAGCAGCCGAAGCGCGGAGCGAGCACGCTGACTCAGCAGCTGGCACGCACGCTTTTTACCGGCGGAGAGAAGACAGTGGCCCGCAAGCTGCGCGAGCTCTTGTACGCCATCGAAATGGAGCGGACGCTGGGCAAGGCCCGCATCCTCGAACTCTATCTGAACACTGTCGACTGGGGGCCGGGTCTGTGCGGCGCGCGAGCGGCTGCGCGTGCGTACTTCAACAAGGCGCCTGCCGCGCTGACGCCGATCGAAGCGGCGTGGCTCGCCGGCATCCTGCGCAATCCACACTCGGCACACGCGTCCCAGTTCGCGCTGGGCGCGCCGGAGCGTGAACGCGCCGAATGGGTGCTCCAGCAGATGCGCGAATTTCCCCGCCGCGACCGCCAGCGCTGGGCCCGCGCATCGCTCGAGTTCTCTGTGAGAAAGCCGCGGGGACATCCGGCCTGACAGCTCATTGGCGGAATCAAGGTGGTCGGACCGCGTCGGGTCCGGTCTCATCACCCATCCATCCCGCGTCGACTACGTCCGGTGAATCTTCAACCGGGTATCGCTGTCGTCGACTTCCTCCAGGACAACATCGAACTGCCACAGCTCCTTGATATAGCCGAGGACTTCGGTCGCGGCGTCGGCTTCGAGCAGCCGGCCCCGCTCGACACGATGCTGCAGCAACAGGGCACGGTCGCCGTCAGCCGAATATCGTGTGATCGCCAGTGGCGGCGTGTGTGCCTCGGGCCGGTACTGGGCGGCGAGCCCCTGGCGCACCCGCGTATAACCCTGCTCGTTGTGAATGGCACTCACGGCGTACTTGCTGCGGTCGTTCTCGTCGTCGGCGAGCATGAACAGCCGCAGGTCGCGCATCACCTTGGGCGAGAGATATTGCTCGATCAGGCTTTCGTCCTTGAAGTTGGCCATCGCAAAGTGCACCGCCTCGACCCAATCGGTCGCCGCCAGGCGCGGGAACCATTCGCGATCCTCGCGGGTGGGCTGCTCGCAGATGCGACGGATGTCGCGATAGATCGAGAATCCCAGCGCATAGGGGTTGATGCCGCGAAAGTTTTCCGCGTCGAAGGACGGCTGAGTGACGACATCGCTGTGATTCGACAGCCACTCCAGCATGAAGCCATCGTCCACCTGGCCGTGGTCATACAGCTCGTGCAGTAGCGTGTAGTGCCAGAAGGTCGCGGCGCCCTCGTTGGCGACCTTGGTCAGCCGTTGCGGATAGAAGTACTGCGAGATCTTGCGCACGATGCGCACGAGCTCGCGCTGCCACGGGGCGAGTTTCGGCGCGCGCTTCTCGATGAAGTAAAGCAGGTTCTCCTGAGGATCGAAGGATTCCGGTCCGGGGTCGGGCTTGGCCTCGGCGCCCTCGTACAGATAGGCGACGTCAGGGTTGTAGTGATGCTGCGCAAAGCGCAACCGCTCGGCCAGGCGCTCGCGCTCTCGGCTCACCGACAACCGCGCCGGCTTCTTGTAGCGATCCACGCCGTAGGGTGCCAGTGCGTGGCAACAGTCGAGCACGCGCTCGACTTCTCGCCAGCCGTGCCGCTGTTCGCAGTCAAGGATGAAATTGCGGGCGAACGTCAGGTAATCGAGGATGCCGTCGGCCTGCGTGAATTGGCGGAACAGATAGTTGCTCTTGAAAAATGCGTTGTGGCCGTAGGCAGCATGGGCCATGACCAGCACCTGCAACGGCAGCGTGTTGGTTTCCATCAGGTACACCAGCGACGGACTGGTGTTGATGACGATCTCATACGCCAGCCCGCTCATCCCTTTTTTGTACGAGTGTTCCTGACCGAGCAATTGCTTGCCGAAGCTCCAGTGCGGGTAGTGCACCGGCATGCCCACCGTTGAACACAGGTCGATCATCTGTGCCGCGGTGATCACCTCGTACTGGATCGGATAGGTGTCGAGCTGCAGGCGCCGTGCATGCGTCGCAAGTGCGACATCGAAGCGCTCCAGCAGCGGCACGGTCCATTCCGTACCCGTTGCGATCGGCGCCGCCATGCGCTTCGTTCCCGGCGTGGGCATCGGTACCACGGGCCGTGATACCAGCCTCGGCCACGGCCGATCGGGCGCGACGCGAGCGCGCAGCCGCGCAGGCGCAGGCAATTCGGCCTGATCCCAGGGATTCATTGATCTGCCTTGCCGCTTCGTGCGAGCGGTGCTGGGCCGGAAAGGATCGGCGTGTTCATGCGGTTGCCTCCCTGCGCGCGAACAGTTCGCGGAAGACGGGCCAGATATCGCGCCGGTCGTGAACCTTGCGCTTGGCGAATCCGTCGTCCGCAATCGTCTCGTAGCATTGCCACAGGTCCGACGGCCGGTTGAACCATCCACCAGGACTGCTCGATGGAACGTCGATGTAGGCGAAGTACCGCACGCGCGGCAGAATCTCGGTCTGCAGATAGCCGACGCAGCGCTGCGCATCCTCTTCCCCGCAATCGCCGTCGGAGGCCTGCGCGATGTAGATGTTCCAGTCCGGGCCGGCGAAGCGCGTGTCGATCACCTTGCGCGACAGTTGCAGTGCCGGCATCACCAGCGTGCCGCCGGACTGCGGATCGTGGAAGAAGGTCTTCTCGTCGACCTCCTGCGCGGTCTCGGTGTGGCGGATGAAGACGACCTCGACCGCGCCGTACTTGCGTTCGAGGAACAGATACAGCAACGCGAAGAACCGCTTGGCCAGGTCTTTCTTGCGCTCGTCCATCGAGCCGGAAACGTCCATCAGGCACAGCATGACCGCACGCGTCGCGGGCGCCGCGACGGGCTGGCGCGCGCGGAACCGGCGGTCGATCACTTCCAGGAACGGCAGCTGTTCGCGGCGCGCGCGCAGTTGCGCGATTTCTTCCTCGAGCTCGGCGCGCCGCTCGATCTCGAACGGCCCCAGCTCCTCGATCTCGCGCGTCAGTTCATCGAGCAGCCGCGCGATGCCGCCGCGTAACGCAATGCGGCGCGCAATCGACATACGCATCGTCAGCGCCGGTGAAAGGTTGGCCAACACACCGTCACGCGCATAACCTGCGCGACGCGTGTGGATGTACGTCACATCGCCGAGCCGAGTGCGTTCCAGGTTCGGCAGTTCGAGATCGTCGAAGAACAGTCGCAGGAATTCGTCGCGTGACAGCACGAAACCGAAGTTGTCGCGGCTCTCGCCTTCGCCCGGCTCATTGCCCTGACCGGCGGCTTCTCCGCCGCCGGGCCGATCGATCGTATCGCCCGGTACATATTCGTGGTTGCCCGGCAGCACGAAGTCGCGGCTGCCGGTCTTGTGGTCGTGCTGCAGATGCGGCTCTTTCAGCCCGCGGCCGGGGATCGAGATCCTGCTGCCCTTGCCGACGTCGGCGATACCGCGCTTGTCGATCTCTTCGTCGACCGCACGCTTGATCTCGTCCTTGAAGCGACGGATGAAGCGTTCGCGGTTGACCGCGCTGCGCCCCGGCGGGTCAGAGCGCCGATCGACGACGCGCATGAAACGGCTCGAAGCGGAGGAATCGGACACAGAGTCCTCGCGGCGGCTACGTCTTCACGACTGTGTCGATTTCTTGAAGTGCATGTACCAGTCGACCAGGCGCCGCACCTGCTTTTCGGTATAGCCACGCGCGGCCATCCGGTTGACGAAGCTCTTGTGGCGCTCTTCCATCTCCTGCGAGCCCTTGGCCTCGAACGAAATGATCGGCAGGATGTCCTCGGTCTTGCTGAACATCCGCTTTTCGATCACCACTCGCAGCTTCTCGTAGCTGGTCCAGTGCGGATTCTTGCCGTGCGCGCGCGCCCGCAGCACGAAGTTGACGACCTCGTTGCGGAAGTCCTTCGGGTTGCTGATGCCGGCCGGCTTCTCGATCTTCTCCAGCTCACCGTTCAGCGCGTCGCGCGAGTACTGCATGCCGGTGTCCGGATCGCGCCAGTCTTCGTCGAGCAGCCATTTGTCGGCGTAGGTCACGTAGCGGTCGAACAGGTTCTGCCCGTATTCGCCGTACGCATCCAGGTACGACATCTGCAGTTCCTTCTCGAGGAACTCGGCGAACCGCGGCACGATCCATTCCTTGATGTGCCCGCGCAGGCGGCGTTTGTATTCCTCCTGGATGTCTTCCTTCGCCAGACGATCCTCGAGCACGACCAGCAGGTTGACCGGGTCGGCGGCGATCTCGCTGGGGTCGCGATTGAATGCAGCCGAGATCGTCTTGAACGCCCAGCGAGTTGACAGGCCGGAAAATCCCTCCTGCATGCCGGCGTCGTCGCGATACTCCTTCACGCTCTTGCTGCGCGGATCCACATCCTTGAGAGTCTCGCCGTTGTACGAGCGCAGCTTGCTGAAGACGGACGAGTTCTCCGGCACCGCCAGGCGCGAGAGCACGGTGAACTCGGCCAGCGTCCGCAGCGTCTGCGGCGCGCACGGCGCTTCCGAAAGCGTCGAGGCGTTGAGCATCTTCTCGTAGATCCGCACCTCTTCGTCGACGCGCAGGCAGTAGGGCACCTTGACCAGGTACACGCGGTCGATGAAAGCCTCGTTGTCCTTGTTGTTGCGGAACTTCAGCCACTCGGCCTCGTTCGAGTGCGCCATGATGAAGCCGTTGAACGGCAGCGCTGGCAGCGCTTCGGTGCCCTTGAAGTTGCCTTCCTGGGTGGCCGTCAGGATCGGATTGAGCACCTTCAGCGGCGCCTTGAACATCTCGACGAATTCCACGCAGCGCGCCGAACCCAGGCACAGCGCGCCCGAGTAGCTGTATGCATCAGGATCGTCCTGCGCGAACTGCTCGAGCATGCGCAGGTCGACCTTGCCGACCAGCGACGAGATGTCCTGAGTGTTTTCGTCGCCAGGCTCGGTCTTGACGATGCCGACCTGGTTCAGCACCGATGGCATGAGGCGCACGACCTTGAACCTGGACAGGTCACCTTTGAATTCGCGCAGGCGCTTCAGCGCCCACGGGCTGGCGATGCCGGTCAGCGCGCGGCGCGGAATGCCGTAGCGGTCTTCCATCTGCGCGCCGAACTTGTCGCGGGGAAACAGTCCGAGCGGCGACTCGAGCAGCGGCGACACCCTGCCCGACTCCGAGTCTTTCAGCGTATAGATCGGGAACGCTTCGCACAGAGACTTGATCTTCTCCGCCAGCGATGACTTGCCACCTCCAACCGGGCCAAGCAGATACAGCACCTGCTTGCGCTCCTCGAGGCCCTGTGCTGCGTGCAGGAAGTAGGCGTACAGCGACATCAGCGTCTCTTCCATGCCGTGGAAGTCGGCAAACGCGTCCCAGGCCTGGATGACGCGGTTCTGGAAGATGCGCGAAAGGCGCGCGTCATCGGCGGTGTTGACGAGCCTGGGCTTGCCGATCGCTTCAAGCACGCATTCGTGCGCACTTGCGTACGCCATGCGGTCGCCCTTGCAGTACTGCAGGAAGTCTTCCAGCCCCATCTCTTCGTCCAGTGCGCTGACGAAGGATTCGCGGAATGCCGTAAACAATTCGGTGGGCGCGTTCATCTGACCTCCTTGACCCGTGGGTCAACAACGAGCAAACGCGGTGAACTCAGAGTAGTTGACAAACCGATTGTCTTGATACGGTTAAAAGAAGAGCAAATGCCCTTCACTGTCGGATGCTCGACGGCGTGTCGCGACGCAATCCCCTGAAATGCGGAAACAACTGCGAATGGCACCCGATCTCGAGCGATTGGGCGGAACGATGCGGCCAATCAGGCACACGCAGCCGAACGGATGAGATGAAGCGCTGCTTCGTTCTCGTCGCTAGAGGTGCTTCGTCATGAAGACGCTGTTCGGATCTTCAACGTAGCCCTCGAACGGCGAGCAGTAGCTGAAGCCAAAACTCTCATATAGCTTGCGTGCCGGCTCAAACGCATTCGGCGAGCCCGTTTCCAGGCTGAGCCTCGAGTAACGGCGCTTTCGGGCCTCTTCAATGATGTATGCGAGCATCGCGCGCGCCACTCCGGTTCGACGATGCACACTGGTCGTGCGCATCGATTTCACCTCGCCGTGTTCCGAAGTGATCTCCTTGAGGGCACCGCACCCAAGCAGCTGATTGCCGGTCCAGACGGTCCAGAAGGAAATGTTCGGCTTGCGAAGGCCGTCGAGATCCAAAGCGTGAACACTCTCGGGCGGCGAGATGCTGTGCATGCTCCGCAGGTGCTCTTCCAGCAACGCCCGTATCTCGGGGCCGGACAAGTCGTCGAGTCGGATTTCCATGGAAGAAAGAGGCTGCAGGCTCGGCAATTCTCCACGACTGTCCCTCATGCCGGGATTCTGCCCGTCTTCCCGCTGCATTTTGCAGCTTCGCTCGAGGACGCTGATGTCCAAAATGGCAGGCACCATGAGCCTACCCTCCGCCAGGACGACGACTCTCGCCTGTGTCACCGGCGTGCTTGCGGCCGCGCTTCTCGCGGGTTGTGCAGGCGGCTTGGGCAAGGACGAGTGCCGGACAGCCGATTGGCGCACGATCGGCTATGAGGACGGTCTGCACGGGCTGCCGGCGGACCGGATCGGTGCGCATCGCGCCGCCTGCGCGAAGTATCAGGTCACGCCCGACCTCGTCGCGTACACCGAAGGGCGTCAGCGTGGTCTGCTCGAGTACTGCCAGCCAAGGAACGGCTATCGCGTCGGGCTCAACGGCCGCCCCTATTACAACGTGTGCTCAGGAGCGACCGAGCCCGGATTTGTCGACGGTTATCACTACGGCAGACAAATCTACGACGCCCGCGCCGAGCTACACGACACACGGGCTCGGCTGCAAGGTGCGAGGGACGGCCTTGTCCAGGCAGATGCTGCGGTTCAAAGCATCACGGTCGAACTCGTCCAGCCGCAGGTTCCGACCGACCGTCGAGTGTTCCTGGCGCAGGAACTGGTCCGCCTGGCAGCAGAACGCCCCGAGCTGCAGGCGCGGATCACTCGTCTGACGCTGCGCACGCGCGAGTTGGCGGCTAACGTGCAGGATCTGGAACGCCAAAGCCCGTACGCCTTGTAAACTTGTACGGCGCCGTAGCGCTGCAGTGAGCTGGCCTGCGGCCGGCGAATGCAGCTTGGCAGACCCATCCAACTGCGGCAGCATAGGCGTCCGTCTGACCGGAGGCCTGCACCATGGCGCGCAATGACCCACTACGCAACTTTCGCTTCCGTGTCGAAATCGACAACGTGACACGCGCTGGCTTCGCGGAGGTCTCCGGTCTGGAGACCACGACGGAGTCGCTCGATTACCGCGAAGGCACGGATCCGACTCACGTTCGCAAGCTATCCGGCCTGTCCAGGTTCGCGAATATCACGCTGAAGGCCGGCCTCGTCACCGGAGCCAATGCGCTGGAACTGTTCCAGTGGCACCAGGCGGTTGCGAGCGGTCAACTGGTGGCCAACCGGCGTCGGGTCGTCATTGTGGTTCAGGACGAGACAGGCGCAGACCAGGCGCGCTTCGTTGTTTCGGATGCCTGGCCAGTCAAGTATGTGGCCAGCCCCCTGAAGGCGACGGCGACCGAAGTCGTCATCGAGACGCTGGAACTTGCCAATGAAGGCATCGAGCGCATCAGCTAAGCGCGCAAGCCGAGCAGGGCCCCGGCCGACGGTGCGGCCGGCACAGCCATTCAACAATCTTCACTTTGCGGTTGGCATCGAGGGCATGCAGCGCACGGGCGCCGTGGAGGTGGTGCTGCCAGCCGCGAGGATCGTTGAGGCTCCACGCGGGCGCCGCACCGTGCAGTTCGAGCTCCTGGTCATCCGACGCGGCCTGACCGACTCGACCGAGTGGTATGACTGGTGGGACGAAGCTCGCCGCTTCACGCGAGCACCTCGACGGCTCGTCAATGTCATCGTGCTGCGCCCCGATGGTACTGAAGGCGTGCGCTGGTTCTTCCGCGATTCGGTTCCCGTCAGTTACGCGCTTTCACCTCTGAACGCCCTGGCGGGTGCCACGCTGATCGAATCGCTCGAGTTGCGCGTCGGCAACTTCGAACTGTTTCGGCGCGAATAGCCAACGGCCTAACGTTTGTCGGTGTCACCTCAGCGCCAGCATCGGACGCGCTGCGGGTGCTTCAGAGCCCTTCGCGCCACTCGGCGTTGTAAACGCTCCAGCCACCCTGCTCGCGCCGCCACACCGTGTCGAAATCCCAGGTCTGACCGCGCTCGGGCAGCAGTCCCGCGCCGCCGGTGGCGATCACGCGCAGCTTGACGAAGGCGCGCTTGCCCTCGATGCGCAGGTCGGTGACGACGACGCTCAGCTGGATCCGTTCGTTGCGCAGCATCGCTGCCGTCAGCAGCCGGCGCGCGTCGGCCTTGCCGAAATCGCCGGATTCGCGCGTGAAATCGTCCGCGACAGAGCCGAGCGCATCGCCCACGCGATGCTGTTCGATGGCCTGCGCCATCGCGTTCACGGTGGCACGCAGTTCCTTCTCGGGATCGCTGCGGGTGCATGCCGCCTGCAGCGTCGTGAGCAACACACCGGCAATGAAGAGCGGTCGAAGCGCCGACGCCAATTTCACGGCGACACCGCCGCGGCGCGCGCAAAGAAGTCCGCCCCGCCGAAGTTGCCGGACTTGAGCGCCAGCGCGATTGGTTGGCCATCGACCGAGACCGTCCACGGCACGCCCGGTGCGATCTCCGTGCCGATGCCGAGCGCCTGGAACTTCAGTTCATCCGCCAGCGCGGCCACCACCGCGCCCGATGTCTCGCCGCCGGCAACGACGAAGCGGCGAACGCCATTCCTGGCCAGACCCACGGCGATCGTTCGAAACGCCGCCTCGACGGCTGCGGCGGCATGTTCGGCGCCGAAGCGCTGTTGCGTCTGCGCGAGCTCAGGGGGAGCGGCCGATGCCGTGATCACCACCGGCAGGTTCCCGGCGCTCGCGGAGGCCCAGTTCAAGGTTTGTGCCGGCTCGTCGTCGCCGGCGAGCAGGGCTGCGACGTCGAGCCGGCGCACCGGCCAGTCGGGTGGCAGTGTGGCCAGTTGTTCCAGCGTGGCCTTCGAACAACTGCCCGACAGGATGACCAGCGGCCCGTCGACTCGCCGCAGTCGCGCAGATTGAACCGACGTTCGAAACCCCAGGTGCGCAGCGATGCCGCTCGCCAGACCGGCGCCGCCGCCGGTGATCGGCAAATCGGCGACTGCGGCGCCGAGCACATCGATGTGTCTTGCCTCGACTGCGTCCAGCAGTGCGTGCCGGCAACCCTCGTTCCGCAGCGTCTTCAGCCGTTGTCGGACGACCTCGGTTCCTCGCTCGACACAGTCGAGTGGAACCAGGCCGACCCGGCGCGCCGTCTGGGCCTGCAGGACGCGCACCAGGTTGGCGTCGGTCATCGGGGTCAGCGGATGGGTGCGCATGCCTGAGTCGGACAAGAGCAGATCACCGACGAACAGGTGTCCGCGGTACACCGTGCGCTGGTTGCGCGGATACGCCGGCGTCGTCGGCACAAGAGCGGCGCCGAGCGCATCGGCGAGTGCGTCGGTAACCGGCCCGATGTTGCCGCGTGGAGTGGAGTCGAAGGTGGAGCAGTACTTGAAGTAGATGCGTTCCGCGCCGCGCCGGCGCAATTCGGCGAGCGAGGCAAGCGCCATGGCACGAGCATCGTCGGCTGGGACGGTCCGCGATTTGAGTGCGACGACAACCGCGTCGACTGGGCCGACATCGAGGTCGGCGCGTGGCACTCCGTTGACCTGCACCACCGACCATCCGGCCGCGCGCAGGTTGACCGCAATGTCGGTCGCTCCTGTCAGATCGTCGGCGATGACTCCGAGCTGCATTTGCCGATGCGCCCGCCTCAGAGGCTGCGGCCAATCGCGTGCGCCGCTGGACGGACGCGCGTCAGCCCAGGTGAGGCGCAAGCCACCGTTCGAGCTCGCTGACGGCCTCGCGCTTGCGCTCGGCGAGATCTTCGAGCTGATCGCGTCCGATGCGTCCGACGTTGAAGTACTTCGACTGCGGATGCGCCAGGTAGAAGCCGCTCACCGAGGATGCCGGCTGCATCGCGTAGTTCTCGGTCAGCGTCATGCCGATGTCCGCGGCGTTCAGCGCCTCGAACATCGATCGCTTGACCGAATGCTCCGGACACGCCGGATAGCCGGGCGCCGGGCGTATGCCGCGGTAGCGTTCACGGATCAGCTCCTCGCTGGTCAGTGACTCGCCCGCGGCGTAGCCCCACAGGTCGCGCCGAACGCGTTCGTGCATCAGCTCGGCGAAGGCTTCGGCCAGGCGGTCGGCGATCGCCTTCAGCATGATCGCGCCATAGTCATCGTGCCGTGCCAGGAACTGCGCCTCGCGCTTGTCGACGCCTATTCCCGCCGTGACCGCGAACAGTCCGATGTAATCGCTGAGGCCCGTGGGTTTGCCGTCAATGATCTTCGGCGCGACGAAATCGGCGAGCGCCTGGTTCGGGTTCGGCACGCCGTCGAGCACCGGCTTGCGGGTCTGCTGGCGCAGGCCGTGCCACGTGAACAGCAGCTCGCGCCGTCCGCTGCGGTCGGCGCGATCGGAATAGACCTCGATGTCATCGCCGACCGCATTGGCCGGATAGAAGGCGACTGCCGCATTGGCAGTCAGCCAGCGCTCGGCGACGATGCGTTCGAGCATCTTCTCGCCTTCGGCAAAGACCTGGCGCGCGTGTTCGCCGACGACGTCGTCCGCCAGGATCTGCGGAAACGGCCCGTGCAAGTCCCACGTCTGGAAGAACGGCCCCCAGTCGACGTACTTCGCGATCATCGCGAGATCGAAATTCCTGAACGCGCGCCGACCGAGGAACTTCGGCTTCGGCGGAATGTACCCGGCCCAGTCGATGCGCGTTGCATTCGCACGCGCGGCTGCGAGCGGGATCAGTTCGGGCCCCTTCTTGCTCGCATGCTGCTCGCGCACCCGCTGGTACTCGCGGTTGATCTCGGCCACATAGCGCGCCGCCGCCTCGTCGCTCACGAGGCTCTGGCAGACGCCGACCGAACGGCTTGCATCGGAAACGTAGATGACGGGACCGTTGGTGTAGTGCGGTGCGATCTTGACGGCCGTGTGGACGCGGCTGGTGGTAGCGCCGCCGATCAGCAGCGGCATCGTGAATCCCTGGCGCTGCATCTCGCGAGCGACGTGCTGCATTTCCTCCAGCGACGGCGTGATCAGGCCCGACAGGCCCACCATGTCGACGTTCTCCTCGCGCGCCGTCGCGAGGATTTTCTCGGCCGGCACCATCACACCCATGTTGATCACTTCGAAGTTGTTGCACTGGAGCACGACCGACACGATGTTCTTGCCGATGTCGTGCACGTCGCCCTTGACCGTGGCGATCACGACCTTTCCCCGCGGCTTCGCCTCGCCTCCAGCCGCGACGTGCGCCGCCTTCTCGGCCTCGATGTACGGCACCAGATGCGCCACCGCCTGCTTCATCACGCGTGCCGATTTCACCACCTGCGGCAGGAACATTTTCCCTGCACCAAACAGGTCCCCTACGATGTTCATGCCGTCCATCAGCGGCCCCTCGATGACCTCGATCGGGCGGCCGCCGCGCGTGGCGATTCCCGCGCGGCACTCCTCGGTATCCTCGATGACGAACGCCGTGATGCCTTGGATCAGTGCGTGCGCGAGCCGCTTTTCGACCGGCTCAGCGCGCCAGGCGAGATCCTCTTCCTTCCTGCGGCCTCCGGCCTTCACCTGCTCTGCGAAGGCGACCAGCCGCTCGCCGGCATCTGATCGGCGATTGAGCACGACGTCCTCGACGCGCTCGCGCAGCTCGGGGTCGATCTCCTCGTACACGCCAAGCTGGCCGGCGTTGACGATGCCCATCGTCATGCCGGCGCGGATCGCGTGATACAGAAACACGGTGTGGATCGCCTCGCGCACGTGATCGTTGCCGCGGAAGCTGAAGCTGACATTGGAAACCCCGCCGCTCACCTTGGCGTACGGCAGGTGCTGCCGGATCCAGCGCGTCGCCTCGATGAAGTCGACCGCGTAGTTGTCGTGCTCCTCGATGCCGGTCGCGATCGCGAAGATATTCGGATCGAAAATGATGTCTTCGGCGGGAAAACCGACCTGCTCGGTCAGGATGCGGTAGGAGCGCCGGCAGATTGTGGTCTTGCGCTCGAACGTGTCGGCCTGACCCTGCTCGTCGAACGCCATCACGATGACCGCCGCGCCGTAGCAGCGCGCCAGCTTCGCCTGGCGGATGAACTCGGCCTCGCCTTCCTTCATCGAGATCGAGTTGACGATGGCTTTGCCCTGGACACACTTGAGTCCCGCCTCGATCACGCTCCACTTCGAGCTGTCGATCATCACCGGCACGCGGGAGATATCGGGTTCGCTCGCGATCAGGTTCAAGAAGCGCGTCATCGCTCGGGCCGAATCGAGCATGGCCTCGTCCATGTTGATGTCGATGACCTGTGCGCCGTTTTCGACCTGCTGGCGCGCCACGCCGACAGCCTCCTCGAACTGGTCGTTCAGGATCAGCCGCGCGAACGCCTTCGATCCGGTCACGTTCGCGCGCTCGCCGACATTGACGAACAGGCTGTCATCGCCGATCTTCACCGGCTCCAGGCCCGACAGCTTGAGGGTGCGGGGGGAAGCCTCCGGAATCGCTCGCGGCGGCAATCCGTCGATCGCCGCGGCGATGGCGCGGATGTGATCGGGCGTCGTGCCGCAGCAGCCGCCGGCGATGTTGACGAAACCGGCCTGCGCGAATTCCATCAGCAGGGCCGAGGTGACCTCCGGCGTCTCGTCGAATCCGGTCTCCGACATCGGGTTCGGCAGGCCCGCGTTCGGATAGACGCTGACGAACGTATCGGCGACGCTCGCCAGGTCCTCGATGTAGGGACGCATCAGCGCGGCCCCGAGCGCGCAGTTCAGTCCGATCGTCAGCGGCCGCGCGTGCCGGACCGAGTGCCAGAACGCCTCGACCGTCTGGCCGGACAGGATGCGGCCCGACGCATCGGTCACGGTGCCGGAGATCATCACCGGCACGCGCCGGCCGCGCCGTTCGAACTCGGCTTCGAGCGCGAAGATGGCTGCCTTCGCATTCAGCGTGTCGAAGATGGTCTCGATCAGCAGGATGTCGACGCCACCGTCGAGCAGCCCCCGCGCCTGCGAGCCGTAGGAGTCGGCCAGCTGGTCGAAGGTGACATTGCGCGCTCCCGGATCGTTGACGTCAGGCGAGATCGACGCGGTCTTCGGCGTCGGCCCTAGTGCACCGGCGACGAAGCGCGGCTTGTCGACGGTGGTGGCGCGATCCGCAGCGTCGCGCGCAATCCGCGCGGCGGCGACGTTGATGTCGTAGGCCAGGTGCGCGAGCCGATAGTCTTCCTGCGCGATCGAAGTCGCGCCGAAGGTATTTGTCTCGATGATGTCGGCGCCGGCCTGCAGGTACTGGTCGTGGATGTTGCGCACCAGGTCGGGTCGCGTCAGCACCAGCAGATCGTTATTGCCGCGCAGGTCGACCGGATGATCCGCGAAGCGCGCACCGCGAAACTCGGCTTCCGACAGCCTCAAGCTCTGGATCATCGTGCCCATCGCACCGTCGAGCAGCAGGATGCGCTGCGCGAGCAGTTCACGCAGGCGTGCTTCGGTGGAGGAGATCGGAAGAGCGGCAGTCATCAGGGCGGACCGGTCGGGGCAGCCGACATTCTAGGGCCCGGGCTGCGTCGATCGCGGCAACCGCCGCATGAGCTTATGTCGCCCCCTTCGCCCTGCGGGCGCTCCCCCCGTGGGGGAGCGAGCGCCTTCGGAGCGGCCGTGCGGCGCTCATGCCGCCGGGTGATGAAGGCTGTCCGCCCTTCAGGTGATCTTTACGCGAGCGGCGCGATCGCCGGTTCGGCACGCGGTTCTGCCGTCGCCGTCGGGACATCGGCAGGCGCGCGCACACCGCGCATCAGGTCCGCCGCCCGTTCGGCAATCATCACGACCGGCGCGTTGGTATTGCCGGAGACCAGCGACGGCATGACCGAGGCATCGACCACCCGCAGACCTTCGATGCCGCGAACCCTCAGCTGCGGATCGACCACAGCGCGAGCATCGGTACCCATCCTGCACGTGCCGACCGGGTGATAGATCGTGTCGGCGCGCGAGCGGATCGCCGCGCGGATCTCGTCGTCGCTGTGCACGTCGGCGAAATACAGTTCGCGCTTGGGGTCACCGCCGCCGAACGGTGCAAAAGCGGGCTGCGAAAAGATGCGCCGCACCAGCTTGAAGCCGCGCACCATGGTGTCGAGATCCTCCTCGGCCGTCAGGAAGCCGGGATCGATCAGAGGCGCATCGCGCGCATCGCTCGACGCCAGGCTCAAAGTCCCCCGGCTCTTCGGGCGCATCGGACACGAATGGCAGCTCATGCCGTGCCCCCAGTGGAACGTGCGGTTGTGGTTGTCGACCATGCCGATCACGAAGTGCAGCTGGACGTCGGGTCGAGTGAGTTCCGGCAGCGTCCGCACGAAAGCGCCCGCTTCGGCGAAGTTCGAAGTGAGAACGCCGCGCCGCTCGCGCCGCCACTCACCGATCGCCTTCATCAGCTTGTAGGCACCGACCGGCGACAGTCCGAGCAGGTCGGTGTTGTCGACGCGACGATTGATGATGATGTCCAGGTGGTCCTGCAGGTTCTCCCCAACCGGCAGGTCGGCGACAACCGGGATGCCCAGTTCGCGCAACGCGGCCGCCGGACCCACGCCCGAAACCATCAGCAACTGCGGCGACTGCAGCGCGCCGGCCGCCAGCACGACCTCGCGCCGCGCACGCAGAGTGCGGCGCATACCGCCCTGCTCGAATTCGACGCCTACCGCGCGCGCGCCCTCGAAGAGGATGCGAGTGGCCATCGCCCCGGTCTCGATGTGCAGATTGGCCCGCGACCGCACCGGATCCAGATAGGCCCGCGCGATCGACCAGCGCTCGCCGTTCTTCTGGGTGACCTGATAGAAGCCGACGCCTTCCTGGGTCTCACCGGCGAAGTCGTCGTTGCGCGGAAGTCCGGCCTGGATGCCGGCCTGGACGAATCGTTCAGCGAACGGGTGCGGCGACCGCAGATCAGCGACATTCAATGGACCGCCGACGCCGTGACGTCCATCGGCACCGCGCTCGTTGTTCTCGGACTTCAGAAAGTAGGGCCGGACATCGGCCCAGCTCCAGCCGCGCGCTCCGCCCGCGGCCCAGTCGTCGTAATCCTCGCGCTGCCCGCGCAGGTAGATCATCGCGTTGATGGTCGACGAGCCCCCCAGGCCGCGGCCGCGCGGCTGATAGCCGACGCGGCCACCGAGACCGGCCTGCGGCACCGTCGAAAACGCCCAGTTGCAGGCGTTGCGGCCGACGATGTGCACCGCCGCTCCGGTCGGCACGCGGTTGAGCACGCCATCGTTGGCGCCGCCGGCTTCGAGCAGCGCGACCGTGTGAGCCGGATCTTCGGTGAGCCGGGACGCGAGGACGCAACCGCCGGACCCGCCACCGACCACGATGTAGTCGAATTCCACAGTGCTCCCTGCTGCGTTCGTCATTGCGAACGCTCGTTCGGACAAGGGATTGTGGCGCGGCCGCGGCGCGCTAGCGGCTTGCCGAGTAGAACCGATCCTCGAATTGCACGACTGTGTGACGATCGAGAATCGGTGGGCTGAGGTCAGTGCAACACGACCGGCTGATTCATCAGTCCGCTGAAGCCCTGCAGAAAGGCATCCACTTCGTCCGAAGTCGGCCCTTGTTCGATCAGTTCCTGGACGCTCTTGCGGAAGTTTTCGGCGTCGCGTCCCCCGAGGAAGATCTCGCGGCGAAGATGCTTGTCCATGATCTCGTAGCCGCCGAGCGGACGATCGCCGCTGGTGTTCGAGCCCTCGAACTCGAACACGCAGTACTGCGGACTGTTGTAGATCATCGTGACTGCCATCGATCTTCCTTTTCGGCCGGGGCCGGGATACGACACCGTGGTCGCCCACCTAATAGCAATATCGGTACCTGCCTGGAAGATTCAAGCGCACGGGGATCAGGCCAGCTTCCGTGCGACCTGACAGCGAGAGTAATTGCTCACAACACGCGCCCTGGCGACGGGCGAATGCCCCGCGCCGGTGCGCTCAGTCGAGGTCGAAGCGAACGCCGAGGCTGCCGTCAGCGAACAGGTCGCGCACGCGCTGCCAGGTGCTCGCCAGTCGACAGAACGAGCAGCAGCGATTCGGGTCGCGAAGCACGCACCGCGCGGGTGATGCCGACCTTCAGCGGCACCAGTCCGAGGCAGCAGACGCAGCCTCGCGGCAGTCGAGTCAGGGGCACGTCGTCGGGCACGTTCAGCGGCTGGAAGGCGCCTTCGACCATCACCGCGCGCCGTCCAGCGGTCGATGACAACCAGCGCTCGATCGCACCTTGCGCGTCGTAGGGCTCGACTCGCACGGTTGCGCGCATCAGCGCCGCCAGAATTCCGGCGTCAGCAGCACGAGCACGGAGAACAGTTCCAGGCGGCCGATCAGCATGGCAAAGGTGCATATCCAGGTTTCGAAATCGTTGAGTCCGGCGTAGTTGGTCACCGGACCGACCTGGTTCAGGCCGGGTCCTGTGTTGTTGATGCAGGCGACGATCGCGGTGAACGCCGAAATCACATCGAGCCCGGACAGCAGCAGCAGGAAAGTCAGCCACACGATGGACGCGCCGTAGATCAGCATGAACGCGAGCACCGCGAAGATCACCTTGTTCTCGATGACCTGTTCGCCGACGATGACCGGGCTGACGGAGCGCGGATGCAGGATGCGCGTCATCTCGCGCCGCGCCTGCTTCAGCAGGATCAGCCCGCGGATCATCTTGATGCCGCCGCCGGTGGAACCGGCACAGGTGGCGAAACCGGACAGGAACAGCATGAATACCGGCGCGAAGATGGGCCACTGGTTGTAATCGGTGTTGGCGTAGCCGGTCGTCGTCGCGATCGAGACCACGTTGAAGGTTGCATAGCGCAGGGCCTGCAGAGGCTCGGCGTAGACCTCGTTGTGATACAGAAAGGCGGCGATCGCGAGGCAGGCGAGCACCAGCGTGACCAGATAGGCGCGGGCCTCCGGATCGGTGAAGTACACGATCAGCGACTTCTTCCGCCAGGCGACGAAGTGCAGCGAGAAGTTGAATCCGGCGATCGTCATGAACACGACCGCGGTGTAATCGATCAGCGGCGAGTCGAAGTAACCGAAGCTCGCGTCGTGCGACGAGAATCCGCCGAGCCCCATCGTCGAGCACATGTGCATGAACGCATCGCTCCACGTCATGCCGGCCCATCGGTAGGCGAAGAAGCACACCAGCGAGATGCCGAAGTAGACCGAATAGAGTGCTTTCGCGGTGTCGGCGATGCGCGGTGTCAGCTTGCTTTCCTTGAACGGCCCGGCGGTCTCGGCCTTGAACACCTGCGCGCCGCCGACTCCCATCAGCGGCAGGATCGCCACCGCCAGCACCAGGATGCCCATGCCGCCCACCCACACGAGCAGGTGGCGCCAGACGTTGATCGACAGCGGCAGTTTGTCGAGTCCGCTCAATACCGTGGCGCCGGTGGTCGTCAGCCCGGACATCGTCTCGAAATAGGCATCGGTGAACGATAGCCCGGGCATGTGCAGCAACAGCGGCAGCGTCGCGCACGCCGGCAGCAAGGTCCAACCCAGCGTCACCAGCAGGAAACCGTCGCGCGGCTGCAGTTCGCGCCGGAAGCGCCGCGTCGAAAGCAGAAGGAAGCCGCCGATGCCGGCCGTGATCAGCAACGACAGGTCGTAGCCCTTCTGCGTGCCTTCACTGGCGCCGACCGCGACCGCCAGTGGAATCAGCATCGTCCCGCTGAAGATCAGGACGACATAGCCGAGCACATTGATGACGGGAAGGATCGAACGCGCAAACGCCTGCATCGGGGCGCAACCTGAAGTGCGCGCGGATTATGCGCCGGACAATCCAGCTGTCAGCGCCGGAGCGAAGGAGCTCCGGCGCATTCAGCTTACTTCCCGTACACCATGCTCGGAATCCAGAGTCCGATCGGCGGGAACATGTAGAGCAGAAAGATCGCGACGACCTGGATCGCCATGAACGGCATCATGCCCGCGAAGATCTGGTTCAGCGTCACGTGCGGCGGCGCTGACGCCCTTCAGGTAGAACGCCGCCATCGCCACCGGCGGCGACAGGAACGCCGTCTGCAGGTTCAACGCCACCAGCAGGCCGAAGAACAGCGGATCGACACCGAACTTGTCGAGCAGCGGCACGAAGATCGGCATGAAGATCACGATGATCTCGGTCCACTCCAGCGGCCAGCCGAGGATGAAGATGATCACCTGCGACAGCAGCAGGAACTCGGTCTTCGTCAAATTCATTGACAAGACCCACTGCTCCACCAGTTGCTGCCCGCCGAGCAGTGCGAACGCCGCCGAGAAGATCGCCGAGCCGACGAACAGCCAGCACACCATCGCGCTCGTCTTCGCGGTCAGGAACGACGATTCACGCAACGTGTCCATCAGCTTCGCCTGGCGCAGTGCGAGGATCGACCATGTGGCGATGCCGATGATCGCGATCAGCCCGAACCACGTCGGCACGTTCGGCACAACGCCGGCGAGCGCAAGCCGGAACCAGACGATCGAGGCCAGGAACGGCACCCACAGCGGAACCCAGACGAGCAGGATTTTCCGCATCCGGGCACTGGGATAGTTGATCAGCATGTAGACGGCGGCAAGCACGAAGCCGCCGAAGCTTCCGATGGCAGCTGCCTCGGTCGGAGTCGTCAAGCCGAACACGATGGAGCCCAGCACCGCGAGAATCAGCACGACCAGCGGGAAGAACGACGCCAGCAGCATGCGGAAGATCTCGAGCCGCTTGATCGAGAAGATCGCGTAGAAGATCGCCAACGCAAGCGTGCCGACGCCGAGCGCGATCCAGAAGCCGATCGGCGCGGGTTGAGCCTTCGGCGCTTCCGCGGCGGCGGTCGGGGCTCCCGGCGCGGCCGTCGGGGCAGCGCCAGCAGCGCCGGGCGGTTCCTTGACGTCGGCGCCCGGAGGCTCTTTCACGTCGCCGGACGATGGCGGCTCCTGCACGCCCTCCGGCTCGGCAAGGCCACCGGCTTCGCGCGATTCCCCCATGCCGGCCGACGAGTCCATCTGCTGAAGCGTGGAGGCCGCCTCGGGCGGCGTCGTCACCGCGACGTAAGCCTCGGCCATCACGAACGCGAAGAACAGCAGCGGTGTCAGCGTGATCACCGCTTGTTTGGCCAGATCGCCTGTCCTGACGTTCGCGTTACGGCGTCCCCTGAACGCGCCGAGCACAGCCGGCAAGGCGCGTTTGCTGCCATCTGCGGACAGCGCCTCGAGCACCGGCGGCAGCTTGACTTTGCGGTCCTCTTCCGACAGCGGCGGCGCCATATGCGGCCAGACTTTCGCGACGAGGATGACGTAGCCGACGTACAAGCCGGCCAGCATGATTCCCGGAAGGAACGCACCGGCATAGAGCTGAACGACCGACACGCCCGCCGTCGCTCCATACACGATCAGCATCACCGACGGCGGAATCAGGATCCCGAGGCAGCCGCCGGCCGTGATGACTCCCGCGCCAAGCTTCGTGTTGTAGCCGGCCTTCAGCATCGCGGGGAACGCGAGCAGGCCCATCAGCGTGACGACCGCGCCGACGATGCCGGTCGCCGTCGCGAACACCGCGCAGGTCACCAGCGTGGCGACGGCCAGCGAGCCCGGAATGCGCGCCATCGCCAGATGCAACGACTTGAACAGCTTCTCGATCAGGTTCGCGCGTTCGACCAGGTATCCCATGAAGACGAACAAGGGGATCGAGATCAGCACGTCGTTGCTCATCACCTTGAACGTCGACTGCACGAAGAGATCGAGCGTCTTCTCGATGTCCTTGTCGTACGAGAGCCAGGTGAACAGGATCCCCATTCCCATCAGCGTGAAGGCGGTGGGGAAGCCCATCATGATCGCCGACGACGACCAGCGACAGCATCAGCAGGCCGAGGTGGCCGCGCGTGATCGTTTCGGCCGACAGCAGCATGTAGAGCGCGCCGGCGACGAGGATCGCCATCAGCGTGAAGCCGAACCACAGCTCCTTGCGAATCTTCATTTCTGCTCCCGCTCGTGCGCGACCAGCGCGGCGTCGGCTGCCAGGATGTCTTCGTCCTTGACGTGGACCATCTGCTTCAGCTTGTCGACGTCGACCTCCTCGACGTCCTCAATCCGGCTCGGCCACTCGCCGTCACGGATGCACAGGACGCAACGGATGATCTCGACAATGCCCTGCAGCAGCAGCAACGCGCCGGCGACCGGAATCACGAACTTGAACGGATAGATCGGCAACTGTTCGGCCGAGAAGGTCTGCTCGCGGATCGCGAACGAATCGTGGGCATAGCCCCAGCCTGCATAGGTCAGCGAGATGACGCCGGGCAGGAAGAACGCGATGTACAGGATCAGGTCGACCCATGCCTGCGTGCGCGGCCGGAAGAACCCATACAGCACGTCGCCGCGCACGTGGTTGTTCTTCGCCAGCGTGTAGGCACCCGCCATCATGAAGAGCGTCCCGTACAGCATGATCTGGGCGTCGAGCGCCCACGCGTGCGGCTTGTTCAGCGACGTAGCGGGAGTACACCTCCCACGTGATCAGGATCGTCAGTCCGACGATCAGCCAGGAAAAGACCTGGCCGAAGAAGGTCGATATCTTGTCCACCGTCAGCAGGAAGCGTTGCATCGAATCCTCGCCTGGAACCGCGGCCGCCTGCGGGCCGTTCGCACCGCCTGAAAACATGCAGGCGACGCAAGGCGTCGCCTGGCCGACCAAAAAAAACCCGGCCGCGGGGGCCGGGTTGTCCAGCTCAACTCAGGTCTTCTTGCGGCGCGGCCTGGCGTGCGAAATAGTGGTTGTAGGCCATCCGGTAGTCGACGTTGTAGTCGAAGCCGTAGCGGCACGTCCGCTCGGCGAACGCCTTCATCGAATCGAGCACCTTCTTGAAGTGTGGGTTCTCGGCTGACTTCGCCTCGATCATCTTGTCCCACACCTCGAGCTGATTGCGCAGGATCGCGTCCGGCGTCTTGTAGAAGCTCACGCCGTCCTTGGTCCGCAGGTTGATGTAGTCCTGCGAGTAGCGGTCGGCCGCCTTCCAGCTCATGTCGGCACTCGACGCCTGCACTGCATAGTCGATGATGTGCTTCAGATCCTGCGGCAGAGCGTCGTACTTGGTCTTGTTGAACAGGACTTCGAACTGTTCGCCCGACTGGTGGAAGCTCTGCAGCATGCAGACCTTGGAGACGTCAGGAAAACCGAGCAGCCGGTCGGAGCTGGCATTGTTGAATTCCGCACCGTCGATCAGGCCGCGGTCCAGCGCCGGCACGATTTCGCCTCCGGGCAGCGGATTCACCGCGGCCCCTGCGCCGTGTACATGTCGACGGCCAGGCCGACCGTGCGGAACTTCATGCCCTTGACATCCTCGACCTTGGTGATCGGCTTCTTGAACCAGCCGAAAGGCTGCGTCGGCATCGGTCCGTACAGGTAGGAAACGACGTTCAGAGTTGAGGCTCTTGTAGATGTCATCGAGGATCTGCCTGCCGCCGCCGTAGTAGTGCCATGCCAGCACCTGATTGGCGTCCATCCCGAAGGCCGGGCCCGAACCCCACAGCGCGACCGCCGAGTTCTTGCCGTACCAGTACGCAACGACGCCGTGGCCGCCGTCGAGCGTGCCCTTGTTGACCGCGTCGAGCAGCCCAAACGCCGGGACCACCGAGCCCGCCGGCAGCAATTCGATCTTCAGGCGGCCGCCCGACATGTCGTTGACCTTCTTGACGAAGTCGCCGGCGAACTCGTGGAAGATGTCCTTCGTCGGCCAGGTGCTCTGGAAACGCAGTGTCGTGGTCTGCGCCTTCGACACCATCGGGAAACCGAGCGCAGCGGTCCCCGCTGTGGCCGCGGCTGCCTTGGACAAAAACTTCCGACGCGTCGGCGCAGCGTCTTTGCTCTTGAGGAAATCCATACCGTTGTCTCCTTGACTGAAAACTGATCGGACTGATCGCGACACTGCGATTCTTGAGCCACTTCTCCTTGGCGCGCCGTTTCTGGCCGACGTCGCAGCTGGGTGCCGCCGTCGCTGATTCTATTGAATCAGCAGCCTCCGTGCGAACAAACCGGTGCAAACCCTGCAAAGATCCGCGCCTTCGCCGCGCCGCAACAATGATCAGAAGAAGCCGGCCCCGACGCTGAAGAGTCGCTCGACGCGCTGGATCAGCCGCTTGTTCTCGACAAAAACGATCAAGTGATCCTCGGCTTCGATCACCGTGTCGTGGTGAGCCATCAACACGTTGGTGCCGCGCACCAGCCGCGCCGATCGTCACCCCGCGCGGCAGTTCGACCTGGTCGATGCTCTTTCCGATGATGCGCGACGTGCGGCTGTCGCCGTGCGCGATGATCTCGAGCGCTTCGGCCGCGCCGCGCCGCAGGCTGTGCGCCGCCACCACGTCACCGCGCCTGACGAATCGCAGAAGCGCCGACAGCGTGGCGTACGAGGGCGAGATCGCGATGTCGATCTGCCCGCCCTGCATCAGGTCGCCGTAGCTCTTGCGGTTGATCAGAGCGATGACGCGGCGCGCGCCCATGCGCTTGGCGAGCAGCGCGCTCATGATGTTGTTCTCGTCGTCGTTGGTCAGCGACAGGAACAGATCGACGTCGTTCACTCCCTCCTGCTGCAGCAGGTCCTCGTCGGTGCCGTCGCCGTTCAGGACCAGCACGTCGGTCGACAGCTGATGCGCCAGGAATTCGGCGCGCCGCTTGTTCGATTCGATGATCTTGACGTTGAAACGCTCGCGGGTATCCAGACCGTCGCCGGTGTCGAGCGAGCTGGCCACTCGCAGGCCTATGTTGCCGCCGCCGGCGATCATCACGCGCCCCACCGGCTTGTCCATCCGGCGCAGCTCGCTCATCACGGTGCGGATGTTCTGCGAGTCGGCGAGGAAGAAGACCTCGTCGCCCGGGTGCACCATCGTGTCGCCGTCGACCCGTACGCTCGCGTCCTCGCGAAAAATGGCGACGATGCGCGCGTCGACATTCGGCAGGTGACGGCGCAGCTCCTTCACCGGGTGCGAGACGAGCGGACCGCCGGCGAAAGCGCGTATCGCGATCAGGCTCGCCCGGCCGTCGGCGAATTCGAGCACCTGCAGCGCCTCCGGAAACTCGATCAGCCTCAGTATGTAGTCGGTGACCGTCTGCTCGGGGAAGATGACGTGGGTAGCGCGGAATCCCTCGTCGCCGATCAGCTTCGGGTGCTTCTGCAGCTCGACATTGCGGACGCGAGCGATCCGCGACGGCACGTTGAACAGGTCGGCGGCGATCTTGCACGAGACCAGATTCGTCTCGTCGTGCCCAGTCACTGCGATCAGGATGTCCGAGTCGCCCGCACCCGCCCGCTCCAGCACCGACGGCAGTGCCGCGTTGCCGACCAGACCGCGCAGATCGAAACGGTCCTGCAGCTCGGCGACGTGGACGGGATCGGAATCGATCACCGTGATGTCGTTCGCCTCGGACACCAGGCTTTCGGCCACCGAGGAGCCGACCCGGCCGGCGCCGATGATGATGATCTTCATGGGTGCGGGTCGCGCGCGACCGGATGAACCTGTCTCAGAGTCCCCGGTTCTCTAGTCGTCGTACTCGTCGCGGTGCACGTAGACCGGCGGTTGAACGGTCGCCTCCGGGGCGATTGCTGGCGCCGGCGCGGCTGCGGGTTCCTCCGCGGCACGCTCGCGGCGTCCGCCGCGCGCAAGCTCGATACCCAACTGCTTCAGCTTGCGGTAAAGATGCGTGCGCTCGAGGCCGGCACGATCGGCCACGCGCGTCATGCTGAAGTTCTCGCGCGCCAGATGGAACTCGAAGTACACGCGCTCGAACTGGTCGCGCGCCTCGCGCAGTGGCTGATCGAGCGGTACCCCGTTGTGCGTTTCCGCCGTTTCAGCTGCGACCGTCGGCTCCGCTCTTGCCGCGACCGACGCTTCGGCCGCAGCCGGAACAACCGACGCGACCATCGGTGGCCGCAGATTGCGCATCACCCGCCCGCGCTCCAGACCCGAGCGCACCGCGGACAGCAGACGCGACATCGCGATCGGCTTCTCCAGAAATTCAAGCGCGCCGTAACGCGTAGCCTCCACTGCAGTGTCGATGGTGGCGTGGCCGGACATCATGATGACCGGCATCGTCAGCTGGCCAAGCGATGCCCACTCCTTGAGCAGCGTGACGCCGTCGGTATCGGGCATCCAGATGTCGAGCAGCACCAGGTCGATCGCCTCGCGGGCACGCATATCGCGCGCCTTGGACGCGTTTTCGGCCGTCAGCACCGAATGGCCTTCGTCGCCCAGGATTTCCGACAGCAGTTCCCGGATGCCAATCTCGTCGTCGACGACAAGGATGGTCGACATCGTCTAGGTCCGTACGCGTTCGCCGCGCAGCCGGCTGTGCACCGCGTCGTATGCGATGCAAAGCAGGAACTGTTTTGACAGAACGCTCATCGGCATCAGCTGCCGTGCTCAGGCGACACGGCGTGGACTGGCGTGCGCCGGCTCGGCCAGGCGTCGGAACACGATCGTCACCTGCGCACCGGCGGCATGGCCGACGCTGGTCCCGCCGCTGCGGTTGACGGCTTCGATGTGCGCCCCGTGTTCGTCGACGATTTTCTTGACCATGGCAAGTCCGAGACCGGTGCCGTTCGGCTTGGTGGTGACGTACGGCTCGAACGCACGACGAAGTATATTCGCCGCAAAGCCCGGCCCGTTGTCCTCTACGGTAAAGCGCACCGCGCGCACGACGCCAGTGCTTTCGGAGATCTCGGCCAACGCTGTGCGCACGCCGATCCGCGCATCCGCCTGGCCGCTGAGCGCCTCCTGCGCATTGCCGATCAGGTTGTGGATGATCTGGCGCAACTGGGTGGCGTCGCCATCGATCCGCGGCAGCCCCGCCGCGAGTGACAGGACGATCGGCGCACCCGCGGTGCGATAGAGCGTCGCCACCTCCTCGATGACGGTATTCAGGTCGAGCGGCAGCAGGCGAGCCGGCGGAACGCGGGCGTAGTCGCGGAAATCGTCGACCATGCGCTTCATCGCCGCGACCTGGTTCACGATGGTCGATGTGCCGCGCTTCAGCAGTTCGGCATCATCGCCGGGCAGCTTGCCGACCAGTTTCATCTGGATGCGCTCGGCCGCGAGCTGGATCGGCGTCAGCGGATTCTTGATCTCGTGCGCCAGGCGGCGTGCCACCTCGCCCCACGCCACCGCCCGCTGCGCGGAGATCACCTGGGTGATGTCGTCGAACACCACCACATAGCCGAGACCGTTGTCGAGCGGCAGCCGCGAACCCCGTGCCAGCAGCATCAGCGGCTCGACCGGATGCGTCGGTGCGGCCGGCCGCTTCACCTCGATCTGCTGCTGCCAGGAGTCCTTCGGCGATCCGGACAGCGCCTGTTCGGCAAAGCCGCCGGAGAACGCGAGGGCCAGCGTCTCGTCGAGTTCGCGCAGCGGGCGCCCGATCTCATGGCTCAGCGGACGACCCAGGATGCGCGATGCACCGAAATTGGCCGTGACAAGCTGGAACTCGTGATCGAGCACCAGGACTCCGGCCGATAGGTTCGCCAGGACGCGCTCGAGATACGCCTTGGCGTTTTCGACTTCGCGCTGCTTGGCTTCCACCGCGTCGCGCGCCTCGGTCAGCTGCCGCGTCATCGCATTGAACGACCGCGTCAGCAGGTTCATCTCGTCGTTGCCAGGAAATTCGCGCACCGGGCGGAAGTTGCCTTCGGCGACCGCCTTGGTCCCGTCGGCCAGCTGCAGCAGCGGCGCGGTCATCGAGCTCGCGAGCAGCACGCTGCCGGCTATCGCTGCGAACACAGAGAGCAGCAGCGTGAGGGTGAGCGTCAGGCCGTAGATGGTCTGCAGGCCGCTGCGCGAGAGCGAGAGCTCCTGGTAGTCGCGGTAGCCGTTCTGTAGCGCTTCGGCGTTGGCGGCAATCGACGGTGGAACCGGCTGGATCAGTTGCAGGAAGTGCGAATCCCCGGCAGTTGCAATGCTGCCGGGCAGTACCAGCCCAGATCCGCTCCCGATCACGTCGCGCAGGCGGCTGCCCGATGGATCGAGGGGCAGCAGGCTGCCGCGCGCTGAAAGCGAGGTCGGCGCCGGCAGCGGCACGACCACGCGGGCGCGCAGGCCCTGTCGTGCCTCGGCTGCTCCTGCCTCGCCTTCGATCACCGCAAACAGCCGCTGCGTGCGGGCCTGGCGCAGTTCGCCCGGGGTGGGCATCTCTGGCACCAGCTCGGAGACCTGTGCGCCGCTGGTGCCGATCAGCTGTCCGCTGCCATTGATCAGCAGCGCCTCGCTGATGCCGGCCTGCTCGCGCAGCCGGTTCAGCAGCGGCAACTGCGCGGCGTCCGGCAGGTCGGCGAGTTCCAGTGCCCATGCGCGTGCCTTCGCGGTGACGTCGTCCTTCAGGTTGTCGAGCGCCGCGCGACCCAGCGTGAGTCCCGAGTCGAGAGCGCGGTCGACCCGAACGTCGAACCACGACTCGATCGAGCGGGAGAGAAACTGCGTGGACACGATATAGATGAGCACGCCCGGCACCACGCCCATCAACGCGAATGCCACCGCAAAGCGCGTGGTCAGCCGGGCTCCGAAGCGGCGCTGCCGCAGCCGCTTGACCAGCCGTCGCACCAGCAGCGCCACGAATATCGCGAGCGCCCCGGCGATGATGCCGTTGATCGCCAGCAGGACCGGATAATTGCGCTCGAAGAATGCGGTGTTGCCGCTGGCCGAAGCGAGGATGAACAGCAGCACGCCGGCAAGCGCAACAGCGAACAACAGGCCATAGCGATACACGCGTCCCGGCATCTCAGCAGCCCCGCCGCATATCCCTAGCGAGCCAGGTCGGCCGGCACGCGGAACTCGCGCCAGTCCGAAGACAGGTTCCACTCACGGCTGGTGATCGCGTTGACCTGGAATGGCTTCGGCAGCTGGTTGACGTCGAGTCGCATGCGCACCTGCGCATCGTAGTCGTCACGCGGCGACAGCACTCCTTTTTCGATGACCTTCCAGTTGCGCACGCTTTTCAGCAACCCGAGCGCCTCGTCGAGCGAATCGAACGGCTGCGACAGACCTCCGCGCGCGAGCCGGTACTGGCGAGTCAGCGGGCTGTAGGACAAGCGGTAGGTCAGGGTGCTGGAGCTCACCTTGCGATCGAGCCAGTACCAGCGCTTGCGGAACAGTTCGAACTCGATATTGAAATAAATGGCGATACCCTTTTGCACCGCCTCCTCGAGCGCCTGCGGCATTTCGAACTCGAAGGTCGCGTTGAGCACAGCGCCGCCGGTTTCGGCGCCTGCAGGCTCGAGCGCGACCGAGATGATCCCGATGCGCTCGTCCGCCAGCACCGGACCGGGCTGGCTGGCCAGCAGTGCCGTGAGCGTGACGACGGACACGCGCAGCAGGCGGGCGAGCATCATCGCAAGAGTGTCAGCGGGCTTTTTCGAGAAGGGCGTAGAAGAAACCATCGTGCACCGTCGGCCAGGCATGCCCCGCCCAGGCCGTGTCGGTCGCCAGGGTCGGCAGCAACTGCACCACCGGCGACCCGCCGGGCAAGGGCAAAAGGGTCGCCTCGTTCTGTCGCTCGACGAATCGTGCGATCTGTTCGCTGCCCTCTGCCGGAAATACGGAGCACACGACGTAAAGCAATCTACCACCCGGCCCCAGCAGCGGCCACAAAGCGTCGAGCAACCGGGCCTGCAGCGTTGTCAATTGCGCAACATCGGCCTTACGACGCAACCAGGGGATGTCCGGATGACGACGGACAATGCCGCTGGCGGTGCACGGTGCATCGAGCAGGATCCGGTCAAAGGGTCGTCCGTCCCACCAGCCGGCCGGCACGGCAGCATCGGCGACCAGCACCCGGGCCGTGCGTCCGATTCGGCGCAGGTTGTCGTCGATGCGCGCCGCTCGTGCCGCGTCCGCATCGATCGCCGTCAGGTCCAGATCGGCGAGTTCGAGCAGGTGTGCCGTCTTGCCGCCCGGAGCGGCGCAGGGATCGAGCACGCGTGAACCGGGGGCGGCAGCGAGCCACGGCGCGGCGAGCTGAGCACCGGCATCCTGCACCGAGACATCGCCCGCTTCGAACCCGTCGATCCGCGCGACGGGCCGCGCCTGCGGCAACAAGACGGCCTGCTGGCCGACGCGAAGCGCTTCACATCCCTGAGCGGCGAGGCGCCGCAAATACTCGTCGACGGTGACCCGCCGCGTATTCACCCGCAGTGTCAGCGGGGGCGTGTCGGCCACGCCGGCCGCGAGCACTTCGCGCGCCTGCGATGGCATCGCGGCCCGCACCATGTCGATCCACCAGCGCGGCGCGTTGTACTTCACGGTGTCGTCGCGTTGGAGACGCTCGAGCCAGGCGTCGTCCTGTCGCAGGAAGTTGCGCAGGATCGCATTGACAAACCCGGCCGCCGCCGCGGTCTCGGCATCTGCCCGCGCGGCGGTCACCGCCTGGTCGACCACTGCGTATGCGGCATGCCGATCATCCAGCAACTGGGGCAACGCGACAGCGAGCAGGGCGCCGACCTGCGGTGCCGGCGGTCGAGCCGCCAGCTCGGCGATCACGCGCTCGCTCAGCGCACGTCGTCGCACTGCGCCATAGCTCACGCTCTGCACTGCGGGTCGCAGTCGATCGCCGGCAGGCAGCACCTCTTCCAGCGCGCGCTCCAGCGACCGCCCGTGCACGAACGCGCGCCAGACGCGCGCAGCTTGCGCCAGAACCTGCGCCAGCGGCGGCGATCCGCCGCCGCTGTCAGCCATGTGGGGATCCGGTGTCGAAGCGCTGCTCCACGGCGATCGGATGACCGGCCAGGAACTCACGCACAGGCAACCTGCGCCCGCCGGGCCGCTGCAGCTCGAGCAGCCGCAGGCAGCCGATGCCACAGGCTACGTCGATGCCATTGGATCCGGCAGCGAGGACCGTCCCCGCCGGAGTGTCGACGCGCTCCGGCAGCGCGACAGCGCGCCACACCCTGATCGGCGTCCCTCCAAACTGCACGACAGCCACTGGAAACGGATCGAATGCCCGCACCTTGCGGGCCAGTGATTCGGCAGAAACCGTCCAGTCGAGCAGCGCTTCGGCCTTGTCGATCTTCGCCGCGTAGGTCACGCCCACCGACGGTTGCGGTTCCGCCCGCAGCGAGGCGGGACTCTGCAGCGCCTCAACCAGCATTCGCGCGCCCAGTGCGGCGAGACGGGCCGTCAACAAACCGGTCGTCTCGTCGGTCGCGATTTCGGTGGCAACCGCCCGCAGCATCGGCCCGGTATCGAGTCCGGCGTCCATCTGCATCAGCGTGATGCCGGTCGCGGAATCGCCGGCTTCGATCGCGCGCGCCACGGGCGCCGCGCCGCGCCAGCGCGGCAGCAATGACGCATGGATATTGATCGCGGACACCGACACGCCTCCGCCGATCCGCACGCCTGCGGGAACATCGAGCACCTGCTGCGGCAGAATCAACCCGTAGGCGGCCACGACCAGAATATCCGGTCGTGCCGCGCGCAGTTGAGCTACAGCGGAGAGCGCGTCATCGCCTTTGCGCAGCGACACGGGCGTGGCGACCGGCAGGTCGTGCGCGAGTGCCAGTGCCCTGACCGGGCTGTGTGCCGACTTCATTCCGCGGCCCGCGGGCCGGTCGGGCTGGGTCAGCACCAGCGGGATGCTCCAGCCGTTGGCGGGCGCCGCATCGACCAGTGCCGCCAGCGAGCACGCAGCGAAGTCGGGAGTACCGGCAAAGGCGATGCGCATCGGCGGCATTCTAGAAGTTCGGTCGCTGCCGACTGCGTTTACCATCCGGCTGCCGCATTGAAACGCGGAGAGGAGGCACTTGAAACCACTGTCGGGCCTGGACTCGCTGTTCCTGCACCTTGAGACACCGGCGACACCGATGCACGTCGGCGCCGTGCATCTGCTGCAGCGACCGCGACGTGGCGGCGACTACCTGTTGCGGGTGCGAAGACACGTGGCCCGGCGCCTGCACCTGTCGCCGGTATTCACCCGGCAACTCGCCAGCATGCCGCTCGACTTCGCCAATCCGGTGTGGGTCCGCGCGCCGAACGTCGACTTGGCCAAGCATGTGGTGCGGGTCACGCTGCCTGCTCCCGGCACGCTCGCGCAACTGGAGGCTGCGATCGCGCGCCTGCACTCACAGCCGCTGGACCGCTCGCGACCACTGTGGCGCTTCCATGTGATCGAAGGGCTGAAGGACGGGCAGCTGGCGTTCTACACGAAGGTCCATCACGCCACCCTCGACGGCGCCTCAGGGGTCGCATTGGCTCAGGCGCTGCTCGACATTGCGCCGTCACCGCGCACCGTGGAGCCGGCACGCCGTCGCAACTCGCAGCAGCCAGGGCTGGTGGCGCTGGTCGGCACCGCGTTCAAGGTCAGTGGAACACAGACCATCAACCTGGTGCGTCAGTTGCCGGCAATGGCTCGCGTGGCGCTCAAGCTGCTGAAGGGCGACACCGGATTCAGCCGCAACCTCTCTTTCGGACCGCGCACCGAGTTCAATCGCGTCATCGACAGCGGCCGCAGCTTCGCGACAGCGTCACTGCCGCTGGCGGACGTTCAGCGCCTCGCGGCCGCACATGGCGCCACGCTGAACGACGTCGTGCTGGCGCTCGTCGGCGGCGCGCTGCGGGAGTATCTGAAGCCGCGCGGCGGAATTCCCGCGAAGTCGCTGGTCGCAGCGATGCCGGTGTCGTTGCGCGAGGCGGGTAATACCGAAGCCACCACGCTCGCGACGATGACGCTCGCCTCGCTGGCCACCGATGTCGCGGATCCGCTCGAGCGTCTGCAAGCGGTGCAGGCCTCGACGCGCGCTGCCAAGGAAGTCACGCGCCAGCTCAGGGGAGTGATGCCGACCGACTTTCCCTCGCTGGGACTGCCGTGGCTGCTCAGTGCCGCGGCCGGATTGTATGGACGCACCTCGCTGGCGGATCGCCTGCCGCCGATCGCCAACGTCGTCGTCTCCAACGTGCCAGGTCCGGCCACTCCGTTGTACCTTGCGGGTGCGCGGCTGCTGACCTACTGGCCCGTGTCGATCGTCGAACACGGGTTAGGCCTGAACATCACGCTGCAGAGTTACGCCGGGTCGCTCGATTTCGGCATCATTGCGGCGCGTGTCGGCATTCCCGATGCGCGGCCGCTGGCGCGTGGCTTGCTCCAGGCCTTCGACCAACTGCGGAACGCCACATCGACCGCGCGCCCACCGACCGCGCAACGCGCGCACCGCGCGTGAAGCCCGCCGACTCTTCTTCCGTTCAGCCTGCCCCTTCCATGGATACCGCGCAGTACTGGGTCGACTTCGACATGATGCGTGCGCCCGGCGTGTTTCGACTGGCGCTCGAATGGCGCGCGCCGTGGGAATACGGAGCGACCATGCTGGCGGCACCGTGGCTCGACCAGGTGGCTGACGGCGACGGCCATCCCGTGCTGGTGTTTCCCGGGCTGATGGCTTCCGATGCGTCGACCAAGCCGCTGCGAAGATTCCTCGAGCGCAAGGGCTATGTCGCGTACGGCTGGGATCTCGGCTCCAACCTCGGTCCAAAGGACGGCGTGCTCGAACACTGCCGCGAGCGCGTGCGCCAGCTGCGTCGCAAGCATCGACGCCGGATCAGCTTGATTGGCTGGAGTCTGGGTGGAATCTACGCACGCGAACTCGCGAAGGAGCTTCCGCGCGATGTACGGCAGGTCATCACACTGGGAACGCCGTTCACCGGCCATCCGAAAGCGACCAATGCCTGGCGGCTGTACGAACTGGTGACCGGCCATCGTATCGGCGCACCGGAAATTCACGAGCCGTTGCGCAGGCCGCCGCCGGTCCCCACCACCTCGATCTACAGCCGCTCCGATGGTGTCGTCGCCTGGCAATGCAGTGTCGAACGCCAGGGCGCGCACGCCGAAAACATCGAGGTCGAAGCGAGCCACTTCGGAATGGGACTCAACCCGCTCGCGTGGTACGCGATCGCTGACCGGCTCGCGCAGACCGAAGGCCGGTGGCAAGCCTTCGACCGCATTGGTGCATTGGGCTGGCTCTACCGCGACCCGGCCCGCAAAACCTGGTACTGACACATGCCGCAGGTCGAGGTCAACGGGCTCACGATCGATTACGAGCAATTCGGCGAGGCCGGTGCACCCCCGCTGCTGCTGATCATGGGCTTGGGCATGCCGGGCGCCGCGTGGCCGGACCCTTTCGTCGAACAGCTCGCGGCCGCCGGGCTGCGCGTGATCCGTTACGACAACCGCGATTGCGGCCACTCGAGCAAGCTGCGCACGACACGTATGCCGAACCTGCAGCTGGCGATCGCGCGGGCACTGCTGCGCATACCGGTGCGTGCGCCCTACACGCTCGACGACATGGCGCAGGATGCCGCCCAGTTGCTGAGCGCGCTGGGCATCGAGCGGGCACACGTGGTCGGCGCGTCGATGGGAGGCATGATTGCGCAGGTGCTTGCTGCCCGGCACCCGCAGCGGGTGGTGTCGCTGACATCGATCATGTCGTCGACGGGCAATCCGAGTCCGCGCGTAGCCCTCGGGAAGCGCAAGGCGCTGCGCGCGATATTGAACCGGCCGCGCAGCGTCAACGACGTCACCCAACTGACCGACCATTTCGTGCGGGTGTTCGGCGTGATCGGCAGTCCGGGATATCCGAGCCAGCCGCACGTGTTGCGCGAGCAGCTCGAGCGGGTGGCTCGGCGCGGCTATTACCCTGCCGGGACCGCGCGCCAGTTACTGGCCATCCTCGCCTCCGGCGATCGCCGGCCGCTGCTCTCGCGAATCACCGCGCCCACACTGGTGATCCATGGCCGCGACGATCCGCTGGTACCGGTGGCGGCAGGACTCGACACGGCCCGCCACATCCGGGGTGCTCGGCTGCAGGTGATCGACGGCATGGGACACGATTTCGCCCCCGCGCTGCAGCCGACGCTGGCCTCGATGATCGTGGATCATGTGAAAGGCGTCGCCGTCGCGCCGGTGCCGGCCCTCGCAACTGCGTGATCGGCGCAGCCTCAGGCGGCACGCGCGCGCCGCTTTTTCATCTTGGCACGGATGCGATCCTGCTTCAGCGGCGAAAGATATTCGACGAACATCTTGCCCAGCAGGTGATCCATCTCGTGCTGCACGCAGACCGCGAGCAGCCCTTCACAATCGCTCTCGAACGGGGTCCCGCTGGTATCGAACGCCCGCACCCGCACCCGCGCCGGCCGTGTCACCGCATCGTAGATGCCCGGTACCGAAAGGCAGCCTTCTTCGCATTCGACCAGCTCGTCGGACACCGAGAGAATCTCGGGATTGATGAAGACCTGCAGCGAGTCCTTGTTCTCCGAAGTGTCGATCACGATGATGCACTCGTGCACGTCGACCTGGGTCGCGGCGAGGCCGACCCCGGGCGCCTCGTACATGGTTTCAGCCATGTCGGACACCAGCCGCCGCAGGCGGTCATCGAAGGCGGTAACCGGCTTGGCGATGGTCCTCAGGCGCGGATCCGGATACTCCAGTATCGGCAGCAAGGCCACTGCAACTCTCCAAGATGTGGGCCGTATCGACCGCAATGAACCGGCTAAGTCCCGGGAACTGACCCTGCTTTTCCCTCGCCCGATGCCCCGGGTTTGCCGCCACACTGCACACCGATGAATGGTCGGCAGGGATCGTTCCGAGGTTGTCCCACGCCTTTCGGCATCGCGCCAAGTCGGGATCGGACCATACGGCTATGCGTTGCGATATCAAGGCACTAGGGGCAGAATCTGACGCCCTGTCTCAACATAGATAACAGCCGGTCCCGCGTTTCTCAAGTCCAGGATTCGTGGATCCGGGACGGTGCCCAGCCTGTCGGACGGCCAGAGGGAGCTTGGATGAAGAAGACTAGCATGGGCGTTCTCGCCGCCGTGGCCGGACTCGGCCTGACGGCCGCCGGTTCGACGCTCGCGCAATCGGCCACCAGCAGGTATCCGATCACGTCGCAGCAACGCGGTGTCGCCGACCAGGTCGCGCAGGCCGGCGTGCCGCTGTCCGCGTTGGCTCCGGATGCACCGGAGCACTACACCGTCAAGCGCGGCGACACGCTCTGGGCCCTGTCGGGCATGTATCTCACCAGCCCCTGGCGGTGGCCCGAACTCTGGGGCATGAACAAGGACCAGATCGCCAATCCGCACCTGATCTACCCGGGCCAGGAACTGCGGCTGGTCAAGGAAGGTGGCCGGGCGCGACTGGAAATCGTTGGCGGCGGTGGCCCGTCGGGCGAAGGCAAGCTGCAGCCGACCATACGCGACGCCGGTGCCGACCGCGACGCGATCCGCAGCATTCCGATGAACCTGATCCAGCCATTCCTGTCGCAGCCGCTGGTGCTCGAAGCCAATGCACTGAACAACGCCCCGCGCGTCATCGCGACCCAGGAAGGTCGTGTGTGGGTTGGACGCGGCGACAGTGCCTATGTCCGCGGCATCACCAACGACGCGATCATCAACTACAGCGCCTACCGGCCTCTGAAGCCGCTGTACGACCCGGACGACGTCAATCGCAAATCGCCGATCGCCTATGAGGCGCACTACCTTGGCACGGTCAACATCACTCGCCCGGGCGAGGTCGCGAAAGTGCAGGTCCAGGTAGCCAAGCAGGAGATCGGCGTCGGCGATCGGCTGTTGCCGATCGAGGCGCAGACGCTCGAAAACTATGTGCCGAAGGCGCCGGCCTCGCCGGTCGAGGCCCGCGTCATCGCCATCTACGACGGCGTGCGCTTCGCCGGCGGCGGCCAGATCATCACGCTGAACCGCGGCACCAATGAGGGCCTGACCATCGGCGACACGCTGCAACTATGGCGCGCCGGTGACACGATTGCCGATCGCACGCTGTCCGGCCGGCAGTTCGTCAAACTGCCGGACGAGCAGATCGGCCTCGGCTTCGTGTTCCGCGTGTTCCCGACGATTTCCTACGCGCTGATCCAGCGCGGTACGCAACCGGTGGAAGTCGGCGACCGCGCATCAAGCCCGACCGACGACCTCGATATCCCGCGGTTGCGCGTCACCGATACCGAGGCGGATCGCGTCCTGCGCCAGCCGCTGCGCCCAATGCCAACGCAGTAGGCGACGACGCCAGGCCCTAGCCCGTGCAGGCGGAGGAGCGCTCTGCATGGTTGCGGCTGATCGCCACCCCGGGCGTTGGCCCGCGCACTGCGCGCCATCTGCTCGGCATCTTCGGACTGCCCGACACGATCTTTTCGTGCGGACTGCCCGCCCTGGCGCGGGTTGTTCCGGAACCG
This sequence comes from uncultured beta proteobacterium, assembly GCA_963703945.1. Lineage (GTDB taxonomy): Bacteria > Pseudomonadota > Gammaproteobacteria > Burkholderiales > Burkholderiaceae_F > JALORV01. The sequence goes on along the minus strand of CAVPGM010000005.1, from coordinate 61,340 downwards.
CTGGCGCGCCTGCTTGCGGCGCCGCCGAGCCCCGATATCGAATCGGTCATTGCGGCCACTGAGCATTGGCTCGCCAGCTCGCCCCGCCACGAACTGATTTCTCTGGCCGACACGACCTATCCGCCTCTGCTTTTGGCGACACCGGATCCGCCGCCGCTTCTGTTCGCCATCGGACGTGTCGAGTTGCTCAGCCGTCCCGCGCTGGCGATCGTCGGCAGCCGCAACGCAACCCGGCAGGGTGTTGCGCATGCCGAGGATTTCGCCGGGGCCCTGGCGCGAGTCGGCGTGACGATCATCAGCGGTCTAGCGCTCGGCATCGATGCGGCAGCTCATCGCGGCGCGCTCGATGCCGATAGTGACGCGAGCACGATCGCGGTGGTCGGCACCGGCGTCGATGCGATCTATCCGGCCAGCAATCGCGCACTGACCCAACGCATTCGCGACGAGGGCGTGGTGGTTTCGGAGTTTCCGCTGCGCACGCCTGCGATCGCGCACAACTTCCCGCGCCGCAACCGCATCATTGCCGGGCTCTCGCGCGGCGTGCTGGTCGTGGAGGCCGCGTTGCGATCGGGCTCGCTGATCACTGCGCGGCTGGCTGCCGACGCGGGCCGCGAAGTGTTTGCAATCCCGGGCTCGATTCACTCGCCGGTGGCGCGCGGCTGCCACCGGCTGATCCGCGAAGGCGCAAAGCTGGTCGAATCGGCGCACGACATCGCCGAGGATCTCGGGCTCGAACGCATCGCTGCACCGGCACCGCAGGTGGTCGAGCCGGGTGAGCAGAGTGAACTGCTGGCGCACATCGGATATGACCCGATCGACCTCGACACGCTGGCCGAGCGCACCGGCCGCGATGCGGCAACGCTCGCAGCCGCACTGCTCGAGCTCGAGCTGGCCCAAGATATTGAGCGTCTGCCGGGCAACCGCTACCAAAGGTTGAGGTAGGCCTTTACACCGGCCGAGTGCTCGCATAGAGTTCGCGCAACGTGTTCGACGTCCTCGTCTATCTGTACGAAAACTACGGCGCGCCTCAGGCGTGCCCGGACGCCGACTCACTCTCCCGCAAGCTCACCGCGGCCGGCTTCGATGACGAGGAGATCAGCGAAGCGCTGGCCTGGCTGCAGGGGCTCGAGCAGGTGACCCAGCAGTCGATCGCGGTCGGGCCCGAGGGCGACCGCGCGTTCCGCATCTACGCCGCCCTCGAAGTCGAGCGTCTCGGCGCCGAGTCGATCGGCTTCCTCGCGTTCCTCGAGCATGCCGGACAGCTGACGCCTACGCAGCGCGAGATCGTCATCGAGCGCGCTCTGGCTGTCGAGGACACGCCGATTCCCCTTGACATGATCAAGGTCATCGTCCTGATGGTGCTGTGGAGCCAACAGGCCGACATCGACGTGCTGCTGCTCGAAGAACTGCTGCACGACGGCTCGGAGCGCGACCTCCATTAGGCGCTCCTCGTGTACGCGACCGCTTCGCGGCCGCACGTGCACTCGGAGCGGAAAGGATCAGTTAGTCGGCTGCGCTCCGGAGCGGCCGCGCGCTCCGCCGATCATCAACTGCACGGCTCCCTCCCGACCCTCCCTCCGGGAGGGAGGGCGGTAACCGCTTTGTCACGCTGCGACAGGCACTTGCACGAATTTCCCATTTCGTTGTTATCCTGAAAAAGGGACCTCGGCGTTTTCCGTTCAGGCCCACTTGAGGTCCATCAACGAATTTGCCGCTGCTACCTGGCGGCTTCGGTTTCTGCATGTCCAAAGCACTGATCATCGCCGAGAAGCCATCTGTCGCCGCCGACATCGCGCGCGCGCTGGGCGGCTTTACCAAGCAGCAGGACTACTACGAGAGCGATCGCCACGTGCTGTCGTCCGCGGTGGGCCACCTGCTCGAACTCAAGGCGCCGGAGTCGCACGACGTCAAGCGCGGCAAGTGGACGTTCACCCATCTGCCGGTGATCCCGCCGCATTTCGAACTGGCGCCGATCGCCAGGGCCGAGTCGCGCCTCAAGGTGCTGCTGAAGCTGATCAAGCGCAAGGATGTCGGCGAACTCATCAACGCCTGCGACGCGGGCCGCGAAGGCGAGCTCATCTTCCGTTACATCGTGCAGGCAGCCAGGGCGCGCCAGCCGGTACGCCGCCTGTGGCTGCAATCGATGACCCCGGCCGGCATCCGCGAATCGTTCGAGGCACTGCGCAGCGACGACGAGATGCTGCCGCTGGCCGACGCGGCACGCAGCCGTTCGGAGGCCGACTGGTTGGTCGGCATCAACGGCACGCGCGCGATGACCGCCTTCAACAGCAAGGAGGGCGGCTTCTATCTGACGACAGTCGGACGCGTGCAGACACCGACGCTCGCCATTGTCGCCGAGCGCGAGGAAAAGATCAGGCGCTTCGTCTCGCGCGATTACTGGGAAGTCCGCGCCACGTTCGACGCCAAGGCCGGCTCGTACGAAGGTCGCTGGTTCGACGAGGCGTTCAGGAAGCCCGACGATCCCGACGCACGCGCGGAGCGGCTATGGGAGGAGGCGAAGGCCGTCGCCATCGTTGCCGCGTGCAGAGGCAGGCCCGGCGACGTCACTGACGAAGCAAGACCGAGCACCCAGCTTTCGCCGCTGCTGTTCGACCTCACCTCGTTGCAGCGCGAAGCCAACGGCAGATTTGGATTCTCCGCGAAGACAACCCTGTCGATCGCGCAGGCACTGTACGAAAGACACAAGGTGCTGACGTACCCGCGTACCGACGCCCGCGCCCTGCCCGAGGACTACGTCGCCGTAGTCAAGAAGACGGTCGATGCGCTAACGGCGCAATCGGCCTACAAGCCTCACGCGAAGCGGGTCCTGCAGGGCGGATGGGTGCGGCCGAACAAACGGGTCTTCGACAACTCCAAGATCTCAGATCACTTCGCGATCATTCCGACGCTGCAGACTCCCGGTCACTTGTCCGAGGTCGAGGCAAAGCTGTACGACATGGTCGTCAAGCGCTTTCTCGCCGTGTTCTTCCCGGCGGCAGAGTATCTGGTAACGACCCGCATTACGCGGGTCGCGACCCATGCGTTCAAGACCGAGGGTAAGGTCCTGATCGAGCCGGGCTGGCTCGCCGTCTACGGCCGCGAGGCGGTCGAAGAGCAGGGCTCGCTGGTTAACGTCGAACCGGGCGAAAAAGTCCGCACCAGTGCAATCGAATCGGTGCCGCTCGTCACGCGTCCTCCGCCGCGCTACACCGAGGCCACGCTGCTGACCGCGATGGAAGGCGCGGGCAAGCTGATCGAGGATGACGAACTGCGCGCGGCGATGGCCGGCAAGGGACTTGGCACGCCCGCCACGCGCGCGCAGATCATCGAGAACCTGATCGATCAGCGCTACATGGTGCGCGATGGCAAGGATCTGCGGCCGACGCACAAGGCGTTTGACCTGATGACGCTGCTGAAGGGGCTGGATGTGCCTGAACTGACCGCGCCCGAACTGACCGGCGAATGGGAATTCAAGCTGGCGCAGATGGAACGCGGCAAGCTGAAGCGCGACCTTTTCATGCGGGAAATTGCCGGCATGACGCGCAGGATTGTCCAGCGCGCGAAGAGTTACGAATCGGACACGGTTCCGATCGAGGACCCTGCCCAGCTGACGACGCCGTGTCCCAAGTGCGGCCGGGCGGTAGTGGAGAACTACCGGCGCTTCGCCTGCACGAAATGCGATTTCTCCATACCGAAGCATCCGGGCAGCCGCTCGTTCGAGATCGACGAGGTCGAAGAATTGCTGCGTGAAAGCACGATCGGGCCACTGTCGGGCTTCATCAGCAAGATGGGGCGGCCATTTTCAGCGGTACTGAAGCTGACACCCGAATTCAAGCTCGAGTTCGATTTCGGACAGACTGCGGCGGACGACGCCAATAGCGCCGCGGTCGACTTCAGCGGACAGCAGCCGGTCGGCGTCTGCCCGAAATGCGGCGGCCGCGTGTTCGAGCAGCCGATGAACTACCTGTGCGAACGTTCGACCGGGCCGGAAAGAAGCTGCGACTTCCGCTCGGGCAAGGTCATTCTGCAGCAGCCGATCGAGCGTGCGCAGATGGAGAAGCTCCTTGCGCAGGGGCGTACCGATGTGCTGCGCGGCTTCGTTTCCAATCGCACGCGGCGCAAGTTCGCTGCGTTCCTCGTGCGCAAGCCCGACGGCACCACGGGGTTCGAGTTCGAACCGCGACCGGCGAAACCGGCGGGTAAGGCTGCCGCGCGTGCGGCGGTCGACGTGAAGGCACCCGACGCTGGGGCCAAGCGCGCACCGCGGACGGCGACGCGCACTGCGGCGACCGACGAGGGATCGACCGCTGCCGCGCCGCGCGCGAAGCGCAGCGCGACCCCCAGGACGGCTGCCCGCGCGACCGCGGCCAAGCACGCCACCAAGACCGCAAAGAAGCAGGCGGCCAAGGCGCCGGCGCGCAAGAGCGCAAAGACGGAGCGCCGCTGATGACCGCAGGCAGGAGTTAGTCCGCCTGCATGCGTTTCAGTCACGCGGCCGACGGTGTGGCGGTCGGCTATGCTGACTTCGTGCAACGCCTACTGATCACGACAGGTCTGGTCTTCATTGCGCTCGGGCTCGCATGGCCATGGCTGGGCCGGCTCGGCCTCGGCCGCCTTCCCGGCGACTTCCACGTCGAACGCGACGGCGTCTCGTTCCACTTCCCGCTGACGAGCTCGATCGTGGTTTCAGTTGTCTTGTCGCTCGTCGTGACGCTGATCGTCTGGCTGTTGCGACGCTGACTGACATGAAGAGCAACCGCACGATGCCCCGGCTGCGCGCGACCCTGCGCGCATGCGCACCCCTGGTCGCGATGTTCCTGCTGACCGGCGCCGCCCTCATCTCCTGCGAGGGCGATCCTGAGACCGGATCGGGCGGCGGATCGACCACGCCGGGTGATCGGCCGAACAGTGCCGCGATGGGCCGGTGGACGCCGGTCAGCGGCGTCGACACCTGCACGCAGGCTTTTCATGACACCTACTACGTCATCGGACCCGACGGAAAGAAGTACCCGACGTGGCATCCGCCCACCGCGATCGATCCGGCCACGGGACGCTTGTGCAGCTTCGGTCACGAACATGGGCGCGATCCCCGCGGTTCGCTGCTGTGGGACGCGTTGCGCACCCACTATGCATACGACCTGAACGGTAACGGCACGATAGACACCAGCGAACGCGATGCGAGCGGCATCCCGTTTGGCTACCCCGCCGAGCAGCTGCGGGCCTACAACAGCGCCAACGGGATCGCGAATAGCGACCGCGTGCAATCGCATGTCGCCTACAAGATCGCCTGGGAAAACGGAATCGTGCGTACGCGCACCGTGAACGGTGTGCTGCAGACCTTCGACATGTCGTGCGACGCGCTCACCCTGCTCAACCAGGACACCAATTCGGCCGACGCGTTTGCCAGCAACCTGCACGAGGTGCTCTATGCGATCGACTGCAGCCGCGGCAGCGACGCGCCGACCTACGGCGGCAAGGTCTACGTCAGCGTGATGGCGACCTTCGGCAATCCCGGAGAGTTCGCGGTCGCGCAGGCTGACGGCACCTTCAACACGCTGCGCTTCGGCACCGCCCAGCCGCCGTCGTCGCCGAATGGCGGCACAGAGCACGGCAGGGTCATTCCGGTGGCTGACAATGTCTACGCGGCCGTGCTGGTGCCGGTCGGCCAGACATCCGACTTCGCTGCGGGGATGTCGGAGTCCTGGTACGCCGGTGTCACGCTGTTGCGAACCGATGCGACCGAGCTCGTGTTCTTCGATCCCGCGTTTAACGTCAAATCCGCGTCGCGCTTCTTCGATGTCGCGCACTTCGACGGCATCGGCCGCACGATCGACCTGTGTTACATCGGTTTCAACGCAGCCGGATTTCTGATCGACGATCCGCTGCGTTCAGCCGAGATCGTCAGGCGCGCGCGCGGACCCGAGTGCCAGGCCATCGCCCCCAACGGCCCGGCCACGCCGCGCGTCGACCGCGTACCGTACGACGATCCGGCGAGTCCGTTCAACGGCTGCCGGCGCAGCGTCGGACTCGGACTGACGCGACTGAGCAACAGCAGCACCGTGACCCTGTGGTACAGCGACCCCTACGGACGCGCAACACGCACCGCTACCTTCCCCGGCGGTGTCAAGCAGTACGTTGGCGCCGTCACCAACAGCTCGACCACGGGTCTCGACCGGGTCACTTTCGGCACGGACCTCGACCCCTGCGTCCCGGGCAGCAATATCCACGCGCCCAACTAGTCGGGTGGGCAACGCAATACCGCGTGCGACAATCGCGCGCCCCGAGTCCGGCCCCGCGGCCATCGTCATGCTGCTGTTCGCTTCAACGATCCTGCTGTCGGCGTTTCTGCTGTTCCTCGTGCAGCCGATCATCGCCAAGCAGATCCTTCCGTGGTTCGGTGGCGGCTCCGCGGTGTGGATCACCTGCATGGTGTTCTTCCAGGTGGTATTGCTGGCGGGCTACACCTATGCGCACGTTGTGACGCGACATCTGTCGCCGCGTTGGCAGGCTCGGCTGCACACCGTGCTGCTGCTCGCGAGCCTGCTCTTCCTGCCAATTATCCCGAGCGCCGCGCTGAAGCCGGCCGCGGACGCCGACGCCGCGCTGCGCATTCTCGTGCTGCTGCTCGTCACCATCGGACTGCCCTATTTCCTGCTTTCCACCACCGGGCCGTTGCTGCAGAAGTGGGTGGCGCCGAGGTTTCCGGAGAGATCCGTATATCGCCTGTTCGCGCTGTCCAACTTTGGCTCGCTGATCGGACTGCTGGCGTTTCCATTCGCGATCGAGCCGTTCGTTAGCTCGACCGTTCAGTCCGGGGTCTGGAGCGTCGCCTATGCGCTGTTCGCCGTGGCGTGCGCGGCATCGGCCTGGCAGGCTGCGAAGAGCGACGCCGCGCCGCATGTGCTGCCCTTCGCCGCGGGGGCCGCAGCGGCCGAGCTCGACAACGCACCACCGCCCGGCGCGCGCGACGTCGCGTTGTGGCTGGCGTTCTCGGCGCTCGGCTCGATCGTCCTGCTGGCGTCGACCAATCACATCACCCAGAACATCGCGTCGGTGCCGTTCCTGTGGGTGCTGCCGCTGTCGCTCTACCTGCTGACGTTCGTCATCGCGTTCGAAGGCCGCGGCGGACGCGGCTGGTACGAACAGAACTGGTGGCTTTTCCTGACGCTCGCGCTGATCGTCGGAATGGCTGCGGGACTTTCGGCGTCGCGCGGCGTGCTCGATGTCGGTGTCGCGGTACCACTTTACACAGCCGGCATGATGATGGCGGCGCTGTTTTGCAACGGTGAGCTGGCGCACCGCAAGCCGGCCCCGCGCTACCTGACGCAGTTCTACCTGACCATTTCGCTGGGCGGCGCGCTCGGCGGTCTGTTCGTCGGACTCGTCGCGCCACGCATCTTCCCGACCTACCTCGAACTGCCGCTCGCGCTGCTGCTGCTGGCGGCACTCGCGATCGCCGCGGCATGGCGCAACCGCTGGCTGGTGGGGCCGGCGATCGTCGCGACGCTGGCCACCGGCTGGTACGGCGCCGAGTATCTGCAATTCATGCGCAACGACGTCGTCTTCATGCAGCGCAATTTCTACGGCACGCTGCGAGTGCGCGAGCAGGGCACCGGCGACCTGCAGGTGCGGCGACTGCTGCACGGGGTCATCCTGCACGGCGAGCAGTTCACCATCGGTCCCGACCGGCTCGAGCCGGGCACTTACTACGCGCGCTCGTCGGGAGTCGGTCGCGCGATCGAGGCGAAGCAGGCTACCGGGCCGGTGCGGATCGGCGTGGTCGGGCTGGGCGTGGGAACATTGTCGGCCTACGGCCGCGCCGGTGACGTCATTCGCTTCTACGAGCTCGATCCGGACGTGCTGAAGCTCGCGCGCAGCGAATTCGGCTACCTCGGCGCGGCATCCGCCAAACTGGAGTTCGCAATCGGCGATGCACGATTGTCGATGGAGCGCGAGATCGAGCAGAGCACGCCGCAGAAGTTCGACGTGCTCGCGATCGACGCGTTCGCGAGCGATTCGATCCCGGTTCACCTGATCACGCGCGAAGCGATCCGGTTGTACATGCAGCAGCTGGCGCCCGATGGCGTGCTCGCGGTTCACATTTCCAATCGCTTCCTGGATCTCAAGCCCGTATTGGCGAACATCGCGGCCGCGGAGGGGCTACAGATCCGGCTCGTCAGCGACCATCCGCCAGAGCCGGCCTCGATGACGGACTGGGTACTGATTTCCCGCAGCGACGCGCCGTTTGCGGCCGAGGCGCTCGCAGTCGCCGAGCCGATCGCCCCGATGCCCGCCTTTTCGCTGTGGACAGACCAGTTCAACAACCTGCTCGACGTTTTGAAAACGAATCCGATCGAGGAAATCAGGCGTCTCTTCACCGGCTGAAGCCGTGCTGCCGTCCGCGGCCGGACGGTCCGACGACAATCTGAGATACTTGCGCGCCCGGCGCCGGCCGGCCGCTTCATTCGCAACACTTCGCCCACTCGCAGGATCCCCGATGTCGACCACGCGCACGCTGCGCATTGCCATACGCAACTCGAAAGTCCACGGACGCGGCGTCTATGCCGCGCGCAGGATCAAGGCCGGTGAACGCATCATCGAATACCGCGGCGAGCGCATCACCTGGAAGGAAGCCGATCGCCGTCCGCCTTCCGATCCCGACGATCCGAACCACACGTTCTTGTTCTCGCTGTCCGACGGCAAGACCGTGATCGACGCCGGCGTGTCAGGCAACGCAGCACGCTGGATCAACCACTCGTGCGAACCTAACTGCGAAACCGCGGAGACCGATGACGGCCGGGTGTTCATCGAGGCGAAGAGGGACATCAGGGCCGGAGAGGAGCTGAACTACGACTACGGGCTGGTCATCGACGAGCGCATCACGCCGACCCTGAAGAAACAGCACGAATGCCGCTGCGGATCGAAACATTGCCGTGGCACCATGCTCGCCCTGCGCAGCAGAAAGAAGAAGGAATCCTGATGAATTGCATGTATTCGATGTCGGTCCCGGTGTTCCTGAAGACGCTGGGCAACCTGTCGACGATCCTCGACAAGGCGGCAGCACATGCCGCGGCGAGGAAGATCGACCCCACGGTGCTGCTGTCAGCGCGGCTCTTTCCGGACATGTTTTCGCTGACCAAGCAGGTGCAGATCGCTTGCGACTTCGCCAAGGGATCGGTGTCACGACTGGCTGGCCAGGAACCGCCAAAATACGAAGACAACGAGACGACGATCGACGAGCTGAAGGCCCGGATCGCACGGACGATCGCCTTCCTGCAGTCGTTTTCGGCTGATCAGTTGGCCGGCAGCGAATCGCGCGAGGTGTCATTGAAGATTCGAGACCAGACGCTGACCTACAAGGGCCAGCCGTATCTGTCGCACGTAGCGCTGCCGAACTTCTTCTTCCACGCGACGACGGCCTACGACATCCTGCGGCACAACGGGGTCGAGCTGGGCAAGCGGGACTTCATCGGCACGGTGTAGCGGGCGCGGCAAGGAACCGGCGAACCTGTGCGGCGCCGCGCGGTCGAATCCGCGATGAATCGCCCCATAATCGGCTCAACACGCAAGTGGACGGCAGCGCTGGCACTGTCCGCAGCGGCCATCGGCGCGACCGTCGGCTGCACGTCGCTCGACGAGTGGCAACGGCAGGCGATCTTCAATCCAATGCGCGACAGTCCGCGCTGGTTTTCGGAGCCTCTGGCCGACACCGAGGAATACGACGTCCGGTTGCCGAACGGCGATGCGCTGCACTTCTGGTACGTGCCGCAAGCCAAGTCCGACCGTGCGCCGACGGTGCTCTACCTGCACGGCGCGCGCTGGAACATGAACGGCAGTGTCTTCCGCATTTCGCGGTGGTACGAGCTTGGCTTCAACGTTCTGGCGGTCGATTACCGCGGCTTCGGCAGGAGCACCACGCTGCTGCCGTCGGAGGACAGCGCCGCGCAGGACACGCGGGTCGCGTTCGATGAGTTGAAGCGCCGTCAGCCCGATGCGGCACGCCGCTACATCTACGGCCACAGCCTGGGCGGTGCGCTCGCGATCGAATTGGCCAGCGAACTACCGAAGGATCAGGTGGCCGGCGTGATCGTGGATTCGACGTTCACGTCGATTCCCGACCTGGTGCGGGGAATGCGGTGGGGCTGGATACCCGGCATTGGCCTGGTCGTGACGCAGCGATTCGACTCGGCGGCGCGCATCGGGCGGGTCAGCGCACCGCTGCTGATCCTGCACGGAACCGAAGACAATGTAGTGCCCCACACGATGGCCGACGAGCTTTACCAGCGCGCCGGCAGCCGCGACAAGCGCATCGTCAAGATCGAAGGCGGCTCGCATTCGGGAGCGCGCGGCGGCAGCGAGACGTTTCGTACGGCAGTCCTGAACTTCGTCGAGGCGTCCTCGACGGCGGACTGGCCGCCGGAGCCTCAGCGTCGATCACCGCCGGCGCGATGTCGCTAGTGGCGAACGTCGACGGGAGTGAAAGGCGCGCCCGCGCGAGCCGAGTGCGCGAAGCGAGCCGCGTCGAATGCTTTCGCATATTCGCAAGGCGAGCAACAAAGCAATCGGCCGCGCCGGCGCGCAAGGCAGTTCTGAATCGGCTGTTACAGGGCACTGTCCACGGCAGGATTGCCTTCGCAGTTTCAGGCCCCATCGTAAGGAGCAATCGCCCGAAAAGCGCGTGGCTTGACGCGGCTCAACCGAGCCGGGCTGCAACCGATCACGCGCTGCGACGCGGCGTACAGTTTCGAACGATGGATTCTCCTCGCGTCCTCCCTGTCCCGGCCAGCGCGGCACCTGTCGCCTCCGCGCCGGAGCGGCTGGTCCTTCCGGTGCACGGAATGACCTGTGCCAGTTGCGTCGCGCATGTCGAGGGCGCCCTTGCAGGCGTGAAGGGAGTGGAGCGGGTCGCGGTCAACCTGGCGACCGAATCGGCCGCAGTCGAAGGCCGTCATCTCGACCCGCAGGCACTCGCGCGGGCTGTCGATGCGGCGGGCTACACGGTGCCTACCCAGACGATCCGGCTCGACATCGACGGCATGACGTGCGCCAGCTGCGTGACGCGCCTCGAGTCGGCGTTGCAGGCGGTACCCGGCGTCGCGCGTACCAGCGTGAATCTCGCTTCCGAGGCGGCCCAGATCGAACTCGTCTCGGGAGCCGCGTCCGTGCAGGACCTGCTGCGGGCTGTCGAGCACGCCGGTTACTCCGCGCACGTGCACGCCGAAGCCGCCGTGGCACCGCCGGACCGAACGCGGGGCCTGCGCCGAGATACATGGCTCGCGCTCGCACTGGCGGTGCCGCTGCTGGTCGGAACGCATCTGCCGCTGTTCGGCATCGAAGCGACCATGCCCGCGTGGTTGCAGTGGCTGCTGGCCACTCCGGTGCAGTTCTGGTGCGCGCGGCGCTTTTACGCGGCGGCGGCGCGCGCGGTACGTGCCGGCACAGGCAACATGGACCTGCTGGTTTCTCTCGGCACGCTGGCAGCCTATGGGCTGTCGCTGTACCTGTGGCTCGAAGCAGGTGCGGACGAACACGCGGTGACGCACCTGTACTTCGAAGCGGCAGCGGTCGTCATCGCGCTGGTGCTGCTCGGCAAGTGGCTCGAGGCCCGCGCCAAACACCAGACTTCGGAAGCGATCCGGTTGCTGGCGGCACTGCGACCGACGACCGCACATGTGCTGCGCGGCGCGCATGCAATCGAAGTGCCGATCGATGAACTGCGGTTGGGCGACGTCGTCGTCGTGCGCGCGGGCGACCGCGTACCCGTCGACGGTCTGATCCGGGCCGGGTCGTCCAGCCTGGACGAATCGATGCTGACCGGAGAAAGCCTGCCGGTCGACAAGTCCCCGGGCGAACGTGTGAGTGCCGGCTCGATCAACGGTCCGGGCCGGCTCGAGGTCGAGACGCGCGCGCTCGGTGCAGAGACGATGCTCGCTCGCATCATCCGCCTGGTCGAGGACGCCCAGTCGGCCAAGGCTCCGGTGCAACGGATGGTCGATCGCGTCGCGTCCGTGTTCGTGCCGGTGGTGCTGGCGATCGCGCTCGTCACGGTGGCCGGCTGGCTGAGTGCCGGCGCCACCGCCGAGACTGCGCTGATCAATGCCGTATCGGTGCTGGTCATTGCGTGTCCGTGCGCGCTCGGGCTGGCAACGCCGACCGCGATCATCGCGGGTACCGGTGTGGCCGCACGGCACGGCATCCTGATCAAGGATGCGCAAGCGCTCGAACTCGCGCGGAGGATCGAGGTCGTCGCATTCGACAAGACCGGCACGCTGACCGTCGGCAAGCCGCGCGTGGTGGCAGTCGACGGCCACCATCTGTTCGATCCGAAGGAAGTGCTCGTGCTGGCCGAGGCGGCGAACGCCGGGAGCAACCATCCGCTGGCCGGTGCGGTGCGCGAGGCGTACGAGCGCGAGGCCAAGCGGCACCCGGACATGCTTCGCCGCAAGGCAGCCGAACATCGCGTGCTGGCGGGCCGCGGTGTCACGAGCCGTCTGGTGGACGATACCCATCCGGGCGCAACGATCGAGCTCGCGTTCGGAAATCGGCGGCTGATGCAGGAGCGCAACGTCGATACGCACGCGCTCGACGCGCGCGCCGTGCGTCTCGAGTCCGAAGGCCGCACGGTGTCCTGGCTCGCGCAGCGCACGCCAGCGGGTTCGCAGTTGATCGGTCTGATTGCCTTTGGCGACGAACCCAGGGCGTCTGCAAAGGCCGCCATTGCCGGGCTCGAGCGCCTCGGCATCGAGACGACGATGATCTCCGGCGACAGCGAGGGCGCCGCACGCCATGTCGCGCACCAGCTCGGATTGACGCGCTACGAAGCCAATGTGCTTCCGCGCGACAAGGCGCGTCGCGTCGAGTCCTTGCGCCAGCATGGTCGCATCGTCGCGATGGTGGGCGACGGAATCAACGATGCGCCGGCGCTGGCCGCGGCCGATGTCGGCGTCGCGATGGGATCCGGCACCGATATCGCGATGCATGCGGCCGGCATCACTCTGCTCCGTCCGGACCCGCGGCTGGTCGCCGCTGCCATCGAGATCTCGCGCATGACGGTGCGCAAGATCCGTCAGAACCTCTTCTGGGCGTTCGTCTACAACGTCGTCGGCATTCCGCTGGCTGCGTTCGGTGTGCTGACCCCGGTGTTCGCCGGCGCCGCGATGGCGCTGTCGAGCGTCTCGGTGGTCAGCAATGCACTGCTGCTCAAGCGCTACCGCGAACGCCCGGCCTGACCGCGTTGCGGGCCGTCAGGGCACGAAGGCCAGGAACAGGAACGCGGCGAACATCACCAGGTGCACCACCGCATGCATCAGGGTCGAACGACCGCTGGCAAAGGTAATCACCGACACCAGCAGTGTCAGCGTCAGCAATACCGTCTCAGTCGGCCGCAAACCGAGTTCGAGCGGTATCCCGAGCACGACTGAGAGCGCGGCCACTGCCGGGATGGTCAAGCCGATCGTCGCGAGCGCCGAACCCAGCGCGAGGTTGAGGCTGGTCTGCATCCGGTTGCGGAGCGCGGCCCGGAGCGCCGCCCAGGTTTCGGGCAGCAGTACGAGCATCGAGATGGCGATGCCGACGACCGACGGCGGTGCGGACATCTGAAGCAGCGCGGCCTCGATGTTCGGCGCCAGCTTCTTGGCCAGTCCGACCACCGCGACCAGCGATACGAACAGCAGGACCACGCTCGTCAACGCCACCGCACGCGAAGGCGGCGCTGCATGCGCGTCGTCGGCGCCCGCACCGACCGGCAGAAAGTAGTCCCGATGCCGCACCGTCTGCACGAAGACGAACACGCCATAGAGAACCATCGAAGAGACGCCGGCGAAAGCCAGCTGCGACGGTGAATAGAAGGGCCCAGGCGCCGTGGTGGTGAAGGTGGGCAGCACCAGCGCCAGCGTAGTGAGCGGGGCCAGAACCGCCAGCGCATGGCTGGCCCCTTCGATGCGGAATTCGAGCGTGTGATGCCGCAGGCCGCCCGCCAGCAGGCACACGCCTACCACGCCGTTGCACACGATCATCACGGTTGAAAACACGGTGTCGCGAGCCAGCGTGCTGGCGGTGGACGCGCCCGAGATCATCATCGAGCCGATCAGAGCGAGCTCGATGATCGTCACCGCCAGCGCGAGGATCAGCGTGCCGAAAGGCTCACCGACGCGCAGTGCAACGACTTCGGCGTGATGCACTCCGATCAGCACGACCGCGATCAGCAGCGCGCTGACAACGCTGACCAGCACCCACCCCAGCGGCTGCGTCCAGACCGCCGCCAGCACGACACACGCCGCGATCGGAATCAGGAGGTTCCAGTCCGCCAATGCGAGCCATCGTCGTTTCACGTTCAGGGAGCCTCCGTCAAACATGTCATCCGGGCGTCATGGGTCGCCTCACGGAATGCTGCGGCGGCAGTTTATGCTGCGGACACCAACGGCAACGAAAGGCGGGCGCACTTGCTGCGAATCGCCATCATCCTGGGCAGCACGCGGCCGGGCCGCAAAGGTGCCTCGGTCGCCCAGTGGGTGCACGCGCAGGCGGTCCTCCGCAAGGACGCAGACTACGAACTCGTCGACCTGGCGGATTTCAATCTGCCGTTGCTCGACGAACCGGTGCCACCTTCGCGGCACCAGTACAGCAAGCCATACACCAAGGCCTGGGCTGAGAAGATCGCAGGTTTCGACGGCTTCGTGTTCGTCACGCCCGAGTACAACCACGGCACCTCCGGCGCACTGAAAAATGCGATCGACTTTTTGTACGCCGAGTGGAACAACAAGGCGGCCGGGTTCGTCAGCTACGGCAGCACCGGAGGCACACGCGCGGTCGAACAGCTGAGGCAGGTCATGGCCGAACTGCAGATCGCCGACGTGCGATCACAGGTCGCGCTGTCGCTCTACACCGACTTCGAGAACCTCACCACCTTCAAGCCGGCAGCGTTGCACGAGAAATCGCTGAAGGCGATGCTCGATCAGCTGCTGGCTTGGAGTGGCGCACTCAAACCGCTGCGCTCGGCCTGAACCGGCGCCGCCGGCGTGGCTCCATAACGCGGCTAGTTGGCCGCGAAGCAGTAGAGCAGTCCGGCGCCGCCGGTCGTTACCAGGTCGTCCTGGCCGCATCCGAGCGTCGGATGCGACGAGTTCCACGAGGTGGCCCACGGTAAATCGCTCGGGCCGGAGCGGTCGTGGTGGCCGGTCATCGCCGAGCCGTCCTTGCCGCTCTTGGTCCAGTTGCCACAGGTCATGTCGGCAAACGGCATCGACGGAAACGCCGTGCCGTCGGGCCGGGAGCCCGTCAGCATGTCGTGCTTGACCGGCTTCTCGGTGCGACCGTTCACCACCTGGCCCTTTTCATCGAGCGCAGTTTCCTTGTTAAGGTTGTTCTTGGCCGAATGCAACTCGTCGACGTTACTGGCGATCGACACGCCCTTGGCGTTGTGCCACGGGCCAGTGCCGATGCGATCGCGCGCATTCACGGCCTTCGGGTCCGCCAGCGACGACGACTGCGTGCTGAGGTATGCGCGCCACGTTCGGTCGCCCACCCCCGCGGCCTTGGCCAGCGACTGGCAATGCCGATCCGCACCTTCGAGTCCGCCGAGGTCACCTCCCTTGCCGGGGCCGACGCTCGTGACGAAGAAGGTCATGCCCTTGGCTGCGGTTGGCTGCGGCGACTGCGCGGTGGAACAGGCCGCAAAGAGGGACGCGCTGGTGGCGACGCCCACGATCCATTTGTTGATTGGCTGCATGACAGGTCTCCTCTCTCGTCGTGGTCGGCGCCGAGCGCCGCCAGTGTCAACAGCGTACGGGTTCCCCCTATTCCCAAATACCGCAGGCCCGACCACGTCGGCAACAAGGAGATGCATGGGTCGGTCGCATGTCACTTGGACGGTCTTGCCGACCAGGCCTAGCGACTGCGTCTTCACGGATTGCATGACGCCGTCGCGAAAGCAAGTGGCGATCCTGTGCCGTTGCCGTTCGGTCGGATTCAAGCGATCGCCACCCTGCGCCGCGTCAGCATCAGGCCGATCAGCCAGGCGGCGGCCGCGGCGAGCAGATGCTTCAGCGTGTGCCCGCTGACCAGTCCGCCCAGCGCGGCATCGATCGGCACGTCGAGCCGTTCGCAGACGATGGCGCCGGCATAGAGCGCGACGGCGCCGAACAACTGCCCGGCGCGTGTGTAGGGCGAGCCGATCAGTGCGGTCGCGAGCAGCACAACGACGACATAGCCCGCCTGCATCGACAGGTAGGGAACGAGATCGCCGCTCACGGCCCATGCAACCACCGAGCCGATCGCGGTCGCGGCGAGCGCCAGTATTACCGGCCCGCTGAGCGACGGCGCACGATCGGCCAGCGTCCCGGCGACCAATCCGGCGAAAGCGAGCGCCATCGGCAGGCGGTCCCACACCAGCGTCGAGTCGCAGGGGGCGAGGTGGTAGTACGCGGATCCGATGCCGGTCAGCGTGATGCCGAGGAACATCACGAACCAGGCCTTGCGCGCGCCTGGCGCGACCCCGAAGTTCATCGACCCACGAACGAGTGCGGCTAGCCCCCAGGAGCCGACGGCCACGAATGCCAGGTTGGACAAGACGTTCGCCGCATGCGGGATGCGCCACAGCGTTCGCTGATCGGCGAAGTCGTGGTACGACTGCGGCTGAGCGAGCGGCGGCGCTAGCAGCGCAACGAGCCAGGGTGCCAGCGCAGCGCCGAGCGCGAGCAGCGCGATCGCACGACGTGGATGACTCACGCCAGATTGCGCAGTTCCCGCAGTGCGACCGACAGCATCGCCAGGTCGGCGGCCTTGCTCTCGGCCAGCTCGACGAGCAGGCGGCGCGCGCGCTCGAGCGCAGGCGCCTGCACGGACTGCCATTTGCCCAGTCCGCCCGCGGCCAGCGCGTCCGCAGTGAGCTGTCGCTGCAGGCTCGCGAGATCGTCGCTGGTGGCCGCCTTGGCCAGCGCCTGCCAATGGCCCTCGGACGGCAGGGCTGTCACCTGCGCGCGCAGGCGCGCCAAGCCAAGGTGTTCGCCGATCGCAAAGTAGGTCTCGGCCACAGTGCTCAGCGGTTGATGCGAAGCCTCAGCTACTTCGGCCATGTCGAGCGCGGCGATCAGCGTGCCGGCCGCCGCCACATCGTGAGCCAGCGGCTGCGGCACGCCCTTGGCGACAAAGCGATTCTGCATCTCGACGATCGCCTCGCGCCAGGCTGGGCGGCCTGGCGCCTGCTCGAGGTAACGCAGCAGTCCGCGCGCCGCCGGTGCAAAGCGCTCGACGGTCTGCGCGATCGGATCCCCCAGACGCCGCGATCGCAGAAACCAGGTCGTCGCGCGTGTCGTGCGGCGACCGAGTTCTATCAGCATCTCGGCCTGGGTCGGGTCGTCGACCACATTGTCGAGCGCCTCGATGGTCTTCCAGGTCGGCCCCAGCGCGAACACCTCGTGCGTCAGCAGGTACGCGCGGACGACCTGCGATGCGGTCGCCCCCGTGGCGGAGGTCATCTGGTAGACGAAGCTGGGCCCGACCCGGTTGATCATCGCGTTGAGCAGGCAGGTCGCAACGATCTCGCGCCGCAGCGGGTGCCGCGCGATGTCGGCTGCGAACTCGGTGCGCAGCCGCTGCGGGAAGTAGTGGGCCAGCACGGCGCCGACCCACGGATCTTCCGGCATGCCGGACGCCAGCAACTCGTCGAACAGCCACATCTTCGAATACGCCAGCAGCACGGCCCGCTCGGGCGCGGTGAGCGTCAGGCCCGCCGCGCGCCGCTCGGCGATGGTCTCGTCATCCGGCAGGAACTCGAGCGCGCGATTGAGCCGTCCCTCCTTTTCAAGGAAGCGCATGAAACGCTGCTGCTGTTCGAGCAGTTTGCGCGCGGTGTAGGAACCTACCGACAGCGCCTGCGTCTGGAAGTAGTTGTCGTCGAGCACCAGGTGTCCGACCTCGTCAGTCATCTCGACCAGCAGCGCGTCGCGCTGCGCCAGCGTGAGACGGCCATCGGCGACCGGCGCGCCGAGCAGGATCTTGATGTTGACCTCGTGATCGGAGGTGTCGACACCGGCCGAGTTGTCGATGGCGTCGGTATAAAGCCGCACCCCTGCGAGCGCGGCTTCCACGCGGCCCCGCTGGGTGAAGCCGAGGTTGCCGCCCTCGCCGACGACCTTGCAGCGCAGGTCCTCACCGTTGATGCGGACGGCATCGTTGGCGCGGTCGCCGACGTCGGGGTGAGTTTCGTCGGCCGCCTTGACGTAGGTGCCGATGCCGCCGTTGTACAGCAGGTCGACCTGCGCCTTGAGGATCGCCGTGATCAGCTCGGTCGGCGTCATCTGCGCGGCGGTGATGCCGAGCACGGCCTGCGCCTGCGGCGACACCGGGATCGACTTCTCCGCCCGTGACCAGATTCCGCCACCCGCCGAAACGAGCGCCGGGTTGTAGTCGGCCCACGATGAGCGCGGCAGCGCGAACAGCCGCTCGCGCTCGGCGTAGCTCCTCGCGGCATCGGGCTCGGGGTCGATGAAGATATGCCGATGATCGAAGGCAGCGACCAGTCGGATGTGCCGCGACAGCTGCATGCCGTTGCCGAACACGTCGCCTGACATGTCACCGATGCCCGCACAGGTGAAGGCGGTACTCTGGATGTCGATGCCGAGTTCGCGGAAGTGCCGCTTGACGCTCTCCCACGCACCGCGCGCGGTGATTCCCATCTTCTTGTGGTCGTAGCCGGCGCTGCCACCGGAGGCGAAGGCATCGCCCAGCCAGTGTCCGTATTCAGCGCTGATCGCGTTGGCGTAGTCGGAAAACGTCGCCGTACCCTTGTCGGCCGCTACCACCAGGTAGGGATCGTCGCCATCGTGACGGACCACGTGGGGCGGCGGCACCACCGCGCCCTGCACGAGGTTGTCAGTCAGGTCGAGCAGCCCGCGCAGGTAATCCTGGTAGCAGGCGATGCCCTCCTTCAGCGTGGCTTCGCGGTCCGTCGCCGGCGGCGCCTTCTTCAGCACGAACCCGCCCTTCGAGCCGACCGGAACGATGACGGTGTTCTTCACCATCTGCGCCTTGACCAGCCCGAGCACCTCGGTGCGGAAATCCTCGGGACGGTCCGACCAGCGCAGGCCACCGCGAGCGACCTTGCCGCCGCGCAGGTGCACGCCTTCGAAGCGGGTCGAATACACGAAGATCTCGAACATCGGCCGCGGCTCGGGGAGGCCGGGGATCCGCTTCGGATCGAACTTGAACGATACGAACGGCCTGCGCGGTCCATCGGCGCCGCTCGAACCGACCCCCGTGCGCCAGAGATTCGTGCGCAACGTGGCAACCACCAGCGCAAGATACTGGCGCAGGACGCGGTCTTCGCTGGCGTTCGGCACCCGGTCGAGCGCCTGCTCGATGGCACGCACCTGGCTCTCCGCCGCGGCATCGTCGCGCTGCGTCGGGTCGAAGCGCAATCTGAACAGGCGCATCAGCATGTGCGCGATGCGCGGGTTCGCGGTGAAGGTCGCCTCGATGTACGGCTGTGACAGCGGAAATCCGATCTGCCTCAGGTACTTCGCGTAGGCGCGCAATACGGCGATGTCATCGGCCGCCAGGCCGGCCTTCAGCACAAGACGGTTGAAATCGTCGTTCTCGACGCGGCCGGCGAAGACCCGCGCAAACGCGTCCTCGAACAGAGGCGCGAGCGCATCGATGTCGAGCTCGTCGACCCCCGGCGCTTCGAGTTCGAAGTCGTGGATCCACAGCGAACCGCCACCCTCGGGCGTGATCTCGTACGGCCGCTCCGCCAGCACGCGCACGCCCATGTGCTCGAGCATCGGTAACGAATCCGACAGCGGCACCGGGGCGCCGCCGTGATAGACCTTGAACACGAGTCGGTTGGAGGCGCGGTCGCGCGGTCGCTGCAGCTTGAGCGACAGCTCTCCCGGCGATAGACGATCGAGCCGCTGCATGTCCTCGACCGCGCCGCGGGCGTCGACCTGTTCGCGATACGACACCGGAAACGCCGTGCCGAACCGCTTGATCAGCGGTGCCGCGCGCGACTCGTCCTCGGTGCTGTTGAGAACATCCCGCAGGTCGTCCTCCCAGCGTCGCGCGGCCGCCGCCAGCCGCGCCTCGATCGCGGCGCGATCGTAGGCCGGGATGCGACCGGGCGTCGTGCGTACCGTAATGTGGATGCGCGCGAGCACCGCGTCGGTCAGCAGCACGTCGAACTCCGCCGCCGAGCCGTCGAATGCCTCGAGCAGGATCTGCTGGAACTTGCGTCTCAGCTCGGTCGTATAGTTCTCGCGCGGCACGAAGATCAGACAGAAAACGAAGCGGTCGAAGGCGTCGCGCCGCACGAACAAGCGGAAGCGCTGGCGTTCACCGAGCCGCAGGATGCCGTTGGCAATCTCCGCCAGTTCGTCGACGGTCATCTGGAGCAGCTCGTCGCGCGGATAAGTCTCGAGAATGTGCGTCAACGCCTTGCCGAGATGACTGGCAGATGCCAGGCCGGCGCGCTCGATCACCTGCTGCACCTTGCCCCGCACCAGTGGGACTTCGGACACGCGCGTGCTGTAGGCGGCCGATGTAAAAAGACCGACAAAGCGGTGCTCGCCGATCACCCGGCCCTCGCTGTCGTAGCGCTTGACGCCGACATAATCGAGATAGCCGGGTCGGTGCACGGTTGCGCGCGAATTGGCCTTGGTCACCAGCAGCAGCGGAGTCGGCGAACTGGCGAGGCCGCGCACCTCGCGCGGCACGGTGGCAAAGCTGCTCGAGATGTCGCGCGTCTCGCTGCCGTCGCGCAGGATGCCGAGTCCGCTGCCCGCCTCGCGGACGAGGTCGATGTCGTCGCCACGCTTCACCAGATCGTGTCGGCGGTAACCGAGCAGCAGCATGTGATCCTCGGTCAGCCACTGCAGGAATGCACGCGATTCGACAAGCTCCTCGCGCGGCACGGGCGGCGGATTCGTGCCCAGTTCCCGGATGACGGACCGCAGCTGTGCGACCATCAGCTTCCAGTCGTCCACGGCCGCCCGCACGTCGCCGAGCACACGCTCGATGCCGGCCGCGAGTGCGGCGCGCGCCGCCGGATCGGCGAGCCGGTCGACTTCCACGTGCATCACCGATTCACGCGGGAGGTCGGGCTTGTCCTGCCGGGCATGCACGGCCTTCAGGTTGCCGGCGGCATCGCGCTCGACGGCGAAAATCGGATGGATGATCAGGTGCAGCGCCGGCCCCTGCCGGTTGATCTCCATCGACACCGAGTCGACCAGGAAGGGCATATCGTCATTGACGATCTCGACGATCGTGTGACGCGAGCTGAAACCGTTGTCGCGCGGGTTCGGGTTGAACACGCGCAGTTTCGCCTGGCCGGGGACGCGATGGCGGAAAAACTCGAAGTGCGACCGCATCGCGCCGTGCAGGTCGTCCGCACTGCGCGCCCGGATATCCTCGGGATCCGCCTGACCGAAGTAGATGCCGGCGAATACGGCCAGCATCGCGCGGTCAACCGGCGACGCTTGCTTCCCGGCGAGGGCAATGACCTCGCGCAGCCGCTCCGCCTCGGGTGTTTCGCCCGGGGTCGCCAAGGTCGCAGTCGTTGCCGGGGTCGCTGCCTTCGCCGGGGTCGATGTCGTTGTAGTGGGCGAGTTCATCGTGTCTCTCCGATCTGCCGACCACCGCCGGGCGGCCGGCTCTTCGAGCCCATCAGTATGCCCGCGCCGACGGAGCCGCGCGAACTGCGCTGCCGGATAATCCGGCGGCGCCCCCTGCCTGCCGAATCCGATGCTCCCTCGCTTCGCCCCGCGCCTGGCTTTCGTGGATGTCGAGACCACCGGCTCGAGTCCGGAACGCGAACGCGTCACGGAAATCGGCATGGTGAGCGTCGATGTCGACGGCAACGACACGCGTGTCACCGAGTGGTCATCGCTGGTCAATCCCGGCATGCCGATTCCGCCGGAAATCCAGTGGCTCACGGGCATCAGCAACGACATGGTGCGCGATGCGCCGCCATTTTCCGGAGTCGCACAGGAAGTCCTTGACCGACTCGACGGCGCCATCTTCATCGCCCACAACGCACGCTTCGATTACGGCTTCCTGCGCGCCGAGTTCGCACGCGCCGGACTCAACTTCCACGCACGCACGCTGTGCACTGTACGGCTGTCCCGCTATCTGTACCCGGACCGCGCGCCGCACACGCTCGATGCGATCATCGAGCGCTTCGGCCTCGCTGGCGAGCAGCGCCACCGCGCGCTCGGTGATGCTCGCGTTTTGTGGCGGCTGATGCAGGTGCTCGGCGATCGTCACTCGCCCGCCGAGCTCGATCTCGCTGTGACCGCCCTGCTGCGCCACCCCAGCATGCCACCGCATCTGCCGCCGGACGCCCTCGAACAGCTGCCGCACGCGCCCGGTGTCTACCTGTTCTACGGCCTGAACGAGCATCCGATCTACATCGGCAAGAGCGTCGATCTGCGCGCACGCGTCGCCGGTCATTTCAACGCCGAGCACCGTGCACCGCGCGAACTGCGGCTTTCGCAGGAAATCCATCGTCTCGAGTGGGAGGAAACGGCAGGCGAACTCGGCGCGCTGCTGCGCGAATGCGAGCTGGTGAAGACCCGCCTGCCCGCGCACAACGTGGCCTTGCGGCGCCGACTCAATCAGGTGATGGTCGAACTGGACGGGTCCGGCGTTCCCCGCTACCTGCCGGCCGCGACGGTGCCGCCGGACGCATTCGGCCGCGTGTACGGCCCCTTTGGCTCGCGCTCATCGGCGCGCAGGATGTTGAGCGATCTGGCAGCCGAGCACGGGCTGTGCATGAAGGTCCTGAAGCTCGAAGGCCGGAGGCGCAGCGGCGACGCCTCGCCGTGCTTCAGCTACCAGCTGCATCGCTGCCGCGGCGCCTGCGTCGGCGCCGAGCCGCTGGCCGAACATGCGGAGCGGCTGCGCGATCTGCTTGCACCCTGGCTGCTACCGCCCTGGCCGCACGATGGTGCGGTCGCGCTGGTCGAGCGCAACGCGGATCGCTTCCGCGAGGACGTGCATGTCTTCGATCGCTGGTGCTGGCTGGGGTCGGTCAAGACGCTGGAAGCGGCGCAGGCGCTGGCGCAGACAGCTCCGCGAGCATTCGAGGCGGATGCGGCGCGTCTGGCGCTGCAGGCGTTCGAAGGTCGGATGGCAGTCGAACGCGTCGAGCTTGCCGCGCCGCACGGAATCCCTTCGTCCGTCGCGGCATGAACCGGTGATTCGCTTCCTATCGCGTGCCCGTGGGTGGCAGCGCGGACGGCGGGACCTGCACCTGCGGATAGCGCTCGCGAAAGCGCTTGAGCTCGGCATCGGCCTCGGCGTCTCGGCCGCCCGCGCGCAGCGCGATGATCTTCTCGAGCCACGCTTCGGCGCCCAGGTCCACCTCGCTACGCGCCTGTCCCACGGCTGCACCCGCGGATTCGGACGCGGCAGGCTTCGCTGCCTGTTGCGCAGCCCCGGATACCGCGCTGCGCTCGTCGCGCTGCCGCGCAGGCGACTCGGCGGACACCGCGGAATCCGGCATGGCGGCCGGCGCAGGCGCCCGCTTCAGCAGTCCGTCGCGGTCGGTCGACATCGTCGGCGGTGATGCGGCGGATGAGGCGGGAGCGCCCTGGTCGGATACCCGCGGTTCTGTCGTCCGCTGTTGTTCCAGTTCTTCCTTCGCGCGCAGAGGCTCCGCCGCCGGCGCTGCCACCTTGGGCGCGATCGCCGGAGCAGCAGCCGCGTTGCGCCGCGCTTCGTTGGCCGTCGACGGTGCTGCGGAAGGTGCATCGAGACGAGCGGCCGCGGCGCCCTTCCCCCGCTGCTGCTTGCGCTCCACCGACGGCGCCGGAGGCTCGGCCGGAGCAGTAGCCGGCGTCGTCGAATCGACTGTAGGCGCAGCGGGCGCGATGGGCGCCGTTTTCTCTGCGACCGCATCTGTCGGTGGCGTGAATGTCGACATCTCCCGCTCGGTGCGGGTCGCCATCATCACCGCGAGCGTCGACAACAGCACGGTGGCTACTGCGGCCAGCGGCCATCGCGAGCGCGACGGCGTTGGCGAGGTTGCCAGCGGCGACTGAGCATCGCGCGGTCCCGCCTGCACCTGCCGCGCAGCCGCGGCGAGGATCGCGGCACGCGTCGCAGCCGACGGACGCTCGTCGAGCGCCTCGCTGGCCGCGCGGTAGCCCTGGGTGACGCGATCGGCGCCGTCGCCGCTCATTGCCATGCCTCCATCGCCGATCGCAGCTTCGTCATCGCGTAGCGCAACCGGCTCTTGACCGTCTCGTGACCCACTTGCGTGATCGTTGCAATCTCCTCCAGTGTCAGTCCGCCTTCGGCCTGCAGCAAGAATGCCTCCTTCTGCGCCGCGGGCAGCGCCTCGACCGCCTCGACGAAGGCCCGCGCATGCGCCCTGGACAGTGCCTGCACGTCGGGACGGTCGGATTCACTTGCCGCCACGTCGAACGGCGTGTCGTCGGGATCGTTGGCAGCCTCCTCGAGGCTGATCGCATCGTCCTTTGCGCGCCAGTGATCGATCATCTTGCTGCGCGCCACGGTAAAGAGCCACGTCGTGAACTTCGCCCGCGGCTCGAAGCGCTCGGCATTGCGGATGACCGCCATCCAGGTGTCCTGCAGCAGGTCGTCGGCGAGCGCGGGCGCGGCTCCCTGGCGCAGGAAGTAGCGGTACACCGGACGCTCATGCCGCTCGTACAACTCGCCGAATGCGCGCGCATCGCCGGCTGCGTAGGCGGCCAGCAGTTCCTCGTCGGTCGGCGCGGCACTCATCGCGGGCGATTGTGCCCGCACCGGATGCCGGCCGATCGTCACGACAGCCGTCGGAAGCGCCGTCAATGCAGCCCTCAATGGCGCGGCGGATCGGGCACGAAACCCGCCGTGGCAGGGAAGGGATTCGGCACCGCGCGCGGCCGCGGGATCACGCCCATCGCGATCAGATTGTCGCGACTGTCGTAGTGGATGGCGATCAGCTCGTTGGGCGTCGACTGGTCGCGCTCGAAGTCCGTATAGCTGGTCGGCGAGTGTCTCGTTGCGGCCATGACCTGTCCCGAGCCGCTGCTCGCGCGGCTGGGCCTCGTCCTGCCGAGCACGTGCGTCCGATTCGTTGGCCGCGCTCGCCCCGGCCCCCGAAGACGCTGCGTCGCGTGCCGCTTCCGGCTTCGACAGCACCGGCGGCGCCGGCATCGGCCGCGGACGTTCCCTGAACACGGCCACGCCGATCACGCCGACGTTGTCCGGCCGCCCGGTGCGAGCCGCATAGGAATCCCGCAGCGCGGTGAATTCGAACGCGGCGATGCGCGTCATGTCCTTGCGCCAGCCGGTGATCTGCGCGTACTGGCCCGGGCTCAGCACGTAGCCCACCTGGTCGTGCGCCGCGGTGTCGCCGCTGACCACGTTGACGCCGTCGACGGACACCACGGTCAGCGCACGTCCGCCGGCGCGATTGGTCAGCGCGACCGCGTAGCGATTGCCGGGCGTTCCAGGTACCCACCAGTGCCCGTTGTGCCAGTACATCGGCAAGGTGTTGCCGGTCGCACGGTCGATCACCTGCACGTCGACCAGCGAACCGACGGCCATGGCTGGCGACGACAGGCTCATCAGGCCGGCTACGGTGGCAGCCATGGCGGCCGCTACAGCGAATCGGTTCAGCATCGGGAGTCTCCTTGGGGTCCGATGCACTGGAAACGCGGCTTCGGGGACAATGGGGTTAAACACTCCTCAAATATTCCATTCCCATCCGATGACCGACCTGCCCACGCTGCTGCGCCGGCACCGTTCCATCCGCCGTTTCCACCCGACCCCGATCGACGAGGCGCTGATCCGCGAGGTGTGCGATGACGCAGTCGCGGGTGGATCGTCATCGGGCAACCTCAACTGTGTATCGATCGTCCTGACGCGCGACGCCGACCGCAAGCGCCGGCTATACGAGCTGCACATGGAACAGCCGATGATCCTGCAGGCGCCGCTGGTGATGACGGTTTGCGCCGACTGGCACCGCACGCGAGTCTGGCTGCGTCAGCGCGGCGCGCGCGACAACTTCGCGAACCTGCTCGGCTATCACGTCGCCGCCTACGACGCAATGATCGTCGCGCAGAACATCTGTCTCGGGTTCGAGGCGCGCGAGCTCGGCATCTGTTACATGGGAACGACGCTATTTTCGCTGCCGCAACTGGTCGATTTCCTGCAGCTACCGGAAACCGTCGTGCCGGTCACGTCGATCGTCGTCGGCTACCCGGCGGAAGACCCAGCGAAGCGCGATCGCCTGCCGACCGGGGCCTTGCTGCACGACGAGGTCTACCGCGCGCCGCAGCCGGCCGAGATTGACGCCACCTATGCCGAGCGCGAGGTGCGCGGCTGGCAGCGATACATGGGCATGCCGGAGCTGAAGGCGCAGATCGAGGCGGAAGGCATCACGTCGCTGGCGATGTTCTACACCAGCCGGATCAAGTACGACCCCGATTACTTCGGCCCCAAGTCAGCGGAGATCCGCGCCCTGCTCGAGCGGCAGGGTTTTCTCGCACCTGAATGACCGGCGCATGCGTTACGAGCACCTGGTGCAGATCAACGACCCGCTGATGCCGCTGCTGACCGAGCTGACGCGCGAACAGTTGTGGCGCGGACTGGTCCTGCGCGCCGAGGATCCGACCCAGTTCATCGGCGGACTGGAACGCGCCGTCATCGACGCGCGCAGCCGGCTGGGCGAGGTGATCGAGCTCGAACGGACGCTCGACTACGGCAGCTTCCGCGTGCACGACCGCGTGCAGCTCTTTCCCCAGGAGCGCAGCGAGATCCATACCGCGGCCGGCGCCTCATGGCCGGCCAGCCGGATGACGATCACCATCGAGGAACCGACGCCGGACGACCTTTACCTGCGCTTTGTCTACCAGGCTGACTCGGAGGTGGTCGGCGAGGACGGCCTGGATGAAATGACGGTTGCCCTGCGACAGCAGGCCTACGAATGCGCGGATCTCGATACGGTGATCCGCATCCGCGAACTCGCCGAGGCCGGCCGGCTGGCTTGAGCAGCCCTCTAGCTCGGCAGGCAGACACGGCCCTCGAACAGGC
Organism: uncultured beta proteobacterium; assembly: GCA_963703945.1. Lineage (GTDB taxonomy): Bacteria > Pseudomonadota > Gammaproteobacteria > Burkholderiales > Burkholderiaceae_F > JALORV01. The sequence continues at coordinate 34,307 of CAVPGM010000005.1, read as the reverse complement.
GCCGAGCGGTCCGGAAGAAGCTGCCGCACTGCGCATACCAGCCGTCGCGATCCTTGCGCACTTCGGCCGAGACCGTCAGCACGCCGGACGGCATGCCCAGCCGCAGCGGGCCGCTGCCCGGAAAGCGCGCCACCGTATGCGCCAGCGTGTCCGGAATGCTGGCGGCCACCGCGACACACAGCGACGCCGTCAGTGGCAAAGCGCGGTGCGGCTGGTTGCTCGAAATCATTCTCACCGTCAAGTCAGCCGCGTCCGCACCGAACTGCTCGCCGTCAAGCGAGGTCCATGCCTGCGGCGCCGAAATGATGCCGATCGAAGGCGTCGTCATCTTCGCCCGCGCCTGCGCCACGTCCGCCGCGATGCCCATGGCGACCGAGGCGCGCGCGCGGATCGCCAGCAGCGCTTCCATCACCCGCGCGTCGTGCTCGATCTGGTCCGGTGTCTCGTTGCCCTTCAACCCGAGGCTTTCGGCGCGGACGAAGACACAGGCGTTGCCCGCATCGACCATCGACACATCGATGCGGCCGAGGCCCGGAACGTCGAGTTCCTCGGTGACGTCCCCGGTCGGCAGCAGCTTGCCGGTGACGGCTCCACCGGGTTCGAGGAACTCCAGTCGTATCGGCGCACCGGTGCCGGCCACGCCCGGAATCGCCAGCGTGCCGTTCTGCAGCGCGCGCCCGTCGCGGACTTCGAACGAGGAATGGATGATCTTGCGCGTATTCGTGTTGTGGATGCGGACCGTCACCGGTCCGTCGGCCGCGGTGACGAATCCCTCGTCGACCGCGAACGGGCCGACGGCCGAACTCATGTTGCCGCAATTGCCGCTCATGTCGACCCGCGCCTCGCCAATCGCCACCTGGGCGAAGCTGTAGTCGATGTCCGCGTCGGCTCTCGAGGGTCGACCCACCACGCACACCTTCGACAGCGACGACAGGCCGCCGCCCATGCCGTCGAGCTGCCGGCCGTTCGGGTCTGGCGACCCCATCGCCGCGCAGAAGATGGCGTCCCAACGCGCGGGGTCGGCCGGCAGGTTGTCGGCCCGGAACATCAGACCGCGGCTGGTGCCGCCGCGCATGTACACCGCAGGAATCGATCGGGATCTCATATCGCGAGTATGCCCACTACACTCGCTTGATGCATGACCGGGCGCTGGTTCTGTTCTCGGGCGGGCAGGATTCGACGACCTGCCTCGCCTGGGCGCTCGACCGCTATCGGCAGGTCGAAACCGTGGGCTTCGACTACGGCCAGCGCCACGCGATCGAACTGACTGTGCGGCCCCGTGTACTGGCCGCACTGCGTACTCGGTACCCGGCATGGGGGGTTCGCCTCGGCTCCGACCACGAGGTGTCGATGCGCGAACTCGCGCTGTTGTCGGATACCTCGCTGACGCAGGCCGCCGAGATCCGTATCTCCGAGAAAGGGCTGCCGACCACGTTCGTGCCGGGCCGCAACCTGCTTTTCTTCACCTATGCCGCCGCGATCGCGTACCGACGCGACATCCCGGTGCTGGTCGGCGGCATGTGCGAGACCGACTATTCCGGTTACCCGGACTGTCGCGACGACACGCTCAAGGCGATGCAGATCGCCCTGTCGCTCGGCATGGACCAGCGGTTCACGATTGAAACGCCGCTGATGTGGCTCGACAAGGCGCAGACCTGGCAACTGGCACACGACCTCGGTGGCACGACACTTGTCGACATCATCCGGGAAGAAACTCACACCTGCTATCTCGGCGATCGGGCGTCACGCCGCGACTGGGGAGTCGGCTGCGGAGCGTGCCCGGCCTGCGAACTGCGGGCGAAGGGGTGGTCCGAATGGCTGCGGCGAGCAAGCGCCGCGACGGTTTAACTGCCGCCGCTTCCGCTTTCCGGAACGATCAGGGCAGCAACGGAATCGCCGCGGCGGACTCGTATCGGACCACTGCCTGGATCTTGCCTTCGACCTGCAGGTAGCGCGCCGCCTTGCGCGCCGGCAGCACCTTCAGCAGTTGCTTGAAGTGCTTCTGTTGGAGGCGCACCTCATCGGCCGATGCCGTCAGCACCTGATCGGCCAGGCGCTTGGCGTTGGCATCGGTCAGCGTATTGCCGGCGGCGATGACGTCGAGCACCGCACGCGTGTAACTGCTTTGCGGCACCGCGAGCTCGCGCTGGAACGCGTCGTACAACGGCCAGAACTTCTTCGCTTCCTCGGGCGTCAGGTCCATCGCCTTGGCGACAAGGCCACGCTTGTCGGCCTGGATCTTCGCCAGCCATTCGGCCGGAGTGAGTTGCGCCGCAGCCGGGCTCTGCGCGGCAGCAGGTGTTGCAGCGAGCGCCAAGGCAATGCCCAGCCCGCAAAGCAGAGTCTTCATGTCAGTCCCCGTTGAGTCGACTTCGTTGATCGCTGTGGATACGCCGCGGAACGCTGCCGCGTCAACCGGCGATGGAAGGTTAGCGCGAGTCGGTGGGCGGACCAAAACGCGCAGTCCGCGACTCCGCAACTACGCGCCCGTTACTGCCGGGAAATCGTCTTGAGACGGCTCCGAGTACTGCGCGGGACCTGGAAGAGAGTCGCACCCACCTGCGCGCTCGCAGGCGGGTGGTCTGAAGAACAGCAAGGCTTAGAGCAAAACGATTCCTTGACCCCCGCCGACTTTGGCGAGCTCAGTCTCGCTCAGCAGTTCGATGTCAACAAGGAGATCCTCGTCTGTGACAGGCTCGATGAGGATGGGATTCTGGACGACGTTTTCCATGGTTCGCCTCCGCAGTTGGCTGGATTTGTAGTTATCAACAAGGGCTGATCAGAGCAGCACGATGCCCTGGCCGCCGCCGATCTGTGCCAACTCAGCGTCTGTCAGCATCTCGAGATCGATCAACAGGTCGTCGTCCTTCATCGTGACCGTGGTGTCAACTGCAGTGATCGTGGCTTCCATGATGAACCCCTCCGCGTGGGTGACTGGTTATTTATCTATGCGGGATGTTTGACGCCCCGCGGATCTGACTGTAAGTTCACCGGCCCGCGAGCGCCTCCCCCAAATCAGTGAGAGTGGACGAACAACTACACAAAGAGGGTACGGCAGAAGTATCGGCTTCCCTCAACAAGCAGAAGCTTGAGGTTCGGCAGATAGTCGCGGCCGTTCGTACGGCACTCTTCGACCGCGAGAAGGCGGATCTTGCGCTGCTGACGAAGGCAGCGAGCTGCCTGCGCCAGATTCCGGTCGGCATCGAGACAGACTCCCAATTCGAGGCGTTGCAAGGCATCTGCCGCTTCTTCCTCGCGCAGGACAAGGACCTCGCTTTCGCGATGGAGGCGGGGGCTTACCTGGTTCGACTCGCGCGCGAGCTGGACCGCAAGCCCGAACTGCTGAACGGCTTGTTTATGCAGGCGTTCATCGCAACCCAACTGGACAACCAGATCGAAGCGGTGGAGGCCTGTGCCCTCGCGCGCGAGGTTGCGATCGCCATCGGGTCGGTCGTCGGCGAGCTAAAGGCCGTGGTCAACGGGGCCGCGATGTACATCAACGTCGGCCACTACCGAGAAGCACTCGAGTTGCTGCGGACGGCGCTGACCATCGGCGACCTGTGCAACGAAGAAGATGCTGCGAAATTCGAGTGGGCGATATTGGCGAACATCGCCACTTGTTACCTGTTCCTGGATCAATACGAGGACGGCCTAAAAACGGCGATTGCCGCACGGGCGCTTGCTCCAGAGCCTACGGACCAGCACACGGCCGGCAACCGCGCCATACTCGAATACACGCAGATCCGCACCCTGATGGCGCTCGGACGCGGCGCGGAGGGACGAGCGCTGCTCGATCCCATGGCGCGGTTTGTGAAAATGGCTGGTTCCGTACGGGCTCGAATCGACTACTCGACCGCCGTGGGGCTGGTCGAAATCGCCGAAGGTCACCTCGATCGCGGGCGGTCGCGGATCCACGCCGCGCGCGAGAAGGCGAATCTGGTCAGCTCGACGTTGCCGGACGTGCTAAGCGCCCAGGCGGCTATGCATCGCATTCTCGGGGAAGAGGACGAGGCAGGAAAGGTCCAGAACGAACTGAACGCCATCCTGAAGGTCCGCCAGGAAACGGCGCGGCTGCGCGCGGCTTTGGTTTTGGGCCCTGTGGGCGTTGCCGGACAAACAACGCGCGTGACAGAGTACGACCGTCGCCTCGACGCTGCCCGCGAGCGGCTGCTGCGCAGCGAGTCCCGCTAGGTGCTCGTCGACGAATGCATCGACATCACCCTAAGAGGGCAGACAGTGCACCTAAGATGGTTTCGACGGCGTACGACGCAGCAGCCTGCCCTGTGGTTGTTGCCGAGCCTGCTCGTTGCCTGTCGCCGGCAACCCTGAGGCGAGCTTCTCACCTAGCGTGCGACGCATGGCCAGCAGCGGCGAGTGCTCGGCGACGCGAGTGAGGAACGCGTCCAGGTCGGCGTGTTCAGCGTGAACGCGCCGCACCAGCGGAATGAAGAGCGCAACTAGCTCGGGATCGAAATGCCGTTCGCTTTCGCGGGCAATGTGTCCCAATGCGGCTTCCAGACTGAAGCCACGCCGGAACGGCCGATCGTGGACCAGAGCGTCGAAGGTGTCGCAGAGCCCGACGATTCTGGCAGGCAAAGGTATGGCTTTGCCCAAAAGACCCTCGGGGTACCCGTCACCGCTCCAGCGTTCGTGGTGATACTGGGCGATCTCTTCGGCAAGCCGTGCATACGGTAGCTTCGCTCGCGAAAGAAATTCCGCGCCGGTCACCGCATGCGTCTCAATGATGCCGCGCTCGCCGACAGAGAGCGCAGTGGACTTCCGGATGACGCTGTCAGGCACGACGACCTTGCCGATGTCGTGCAGCCGCGCAGCCAGCTCAATCTGGCGCGCTTCCGGCTCCGACAGTCCAGCCTCGATGGCAAGCATCGCAGCCCATGCGCCGACACGGTACGGATGAAAGCCGCTGTCCTCCTCGCGCAGCTCGACCGTCAGAGCCATCTGTTCAAGGAACTCGGTCTGCGCACCCGCCAGCTCGGCAAGCTTGTCCTGCAGTGAGCCTTCCCTCTGTTCGAGAGCGGTGAGATCTTCTGTTGCCGTCTCCGGCAATTCCAGGCGCTTCAGATGAAGCGTCTGGTTCTGAAGAATCGCCTCCTTGTGCGCCTTGCGGACATGCATCATCAGTTCGCGATGCATCGAGATTGCGCGGTCGGGGCGGTTAGCGCGCTCGTACGCGACAACAGACGCCTGCAGCGCCTCGCGCAGCGTCGACGGCAGGATGCGCGCCTGGTCGCGCATTTTTACGATACGCGAGAGACCCACATCCAAGCTGCCGCTGAAGACTTCTACCAGTCCCTGCGCAGTGCTCGCGGTGATGATGGCGCGCACGGACTTCGACCGCTCGGCCATCTGTTGCGCGATCGCGGCCCGTTCGGCCGCCTTTGGCACCTGGTTCGTTGCCAGCAGCAGTTGCGTGTAGGTTGACTCGGCGAACGCCCTGGCCGCCTCTTCCTCGCGATCCTGCGGCTCGCGCAGCAGATCTACGGCTTCCTCGGACGTTTCGATGCCCTTCAGATATTCGTGCAGATAGAGGCTGCACATCGACGAGCCGTGCAGTCCCCGTGCGGCAAAGGAGCGCGTCATCGGACTGTCGGGCTGGCTATAGACGATGGACACGCCGCGTTCGTGACAGATGCGGGCGTCATTGAACAATGTCGCCTCGAAGAACGTGTTGGCCATGTTGATCCACGCCGCGGACACCGCCAGCGGATCCCCGAGCGACTCGCCGAGGTCGAGCGCCTCCATCAGCGACCGCAATGCATCGGTCGTGTTGTTGGTTGAAGTCAGGACGACTCCCTGAATCGACAGCGCACGCCGCAGCAGCGCCTGCAAGCCGTTCTGCCGCGCCACCATGACAGCCAGCGCGATCGGTTCGACGCCACTGAAAGGCCTTTGGCCGTGGTGGTAAAACTGCCAAGCGATGTCGATCAACAGCGCGACACGGCGCGCTGGTTCCACCGAGAATGGAATCTGGCGAAGACGCCTTAAGCAGTCTTCAAGGAAGACAGGGGTGTCAGCAACGGGCGCTGAGAGGTTTGCCTGGACGTCACGCTCAACGGCTGCGAGTTCCGCTTCGTGTTGTTCCATCGTGACGCCAGCCTATTTACACCGGCGCAGAATCGCGGGCTCGCGATTCTGCGCCGACGACGTCGCAAACTGGCTACTGCAAGGAAGGGGGATTTTACAGAGCAATCGACGAGTTCAGAGTCCGCCCGTGCCGAGCTCACGGGGGCCGGCCCAAAACGAAAAACCACGCGGAAAGGGACCATCATGAACTCGAAAGAAACGCTGGAAGTCGTTGCCACCGAAGAGGAAGTCAAGGTCGAGACGGCGCCGATCGAACTGTCGGCCACGGATCTCGACTGGGTCGGCGGCGGCGCGTTCGGAGGCATTTCCTACTAAATTCATCAAGCACTCGGCGGCCGTGCGGACGGCCGCCGCTGGTGCGTTATCGAATTCTCGGGCTTGTCGCGTCCAGCTAGGCCGCCGCAACGGTCCGATTGTGAGTTCCAAAACAGTAAGTCCATAGGAACAACTTCCGCGACTCATACGGCGCCGACGGGCGCCGTTTTTTTGCCTTTCACGGTTCTCCGAGCCGCACGATCCGATCGACTGCGCCAACCGTTTCGGGTCGGTGGCTGACGATCACGAGCCCAATCTCCGTGTGCCTTAGCCCGTCAGTGATCGCTCGCTCGCGAGCGAGGTCGAGCTGGTCGAAAGTCTCGTCCAGGAACAGGATCTGCGGCTGCCGGTAGAGCGCCCGCGCCAGCAGGACGCGGCTGCGCTGGCCGCCGGACAGCGCGACGCCGAGGCTGCCGACGATGGTGTTGTAGCCCATCGGCATCGCGCCGATTTCGGCATCGATCATCGCCAGCCGGGAGCAGGTCCGCACACGCTCGGGATCGTGCTCAGGGTCGAAGAAGCTGATGTTGTCCTCGATCGTTCCCACAAACAGGTGGTCGTCCTGCATAACGACGCCGATCCGGCTGCGATACGCGGCTTTATGCCAGTCGCGTACGTCGCGTCCGGCCGCCGTGAGCGTGCCCTCGGTGCGGTCGAGCAGGCCCGCAAGGACCTTGACCAGCGTTGTTTTTCCGCTACCCGAAGGCCCGACGATGGCGACCGTCTGGCCGGGCCGCGCGTTGAACGCCATGCCGCGGAACACGAAGCCCTCGATTCCATACGCGAAACCGAGATCCCTGGCTTCGAGCACGAACACCCCGGCTGGCGCATCGGCGCGTGCCACCGCTGGCAGCTCGGCGGCGCTCTCGGTCGGCGCCAGCGCAATGTCGGCGACGCGATCGGCATGCAGGTCGAGCATGCGGAACTCGATCGTCTTGTCGACCAGGTTGTTGACGCGCGTGATGAACAGCAGCTTGAACAGCAGGAACGCGAACAGCATGCCGACCGATAGCTGGCCTTCGAGCACGGCGTAGGCGCCCAGCCAGATCACCAGCACGTTTTCCAGCCCGAAGATCAGCACGTTGGCGGCGCGCTGCAGCAGCGCGAGGTTCTGCACGCGCACATCGGCGTTGGTCTGGTCGACGACGTGATTCAGGTAGGCGACGCGTCGCTCGGTCTCGCGCAGGTTGAGCTTGATCGCCATCATTCCGCGCAGCGTCTCGATGAAGTGCGTCGCGGCCTTCGCCTCGTGCACGATGCGCTCGTCGGTCGCGCGTCGCTGTGGGCCGTACATGGCCCAGCGCAGCGCGCCGTACAGCAGCGCAGCGATCAGCACGATCACCGTCAGCGTGCCGCTGTACCACAGCATCACCGCCAGCGTGACGATCACCATCACGCCGTCCATCGCGGTCTCGAGGAAGGTCAGCGTCAGCGTGCGCTGGATCGCATCGACCGAGCGGAAGCGCGAGACGATGTCGCCGATATGTCGCTTCTCGAACCACGCCAGCGGCAGCCGCAGCAGCCGCGCGAACAGCGTGTCGAGCAACTGCAGGTTGAGCCGCGTGCTGATGTAGACGCCCAGCCACGAACGCAGCGCAGTGATGACGGCGATCGTCACAGCCAGCAGCGCGAAGCCGATGCCCAGCACCGCGAGCAGGTCGCGGTCGCGCCCGACGACCACGCGATCGACGACGAGCTGCAGGAAGAATGGCGAGGCGATCGCCAAGATCTCCAGCACCAGCGACAGCAGCAGCACCTGCGCGATAGCGCTACGTAACCCTGTCGCGGTCTTCACCAGCTGCCAGGCGCTGATCTTCTCGCGCTCGTCGCGCTCGGCAAAGGCGCTGCTGGGCGTCAGCTCCATCGCCACGCCCGTGTAGTGGTCCGACGCTTCGGCGAGGCGCAGCACGCGCCGGCCGCGCGCGGGATCGTTGACGGTGATGCTGTCGCCGGTCGCCTTCGTCAGCACAACGAAATGATTCATGTCCCAGTGCAGGATGGCGGGCAGCTTGAGCTGGCCCAGTCCCTCGAGCGGGACCTTCACGCCGCGCGCCGCGAGCTTCATCGTGTCGGCGATCGCGCTGATGTGCTTCAGCGTGACGCCCTTCATCGACGGCGCCAGCCGCAGCCGCATCGCGGACAGATCGGTACGGAAACCGTGGAAGCTCGCGACCATCGCCACGCAGGCGATGCCGCACTCCGGCGCCTCGCTCTGCAGGATCATCGGCACGCGCCTAGCCAGCATCGCCACGCCCCCCGCGTCCTGCCGCCGCGCACGGTGGTCACTGGAATCGCTCCTTCAGCGACAGGACCGGCTCGAACACCCACTCCCACACGTGGCGCTTTTCCTGAAGGATGTCGGCGTTGACCATCATCCCCGACCGCAGCGGCAGTTTCTGGTCGCCCGCGATGACGTTTTGCGCATCGAGCCTGACGTCAACGCGGTACACCGGCTCTTTCGCAATCAACGGACCGACCTTTTCTCCCGGTGACCACACGGTGCGGCTGACTCGCTCGACCGTGCCGCGGTACTGGCCGAAGCGCTGGAAAGGAAACGCGTCGTAGCGCAGCACCACACCCTGGCCCGGCTGAACGAAACCGATCGCGCGTGTCGGCACCAGAAGCTGCGCGTGCAGTCCGCTGCCCTTGGGGACGACGACTGCGAGCGGAGCACTCTCGGCGACGGTCTCGCCGCGGGCGGCCGCGATGTTGGTGACCACGCCGGCCATCGGGGCGCGGATCACGTTTTCGCGCTTGGCTTCCTCCTGCACGCTGCCCTGCTGCAGTTCGCTCATCTGGCGGCGGATCTGCTCGAGCTGCGTTCTGAGACTTCAGGTCGACCGAAGGCTGCTCGGCGCGCGCCGCCGACAGTTCGCGCTCGACGCTCGCGCGCTGCCGCTTGAGCGCCTCGACCTTGACCTGCTGGTCGAGCACGTTGTTGCGGAATTCGATCAGCTTCGATTCCGAATAGAACTTGTCCTTGAAAAGTTCCTCGGCGCGCTGGAACTCGTTGCGGGATGAGGCGAGCCGGCTCTGCTGCGCCTTGATCTCGACGTCGAACTGGGCGAGCTCCCGCTCGAGGTCAATGATCTTGCGGCGCAACGCATCGGCCTGCTGCTGACCCAGCAGCTTGACCTGCTGCTGTTCGCGTTCGAGCACCAGGCGGCGCTCGCTGATCTCGCGCTGGACCAGTTCGCCCGACGTCACGCCCGAGGCGGTACCGCGCTCGAACGAAAGTCGGATCAGTGGCTGTCCGGCTTCCACCTCGTCGCCTTCGTTGGCCAGCAGCTCGGCAACCGTGCCGGGCTCTGGCGCGAGGATCCGCGCCGCGCCGGAATCCAGCGCGAGGAAGCCGTCAACCCGCTCGCGGCGCGCGTACTCGCCCCAGATCGTGAAGGCGACCAAAGCGACGGCAAAGGCGAGCGCCAAAGCGGTGAAGACCCACAGTGGCACGGGCCGCGCGAGCGAGACTTCGCCGAGCAGCTTCTCGCGCTGCGCGTCGATCGCCTCCTTTCGGAAGAGTTGTTTGGGCGGTCTGTCCATGGAAGCTGGTTAGGCGACGCGCATTATGGGGCGCCGCGCTGCCTGTGTGGTAAGCGCCCGCACTCGCAAAGTCACAAATCCGCGTCAAGTGAACGTCAGGCGTGGCGTTATATCGACATAACGAGCCGGTCAGACGGCTGGCGCTTCGCGTCTACGGTGCGATCCCGGTCCTGGGACGCGAGAGCCATGACCCGTTCCGCTCGCCTGCGCGCTGGGGCTCGTGAGCCTCGCGCCAGAGGCACCACGCCTGACGCGGAGGCCGGGCTCAGCGCGGGAAGTACATCTTGTCCTTGTCGAGCTCGTAGCTCCACGGCAGGCCCTCGTTCTTCCAGCCGTTGAGGTTGCGTCGGCCCTTGTCGGACAGTTCACCCTCGAAGCCGTAGACCACCGTGTACACCTTCGGGTGGCCAAGCGACACCAGCAGGTCGGCCGCACGCGCGCTGCGCTCGCCCGAGCGGCAGATCACGACGATCGGATCGTCCTTCGACAGGCCCTTCTGCTTCAGCCTGCGTTCCACTTCGGGAGCAAAGTCGCTGAACGGCTCGAGCTTGTAGAAGCCGCGCGTGTTGTCCCAGTCAGTCATGAATTCCTGGAACTCGACATACGGCACGAGCGCGTCGACACCGTCGGCCATGCCCAGGAACTGCGCTTCGGCGCGCGTGCGGACGTCAACGAACAGCACCTTGCCCTTCTGCGCCTTGATGAACGACGGGGTCTGCTTCGGCGTCAGGTAGAGCCCCGATTTCGAGCGCATCTCTTCCGGAACCTTGGCCGGGTTGACCGTCTGCGCAAAGACGGGTGAGGCGGCGGCGAGCGCCCAGGCAAGGATCAGGGCGATGTGCTTCATGAGTCTCTCCGATGGCGAAACAGAGCCGGCAGTCGAACCGTAAATGATAGGCGCCGGGCGTCCGGGCGACATCACCGGGCCGCATATCGGTATTCGGCGGAGGCACCTGCCGCCAGGCCGTCGCACGCGGCCTCGCGTATCGTCGCGCGCGATGCGCGCGCACGCCCCTCCGCTCAAATCGTACGTGCTGCTGGCAAGTTCGATGGCGCTGGTCGGCAGCTATGTGGCGCTGTCGAAGCCGCTGACGGCTGCCATCCCCGTATTTGCGCTGGCGTTCCTGCGGTTCGCCATTGCCGCGGTCGCCATGGTGCCGTGGAGCTTCCGCGCGAGCACAGAAGACCCGTTGTCGGGAACCGAGCACCGGCTACTGTTCGTGATGTCATTCTTCGGCAATTTTCTCTTCTCGGTCTGCATGCTGTACGGCGTGTCGATGACGACTGCGACCTCGTCCGGAGTGATACTCGCGACCCTGCCGGCGGTCGTTGCCCTGCTGTCCTGGCTGGTGCTGCGCGAGCGCCTCGGCGGTCGCGTGCTGCTCGCAGTCGCGCTGGCGGTGGGGGGCATCGCCCTGCTGCAACTGGCGCGCTCGGACGACCCGGACTCGCGCAGCACGACGTGGCTGGGCAACCTGCTGATGTTCGGAGCCGTGGTCTGCGAGGCGACCTACGTGATCATTGCCAAGCGGCTCGCCGCTTCGCGGGCGCCGCTGAGGGTATCCGCATGGGTCAACCTGTGGGGCCTGGTACTGATCACGCCGTTCGGTCTGTGGCAGCTGACGCGCTTCGATCTGCGTACGCTCGCAGCGCCGGTCTGGGGACTGCTGGTGTTCTATTCACTTGCCGCAAGCCTGTTCGCGGTCTGGATGTGGGTCGCCGGACTGAAACATGTGCCCGCCAACCGGGCCGGCGTGTTCACGGTCGCCCTGCCGCTCGCCGCCACAGCGATCGGCGTGTTCGTCCTCGGTGAATCGTTCACACTGATCCACGGGGTCGCCCTGGCGCTGGCCACCGCCGGTGTGATCCTGATCACCACCGATCGCTCGCGGACCGCCGCATGACCGCCGGCAAGCCCCTGCAACCTGGAAGCTATCCCGAGCTCACGGTACGAACTCGCGCGGCCTGGCGCCGATGGTTAAAGAAGCATCACTCGTCGAGCCGGGGCGTCTGGTTCGTGCACTTTCGCAAGGAGAGCGGTGAAAAGAGCGTCGGCTACGACGACCTGGTGGAGGAAGCGCTGTGCTTCGGCTGGATCGACAGCACGATCCGCAAGCTGGACGACATGCGATACGCGCACCTGGTCACTCCGCGCACCAACCGCAGCAACTGGTCGGAACTGAACAGGCGGCGGATGAATGCGCTGATTGAAGCGGATCTGATGACAGCTGCAGGTCTGGCGGTCTACAGGCCGGAGCGCAGCACGATAGGACCGGTGCGCGCGGACCTGCGGGTGGCGATGCCCATGTTCTTCACGCGCGCGCTGCGTGCAAATCCGCAGGCGCGCCGCAATTTCGATGCGCTGGCGCGTTCATACAAGCGCCACTACATCGACTGGCTCACCCAAGCCAAGCGCGACGAAACGCGCGTACGAAGGCTGGCCGAAGCCGTGCGCCTGCTCACCGGCGGGCGCAAGCTCGGCATGAAGTGACCGGCCGAGCAGGCTCCCCCGCGTGCGCGATCGCGCACCTTGGCGATTCCGACCAGCGGCTGAAGGTTTGGCGCACGGCGTTCCGTATCGTTGCCGAATGACTTCGGACCATCTCAGGATCGCCGAAAGCCTGGCTCCCCAGGTCCGCATCGCCGTCACGGTGCTCGCGATCAACGCCAAGTCGCGGCTGCTCGAGCAGCGTCGACCGCGCGCCGAACGTCGCCCACCCCTGGTCGCCGTACTGTTGAGCCCGCATGCGGCGGCACGCGCGGCCGCGATGGCCGTGATTGCGCGCCATCTGAACGCCCCCGTGCAGCGCGTCGACTGGACGCGTCTGCTGTCGCCCTACGTTCACGAGACGGAGCTGAATGTCGAGCGCCTGTTCAACGCCGCCGAACACGCGGGTGTTCTGCTGCTGTTCGACGAGGCCGACGCGCTGTTCGGCCCGCACGGCCGTCCGATCGATCTGGGCGACGCCGCGCACGAAGCGTGCACCGAGGCGCTGCTGGCCCGCATGGCGCTTTACGACGGCCCGGTGTGCTTCACCGCCAGCCATCGCCGCCACCTGCACCCGCGAGTACTCGCGGCGGCCGATCCGGTGATCGACCTGACTGGCGCAGCCTAAGGTGAACGCAAAGGCGGGCCGGGTTCCAGGTAGGGGCGGACGATCCGGCTAGTAGCAACGCGCGCGCCGAGACGTGCGAGCACCAGGTACACGCCGACCAGCTTGCGGTGCAGGAACATGGTGTCCGTAGGTGGCATGCGCAGCAAGCCGCGCTTGAAGGCGAGGTCGATGCCGAGGCCGCGCGCGCGCCGCGGCAAATCCGAAGCGCCGTAGTCGTACGTGCCGCTGGCTCGCAGCGGCTCGCACACGAGTTCAACGACGTCGAGCGCAGCGCTCACCACCTGCGGTGTGGCGTCCTCGGCGATATATCCGATGTTCTGCGCCGCACGCCGGATCTCGTCGCGGTCGTCTTCGATGATGGCGCGGGTGATACGGCGGAACCGCTCGGCAAATTCCGGAGTGAACTGCTGCGTGGCGCCGAAATCGAGCAACACCAGGCGACCCGATGCAGGCTGATACAGGTAGTTGGCGAAGTTCGGGTCGGTCTGCATCACGCGGAACTCGAAGAGCTCACGGAACATCAGTTTCTGCAGCAGTGCGCCTATCGCATCGCGCGCCTTCTGCGGCGCGCTGGCCAGGGAGTCGAGCGGCACCCCGGGCATGTAGTCCATCGCCATCACCCGCGATGTCGTGTAGTCCCAATGCACGCGCGGAACAACAATCCGCGGCTCGTCGGCCACGAGCCGCGCGTACTGCTCGAGGAAGCGGCTCTCGGCGAGGTAGTCGGCCTCCTGCGTCAGCTGTCGCTTCGCCTCGCGCGCGATGTCGCTCACGTCGATGCCGAACGGCAGCAGCTGCGCCAGACGCAGCAGCGCCGCGACGTTGTCGACATCACTGGCGATCGAGCGTGCCACGCCTGGATACTGGATCTTCAGGGCGAGTTCGCGGCCGTCGGCCGTCCGCGCCCGATGCACCTGGCCGATCGATGCCGAAGCGATCGGCACTTCGTCGAACTCGGCGAATCGCTCCTGCCAGCCACCGCCGTAGGCGCGGCCCAGTACCCGCCGCAACTGTTCGACCGGCATCGGCGCCGCCTGCGAGCGGAGTGTCTGCAGTGCCAGCGCAAGTTCAGGCGGCAGCAGACCTTCGCTTTCCAGCGAAATGAGCTGACCCAGTTTCATCGCAGCGCCGCGCAGGTGGGCCAGACGCTCGGCCAGCCTGCGCGCCGTGTTCGTCGAAAAGCGCGGGGCCTCGGCGCCCTGACCGAGTCTGCGCAGCCCCTGCACCGCGCCGCCGACCGCGAGCTCGCCGGCCGCCAGGCCGAGCCGCGCGAGACGCCCGAGCCGGCTGCGCGGCACGCGTGACGGTGGCGGCGTCCTGCTCGTCATCGAGGAGCGCCTCGCCGGCGTCGCACCACACCAAGGCGCAGTGACGACCGTTGCCGTGCATTCCACCCCGATGTGGTGCGCAGGCGCCTCGTATCGCGTGCATTTCGCACTGCAGACCGATGGCACAGAACTTGTATTGCACTGCGACGCGGCGAATGTGCGCTGCTGCTACTGGAGAGGAAAATGGACCGCAGACAATTCATCCAGGCCGGGGGCGCGGCCGCCCTCAGTTGTACGTCGATATCCACGGCTTTCAGCCAGGACAAGACGCCGATCAAGGTCGGAGTACTGCATTCGCTCTCGGGGACGATGGCGATCTCCGAGACCGCGCTGAAGGAAACCGCGCTGATGACCTTCGCCGACATCAACGCCAACGGGGGCGTGATGGGACGGCCGATCGAGCCGGTGGTCGTCGATCCCGCTTCGAACTGGCCGCTGTTCGCCGAAAAGGCGCGCCAGTTGATCACGCAGGACAAGGTAGTGGCGACCTTCGGTTGCTGGACGTCGGTGTCGCGCAAGTCGGTGCTGCCGGTGTTCAAGGAACTGAACTCGATTCTGTATTACCCCGTGCAGTATGAAGGCGAAGAGCTCGAGAAGAACGTGTTTTATACCGGCGCCGCCCCCAACCAGCAGGCGATCCCGGCGACCGAGTACCTGATGAGCAAGGAAGGCGGAGGCGCCAAGCGCTTCTTCCTGCTCGGCACCGACTACGTCTACCCGCGTACGACCAACAAGATTCTGCGCGCATTCCTCAAGAGCAAGGGGGTGTCGGAGAAGGACATCGAGGAGGTCTACACGCCGTTCGGTCACAGCGACTATCAGACGATCGTCGCGAACATCAAGAAGTTCTCCACCGGAGGCAAGACCTGCGTGATCTCGACCATCAACGGCGACTCCAATGTTCCGTTCTACAAGGAACTCGGCAACGCCGGACTCAAGGCCAAGGATGTGCCGGTAGTGGCGTTCTCGGTCGGCGAGGAAGAACTGCGCGGCGTCGACGCGAAGCCGCTGGTCGGTCATCTGGCCGCATGGAACTACTTCATGTCGCTGAAGAATCCGCAGAACGACGCGTTCATCAAGATGTACAAGGAGTGGGCAGTCAAGCAGAAGCTGCCCAATGCCGACAAGGTCGTGACGAACGACCCGATGGAGGCGACCTTTGTCGGAATCCACATGTGGAAGCAGGCGGTCGAGAAGGCGAAGACGACCGAATCCGAGAAGGTCATCGCGGCGATGAGCGGCCAGACCTTCGCCGCCCCGTGTGGCTTCACGATCAAGATGGACGAGACCAACCACCATCTGTGGAAGCCCGTGTTCATCGGCGAGATCCGCCCGGACGGCCAGTTCAACGTGGTGTGGAAGACGCAGGGTCCGGTGCGGGCGCAGCCCTGGAGCCCGTTCATTGCCGGCAACGAAAAGAAGCCGAACTCTCCCGCCTGATCGCGGTCGGCGCGCAGGCCACCGGTCCCTGGAACGGCGGTGACCTGCGCGTCGCACCTCGAGTTTCCATGCTGCCTCGACTGCTGCGCGCCCTCGCTTGCGTGCTGGCGCTGCTCGCCGCGCCGGCAGGGGCTGCGCTCGACCCCGCGCTGGTTGCACAACTCGGCGCCGAGGATTCCGACGCGCGCGTCGAAGCCATCCGCAAACTGGTCGCGACCGAGGATCCGCGCGTCGTCGACATCTTCAAGGCGCTGGATAGCGACGCGCTGGCGCTGAGCGAAGGCGGCAAGCGCGCGGTCATCGTCGCGGGCGGTCAGTTGTCCGACGCGGTGTCGGGTCAGCCGGCCGGTCCCGCACCGGCCAACCTCGAGATCATCGTCATCAACAACCGCATCCGCGGTGAACTGGCCGCGGCGCTGGCGGCGCTGCGGCTCGGCAGCGCCGATCGCGGCGAACGCCTGGCCGCGGCGAAGGAACTGCAGGGCTCCGACAACGAGAATGCGCTGCCGATCATCGAGCGCGCGATCGCGAAGGAGTCCGATCCCGAGATCAAAAGCGTTCTTTTGCTCGCCGGCGCATCGCTGGCACTGAAGAGCAGCGAACCGGAGCAGAGGGCGAAGGCCGCTCGCGCGCTCGCCGCCACCGACGACCCGCAGGTCCGACAGCTGCTGGCGACGATGCTGACGCGGCAGAAGGACGGCAGCTATCCGGAAGCCGACGAGTCGGTGCGCGTGGCCGCGCAGGCTTCGCTCGCCGAAATCAACTCCCGGCTTCGCACAACCGAGATCGGCGCGGCGCTGTTTTCCGGTCTGAGCCTCGGCTCGATCCTGCTGCTGGCAGCGCTCGGGCTTGCAATCACGTACGGGCTGATGGGCATCATCAACATGGCCCATGGCGAATTCCTGATGATCGGCGCTTATGCGACCTACGTCGTGCAGGGCATATTCCGCTCGCACTTTCCCGGAGCGTTCGACTGGTACGTGGTCGCCGCGCTGCCCGTAGCCTTCGCGGTCACCGCGCTGATCGGCATGGCACTCGAACGCGGTGTGCTGCGGTGGCTGTACGGCCGTCCGCTCGAAACGCTGCTGACCACCTGGGGAGTCAGCCTGCTGCTGATCCAGACCAGCCGCACGCTGTTCGGCGCGCAGAACGTCGAGGTCGAGAACCCGAGCTGGCTCTCGGGGGGCATCGCACTCGGCGGCGGCACCGTGTTGCCGTTCAACCGCATTGTGATCGTGCTGTTCGCACTGGCGGTGCTTGCGGCCGTGTGGCTGGTGATCAACCGGACCCGCATGGGGCTGTTCGTGCGCGGCGTCACACAGAACCGCGCGATGGCGAGCTGCACCGGAGTGCCGACCAACCGCGTCGACATGCTGACCTTCGGCCTGGGCTCGGGTGTCGCCGGCCTGGGTGGGGTCGCGCTCTCGCAGATCGGCAATGTCGGACCGGATCTCGGCCAGAGCTACATCGTCGACAGCTTCATGGTGGTCGTGCTCGGCGGCGTCGGCCAGCTCGCCGGCACCGTGATCGCTGCCTTCGGACTCGGATCGATCGCCAAGTTCCTCGAGCCCTGGTCGGGCGCGGTTCTGGCCAAGATCATGGTGCTGGTGTTCATCATTCTCTTCATCCAGAAGAGGCCGCAAGGGTTGTTCGCGTTGAAGGGGCGGAGTGCGGAAGCATGACGCGCCTGTTCCCGCTACGCGTGTGGTCGGCCATCATCGCCGTGACTGCGATGCTGCTCATCGTTGTTCCTGTGCTGCACCTGGCCGTTCCCGAATCGAATCCGCTTCACCTGTCGAGTTTCTGGATCACGCTGCTCGGCAAGTTCATGTGCTATGCGGTCGTGGCGCTGGCGATGGACCTGATCTGGGGCTACACCGGCATCCTGTCGCTCGGCCAGGGACTGTTCTTCGCGCTCGGCGGTTACGTGTTCGGCATGTACCTGATGCGACAGATCGGCCGCGACGGCGTCTACCAGAGCGACCTGCCCGACTTCATGGTGTTCCTCGACTGGAAGGAATTCCCCTGGTACTGGGCGGCCAGCGACTCGCTGCCTTGGACGCTCTTCCTGATCGTCGCGGTGCCGGGCCTGGTCGCGTACATCTTCGGCTTCTTCGCCTTCCGTTCGCGCATCCGCGGCGTTTACTTTTCGATCATCACGCAGGCGCTGACCTTCGCCGCCATGCTGGCGTTCTTCCGCAACGACATGGGATTCGGCGGCAACAACGGCTTCACCGATTTCAAGCGCATTGCCGGCATCGCAATCACGGCACCGCAGACGCGCACCGCGCTCTACATGCTGTCGGGCATCGCCCTGCTCGCCGCGCTGATGCTGGCGCGCTGGGTCGTGCAGAGCAAGCTCGGGCGGGTGCTGACCGCGATTCGCGACCAGGAATCTCGGCTGATGTTCCTCGGCTACCGGACGCTTTATTTCAAACTGGCGATCTGGACTCTGGCAGCCGTGATGAGCGGGATCGCCGGCGCGCTCTACGTGCCGCAGGTCGGCATCATCAATCCGAGCGAGATGAGTCCGGCCAACTCGATCGAGATCGCGATCTGGGCGGCCATCGGAGGCCGCGGCACGCTGTTCGGCCCGATCCTCGGGGCCTTTGCCGTCAACGGCGCGAAGACCTGGTTCACGGTGTCGTATCCCGAGCTGTGGCCGTATTTCCTCGGTCTGCTGTTCGTCGGCGTGACGTTGCTGCTACCGCGCGGACTGATGGGTCTTCTCGCTTCCGCTGGCCGGCGCCGAAGGTCGCTCGATGTCCTCCCACAGGCGGCCGTCGCGCCCGGCGTCGAGCGGGCCCGTCCATGAGCGAATCCGCCATCCGCGCGGGGGCGGGCAGCGGCGACCTCGCCGGGTACAGCCATGTGCTGCAGCCCGACCAGGTCGACACCTCGCATGGTCCGATCCTTTACCTCGACGACATTACGGTGAGTTTCGATGGCTTCAAGGCACTCAACCGCCTGAGCCTGACTATCGAGCGCGGCGAACTACGCTGCATCATCGGGCCGAACGGCGCCGGCAAGACCACGATGATGGACGTCGTCACCGGCAAGACGCGGCCCGATACGGGCACGGCGTTCTTCGGCCAGACCTTCGATCTGACTCGGCTGGCCGAGACGGAAATAGCGCGCCTCGGCATCGGCCGCAAGTTTCAGAAGCCGACGGTATTCGGAAGCCACACCGTGGTCGAGAACCTCGAGCTGGCGATGAAGACCGACAAGCGCGTGCGTCCGACGCTGTTTGCCACGCTCTCGGTCGATCAGCAGGCGTTGATCGCACGAACGTTGCGCACCATCCGGCTGGACGGCAGCGAGCATCGCCTGGCCGGTTCGCTGTCACACGGCCAGAAGCAGTGGCTGGAGATCGGCATGCTGCTGGTGCAGGAGCCCGAGTTGATTCTGCTCGATGAGCCGGTGGCCGGCATGACCGATGCCGAGACCGAACGCACGGCGGAGCTGATCCTCGAACTCGAAGGATCGCATTCGATCGTGGTGGTGGAACACGACATGGACTTCGTCGGCAAGATCGCGCGCACTGTCACCGTGCTGCACGAGGGCAGCGTGCTGGCCGAAGGCGCGATGTCGGCGGTGCAGGCCGACGAGCGGGTCATTGAGGTGTACCTTGGAAGGTGAACCTCTCTTCTGCGCTGCGCGCGGCGACCCGTCTTCTTGTCCAAGGCTGCTGCACGGTGCTACTTCCGTGTCGCGCTTCAGGGTCGCGCGGCCCGTCACTTTCTTTGTCTTGCCAAAGAAAGTGACCAAAGAAAGGCGCGCCTACGAAGACGCCGCCTGCGGCGGTCCCTTGCGCTACTCGGACGAGCCGGCGGGCGTCGAAACTCGCACGATCTCGGCGCTGCGCGCCGAGCCACGTGCTTCGGACAGTCGACGCCCGACCACTCCGGCTCGCCCTGCGTTGCTCAGCGTCTTTGAAGGCATTGAAACACTCCCCGCGCGGCGGGTCCTTGCCGTTGATGCCCTCCAGGACGCTGAGCAGCGCAGGGCGAGCGGGGGCAGTCGGCGCCGTGCCTGTCTCGAGCGCAGCCCAGCGAGCGAGTTTGCAGGCCCGCCCGCTCCCTCGAGCAGCGCAGGGAACCCGCGGAGCGGGCGTTCTGGTGGGCGCGAGTTTCTTTGCCTACTTTCTTTGGCAAGACAAAGAAAGTAGAGGGCCGCGCGGCCCTGAAGCGCGACGTGGAAGTATGAAAGCCTTCGCCGCACGCACCGCAAGGGCGGCAGCATGCTAACGATCGAGAACCTCAACCAGTATTACGGCGGCAGCCACATTCTGCGCGACGTATCACTCGAGGCTCCGTCTGCCGCCTGCACCGTGCTGCTCGGTCGCAATGGGGTCGGGAAGACCACCCTGCTGAAGACCATCATGGGCCTCGTTGGAGCACGCAACGGCGCGGTCCGCTTCGATGGGCGCGACATCACGCGGCTGGCGCCGTACCAGCGGGTACGGCTGGGCGTCGGTTACGTGCCGCAGGGACGCGAGATCTTCAACCGGCTCACGGTCGAGGAGAACCTGCTGATGGGGCTCGCGCCGCGCTCGGGTGCCAGCGCGCGACGGGTTCCCGAACAGATCTTCGAGTTGTTCCCGGTGCTGAAGCAAATGCTTCGCCGCCGCGGCGGTGATCTGTCCGGCGGCCAGCAGCAGCAGCTGGCCATCGGGCGGGCACTGGTCGCCGATCCGAAACTGCTGATCCTCGATGAACCGACCGAGGGCATCCAGCCCTCGATCATCAAGGAAATCGGCGCGGTGATCCGCAAGCTGGTGACCGAAAGGAAAATGGCGGTGCTGCTGGTCGAGCAGTACTACGATTTCGCCGAATCGCTGGCCGACTCCTATGCCGTGATGTCGCGCGGGCAGATCACTCACCGCGGCAGCGGTGCGCGAATGGAGGAAGAGCAGGTGTGGGGACTGCTGGCCATCTAGGGCCACGAATCGCGTGATGGAACCTCCGCATGTTCGATGGTGAGTGCGCTGTCTGGCCGGCCTCGCTCGCGCTGCGCTTCCGCAGCGTCGAGGGTCGCTCGCTCTGTGCCAGCCGGCACAGCGGCCCGCTGCGCGTGCAGAAACCGCTGTATCCAGAGGGCACTGCGCCGTGCCACACGGTACTGATCCATCCGCCCGGCGGGATCGCGGGAGGCGATGCGCTGCAGATCGCGGTTGATGTCGAGGCCGGTGCACACGCGCTGATAACAACGCCGGGTGCGGCCAAGTGGTACAAGGCCAATGGACGCGGCGCCTCGCAACAGGTGCGGCTGAGGGTCGCTGGAACGCTCGAATGGCTGCCGCAGGAAGCGATCGTCTTCGACGCCAGCGATGTCCGTTCTACCCTCGACATCGAACTCGACGACGGCGCGACGATGATCGGCTGGGATATCGTGGCGCTGGGTCGTCGCGCAGCGGGTGAGCGATTTGAGCGCGGTCGGTTTGCGCAGACGATCCGGCTGCATCGACAGGGCGCGCTGCAGTGGGTCGAGCGCACCTGTGTGGATGGCGCCGACGCGCTGCTCGATTCGCCGGTCGGACTGTCCGGCTACCCGGTGTTCGGATGCCTGTGGGCCGCAGGGCGCGCGGTGGCCGAATGCGATATCGATCAACTGCGCGCCGAACTCGATGCAGGCCAGGCGCACGTTCCCGTCACGCGGCTCGAGGCCGATCTGATGGTCGCACGCACGCTCGGACGCGGCACCGCCGAGGTCCGCGCGGAGCTCGCCGCGCTGTGGGGTGCACTGCGCCCGCGAGTGTGCGGCCTTCCGGCGCGGCCGCCCCGACTGTGGGCCACCTGACGAGACACTACGATGGAACTGTCGCCACGCGAAAAGGACAAGCTGCTGATCTTCACCGCCGGCCTGGTGGCCGAGCGGCGGCGGCAGCGCGGGCTCAAGCTCAACTACCCCGAGGCGGTGGCCTACATCAGCGCCGCGATCCTCGAAGGTGCGCGTGACGGGCGCTCGGTGGCCGACCTGATGAGTTATGGGACGACGCTGCTGACTCGCAACGACGTGATGGACGGCGTGCCCGAAATGATTCCCGACATCCAGGTCGAAGCCACCTTCCCGGACGGCACCAAGCTGGTGACCGTTCACAACCCGATCACCTGAATGACGGCATTCGACATTCGCCGCATCGACGCCGACGGCCTGGGGCGGCGCGTCGCCCCGCTCGCGACGCTGCTGATCGACACCGTGGAGAACGGCGCCTCGGTCGGATTCGTGCTGCCACTGTCCCAGGCAGAGGCCGCCGACTACTGGCGCGGACTGCGCGATTCGGTGGCCAGCGGATCGCGACTGCTGTGGACCGCCGAACGTGATGGCGCGATCGTCGGCACCGTGCAGCTTGAACTGGTGTTGAAGAAGAATGGCATCAACCGCGCCGAGGTTCAGAAACTGCTGGTGGCGAGTTCGGAGCGGCGCACGGGAGCCGGGCGCGCCCTGATGCAGGCTGCCGAACAGTCCGCGCGCGAACTGCGTCGCGGCCTGCTGTACCTCGATACCGAATCCGGGTCGGGCGCCGAAGCCTTCTACCGCACGCTCGGCTACACGCACGCCGGCGGACTGCCGCAGTACGCCTGCAGCCCGCAAGGCGAGTGGCGCTGCAACGCGATCTACTACAAGACTCTGTTCACGAGGCCGAACGAATGATTCCCGGAGAAATCCTCGTCGAACCCGGCGAGATCGACCTCAATGCCGGCCGCGCCACCGTCCGCGTGCGGGTCGCGAATACCGGAGATCGCCCGATCCAGGTCGGGTCGCATTTCCACTTCTTCGAGACCAACGAATCGCTGCGATTCGATCGCGCGCTGGCGCGCGGCTTTCGGCTGAACATCGCGGCCGGCACCGCGGTGCGCTTCGAGCCCGGGCAGGAGCGCGAGGTCGAACTGGTTGCGCTGGCCGGCGACCGCATCGTCTACGGCTTCAACGCGAAGGTCATGGGGCGCCTCGAAACGAGCCGTCCCAAACCTGTCGGAAGCGCAAGACCGAGAACATCCGGCAAGAAAGAGAGCCGGCAAATGAAGGTCACGCGCCAGGCCTATGCGGAGATGTACGGCCCGACCGTCGGCGACCGCGTGCGGCTGGCCGACACGGCGCTGGTCGCCCAGGTCGAGAAGGACTTCACCGTCTACGGCGAAGAAGTGAAGTTCGGCGGCGGCAAGGTGATTCGCGACGGCATGGGCCAGAGCCAGCGGATGTCGAAGGATTGCGCCGACACCGTCATCACCAACGCGCTGATCATCGACCACTGGGGCATCGTCAAGGCCGACATCGCGTTGAAGAACGGCCGCATCAGCGGCATCGGCAAGGCCGGCAATCCGGACATCCAGCCGGCCGTAGACATCGTGATCGGGCCGGGCACCGAGATCATCGCCGGCGAAGGCTTGATCGTCACGGCCGGCGGGATCGATTCGCACATCCATTTCATCTGTCCGCAGCAGATCGACGACGCGCTGATGAGCGGGATCACGACGATGCTGGGCGGCGGCACGGGACCGGCGACCGGCACCTTCGCGACGACGGTGACTCCCGGCCCGTGGCACCTGGAACGCATGCTGCAGGCCGCCGACGCATTTCCGATGAATCTCGGCTTCCTCGGCAAGGGCAACGCGTCGCTGGTCGAGCCGCTACTCGAGCAGATCAAGGCCGGTGCCATCGGCCTGAAGCTGCACGAGGACTGGGGCACCACGCCTGCGGCAATCGACGCGGCACTCACGGCCGCCGACAAGACCGACACACAGGTCGCCATCCACACCGACACGTTGAACGAGGCCGGCTTTGTCGAAGCCAGCATCAAGGCCTTCAAGGGCCGCGTGATCCATACCTACCACACCGAGGGTGCGGGCGGCGGCCATGCGCCGGACATCATCAAGGTATGCGGCGAGACGCAACGTACTTCCGTCGTCGACCAATCCGACGCGGCCGTACACCATCAACACGCTCGACGAGCACCTCGACATGCTGATGGTGTGCCATCACCTCGATGCCGCGATCGCCGAGGACCTCGCATTCGCCGAAAGCCGCATCCGCAAGGAAACGATCGCCGCCGAAGACATCCTGCATGACCTCGGCGCGTTTTCGATGATCAGTTCCGACTCGCAGGCGATGGGGCGCGTCGGCGAGGTGATCACGCGCACGTGGCAGACCGCGCACAAGATGAAGGTGCAGCGCGGCTCGCTGAGCGAGAAGAGGCACGAGCGACCCGAAGGAGCACGACAACGCGCGCATCAAGCGCTATGTCGCCAAATACACGATCAACCCGGCGCTGACGCACGGCATCGCGCACGAGGTCGGCTCGGTCGAAATCGGCAAGTGGGCCGATCTCGTGCTGTGGAAGCCGGCGTTCTTCGGTGTCAAACCGTTCCTCATCCTGAAGGGCGGCATGATCGCGGCCGCTGCGATGGGCGATCCCAACGCATCGATCCCGACGCCGCAGCCGGTGCACTATCGCCCGCAGTTCGGGGCATTCGGCGGCGCGACCGCAAAGGCCTCGCTGACGTTCGTATCGCAGGCGGCATTGAAAGCCGGGGTGCCCGATCGCTATGGCCTGCAGAAGACCGCGGTCGCGGTGAAAGGCATCCGCAAGCTCGGCAAGCGCGACATGGTGCACAACGCCTTGACGCCGAAGATCAGCGTCGATCCCGAGACCTACCAGGTACACGCCGACGGCGTGCTGCTCGACTGCGAGCCCGCGCGCGAACTGCCGCTGGCGCAGCGCTATTTCCTGTTCTGAAACTGAGCTGAAACCGGGCCGATGCTGCATCTGACGACCCTGCTCACCGAACCGTCGGCCGCGGCTGGCTCCGCGCCCAGACTGCCACTCGCGTATCGCGAGCGCGTCAAGAGTCGGCTGGCGGCGATGCTGCCGGACGGCCGCGCGGTGGCGATCGTGCTGCCACGCGGAACCGTGATGCGCAACGGCAGCGTGCTGGCCGGCGACGATGGCGTGCAGGTGGTCGTCGAGGCAGTCGCCGAGCCACTGGCGAAGGTGACAGCGCCGACGTCGCTGGAGCTGATGCGAGCGGTGTATCACCTCGCTAACCGGCATGTACCGGCGTGCCTGGCCAGCGACCATGTGCTGATCGAGCGCGACCCGGTGCTCGAACGCATGCTGGCCGGGCTCGGCGCGAGCGTCGAGTACGTGGAGGCCGCGTTCGATCCGGAGTCCGGCGCCTACGACCCGCACGCCGCGCACGGCCATTCGCACGCCGGCGAGATCGACGTGGTCTCGGCGACGATCGGCGAGCAGCTTTCGATTGCCGCCCATCGCGAGCGCGGGGTCCGGCGATGAGGTCCGCGGCGACCGCAGCACCGCTGGCTCGCGTCTTGGCGCTGCTGCAGCTCGCCAGCCCCGCGTTGCCGGTTGGCGGCTACGCCTATTCGCAGGGGCTCGAGACGGCGGTGAGCGAAGGCCGAGTGCACGATGCGGAGTCGGTCCGACGCTGGGTCGGCGACCTGCTGACACTGGTCATGGCGCGCTTCGAGGCACCGCTATGGTTGAGGATCCACGCCGCTTCACTCGCGCACGACGATCCGGCCGTGGCGCGCTGGAATCGCGAGCTGCTGGCCGCGCGTGAGACCGCGGAACTGCGCGCCGAGTCACTGCAGATGGGGGCGTCGATGCTGCGCCTTTATCCGGCGCTGCAGCTCCCAACGCCTTCGCTCGAGGCGCCCACTTACACAGCCGCGTTTGCCGTGGCCTGCGCGCAGCTCGGTATCACCGGCGAGTACGGGCTGGCGGCCTACCTGTGGACGTGGGTCGAGAACCAGGTACTCGTCGCCGTGAAATCGGTGCCGCTCGGCCAGCAGGCCGGGCAGTCGATGCTGACCGCGCTACATGCGGACGTGCAAAACGCCGTCGAGATTGCCTCGGCACTCACCGATGACCGACTCGGATCGGCGGCGATTGGCTTCGCCGTCGTCTCAGTACGCCACGAAACGCAGTATTCGCGCCTGTTCCGTTCCTGAGCACGCTTGCTCTGAGTTAGACATGACCCATTCCTCCGTTGCACTCATCGATCCACCCTTGAGGGCCGCGCGCGCGGCCGGCCCGCTGCGTATCGGCGTCGGCGGACCGGTCGGCTCGGGCAAGACGACGCTGGTCGAAGTGCTGTGCAAGCGCATGCGCGAGCACTACCGGCTCGCGGTCGTCACCAACGACATCTACACCCGGGAGGACGAGCGCCTGCTGGTCACCGCCGAAGCGCTGACGCCCGATCGCATCATCGGAGTCGAAACCGGCGGCTGCCCGCACACCGCGATCCGCGAGGATGCATCGATCAACCTCGAGGCGGTCGACCGGATGTGCCGCCGCTTTCCCGACCTGCAGATCATCTTCATCGAGTCGGGCGGCGACAACCTGGCAGCGACCTTCAGCCCGGAACTGTCGGACCTGACGCTGTACGTGATCGATGTCGCGGGCGGCGAGAAGATTCCGCGCAAGGGCGGGCCGGGCATCACCAAGAGCGACCTGCTGGTGATCAACAAGACCGATCTCGCGCCGCACGTCGGCGCCGACCTCGACGTCATGCGCCACGACACCGAGCGCATGCGCGGGCCGCGCCCCTACGTGATGACCAACCTGAAGACCGGCGTGGGGCTCGATGTCGTGATCGCTTTCATCGAGCGACAGGGACTGCTGCTCGACGCCTAATCAGTTCGCGGCCACGGGCCGGGTGTGTGTATGTTGAGAGCGCCGGCGACCTCGTGATCCGGCGTTGTTCGCATGAGCTGAAAGTCGCAAGTCGACCCGTTGCTGACATCGCGCGCCCCCGATAGCGGACGCGTCTTCAGAACCTCAAAGGGGCCGTGCAATTGAATGGCCGCTCGCGGGAATCTTCTAACGGAAGAACCCGACCCTCTTCGGACTTGCCGCGCGTCTGCATTGGTCACGGCCGCTGGCGGCAGTAAGGCAGTTCGGCAAACCCTCACGGGACGACTTCCACTAGGAAATTCTTCCTGATTTCCCCGGCCGGCAGTCTGGGCAGTGAGGACCTGTGACGAGCTCGGGAGGAGTCGGTCATGCGGTTCGTCGCTTCCGATACCGCGCGAAGCCGCAAGGCTGGAATGTGATCCCGAACAGACCCGCGTTGACCGCCGTCAAGCGGCACTAGCTGCCGGCAGCTAGCTTGAAAGAGCATTCATCCTTCTTGCGTTGGCGTGTTTGGGTGTCGTGCCAATCATCGCCAGGAGCGCGTCGTTCGAATGCGCGAGCGCGGTCCGGCGAGAACGGGCACGAGGATCCCGGATACAAGGGAGACGAAATGAGACGCGCAATCATTGCTGTCGTTCTGTCCGGAATCGCCGCTGTGCTGTCGTCTGGCGCGGTGCAGGCCCAGCCGACGACCGATCTTGGCAAGACCGAGTACTACTCGAAGTGCGCCGTGTGCCATGGGCTGAGCGGCAAGGGCGAGGGGTCGTTTGGTGAAGTGTTGAAGGTCAACATGCCCGACTTGACCTTGATCGCAAAGCGTAACGGCGGCGTCTTTCCGGTGGACCGCGTCAAGATGGTGATCGATGGCCGCGCCACGCCAAGAGCGCACGGCACGAGCGAGATGCCGATCTGGGGCACGCGCTACAGCGTCGAGGCCGCGCCGCGGTATGACGACTTTCGCTGGGACTCCGAGGCGTTCGTGCAGGTGCGCGTTCTTGCGCTCGTTGACTACCTCTACAGGCTGCAAGCCCGCTGAAGATGGCGGTCGGTGGCGCCTGATCACGGATCGAAGTTCGTCCGTGGCAGTCGGGTTGTCATTGAGAGGGCCCACCCCTGCGACCAGCAGGCGTGACCGACCATGACCGCTTTCGAATGATTCGGCGGCCGGCGTGAAGAGGCGCTACTGGCCGGTAGGCGGCGCTGTTCCGCTGGCAACCGCTACCTCGCTCATTCTCGGAGACCGGCGTGCCGCTTGATCGGGTTGCTAACCTCAGCTACGAGCTGCGCATTTTCGCTGCGACGCCTGACCCGAAGCAGGACAGCCTCGACCATGCTGGACCGCCGCGATCAACCTACACGGGCATTCCGAGCCCGAGCTTCGCGCTGCCGGCTCCGCTGGAACCGTGCAGGAAGTATTACTGGACGGTGCGAGCGACGTTCCTCCTCGACGGCCGGCCACGTGCGACAGAGTGGGCCCATATGGACTCACAGGTCGACCCAACCTCGATTCGACGCGGCGAGAGCGGAACCGCGGGGTGGCGGGCGCAGTGGGTACCGGATCAGTTCTTCCCGTTCCTTACCGTCGGACCCTGCCTTTGAGGCGAGGAACGCAGCAACAAGAGCCGCCCCCTGCTGACGCACAGATCGAAACGGCTGCTTTAGAGCGAACTCGAGGGTTGCACGGGGCGGCCGGTTCTGGCCAACCTTTGCCGCTGCAATGGTAGCGGCGCCCGGAAACGTTCAATGTCATGCCGAGACAGCCTGGGCTGAGCGGCCCAGGCTGCATCCTGCCGGCGTCACGCTACTTGGTGTCCTCGACCAGTGCGATCCGCCGGCGCAGCTGCTCGGCGCCAATCTTGTCGCCCGCCTTCTCCGCAAGCGCGAGCTGTACGGCCAGCCATGCGAGCAGCGGCCGCCGCCATCCCTCCGCCGATGAAGTCTCCACCGCAAGGGCTATCGCGGCTGGATTTGCGCGGCCACCCTGGAAGAGCACGCCGGTCGCGACCAGCCGTGCCAGCGGATCATCGATGGCGCGGAGTGCCGACGCTGCCGCGTCGCCACTGATGCCACCTGCGACAAACGCACGATGTTGATCCCGCAGCAGTGCGGCGTCGGCGGGCTGGAGGCGGTTGGCTAGATAGTCGGCGTAGGCGCGTTGCGCCGCCGTCGCTTCGGGCCGCAGCTTCTCAAAGCCTTCGCACGGCTCGAAATCGAGGCTTGCAACCTGCACCGCACAACGCGTGAGCTCGGCTAGTGCCACCTGGTCTGCGCGGCCGGTGCGCGCGAGTTCACGGCGAGCGAGACCGAATTCGACATTCGCCACGCGCGTGTCCCCGGCCAGATAGGCGGCAACGGCGCGGTCCAGTGCCGATTTGGCATTCGATTGCCACTCGACCGGCGGTGCGCTGCTGCAGGCCGCCAGCAGCAGCACGAGCGATCCGGCGGCCCGACGAGCACAGTCTCCGAAGCCAGTCATGGCAGCTTGATCTCCGCCGGCTTCGCGAACGGCCAGCGACGATTGACCTCGTCGATCATCCGGCTCACTTTGCGCAGGTTCGCGTCGACCTCGGATCGCAACGCGGCGAGGTCGTTCGACGCGGCGCGCGCGTTGCCGGCGATGGCCTGTGCGTCGACCAGGATCGCATCGATCTTCTTCAGACTCTCGCGCGCCTCGAGCAGCGCCGCGTTGAGCTGGACCACGGCGGCGCGCGCTTCGGGCATCAGGCCATCGGCGCCGAAGACCTGCTGGTCCGCCTTGGCCGCCAGCCCATCGATGCGTGCCAGCAACGCGTTCGTCCGGTCGAGCGTCACGACCAGCTTCTGCGCGTCGGCCTCGTTGCCGAACAGCACGCCGAGCGCGCCGCGCGGCCCTTTGATCTTCTCAGTCGCGCTCTGAATGTTTCCGAGGCTCCCGGCGAGCGCCGATTCGGCGCTCGTCAGCTGAGTCAGGTTGCGGATCAGGTCGCGGGTCTCGGAAACCAGGCGGGGAATCTCCGCCGTGGCGTCTCCCACCAGCACCCGCCGCTCGGCGCCGGCGGGCAGTGGCGGATCACTGAGCACCCCGCTGAAGGCGCGCAGATTGGTGTTGCCGACCAGACCACGCGTCAGTGTGAACACACTCGATTCCCGCAGCCAGCGCGCATCCGTACGCGGCACATCGATGAGAATGCGTGTGGTGCCGTCGGCAGACAGTTCGATGCCGCGCACGCGGCCGATCGGAAAGCCGGCGAACGTGAGATCCATGCCGACGGTGACGCCTTCGGCATCATCTGCCAGCAGCACGAGCCGTTGGGAGGGTTCGAACACGCCGCGTGCATACAGCAGGTACACGGCGGAGGCCGTCACCAGCAGCACCAACAATCCAACCAGCAACGCGGCGCGAAACTCGAGCGACTCGGATGTTCGTTGTGGAGGAGTCGGTTCGTCGCCCATGGCCTTGGCCTCAGAGGTAGTTGCCCACGAGCGAGGCGATCTCAATCAGCAGGATCGTGAAGAAGAGCCGCACCAGGCCGCGCAGTTCGGTGCTGGTGCGCAGTCGCGCCTTTGGCCGATCGTAGAGAACCGAGGCGATCGGGATCAAGCCCACGGCGAGGCTGAGCCCCAGAGTCTTCAGCGTGAAGATCAGCGATAGCGCCGGACTGAACACGCGGCCAAACGTGCGCGTGTAACCGACAAAGCCGCCGGCTGTGAAACCATGAACCCAGACATAGGCGAGCACGGCGGCGACAACGCAGCTTACCGTCGCAAGGAGCAGCACCGAGAACATGCCCGACACGACGCGCGGCAGGATCTCGCGCTGCAACGGCTCAGCGTTGCCGGCCGCCAGCACGTCGAACGCGCCACGCATCTGCAGCTCTGCGACTTCCGCGGCGTTTGGCATCGCGCGGCGCAGGGCGACGAACATCGCCGCCGTCAGAGTATCAGTTCGAGCACGAGAACACGCACGACCATCTCGGCGCGAAGCGCGACAACCCGTAGCTCACCGACGTCACGACCACGATGTGGATGATCACCAGGCTGATGATCGACGACAGCAGCGTGAACCAGAGCAGGATCGGTGCCGTGTCTTTGACCAGGTGCCGCGCCAGCGCCGAGAGATTGGGTCCGCGGTAGCTCGAAGGCGATAGCGCGAGCACCAGCAGCCTGGCGCTGAACATCAGGATCCGGTGCCATCCGGTGATCCACTGCAGCGCCGAGCGTCCCAGGTCGGCCAGCAACGCTCCATGAGGAAGCAAGCGATATCATCGCAAGAGATCATAGGGCGCTTGCGGCCAGGGGGTCAGCTTAGCGGCAAGCCCAGAGGACCGCTATCGGGCAGTTCAGGCTCGCGATCTCAACAGCGGATTATGGTCGACTGTAGTCACTTCCCGACTCTTGGCCTGCGCCAACGTCCAGGACAACGCCTACCAGGAAACTTCCGACCAGTGCCAACAGTTGAAGAAACGTTAGGTCGCGCTCAGGGGAAGACTTGCCGACTCCGGCCGCCGCCATAGCACCCATAACGGTGCCTATAGGACGCCTGCGAAACCACCTCACATTCGCTTGCGAATAGTCTGCGAGATGGCTGGGCATATACAGAGTCCATGGAAGGCGATCGCCTCCCCGCTCTCACGCGAGAGGATTTACCGGTCGGGTTAGGGTGGGAGTGCCTTCGGCTTTGGATACTGCACCGCCCCCGCCATCCGTTGCTCGAACGGATCGCGCCGCGACAGATGCTTCACGTGGCGCGCATGCACGAGCGGGTAGTGCCTGAGCTCCGCCAGCCGATCGTGCGCCTCCCAGCAGTTCGTCTCGCTGCAGACCCACTTGGTTACGTCCAGCCGCCGCATGTCGAACGCACCCGAATAACTTCGCAGCGTGCGCCGTCCGCGCTTGTCGCTGTACTCATGGAAGTATGAGAGCGCAAGCTCACGCAAGCTCCGATAGACGGGGTCCCGATAGCGCAGCGCCACGCCGTTCGTCTTAGAGATCGCGCCCCACGCACCCTTGCGGCGAAATAAGGCCACATCACGTGCGGGTAGTCGCTCGGATCGCAATCGAGATGCATCACGTACGGCGCCTCGCCACGGATCCGAGAGCGCGCAGGCAGAGACGAACGCGCCTTCGAGGTGCAATGCGCGCGCCGGTGACGCAGCACGCTCTGGCCCTACTCCGAGTAAGACGGTCTCGCCGTCCAGTTCGTGGTTGATCGGGATCGCGTTAACGAAAGCCTGGATTGCCGCTGCGGCGAAAATCAAAAAGCCGCGCAGCCCTGGCGAACTCGCGTATCCCCAGGCCCAGGTCCTGGCGGCGGGCGAACCGTCGGCGTAGCGGGAGACTCATTGGGCAATGATCGTATCAGCCGCCGAATGGCCTTGATCCTGCCGTATTCCGGGGGCTAGGGGGGGTTGCAGTGTGCGAACCCAGCCTCCGATGAACGCCCGAGCGGAAGGGCTGGTTCGCTAAGCCGCTTCTCTCTCCATCGCCACTTCAGCCTGCAGGCTTGCAATGTCCCGAAAGATCGAGGCGACTGCCAGACGCGGCCGTCGCGCTTGTACTGCACCAGGCAATCCCTGGCGGCAAGGTCGCCCTCGATGGCGAGTTCGTCCCACCGCTCGGCGTGGCCGACGTAGTTGATCGAGACGTCGTAGTGCTGACTCCAGAAGAACGGCACGGCGTCGAACGCTCTCGCGGCGCCGAGCATGTTGCGCGCGGCGGTCTGTCCCTGCCGCTCGGCCACGACCCAGTGCTCGACGCGGATGCGTCCCCGGTGTGAGGGTCCGGCCAGCGCGCGATGTCGCCCGCGGCGAAAATCCCGGGCGCGCTGGTCTCCAGGTATTCGTCGACGACGACGCCGCGGTCGATCGCCAGGCCCGCTCGCTCGGCCAGCGCGGTCGCCGGGCGGACGCCGACGCCGATCGACCACGAGGTCGGCCTCGATGCGTCGCGCCACTCGTCGAGAGTCACGGTGCGCCGTCGATCGACGTGACGGTCTGGCCGAGATGAAAGACCACGCCGTGCGTCTTCGTGCAGCGACTGGATGAAGCGCCCAGCTCGACGCCCATCACGCGCTCGAGCGGGACGACTGCTCGGGTGCCACCACATCGAACGGCGATGTCCCGGGTGCGCAGCGAGGCCGCGACTTCGAGACCGATGAAACTCGCGCCGATGACCACCGCACCTTCGCGCTGCTTGCGTTCGCTGGATGATCGCTCGGCTGTCGGCGAGCGATCGCAGGTAGTGCACGTGCGGCGCATCTGCGCCAGGTATTGGCAGCCTGATCGGGTCGGCGCCCGGTGGCGATGAGCAGTGCGCCGAAGGCACGCCGCGATCCGTTTTCCAGCAGCACCTGGCGGCCAGTGACATCGATCGTGGAGACGCGCGAGCCGAGCATCAGCTCGATTCGATTGCTCCGCATAGAACTCTCGGTGGCCGCAGCGGAATCCAATCCTCCTGCGCATTGCCAGCCAGATAGTCCTTCGACAGATTCGGCCTGTCGGGCGGCGGCGAATCGTCGGCGCTGATGATCGTGATCGGCCCGTCGTACCGCTCGCGCCGCAGCATGTCGGCGGCCGCGAGCCCCGCCGCGCCGCCGCCGACGATGACGACGATGCTGGGTGTGATCCGTAGGGGCCGACGCTTCCGGTCGGCCGCGCTCACGGCGGCCGGGTTCAGTTTCCTTCACGGACGATGACCTGGTCGCCCTTTCGCTCGACACGCCAGCACGCGATCGGGTCAGAGCGCGGGTGCGCGTACGGCGTCGCCCGTCTGCAGGCTGAAACAGGCGTGATGCCACGGGCATCGAACAGTGCCGTCGACAATGAGTCCCTCGGAGAGCGGTCCGCCATAGTGCGAACAGGTGGCGCCGATCGCGAAGACCTCGTCGCCGCGTCGAGCGAGCAGCACGGTTTCGTCGCCGACATGCCCGGCGAGCATGCCACTGTCGGCCAGTTCATCGACTGCGAGTCCCAACGCCAGGTCGGGACCCGCTTCAGTGGATTGGGATTCGCTCATTGCGTCCTCCCGCGCAAGTTCGGCGCCCCAGGCCGGGCCGAACTTGCTTCGATGGCAGATCGTACTTGGCGACGCGGATCGGGCCGCTTGAGCTCAGTTCATCTTCGGCGGCCAGTTGTGCGACTCGCCCATCGCGGCACCAGGCATAGAACGCGTCGTACATCACCAGGCCGTGCCTGAGCATCTCGTGGTCATCACTGAAATTGAGCGACAGTCCGAGCGACAGCGCATACAGACCCGCCGATTGCGGCGTCAGGTCCAGTCGCGAGGTATCCGCGCCCCGCACGATATCCGCCAGCTGTCGCAGCGCCGGGTCGGTCCGAGTCGATAAGCGCTCGAGGAACGCATCGAAGCTGCACCGCTCACCGACGTGCGTCAGCTCGACTCCCGGGACGTCGTACGGAATCGCTCCGGGTCGCGTCGCGCGACATCTGCCACCTGCGGCGCGGACACCGAACAGGAATTCGGGACTCTCGTCGATGAAACGCGCGATCAGCCACGGGCAGGCAATGCGATCGATCTTTGGACGCTCACGAGTCACCCATTTCATGGTTGAACCTCCGTTGTGTTGATTGGAACAGTCGGCCGGCTGTCCGTCACGCCCAGCCGCGAAAGCCGTCGACCAGGTAGCGGCATCCAGTCCCATCGCTCTCAAGCGTTGCGGCGGCGCCCTGTGACAGTTGAGCTGCTGGTGCGCGCAGACGACCACGACTGGGCGGTCGCGCGGGATCTCGTCCTTCCAGCTGAAAAGCCCATCGGGCGAACGCCATTCGGCGCCGGCAATGTCGGCGCCGTCGGCTGCCCGGACCT
>CAVPGM010000004.1:0-23115 GCA_963703945.1 uncultured beta proteobacterium | reverse complement strand
TGCATGCTGTAGCGCCGGACCTTCCCGGTACTGGGAACAGGGCCCTGTTCGTCGGCTACTAGCACTCGGACCTTCCGAGTGCTTTGCATTTTCTCGTCGGATTTGCAACATTTCTGGCAAGGGACTTGCTTATTGAAAGATCGGACGCTCGCGCGATAGCGTTACATCACCTGGGGAGCACCCAGTGACCGAAGACCGGAGGGTTGCATGAGCCTACCTGCCACGATCCCGTCACCCATCTCGATAGCCGGATTCAAGGACGTCTATCAGATCCCGCGTGTCGAGGAGGCGCTCTCGGAACTGCAGGAACTCGGCAGCGGCGTCAACGAAGCGCTGCGCGCGACCTACGTCAGGATGATCCGCAGCGGCGGCCAGAGATTCGTCATCAAGCCCTCTGCGTTGCCCGACATCGACGGACTGATCCGGGAACTGCCCAACTTCGAGGAACCGCTGGAGGACATCCGCAAACAGCTTGCACTGTGCCTGTCGTCGGATGACCCGCTCGAACTCGAGCCGATGCTGCTGCTCGGCGATCCGGGCATCGGCAAGACGCATTTCGCGCGCCGGCTGTCGAAGCTGCTCGGCACCGGATACAACTTCATCGGCATGAGTTCGCTGACGGCCGGCTGGATCCTCTCGGGGGCTTCGGCCCAGTGGAAGAACGCCAAGCCGGGCAAGGTGTTCGATGCACTGGTCAACGGCGACTACGCCAATCCGGTGATCGTGGTCGACGAGATCGACAAGGCGAGCGGTGACAGCCAGTACGACCCGCTCGGCAGCCTCTATACGTTGCTGGAGCACGACACCGCATGCGACTTCGTCGACGAGTTCGCCGAAGTCCCGATCGATGCGTCGGAAGTCGTGTGGATCGCCACTGCCAACGATGCACGCAGCATCCCCGAACCGATCCTCAATCGCATGAACGTCTATGCGATCGACGCCCCCGACCTGGAAGGCTCGCGCCGGATCGCGCAGAGCATTTACGAGGAACTGCGCTGCGAACACGCGTGGGGAAGGTCGTTTCCGCCGACGCTCGGCGCCGAGGCACTCGATCGGCTGGCGAGACTGAAGCCGCGCGAGATGCGGCGCGTGATGCTGGCTGCCTTCGGCAACGCCAAGCTGGATGGCCGCAACGAGGTGCAACTCGACGACATCCTCGAGGACCGTGTGGCCCGGAAGGCGCGCATAGGATTTTGAGGGCGTTCGTCGGCAGCAGCCGACGAAGAGGCTACTTGGCGGGAGGCGCGGTCTTCGCCGGCGGTTGCTCGGACGCGACGCGCTTGTAGACCGGGCCCCACAGCGGATGCCCGACTTCGGCGTCGCTTAGCTTGAACGCTGGATCCGCGACGAACGCGGCGCGGAACGCCTGTTCGCAATCGCTCGGCCGGTTGTACGCGCAGGCGATGAATGCCAGATGCTTCTGCGCGGCGGCGACATCGTGCCGGTCGTGCAGGCCCTCGGAGAGCGAGCGCTTGAAAAGTGCCTCGGCCCGCTCGTACTGACCCTCTTCGTAGAACCGCATGCCGTTGACGAAGGCGCGTTCCGCCGGCTGGTCGTACAGCCGCGCGATGCTGACCGTCGGTGGCGGGGGCGGCGGAGGCGGTGGGGGCGGTGCGAACATGGCACAGCCGCTCAGGGCGGCGGCGGCCATCGGTGCCGCAGCGAAGAGTTGCCAACTTCCCGTTCGCCTCGGCGTCGTCATTGGAAACGGTGCCTGATCTGCTGCGGTCGGTCCGGGCTGACGTCGACCTGGGTGACATACGGCGCACGCTCGCCGTTGCGGATCTCGATTGTGTAATGACCAGCCGGCAACAGCAGTTGTGTCAGCGGCGGCGTGGTGCCGCGCGAGTCACCGTTGATGTAGACCTCGCCCCAAGGGGCCACTGCGAGCGCCACCACGCCCTGCGCCACGGCCGCTGCCGCCCCGCGCGCTTGCGCATCGCGCGCGGACGAGCGGCGCGCTGATCCAGGGCGGTCTGCGCCATCGCTCGTTCCTGACGGAGTGGCGGCGGGCACCGAACTGTCGGCCGCCGGAGATGGCGCCGCAGAGCCGTTGGCTTCGGCCGGCGAGAGCGGAGCGAAACGAGTGTCGTTGACCGGCGCCGCAGCCGAACCCCCCTGTCCTTGCGCGTGCGTCCTGACGGGACTGATCTGGGTCCGCAGCATGATTCCGGCGAGCGCGACCACCGCAAAGAAACCGACGACCGCAGCCACCAGATGTGTGCGCCAAAAGCCACCCGCGCGATCCGATTCACCTCGCAAGGGCAGCGCGGCAAGGGTCGCCACGGTCAGCGGCGCTTTACGCTGTGGCATCACCGCCATGCGTGCCGGCATGCCGGTGATCGTCGCTGAATTGGGCAGCGGCAATTCACCGCGGTTGCCCCACAGGAACGTGGTCAGCGCGTTGCGCATCTGGGCTGCCGTCGTGTAGACGCGGCGGCCGCCCAGTTCGAGCGCCTGTTCGGCGATCTCGGCCAGCGCCACGGGCGCGCTCGGCTTCAGTTGCAGGATCGGGCTTTCCATCGATTTGCCGGATCCGCGCAGCAGCCTGGCGTCGGGGCGCGTCCCCGTGAGCAGCAGGAACAGCAGCGCACCCAGGGCCCGTATGTCCTTGCGTCGCGCTTCGCTCGAGATCTCGTTGCCGAAGAAGGGCAGCAGCCGCTCGGTGCCGTGCAGTTCGAAGTCGCCGGTCATTCCGCTGTCGATCCAGCCGCCAAAACCGGTGACCTTCGGACTGCGCTCT
This sequence comes from uncultured beta proteobacterium, assembly GCA_963703945.1. GTDB lineage: Bacteria > Pseudomonadota > Gammaproteobacteria > Burkholderiales > Burkholderiaceae_F > JALORV01. The sequence continues at coordinate 20,372 of CAVPGM010000004.1, read as the reverse complement.
GGCCCCTGCAGGTAGATGCGCGAGGGCGCGAGATGGCCGTGCGGGATCGCGCGCGTATGCGCAAAGTCGACGGCATCGGCCACGCGCGCGACGATGTCGGCCGCCTGCAGGAAGCCCGGGCGATAGCCTTCGACCAGCAGGTCCTCGAGCAGCTTGCCGTCAACCTTTTCCAGCGCGAGATAACCGATCCGGTTGACGTGGCCTGCATCGAACACGGTGACGATGTGCGGGTGATGGAGTCGACCCGCCGCCTGCGCCTGCCGCATGAACGCCTGCTCGACCCGCTCGTGCGCAGCGCGGTCCTGGGCCTGGTTCGGGTGCAGCTGCACGGCCTTGACCACCAGCTCGCGATTGAGCACCGGGTCAAACGCCAGATACACCGTCGTGTAGCGGTCCCGCCGCAGCTGCCGCAGCACGGCGTAGCGGCCGATGGCCTTGACGTTCAGCGGCGATACGGCCGGATTGTTGGGAGCGACAGTCTCTGACATCGGCAGGCGCCGGCGCCACGGGTCCGCACGTTTGCTACGGTGCGAGGCCCGCGTCGGCGGTGCGAATCATGGCAGATCGAGGCTAGCGGATGCACGGGATCGGCTCAACCGCCGGAACGCAAGAAAAGCGGTGGGTTTGAGGTCCTGGGTGCCCCGACCGGACCGGCGGCGACAAGCCGCGTCGCGCTAGAACCGATGCTGCAGCGAAATCGTCTCGCCCGAGCGCAGTTCGATGCGAACGGAAAATGGCGGTGACGACTCGTTGCGAACCTCCACCGTGTGCGGGCCCGGAGACAGCGCGAGCTGCGTCAGCGGCGGAGAGACTCCACGGGTGACTCCGTCGACCACGACTTCGCCCCACGGCGTAATCGCGAGGGCAACGGTGCCATCACGAAGCGGCACCGCGGAGGCGGACGATTCGGCGCGCCGGCGCGGCAACGCCTTTGTGTCGGCCGACTTCGCTTCGGCCGCCTTGGCATCTTCAGCCGCGGATTCCGTAGATGCGGGCGCAGCGGCAGCGGGCGGCGGCGCAGGCGCCGGCACCACCGGTTGCGGAGCGATTACCTCGACGCGCGGCGGAGGTGACGGCGGTCGCAGCGCCAGGTACACAATCACCGCGGCGGCGACGGCGGCCAGTCCGCCCAGCAGGATCTTCAGCGGCGCTCGACGCACTATCGGCGGCGGTTCGGTGTCCGCCGGCTGTGCGCCGATCGAGATGTCGACGCCCGGCGCGCGCGAGCCCTCGACGAATTCGGCCAGCGCATTGCGCAGGTCGGAAGCCTTCTGGTAGCGCATCGCCGGATCGCGCTCCATCGCCTTGCGGACGATGGTGGCAAGAGCGGCGGGCGTATCCGGACGAACCTTGTCGACCGCGCGCGGCTGGGAATCGATGACCTGCTCGAGCGTTTCGTCGATCGTGCGGCCATCGAACGCGCGCCGCCCCGTCAGCAGCTCGTAGAGGATGGTGCCCAACGAGAAGATATCGCTGCGGGCGTCCAGCAATTCGCCCTTCGCCTGCTCGGGCGACATGTAGTTGGGTGTGCCGACGAGGTGCCGCGTTCCCTTGTCCTTCGCTTCCTGCGGCGCGGGAGCGAGCGCAGTGCCGAAATCGAGCAGCTTGGGCTTGAGGTCGCGCGACAGGAAGATGTTGGAGGGCTTGATGTCGCGATGGACCAGGCCGCGCTTGTTGGCGTAGTGGATCGCATCTGCGAGCCGCATCATCATGGATGCCGCCTGCCGCGGGCTCATGCGATTGCCACCGGCCAGGTACTCGTGCAGGTCCTGGCCGTGCAGTCGTTCCATCGCGATGTAGGCGAACGCGTCGGTCTTGCCGGCGTCGTAGATCGTGACGATGCTCGGGTGACTCATGCCGCCGGCGGACTTCGCCTCGCGCAGGAAGTTCGCCTCGATCTGCGTGCGGAACTCGGCTTCGCGCGCCAGCGGGATCACCTTGATGGCGACTTCGCGCGCCAGCACCGGATCGTGCGCCGCCCACACCACGCCATACGAGCCGCGACCGATCTCGTTGAGGATCGTGAAGCGCCCGATCGTCTTCGGCATCGGCACGGGCGCTTCACCCGCGGCGACCTGGGGCTCGGTGGCGGTCATGGGGCTGGACATCGGAGTGCGATTATCGCATTGCAACGGGGGGTCGATCACTCGAAATGACGCGGCGTCATCGGCATACTGTGCGCCGGCGGCGCGACCTGGACCGAGGAGATCGCCCGGGCGAGTACATCTATTGGCGTTGTCTAGCGCGAGAACACGATGCGTTCGTCGCGCAGCAGGCGCGACTGCGCGAGCAGCGCCGCGGCCGTGATACCCAGCGCGATCGCCGACGGCAGAACGATGTCCATCACCCCGAAGTCCTCGCCGCGCAATGCCCGCATCAGCACAGTTTGCTGTGCGAGCGCTGGGACCAGGAGTTGCCATGGCGCGTCGCGGACCGTCAGGATGAGCGGCAGTATCGGGATGAAGTTCACCACCATCGTGATGTAGCTGGCATAGGTCTGGGCTTCCTTGTGGCTGCGGCCGTAGGTGGCAGCCAGCATGTTGATCGCCGCGACCATCGCGGAAAACGGCAGCAGCAGCACGATGAACAGCCCCACTTCGGGCGCGCCGAACTGCATCAGCGCGGCCAGGTTTTCGCTCTGCACGAACTGCAGCGCCGCCGTGAAGCCCGCCAGCGTGAGCAGCACGACAGCGGCCGAGCAGGTCGCGGCGACGGCCCATTTGCCGAGCACGATGGACGCGGTAGACACCGGGTTCATCAGCAGGGGCTCGAGCGAGCCACGTTCGCGCTCGCCGGCCGTGGCATCGATCGCAACGCTGATGGCGCCGACGACAGCGCCGATCAGTGCCAGCCACGGGACGAGAAACAGCAGCTGCGCGCCGCGCGCCCGACTGCCGGCAAGGTTGATCTCGTCGATTTCGAGCGGCTGCAGCAGCTGTGGGCTGACGCCGCGGGCCAGCATTCGCTGCATTCCGAGTTCACGGTTGTAGCCGCGCAGCAGCGCAATGGTCGTGCGCACGGCCGGCTGCGCGCGGCTCGCCGTCTCGTCGAACACGACGTCGAGCCGGAGCGTCTCGCCGGTGGACAGGCGCTGCTCGAAATCTCCGGGAACGACGACGACGGCGTTCTGCAGGCGGCCGCTGCGCAGCTGCTCCCGGTAGTCGTCGGGCGCCTTGACGATCGTCGCGCCGTTGCGTCGAAGGAAGCTGGTCAGTGTCGGGGCCGCGTCGGCATTGGCGAGGACCACCTCGCGGCGCGCGGCGCTCTCCTCCGCGCTCGAGACGAAGCTCGCGATCAGCAGCAGCGAGAGGGGGCCCGCGATGAGCGAGCTCGCCAGCACGATGAGCCAGGTGCGGCGGTCGCGCAACGCATCGACCAGTTCCTTGCGGAACACGACGAGTGCCGGTGTCATCCAGCGGCCTCCGCGGCGTCGTAGGCGAGCTGCACGAAGGCATCCTCCAGCGTCGTCGCCGCAGCCAGCCGCCTGATCTCCTCGCTGGTGCCCTGTGCGATGCTGCGACCGCGCGCGACGATGACGATGCGGTCTGCGAGCTGCTCGACCTCCGGCATGATGTGCGATGACAGCACGACGCACTTGCCCTCTCCGCGCAGATGACCGAGCAGCCGGCGCAGCGCGCGCGTCGACATCACGTCGAGCCCGCTGGTCGGTTCGTCCAGCACCAGGTGCTGCGGATCGTGGATCAGCGCGCGCGCCAGCGCGACCTTCATCCGCTCCCCGGTGCTGAAGCCTTCGGTGCGGCGGTCGAGCAGCGGGATCATGTCGAGCAGCTCCGCCAGCATCGCGAGCCTGGCTTCGAACTCGGCCCGGGGAACACCGCGCAGGTCGGCGTAGTAGGCGATGTTCTCGCGCGCGGTGAGCCGGGTATAGACGCCGCGGGCATCCGACAGCATGCCGAGCTGCGCGCGCACACCCCGCGCATCGCCGCGGACATCGATCCCGCCGACCCTGGCATCGCCCGCGTCGGCCTCGATCAGCGTGCCGACGATGCGCAGCGTGGTCGTCTTTCCGGCTCCGTTGGGGCCAAGCAGCGCCGTGATGCTGCCGTCTGGAGCAACGAAGCTCACGTCGGCGACTGCAGTGACCTGCGCCCGGCGGCCATGCAGTCGCGCGGAAAACGACTTGGCGAGATGGCTGACTTCGATCATCGGGCGGTCGGCTTGCGCGTGGATTCGAGGGGCTCGAAGTAGGCCGCGAGCGGGACCTTTTCCAGGCATTCGGTATCGAGACCGTGGAAGTCACCGTCGCGGATGAAGCGTGTGATGAGCCGCGGAGCGCACGCCTGCGCAGTCAATCCATGGCCGAGGTGCGGAGCGACGACGTGGCGTGCGTTGCCGAGCCGCTCGGCGACCGCCGCACCATGGCGCGGCGGAGTGGCGGGGTCCATGCCGCCCGACAGCACGAGCACGGGAACAGGCGTGCGCGGGATCGCGTAGAAGTCGGACGGAACAGGCCGCGTCGCTACTGAAGTGCAGACCTCGGCGTACAGATCCGCAAACCCGGTGCCGAAGCGGGTCGCGGCCGCCGCCGGCCGTGTCGCTGCCAGCCTTGGCACGTCCTCGGCGCAGATCACGGCGAAGTGCATGCCGGGAAAGAAGTTCTCGTTGACGCGCCCGCTGACCGCCGCGGTCAGCGCGACCAGCGGGCTGAAATCACCGTCGGTCGCAGCGGCCACCGCGTAGGGCATCACGGCGCCCAGGGTGGGCACGTACAGCGGAACGCGCAGCAGGCTTGCGAGCAGCCGACGGTCGACGAACAGTGCCTCGCTCTGCCCGGTAAGCGGATGCCTGACGGTTGTGCCGAAGCCGGCGTCGGCTCGGGCCAGCAGCGCGTCGACGCGTGTCTCGAAGTCGGGAAAGCGCGCAGCGCAGCGCACCTCGGCCCGGCACTGGGTTGCGAGCGCCTTGAGTGCGGCATCGGCGTCCACCGAAAACGCGGTCGGCAGCGACATGTCCGGCGGTGCGACGCCGTCGAGCACTGCCGTGCGGACTCGTTGCGGGTATTGCCGCAGGTATTCGAGCGCGACGCGTGTTCCGTACGAGGCGCCCCAGAGGTTGACCGTGTCGACGCCGAGGCGGCTGCGCACGGCGTCAAGGTCGCGCACCGCAATCCACGTCGCGTACTGGCGCGTGTCGGCCTGCAACGCGCGCAGGCACCTTCGCAGTGACTCGAGCTGCTGCGTCGGGTCGAGCGTGGCGGCCAGCGAGTCGTCGCGCTCGGGGCAGTCGAGCGGGTTCGATCGGCCGGTGCCGCGCTGGTCGACGAAGACGATGTCGCGCCGCGCGTTCAGTTCGCCGAAGATCGGCATTACCTGTCCCACCACGCGGCTGGCGGCCTGTCCCGGTCCGCCGGCCAGGACGAACAGCGGATCGGGTCGCTTGTTGCGCGCCACGGCGGGGACGATCACGAAGTGCACGTCGATCTTGCGGCCCGCAGCATCGTCGGGGTTTTCGGGCATGCTGACCGAGCCGCACCGGGCCTCGCGCTCGAAGCCGGTGATCCGGCAGGGCTCCAGTGCTTCGCCGTCCAAGCTGCTGTCGGGGCGGCAAGCCGCCAGCGCGGCCATCGCGCAGAAGGCGAGGCTGCGAATCAGTGTCGTGGTCATGGGCGGGGTAGCAACAAGCGGCGCGCAGCATACCGCCCGAGAACCTATCTTAGAGTCCCCGGTGGTCGCGGCGGGTCGCATGGGGTGCAGGGCTAGGCGCGGCGAGGGGACCATTGCTACTGCAAGGACCCGAGCCGCAACAACGCCCTGCGCCCCATGCGGCCCCGCCCCGCAGGGTTGCCAAGAGAAGCGGGCGTCTGCGGCGTTGGGCGGCTCGGCCGTAGGCCCGGCTACTGTCCTTCGCCAGCCGCCTTGCATCCGCCCGCTTCTCGTGGCAACGCGATCCATCGGGGACTCTGAGATAGGTTCTAAGCTGCAGGACAGCTGCGGAGGAATCCGCTTCAACCAGGGAAATTGCATGGATCGCCTGTTCTTCGTGCTGGGTTCGCTCGGTGCGATGCTCGGCGTCGCCGCCGGCGCGTTCGGCGCGCACGCGTTGCGGGCCCGGCTCGCGCCCGAGATGCTGGCTGTCTTCGAAACCGGCGTGCGATACCAGCTGGTGCATTCGCTGGCGCTGCTGGCGGTGGCATGGGCGGTCGTTCGCTGGCCCGGGCGCTCCACGGTTGCCGCTGGCTGGCTCTTTGTCGCTGGCATCGTGCTGTTCAGCGGAAGCCTGTATGGGCTCGCGCTGGGCGGCGTACATGCGCTGGGCTGGATCACACCATTCGGCGGGGTCGCGTTCATCGCAGGCTGGGTGTGCATGGCGTGGGGTGCATGGCGTTCATCGCCGGGCCGTTGAGGCGCGTCCGTAGAATCGTCGCGTGCCCACTTCCGCGCGTCGCGCTTTCCTGGTCGGTCTCGCGCTCGCCATCGGCGGAAGCGTTCTCTTCTCGGCCAAGGCGATCCTCGTCAAGCTGGCGTACCGCTACGGTGTCGACGCCGCCACGCTGATCGCGCTGCGCATGGCGTTTTCGGCTCCGTTCTTCATCGCCGCCTACCGCTGGAGCAGCCGCGGCAGGGCGCCATTGACACGCGGCGATCATGCGCGGCTGATCGTCATCGGTCTGCTGGGCTACTATGCCGCGAGCACCCTCGACTTTCTCGGGCTGCAGTACATCACCGCTGCGCTCGAGCGCCTGATCCTCTACCTGAACCCGACGATCGTCCTGCTGATGTCGGCACTTTTCCTGGGCAAGCGCTTCGGCCGGACCGACTTTGTCGCTCTGGCGCTCGCCTACGGCGGCATCCTGCTGGTGTTCGTGCACGACGTTCGCCTGGACAGCGACGGCGTCACGCTCGGAGCATTGCTCGTCCTCGCGAGTGCAGTCTGCTACGCCGCCTATCTGGTGCTGTCCGGTGAACTGGTCAGGCGGATCGGGGCGATCCGGCTGACGTCGTATGCGATGTGTGTATCGGCTGTCGCGGTGTTCATCCAGTTCGCACTGGTCAATCCGCTCGATGCGCTGAAGCAGCCCGAGCCAGTGTACTGGCTGTCGCTGATCAACGGCATCGTCAGCACGGTGCTGCCGGTGTTCGCCACGATGATGGCCGTCGAGCGCATCGGGGCGAGCCGGACCTCGCTGGCCGCGATGGTCGGTCCGGTGGCGACGATCGCTCTGGCTTACGTGTTTCTCGGCGAGACCGTCAGCGCGTGGCAGATCGCTGGTACGGCTCTCGTGCTCGCCGGCATCTATGTGTTGTCCCGACCATCGATCGCCCCGGCGGCTGTGCCCGAGGCCAGCAAGGAGATTTCATGAAGACGAAGGCCATCCTGATCCGCGCTCACGGCGGAGCCGAAGTGCTCGAACTCGCCGAAGTCGACGTCCCGGATCCCGGTCCCGACGAGGTGCGCATCCGGCAGCATGCGATCGGCCTCAACTACATCGATGTGTACTACCGCACCGGCCTTTACAGCGGCGCGCTGCCGCATGGGCTCGGGTTCGAAGGGGCCGGCGTGGTCGATGCAGTCGGCAGCAATGTGAAAGGACTGAAGACGGGGGATCGCGTCGCCTATCCGCAGGGCCCACTGGGTGCCTACTCGCGAATTGAGGACGATGCCGGCGGCCACCGTGGTCAAGCTTCCCAAGCAGATCTCGTTCGAGCAGGGTGCAGCGGTCATGCTCAAAGGTCTGACCGTGCAGTACCTGTTCCGTCAGACGTACCGGTTGCAGGGCCACGAGACGATCCTGTTCCACGCCGCCGCCGGCGGTGTTGGCCTGATTGCGTGCCAGTGGGCACGCGCGCTCGGAGTCAAACTGATCGGAACCGTCAGCTCGCCGGAGAAGGCGGCTCTCGCAAAGAAGGCGGGAGCGTGGCAGACCATCGACTACAGCAAGGAGAATTTCGTCGAGCGCGTGCTGGCGTTGACAGGTGGCAAGAAGGTGCCGGTGGTCTACGACGGCGTCGGCAAGACGACCTGGGACGGTTCGCTCGACTGCATCGAACCGCGCGGCCTGATGGTGAGCTTCGGCAACGCGTCGGGCGCCGTGACCGGTGTGGCCATCGGCATCCTCGCGCAGAAGGGATCGCTTTACCTGACGCGGCCGACGCTGGCGACCCACATCGTTCCGCGCGCACGCCTCGAAGCCTCGGCGGAGGAACTGTTCGACCTGATGATCTCCGGCAAGATCAAGGTCGATATCGAGCAACGCTACCCGCTCGCCGAAGCCGCGCGCGCGCATCGCGACCTCGAGACGCGCAAGACAGTCGGGTCGACGGTGCTGTTGCCGGTGTAGCCGCTTCAAAGGCGACGTTCGCCAAATTTGCTGGGGTCCGGTTCGGCTACTTGCGGTTCCGCCCCAGCTGATCGTGGCTGCTGACCCAGTCGCCGGCCAGGACTGCCGATGAGAGCGACACATCTCCGGCCAGCACGACGGCCGCGCAGATCTCGGCGAATTTGTCGGCGCCACCGGCGCCGTAGCAGCCAAGGAGCTCGAGGCACTCCCGTTGCGTTGCCAGTGCCGTGCCTCCGCCGTAAGTACCGACGATCAGCGACGTCAAGGTGACCGACCAGTAATAATCGCCGTTGTCGAGCAGTTGTGTGTAGGTCACACCAGCATGTGATTCGGACACATTGGCGACGTCCTGGCCGCAGGCGATGAACAGAGCAGTCAGTCCGTTCGCGGCCTGGGCGCCGTTGTTGGATGAGCCCGCAAGGAAAGCGCCGACCTGCGCAACCTGACGGGCGCGGAAAAGATCGCGTGCCTCGACGCCCATGATCCGCTTCAGCAAGTCGTTGCGCACGACAGCCTCGGCGACAACCCGCCGGCCGCGGGTCTGCAGCATGTTGATGCGGGAATGCTTCTTGTCGGTGTCCATGTTGCCGGACAGGATGAAGCGTGCTTCGCCAGGGTAGCTGGCGGCGATCCACTCGCAGGCGGCGAGAGTCGCCTTGCCGGTGAGGTTCTGACCTGCGGCGTCGCCGGTTGTGTAGTTGAAGCGCAGGTGCCGCATCGGACCGGCGGCGTACTGCTCGATGTCGGTCAACTTTCCGAAATGCGTGGTCGATTCCGCCACCTGCCGGATTGCGCCGAGGTTTTCTTCGACCCAGCGACCCAGGGCTCGCGCCTCGAGCGCGTCCTTCATGATGAACACCGGCGAGCGCTGCATCGCCGCTTCGACCACGGTCGTCTTCACGCCACCGCATTCGCCGAGCAGGCGCATGCCGCGGTTGTAGCTCGCGACCAGCGTACCCTCGGTCGTGGCCAGCGGAACATAGAAATTGCCGCGGGCGTGTTCGCCCTCGATGTGCAGCGGGCCGGCGATTCCGATCGGAACCTGTGCGACGCCGACGAAATTCTCGATGTTGCCGGGCAGGATGGCTGGATCGAAGGAATAGCTTGCAACATGCGCAAGGCTGACTCCTGTCTTGTCCTCGGCAAAGCGGCGGCGCAGCTCGGCCTCATCGCGCGTGTAGTCGTCGGTAGTGCTGCGCGGGATCTTGTCGGAGGCAAGTCTCTTTGCTGTACATGGCTATTCCTTTCCGTGTCCACGCGACGGTCGGTATCGCCAGACAACTCCCGTTCGCGCTTCGCGAGCAGACCGGACTGCGGGTATCCGGTGCTGGCCATTGGATACGGGATTATCGGCCTGTACCCACTTCGGGAAACGGCGCTGCTCTTCCGCTCCCTATGATGGCCGGGTTGGCCGAGCACAATGTCCGCCGCGATGCCGGGTTTGTCCGCTTCTACTCTCGCCACGGCGACGGTCGGCTCGCATACTTCAGCACAGGACAGGCTGATGGAGAGCATCGTGAGCGACAGACATTGGATTCACTCGTACGGCAAGGACATTCCGACCGAGATCGACCCCAACGCCTACCCTGCAGCAGCGACCGGGCGTCAAGAAGGGCGATCGGGTCGCGGTGATGTGCGAGGCCGTCAAGCTCTATGTCGTCAAGGCTCCCGCGGCGACGCTCAACGCCGAGGCGGTCATCGCGCATTGCCGCACAATGATGGCCGGATACAAGGTGCCGCGCATCGTGCAGTTCGTCGATGACCTGCCCAAATCCACCGTCGGCAAGATCCTGCGCCGCGAACTCCGCAAATTGGGCTGAGGCACAGCGAGCAATGTCGACTGCAGTCGCGATGGATCGAACTGAACCGCCCGCGCACGGTCAGGCGGGCACAAGCGGGGGGCAGCCGTTCGCCATCGAGATCGTGCGCATTGGCTCGCAGGCCGTGCGCGTCGGCCGACGCACTGGCAGCGGCGGCGTGCCGCTTCTGATGTTCAACGGGATCGGCGGCAACATCGAGCTGATCGCGCCGCTCGCGCACGCGATGCCGGAGCGCGAGGTCATCAGCTTCGACGTTCCAGGCGTCGGCCACTCGGCGCTGCCGGCGCGACCCTACCGCTTGCGCGACATTGCGCGGCTGGCCGCGGCGCTGCTCGACCGCTACGGGCATGCGCAGGCCGACATTCTCGGCGTCTCCTGGGGAGGCGCCGTGGCACAGCAGTTCGCGCGCAGCTTCGCGACGCGCTGCCGCCGGCTCATCCTGTGCGCGACCGCGCCCGGCATGGTGATGTTGCCCGCGCACCCGTCGGTGCTGCTGAAAATGGCGACACCGCGGCGTTACATGAGCCGCGACTACGCCCGTTCGGTGTCTGGCGACATCTACGGCGGCGATTTCCGCAGCAATCCCGAGCTCGTTTCCGAGTTCTTCAAGCACGTGCGCTGGCAGTCCCGACTGGGCTACTACCTCCAACTCGGCGCCGCCTGGGGCTGGACCAGCATCCATTGGTTGCACCGCCTGCGCCAGCCGACGCTGATCATGGCTGGCCGAGACGACCCGCTGGTGCCGCTGGCCAACGCGGAACTGATGCACCGGCTGATCCCGCATAGCGAGTTGCAGGTCTTCGATTGCGGCCACATGTTCCTGCTGACGCGCGGCGCGGCCTCGGCGCGCGCGATCAACGAGTTTCTCGATCGACCCTAACCACACGCATGGACACGCCGATGGAAACCTCACGCATGACGCCCGCCGACCTCGGCGCCCACATCGGACAGGAAATCGGGACCTCGTCCTGGATCACCGTCGGCCAGCAGCGCATCAACGAATTTGCGCACTGCACCGAAGACCACCAGTGGATCCATGTCGATATCGAGCGCGCGGCCAAGGAAAGCCCGTTCGGCGGTACTGTCGCTCACGGCTTCCTGACGCTCGCGCTGCTCGCGCCGACCAGCTACGACGTGCTGCTCGAGCGCGTCGAGATCAAGCAGGCGGTGAACTACGGGCTGGAGAAGGTGCGCTTCCTGGCGCCGCTGCGCGCCGGCAAGCGGGTGCGTAACCACGTCAAGGTGGTGGCCGTCGAGGACAAGGGCAAGGGTCGCGTGCTGCTCACCACCGAGAACACGTTCGAGATCGAAGGCGAGGATAAGCCCGCGCTGATCGCGCTCGCGCTGGTGATGCTGATGGGCTGACGCTTCCAGGAGACAAACATGGCTACGAAGACACCGAAGAAGAAGTCTCGCGCCGCTGCTCGCAAGCCCGCACCAGCGCGCAGCGCGGCTGCGCGCGGGCGCAAGCTCGTGAGTGACTCCGCTGCACGGGTGCTGGGCGCAGGCCGCGCGACCGCCAGGGCGCTGAAAGACAAGGCCGCCCAGGCCGGCAGCGCCGCGATGTCGGCGGCGGGTGATCTCGGCGAACTGGTCGGCGAGGCGAGCCAGAACACGCTCGCGATCAATCCACTGATCGGGTTGAGCCCGCGCGATGTGGCGGGCGCAGCAGGTTCGCTGCTCAAGGTGATACGCAAGGCGCCGCGCAAGGCAGCCACCCACTACGGCCACTACCTGAAGGAGCTGGGCACGGTGGTCAAGGGCAAGTCGGAACTCGCCCCGGACCCGAAGGACCGTCGCTTCGCCGACCCGGCGTGGAAGAGCAACGCGGTGTACGCGCGCCTGATGCAGGCCTACCTCGCGACGCAGAAGGAGCTGACGAGCGTCATTGAAACGTCCAAGCTCGATAGTGTCGACAAAGGTCGGGCGCAGTTTTTCGCCTCGCTCGTCACCGACGCGCTGGCGCCGAGCAACTTCGTGCTGGGCAATCCCGCCGCAGTGCGCAAGATCATCGACACCGGAGGCGACAACCTCGTCAAGGGGCTGCAGAACCTGGTCCACGACATCCGCCACAACAGCTTGATGCCGAGCCAGGTCGACGCCTCGCCGTTCAAGGTGGGTCAGAACCTCGCGACCTCGCCCGGCCACGTGGTGTATCGCGACGAGATGTTCGAGCTGTTGCAGTACGCACCGACGACGCCTCAGGTGCACAAGCGCCCGCTCGTGATGTCGCCGCCGCAGGTGAACAAGTTCTACGCGGTCGACCTCGCGCCCGAGAAGAGCCTCGTCAAATGGACGGTCGATTCGGGAGTACAGATGTTCGTCGTGAGCTGGCGCAACCCAACGGTCGACCAGCGCCACTGGGGCCTGGAAGAGTATGCGATGGCGCTGGATCGCGCGGTCGACGTGGCGCGCAGGATCACGGGCAGCCCCGACGTCAACATGTGGGGCAGCTGCTCGGGCGGCATGACGCTCGCCGCCTACCTCGGATGGCTCGCCGCAAAGGGCGAGAAGAAGGTCGCCAACGCAACCTGGGCGGTCTGCGTGCTCGACACTGGCGCAGCGCTCGCCGACTCGACGCTCGGCCTGTTCAACTCGCCGGCGACAATCCGCGCGGCCAAGGCGCGCTCGCGCCGCAAGGGCTTCGTCAGCGGCGAGGAGATGGCGTCGATGTTCGCCTGGCTGCGGCCGAACGACCTGATCTGGAACTACTGGGTCAACAACTACCTGCTCGGCAACAAGCCGCCGGCGTTCGACATTCTGGCCTGGAATGCCGACACGACGCGGCTGCCAGGCCAGTTCCATTGCGACCTGCTCGACCTCGTGGAGAAGAACCCGTACGTGAACGCGGGCACGCTGGAGATCGCCGGCGTGCCGATCGACATGTCCAAGGTGAAGGTGGGCACCTATGTGATCGGCGGCATCACCGACCACATCACGCCGTGGAGGGCCTGTTACGGGACGGCCCGGCTGTTCGGTCCCGAGTCGACCTTCGTGCTGGCCAACGCCGGACATCTGCAGAGCCTGATCAATCCGCCGGGGTCGGCAAAGTCGTATTTCTTTGCCGCGCCGGCGAGTGTGGAAAACCCGATGCAGTGGGCCGAGGCGGCCCAGCCGAACCGGCAGGAAGGTAGCTGGTGGCCGCATTGGCGCGCCTGGATTCAAGCCCGTTCGGGCGAACTCGTGGCTGCGCCGGCCAAGCCCGGATCGCGCAAGTACAGACCGATAGGCGCCGCGCCCGGCGAATACGTGCTCGAGAAATGACGACTCGCGGCCTCAACTATGTGGACATCAGGAACGCCGCCATGCTCATGTCGGTCGATCTGCCCGAGGCGATAAGCGCGGCCAAGGAACGGCGGCCGGCGAGGTTTCGGCGACTAGGGCCGGCCGCATCGACCCTCAAAGCCAAGGAGACTCACCATGACGACTTACACCGCCCCGCTCGAGGACATGCGGTTCGCGCTGCGCGAACTCGCCGGGCTCGACGACATCGCCCGTCTGCCGGGTTACGAAGAGGCTACAGCTGACCTGGTCGATTCCGTGCTCGACGGCGCGGCAAAGTTCGCCGGCGAGGTGTGGGGGCCGCTCAATGCGAGCGGCGATACCGAGGGACTGAAGTGGCACGACGGCGAGGTGACCACGCCCAAGGGTTTCATCGAGGCGTACCGGCAGTTCGTCGAGTCGGGCTGGACCGGCCTGCGCTTTCCCGTCGAGTTCGGCGGCCAGGGCCTGCCCAAGCTGGTGGACACCGCCGTGATGGAGATGTGGAACGCGTCGAACATGGCGCTTTCGATGGCGCCGCTGCTGACGCAGGGCGCGGTCGAGGCGCTGCTGCTGCGCGGCAGCGACGCGCAGCAGCAGAAGTACCTGCACAAGATGGTGTCGGGCGAATGGACCGGCACGATGAACCTGACCGAACCGCAGGCGGGTTCTGACCTCGGATTGCTGCGCACCAAGGCGATTCCCGAGGGTGACCACTACCGCATCCATGGCAGCAAGATCTTCATCAGCTTCGGCGAGCATGATCTGACCGACAACATCATCCACCTGGTCCTCGCCCGCACACCGAGCGCGCCCGAGGGCGTGAAGGGGATCTCGCTGTTCATTGTTCCCAAGTTCATCGTCGACGACGACGGCAGCCTCGGCGAGCGCAACGACGTGCGCTGCGCATCGATCGAGCACAAGCTGGGCATCCACGCCAGCCCGACCGCGGTGCTCGCCTTCGGCGACGGGCCGGGCGCGATCGGCTACATGCTCGGCGAGGAGAATCGCGGCCTCGAGACCATGTTCATCATGATGAACGAGGCACGCTTTGGCGTTGGCGTGCAGGGCCTGGCGGTCGCCGACCGTGCCTACCAGCACGCGCTGGCCTATGCCAGGGAGCGCGTGCAGGGTAAAGACGCGGCAGCGCCCAAGGCGCCGAGCGTTCCGATCATCCGCCACCCCGACGTGCGGCGCATGCTGATGAGCATGAAGTCGCGCGTCGAGGCGATGCGTGCCCTGGCCTACGTCGTCGCAGCGATGATCGACCAGACGCACCGCCATCCAGACGCTGGCCAGCGCGCGCAGGCGCAGGCCGGGGTCGACCTGCTGATCCCGATCTTGAAGGGGTGGTGCACCGAGACCGGCACCGAGGTTGCCTCAACCGGGATACAGATCCATGGCGGCAACGGTTTCATCGAGGAAACCGGCGCCGCCCAGCATCTGCGCGACGCGCGCATCACCACGATCTACGAGGGCACTACCGGAATCCAGGCCAACGATCTGGTCGGGCGCAAGGTGCTGCGTGAAGGGGGGCGCTCGATTCATGCGCTGATCGGTCAGATGGACAGGCTCGGCGAGGCGCTCGCGCGAGCGAGCGGGCCCGACCTGCCGGCCATTGGCGCGCGCCTGCGCGAAGGCACGCGGGCGATGGCGGACGCCGTTGACTGGATCCTCGCGACTGGAACGAACGACATCAATGCGGTGCTGGCCGGGGCCGTTCCGTTCCTGCATCTGTGCGGTGTCGTGTGCGGTGGCTGGCAGTTGGCACGCGCCGCGCAGGTCGCACAACGCAAGCTCGATAGCGGCGACGGCAATAGTGCCTTCTACAAGGCCAAGATCGCGACCGCACGCTTCTATTCCGACCAGGAACTGTCCCGCGCACGCGGGCTCGCCGAAGCCACGATCCACGCCGCGGCGAGCACGATGGCCCTGGCCGAAAGTGATTTCTGAACCCCAACCTTTCGCTCGGAGCCGCCATGCGGGCCCAACCCGAAATGCTCGCGCAGCGCCTGCTGCCGCGGGAACTGTTCAAGGGCAAGACGGTGTTCGTCACCGGCGGCGGCAGCGGCATCAACCTCGGCGTGGCCAAGAACTTCGCGGCGCTCGGCGCCCGGGTTGCAATTTGCGGCCGCACGCAGGCCAAGCTCGATGCGGCTGCAGACGAGTTGCGTGCCCTCGGCGCGCAGGTCTGCGCTGTGGCAGCCGACGTGCGCGAGATCGCGGCACTGGACGCGGCGCTCGAGCGCAGCCGCGAAGAACTCGGTCCGGTCGACGTTCTTGTCTGCGGCGCAGCGGGCAACTTCCTCGTCCCGGCGGAGCGCCTGTCGGCCAACGGATTCAAGACCGTCATCGACATCGATCTGCTTGGCGCATTCAATTCGGCGCGCGCCGCGTTCGAGCAGCTCAGGCGTACTCGGCGGTTGCGTGATTTTCATCTCCGCGGGCATGGCCTACATGCCGCACGCGTTTCAGGCTCATGTCGGCGCGGCCAAGGCCGGCATCGACATGCTGATGAAGAATCTGGCTATCGAGTGGGGCCCATACGGCATTCGCTGCAATTCGATCGTTCCCGGACCGATCGAGGGTACCGAGGGAATGAAGCGGCTCTCGGAGCCGGCTCTGCACGACCAGTTCGTCGGTAGCGTCCCGCTGCGCCGCATGGGCACGGTCGATGACATCGGCCAGGTCGCGGCCTTCCTCGCCTCGCCACTGGCCTCGTACGTCACCGGCTGCGTGGTCGTCTGCGACGGCGGCCAGAATCTGGTGGGCTCGGCGCTCTTTAACCTCGGGGCGGCGAAATTGCTGGAGAAAGCCAGACCATAGGGCGCTCGCTGTTTGGATTGGGGCCGGCGTCGGTTTGAAGGCGACGCCGAGACAACACCCTGTTCGACTTGGCGCGGCGTCCGGCCGGCGTGCTCCCTTTTGCTTCGACTTCCGCCTCGATCAAATCGAGGCGATCCGTGGTACGAGGTCACCCGTTCGACTTCGTTCTTGGACCCCAGGAACACCGCGACGCGCTCGTGCAGCTTGGTCGGCCGGATGTCGAGGATGCGCTCGCGGCCGTTGGTGGCGGCGCCGCCGGCTTCCTCCACGAGGAGGGCCATCGGGTTGCCTTCATACATCAGTCGCAGCCTGCCCGGCTTGTCGGGTTCGCGCGCGTCGCGCGGATACATGAAGATGCCGCCGCGCGACATGATGCGGTGGACGTCGGCCACCATCGACGCCACCCAGCGCATGTTGAAATCCTTGCCGCGCGGCCCGGTCCGGCCGGCCAGCATCTCGTCGACATAGCGCTTCACCGGCGGCTGCCAGTGGCGCATGTTCGACATGTTGATCGCGAACTCCTTCGTTTCCTGCGGAATCTGCACGTTCTCCTGCGTCAGGACGAACGATCCGGTATCGCGGGCGAGCGTGAAAACCTGAACGCCGTTTCCCACGGAAATCACCAGCAGCGTCTGCGGCCCGTACACGGTGTAACCGGCACACACCTGTCGGGACCCGGGCTGCAGGAACGCGGGCTCGCCGGGCTCCGCAACATCGGCCGGCGCAGGCAGCACCGAGAAAATGGTGCCGATCGACACATTGACGTCGACATTGCTCGAGCCGTCCAGCGGGTCGAACAGCAGCAGGTATTTTCCGCGCGGATAGGCGACCGGGATGCCGACCGGGTTGTCCATCTCCTCCGAGGCCATGCCCGCGAGGTAGCCGCCCCAGCTGTTCGCTTCGACGAGGATCTCATTCGACAGCACGTCGAGCTTCTTCTGCGCGTCGCCCTGGACATTGGTCGTCCCGGCGCCCCCGAGCACGCCGCCGAGTGCTCCCAGTCCGACGGCATGGCTGATCGTCTTGCATGCGCGGGCCACGGTCTCCAGCAGCAGGCGCAGCTCAGGGTCCAGACCGTGCTCGCGCTCGCAACGGATCAGATAGTGCGTGAGGGAAAGCCTGGCCATCATTGCCCCTGGGACTTGCTGACGATCTCGCGCACGTCGCGCGACAGCATGCGCTCGGCCGCGACCTGTGCCAGCGCGCGCCGCATGCCTTCCTGCCGATCTGGCGTGTACTTCCGCCACCGGTCCATTGCGCGCGCGATGCGGGCCGCGACCGTCGGGTTGATGCGGTCGAGCGTCAGCACCTGCTCCGCCCAGAAGTCGTAACCGGCTGCGCCGCGCCGGTGGAATTCGCCTTCGTTGCTCATGCAGAACGACCGTATCAGCGCGAAGACACTGTTCGGATTGCCGAGCGAAAACCCGGGATGATGTAGCAGCCGGCGCACCCGGTCGACAACCGGCGGTTCGCCCGGCTGGGTCATCGCGGTGGCCTGCAGCTGATACCACTTGTTCATCAGCAGCGGCTCATGCTGCCAGGCTCGTGCCAGTTGCACCATGATGTCGGCCTTGGTGGCGGAACGGCTGCTGATGATCACCGCCAGCGCGGCCTGGCGATCGGTGATATTGGTGGCGGTCGCGAGGTGCTGATGGGCCAACTCGATCGCGCCGGCAACGCCGCCTTCAACCAGGTACGCGAGTGCGAGATTGCGCAGCGCGCGACGGCCGGCGGGTCCCGCCGCCGGCGAGTACTCGCCCGGCGTGCCATGACTGTCGTAGACGGCCCGCCAACGGGTTGCCAGGCGGCGACCGAGCTCGCCCTGCAAGTACCGACGGGCCGCGCGTATCGCTTCGGGATCGACCACCGCGCGCTGCTCGCCGATGAAACCCTCGGCCGGCAAAGTCAGCAGCTGTTCGCGGAAGGCCGGCGAGAGCGCGGAGTCATCCAGCAGCGCTCCCATCACGCGCACGAAGTCGTCGTCGAGCGCGAGCGGTCGACCGGCCTCGGAGTTGTCGCTCAGTTTCATCAGCCGGGTCATCGCCAGGCACTGGCCCGCCTCCCAGCGGTTGAACGGGTCCGGATCGTGGCAGGCCAGAAACACGAGTTCGCTGTCGTCGCGCGGGTAATCGACCACCACCGGCGCCGAGAAATTGCGCAGCAGCGACGGCACCGGACGCTCGCGAACGTCGACGAACCGGAATCTCTGGGTCGGCTGAGTCAGCTCCAACACGCGCGTCGATTGCGCGGAGGCGGCTTTGCCTTCGAGCCGCAAGGGCAGGTCGTGCCCGGCGGCGTCGATCAGGCCGACGGCAAACGGAATATGGAACGGTTCTTTCTGCGGCTGTCCCGGCGTGGCCGGTGTCCGTTGAGTCAGCGTCAGCTCGTAGATGCGCCTGACCGGGTCGTACGTGCCCTCGGCGCGGACTCGTGGAGTGCCCGCCTGCGAGTACCAGCGCCGGAACTGGCTGAAGTCGCGCCCGTTGGCGTCTGCGATCGCCGAGACGAAGTCGTCGCAGGTGACCGCCTGGCCATCGTGCCGCTTGAAATAGAGGTCCGTGCCGCGACGAAAGCCTTCGACGCCGACCAGCGTCTGCATCATCCGCACGACCTCAGCCCCCTTCTCGTAGACGGTGGCGGTGTAGAAGTTGCTGATCTCCTGGTAACTGTCCGGGCGCACCGGATGCGCCATCGGACCGGCATCCTCCGGAAATTGCAGCGCGCGCAGTGTGCGCACGTCGTCGATCCGCTTGACCGCGCGACTCGACGCCTCGCCCTGCATGTCGGCGGAAAACTCCTGGTCGCGGAATACTGTCAGCCCTTCCTTCAGCGAGAGCTGAAACCAGTCGCGGCAGGTCACTCGATTGCCGGTCCAGTTGTGGAAGTACTCGTGCCCGACGATCGATTCGATGCCCGCGTGGTCGACGTCGGTCGCGACATCGGGACTCGCCAGCACGTACTTCGCGTTGAAGATGTTGAGTCCCTTGTTTTCCATCGCCCCCAGGTTGAAGTCGTTGGAGGCGACGATCATGAAGCGCTCGAGATCGAGTTCCAGCCCGAAGCGCCGCTCATCCCACTCGATCGCGCGCTTGAGGCACGCCATCGCATGGCCGGCCTTGTCGAGATCGCCGCTCGCCACCCAAACCTGCAGCAGCGCTTTGCGTCCGCCGGCGGTCCGCCAGGTGGCCTCCAGGGCGACGAAGCGTCCGGCGACCAACGCAAACAGATAGCTCGGCTTCGCATGCGGATCGTCCCATACGGCAGCGTGCCGCCCGTCCGAGAGGTCGCGCTGCTCGACCAGGTTGCCATTGGCCAGCAGAACCGGATAGGCGACCTTGTCGGCGCGCAGCGTCACTCGATAACACGCCATGACGTCCGGCCGATCGAGGAAGTACGTGATGCGGCGAAAGCCTTCGGCCTCGCACTGGGTGAAGAATCTGCCGTTGGATACGAACAGCCCCATCAGTTCGGTGTTGCCGACCGGCCGGATGCGGTTGACGATGCGCAGCTCAAACGTTTCCGGCACGTGCGCGATCGTCAATCCTCCGTTGCGCTGGTCGTAATCGGAAGGATCGAGCGAGCGTCCGTCCAGAGCGACCGAAACGAGTTCCAGGTCTTCGCCGTCGAGCCGCAGCGGCTCACGCGGCGATTGCCTTGGATCGCGCCGAACGCGCAGCGTGGCGGTCACCAGCGTCTGCACGGGATCGAGATCGAACTCCAGTTCGACCCGCTCGACCTGGTACGCCGGGGGCTGATAATCGCCGCGCCGGAATGTGACCGGCTGGTCGTTTCGCATCGGCATGCGATTCGGTGCCGCGTTTGCGATCGGGCTTGCAGAGGGAGGAACTGAATTGTATCCAGCCGTGATGAACCAAGAGGTTGTTACCGCTGGCGCGGACGTGTTGCAAGGGTGGTCTGCGCCGGCAGCGCTTGATCCACAGTCGCATCGCCGCAGGCAGTGAACCCGTATCTTCTCCCTTCGGGCACGGCTCCGCTGGTCGACTACAGCGTCGCAAAGACAGACGGTTCGTGAAAAAATACAATTAGCTCGGCTGCGAACGTCTCGAAGGGGGCTAGGTCGCGGACTATGGCCTAGGCGACTCGCGTTGCCGGCAGTCATCAGGGCGTGACTCCCGCTTGATGGAAGTCAAGTGTCCGGCTTGGTA
>CAVPGM010000003.1:0-43380 GCA_963703945.1 uncultured beta proteobacterium | reverse complement strand
CCGAGGTCGGCAGCAGGAAGTACGACAGCGCCGGGATCAGGATCAGTGCGCCGAGCATGTTCCACAGGAACATGAAAGCCAGCAGGATGCCCATGTCGGCCTGGAACTTGATCGGTGACCAGGCCCAGGTGATGACGCCGGCGGCCAGTGTGAAGCCCACCAGTGCGACGATGCGGCCGGTGAAGGCGATGCGCCGAGCGGTAGGCCTCGGTCAGCGGGAGTCCCATGCGCTGGCCGTGCAGCTGCACCGACAGCAGGTACAGCGCGTAGTCCACGCCGATGCCGACGCCGAGCGCGATCACCGGCAGCGTGGCCACCTTCACGCCGATGCCCAGCACCACCATCAGTGCTTCGCAGAGGACCGAGGTCAGCGCCAGCGGCAGCAGCGCCACGATCACCGCGCGCCAGGAGCGGAACGCGATCAGGCACAGGATCGGCCACCACGCCGTAGACGTAGAACAGCATCTCGATCCAGGCCTTGCGCACCACCTGGTTGACCGCCGCCTCGATGCCCGCCGAGCCCGCGGCCGGCAGCAGTTCCACGTCGGCGGTCGGGTTGTCGGCGATGAACTGTTGCACCGTCGCCGCCACCTTGTCGAGCGTGGCCGCCTTGTGATCCTTCAGGTACGCGATCACCGGCATCACCGAGCACTCGGTGTTGAACAGGTCCGGATTGTTGACCGTCGCCTGCTGCGCGCCGTAGTTCAGGATTTCCTGGTTGCGCGACAGCGTGAGCCACTTTGGGCTGCCCTCGAACGATGCCGGCGGTGATCTGCTTGACCACGTCGGCGAGCGACACCGTGGTCTGCACCTGCGGGCAGCTGCTGCAGCTGCCACGCGAGCCGGTCGGCCTGCTGCAGCGTCGCGTAGCGCAGGCAGCCTTCCTTCGGCGTCTTCACGATCACCGCGAACACGTCCGACGACAGCGAGAAGTTCTTCGTGATGAAGGCGTTGTCGACGTTGTAGCGCGAGTTCGGCCGCAGCTCGGGTGCGCCCGGGTCGAGGTCGCCGATCTGCAGCTGCTTGGACACGACGAAGCCGCCGACACCGAGGGCGACCGCCACCGCGATGGCACCCAGCGCCCAGCTGCGGCGCTCGGCGAAGTGGTCGATCAAAGCCCAGATGCCGTGTGCGCCGACGTCCTCGTCCTCTTCCTTGACGCTGCGCGCGGCCGCCTTGGCGCCGACCCCGGTGTACGACAGCAGCACCGGCAGCAGCACCAGGTTGGTGAACAGCAGCACGAACACGCCGATCGTGGCCGAGATCGCCAGCTCGCGGATCGCCGGGATCGGGATCACCAGCAGCACCAGGAAGCCGGCCGCGCCGTTGAGCAGCGCCGTCACGCCGGCCACGAACAGGCGTCGGAACGTGTAGCGCGCCGCCACCAGCTTTTGCGTGCCGCGGCCGATGTCCTGCATGATGCCGTTCATCTTCTGCGCGCCGTGCGACACGCCGATCGCGAAGACCAGGAACGGCACCAGCACCGAGAACGGGTCGGGGCCGATGCCGATCAGCGTCAGGATCCCGGTCTGCCAGACCACCGCCACCATCGAGCAGCCGAGTACCAGTGCGGTGGAGCGCCAGCAACGCGTGTAGTAGTAGAGCAGCGCGCCGGCGATGACGAACGCGATGCCGAAGTACATCATCACCTGCACCACGCCGTCGAGCAGCTCGCCGATGATCTTGGCAAAGCCGATCACGCGGACCTTGATCTTGCCGTCGGCGGTCTCGTACTTGGCACGCACGTTCTGCTCGACCGACTTTGAGAGCGCCCCGTAGTCGATGGCCTTGCCGGTGGCCGGGTCGACGTCGAGCAACGGCAGCACGATCGTGCTCGACTTGAAGTCGTTGGCCACCAGGCTGCCGACGAGACCCGCGCGCGCGACGTTGTTGCGCAGCTGCTCGACACTCTTGGCCGAGCCGTCGTAGGTGTCGGGCATCACCGGGCCGCCCTGGAAGCCTTCTTCGGTGACCTCGGTCCAGCGCACCGCCGGCATCCAGAGTGACTTGACCCAGGCCCGGTCGACTCCCGGCGTCAGGAACAGCTCGTCGTTGATCTTCTTCAGCGTATCGAGGTAAGCCGGGTCGAAGATGTCGCCCTGGGTGTTCTCCACCACCACGCGCAGCGTGTTGCCGAGTCCGCGCAACTGGTTCTTGTTGGCGAGGTAGTTGGCCACGTACGGATGGCCCTGCGGCAGCATCTTCTCGTAGCTGGCATTGAGGGTGACGCCGACCGCGACGAACGCCAGGATCGCGGTGACGATCGCGCACACGACGATCACGACCAGTCGGTTGTTGAAGATGACGCGCTCGAGCGCGTTGCCGGATTTCTGGTCGAAGTCAGCCAGGTTGCGCACAACCGGCATGGCTTCGATGCTTGGCGGTATGTCCTGCCATGGCTGTGTCCCCTGTATCTATCTGCTGAGTGGGTCAGCGTGCCGCGGCGTCGACCACGACCACGCCCATCGGACCTGTCAGCGCCAGCTTGTCGCCCCCGACCGTCGCGATTGAAGTGACCGGCATCGCGCTTGGCGAGTTCAAGCCGTTTGAACGTCTTGCCGCCGTCGCTGCTGGCAACGATCCGTCCGCCCTGGTCGGCGAGCAGCACGGTGCCGTTCGTGGTCCGGGCGCCGGCGATGATGGAGGCCACGAGCTGGCTGTCGACCTTGCTCCAGTGCGCCCCGCCGTCGGTGCTGCGGAAGGCGTTGCCGCGCAGGCCGAACACCAGCACCGCGTCTCCGCCGTCGGCCACGCCGAACAGGCTGCCCTTGTAGTCGACCGGCACGGCGCGAAAGCGCTTCGCCGTCGCGTCGAGCTTGAGCACGAGGCCGCCTTCGCCGGTGATGTACAGCCCACCGGCTGCGGGCCGGATGGCATTGAGGTTGAGCAGCTTCGGGTTGTCGGTGCGGTCGAACCACGGCTCCCAGGTCTTGCCGCCGTCGGCGGTGGCGAAGATCAGGTTGTAGCCGCCGACCACGTAGCCCACCTTGTCGTTCTCGAACCAGACGTCGAGGAAGGGCTTATCGGGGCCCTGCTCGCCGTATCGCTCGGCTTCGGTCAGCAGAGCCGCGAGCTCCTTGGACGCCGGGCTCTGCGCCGACGCGCGCCTTCATGTATTGAAGCAGCAGCGCGTTGGCCGCGCGGCCATCGAACTGCTTGACCCAGCTCGTGCCGCCATCGCTGCTCGCGAGGATGACGCCGTCATGGCCGACCGCCCAGCCGTTCTTGTCGTTGACGAAATACACGGCCGTCAGATCGGAGCTGACCGGCACCGCAGACTGCTTCCAGCTCTGCCCGCCATCGGCCGACACGACGATGTGGCCGCGCGGTCCGACCGCCACCAGACGGTCACCGGCACGTGCCACCGATTGCAGCAGGCGGCGCGACGCGAGCGGCGAGTCCTGCGCCGGCCGAGCCAGCACATCCACTGCGGCAGCCGGCTGCGAAGCGCTCTTGGCAGCCGAGTCGGCCGCGTGCGCCGGAAGCAGCATGCCTGCCAAAGCCGCCATCAGCAGCAAGGCGCGTGGTTTCATCGTGTCACCTTCTCGTGTGTCATGCCGACCGAGGCGAAGGTCAGCCCGCGGGCGGCCAGCATCCGGAACGTGGCGTTCGGTCCGCCGCCGACGTCCGGCCGGCAATGCAACAACCTGTCAAATCGAATCCTGCGGCGGGCCGCTGACCCGGAGGCAGGATTGCGACGGATCAAGCCCGGCGCCGTCGCAGCGCCTGATGCAGATGGCCTCCGCTGAGGTGCGGAGACGCGGTAGTCAATCTGGCCTCAACTCTTCTGATGGAGCGTTCGGCCCGATCGCGATAGCAGTTTTCCAAGCTCTAGCGTACGCCTGCGCCGGCCAGTGCCTCCGGCGACCAGTCCTTCTCGGGCAGGCCTTCGTGGTACGTGATGCCCTTGTACAGGCCGCACATCCCGTTCACCCCGTAGGTGCCGGCCGTGAAGTTGTAGAACTCCTGCAGCCAGGTCGTCGGCGCCACGGCGTCGTAACTGAACGTCGACGGCATGAACTGCGACACGAACAGTTGCCCGCGCGCGTCGTAGGCGTCGGTGGCCAGCACGATCCATGTGTCCTCGTCGACATAGAACGTCCGCTTGGCGTAGATGTGGCGCTTGCCTTCCTTGAGCGTCGCCTCGACGACCCAGACGCGGTGCAGCTCCCAGCGCTCGACGTCGGGATTGACGAACTTGGCCTTCAGCACGTTCTGGATGCTGCCCGGCTCGTACTGGAACTTGTACGCGTTGTAGGGCACGTACATTTCCCGCTTGCCGACCAGCTTGAAGTCGTAGCGGTCCATCGCGCCGTTGAACATGAACGAGTCGTCGTACGTCGTGGCAGCCGCCGTCGCGGGGTTCGGCGTGTCGTAGGCGATGTCGGGGGCGGCCTTGACGCGGCGCTGGCCGGGCAGGTACTGCCAGGCGCGGCGCGGCTGCTCGAGCGGATTGACCGCGTCCTGCAGCAACAGACCTTCGCCTGCACGGCGGGCCGGCGCTACGTAGTTGACCTTGATGCGGTAGTACACATCAGTGCCCTTGAAAGGCTCCTTCTTGTCACCGAGGTAGATCGGATACTCCTGGAAGATTTCGCCAGTCGTGGACAGCGTCGGAACGCCGGCGGTGTCAACGTTGTAGGCGTCGTACTTGCAGGTCGTGTGGCCGGTCCAGCGCGTCAGGTGATTCCACATCACCTCGTAGCCGGTCTTCGGAATCGGGAACGGCACGCCAGGCAGCGCGTTCTCGATGCCCAGACCGTTGTTGCTGGTCTTGGCACCGACCGCGTTCTTGGCCGCGTTGTCGAGCAGGCGCTTCGGCTGGGTCGCCGGGCGGTGCGTCGGGTACACGTCGATGCGGTAGTCGGGATTGCGCTTGAGGATCTCCTGCGTGCCGGCAGTCAGCTTGGACGCATGCTCGGCCACGTTCTTGCCGGTGATCGTGAGCCGCGGCTTGTCAGCCGCATACGGATCCGGGCGCTTGCCGCTGCCCTTGACGAATCCCGCGGGCGGCGTCGTCAGCCCGCCGGTCCACTCGGGAATCGTGCCCTCCTTGTTGCCGGCCTTTTCGGCGCCGACCGGAGTCAGCGTCGTGCCGAGTTGCTTGGCCTCGTCGGCGGTGACGGCCGCGAAGGCCGTCCCGCTGGCGAGGGCGGCGACAGACGCCGCGATCAAAGTCTTGCGAAACATGGGTCGTCTCCTCAGTCTCAGAATGTGGTCTTGAACGTCAGCGCGACGAAGTCGCGATCGGATAGCGACGGCGGTGATGCCGTTGAAGATGTCGGCCGCACCGTTGCGACGCAGGTCGAGGCGTTGGTCGGCGTGCGCGGGCACGTCGAGTAGTCACCATAGAAGCCGACGTACTTCAGGTCGATCCGGTATTTCTGGTAGATGTCGGCGCCGATGCCGATGCCGAAGGTGCCGGCACCCTTGCTTCCGCCCGCGACGATGGCTGAGTTGCCGGAGATACCCTGCGACCATGACAGCGGCAGTAGAAAGTCGACGCCGGGCAGCACCTGGTACCAGGTCGGCGTGAAGTTGAGCGCCAGCCCGAAGTAGTTCTTCGACACGCGGTCGATCTGCGTGTAGCCGTTGTTGACGTTGCTCGGGCGACCCTTGAACACGGCTTCGTTCTGCGTCACATCGAGCCAGGTCATCCAGGTCAGCTCGGCGTTCCACGTTGCCACGTCGAACACCGGCGTCTTGTTGATGATGCCGAGCGCGTTGACCAGGCCGTGCATCGTCGAGCCCTTGGCGCCCGGCGTGTCGCCGTCCGGCAGCGCGTTCGTCGCGATCGAGCCCTGGCACCAGCGGCACGAAGGCCGACGGCAGCACGAATACCGGTTCCGACTGCAGCGGCTGGTTGCGGCGATAGCTCAGTTCGGCGCCGACGCTGACACCGGCGATGTTCTTCGAGAGGCTCACGCCGAAGATGTCGATGTCGGAGCCGAAGGCCGCGTTGTACAGGCCGACCTTGCCCAGCGTGGGCAGCTCCTGCAGCGAAGCCGCCTTCGGGTTGACGTAGCAGAGACCGCCTGGAAGCGCGACCCCGCCGCGCGGCGTACACGCCGCTGCCGGAACCGGCAGCACCGCCGGCGTCGCCATCGCTTGCGGCTGCATGTCGTAGGTGCGGCGGTAGTAGCCGCCGAGCGTGCCGTCGAGCCACTCCGGGCTCCATTTGGCCGCCAGGCCCCAGTTGCCGGTGTTCTCGTCCGGCGTGATGTCGGTGCCGCGCCAGAGCCGCTGCGTGCCGGTCGCGTTGAAGATCTGCGACTCGCCGCCCCATAGCAAGTGGTCGCCGATCGACAGGTACGAGCCCGACTCCGGATAGCGAAAGGCCTGGTTGCTGAAGTTCTGCCAGTTGAAGAAGTACTGGGCCATCACCGAGACGTCCTGCGCGACCTGGGCCTGGACATTCAGCCCGACGCGCGGACGGAACAGCTCCTTGGCTTCCGAGCCCGGCGTCGCCAAGCCCTTCCACACGTCGATCGGGTTCTGCGAATACGCGACGCTGTGAATGGCGCCGTTGAACAGCAGGCTCTCGCCCCAGAACACGGTCGTCTGGCCGAGCTTGACGTTGACCGGAATTTCGCCGATGTCGAACTTGCCGAAGCCGAACACGTCGAGGAATTCGCCCGATGGCGCCTTCGGCGTAACGCTTGGTGTAGTCCGGGCAGTCCAAGCGCCGGGCGGCCGTAGATCAGGTGGTTGGAGGTCTGGGTCGACGTGTTGTCGAGGGTGCCGTAGGCCGGATCCCACCAGCCGGCCGCGCTGACACGGAAACCATACTTGCGCAGGTAAATGAAATCGAACTCGGTCAGCAGGTCGAGGCGCGTGAAAACGCGGCCGCGGTCGAAATTGCGGTCGCCGTCGTCGGAGTTCGGGTTCTTCAGTATCGCGGCGTCCTGGCTTTCGACGCGGTCGACGATGTTCAGCCGGACGGTGTTGTCCCAGCGCATCGAGATGTCTTCGTTGCCGGTATTGATCTCGAACGCGCCGGCCGTGCCCGGCAGCGCGAAGGCCGCTGCCAGCGCGGCGCTGATGACAGTCAGTCGGAGGCCGCGGCGCGTGCCGGCGGTCTGCTGGTTGTTCATGGAATGCCCCCCTAATCGTGGTCGCGTGACCGGTTCTGTGGGGACGAAATATCGTGTCAAACGGGCTCCAAAGCCCCCCCCATGGCGGTGGGGGCAGCCTTGAGCGGGGGACCTGCGGGCGCGCGACCGGTCCGGCCGGACGGCCGGAGGCATGCTCAGGCAGCCCGCGGCCGGGCCATCGCCCGCTCCGGGCCGTCTCGAAACAAAGCGATCGCCTCCTCGCACGCCGTGGGCTTTCAGCAGCCGCTCCTGCACCTGCGCCGGCGACCAGCGATCCGGAGCAACTTCGAGCGCGAAGCGCGCGGCCGCCGAAGCATCGTCGAAGAACTTGAGGAACATGCGCTCGAGCTGGCTGACGTCGCAAAGCCCAAGTTCGAGCCTGAAGTCGACTCGACCCGACCGGATCGCGGCCTCGTCGATCAGCTCCGGATGGTTGGTGGTCAGGAAGACGACCGAACCCTCGTGTGCTGCCACCCCGTCCAGCGCGTTGATGAAACCCGAATAGGACACCTTGACGCCGGCATCGGCCTTGTCGCGCTGGCGGAAGAACGCATCGACGTCCTCGATCAGGATCACCGAGCGCTGCGGCACCGATGACAGCAGGTTGCCGATCTTCTCGTCGGTCACGGTCGGCGACGCCAGGCTGAGCACGCAGACGTTGAGCGCGAGTTCGGAGGCGATCGCCGTCACCAGCGAAGTCTTGCCGGTCCCCGGCGGACCGTACAGCAGGTAACCGCGCCGCCAGGGAATTCCGAGCGCCTCGTAGCGGTCGTGCGAGGCGAAGAAGCGGCTCAGATCCTCGAGGATTGCCTCCTTCTGCCCGGCCCTCAGCACCACCGAGTCGAGCTTGCGGTTGTTGCCGAGCCGCGCCCGCATCCATTCATTGTTATATGGACTCGGCATGTAAACCGCTATCCGGTTCAGTTCGCGCGCGATCCGGTGTTCCATCGCGGCATGCACCAGTGTCTCGAGCGGCCCCTTGTCGCGGCCGAACGTCGACAGCGCGATCTTCTCGAAAATGGACGGTCCGACCTGCACTTCGCGCTTCATCCACATCAGGCGGCCATCCAGGAAGAAGACATGGAAGCCTTCGCCGGGCGACAGCACGGTGAGCGGCCGGCCGCCCTGCTGAAGTTCGTCGTGCAGGCTCTGGTAGCTGGTGCCCTGCCGCACCGCGCGCGCGGTGAAGTTGTTCAGCCGGCGCAGCGCCTCGCGGCTGTCCATGTATTCCACCAGCGCGGGGAACATCAGCTCGTCGCGGCTGTCAACGGTCAGCGTGGTGACCAGGAAATGCTTGGCCCAGCCGCATGACGCGACCCGGCACATCACGCAGCCAGACTGCGAGGAGGCCCAGCAGCGCGAGCGTCAGCCCTCCGGACAGCAGGGCATTCGACCCGAACACCGATTGCAGCCACTCGCTCATCAGTCCTCCGCTTCCCGCGCCGCCACTGTAGCGCGCTCGCTCGGGCTTCCCGATCCCGGTTTGCTGTTCAGCCCGCCGGCTGCGACACTCGCTGGATGCTGAACTCGATCCGCGAATTCTTCGACCGCAGGATCGCGGCACCGAGCTCGCCCGCCGACGACCTTCATGCGATCCAGCTTGCCACCGCCGCGCTGCTGGTCGAGGTGGCACGCATCGACCACGAATCGACGCCCGAAGAGAGCGCGGCCGTCGAGCGCGCGGTGCGTGAAAAATTCGAGCTGGGTGCAGAGGAAGCCG
Source organism: uncultured beta proteobacterium (assembly GCA_963703945.1). GTDB lineage: Bacteria > Pseudomonadota > Gammaproteobacteria > Burkholderiales > Burkholderiaceae_F > JALORV01. The sequence goes on along the minus strand of CAVPGM010000003.1, from coordinate 34,566 downwards.
CCCGGTTGATCGATCTGGCAGAAGCCGAGATGAAGCAGGCGACCGATTACTTCCAGTTCACATCATTGGTCAACCGGCACTTCACGCAGCAACAGAAGCAGCAGGTGATCGAGTTGATGTGGCGGGTGGCGTACGCCGACCGCGAACTGTCGGCGCACGAAAACCATCTGATGCGCAAGATCGCAGAGTTGCTGCACGTTACGCACGGCGACTACATCGCCGCGAAGTTGCGGGCGCAGGAGGCAGCGCGGTGAGGCTGGAGCCTCGCCGGCTTCATATATAGTCTTTGGCCGCCCTCGCGCTGGGAGTGAACGATGAATGCGCGCAATCCCCCCGCCCGACCGGCCGATCCCGCCGGCCTCGGCGTGCCCGTGTCGCAGAAGATCCGCGAGCGACTGCAGCAGTCCGGCCAGCGCTTTCATGCCAACGACTGCATCGCGTCCTGCATAGGCCCCGACGAACTGCCGCTGCTGCAGGACGAGGTCGAGCAGAAGCTGCTCGGCGTGCTGCAAAGCCTGGTGATCGACGTGGACAGCGACCACAACACGCGCGAAACCGCGCGGCGGGTCGCACGCATGTACCTGAGCGAGGTCTTTCGCGGCCGCTACACGGCCATGCCGCCGATCACCGAGTTTCCGAACGTCGAGCGGCTCAACGAGCTGATGATCGTCGGTCCGATCACCGTGCGCAGTGCGTGTTCGCACCATCTGTGTCCGATCCTCGGCAAGCTGTGGATCGGCGTTCTGCCCAACGAGCACTCCAACCTGATCGGCCTGTCCAAGTACGTGCGGATAGCCGACTGGGTGATGAGTCGCCCGCAGATCCAGGAGGAGGCGGTCACGCACCTGGCGGACCTGCTGCAGGACACGATGCAGCCGGACGGCCTGGCGCTTGTCATGGAGGCCGATCACTTCTGCATGCAGTGGCGCGGCGTCAAGGACACCGATTCGAAGATGATCAACAGCGTGATGCGCGGCGCGTTCCTCAAGGATCCGAACCTGCGGCGCGAGTTCCTGTCGCTGCTGAAGATGAACAGAGACTGACCGGAGGTTGCCCCATGCTCGTCCGCCTGCTGTACGCCAGTCGTTCCTCCGCGCCCGTCACGCAGCAGATCATCGAGTCGATCCTTCAGCAGTCGCGCACGCACAACCCGGCGCTGGGGATCACCGGTGTCCTGTGCCATTGCGGCGAGGTCTACATGCAGGCGCTCGAAGGCGGGCGCGAGGCCGTCAACGCGCTCTACATGAAGATCGTGCGCGACACACGCCACAGCGAAGTGACGCTGCTGCACTACGCCGAAGTGCCCGAACGGCACTTCGCTGCCTGGACGATGGGTCAGGTCAACCTGTCGAAGGTCAACCCCTCGCTGCTGCTGAAGTACTCCGACAAGCCGGTCCTCGATCCGTACAGCGTCTCCGGCCGGGCGTCGATGGCACTGCTCGAGGAGCTGGTCGCGACCGCGCAGATCGTCGGTCGCGCCGGCTGAATCGCTTTACCTGGCCGCCATCCTGCGACGGTAATCCCACGGCGGCACCGCGTCGGCGGTGGCCCACAGTCCCAGCCGCGTCGCACGCGCCTGCTCCTCGGCCCCCGCATAGCGCATGCGATCGATCGGCGATTGCTCGCGCGCGTATTTGACGTAGTGCCACGCCAGTCCGCGCCTGACCTGCTCCAGCCCGACGTCGACCCCGTCGACGGTCACGCGGCACACGGCGCGGCCATAGCGGTCGGTCTTCGGGCACTCGGCTACTGCACGACGCCCGTGCGCCATGCTGGCGAGCGACTGGCGGGCGCGCTGCCCATAGTCCTGCGTGCGTTCGGGCGCGTCGATGCCGTCCAGCCGGATGCGATGCGAAGCCTTGCCTTCATCGAGCAGCGTGAGCGTGTCGCCGTCGGCAACGCCGATCACGGTGCCGACCCACTCGACTGCATGCGCAGCGAGCGGCTGCAGCAGCAGGGCGAACAGCGTGACGAAAAGGACTTTGGGAGGCGGCATGGTGCAAGCGAGGAACCGATGCCGTTGATGCTAGGAAGTCGGCTTGCGTGCAGTGAGACGGAAAGAGCCGCGTCATGGCCGCATTTCCGCCGTCCGGCCGCTACCATGGCGCCCGCAAGTTCGCGCAGAGTCATATGAAGGGGAACGTCATGCCAGGTCGCTGGATCGCCGTCGTCGTTGTCGCCGCCGTCTTCCTGACGGTCTCGGGCTGCGACAGTCTGAGCAAGGGGCCGTTTGCGGAAGCCCAGGTGAAGGGCGCAGAAGGCAGCCCGGTCTGGGGGCGCGTCACGTTCCATCAGGTCGAAGGCGGAACCGTGGTCGGCGAGGGCACGAGCTACCGGGCCCCGATCGCGACAGCCGTGGGGAATGCAGAGGCCGGCAAGACCTACATCCGCGCCGACATCAATGGACTGCCGTCCAACCGGCAGTTCGGCTTCCACGTGCACGAGAAGGGCGACTGTTCCGACGGCGGCATGGGCGCCGGCGGCCATTTCAACCCGCAGGGCAAGGCGCACGGGCGGTACGACTCGACTGACCGCCACGCCGGTGACCTGCCGAACCTGTCAGCCAACGGTGAAGGCGTCGCGGTCTTCTCGTTCACGACCGAACTGCTGACAGTGGCGCCGGGACCGCGCTCGGTCGTCAACCGGGCGATCGTCATTCATGAGAGCCCGGACGATTACAAGAGCCAGCCCGCCGGCAATTCAGGCAAGCGCATCGCCTGCGGCGTCATACGCTCGGTGGACTAGACGCAGCTATTGGCCCAGCAGCTCGGCATAGCGCGCCAGATCGATGTTGCCGCCGCTGAGGATCACGCCCACGCGCTGGCCGCGCACGTCGATCGCCTGTTCGAACGCCGCCGCCGCGGCCAGGCATCCGGTCGGCTCGACGACGATCTTCATGCGGCCGGCGAAAAAGCGCATCGCGCGCTTCAGCGCCTCGTCACTGACCGTGACGACGTCGTCGACCAGCGCCTGGATCACCGGAAAGGTGTAGCGGCCGGGGTGCTGGGTCTGCGCGCCGTCCGCAATCGTGCGCGGCACGTCGATGTGAACGATCTCGCCGCGCCGCAGCGACTGCTGCACGTCGTTGCCGGCCTCGGGCTCGACACCGACCACGCGGCAATCCGGCTGCAGGTGCTTCGCTGCGACGGCGCAGCCCGATATCAGTCCGCCGCCGCCAACACAGACGAGCAGCATGTCGAGCCGCCCGACCTCCTGCATCAGTTCCAGCGCCGCTGTGCCCTGCCCGGCCATCACGTGCGGATGGTCGTATGGCGGAATCAGCGTCATGCCGCGCTCGCGCGCCAGCCGCTCGCCGATCGCCTCGCGGTCCTCGGTGTAGCGGTCGTACAGCAAGACATCAGCGCCGTAGCCGCGGGTCGCCTCGATCTTGATGGCCGGCGCATCCTGCGGCATCACGATAGTGGCGGGCATGCCGAGCAGGCGCGCGGAGAGCGCGATCGCCTGCGCGTGGTTGCCCGACGAGAACGCGACCACCCCGGCGGCGCGCTGCGCCGGCTGAGAACTGCGCGAGCGCGTTGTAGGCGCCGCGGAACTTGAACGCGCCCATCCGCTGGAAGTTCTCGCACTTGAAGAACAGTTCGGCGCCCGTCGCCTGATTGGCGGTGCGCGAGGTCAGGACCGGAGTGCGATGCGCAACTCCCGCCAGCCGGCGTGCGGCCGCGTCGACATCGGCATGGCTGATCGCGAGGTCCATGGGGCGAGCTTAACCGGGGTCGGACGCCACTCGGCATCCTGCGTGCCGGCATATCGATATCCGGACGCGCGCTTCCCGCGCGTCCCGCGCGTGGCGTAAGGTCACGAACCTGTCTCAGAGTCCCGTCCCAAGGAGCTGCCATGCGCGCCGCAAACATCCTCGAGACCATCGGCAACACGCCGCACATCCGCATCAACCGCCTGTTCCCCGGCAACTACGAGGTCTGGTCGAAGTCCGAGCGAGCGAACCCGGGCGGTTCGATCAAGGACCGCATCGCGCTGTCGATGATCGAGGCCGCCGAGCGCGACGGCAGCCTGAAGCCCGGCGGCACGATCATCGAGCCGACCTCGGGCAACACCGGCATCGGGCTGGCGATGGTGGCCGCGGTGAAGGGCTATGCGCTGCTGCTCGTGATGCCCGACAGCATGTCGGTCGAGCGGCGACGGCTGATGCTGGCCTACGGCGCCAAATTCGTGCTGACGCCGCGCGAGAAGGGCATGACGGGCTCGATCGAGCGGGCGAAGCAACTGCTCGCCGAGACCCCGGGCGGCTGGATACCGCAGCAGTTCGACAATCCGGCCAACATCGACGTCCACGTGAAGACGACCGCGCAGGAAATCCTCGACGATTTTCCCGAGGGCCTGGATGCCGTCATCACCGGCGTCGGCACCGGCGGTCACATCTCGGCGGTCGGGCTGGTGCTGAAGCCGAAGTGGCCGAAGCTGAAGGTGTTCGCGGTCGAGCCCGCCGCCTCGCCGGTGATCTCGGGCGGCAAGCCGTCGCCGCATCCGATCCAGGGCATCGGCGCGGGCTTCATCCCGCACAACCTGAAGACCGAAGTGCTCGATGGCGTGATCACCGTCGAAGCCGAGGAAGCGCGCGAAATGGCGCGCCGCGCCGCACGCGAGGAAGGGCTGCTGATCGGCATTTCCTCGGGCGCCACGCTGGCCGCGATCGCGAAGAAACTGCCCGAGCTTCCGTCCGGCAGCCGCGTTCTCGGTTTCAACTACGACACCGGCGAGCGCTACCTGTCGATCGAGGGCTTCCTGCCGGCCGAATAGCCCGCAACGCCGCCGCGGTCAACGCGTCAGCGGCGCCGCGCAGTGGCCGGCGCCTTCGACCTTTTCCTGGCCGAGTTGCCACGGCAGCGGCTCGTCGAACCGGTTGTGCGGAGTCGAGCGCGTCCAGTCGAGGACCAGCAGGCCGATGGTGGCGGCCCAGAAGATCGCGGCGAACAGCAGCGGACCCCGCTTCATCCGCGCAGTCCCAGGCGCGCGCGCAACCGCACACCGAGCAGTGAGCCGGCGAACGCCGCGGCGAACCAGATCCAGCCGTGAACGCTGCCGGTCGAGATGCCCGAGAAGTACGCACCGATGTTGCAGCCGAACGCCAGCCGCGCCGAATAGCCGAGTGCGAATCCGGCGACGATCGCAGCGAGCCACTGCGAGCCGCGCTGTGCCTCGGGCGGCGGACACGCCGTGCCGCGCACAGTGGCGGCGATCATCGACCCGGCGAGCAGACCGAAGTTGGTGATCGAGGTGACATCGGTCAGCACCGACGCATGGAGGTGAGTTTGCTGCGCAGCGCGACCCCAGTACGCGTTAGCGGTGAGATCGAACCCGAGCGCGCTCGCGATCTTCGCGCCCCACAATCCGAGACCATAGACGATGCCCCACGGCTGTCCGGCGACGACGAGGTTCAGCACGCCGAACACGGCCAGCAGCACGGCACCGACATAGATGCCGCGACCGCGCCAGCGCGACTCGGTCGTGCGGCGACGGCGCCACAGCGCGATCGCGATCACCGCGAAAACAACCCACTGCAGCGTCAGCGCACCCGCGACACCCAGGTGATCCTGCAAGGCGATCGGCGGCAGCGATCCCAGCGCAAGCCATGAATCGAGTTGCGCGGCGCCGAAGAAACTGCCCGCGATGAATCCGGGCAGCACGGCAAGCGAGAACCCATTGCCGAGCCCCGCCTTGTACAACGTACCCGAGCCGCAGCCATCGGCGACCTGCATCGCGATGCCGAATACGAAGGCACCGATGACGACGCTGACGGCGACCGGAGCGATCGCTCCGCTCAGTTCCGGATGTGATGCGACGAGCGGTATGCAGACCGTCATCGCAAGGCCGATCGCCAGGAACTGCGCGAAAAATCCGGTCGGATCGCGCTCGCGTATCCACACCCGCCAGCCGGTGGTGAAGCCGAACGAGACGCCGGCCAGCACCGCTCCGTAGCCGACGCCGATCAGGAAGAGCGCACCCTGTCGCAGGCCGACCAGCCAGGTCACCGCAGCCCATGCGACGACGGTCAGTGCGCCCCCGAGCAGCGCCGCGCGGCGCGATCGCGTCGTCGCAGCGGGGGAACTCGCGGGCAGGGAAACAGCGGTCGACACGATCGCCATTATCGGACCTCGACGCTTGGCGGACGCGGTGCGATCAGAGCGTGCCGGTGGCTTCCTTCAACTGCAGCCAGAACTGCGCGAGGCGGCTCGGCACGTTGGCCATCGGCAGTCCTGCCGCCGACCATCCGACCATTGATTCCGGATACAGGCGAACGCTCTTCTGGCCGAGCACCTCCGAGAGCACGAACCAGTTCGTCGCCGCCCAGTGGCCGGTATTGCAGAACGAGACCGTCGGCTGATCGGTGTCGATGCCCTCGCGCGCGGCGATGCGGCGGATCTCGTCCGGCGACAGCAGCACCGCGGAGTCGCCGACGAACCAGATGTCGTACTCGACGTTCTTCGCGCCGACCAGCGTGCCGGGCGCACGCGCCGCCGCGTGACGGGTCTCGCCACGGAAGTACGCCGCCGGACGTGCATCGAGCAGGCGTTCCGGCTTCCCGGCAACGATGTCCGCCACCTGTTGCTGGGTCGCGATCAGGTCGGCGTCGAGACGCACCGAATAGCTCGACGGCGCAACGCTGGCGACCGCCGTCGTGACCGGGCGCCCCGCGGCCCGCCACGCCTTCATCCCGCCATTGAGGATCGAGAGCTTCGTCAGCCCGACCGCCTTCAGTGTCCACACGACGCGCGCCGCGGCTCCGAAATCGGTGGCATCCGTTCCTTCATAGACGACCACCACCGGCGTCTGCACATCGATGCCGAGTGAGCGGACCAGGCTGGTGAGCGCATCAACATCCGGCAGCCGACCTGGGTTGTCCCTCGGGCCGCGCCATTTCGCGTACGGCGCCGACAGAGCCCCAGCGATGTGCCCCCTGTCGAAGGCCGGCGCGTTTTCAGGCGCACCCGGCGCGGCGCGCGGCGCGCGGATGTCGACGATGCGAAGTTGCGGATCGGACGCGCGCGCAGCGAGTTCTGTCGGCGTCAGCAGCGGCTGCGCCTGTACGACACCCGAAAGTACGAATACGAAGAGCAGAGCAAGAAAGCGGGGCATGAGGTAACCCGTCGGACGACCAGCCATTGTGCGGCGACGGGCAGCGCGCTGCGCGCCGGCGTAGGCATGTGCTTATGCCCCTGCGTGGGGCGTGGAAGCACGGCCGGAGATCCCCGCTTGCCTGACCGCGTCGCGGCTCGCATGATGACGCAGTACTGTGGAGATGCTCATGCACGACACGCATCCGGATTGGCGCACGCACGGTGTGCGCGTGATCAAGGGCAACCAGCTCGACCCCAATACCGCCCAGACACCCGGCATGAACCGCGCGGCGGCGATCAACGCGGCCCGCGTCGGCGCGCAGAAGCTGTGGGCCGGGGCCGTCACCATCCATCCGAACGCGAAAACTGGCGCGCATCATCACGGTGAGCTGGAAAGCGTGATCTACGTCGTGCGCGGCAAGGCGCGCATGCGCTGGGGAGATCACCTGGAGTACGTGGCCGAGGCCGAGGCGGGCGACTTCATCTTCGTACCGCCGTATGTGCCGCACCAGGAGATCAACGCGTCCGACAGCGAGTCGCTCGAATGCGTTCTGGTCCGCAGCGACAACGAGGCGGTCGTCGTCAACCTGGACATCGAGCCGGTCGAAAAGCCCGAGACGGTGCACTGGGTGGACCCGATCCACGCGGCGCCTCCGCAGGCGCGGAAGTAGCGGCGCACGCAGCGCGACCGCCATGCTCTCGAGGCGCAGCTGGCTGCGTGAATTGCTGGCCGCTCTGACGGCCGATGGGCTCGCGTTCGAGGCCGGCGCGCGCGACGACACCGCGAGCGCACGCGAGCGCCTGGTCGAGGAAATCGAGCACGAGATGATGGCGACCGCGGCCAGCACCGGCCACAGTCGCCTGAGTCCCGCCGTGCGCCACGCGATGTTGACGGTGGCGCGCGAGAAGTTCGTGCCGCCCGAACTCGCGCACCAGGCCTATTTGAACCGGCCGCTGCCGATCGGGCTGGGCCAGACGATCTCGCAGCCGTTCATCGTCGCCCTGATGACCGAACTGCTCGAACCGAGCTCGTCCGACGTGATGCTCGAGGTTGGAACCGGCTCCGGTTACCAGGCCGCCGTGCTAGCCGCCTGCGTGCGCACCGTCTACTCGATCGAGATCCTCGCTCCGCTGGCAGAGCGCGCTCGCGCTGCGCTCTCCGCGGCCGGTGTGCGCAACGTCGAGACGCGCGTCGGCGACGGCTATCAGGGCTGGCCCGCGGCAGCTCCGTTCGACGGGATCATCGTCACCGCCGCTCCGGATCACACTCCTCCGGCGCTGCTCGAACAGTTGAAGCCGGGAGGGCGACTGGTGATCCCCGTAGGACCAACCTTCCCGGGGCAGGATCTGCTGCTGATCCGCAAGGATGCCGCGGGCCGCGCCGTCACACGCAGCACGATTGCGGTGCGCTTCGTCCCGTTGATACGCGAACGCTGAAATAACGCCGTCCAGCCCGCGTCAGGCGCGCCAGCGGGACCCTTAGACTGCGGCCTCCTCCCGTATCGCGACCGTGCATGAACTATCGCCGCCTCGGCCGTTCCGGCCTCAAGGTTTCCGAGCTGTCTTTCGGATCGTGGGTCACCTACGGCAACCAGGTCGACACGCGCGCCGCCCGCGAACTGATGGCCGCGGCATTCGATGCCGGGGTCAACTTCTTCGACAACGCCGAGATCTACGCGAAGGGCGACAGCGAGATCATCATGGGCAAGGTGCTGAAAGAGCTCGGCTGGCCGCGGATCAGGTACGTGGTGTCGACCAAGTTCTACTGGGGCATGCGCACCGGCCCCAACGACAACAACACGCTCAACCGCAAGTACCTGCTCGACGCGATCGACGGCTCGCTCAAGCGGATGCAGCTCGACCACGTCGACCTTGTCTACTGCCACCGCGCCGACCCGGATACGCCGATCGAAGAGACGGTCTGGGCGATGCACGACATCATCGCGCGCGGCAAGGCGCTGTACTGGGGCACCAGTGAATGGAGCGCCGACGAGATCCGCGCCGCATGGGACGTGGCCGACCGCCGCAACCTGCACAAGCCGGTGACCGAGCAGCCGCAGTACAACCTGCTGCATCGCAAGCGCGTCGAGCAGGAGTACGCACGGCTTTATGCCGACATCGGGCTTGGGCTCACCACGTGGAGCCCGCTCGCATCGGGCCTTTTGTCGGGCAAGTACCGTGGCGGCATTCCAGCCGGATCGCGCGGCGCGCTGGAAAGCTACGCGTTCCTGCGCGAAAGCCTGACCGATCCGTCGAAAAACGCGATCGTCGGCAAACTCGAAGTCATCGCCAAGGGCTTCAACTGCACGCTGGCGCAGCTCGCGCTCGCGTGGTGCGTGCGCAATCCGCACGTCAGCACGGTGATCACCGGCGCCACCCGCGTCGAGCAGATCCTCGAAAACATGAAGGCGCTTGATGTAGTGCCAAAGCTGACGCCCGAGGTGATGACGCGCATCGACGGCATTGTCGGTAGCGTCGCGAGTTAGCGCCGACCGGGCGCGGGCTCAACGCCCCATGCGCGCGTTGTACGAACCGGTAATGCGATCGATCAGGTTCGGGTCCTGGTTGATGTCGCCCTTGGTGCGGAATTCGACCTTGGTCGTGCCGTCCGGCTGCGGCGCCACCGTCGCAACCACGGTGATGCCGCCGCGCTGGCCAGTGATCAACCCAGCCGAGGGGTTCGCGTCGGTGACCTTGATGCCCTGGTCCGACATCGCGCCCAGCATCGCGTTGTAGGCGCGGTCGTAGGTGCTCGGCCCGGGCGGCGGTGCGTAGTAGGTGCAGCCGAGCAGGGTGAGAAAGAGGGCCAGCAGCCCGGCACGCAGCATCCCACGGCCGAAGTGTGTCGAATTCATGTCGACGCCAATTGCAGGGGTTGAAGAGTCTTGCAGCTTAGCGCTGCCGCGGCCAGTCAGCCGAACGGCCGCACGCCGATCAACACGCCATGCAGCCAGAAGGCAAACACCGCCCACGCCACCAGCCCCAGCACGACCGCCGTGATGTCGCGCGCGACCGGTCCGATCACGTACACCACGCCCGCCGCACGATCGCGTCGGCGCGCCGAAATGTAGTCCACCACCGCCCAGGCGAGGAAAGCACCGAACAGCACGACGTCGGCCAGCGTCCCGTTGGCGAGCAGATGCGCGAAGGCCCACGTCTTGACGCCGGCAACCATCGGATGCCCGATCGCGCGCTTGATGCGGGTCCCCGGCACGTAGGCCGCGGCCAGCAGAATGAAAGCCGGGACCATCAGCAAGGCTGCTACATGGCGCGTCCAGGTCGGCGGGTCGTACAGCACGACGGGCTGGCCACGCGCGGCACCGTAGCCGACGACGATCAGCACGATGCCGCTGATCGACACGACCGAGTACAGCCCCCTCCAGAGCCGCACCCCGAGCGAGGCGACTCGCGCGGCGCGCCAGTCGTTTGCAACTATGCGCACCGAATGCGCAGCCAGGAACAGCACCAGCCCCGCTATCAGCAACGTCATCACCGCTCCCTTCGATCGGAAGCAGCAGTATGCCGGAGCCGCCCTGCCTGCCGATGAAGGCCCGACGCGCCGTCAACCGCGCGGCTTCACTTCTCGCGGGTCGTCGGTTTCCTTGTTCGCGGCTTCGTACAGGGCGGGCGTGGCGCCGCCGCGGGCGAGCAGTTCGCGCAGATGCTGCACCGAGCTCCGATCGAGCGTGTTGCCGCCGTGATGCGGCCGATGCAGGATGCCTTCGGCGTGCCCCAGCTTGACGCGGATGCGTGCTCCCGACAGCGATTCGAGATCAGCTCCGAGGTGCTTCAGCAACGATTCGATTTCGCGCCAGTGGATGTTGGTGTTGACCGGATCGTGGAAGATCTCGCGCAGCAGGTGTACGTGTTTTTGGCTCATGATCGGATACGGGTCGTCGCCCTGCGCGACGATACGCGGCTGGCGGGCCGGCTGCATCAGCCGGCCGCTCGCCTCCTAGCGCGGCAGCTGATAGGGCGCGGGCGCGTCCGGGGGCGGGATAGCCGCATTCGGCGGCGGTGCGTTGCGCGGCGGAATCGCGGCGTTCGGTGGCGGAGCAGCCACTCGCGGCGCAGCGTTTGCGGCCGGCGCGGCCGACCGCATCGCCGAGGCATAACCGGCCGGTACCGGAACCCGGTTGCCGAGCGCGTACATGCACTGGAAATACACGTTGTCGTAGACCTGCTGTGTCGTGTAGGCGGCCGCGTACGCATTGTTGGCGCCCACCGCGCTGCCGGTGAGCAGTCCCATGCCCGCGCCGACCGCGGCGCCTTCGCCCCCGCCGATCAGGCCGCCGACGGCGGCCCCGATCACCGTACCGACCACCGCGCTGCCCACCCCGGCCGAGGTTGCCGCGTCGTTCGGCGTGCCGCTGCGATTGACGGCCATCTGTCGGCACTGGGCGTCGTCGACCTGGAACTGGTCCCAGGCCTTGCGGCTGCCGGGCATCGCGGGCATCGAGGGCCCGGTCGGCACGACGGCACACGCCGTCATCAGCAGTGCGCCGGCGACGGCGGCGACGAGGACGGACACGCTGCGGCTGGAACTCATGGCATCACGTTTATCGGCTTCGGTGGAATCTGAGGTGCGACGCGCTGCCAGGGCTCGGCGCAGGTCTGGACATACGGGTAATAGCCGCGCGCACTCGCGCACCAGTACCACCACTGTTCCTGGCGGGGGTGGCGGCGGAGCAGCTGCGGGCGCCTCCGGAGATTGCTCGACATAGAACGGCTCGCCGTAGGTCGACCAGCCGGTTCCTGCCGGCGGCGCGACCACGACCGGAGCGCCGACGCTCCAGCCCCAGTAGCCTCCGTAGCCTCCGTACCTCCGGCGCGCCCCACGCCCAGCCCGGCCACCAGCCAACGCCCCAGCCCCAACCCCAGCGCGGACCCCAGTAGGGACCCCACGGCCGAGCGTAGCCGTAGGAGCCATAGCCATAGCCACGCCAGCCGCCGTAATAACCACCGTAGTAGCGGCCGGCAGGATAACCACCGTAATAGCGACCGGCCGGATAACCGCCCCGATAGCCGCCTCCATACCCGCCCCCATAGGCGCCACTGGCCGGTGGGCCCCCGCGGTAGCCACCGCCCCCATAGGCGCCACCGGCCGATGGACCACCGCGGTAGCCACCACCGCCATAGGCGCGCCACCGGCGCGCTGCGCGTCGGCAGCAATGGGCAGGCTTGCCAGCATCAACGCCGCGATCAGAGCGGCGGTACTAAATACTCGCGTCTTCATCGCTCTCTCCTGTCGCCATAACGGGCTCTGCCAGGGTTTCGATGACGCCGGCCGACGGGCGGCCGTCGAATTTGATGCTACGCGCCCTGGACGCTCATCTGGACGGAAGTCACGTAACTTTGTGTAACGTCATTGACGCCATCGGTGTTCGCGTACGCTCTCCTTCCGATGTCGTCTGTCGTTGAAGAATCCCGCGCTAGCCGCTGCGCCAGTTGTGGCGCGTCTTTCGACTGCGGCCGTCATGCCGGCACCCCGTGCTGGTGCAGCGCGCTGCCGGCCCTGCCGGCCGATCAACTGACGCCTGGCGCCGATTGCCTGTGCCCGGCTTGTCTGAGGGCGCGGCTTCCGTCCTTCTCCGTCCCGAACGACCGATGACATCGATAGTGTCGATCGACGATCTGCGCGATGCGGTTGGCCGCGAAATCGCGATCAGCGACTGGTTCGAAGTCAGTCAGTCCGTCATCGACGAGTTCGCCGAGGCCACGCGCGATGCGCAGTGGATCCATGTCGATACCGAGCGCGCGGCGCGCGAATCGCCGTTCCAGGATGCGCACGGCCGCCGTTGCACGATCGCCCACGGGTTTCTGACGCTTTCGCTGCTGACCTGTTTCATCGAAAGCTGCCTCAAGATCACCGGCGCCCGGGCGGGTGTCAACGTCGGATTCGATCGCATCCGCTTCGTCGCGCCGGTGCCTTCCGGCAGCCGCCTGCGCGGCCGTTTCGCGCTGGCCCGGCTGGAAGATGTGCGAGGCGGCGTGCAGCTGACCTGGCAGGTGGCGGTCGACCGGCAAGGCGACGTGCGCCCGGTGCTGGTCGCCGAGTGGATCACCCGATTGATGCTTTAGCCCACGATCCTCACACCTATCGCTTGCGCGCGAGCGTCAGTCCGTCGCTGATCGGCAGCAGTGCCAGGTCGACTCGCGCGTCAGCCTGCAGCTTGGTGTTGAGCGCCCTTAGCGCGGCGGTATCGGCATCGCTCGCCGCGTCGACATTGTCGGCGACGCGGCCGCTCCACAGCACGTTGTCGATCGCAATCAAACCGCCGACGCGCAACAACTGCAGGCAGCGCTCGTAATAGCCGTCGTAGCTCGACTTGTCGGCATCGATGAACGCGAAGTCGTAGCGGCCCGCCCCGCCGCGGGCGAGCCGTGAATCGAGTGTGTCGAGCGCCGGATCGAGCACCAGTTCGATCTTCCCCGCGACCCCGGCGCGCTCCCAGTACGGTCGACCGACCCGCGTGAACTCGTCGCTGATGTCGCACGCCAGGATGCGACCGTCGACCGGCAACGCCAGTGCCACCGCCAATGCACTGTAGCCGGTGAACACGCCGATCTCGATCGTGCGCTGCGCGTCGGTCAGTTTCACCAGCATCTGCAGCAACGCGCCCTGCTCGGGCGAGATCTGCATCGCGGCGCGCGGGTGGGTCGCGGTCGCTTCGCGCAGTTTGGCCAGTTCCGGATGTTCACGGTTGTGGCGCACCACGTAGTCGTGCAGGCGGTCGTCCAGAGTCAGTGTGCGGCGGCTCATGATCCGTACCTTTTCCGCGCCAGCGCGGCGCCGGCGCCGAGCGCGGCGAGCTTGGCCAATGCGATCTCGCGCCTCATCGGTGCCATGCCGCAGTTGGTGCACGGAAACAGGCGCTCCTTCGCGACGAACTGCAGCGCCTTGCCGATCGTATCGGCGACCTGCTCCGGCGTCTCCACGATATCGGAGGCGACGTCGATGACGCCGACCAGCAGGTCCTTGCCTTCCAGCAGCTTCATCAGGTGCATCGGCACCTTCGAATTCATGCACTCGAGCGACACCTGCTTGATGGTGCTCTTCGCAATCGCCGGGAAGATCTCCTCGTACTGTCGCCACTCGGAGCCGAGCGTGGCCTTCCAGTCGACGTTGGCCTTGATCCCGTAGCCGTAGCAGATGTGAACGACCGTCGTGCACTTGAGCCCCTGCGCCGCACGGTCGAGCGCGGCAACGCCCCAGGCCTTGACGTCGTCGGTGTAGACATTGAAGGCCGGCTCGTCGAACTGGATCACGTCGACACCGTCGGCCTCGAGCGCTCGCGCTTCCTGGTTCAGCAGCTCGGCGAATGCCGTGGCCATCTTGGCGCGATGGCCGTAGTAGCGATCGGCAACCGTGTCGACGATCGTCATCGGCCCGGGCATCGTGATCTTGAGTTTCTTCTTCGTGTGCCGCCGAGCCAGCTGCGCCTCGACCTGGTGGACGCGACCGCGCAGCCTCAGCGGACCCGACCACCTGCGGCACCATCGCCTTGTAGCGATCCTTGCGGATGCCCATCTCGACCTTGTGTTCGAAATCGATGCCGTCGACGAATTCGAGGAAACCGTGCACGAAATGCTGGCGCGACTGTTCGCCGTCACTGACGATGTCGAGCCCTGCGTCTTCCTGCTCCTTCAGCCACAGCAGCGTGGCGTCACGCTTTGCGGTCGCGAGTTCGGCGCCGCTCGCCTTCCACTGCGGCCATAGCTTGTCGGTCTCGGCCAGCCAGGCGGGTTTCGGCAGGCTGCCTGCGATCGTCGCTTCGAACATTTAGGCACTCCTCGGAACAGCAGCGAACGATACGCGGCCGCGGCGGCCCGGTCCGGTGAGCGACCTCAGGCCGCGGACCCGAGGTCGGCGATCAGCGCGTCCTTCTCGGCCCACAAACCATTGACCCACTCCTGCATGCTCGCGCGGAAGCCGGGATCGTTCAGATAGTCGCCGGTGAGCAGCGCCTCGGGGATTTCGCGCTGCTGCACACGCACGATGACCGCGCGCAGCCGCCCGGACATCAGCGTCCAGAAGTCGGGCGGACCGTCGGGATAGACGATCGTCACATCGAGCAGCCGGTGAAACTGGCGGCCGAGTGTGGTGAGCGCCGTCGCGATACCGCCGACCTTCGGCTTCAGCAGGTAACGGTACGGCGACTCCTGCGCGTCGTGCTTGGCACGGGTGTAGCGCGTGCCCTCGAGGAAGTTGATCACCGAGGTTGGCACGACGCTGAATTTTTCGCATGCGGCGCGGGCACGCTCGAGATCCGCGGCGCTGCTCGCGCCGCCGCGCCGACGCATGAACGGAAAGTCGAGCGCCCACCAGGCGAAGCCGATCACCGGCACCCAGATCAGCTGGCGCTTCAGGAAGAACTTCAGCATCGGGATATGGCGGTTGAAGATCTTCTGCAGCACCAGGATGTCGACCCAGCTCTGGTGGTTGCTGGTCACCAGATACCAGCCGCGCGGTTCCAGCGCGTCGAGCCCGCGGACATCCCAGCGCGTGTCGCCGACCCAGTCCATCCACGCGCTGTTGACCCCGATCCACGCGGTAGCGATCGCGTTGAGCGCACGGTCCACCACGTGGCGCACCGGCGTGAACGGCAGCAGCAGCTTGGCAAGCGCGAACGGCATCATCACCGCCACGCCGATCAGCGTGGCCAGCGCCATCGTCAGCGCAGCCAATGCGCCCTTCAGCGCGGCGACCATCGGGAGATCAGTTCCGACATGGGCGTGCAGGGTACCCGAGCCGCAGCAGCCCGCCGGGCGCAGCGGCCCCGCCACGCGGCGGCAACTTGCGGCACGTCAATTCTGCCGATCGCGGTCGCATGGAGGCCGTGCGTCGCTCTGAAAACCGGACGGCCCGATTAGAGCTTAAGCGGCGGGTAATCAAGGATGGACGGCATCGCTCCCCCTTTTCCTCGGTTGCGGGCCTGATGGCGCTGCCAACATGCGTTGTCGAAACACGGAGCCGCGGGGGGCCGAGGACGCATGGTGCACGGCCCCGCCGATGCAGCACGCTGGACCGCATGAGCAGTCAACATTCAGACCTGGCGGAAACTCCGAGCAGCGAGCTCGAAACACCGCTGCGATATCGCCACACCGCGACGTATGGCGAAAAGGTCAAGTGGCTGCCGCCGTATCGCCTGATTCCCTCGTTCGCCAGCGCCGACGGCCAGAGTGCGGTCTACCGGCGCCGGTCGCAGGTCGTGCTGACCAGCGACAGCGAGAACGAAGCGGCCGGGCAGGCGACCAGCTTCGCGCTGCCCGACAGCGAAATGAAGGTGCGCATCGACCAGTACGGCTACGCGCGGCTGATCAGGCCGACGCGCTCGACACAGCACGTCGATCCGCTGTCGAACCTGGTCGACGGCGCGGCCGACATGGAGCGCGAGGCCGCGCTCGCCGTGTGCGCGCACCTGAACGAACACGTCGATGCGATGGCGTTTCCGCAGCGCTGGACGCCGTCGCCGGACATCCAGTTGGTGCCGCTGTCGGTGCGTGCGTTCGCCGAACCGACGCCCGAGTCTCCGAAGCCGATCGGCCAGAAGGACGGCAAGAAGGTCTACGACCCGCGCGCGATGAACGATTATCTCGACGATCGCGCCAAGTGGATGAAGCGTCGCTTTGCGTGGGACTCCGCACAGAAGGAACTGCAGGAGCACAGCCAGCGCGCCGCGCAGGGCGATCCGGAAGCGATGCGCGACCACCTGCTGGTGTGTCTGAAGGACATCCTGTGGCCGCTGCCCGCGACCGTGAGCTTCACGTTCGACGATGTCACCGGCGTGCGCATGGACGTGCAGCTGCCGCTGCTGCCCACCTTGCCCGACCGCGAAGCGGCGATCGATTACGGCAACCGCGTGATCGTCCGCCGCATGTCCGAGGTGATCCACACCAAGCTGCACAACCGGCACGCACTGGGGCTGGTGGTGCGCCTGATGGGTGAGATCTTCGCCGCGCTGCCGACCGTGCAGCAGGTCACGGTATCGGCTCGGCATCAGCCACCGGATCGGCGCCCGCCGCGCTACGTAGTCACCGCGCGCACATCACGCAAGCCGTGGTCGATGCTGTTCCAGCGCGGCGCCGTCACCGGTGATGCGGCGCAGTGCCTGGAGGAGATCGAGTCGCGCGTGAACCTGACCGGACTCGGCGCCTTCCTCCCGATCGAAGCCTTCGACTGATCCGCGCGACCGCGGTAGCTGCAAAAAAAGCGCCGGACGAGTGCCCGGCGCCGCTTCGCGATTCGAGAAACGAGGAGGCTACGCCTCGGTCAGGCGCGACTCGTCTGACGCGGTCCGCTGCTGCATCGCAAGTGAATGCTCAGCGCGATACAGCTGCGTCTTGATCACCACGACCCGTTCGGGCACATGGCGACGCGCAAGAGAGAGTGCGTGGCCGAGCCGCTCGACGGCGTCCGGCAGGCGCTCCGGTTCGTCGCGCTCGGCCAGCGTCAGCAGCGTGCTGCCGTAGATGTAATTGAGCTTGGCGCGCGCGACCGGATCGGCGGCGATGCCGTCGTCGGCCGCGGATTCGCCGGCACCCTCGTCGGGCTCCAGTATCGCCGCGAGCTGTTCGCAGATCTGCGCCAGCTCTTCGGCGCGTGCAGCGCCCGAGCGCCATGGCCAGTTCCACAGCGCCTCGTCATCGCGGGCAATCAATTCGGCATGAAACGCATGGCGTTCAGAACTCATGCGGTGTCCTGATCGTTGGCGGTGAAGGGCCGTTCGCGTGGACCATCTTGCGCGAACGGTGCTACGACCAGGTGACAGTAGCGAGCATGTTTCGAATGCGCATCCCCTATATGCGATCACAAAAACCCGCTTCACGATGCGGTCGCTGCGGCGCGTCACCCTTATGACGTGCAGTGAATAAGGATATGCGCGCGGAGATGATGAACGATGCGGCGCCTGTGGATAACAAGGACGCGCTGCGCGCTCGATGCGCAGCCCGAGTCGCGCCTCTTCACTCGGCGTAGCCGCATGCAGTGACTTTCAACGATGACTTCGCCGATGCGCTTGCCGCATGCGTGCGCGTCAGATGGGAGCGATCGCACGCACCGCTGGTTCGCTGTGCAAAGCAGCGAAAGAAATTACCGCTCATTTCGGATCACTATGCCCTCGCCATTTATGGTAAGGGCGGCGCAAGAAGACTCGCCGCAAGAACCGCCGCTCGAACGACCGCGAAAAAACACATGCATGTCATTGCCTGCGCTGCTGAACAGATCTGCCGGCAACTGGCCAACGCGCTTAGAGTCGGGACCGTGTACCAATAAGAGTTGGGTAGCGCCGCCGCGCTGGCGCGCGTGCCGTCGAAGGTGTTCAATACGGCGGCCAACCCGACAGAGGCGGGAGGTCCACGATGCGCCTTCGACTCGCAGTGCTGCTGGTTTGCGCCGCGACCGCGCCGCTCGCCCTCGCGGGCGGGGTATCCCCCAGCGACACCCAGCCGCCCGGTGTCACCGTTCTCGATGTGTTGAGAGCGATCCCGCTGGGGACCGTTCTGCTCGTCGTGATCGCGTGCTTTGTGTTGTTCAAGCTCTTCTCGCGCTGGCCGCAGTACGAGCGCTGGCTCGTCGGAGCGGCACTGCTCGCGCTGCCGCCGGCCGCAACCTATGGCGGTTTCTTCGTTTCGTGGTTTCACCTCTATACCGGCAGCACAACTCCGGTGCGCGATACCGGCATCTTCTGGGTCTTGATCGCGCTTGCACTCGCCCTCGCCTGGTGGCTGCTGAAGACGCGCACCACGATGCTCGGATCGCCGGGGGAGCCCGTCGCTTACCAGGCAACACGACCGCTCGCAGCAACTCCGAAGGAAGCCGCCGTGTCGGCGCGCGCAGCGATGCCGCAACGTCGCGAGCCGACATCGGCAGCCGCACCGGCGAAGCCCCCGAGGCAAGCGAGAGGCGATTTTCATTTCCTATCGCCGCCAGGACAGCGCGGACGTGACCGGCCGCATCTACGACCGGCTGGTGCAGCGCTACAGCCGCGAGCAGATCTTCAAGGACGTGGACTCGATCCCGCTCGGCGTGGACTTCCGCGAGCACCTGGGCAATGTCGTCGGGCGATGCAGCCTGCTGCTGGCGGTGATCGGCCCGCAATGGACCGCGGCCGCTGGCCCGAACGGACGCCGCCTCGACGACAAGGCGGATTTCGTCCGCATCGAGATCGAAGCCGCGCTCGCGCGCAACATCCCGGTGATTCCGCTGCTGGTCGGCGGCGCGTCGCTGCCTGCCGAGTCCGAACTGCCCGCGAGTCTCGGTGCCATCACGTACCGCAACGGCATCCCGGTTCGGCCCGACCCGGACTTCCACCGCGACATGGATCGATTGATCGCCGGCATGGAGCAGCAAGGCCACGCCTGAAGCGACTCCTTGCTGCGTTGTCGGCGGACAAAGCAGGCAGCCAAAACAGGCGCAGACTGCCTTGGCGCATGGTCGCTGGGCGACGCGTTGCTGTGCTTATTGAAGGCGGTACGATTTCCTGCACGATGGGCGGCGCGACTCAGCGCTGACAAACGAATGCGCCGCGACGAACCGCGACGGCGCATCACCGAAGGAGGGGGACATTGCAGGCCCTGCAGGTCATCGTCAGCGGCATTTCGCAGGGCTGCATCTACGGCCTGATCGCGCTCGGCTTCGTCCTGATCTACAAGGCGACCGAGACGGTGAATTTCGCGCAGGGTGAATTGATGATGCTCGGCGCGTTTCTGGGCGTCACCGCAACCACCGTCCTCGGCCTGCCGTACTGGGCTGCTGTCGCAGTGGCGCTGCTCGTGATGGCCCTCTTCGGCTTCGTTCTCGAGCGCGCTGTCCTGGAACCGATCCTCGGCCAGCCTGCGTTCGCCATCATCATGGTGACCATCGGCATCGGCTTCGTCGCGCGTGGACTCGTGACCATGATTCCCGGCTGGGGCACCGAAACGCACATGCTCGAGACGCCGTTCCGTGGCGAGATCATTCGCGCCGGCGGCCTCGTCGTGGCCGCCGAGCATCTGGTCATCATCGCCGCCACTGTCTTGCTCGTGGCGACGCTCTACGTGTTCTTCCGCTTCAGCCGTGTCGGCATCGCGATGCAGGCCGCCTCGCAGAACCAGCTCGCAGCGTACTACATGGGCATCCCGGTGCGGCGGCTGAACGGCCTCATCTGGGCGCTCAGCGCCGCCGTCGCTGCGCTCGCGGGTTTGCTCCTCGCGCCGCTCACCTTCGTGCACGTGAACATGGGCTTCATCGGGCTGAAGGCTTTTCCGGCGGCTGTGGTGGGCGGCTTCGGCAGCCTGCCTGGTGCGATCGTCGGCGGAATCATCATCGGCGTCGTCGAAGCGCTCTCCGGCGTTTACCTGCCCGAGGGGTTCAAGGACGTCGCCGCGTACGTGGTCGTGCTGATCATGCTTGCGGTGAGACCGAATGGGCTGTTCGGCGAGACGATGCGGAAAAAGGTATGAGCGTCTCAGCGGTGAAACGGACGTAGCCCGATGCGCTTCATCTTCAAGACCGACTACGCGCAGGATCTGCAGCTCTTCAAGCACGGCGGGCAGACCTTCTGGTACGGGGCGCTCGCTGTTGCCCTTGTCTTCGTCCCCTGGTTGCTCTCGCCCTACTTCGTCTCGCAGCTCACGTTCGTCCTGATCTACTCGATCGTGGCCCTGGGGTTGATGCTGCTGTCGGGCTTCACGGGCCAGATCTCGCTTGGTCATGCGGCGTTCCTGGCCGTGGGCGCGTACACGGAGGGCGTGCTCGCCGCGAAAGGCTGGCCGTTTCCGTTCTCCATGGCCGCCGCCGCGCTCACCGCCGGCATCGTCGGCGTGATCGTCGGGACACCGGCTCTGCGCGTGAAGGGGATCTACCTCGCGATCGCGACGATGGCATTCAACATCATCGTCGAGGAGGTCCTGGCGCGATGGGAATCGATGACCGGCGGCAACACCGGCCTTCAGGTCGGGCCGCTGGCGATGTTCGGATGGACGGCGCAGGACGAACACGAGATGTACTACGTTGCCCTCGTCATCACGGTGCTGGTGACGTTCGGCGTCGTCAACCTGTTGCGTTCGCCGACCGGCCGTGCGTTTGTCGCCATCCGCGACTCGGAGATCTCCGCGGCGAGCATGGGCATCAATCTGGCGCTCTACAAGTCGATGTCCTTCGTGCTTTCCGCCGCCATCACCGGCATCGCCGGCGCCCTCTATGCGCACAGGCTGCGCATCATCACGCCCGACCAGTTCACCGTGCTGCAGTCGATCGAGATGCTGCTGATGGTGGTGATCGGCGGTCTCGGCTCGATCCACGGCGCGTTCTTCGGCGCGGCGTTCATCATCGTCCTGCCGCAACTCATCGCGGTCGCGAAGGACTACCTGCCGCCGGCCATCGGCCAGGCGACCGGCCTGCAGCCGGCCCTGTTCGGCGTAATTCTGGTCGGCTTCATCCTGTTCGAGCCGCTGGGCCTGTATGGCCGCTGGGTGAAGACGCGAACGTTCTTCCAGCTCTTTCCCTTCTTCCGTCGCGGCATGTTCCGGCGGCAGAAGACGTTCATGAAGTCGGAGCGGCTGCGGTGAACCCGATGCTCGCCGTGGAAGGCCTGTCGATCGTGTTCGGCGGGCTGCGCGCCGTCAGCGACGTGACGTTCGCAGTCCGCAAGGGCGCAGATCTACACGCTGATCGGCCCGAACGGCGCGGGCAAGACGACCATCTTCAACGCAATCAGCCGCATATATTCAGCCGAGCAGCGGGCGCATCGTCTTCGAAGGCGAAGACCTCGCCCGCCGCGGCCAGCACGAGATCGCCGGGCTCGGTATCGCGCGCACGTTTCAGAACATCGAACTGTTCGAGCACGCGACCGTCCTCGAGAACCTGCTGATCGGCCGCCACGTGCATCGTGGCACACGCCTGTGGCAGGAGCTCGTCTTCTCGCCCGCGGTCCGCCGCCAGGAGCTTGCCTTCCGAGAGGCAGTCGAGAAGGTGATCGACTTCTTCGACCTCGCACACTATCGCGACACGCGCGTCGCGGGTCTGCCCTACGGCGTGCGCAAGGTCGTGGAACTCGCACGCGCGCTGGCCGTCGAGCCCAAACTCCTGCTCCTCGACGAGCCGTCCTCGGGTCTGAACGTCGAGGAGACCGACGACATGGCCTTCTGGATCCACGACATCAGGAGCGACCTCGGCATCACCGTGCTGATGGTCGAGCACGACATGGCGCTGGTCTCGCGCGTGTCGGACCGCGTGCTGGCGTTGAACCACGGCGAGCTCATCGCCGAAGGCACTCCTGCGGAGGTTCAGGACCATCCGGGCGTCATCGAGGCGTATCTCGGTACGGCGGTGGAGGCGGCGGCAAGATGAGTGCCGAGCCGATCCTGCGGATGGCGAACGTCGAGGCCGCCTACGGAGCGGTGAAGGCGATTCGCGGCGTGTCGCTCGACGTCGCCGACGGCTCGATCGTGACCGTCCTCGGCGCCAACGGCGCGGGCAAGACGACGATCCTCAAGACCATCTCCGGCATCCTCGACCCGGACAAGGGCACCGTCCACTTCGCGGGGCAACCGATCCAGCGGCAAGACCCGGCCGCGATCGTCCGCAAGGGCATCTGCCACGTTCCCGAAGGGCGCGAGGTGTTTCCGCTGCTGTCGGTGCGCGACAACCTGATGATGGGTGCCTACACGCGCAGCGATCGCGACGAGGTTGCGCGCGATCTCGAGGCGGTCTACCGCTACTTTCCGGTCCTGCGCGAGCGCATGAGCGAAGAGGCAGGCAAACTTTCCGGCGGAGAGCAGCAGATGCTTGCCATCAGCCGTGCGCTGATGGGCCGGCCGAAGCTGATGCTGCTCGACGAGCCGAGCCTCGGCCTGTCGCCGAAACTCACGCGCGGCATCTTCGACATCATCGTGCGCATCAATCGCGAGCGCGGTTCGGCCATCCTGCTGGTCGAGCAGAACGCCTCCCTGGCGCTGCAGACCGCCGACTTCGGTTACGTGCTCGAGGTCGGCCGCATCGTCATGGCCGACAGCTGCGAGCGCCTGCGCGCAAACGACGACATCCGCGAGTTCTACCTCGGCATGAAAGAAGCCGGCGTGCGCGGTAGTCGGCGGTGGAAGAAGCGGAAGACATGGCGATGAGCGCCGCACGCACACGGGTAGGGCAGAGCTGATGGCGGCACTTTGGAGCTACGAGTCCAGATTGTTCACCGTCGAGGACGCGGTCGTGCCGGGCGAAACCATGCCGACGATGTTCTGGAACGCCGTCGAGCAGCGCGGCGACAAGATCGCCCTGCGCCAGAAGGAATTCGGCGTCTGGCGCAGCGTGACGTGGCGGCAGTTCGGCGACGCCGTGCGCGAGGTTGGGCTCGGTCTGGCTGCGCTCGGCATGCAGCCGGGCGAAGTGGTCTCGGTGCTCGCGAACACACGCAAGGAGTGGCTGTACGCGGACCTCGGGGCTCTCGGTGCCGGCTGCGTCTCGAGCGGCATCTATCCGACCGACTCGCCCGCGCAGGTGCACTACCTCTGCGCCGATTCGGACACGCGCGTCCTGTTCGTCGAGGACGAGGAGCAGCTCGACAAGGCGCTCGAGGTGCGCGCGCGGCTTCCCGGCCTGCGCAAGATCGTTGTCTTCGACACCAAGGGGCTGGACGAATTCAGCGATCCGAACGTGATCGGCCTCGAGGGGCTGCGCGAGCTCGGCCGTGCGCTCGCGACGCGCAACCCGGAGCTCTGGCAGCAGCGGCTCCACTCGCGGCGGCCCGACGAGCTGGCGATCCTGATCTACACCTCCGGCACTACCGGCAAGCCCAAGGGCGCGATGCTCAGCCACCGCAACATCCTGCATACGCTGCGCGGACTGAACCGTGCCGGCGCCCTGGACGAGCGAGACGAGCGGATCGCGTTCCTGCCGCTGTGCCATGTCGCCGAGCGGGTGGTGGGTTCGTACATCTCGCTGTACGACGGTGCGCGCATCAACTTCGTCGAGCACCCGCAGACGGTGCCGGAAAACGTGCGCGAGATTCAGCCGACGCATTTCGGGGCCGTGCCCCGCGTCTGGGAGAAGTTCTACTCCGGCGTGCAGATCGCGGTGGCGGAAGGTACATGGCTCGAGAAATGGGCCTACAAGCGCGCGGTCGCATGCGGCGGCCGCGTCGCTGACCGCGTCGTCGCCGGCGAGCCGGTTCCCGCATCGCTCAAGCTCGCCTATCGCTTTTGGGACGTCGTGTGTCTCGCCAACGTCCGCCGGATGATCGGCATCGACCGCGCCCGCCTGCTCGTCACCGGTGCCGCACCGATCTCGCCCGATCTCGTGCGCTGGTACCTCTCGCTTGGCGTGCCAATGGCCGAGGTGTGGGGCCAGACGGAGTGCTGCGGCATCGCCACCATTACGCCGATCGGCAAAATCAAACCCGGGTCCATCGGTCCGGCGGCGCCGTACAACGAGGTGACACTCACCGAAGAGGGCGAGTTCGTCGTGCGCGGCGACAACGTCTTCATGGGTTACCTCAACCAGCCGGAGAAGACCGCCGAGGCGCTGCAGGGCGGTTGGCTGCGCACCGGCGACGTCGGCACGGTCGACGCCGACGGCTTCTTCCGGATCACCGACCGGATGAAGGACATCATCATCACCGCGGGCGGCAAGAACGTGACGCCTTCGGAGATCGAAAACCAGCTCAAGTTCAGCCCGTACATCACCGACGCGGTCGTGATCGGGGACAAGAGGTCGTACCTCGTCGCTCTTATCATGATCGACCAGGAAAACGTCGAGCGTTTCGCGCAGGACCGCGACATTCCGTTCACCAACTACGGCAGCCTGTGCCGCGCCGCCGAGGTACAGACACTGATCCGGGAGGAGGTCGATAAAGTAAACCGCCAGTTCGCGCGCATCGAGCAGATCAAGACCTTTCGGCTGATCGAGCAGCAGCTCACCGCCGAGGACGAGGAACTGACACCGACGATGAAGCTGAAGCGCAAGTTCGTGAATCAGAAGTACGCGAATCTGATCGAAAGCATGTACGCCAAACCTACAGCGGCGCCAACGGGATAGCAGTGCCAATGCTGGCCCCGCGCGAGCCGCGCACAACGGAGGGGGAACGATGAAGAAGATTCTGACCGCGGTGCTCGCCGCTACCTGGCTAGTCGCCGGGCAGGCGATCGCCACCCAAGGCGTGACCAAGAACGAAATTGTCCTGGGCTCCATCCAGGACATGTCGGGCCCGCTGGCCAGCTACTCCAAGCCGCTCGTCAACGGCATGCGCATGCACATCGACGAGATCAACGAGGCGGGTGGCATCAACGGGCGGAAGCTGAAGCTGATCGTCGAGGACAGCGGCTACGACCCGAAGAAGGGTGTGCTGGCCGCCCAGAAGCTCGTGCAGAGCGACCAGGTCTTCGCCGTGGTCGGCACGATCGGTACGGCGGTGAACCTCGCCGCGATGCCGGTCCAGTTCGAAAAGAACGTGCTCAATTTCCTGCCGCTCACCGCCGCGCGCCAGATGTATGAACCGCTCTCGCCCCTCAAGTGGTCGTTCGCGGCGCCGTATTACGACCAGGTGCGGGTGGGCACCAAGTACATGATCAAGACCAAGGGCTACAAGAACGTCTGCGTGCTCTACCAGGACGACGACTTCGGCCAGGAAATCGCGCAGGGCGTCGAGGCGGGTCTGAAGGAAAGCGGCAAATCGCTCGCCGAACGGACCACCTTCAAGCGCGGCGCCACCGACTTCTCATCGCAGATCCAGCGGCTGCGCAACGCGAACTGCGATCTCGTCGTGCTCGGCACCATTATTCGCGAGACCATCGGCTCCATTGCCGAAGCGCGCAAGATTGGATGGAACGTCGACTTCATGGGCAGCACGGCGAGCTACGACACCCTCATCCACAAGCTCGGGGGCAAGGTGACGGAAGGCTTCTACACCATGAACACAACCAACATCCCGTATCCCGACGATCCTTCGAAGAACGTGCGCGACTTTCTGCAGCGGTACAAGGCGAAGTTCGGCGAGGATGCCACCCTCTTTTCGGCATACGGTTACACGGTGATCAGTCACTTCGAGAAAGTGGCCCTCAGCGCAGGGCCGAACCTGACCACCGAGAGCTTCATCGCGGCGATGGAAAAGCACTACACACCTCGTGACATGTTCGGCGCCGATGCGATGTCATTCTCGAAGACCAGGCACCTCGGCACGACCCGCGCGCGACTGTCGCAGATTCAGAACGGCAAGTGGGTCGCCCTGACGGACTACGTCACCGACGATTGATCGGGGATCTCGCCGCAAGGGAAGCAAGCAAAGCCCGGCCCTGACAGGGCTTTCTTCTGCCGGCGGCAGGCAGCCGGGCTGCTGCTACACACGGGGCGCGCGCGCTGGAGTGGATCGCTTTGGACGTCCTCGCCGCGCCTTGGTGACTGTGCGTTCGACCCTCGACCGAGTGGCAACATGCCTTGCTGGTAAAGCTCCACGATGCGCTCCACCACTTGGAACATGCGCATCTGCTCCAGCATGTAAGCAAAGTAGATCGCCTGAACGGCGTGCAAATTCTCTTTCGAGATCTCAACGTCCACGCCCGATTCCAGGTCAGGCAGTGTGATTTCCACCGATGGCATCTGAAGTACCTCGCTAAAGAATCGTCTTGTTCGCCAGGCCGTTGTCGTGCCAGACGATTTCCTCATGCAGGTGATGATGCTGCACGACGAGAACTTTGGTCTTGGGGTTCTGCCACGGCACGTGATAGTTGGTGATGTTGACGCTGTCGGCGAGTGTGCGCCCTTCTCCGCGCTGCCCACCCCAGCTGCCGCCGATCTGGATCGGGTCGAAGCGCGAATAGACGTTGTGGAGGCGTTCGATCCGGCCGCTGCCGATCGGCGGTGGGTACCACGTCCGCACCGGCCCGCCGAGCGCAACCATGTTGGCGATGCGCAGCCGCGGTTCCATCACGCAGGCCAGGTAGACGACGTTGCAGCCATGACTGTGAGCGATGACCTGCAATGATTTCGGAGCGCCAACCGAATTCCACCAATCAATGAAGTCACGCGCGCCCTGCTCTCGTTCGGGATTAGCGTTCTTTCCCGACCACCGGAACTCCTTGCCTTCGCCGTACAGGTCCGGACACAAATCGTGGATGTAGGCCCAGAAGTTCCGGTCGCCCGGCTGCTGGCGCCACCACGTTTCCGACTTGGCATAGGTTCCGTGCACGATGACCGTGTCGTACAGATTTACGTTGGGCGGGGTGCCCGGCGCTGTGGTGCGTGCCGGCTCGATCTCATCCGGGTCGCGCGGCCGCGGTGCGTCCAGCGCTATGAAGCTGATGACCTGCAGCAGGGTATCGAAACGCGAGCCGGCCTCTGCCCCCAGCGCGCGGTCCGGATCGTCGAGGACGTCCGGAAAGCGCCCGAGCAAACACTCACCGAGCGCCCACAACTGCCGCGACGACCCTGCGATTTCCGCGAGCCCGATCAATGCTTCCGCCGGGCACAGATCGATGAGATACAGCGCCATTTCGACGCTGTCGTAATCGTTGAGCGCAAAAGCATCGAGCGCGAGGGCTTCTGCCCGCTGTTGTGCCGCTAACAACCGCGATGCGAGGTCCGGATCGCGCACGGCAATGAGGTCGAGATCGCCTGGCTCGAGTTGCGCCAGGACATCTGCCAGCGGGTCCTGCGCGAACTCGGTGATGCGTTTGTTAAGGACGCCGAGATCGACCTGCACCTCGGTCATCGTGTCTGCGTACGTCGTGGACATGCAGAGGTCTCCTACGCAACAACCTTTCTAGCCAGGCTTCGCTGGAACTACCCGTTGGTCGATGACAGAGAACAAAAGGCCAGCGCCAACACCACTAGCACGCGACGCATCACGCCTTCCGTCGATACTTGCGGGGTAGCGATTCAAGCATAGTCGCGCATTGGCGAACAGATTGGCGTTGCACGAAGAAGAAACACCAGCGACATGGCTGCTATCGCCGAAGGCGCCAGCCGCGCGGGCGAAAGTAGCTCAGACCTTGCGGAACACCGCCACGGCAAGCCCGGCCGACAGCAGCGTCGCGCCCCACAACGGCGCGGGGACCAGCGCGAGCCAGATCAGGTGGACGTAGGCGGCTGACAGCAATGAGATGAACAGTCGGTCGCCGCGCGTAGTGACGATGCCCAGCACACCGCGCCGCGGCGCTCCGCCCGGCGCGCGCCATTCCCAAACCGCCATGCCGAGCAGCAGCAGCCCGATGACGATGAAAAACGCGGCCGTCTGCCACGTCCACGCCATCCATCCGAGTCCGATTCCAACAGCAGGCGCCGGCGTCATGGTCTGATCTCAAACTCGGCCGAGGGCGAAGCCCTTGGCAATGTAGTTGCGAACGAAATAGATGACGAACGCGCCCGGCACGATCGTCAGCGCACCCGCCGCGGCCAGCAGTCCCAGCTCGTAACCCGACGTGCTCGCGGTGCGCGTCATCGTCGCGGCGATCGGCTTGGCCTCGACCGCAGTCAGCGTCTTCGCCAGCAACAGTTCCACCCAGGAGAACATGAAGCAGAAGAACGCCGCCACGCCGATGCCGGCCGCGATGGTCGGAATGAAGATGCGCACGAAGAAGCGCCAGAACGGATAGCCGTCGACGAACGCCGTCTCGTCCAGTTCCTTCGGCACGCTCGACATGAAGCCTTCCAGGATCCAGACCGCCAGCGGAATGTTGAACAGGCAGTGCGCCAGCGCAACCGCCAGGCGGGTGTCGAACAGCCCGATCGCCGAATACAACTGGAAAAATGGCAGGGCGAACACGGCGGGCGGCGCCATGCGATTGGTCAGCAACCAGAAGAACAGGTGCTTGTCGCCCAGAAAGCGGTAGCGCGAGAACGCATACGCCGCCGGCAGCGCCACCGTGACCGACAGCACCGTGTTGATGACGACGTAGCTGATCGAATTCAGGTAGCCGCGATACCAGGTCGGATCGGTGAAGATCTTGCGGTAGTTGTCGAGCGTGAATTCCTGCGGCCACAGCGTGAACGACCCGAGGATCTCGTTGGTGGTCTTGAACGACATGTTCAGCAGCCAGTAGATCGGCAGCAGGACGAACACGATGTACAGCGCGGGCACGAGCCAGGCGTAGCGCTTCATCGCCGACCCCCAGCGAACGGAATGCGCGTGGGGGCTCTCACCAGGCCTCTCGCCGGGCCGCCCCAAGGGAGGCCTGCGCCCCCGCGGGGGCAGCGAACGCAGTGAGCGTGGGGGCTCTCACTGTTCGTCCCGCGTCATGACGGTGTAGAAGATCCACGACAGCAGCAGGATGATCAGGAAGTAGATCAGCGACATCGCCGCCGCCGGTCCGAGGTCGAACTGGCCGAGCGCGATCTTGACCAGGTCGATCGACAGCACCGTGGTCGAGTTGCCCGGTCCGCCGCCGGTGACGACGATCGCCTCCGTGTAGATCATGAAGCTGTCCATGAAGCGCAGCAGGATGGCGATCGTCAGCACGCGCTTCATCTTCGGCAGCTGGATGTAGCGGAACACCGCCCAGCGCGATGCGCCGTCGATCTTCGCCGCCTGGTAGTAGGCGTCCGGGATCGCCGACAGCCCCGCGTAGGCGAGCAGCACGACGAGCGAGGTCCAGTGCCAGACATCCATCGCGATCAGCGTGGCCCACGCCGCCAACGGCTGGCGCGTGAAGTTGTAGTCGATTCCCATCGCGTTCAGCGTGTGTCCGAGCAGGCCGATATCGGGCAGCGCCAGGATGTTCCACATCGCCCCGACGACATTCCAGGGGATCAAGAGCGGCATCGCCATCAGCACCAGGCACACCGACACCCACGGCCCTTTGCGCGGCATCGTCAACGCGATCGCCACGCCCAGCGGTACCTCGATCGCAAGGACGATTGCCGTGAACAGCAGTGACCGCTGCAGCGATTCATGAAAGCGCGGCGAGCGCAGGATCTGCTCGAACCATTTGACGCCTTCGAAGAAGAACACGTTCTCGCCGAAGGTTTCCTGCACCGAGTAGTTGACCACCGTCATCAGCGGGATGACCGCGTTGAACGCGACCAGCACGACGACCGGCACGACCAGCCACCAGGCTTTCTGATTGACGGTCCTGTTGTTCA
The DNA here is from genome assembly GCA_963703945.1 of uncultured beta proteobacterium. Classification (GTDB taxonomy): domain Bacteria; phylum Pseudomonadota; class Gammaproteobacteria; order Burkholderiales; family Burkholderiaceae_F; genus JALORV01. The sequence goes on along the minus strand of CAVPGM010000003.1, from coordinate 4,422 downwards.
CGGCTAGTGGCCTGTAACAGTCGATTCGGGAGTGAAAGGCGTGTCTGGGCGAGCCGGATGCGCGAAGCGAGCCGCGTCGCGTAGCCGACGCATACGCGCAAGGTGAGCGACAAAGCAGGCGGCCGCCCAGGCACGCAAAGCACTCTTGAATTGACTGTTAGAGGCCACGAGTCAGCCCGCGATCCAGCCATCGACGTACAGCTGCGTGTATGCCGGATCGAATTTCAGAAATGCACGCCCGGACGGCAGCGCCGTTCCTTCGGCCACCAGCATCTTGATGATCGTCGCCGTCGCCGGCGGCTGAGCATCTGCCACCGTATCGACGATGCGGTAACGACCGCTGTCGGCCACCTTGAGAATGCGCACGGCGATACCGTTTTCCGCGAACCTGACAAACTCCGGACGCACGCCGATCTCGAGCCGCGCACCGTCCTGCGGGGCCTTCAGCGGCGACGCGATCTCGACCACGTGGCCCGCGAATCGGGCCACCCCATTGTCGAACGTGGCCGGCAGCACGTTCATGCCGGGCGACCCGATGAAGTGGCCGACGAAGGTGTGCCGCGGCCGCTCGAACAACTCGACCGGTGTACCCGACTGCACGACGGTGCCCTCGTTCATCACCAGCACCTGATCGGCGAACGTCAGCGCCTCGGTCTGGTCGTGCGTCACGTAGATCATCGTCGGGCGCAGCCGCTGGTGCAGTTCCTTGAGCTTGCCGCGCAGCCGCCACTTCAGATGCGGGTCGATCACGGTCAGCGGCTCGTCGAACATGATCACGTTGACATCGTCGCGCACCAGTCCCCGTCCGAGCGAAATCTTCTGCTTGCCGTCGGCCGTCAGGCCGGCCGCGCGCTGCATCAGCATCGGCTCCAGGTCGAGCAGCGCGGCGATCTCCCGCACTCGCTTGTCGACTTGCGCGGCGGGAATGTCGCGATTGCGCAGCGGGAACGCCAGGTTGTCGAACACGCTCATCGTGTCGTACACGACCGGGAACTGGAACACCTGCGCAATGTTGCGCGCGTCCGGCGGTGCAGCGGTCACGTCGCGGTCATCGAAGAACACGGCCCCTTCGGTCGGTCGCAACAGGCCCGAGATGATGTTCAGCAGCGTGGTCTTGCCGCAGCCCGACGGACCGAGCAGCGCGTTGGCGCTGCCTTCGGCCCATTCGACGTCCAGGCGCTTCACCGCCCAGTCCGCATCATTGGCCGGATGCTCGCGGTAGCTGTGCCGCACGTTCTTCAAGCCGATCCGCGCCATCGCTACCCCGCCATGGCGCCGCCGCCCGCGCTGACACAGCGGCCGGCGGCGTTGAAATAGAGGCCGTGCGCGACGTCGAGCCTGAAGCCGGCCGTCGCGCCGACGGCGAAGCGGTGCACGCCGTGCGACTGCGACACCCACCCGAGCTCATGCAGGTCGAAGTGCACGACGCTCTCCGACCCGCTGATCTCGGCGACCGACACCTTTCCGCTGACCCGCACGCCGTCGAAAATCGGGTCGACATTTACGCCCGCATGCTCGCTCGGCGCCACCGGCTGCACATGATGTGGCCGCAGCCCGAGCGTGTACGCGCCGTCGGCCAGCGCTGCCAGTTGTCCATCGACGTTCCAGCCCACCACGTTGCTGATCTCGATCCGCGCGCCACGCTTCACCACCGGCGCCGTGTTGATCGGTGGATCGGAGAACACTTGCGCGCTTGTGAGGTCGACCGGGCGGCGATACACGTCCTGAGTCGAGCCGAACTGGGTGATCGCGCCCTCGTGCAGCGTCGCCGTGTGGCCGCCGAGCAGCAGCGTCTCGGCAGGTTCCGTCGTCGCGTACACGACCGTACAATCACGATTGGCGAAGAGCCGCGGCAGTTCATCGCGCAGGCCCTCACGCAACTTGTAATCGAGGTTGGCGAGCGGCTCGTCGAGCAGCACCAGGTCGGCGTCCTTCACCAAAGCACGGGCCAGCGCCGTGCGTTGCTGCTGACCGCCCGACAGCTCGGCCGGGCGCCGGTCGAGCAACGGCGAAAGCTGCAGCAGTTCGGCGATGCGTCCAACGCGTTCCTTCGTCTGCGCAGCACTCACACCCGCAACTCGCAACGGCGACGCGATGTTGTCGTAGACCGTGAGGTGTCCGTAGTTGATGAACTGCTGGTAGACCATCGCCACCCGACGTTCGCGCACCGGCACGCCGGTCACGTTCTTGCCGTTGAACCAGATCTCACCGGACGTGGGCTTAAGCAGACCGGCCATCAGGCGCATCAACGTCGTCTTGCCGGCCAGCGTCGTTCCCAACAGAATGTTGAAGCCCCTGGGCGCGAGTTCGACGCTCGTCGCGTGGATGTGCGTCTGCCCTTCAACGCGCAGCACGACATCCTTCAGTGCGAGGCTCATGGTGCTGCAGATTATCCGAGCCAGCCCTTCTCCCTCTGCCCCGTGCTACGAGACAGAGGGAAAACGGGCGTTCGATGCGCGCGGGGGAAACCTCCCGCTATTTCTTGACCGTCCAGCGCTTGATCAGCTCGTCATAGTCGACGGTGACGCCTTTCGGCTTCTCGTTGGCCAGCTTGGCCTTGGGACCGTCGGGCTTGCCGAGCCACTCCTTCGGGTCCTTCTTCGGGTTCAGGCGCGGGCCGCAGCCGCCGTAGGTCTTGGCCTTCTCATCGGCCACCTGCATGCGCGCCATGACGTCGTCCATCTCACCGGCCAGGCGGTCCATCGCCTGCTGCGGCGTGAACGCACCGGAGTTCACGTCACCGATGTTCTGCCACCACAGTTGCGCGAGCTTGGGATAGTCGGGCACGTTGATACCGGTCGGCGTCCACATCACGCGGTCCGGCGAGCGGTAGAACTCGACCAGGCCACCGAGCTTGGGCGCACGCTCGGTAAACGACTGGTGGCGCACCGTGCTGTCGCGGATGAAGGTCAGCCCGACATGGCTCTTCTTCACGTCCACCGTCTTCGACACCGTGAACTGCGCATACAGCCACGCAGCCTTGCGACGGTCGAGCGGAGTGGACCTGAAGAGTGTCCACGAGCCGGCGTCCTGGTAACCGAGCTTCATGCCCTCTTCCCAGTACGGACCCTTGGGCGACGGCGCCATCCGCCACAGCGGCATGCCCTTTTCATCGGCCGTGTTGTTGCCTTCCTTGCTGGACTTGACCATCTCCGACGTGAAGGCCGTGTACCAGAAGATTTGCTGCGCCACATTGCCCTGAGACAGTGCCGGCAGCGACTGGTAGAAGTCGTAGTCGGCCGCGCCCGGCGGCGCGTACTTGCGCAGCCATTCGTCCCACTTGCGGATCGCGTACACCGACGCCGGGCCGTTAGTTTCGCCGCCGCGCGAGACCGACGCGCCAGACGGATTGCACGACCCGATTTCCATGCGGATGCCCCACTCGTCGATCGGGCGGCCATTGGGCAGGCCCTTGGAACTCGCGCCCGCCATCGACAGCCACGCATCGGTCATGCGCCAGCCCAGATCCGGCGCGCGCTTGCCGTAGTCCATGTGGCCGTAGATGCGCTTGCCGTCGATCTGCTTGACCTGCACGCTGAAGAACTCGGCGATGTCTTCATATGCCGACCAGTTGACCGGCACGCCCAGCTCGTAGCCGTACTTGTCCTTGAACGCCTTGCGGATCTCGGGGCGCTTGAACCAGTCGTAGCGGAACCAGTACAGGTTGGCGAACTGCTGGTCGGGCAACTGCCAGATCTTGCCGTCGGGGCCGGTCGTGAATGAAATGCCGATGAAGTCCTTCACGTCCAGCGTCGGCAGTGTGACGTCCTTGCCCTCACCCGCCATCCAGTCGGTCAGGTTGACGGCCGACTGCAGGCGCGAGTGCGTGCCGATCAGGTCCGAGTCGTTGATGTAGCCGTCGTACAGATTGCGGTTGGTCTGCATCTGCGTCTGCACCGCCTGCACGACCTCGCCCTCGCCGAGCACCTGGTGATTGACCTTGATGCCGGTGATTTCCTCGAACGCCTTGGCCAGGGTCTTGGACTCATACTCGTGCGTCGGGATGGTCTCCGACAGCACGTTGATCTCCATGCCCTTGTACGGCTTGGCCGCGTTGATGAACCACTCCATCTCCTTGAGCTGCTGCTCCTTGGTCAGGGTCGAGGGCTGGAATTCCTTCTCGACCCATTTCTTGGCCGCATCCATATCGGCGTGCGCCGTCGAGGCGACCCCCAACGCCGTCGCAGCTGCCGCAAAGAAAAGTGACAGTCGGTGTCTTCGCATTGCGTCTCCTTCGCTGTTTTCTTGTCGATCTTCTTCTTGTCGGGGTGGTCGGCAGTCCCCGTGCGGCTTGCCGAACCGGATGAAACCCGACGAGCAAGCGATCCTAGGAGCGAACCAAAACGAAAGTCAATTGCCGGATTCCCCGCCGGCTACGCCGTAGCGGCTTTGCGGATTGCTTCGCTTATTTCCCCGTCCCTC
>CAVPGM010000002.1:0-20035 GCA_963703945.1 uncultured beta proteobacterium | reverse complement strand
CGAGCCGCTGCCGTACGCGATCGGTCCGTCGATCGGGCTCTCGTCGCCGATCGAGACCGAAGGCCTGTACTTCCGCCAGATCCGCCGCGGCAACGTCGTCTTCGGCGGCGGGCTCAAGGGGCCGGCATTGCCCGGGCCGATCCGCGCGTACGTGAAGCCCGACAACACGCTGCGCCAGCTGCGTGAACTGCGCCGCTTCGTACCCGCGTTCGCGCACGTGCAGCTGATTCGCGTCTGGAGCGGCATCGAGGGCTACACCGCCGACTGGCAGCCGATCATCGGCCACAGCGCGACCACCCCCGGCGTGCACTATGCGTTCGGCTTCAACGGCGAAGGCTTCGCGATCGGACCGGGTGTCGGCGAGGTGATGGCCGAGCTGATCGCAACCGGCGCGACAACGACGCCGATCGAACCATTCTCGATCACGCGCTTCGTGCAGAAGGTGGCGTTGCCGGCTTGATGTCGCATGCGCCTCGTGATGCGGAACTAGACGCGGAGTCGGAATCGATGTCGACAGAGCACCTATTCGACGCAGCACGCTGGGAAAGCGTGCGGGCTGGCTACCCGGCGCAACAACCGTTGTTGAACTTGAACAATGCGGCGGTCAGTCCGCCGCCGCTCGTCGTGGAGCAGGCCGTGATCGAGGCGTACCGCCTGATCAACCGCAACCCGGACGTCAACATGTGGAGCAGGCTCGATGCTGCTCTGCCGGATGTCAAGCGGCAACTCGCGGCATTGGCGGTGTGCAAACCCAGCGAGATCGCCCTCAACCGCAACTCCACCGAAGCGCTGTGCACGGCGATTTTCGGCATTCCGCTCGCCGAAGGCGACCAGGTGCTGGTGTCTGCCTGGGACTATCCGAGCGTGCGCGCCGCGTGGGCGCAACGCGCGCAGCGCGAGGGCATCGAGGTCGTCGGTGTCGATTTCGACCTGATGGACGACGACGATGCGATCTTCGCTGCGTACGAGGCGCGGATCACCAAGCGCACGCGCGTGATGCAGCTCACCCACATGTTTCATTGGACGGGGCGTGTCCTGCCCGCCGCGCGCTTATGCAGACTGGCGCGCGCGCATGACGTCGCCACTGTCGTGGATGCCGCGCAGAGCTTTGCCCAGATGCCTGTGAGCTTCCGCGACCTGGATTGCGACTACCTCGCCACCAGCCTGCATAAGTGGCTGGGCGCACCAGTGGGCAACGGCATGCTCGCCGTCAAGGAAGACCGCATCGACTGCAGCTGGCCCCTGCTGGCCCCTTTCGATCCGCCGCCGTTGCGCATCGACAAGTTCGACCACTGGAACCTCGGCACCTACAACTCGGCATTGCAGGCCGGCATCGCGCCGGCGATCCAGTTTCATCAGGCGATCGGCACTTCCGCCTTCCATGCGCGCCTGCGCGAGCTGACGCTTCATTGGGTGCGGCGTGCGCAGGCGATTCCGGGGTTCAGATTACACACGCCCATTGATACCGAGCATTTGGCAGGCGTCGCGCTGTTCTCGTTCGACGGTGTCGACTCGAAGACCATCGAGCGCGAGTTGCGAGAGCGGCATCACGTGCATGTGAAATACCGCGAGGTCCGACACGTACGCGGACTGAGGGTCTCTCCGCATGTCTACGTGCGCAAGAGCGAGCTCGACGATTTCGTGGTGGCGCTGGAAGACGTGGTCGGCAGCATCAGGGCTGCCGTTCCTTGATCGCCTCGCGTCAGCCCATCGCCATCACCACGAACACCTTGCGCAGCGTCTCGTCAATGCGCCATTCGCCGCGCGTGTGCGCCGGGAAGAACAGCGTGTCGCCGGCGCGGAACTCGATCGGCTCGCCGCTGGCGGGCGTGAACGCGCCGCGGCCGGCGACGATGTGCATCACCTCGGCCTGGTCGAGCTGGCGCTCGAAGCGGCCCGGCGTGCATTCCCAGACGCCGCAGCCGTTGTCACCCGCACCAGCGAGCGAAACATCGATGCCGCTCAGGCGGCACGGCGGGGCGCTCTTCGGTCGGGCCGGCGTGCCTTGATCCTGCAGGCTGGTCAGCGTGGCGGTTTGGCGAAGGACGGTGATGCTCATGTTGGATTCGCTTGGAAGGGTCGAGGCGCGAGCGAGCGTTCGGCGACGGCGCAGAACCAGCGTACGCCGTAGGGCAGCGCTTCGTCGTTGAAGTCGTAGCAGGGGTGGTGCAGCGGGCGATCGGCACCGGTCTCGCCGCGCCCCTGGCCAAGCCAGAGATATGCACCGGGACGCTCGCGCAGCAGGAAGGCGAAATCCTCCGAGGTGAATGCCGGTCGCACCGCGACGCTCGACTGCAGGCCCGCGGCCTCGGCTGCCTGGAGCGCGAGCGCAGCCTCGGGGCCGGTGTTGATCGTTCGCCGGGTAGTAGCGGTTGTAGGTCACTTCGGCCACGATGCCGTGCGACGACCGCAATACCGGCGGCCGCATCACGCAGCGAAGCCTCGATGCGGTCCTGCACCGAGGCGTCGAAGCTGCGCACCGTGCCGGTGACGGTCGCTTCGGCGGGCAACACGTTGTGGCTGTGCCCGCCCTGCACGCGGGTAACCGACAGCACAGCCGAATCGGCCGGATCGATGCGCCGCGCGACGATCGTGTTCAGCTGAACGACAAGCTGGCTCGCCGCGAGCAGCACATCGGGCGTGCGCGTGCGGCTGCGCTGCGTGGCCGCCGCGGCCGCGCAGCACGATGTCGAAGCGGTCTGCCGCGGCCATGATCGGGCCCGCGTCCGCGTCTGCGCGTGGCCCAGCGGCAGCTCCGGCCAGTTGTGCAGTGCGTAGACCGCGTCGCAAGGGAAGCGCTCGAACAGGCCCTGCTCGATCATCACGCGCGCACCACCGCGGCCTTCCTCGGCCGGCTGGAAGATGAAGTGCACCGTGCCGTCGAAGCGTCGCGTGCGTGCGAGCTGCCGCGCCGCGCCGAGCAGCATCGCGGTGTGGCCGTCGTGGCCACAACCGTGATGGACGCCGGCATGAAGGCTTGCATGCGCGAGGCGCGACTGCTCGGACATCGGCAGCGCATCCATGTCGGCGCGCAGGCCGATGCAGCGCGCGCTATGGCCGTTGCGCAGCGTGCCGACCACGCCGGTGCCGGCCATTCCCTCGTGCACTTCCAGGCCGAGCAGCCTGCAGCGCCGCAGCGACGATGCCGGCGGTACGGCGCTCCTCGAAGGCCAGTTCCGGGTGCGCGTGCAGGTCGCGCCGCAGCGCGACGAGGTCCGGCAAGAGGTCATCGACGGCGATCGACACGGCGCCTCAGCGATTCGCGTCGACAGCGTCGGCCAGTTCAGCCAGCGTGCGAAAGTGGTAATTAGGTGCCGTGTGTTCCGATTCGATCGTGCCTCCGGAGTCCTTCAGGCCATACCGACGCTCGATCCAGCAGGTGGCGATGCCGAGCTTCTTCGCGATGCCGATGTCGTGGTACTGGCTCTGGGCGACGTGCAGGTTGTCGGGCTGCCGCCAGCCCCAGGCACCTTCGTAACGGCCGCGCGCATAGGCGAAGTAGCGCGGATCGGGCTTCTCGCACAGCGCGTCATCGCAGCTCAACTCGAGGTCGAACGGCCGGTCGAGCGTGCGCGAGAAGTGCGCGAGCGCCCAGTTCTGCGCGTTCGTCATCGTGACAAGCCTGAAGCGCCTTCGCAGTCGCTGCAGTGCTGCGGCCGAATCGGGGAAAGCCGGCCAGTCGCGCACTGAATCCCGGAACCCCCGGGCCGTCGCCGCGCTGTCGGGGAGACTCAGGCCCGGCGCAATCGCATGCCAGACCCGTTCGAGGTCGTCGGGGTACGCGAGCGTCCCGGCCATCTTCCGCGCCTTGCGGTAGGCAGCAAGGAAGTCGTCATCGCCGACTGCGCTCGCGGGCGCGACAGAACGGAGATAGTCGAGCATCCCGCGCTCGAAATCGATCAACGTCCCGACGACGTCAAAGGTCAGCACTTTGAAGTCCTGCAGTCGCATGGGCGAATCCTGAAATGGGCCTGGCGAAAGCTTAGTGGGACACCGAAGAAGAATTGAACGAATCCGCCGATTCGAACAGCACGGAATGCCGTTCTTGCGGTCCGAATCGCATCGCATTTCGCCGCGCTTCAAAGTTTCCGTATGCCGCTGGTACGTAGGGCAATCCGTGATCCGGGAGGTTGAACAGGCGGGCGCGTATATCGATCGAAAGCGACACGAGGACGACCTCGACTCACATACGTCCGAGGCGCTACTTCAACGACGTGCGATCCTTCTCGCCGCCGGTCGGGTCGATGCAGAGGTAGGAGGGGCGCTGGTCCTCGATCGCGTAGGCGGGCAGGTTCGACTGCGACGAGCAGACGCGGCCGTCCTTGGTGAACGCGAAGTCGCGCAGGAAGGTCACGCGCGTCGGGCTCGGGTAGCTCTGGAATGTCTTCGTCGACGGGCTGAAGCGCAGCACCCGATCGGAGTTGTTCGCTGCCATCCACACCTCGCCGGTCGGGCGCCAGACGTTCAGCGCATACGGCGTCTCGTACTCGCCCGGCGCGACGCCCGGCACCTTCCACGAGTCCGAATTTCGCGGTCGCCGGGTCGAAGCGCATCAGCGCGCCTTCGTCGAACGACGGGATCCAGAGGATGCCGTCGGCGTCGAAGCGCGGGCGGCGCGGGCCGCGCAGCGGCGTGTCGAACTCCTGCACCTGCATCGTCTTCGGGTCGACGCGACCGATCTTGTTCGCGTACAGCTTCGCGTACCAGATGCTGCCGTCCTTCGGGTTGACGTCGATGCCGTACGGGAACGCCAGCACCTCGTAGCCGAGGAAACGGTGGTGCGAGAACTGCAGCAGCAGCGCGTTGTCGGGAAACCAGGACGAGATGCGCAGCAGCGTCGGGAACAGCATGTCGCGTGAGCCAGCGCCAGAAGCCGTTGTGCGGCAGGCGCATGACCGTCATCTGCTCGGTCTTCGGGTCGAAGCGGCCGAGCTGGTTGGAGGCGACGATCGTGAACCAGACGATGTCGTTGCGGTCGACGCGCACCGTGTGCGGGTAGAGCGCGTCGTTCGGCACCGGGTAGACCTTGAACTGCTTCGTCTTCGGGTCGAACGATTGCAGCGTCGACGACAGCGAGTTGGTGATCCAGATGCGCCCGTCCGAGGTCTGTCCCATGCTGTGCGGACCGTGCTTGCCGCTGAACACGCCGATCGGCAGCTCCATGCCCGAGAACTTGCCGCCGCGCGGCAGATCGATGTCCGGCTGCGCGACGACCTCGATCTTGCCGGTCTTCGGGTCGAGGATGTGCAGCTTGTCGTGGCCCTCGTCGGTGCCGTAGAACAGGCCGTCCTCGGCGACGTCCATGTCGTGAATGAACGACAGCGGATCGCCGACCAGCCATTCCTCGACCTTGGCGCGTGCCAGTTCGGCGGTCGCACCGTAGTCGTGCGTCGCCTCGACCGGCTGGCCGTTGAAGCCGCGGGTGAAGACGTCGGCGAAGAGTCTCCTTCTGCCAGCGCGTCACCATTGCCAGGATTCCTTCCATCTTGCGGATCGTCGCCGATCCATCCTTCATGGCTGCGCGGCATCCGCGTCGTGGCGTTCCCGATCTGGTGGCAGAAGTTGCACTGGCTGACGAAAGCCGCCCGGTCCGACGCGGACGACCAGTCGAGCTTCGCGTTGTGGGCCGAGGCCGACAGCGCGTCCGAGGCGGAGGCCTTCGACGCGAAGGCCTTCAGTGCCAGATCGAGTCGGACCGGTGTCGGCCGTCGACTCCACGCTCACGGTCTGGTCGTCGTAGTTCGCGAGCCGCGCGCGCACGTCGAGCTTGCCGGCGTAAGGCGTGCGGATCGCATAGCTGCCGTCGGCGGCGGTGTAGACCGTCTGGCGCGTGGTCTTGTCCGCGTTGAATACGGTGACCATTGCACCGAAGGCGGGCTTGCCGTCCGGCAGCGTCACCTTGCCGGTGAACGAGGCTGCCCGTGCGCTGCGCACGGCAGCGCGAGGGTCGCGGCAAGCAACGAAGCGCCGAGCCAGGTGGCAAGGAAGTGGTTGGTCGGTTTCATCGTCGCTCAGGCGGCCTGGGGGTGAAACCAGTCGAAGAGCCGCCGGCCCTTGTGCAGCGCCGGCAGTATTGCCACGGCGAGGATCGACATCAGCGGGCCGCCGCACAGCAGGTTCAGCCAGCAGCATCACCCCGGCGATGTCGAGCTTGGTGTCGCCCAGGCCGTCGCCGAGCCAGAGCACGAGGATCAGTACCAGGCCGGCGACCTGGTTGACGACGATGATCCAGCGGAACAGCGCCGAACCCGCGGCCGCGCCACAGCAGCAGGGCCTGAAGAAGTAGACACAGCGACGGGACGAAATACGCGCTGGCGGACCAGCCGATCAGCGCCATCGATCACCGCGGCCGCCAGCAGCAGTGCTGCATGGACCTTCACCAATCCGGGCCGCGTCGGTTCTGTGCATTGTCCGGCTTCTCTCGTCGTTTTGAAGTTTCAGGCGATGAGCTTCAAGAGCAGCTGCGATCGAAACTCGTGAGGATGTTCGAACATGACGAGGGCAATGTCACCCCCCAAGTCGGAGGGGGCGTGGCATGCATTGACCGAACTGTAGCGGGTGGCGGCGGCAGCGGAGCAGCGGCCGCCGAAGATCGATCCGACGCTCGCTACGCCTGATGGCGTTACGAGCACCTTGATTCCCGCCTGCGCCAGCATCCGTGCCGGTCTCGAACAGCGGCAGTCCCATCACGCCCGTATAACTGCCTTCGATGCGCTCGACGAACACGGCGGCGAGACCCTGGATACCGTAGCCGCCGGCCTTGTCGTACGGCTCGGTGGTCGCGCAGTAGCGCTTGATCTCGGCTTCTTCGAGAGGGCGGAACGTGACGGTCGACACCGAGGTGGCGCTCAGCAGCGGCCCCTGGATCGCGAGGGCGACGGCGGTACGGACCTCGTGCGTGCGGCCCGAGAGTGTGCGCAGGAACTCGGCGGCCTGGTCGGGATTCGTCGGTTTCGCCAGGACGCGGTCATCGACGATCACGATGGTGTCGGCCGCCAGTACCGGACGGAACAGCATCGAACGCATCGCCAGCACTTCGAGACCGAACGCGGCCTTCTCGCGCGCCGTGCGCTCGACGTATTCGGCCGGCGATTCGCCGTCATGCTGTCCTTCGTCAATGTCCGGGCCGCGCGGCGACGCCAGTCGCAGCAGCAGGGGATCGAACTTGATGCCGATCTGCTTCAGCAGCTCCCGTCGGCGCGGGCTGCGCGAAGCCAGGTAGACGGCGGCGGGCATCAGTCGCGGTGATACGGGTGCCGCGCGAGAATCGACCACGCGCGGTACAGCTGTTCGGCCAGCACGACGCGCGCGAGCGCGTGCGGCAGGGTCATATTCGACAGCCGCAACTGCCATGCGGCCTGCTGCCTGAATTGTTCGTCCAGGCCGTCCGGTCCGCCGATGACGAAGGCCAGCGACTCGCCGTTCGCGCGCCAGCGTTCCAGGTGCTCCGCCAGCTGGCGCGTGGTCCAGTCCCGGCCGCGTTCGTCCAGCGCCACGACAGTCACGCCGGGCGGCAGGGCCGCGCGCAGCCGCACCGCCTCGGCAGCGCGGCACCGTTGTCCCTCGTCGGCGCGTCCGGTCCGTGGTTCGGCTTTCACTTCCTTGAGTTCCACCTTGAAATCCGCGGGAAAGCGGCTCAGAAAATCGTTCACCGCAGCATCGGCCCAGGCCGGCTGCCTGTGTCCGATCGCAACGAGCGAGATTTTCACCGCGACGCCCGTGTTGCCGCGAGTGCCCGGCTCAGGCCGGTTTGCGCGCGGGCGCTTTGCGGGGTGTCTTACGCGCTATCGACAGCGTGTCGGCAGACTTGAGTCGCACCGGTTTGTCACCCCAGATTTCCTCGAGGTTGTAGTACGCGCGGATGCCCGGCTGCAGGATGTGCACGATTGCATCGCCGCAATCCACCAGCACCCACTCACCGGTGTCCTCGCCTTCAGTGCTGACGATGGAGCCGCCGGCCTGCTTGACCTTTTCGGATACCGACGAGGCCAGCGCGCGAGTCTGCCGGTTGGATGTGCCGCTGGCGATGATGACGCGATCAAACATGTCGGAGAGCTGCGCCGTGTTGTAGACCTTGATGTCCTGGCCCTTGACGTCCTCGAGTGCGTCGACGATGACGCGCTGCAGCTTCCTAATGTCCATGCGGCCCGGTGTAGAGGTGGTGCGCACGAATATAGTCGAGCACCGCAGGAGGAACCAGCGCGGCAATGCGCTCGGCCATCTGGGCAGTGGCGGGTTGTGCAAGAAGCGAGCGAACCTCGGTGGCCGAGGCGTCGACCGGAGTCATCGCCAGATCGACGATATGGCCCGCCGGCTCATCGACCAGGTCGCCGGCGTACTTCAGATAGCGCTTGTCGCGCATCCGCTGCAGATCGGCAGTCAGCTTGGCCGCCGCGCCTGGCCGTCGCGCAACGGCAAGGTGCGCGAGATCGGGAATGCGCTCCCATTCGCGCCAGGTGTCGAATCGCTCGAACTGGTCGGCACCCATCACCAACACCAGCGGAACCTGGTCGCCCAAGGTCCGGCGCAGCTCGCGCAGCGTATCGACGGTGTAGGTCGGTCCGCCGCGGTCGATCTCGCGCAGGTCGAGCACCATGCGACGCCGCGTGTACGGCAGCTCGCCGTCGATCGCCCGCTGCACCATGGCCACGCGGTGGACCGGGTCCGTCAGCGGGTCCTTCTGCCAGGCCTGGGCAGCCGGCAGCAGACGAACTTCGGAGATCGGCAGATTGGCCAGTGCGTCCCGCGCCAGTTGCAGGTGTCCGGCGTGGATCGGATCGAAACTTCCGCCGAGCAGACCGATGGCGTCCATGACGGTCGACTGCAGGTCTCAGACCCAGTCGCGCGGGCGCAGGAAGTCGGCATACAGCCGCGCCTCGGGTGTGCCGGGCTCGGGGTGCCAGTCGTACTTCCAGTGCGCGACCGGCGGCATCGACATCAGAATCGATTCGGTGCGTCCGCCGGACTGCAGGCCGAACAACGTGCCGCGGTCGTAGACCAGGTTGAACTCGACGTAGCGCCCGCGCCGATAAGCCTGGAACTCGCGTTCGCGCGGCCCGTAGTCTCGGTGCCGGTGGCGCTCGACGATCGGGACATACGCGTCGACGAACGCATCGCCAACGGCGCGCATCAGCGCGAAGCTGCGTTCGAAGCCGAGTTCGTGGAAGTCGTCGAAGAAGACGCCGCCGACGCCGCGTGGCTCGTTGCGGTGCTTGAGGAAGAAGTACTCGTCGCACCAGCGCTTGAAGCGCGGATGCTTGTCGGCACCGAACGGTTCGAGCGCCTGCTTGCAGGTTGCATGGAAGTGACGAGCGTCGTCCTCGGTGGCGTAGTACGGAGTCAGGTCCATTCCGCCGCCGAACCAGTAGACGTCCGGCTGGCCGGCGGCTCTCGCAATGAAGAACCGCACGTTCATGTGCACGGTCGGCACGTACGGATTGCGCGGGTGGAACACCAGCGAAACGCCCATCGCCTCGAAGCTGCGACCCTCGAGCTCAGGCCGGGCTGCCGACGCAGATGGAGGCAGCTGGCTGCCGACGACGTGCGAAAAGCCGACGCCACCGCGTTCCAGCAGATCGCCATTTTCAATGATCTGAGTCAGGCCGCCGCCGCCGAGCGCTGCGTCGGCAGGCTTCTCCCACAGGTCTGCGACGAACGGCTTGCCGTCGAGCCGCTCGAAGGTTTCGACGATGCGCTGCTGCAGACGCAACAGGTACTCACGGACCGACTGCGAATCGATGAACTCGCTCACTGCGACGCTCTCATGCCGTCTTCAGATGCCGACCGATGAAGTCGAGCACGGTGTCGTACCAGGCCACGATGTTGCGCGGCTTCAGGATCCAGTGATTCTCGTCGGGGAAGACCAGCAGTTCGCTCGACACCCCGTGATACTGCAGCGCCTCGAACAGATTCAGCGCTTCGCCGATCGGGCAGCGGTAGTCGAGCTCTCCGTGGATGATCAGCGCCGGCGTCTTCCACTGCTTGACATGGCGGATCGGCGCATAGCGGTCGAAGGACATTGGGTCGGCATAGGGATCCTCGCCTCCCATTTCCAGATACCACCATGCCGGGTGATCGGTGGTTCCGGTGAACTGCGCCATCGTGGTCACGCAGGCGTGCGTGATCAGGCACTTGAACCGCTGGGTCTGCGTGCCAATCCAGTTGGTCATGTAACCGCCGAAGCTGCCGCCCATCGCCATCACGCGGCTGGCGTCGACATCCGGCCGCCGCTCGACCGCATCGGCTACGGCCATCAGGTCTTCATAGCACTGCTTGCCCCAGACGTTGCCCCAGATGCCCTGCACGAACGACTGTCCGAAGCCGGACGAGCCGCGCGGATTCGGCTGCACGACCGTGTAGCCGGCGGCCACCGCCAACAGCGGATTCCAGCGCCAGTGCCAGCCGTCGGTCGACATGCCGATCGGCCCGCCATGGATCCATAGCAGCGTCGGCTGCTTGCCGCTCGCTTTGGCGGGCCGCGTGACGAAATACTGGATCGGCGTGTTGTCGGTCGATGGCGTACTGCAGTGCTCGACCTCCACCCAGTCGGGCAGCGCGAAGCCGGACAGGTGGGCGAGCGTCTGCGGTGGCGAACCTGGCCGGTTTGCGACGGCGAACGCCTCGGGCGGCTCGAGCAGGGTCGAGCGGATGCCGGCGATTCGGCCGTCCGACAGCACGCGCACATCGCTGTGAGCACCGCCGCTGCGAGCGAGCGTGATGCGGTCGACGCGGTCGCTCGCCACGTCGATGGTAAAGACCGGCACGTGGCCGGCGAGTTCGGCGGTGAAGACGACCTGCTTGCCATCGTTCGTCCAGTCACCGGGCTGTGGCCAGGCGTCGAACGCGAGCCCGACTTCACGCACCGCACCGCTCGCGACATCGATCAGCAACAGCGTCGGCCGAGGCGCAGCGGTCGACGACCGCGTGCTGCGCACGACGGCGAGTGTGCGGCCGTCCGGCGAGAACAGTGGGTTGTCGTGATTGGTGTTGACGCCGGCGGCCAGCGTGCGCGACTGCCGTGTTGCCAGGTCGACGAGCCGGATCGTCGTATCGGTTTCGCGGTCCCTGCCCGGCGTCTGCCAGACAAGCGCAAGCTGACTGCCGTCGGCCGACAGGTCGAATGCGGGCTCGACCGAGAGCTCGCGTCGGGCCTGCGGCGTCAGATCGACGCGGCCCGTCCCGTCGGCGGCATACGCGATGGCGTGCGTATTCGCCATGTTGTCGTTCTCGTGCAGCCAGTGGTCCCAGTGGCGCACCGGCTGCATGCGGAAGTGGCGCGCGCTGCTTCCCTTCTTGCGTCGCTCGGAGGCGGTTTCACGCTGCTTGTCGTGCTCGATATCCGACAGCACGGGTGCCAGCAGCACCAGCACATCGGCGTTGCGCGCGAAGCGGAACGACTCGACGCCGAGCGGCTCGTCGGTCAATTGCTGCGGCTCGCCGCCTGCGGCCGGCAGCAGCCATACCTGCATGCGCTTGTCGGCCTCCTCGTCGGGTTTGACTTCGGTCGGTTGCCGGTTCGACAGGAAACCGAGCGCGCCGTCGCGGCGGAAACACGGCGCCGCATCCTTGCTGTCGCCACGCGTCAGCTGCGTGGGTGCGCTGCCGTCGGTCGGCACCTTCCAGAGATCCGACACGTACTTCGCGCCTTCGCGATCGAGGCGCTGTACCGCGACCGCCAGCCAGCTACCGTCGGGCGCCGGCGCGATCGAAGTGACGCGTCTGAGCGCAATGTGCTGTTCGACGGAGTAGGGTGCGGTGGTCATCGAAATCGGCCAGGCAGGCGAGGTAAAAGGCGGGGATTGTCGCCCATTGCGCGACAACGGTGAAGGACGGCGCGACCGGGGGTGGGAGCAGACTTGTGCGTCACGCCTACAGCGTGCGCGGCTTCAGCGCGCGGTGGCCGATGTCGCGCCTGAACTGCATCCCCTCGAACTGGACGGATTCGACCGCGTCGTAGGCGCATTTCTGCGCGGCGCGCACGGTGTCGCCGAGCGCAGTCACGCACAGCACGCGTCCGCCGCTGGTCCTGAGAGTGTCGCCGTCGAGCGTTGTACCGGCATGGAAGGTCACGCAATCATCGCGGTTTTCGGGCAGGCGGGTGATCGCATCGCCCTTGCGGGGCGATTCCGGATAGCCGGCCGCGGCAACGACCACGCCCAGCGCGGTGCGCCGGTCCCACTCGGCCTCGACCTCGTCGAGCCGGCCGTCAATGGCCGCATCGAGCAGCGTAGTGAAGTCCGACTTCAGCCGCGCCATGATCGGTTGCGTTTCGGGATCGCCCATTCTGCAGTTGAATTCGAGCGTGCGAGCCTGGCCGCTCGCGTCGATCATCAGACCTGCATACAGGAACCCGACGTACGGAATGCCGTCGGACGCCATGCCGTGCAGCGTCGGTCCGATGATTTCGCGCAGCACGCGTGCATGGATCGTCGGCGTCACCACCGGCGCCGGCGAATAGGCGCCCATGCCGCCCGTGTTGGGGCCGCGATCGCCGTCGAGCAGGCGCTTGTGGTCCTGGCTGGTGGCCAGCGCGAGCGCATGCCGACCATCGCTCATCACGATGAAGCTCGCTTCCTCGCCATGCAGGAAGTCCTCGATCACCACGCGTGCGCCGCTGGCACCTAGCGTGTTGCCGACCAGCATCGATTCGATCGCCGCATTCGCTTCCTCGACCGTCGCGGCGACCACCACCCCCTTGCCGGCGGCGAGCCCGTCGGCCTTGATGACGATCGGGGCACCGCGTTCGGCCACATAGGCGCGCGCAGCCGCCGCATCGGTGAACGTCCGGTATTCCGCGGTGGGAATGCCATGTCGCTGCATGAACGCCTTGGCGAAATCCTTCGAACTCTCGAGCTGCGCGGCGGCGCGTGTGGGGCCGAACACGCGCAGGTCGCGCGCGCGGAACACGTCGACGATGCCGCTCGCCAGCGGCGCTTCCGGTCCAACGACCGTCAGCGCGATGTCTTCGGCGGCAACGAAGTCGGCCAGCGCTTCATGGCTTTCGTACGGAACGTTCTTCAAATGGCGATCGCGCGCGGTGCCTCCGTTGCCCGGGGCGACGTAGACCCGCTGCACCCGGGGCGATTGGGCGATCTTCCAGGCCAGCGCGTGCTCGCGTCCACCACCGCCGACGACGAGGACCTTCATTGCCAGAACCTATCTCGGAGCCTCCGGTGGTCGCGGCGGGGTCGCATGGGGTGCAGGGCTAGACGCGGCGAGGGGACCATTGCGTGCGCAAGGACCCGAGCCGCAACAACGCCATGCGCCCCATGCGACCCCGCCCCGCAGGGTTGCCACGATAAGCGGGCGTCTGCGGCGTTGGGCGGCTCGGCCGTAGGCCCGGCTACTGTCCTGCGCCAGCCGCCTTGCATCCGCCCGCTTCTCGTGGCAACGCGATCCATCGGGGACTCCGAGATAGGTTCTATAGTGCCGCGGTCGTGTAGACCTGCTGCACGTCGTCGAGGTCGTCAAGGGTGTCGATCAGCTTCTGCATCTTCTGCGCGTCTTCTCCGTCAAGCACCGTCTCGGCCAGAGGCTTCATCGTCACTTCGGCGATCTCGGGCTTCAGGCCTGCCTTGTCCAGCGCTTCACGCACTGCTTCGAAATCTCCGGGGGCGGAGATCACCTCGATGGTGCCGTCGTCATTCGCGACCACGTCCTCGGCGCCGGCGTCGAGCGCGACGTCCATCACGCGCTCCTCCGACGTGCCGGGAGCGAACACGAACTGGCCGCAATGCTTGAAGTTGAACGCCACTGAACCGTCGGTTCCGAGATTGCCGCCATTTTTCGCCAGCGCGTGTCGCACTTCGGCGACCGTGCGCGTGCGGTTGTCGGTCATGCAGTCGATCATCAGCGCCGCACCGCCGATGCCATAGCCTTCGTAGCGGATCTCTTCGTAGTTCGCGCCTTCGAGCTTGCCGGCGCCGCGCTGGATCGCGTTGTTGAGCTTGTCTTTCGGCACGTTGCCGAGCCGCGCCTTGTCGAGCGCCAGGCGCAGGCGGGGATTCATCGCCGGATCCGGGCCGCCGTCGCGCGCCGCCACGGTCACTTCACGGATGATCTTGGTCCACAAGGAGCCGCGTTTGGCGTCCTGGCGATTCTTGCGGTGCTGGATGTTGGCCCATTTGGAATGGCCGGCCATGGTGCAACTCTCGAAGAATGTGGCGCGGGAGGGTGCGCAGTCTAGCGGAGCGGAGGTCAACTCGATCCCGCCTCCGATCGCGCATTGGCTAGACTCCGTGCCAACTGCAGGGGAGAGAGCATGAGCGATCCACTGATCATCGCGATGACGGGAAAGACCGAACTCGGCATGCTGCCGGCGCTTGCCAACCGGCACGGCTGCATCACAGGGGCCACGGGTACCGGCAAGACGGTGACGCTGCAGAAGATGGCCGAGAGCTTCTCGCGGATCGGCGTGCCGGTGTTCATGGCCGATGTAAAGGGCGACCTGACCGGGATCGCCAATGCCGGCGCGCTCAGCGACAAGATGAAATCGCGGCTCGCCGAGCATGGGCTGCCCGAGCCCGCCTGGGGCGCGTGCCCGGTGACTCTGTGGGACGTGTGGGGCGAGCAGGGTCACCCGGTGCGAGCGACAGTCTCCGACATGGGACCGCTGCTGCTGGCGCGCCTGCTCGGCCTGAACGAAACGCAGGAGGGTGTGCTGTCGCTGGTGTTCAAGGTAGCCGACGACAATAGACTGCTGTTGCTCGACATGAAGGACCTGCGGGCGATGGTCCAGTTCGTCGGCGACAACGCGGCGAAGTTCAAGACCGAATACGGCAATGTGTCGTCGGCGTCGATCGGCGCGATACAGCGCGGCTTGCTGCAGATCGAGGAGCAGGGCGGCGACCGCTTCTTCGGCGAACCGATGCTCAACATCGACGACTTGATGCAGACCGTCGGTAGCCAGGGGGTGGTGAATATCCTGGCCGCCGACAAGCTGATGACTAACCCGCGCTTGTACGCGACGTTCCTGCTCTGGCTGCTGTCGGAACTCTTCGAGAACCTGCCGGAAGTGGGCGATCGCGACAAGCCCAAGCTGGTGTTCTTCTTCGACGAGGCGCACCTGCTCTTTTCCGAGGCACCGCCGGCACTGCTCGAGAAGGTCGAGCAGGTCGTGCGGCTGATCCGGTCCAAGGGCGTTGGCGTCTACTTCGTCACGCAGAACCCGCTCGATATTCCGGAAAAGGTCCTGGGCCAGCTCGGCAATCGTGTGCAGCACGCGCTGCGCGCGTTCACCCCGCGCGATCAGAAGGCGGTGAAGTCGGTCGCCGAAACGATGCGCGCCCAACCCGAAGCTCGATGTCGGCCCAGGTGATCACCGAGCTCGGCGTCGGTGAGGCGCTGGTCTCGTTCCTCGATGCCAAGGGCACGCCCGGCATCACCGAGCGCGCCTGGGTGCTGGCGCCGGGTTCGCAGCTCGGGCCGATCACGCCCGAGGAGCGCAAGAAATTGATCGGCGGCTCGGTGGTCGGGACCACTTACGAAAAGCCGGTCGATCGCGAGTCGGCCTTCGAGCAGCTCAAGGCGCGTGCCGGCGGCGGTCAGGCCTTGCCCGAAGCCAAGGGCGGCGCAGCGGCTCCGACCGGTGCACAGCCGTCGGGAGGCGGACTGATGGATAGCCTGAGCGACATGCTGTTCGGCTCGACCGGGCCGCGCGGCGGTCGGCGCGAGGGCGTGGTCGATGCGATGGCCAAGAGCGCAGCGCGCTCGGTCGGCTCGACCCTCGCACGGGAGATTTCGCGCGGCATGCTGGGTGGACTGCTCGGCGGTGCGGCGCGTCGCAAGCGTTGAGCCGTCGGCACTGCGTCCGTCGCTGCGCCGGCGTGAAAGGAAGGCCGTCATCCGAGTCTGCGACCACGACGAGCCTATCGATCGTGACCCGTCGGGAATACCATATCAAGGTTCGAGCACAAGGCCCCCAGCACCCAATCAGACGTCACACATCTCGTAGGGACAATCATGCATACCAAAACCAAACTCTTCCTCGCGCTCAGCGCGATCACCGTGGCGGCCTGCTCGACAACGGAGGCGCCGGTCCCGCCCAACACGCTGGTTGTGGCGCGCGCGAGCAGCGCCCCGGTCATGGACGGCAATGCTTCTGACGCGGTCTGGGCATCGGCCAAGCCGCTGACCGTGAAACTCGGAGGCGGCGCGAACTTCGGCGGCTCCGGCGAGACGACGGCGACCCTCAAGGCCGTCACCTCAGGCGACATGATCTACTTCCTGCTCCAGTACAGCGATCCCACCAACTCCGTGCGCCGGGGTCCGTTCCAGAAGCAGGCCGACGGCACCTGGAAGAAGTTTTCCGATCCGAGCGACAAGGGTGGCGACGACAACCTCTACTACGAGGATAAGTGGTCGATCATCTGGAACATCAACGACTCGATCGCCGGATTCAACCAGAACGGTTGCGCCGTGCTCTGCCACCTTGGTGAAGGTAAGCCCTTCGGCAACAAGTACACGGCTAAGGAAGGCGAGCTCGGCGACATGTGGCACATGAAGGGCAGCCGCAATGGCGTGTTCGGCCAGGTCGACGACCAGTTCGTTGACTGGACACGCTACGACCCGAAGACCTGCAGCCGAATGCCGGCCGCAAGGGCGACCCGGGTGGGCCGGACTACAAGAGCTTCGGTTTGGTCAACGGCAAGCCCGAGTTCATGAACAAGGATGGCAAGGCGGCCAATGCGGGTGGGACGTACTTCATCAAGGACGGCGACCAGGTTGCCTTTGACGACAGCAAGTTCAAGGCGGGCGATGAAGTGTCTTCCTACATCGTCTACAAGCTGCTGGGCGATCGGGCTGACCTCCAGGTGGCTTACCGCTGGAACAACGGGACGTACACCTACGAGATCGCGCGCAAACTGACGACCGGCAGCAAGTACGACGTTCAGTTCAGTGATCCGAACAAGACCTACTACTTCGGTGTCTCTGCGTTCGACAACGCGCAAGTGAGGCACGCGGTCTCGTACGAGCCCCAGAAGATGGTGTTTGCGAAGTAGCTGCTAGTGCGCTTGGTGCCCCGCTGATTACCATCGCCGGGGCACCGGCTCAATGTGGAGGGCTGGCCCCTTCGTCGCCCGCGAACTGAGCTCAGCCCGCGGGCGACGAGCCTTCTGGCTTGTCTCCCGCGAGTTTGACCGCCGCTAGCCGCGACGGATCTCCCAGATTCGTCGAGTTGCCGATCGCTAGCACGACACCTCGGCGTCCCGGCGCGCGTACCAGTGCCAGGTCCCGAGCAGGCAGCTCAGGTAGAACACGCTGAAGAAGATCAGCGCAGCGACGGGGCTGCCCGTCAGGTTGATCGACGTGCCATAGGCGATCGGGATGAAGGCCAGGCCGAACGCCGCGACGGCCGAGCTGAAGCCCAGCGTCGCCGCGCCTTCGGTGGCGCCGACGCGGCGGGCCGCCTCCAGCGCATCCTTGTCGCTCGGGTCCTTGACCTCGCGCTCGCGCAGCGTGCGAAAGATGATCGGGATCATCCGGAACGTCGAGCCGTTGCCCACGCCCGCCGCGACGAACATTGCGATGAACGCCAGCACGAACGCCCATCAGGCTGCCCCCAGTGCCCACCGCGGGAAGGAAGAATGCCGCTGCAAGCGGCGCGATCGTCATCACGACGAAGACGCCGCACCGTGATCCGGGCCCCGCCCACGCGGTCGGCGAGCCAGCCGCCGATCGGGCGCACCAGCGCGCCGAGCAGCGGTCCGACGAACGCGAAGCTGAACGCGTCGACCGCCGGGAACTGGGTGTTGACCAGCATCGGGAAGCCCGCCGCCAGGCCGATGAACGAGCCGAAGGTGCCCAGGTAGAGCCAGCTCATCCGCCACTGCTGCTTGTTGCGGAGGATCGCCACCTGTTCGGCGAAGCCGGCCCGCACGCTGGCGATGTTGTCCATGCCGAACCATGCCGCGATCACGGACAGCACGATCAGCGGCACCCAGATGAAGCCGGCGTTCTGCACCCAGACCGGCACCACCGCGCCCGCGACCTCGCGCGATCTGCGCGCTGCCGCCCATGACGAGCAGCGCGCCACCATACATCGCGAGCGGCGCGATCAGCTGCGCCAGCCCGACACCCAGGTTGCCCACCCCGGCGTTCGCGCCCAGCGCCGTGCCCTGCAGGCGTTTCGGGTAGAGGAAGCTGATGTGCGCCATCGACGACGAGAAATTGCCTGCGCCCAGACCGCACAGCAGCGCGATCGCCGCGAACACTGCGTAGTTGGTGTTCGGGTCCTGGACCGCGAAGCCGATCCACAGCGTCGGCAGCAGCAGCATCGTCGTGCTCCACACGGTCCAGTTGCGCCCGCCGAAGATGGGCACGACGAACGAATACAGCGCGCGGAACACCGCACCCGAAAGTCCCGGGCAGCGCCGCCAGCCAGAAGAGCTGGTTGGTCGTGAACTTGAAGCCGATGCGCGGCAGCTCGACGACGATCACGCTCCACACCAGCCAGACCGCGAACGCGAGCAGCAGCGCGGGCATCGACACCAGCAGGTTGCGGGTCGCGATGCGCCGGCCGGTCGCCGCCCAGAAGCGCCTCGTCGTCCGGCCGCCAGTCGACGAGCACGTGCCGGCGCCGGCGCGTGCGCTCGATGAGCCCGGCGCCTGCGAGCGCCTCCCGCGTCGCCGGCGTGTCCCTCGAGGATGCCCTCGCGCTCGTTCCGCTCGGCCACCCACATCCAGATCATGGTGACGACGATCACGAGGGTCATCAGCATGAAGCAGCTGCTGCGCACTCCGATCACGTCGGCGGCGACGCCGAACATGATCGGCAGCGTGAATCCGCCCAGGCCGCCGATGACGCCGACGATCCCGCCGACCACGCCCATCTGGGTCGGGTAGTGATCGGCCAGGCTGCGGTAGACGCTGGCCTTGCCGAAGCCCTGCGCCAGTCCGACGATGAAGATCAGCACCGTGAACAGCGTCGACACCCACGCCGATGTCGACCGCGACGTCGCCCTTGATCGCGTGGATGATCATCGTCGTGGGCGGATAGCTCAGCAGGAACATGCAGACCGAGGCTGATCCACATCACCCACCAGGTGACGGTGTTGCCGCCCCACTTGTCGGATGCCCAGCCGCCCAGCGCCCGGATCCCTCCGGAGGGCAGGTCGAACAGGATGGTCAGGAACGCGGCGGTGGCCAGCGGCAGCCCGTATTGGCCGACGTAGTACTTGGGCAGCCACAGCGCCATGGCCACGAACGCGCCGAACACGAAGTAGTAGGCGAGCCCGAAGCGCCAGACGCGAAGATCGAGCAGGGGCATCAGCTGCTCGCGCCAGCTTGGGACGCGCGCCCGGACGGCCGCGTCCTTCCGATGCAGCGGGTCCTCGGAAGTCAGGAACCAGAACAGCACCGCCATCACCAGCATCGCCACGGCGTAGACCTTGGGCACCATGCGCCACGACGCCGTGGCGGAGGCCGCGATGATCAGCGGTGCGATGAACTTGGTGAGGGAGGACCCCGCGTTGCCGGCGCCGAAGATTCCCATCGCCGTCCCTTGCCGCTCCTTGCTGAACCAGGCGGAGGTGTAGGCGATGCCCACCGCGAACGAGCCGCCGGCGACCCCGATGAACAATCCCAGCACCAGGTACTGCCAGTACTCGGTCGCGTAGGACAGCACCCAGGTGGGGATCACGACGGCGAGCATCTGCAGGAAGTACACGATCCGGCCGCCGTAGCGGTCGGTCAGGATGCCCAGTGGCAGGCGCACCAGCGACCCCGTCAGGATGGGAGTCGCGACCAGCAGGCCGAACTCGGTCTCGTTGAGATTGAGCTCCGTCTTGATCTTGATTCCGATGACGGAAAACATCACCCAGACTGCGAAGTTCACCGCAAAGGCGACCGTGCTCGCCGCCAGCGCCGAGATCTGCTCGCGGTTGTAGGCCGGTTTGATTGCGTTGGCTGTCGTCACGATCCCCCTCTTCTTCTGTTGATCTTCTTGCCGAGTCGAACGGTCGCAGGCGCCCGCTGTCCCGGCGGTTTCAGCGGCTTTTCGATCGTCGTGCAGCGCGCGTCGCCTGTGCTGCGAGTC
>CAVPGM010000001.1:0-53226 GCA_963703945.1 uncultured beta proteobacterium | reverse complement strand
ACGTCAGGCGGCGCTGGCCAAGGAGGAGTCATGCCTAATACATCACTTGAAGCGGTAACAGGGCGCCTCGGAGTCGGAGCGATTGCATTCTTGGGAATGTACCTAGCTGTGGACGGACTGCAGCTCGGCGTATTCGAGCTCGTGGAAACCTACGGTAAGTCAGTGGCGTGGGGGATCCTTGGTGTCATTCCGACGATTGTCGTCACATACATCATCGGAGTCTTCTGTCTTGAAATCGCGGACACCGCTCTATCCCGATCCGCGTCCTTCCGGGTCCATCGCCCCAAGAAAATTATCGCAATCTCAAAGACGGGAGCGCACTGCTTCAGCAACGCTATTCGGACGACTAACGAAATCAGGAGTTGCTCAAAGGAGCTTCCGTTTCATTCATTATCCTGGCACTTGGAGCGGTGGCTGAGACACCCAACATGCAAAGCTACATTTCAATCGTATGGCTTTCCGCGCTTGGGGCCTTCGCACTCGCCGTTATGTCGCTCGTATTCGCACAGCGTGCCGCTCGGCGAGCGGGTACGCTGGCACGAAGCGTCTAGGCGTAGTCATGGTGGATCACGCCTCATGGTGGATCACGCGATGAGAAGACTGCCATTCGCTCTCGCGCTCATCTTGGTGTTCGGGCGTGCTGCGCAAGCGCAGCCGCAATTTCCGCCTGGCACATTTTCAATTGATGGCATCCCCGTTCAATGCGGGTCGGTGATCACCGTTGTGGATAGTGGAATGAAAGATATTGCCCGATCCGATCTCAGGGGCCGCATCTTTGTCAACGACAGGAGGCCTCCGAGTTCCGACCATTATCAAGCTGTGGGCCTACGCCCGCGATTGCGGCCATTACGTGAAGGGAACCAGCGAAACCGCTGCCGATTGCTGGGCTATCCGTACCGGCAGGGAGCAGCACTGGTTCAAGGATCCGACTCGCCATCAGGAGAGGTACTCGAGAACAATACCAGCAATTTTTCCATCCACCCGCTCTGCCGTGTCGCAGCCATGAAGGAATGTTTTCGTCTGCGCGAACGCGGGTCGGAAGCGCTAACAGCCATTCTGCGCCGCGCTGGATCAATTGCCCGCGACACGCCAATCCGGTTCCGTAGCTAAGACCACGCATAGACGGCGAAACTTAGCACTCCTCGGTTAGGTTTCCTGCCACCGCCTATCTGTCGTGATTCCGGAACCGCCTTACACACGTCTCCAATGTTCGACCAGGATACAGATGTCTCAACATAACTCGCAAGATCGCCCCTGCCTAGAACGCAAGACGTCGAATCTCCACGAGAGCAAAGGCTCCTCAAGACCAAGGGGACAATTCTCGCGATCGAACAGAGGTCAGAGTGCATCGACTTCGAAAGCGGAAACATTGTCTCACCGTCGAAGGCCCCCGCTCGAGACGACCCGCCCTCGCGCAAGGCCCGTTAACAGACCGGCGACGAGGTTGTCAGTCAACGCTTGGATAAATCACGTTCGACCCTAACGCAACGGGAAACGACCATGTCGAACCATGGCTCTTTTTCTGGAAGTCCGAAGACGGATCGTCGAGGTCCCGCAGCCGCTGACCGGACATGGCGCTGTTCTTCGATTTCACCTTTACCGACCGACGACAGGCCATGGCCAGCTCCAAAGGGATCGGTCATCATGGCGCAGCGTTCCGCAGCCACTGTGGTCAATCGTCGGCAGTCCATATACAACGACTACCGCCGTGCGTCTTAGTGCACGATCTTGCGTCGACACCGCGGGCGTACCAAGGAAGGCCGCCATGTAATGTTCTTTCACATGCCGAGCCGGGGGTGCGGTCCGGTTCAGGCTCGCGTTCTGTGTGCCGAGTCGCATCGGCGCATCGGCCTCGAAGAGTCTTACTGCTCGCTCGATGTCACGCGAGTCGCGTTCTCGCGGATCGTTGCAGGGTCCATCCCCGATCGACGTTCATCCAGGCAGGCTCTCTCAGATTTCGCAGGAAGTCGAAGGTCTACCTGATGAACCCACTAGTGCGCAGCTTGACGCGGCGATCACGAAGCACCTCAGATCTGACCCACGTCGAGCGACGTCGTTCGGGGGCTTAGCTGATCGCGGAGGCTTGCCGGCGAAGGAAGCATCGGCAACGCCTTCGGCACCTACTCGGATGGACACTTCGGACACTCGTAATTGCGAACGGTAATCGCCAAACGGTTGGACGCAGTCACCGGGGTTCTCGATGCTGCGCTTCGAGTCTTCGGCAAGGACTCGCCGAACTTCGCGAACAGCTGATTTTCGCTTTCAGCCAAGTAACTTTGACGATTCCGTGCGGCATTGAGCGTTCTAGTTATCGAAGCGCCACGCATCGATGGGATCATCGGGACAATCCGCGCCGCGCCGAAGATGGCGCACGCGCGGCTACGGCGCGCGTTGCAGGAATCGTGGAATAGGCAACGCGTCGCGCAGGCGGCTCAAGGCTGAGGCGGCGCCGGCAGTTCGCGTAGGTTCCAGTGGTCTGGGCGCTTGCTGTTGGGGGGGCGTAACGGGTTCGGGCTCACGCCGCCCGACTTCCCGTACCTTCGCGCCGTTGGCGGCGGAGCCGCTGGGCGCGGTGATTCGTGGCGGATTCCGTTGCACATCATCGGCGGTCGGCTGTGCCGGCTGCATGATCGGGCGCAGCCAATCCAGGATCGGCTCCCATTGCGCGAGATCGGTCTGAATCTGCGCGGCCGGCAGATCGAAGAGCGACAGTCCCTTCTCGATGCAGCGGACATAGGCCTGGGATTCGCGCAGCACGGCGATGAACGGGAGGCTCAGGCTCGTCGCCCAGGCCTGCAGGACCTCGGCCGACTTGGTCCGAGCGTCAAGCCGCATGCCGACAGCGGCCATCTTGCAGCGGCCCGTCGCGACGCGCGGAAGCGTGCGCAGTTCGGCCAGGCATTCGGCCGCCGATTCCCGGTCGAAGATCGAGTTGCACACCGGTATCAGGATTGCGTCCGCATACATCACGACCCGCGCCAGATCGAAACCACGCAGGCCTCCGGGTGTATCGACCACGACGTGTTCGATGCCGGCGGGTGGGCGAACGAAGCTCCTGGGATCGATGCTCCAGCCCACGATGTTCGCGCGGTGGCCGAGCTGCCGTGCCTTGCGCTGGCGCAACCACGTTTGAGTCGAGAGTTGGCGATCGACGTCGCCGAGCAGCACGGCAGCACCGGCGTTGGCGTAGTGGCCGGCGAGGTGCGTGGCCAGCGTGCTCTTGCCGCTACCGCCCTTGCGATTGATGACAGCTACGACAGGCATCGCAGGTAGTTTCTCGCGGACATCTGGGCCAACGCTCCTTCGGCTCCGGTTCCGACCTGCAGAACGGCCCTCAGGGAATTGCAGCACACCGAGGAGTCGCTCACAGCGTGGAGAAACCGGTGGAATCCACGGCATCTAGCCCGTGGAAGCCGCCGGACCGGCGTTTCTGCGTTACTCAAGGCCGCGGAAGCCGGACTCAGCTCAATTCGGAATTCAGCGCCGCCAGGGCGGCCGAGCCGGGGCACAGGTCGGCTTCGACCAGCCGATTGAGTGCCGTATCGACCGTGTTCAGGTGTTCGTGCAGGTCGTCGGCTTCCGGGTCGACGAACAGCAGCCCGGTGACGACCTCGCCGCGTTCCTGGTGCGTGTGGATGTGGCTGATGGCCGCGAGGCGGTCGCCCGGATCGTAGCCGTCGTGCAGCTTGCGCAGCCGCAGCTTGGACCCGTCGTGCTGCGTGATCTCGATCACCTCGCCGGGCTCGTAGTCGGCCACCAGTGTCGTCGCGCTTCGGCATGAAGTCGAGCCGGTTGACCGCATCGTTGTGCTCGCGCACGTAGTCGTAGCTCTTGGTGCTGCCAGCGTGGTTGTTGAACGCGACGCACGGACTCAGCACGTCGATCAGCGCAGTGCCGCGATGATGCAGGGCGCCTTTTATCAGCGGGACCAGCTGGTCCTTGTCGCCGGAGAAGCTGCGCGCGACGTAGCTGATGCCGAGCTGGATGGCGAGCGCGACGAGGTCGATCGGTGCGTCGCGGTTGACCACACCGCGCTTGGATTTCGAGCCGCGGTCTGCGGTGGCCGAGAACTGTCCCTTGGTCAGGCCGTAGACGCCGTTGTTCTCGACGATGTAGGTCATGTTGACGCCGCGGCGGACCATGTGCGCGAACTGGCCGAGGCCGATCGACGCCGAGTCGCCGTCGCCCGAAACGCCGAGGTAGATCAGGTCGCGGTTCGCGAGGTTCGCTCCGGTCAGCACCGACGGCATGCGGCCGTGCACCGAATTGAACCCGTGCGAATTGCCGAGGAAGTAATCGGGAGTCTTCGACGAGCAGCCGATGCCGGACAGCTTCGCGACCCGATGCGGTTCGATCTCCAGTTCCCAGCAGGCCTGGATGATGGCGGCCGAGATCGAGTCGTGCCCGCAGCCGGCGCACAGCGTCGAGATCTTTCCTTCGTAGTCGCGCCGCGTGTAGCCGAGCCGGTTGACCGGCAGGGTCGGGTGGCGCAGCTTGGGCTTGGCGAGATAGGTCATGTCGTAGTTCTCAACTTGCTTCAGGCGGCCTTGCCGCTCTTCAGCGTCCGCACGTTGTTCGCCTTCACGCGCTCGGCGATCTCCTCGGCGATGAAGCGCGCGGTGATCGGCGTTCCGTCGTAATGCAGGATCGGCACCAGCCGCGCCGGATTGATTTCGAGTTCGTCGACCAGCAGCGTGCGCAGCTGGGCGTCGCGGTTCTGCTCGACGATGTACACCGTTTCGTGCTCGGCGATGAAGCGCTCGACGGCTTTCGAAAACGGAAACGCGCGGATGCGCAGGCGTGCGAGGCCGAGCGACTGTTGCTCGAGCATGCCGATCGCCTCGTCCATCGCCGGTGCCGTCGACCCGTAATAGATGACGCCCGCGGCCGCCTTGCGCGCCGGCCGGTACACCACGGGCTGCGGTACCAGCTCCTTCGCGGTCTCCCACTTCGTGAGCAGGCGCTCCATGTTGTAGACGTAGTCGGACTCCGGCCTCCGAATAGCGGGCGTAGGCGTCGTGCGTGCTGCCGCGAGTGAAATACGCGCCCCGCGTCCGATGCACGCCCGGCAGCGTGCGGAACGGAATTCCGTCGCCGTCGACATCCAGATACCGGCCAAAGTCGCGGCCCGCGTCGAGTTCCTCCGCGCTCATCACCTTGCCGCGGTCATACCTGCGGGCATCGTCCCAGGTGAGCGGTGCGCACAGCCGATGGTTCATGCCGATGTCGAGATCGGACATCAGGAAGATCGGGGTCTGCAGGCGCTCGGCGAGGTCGAGCGACGTGGCGGCGAACTCGAAGCACTCGTGCGGGTCCTCGGGAAACAGCAGCACGTGCCGCGTGTCACCGTGCGAGGCATAGGCGCATGCCAGCAGGTCGGACTGCTGCGTGCGCGTCGGCATGCCGGTCGACGGCCCGCCTCGCTGCACATCGATGATCACCGCAGGCACCTCGGCGAAGTAGGCCAGGCCGATGAATTCCGACATCAGCGAGATGCCCGGACCCGAGGTGGCAGTGAATGCGCGCGCGCCGTTCCAGCCGGCGCCGATCACCATGCCGATCGAGGCGAGCTCGTCCTCGGCCTGCACGATCGCGAACTTGTTGCGGCCGGTCTTGCGGTCGACGCGGTAACGGCTGCAGTATTTCTGGAATGCCTCGGCCAGCGAGGACGACGGCGTGATCGGATACCAGGCACACACCGTCGCGCCGCCGTACACGCAGCCGAGCGCGGCGGCAGCGTTGCCCTCGATGAAGATGCGGTCGCCGACCTTGTCGCTGGCTTCGATGCGCAGATCGACCGCATCTTCCAGGTGCTCGCGGCCGTAATGCAGCCCGGTCATGAAGGCGTCCAGATTGGGCTTGATCAGCTTGTCCTTGCCCTTGTACTGCTCGCCCAGCAGCTGTGCGATCACCTCCGGATCGATGCCCAGCATGGCCGCGAGCGCACCGACGTACATGATGTTCTTCAGCAGCTGCCGTTCCTTCGCATCGGAATACTTGGCGGCGGCGATCTGGGTCAGCGGAATCCCGATCACGACAATGTCATCGCGGAACTTGCCCTGCGGCAGCGGGCGGGTCGAGTCGTACAGCAGGTAACCGCCGGGCTCGATTTCCTGCACGTCCTTGTCCCACGTCTGCGGGTTCATCGCGATCATCAGGTCGACGCCGCCGCGCCGGCCCAGATGGCCGTGCTCGGTCACGCGGACCTCGTACCAGGTCGGCAGCCCCTGGATGTTCGACGGAAAAATGTTGCGAGGAGATACCGGCACGCCCATCCGCAGGATGCTGCGTGCGAACAGTTCGTTCGCGGACGCCGAGCCTGAGCCGTTGACGTTGGCGAACTTGACGACGAAGTTGTTGACCGCGGCAATGGGTTCCGGTCTGGACATCGCCGGCCCGGTCTTGCGCTGGACCTTGGTGCGTGTGTCCATCAGGCGGCCTCTTTCTGCGGGGTGCGGCAGTCGCGTCCTGCGTTGGTCGGCTCGAGCAGGAACTTCTGCATGTCCCAGGCGCCGGTCGGGCAGCGCTCGGCGCACAGCCCGCAGTGCAGGCAGACATCCTCGTCCTTGACCATCACACGGCCGGTTTTCAGCACCGTCGAGACGTACAGCGGCTGGTCGGCATTGACTGCGGGCCGCCGCAGCCGGGTGCGCAATTCGGCTTCCTCGCCGTCTGCGGTGAAGGTGATGCAGTCGGTCGGGCAGACATCGACGCAGGCATCGCACTCGATGCACTGCGACGCGGTAAACACCGTCTGCACGTCGCAGTTCAGGCAGCGCTGTGCCTCCTTCCACGCGGTCTTGGCATCGAAGCCGAGTTCGACCTCGACCCGGATGTTGCGCAGTGCCTGATTGACGTCACGCCAGGGCACTTTGAAGCGGGTGTCCGGCGCGATGTCGTTGTCGTAGCTCCACTCGTGGATGCCCATCTTCTGCGAGATCAGCGTGACGCCGGGGGCAGGTCGTTCACGCAGGTCCTCGCCATGCAGGAACTTGTCGATCGATATCGCGGCATCGTGGCCCTGCGCGACCGCCCAGATGATGTTCTTCGGACCGAGCGCGGAGTCGCCGCCGAAGAAGACCTCGGCGCGCGTCGAACGCAGCGTGACCGGATCGAGCACCGGCATGCCGGACCGGTTGAATTCGATGCCGGCGTCGCGCTCGATCCACGGAAAGGCATTTTCCTGGCCGACCGCCACCAGCACCTCATCGCAGTCGAAGTGCTGATCGGGTTCGCCGGTCGGCACGAGCGACCGCCGCCCGTGGTCGTCGTACACCGCCTGCACCTTCTCGAACGTCATGCCGGTCAGACGGTCGCCGTCGTGCAGGAACGCCTTCGGGACCAGGTAGTTGAGGATCGGGATGCCCTCGTGCATCGCATCTTCCTTCTCCCACGGCGAGGCCTTCATCTCCTCGAAGCCCGACCGCACGATCACCTTGACGTCC
This sequence comes from uncultured beta proteobacterium, assembly GCA_963703945.1. Lineage (GTDB taxonomy): Bacteria > Pseudomonadota > Gammaproteobacteria > Burkholderiales > Burkholderiaceae_F > JALORV01. Next base: position 45,781 of record CAVPGM010000001.1, on the reverse strand, counting down.
TCGCCGCCGAGCCGTCGCGCGGTGCGGCAGCAATCCATCGCCGTGTTGCCTCCACCCAGCACAATGACCCGCTTGCCGACCGTGGTGATGTGGCCGAACGACACCGACGAAAGCCAGTCGATGCCGATGTGGACCCTGGAGGTCGCGTGCCGACCGGGCAGGTCGAGGTCGCGCCCGCGCGGTGCGCCGGAGCCGACGAAAACCGCGTCGTACCTCTCGGTGAGGAGGCGCTTCATCGAGTCGATGCGCACACCGCCGCGGAATTCGACGCCCAGGTTCAGCACGTAGCCGGTTTCCTCGTCGATCACTTCTTCCGGCAACCGGAAGCGGGGTATCTGGGTGCGGATCATTCCACCCGCCTTGGGATCCTGGTCGAAGACAATGACCTCGTAGCCCAGCGGGGCAAGGTCACGCGCGACGGTCAGCGATGCCGGGCCAGCGCCGATGCACGCGATGCGCTTGCCGTTCATCGGTGCCCGCCGCCGGGGCAGCCGGCCGCGGATGTCATCCTTGAGATCGGCGGCGACGCGCTTCAGGCGGCAGATGGCGACCGGCTCGGGTCGCGTCACCTGGTTCTGCTCGACGCGACCGCGGCGACACGCCGGTTCGCAAGGTCGATCGCAGGTCCGGCCGAGGATGCCGGGGAAGACGTTCGACTTCCAATTGACCATGTAGGCGTCCGAGTATCTGCCGGCGGCGATCAGCCGGATGTACTCGGGAACGGGGGTATGCGCAGGGCAGGCCCACTGGCAGTCCACGACCCGATGAAAGTGGTCGGGACGACGGATATCCGTCGCTTGCACGTGTCTCCTTTTCGCCGTCGTCGCAGCGTCTTGTGTAACGCGAGTGTATTCCCGGGGGACGACACTGAACGCCGGGAGAAACGGATGACGCGCGTGCGAGACAAAACACAGAAAAGACCGCCTCCGGTGGTAGCATTCCGCGCTTGTCGCCGGCACATACATCGTCGGTCGACTGACACGATAGTCATGGCGGAATCCGCCGCGCTGTCGCCGGGCCCTGCCACGCTGGCGGGCCACCGGGCATCTTCAACGAGAAACTCGTTCTGAAAGGTGATGACCCATGATGCGCCAGTTCCAGGTCAACTCGTACCTGTTCGGCGGCAACGCGCCCTACGTCGAAGAACTCTACGAACGCTACCTCGACAATCCGGGATCCGTTCCGGAGAAGTGGCGTGCTTATTTCGACCAGATGCAACTGGTCCCGGCGGCCGACGGCTCGACGACTTCGCGCGACGTCGCGCATGCGCCGATCGTCGAATCCTTCGCGCAGCGCGCCAAGGCGGGCGCGTTCCAGCCCAAGGTCGCGCCGACCGACCTGTCGGTGGCGCGCAAGCAGGTCCATGTCCAGTCGATCATCGCGGCCTACCGCTACCTGGGCAACCGCTGGGCCAACCTGGACCCGCTGCAGCGGCAGGAGCGTCCGTCGATTCCGGAGCTCGAGCCCGCGTTCTATGACCTGACCGAAGCCGACATGGACACCGCATTTTCGGCGTCCAACACGTACTTCGGCCAGGAGCAGATGACGCTGCGCGAGATCGTCACGGCGCTGCGCCAGACGTACTGCGGCAACATCGGCGCCGAGTACATGTACATCTCGGATCCTGCGCAGAAGCGCTGGATCCAGCAGCGGCTCGAATCGGTGCGTTCCACGCCCGCCTTCAGCGTGCAGGAGAAGCTGCACATCCTGGAGCGGATGACAGCGGCCGAGGGGCTGGAGCGGTTCCTGCACACCAAGTATGTCGGCCAGAAGCGGTTCTCGCTCGAAGGCGGGGAGACCTTCATCGCGTCGATGGACGAACTGATCCAGCGGGCCGGTGCGAACGGGGTCGAGGAGATCGTCATCGGCATGGCGCACCGTGGCCGGCTGAACGTGCTTGTGAACACGCTGGGCAAGATGCCGAAGGAGCTGTTTGCCGAATTCGAGGGCAAGCCCGGTTCGGACCTTCCGGCCGGCGACGTCAAGTACCACATGGGCTTTTCCAGCGACATTTCGACCCGCGGCGGCCCGGTGCACCTGTCGCTGGCGTTCAATCCGTCGCATCTGGAGATCGTCAACCCGGTGGTCGAGGGCTCGGTCCGCGCGCGCCAGGAGCGCAGAGGCGACGAAGAAGGCGACGAGGTGCTGCCGGTGCTGGTTCACGGCGACGCCGCCTTCGCCGGCCAGGGTGTCGTGATGGAAACACTCAATCTGGCGCAGACGCGCGGCTACGGCACGGGTGGCACGATCCACATCGTCATCAACAACCAGATCGGTTTCACCACGTCCGATCCGCGTGATTCGCGCTCGACAATCTACTGCTCGGACGTCGTCAAGATGATCGAGGCGCCGGTGTTTCATGTGAACGGCGACGACCCCGAGGCGGTGGTGCTCATCACGCAGATGGCGCTCGATTACCGGCAGCAGTTCAACCTCGACGTGGTGGTCGACATCGTCTGCTTCCGGCGACTGGGGCACAACGAGCAGGACACACCGGCGGTGACGCAACCGCTGATGTACAAGAAGATCGGAGTGCACCCAGGCGCCCGCAAGCTGTACGCCGACAAGCTGGTCACGCAGGGTACGGTGGCCGCCGAGGTGCCGGACCAGATGGTCAAGGACTATCGCGCGGCGATGGAAGAGGGCCGCACAACTTCCGATCCGGTCCTGACCAACTACAAGAGCAAGTACGCGGTCGACTGGTCGCCGTTCCTGAATCGCAAGTGGACTGACCACGCCGACACCGCCGTGCCGCTCGCCGAGCTCAAGCGCCTCGGCGAACGCATCACGGCGATTCCGTCGAACTTCAAGGTGCATCCGCTGGTGGAAAAGGTGCTCGCCGACCGCCGCGCGATGGCCGAGGGCAAGTCGCCGCTCGACTGGGGCATGGCCGAGCACCTCGCGTATGCATCGCTGGTCGCCAGCGGCTACAGCGTGCGCATCACCGGCCAGGACTCCGGACGCGGCACGTTTTCGCACCGCCACTCCGTGCTGCACGATCAGAACCGCGAGAAGTGGAACGAAGGAACGTACATCCCGCTGCAGCACGCCTCGGAGACCCAGGCGCCGTTCACCATCATTGATTCGGTGCTGTCCGAGGAGGCCGTGCTGGCGTTCGAGTACGGCTACGCGAGCGCCGAACCGAGTGCGCTCGTGGTGTGGGAGGCGCAGTTCGGTGACTTCGTCAACAGCGCGCAGGTGGTCATCGACCAGTTCCTGTCGTCGGGTGAAGTCAAATGGGGGCGCCAGTCGGGGCTGACGCTGATGCTGCCGCACGGTTACGAAGGACAGGGGCCGGAACACTCGTCGGCACGGCTCGAGCGCTTTCTGCAACTGGCGGCGGACAACAACATGCAGATCGCGCAGCCGACCAGCGCTGCGCAGATCTTCCACCTGCTGCGGCGGCAGATGATCCGGCTCTTCCGCAAGCCGCTGGTCATCATGACGCCGAAGTCGCTGCTGAGGAACAAGGACGCGGCGTCCGACCTGGCCGAGGTGGCGCGCGGCGAGTTCATGACCATCATCGGCGAGCGCGACGCGTCGATCGACGCCAAGAAGGTCAAGCGGATCGTCGTCTGTAGCGGCAAGGTCTACTACGACCTCGTGCGTGCGCGCGACGAGCGCCAGGAGGACGATGTCGTCCTCATGCGGGTCGAACAGCTCTATCCTTTCCCGCACAAGACGCTCGCCGCAGAGTTCCGCAAGTATCCGGCGGCCACTGAAGTAGTCTGGTGCCAGGACGAGCCCGCGAACCAGGGCCCGTGGTTCTACACGCAGCACCACGTGCTCGAGAACATGGTGGACGGGCAGAAGCTGGGCTACGCCGGGCGGCCGTCGTCGGCGTCGCCGGCGGTTGGTTACTACGCCAAGCACGTCGAGCAGCAGAAAGCGCTGATCGACGCGGCGTTCGGCAAGCTCAAGGGCGTCGTGCTCAACAAGTGACATTCCGGACGCGTGCCGCGCCGGAATGTACTGCCTCGTCGAAGTGGACTTGAGCCGCTTGACTCGTGCAGCGAAGGCGCCAGACGCACGCGTCCCTACTCGGAGCTATCAAGAAAATGGCAATCGTTGAAGTCAAGGTGCCGCAACTGTCGGAGTCGGTCGCCGAAGCCACGCTGCTGCAGTGGAAGAAGAAGGCCGGCGAAGCCGTCGCCATCGACGAGATCCTGATCGAGATCGAGACCGACAAGGTGGTGCTCGAGGTTCCGGCGCCGGCCGCCGGCGTGCTGGCCCAGATCGTCAGGGCCGACGGTGCGACGGTGACCTCCGGCGACGTCATCGCCACCGTCGATACCGAAGGCAAGGCCTCGGTTGCGCCGGCCGCTGCCGCAACCGCCACCGCAAAGGCTCCGGCAGCAGCTGCTGCACCGGCCGCGGCTTCCGGCGGATCGGCCGCCGGTGTGGCGATGCCCGCGGCGGCCAAGCTGATGGCAGACGCCGGGCTGGCCGCAGGTTCGGTCGGCGGCACCGGCAAGGACGGGCGCGTGACCAAGGGCGATGTGCTGGGTGTGCTCGCAACCGCGAAGACCGCGCCTGCCCCGGCGCCAGCAGCCGCTCCGGCGCCGGCCGCGCGTCCTGCGCTGCCCGAGGTGAAGGCGCCGCTCGATTTCTCGGCGCTCGCCGACCGGCCCGAACAGCGGGTGCCGATGTCGCGCCTGCGCCAGCGTGTCGCCGAGCGGCTGGTGCAATCGCAATCGACCGCGGCCATTTTGACCACGTTCAACGAGGTCAACATGGCGCCGATGATGGAAATGCGCAACCGCTACAAGGAGCGCTTCGAGAAGGAGCATGGCGTCAAGCTCGGTTTCATGTCGTTCTTCGTCAAGGCGGCGGTGGCCGCGCTGAAGAAGTATCCGGTCGTCAACGCCTCGGTCGACGGCCCCGACATCGTCTACCACGGCTACTTCGACATCGGCATCGCGGTCGGGTCGCCGCGCGGACTGGTGGTGCCGATCCTGCGCGACGCCGACCAGATGACCTTCGCCGACATCGAGAAGAAGATCGCCGATTTCGGCAAGCGAGCCGGAGAGGGCAAGCTCGCGCTGGAGGAGCTCACCGGCGGCACATTCTCGATCTCCAACGGCGGCGTGTTCGGCTCGATGCTGTCGACGCCGATCATCAATCCGCCGCAATCCGCCATCCTCGGCGTGCACGCGACCAAGGACCGCGCGGTGGTGGAGAACGGCCAGGTGGTGGTGCGGCCGATGAACTACCTCGCTCTTTCGTACGACCACCGCATCATCGACGGGCGCGAAGCCGTGCTGTCGCTGGTCGCCATGAAGGAAGCGCTCGAGGATCCGGCGCGGCTGCTACTGGAAGTGTGAGGGTGCCATGTCAACAGCGGACGAACTGAAGAAACTGCACGACCTGCTGCTCGCAGGTGCACTGACCTCCGCGGAATACGATCAGGCGAAGACGCGGCTGCTGGGCGCTTCCACGGGCTTTGACACGTCGCCATTGAAGCGGCTGCGCCGCTCGGTGAACGACCAGTGGATCGCCGGCGTCTGCGGCGGCATCGCGAGCGCCACCGATGTCGAGACCTGGATCTGGCGGTTGCTGTTCGTGCTGGGCGCGTTCGCCGGCGGCGCGACGATCGTGCTGTACGTGATCCTGTGGATTTTCATGCCGCGCGAAAACGCATAAAGAACCTATCTCAGAGTCCCCGATGGATCGCGACCACCGGGGATCCTGAGACAGGTTCTTCGAAAGGCGAGCATGTCAAAGAACTTCGACGTCGTGGTGATCGGCGGAGGCCCCGGCGGCTACATCGCGGCGATCCGCGCCGCGCAGCTCGGCTTCTCGACCGCGTGCATCGACGACTGGAAGAACGCGTCGGGCGGTCCGGCTCCCGGCGGCACCTGCACCAACATCGGATGCATTCCGTCGAAGGCGCTGCTGCAGTCGTCCGAGAACTATGAACACGCCGCGCACCAGTTCGCTGCGCACGGCATCGAGGTCAAAGGCTTGGGGCTCGACCTCGCGAAGATGCTCGGACGCAAGGACACCGTCGTCAAGCAGAACAACGACGGCATTCTCTACCTGTTCAAGAAGAACAAGGTCGCGTTCTTCCACGGACACGGATCCTTCGCGGGGCGCACCGACGCCGGCGTCGAGATCAAGGTCAGCGGTGCCGACGAGACGCTCGTCGCGCGGCACGTCATCGTCGCCACCGGCTCCAACGCACGGCCACTGCCCGGCGTGGAGTTCGACGAGGTGCGCGTGCTGTCGAACGATGGCGCGCTGTCGATCAAGGACGTGCCCAGGCGGCTCGGCGTCATCGGCGCGGGGGTGATCGGGCTCGAAATGGGCTCGGTCTGGCGCCGGCTCGGCGCCGAGGTCACGATCCTCGAAGCGCTGCCTGCCTTCCTCGGCGCGGTCGACGATCAGATCGCGCGCGAGGCGGCGAAACTCTTCGCGCGCCAGGGACTCAAGATCGAACTCGGAGTGAAGATCGAGCAGGTCAACCTTCGCGGCAAGGGCAAGGCAGAGGAAGTGCGCGTGGCCTATGCGGACGCGCAGGGCGAGTCGCGCGAACTCGCGGTCGACCGTCTGATCGTGTCAATCGGCCGCATTCCGAATACGAATGGTCTTGACGCTGAAGCGATCGGACTGGCACTCGACGAGCGCGGCTTCGTCGCTGTCGACGACGAATGCCGGACCAACGTGCCGAATGTCTGGGCGATCGGCGATGTCGTGCGCGGACCGATGCTGGCGCACAAGGCCGAAGAGGAGGGAGTCGCAGTCGCCGAGCGCATCGCCGGTCAGCACGGGCACGTGGACTTCAACACGATCCCGTGGGTCATCTACACCTCGCCCGAGATTGCATGGGTCGGGCAGACCGAGCAGCAGCTGAAGGCGGCCGGCCGGGCGTACAAGGCCGGCACATTCCCGTTTGCCGCCAACGGCCGGGCGCGCGCGCTGGGTGATACCAGCGGCATGGTCAAGTTCCTGGCGGACGCCGCGACCGATCAGATTCTCGGCGTTCACATCATCGGCCCGTATGCGTCGGAACTGATCGCCGAAGCGGTCGTGGCGATGGAGTTCAAGGCTTCGGCCGAGGACATCGCCCGCATCTGCCACGCTCATCCGTCGCTCGGCGAATCGCTGAAGGAAGCGGCGCTGGCGGTCGACAAGCGGACGCTCAACCTCTGATCCCAGAGCCGCGGCGCCGCGACCGACGACGCCGACTCCGATTCCGTCGCAGATTGCGCAGCGAGTTCGCGTGCCGTTCCTGACACAGCTCGACACCGCGCTTGGCCAGCGCGGCTATACGCTCGACGCGTCGCAGACTCGCGCCGCCGAACGGCTGCAACAGGCCTATGTCGAGTGGGTGGAGTACAAGTCGCAGCGGTCCAACGCGCTGAAGAAGCTGCTGGTGCGTCCGCCGGTGCCGCGCGGCGTCTACCTGTGGGGCGACGTCGGACGCGGCAAGAGCTTCCTGATGGATGCCTTCTTCGCGACCGTGCCGGTGATCCGCAAGGTCCGCATCCACTTTCACGAGTTCATGCGCGGGGTGCACGGCGAACTGCACGAGCTGCGAGGCACGGCGGAGCCGCTGGATGCAGTGGCGGCACGGATCGCACGCCGGCACCGCCTCATCTGCTTCGACGAGTTTCATATCTCCGATATCGCCGATGCGATGATCCTGCACCGGCTGCTCGACCGGCTGTTCGGCCTGAACGTCGGATTCGTCATGACCTCGAACTACGCCCCCGATGCGCTCTATCCCGACGGGCTGCATCGCGACCGACTGCTGCCTGCGATCGAATTGCTGAAGGATCGCCTCGACGTCGTGCAAGTCGACGGCGGAATCGACTACCGGCAGCGCGCGATGGAGCGCATCGACGCCTATCTGACTCCGTGGGGTGCGACGGCCGAGCAGGCTCTCGCGGCCGCGTTCGATCGCGTGGCCGAAGCGGAGGATGACGACCCGCTGCTTGTCATCGAGTCGCGCCAGATCCGCGCCCGCCGACGTGCGGGCGGCGTTGTGTGGTTCGACTTTGCCGTGCTGTGCGGAGGACCGCGCTCGCAGAACGACTACCTCGAGATCGCCGCGGAGTTCCACACCGTGCTGCTGTCCAACCTGCCGAGGATGTCGGCCGGGCACGCATCGGAGGCCCGCCGCTTCACCTGGCTGGTCGACGTGCTGTACGACCACCGGGTCAAGCTGCTGGTGTCGGCCGAGGTTCCGGCGGCGCAACTGTATCCGGCCGGCGCGCTCGCCAATGAATTCGCCCGTACGGTGTCGCGCCTCGACGAGATGCAGTCGCGCGAATACCTTCAAACGACCCGCCGCGCGGTGTCGCATGTGTAAGCCGATGCGCCGCACCGCGCGTTAGACGACGATGCGCCCCGCGTTCCTGATCGCGCTGCTGATCGCGCTGCTGTTCGTTCCCGCCGGCCCGTCGCTCGCGCAGGAGTTCAGCGCGCGCTATCCGACCGGCAGCATCACCACGCGCGAGCAGGCCGATGCCGCCGCCAAGGCGGCGAAGAAGGAAGAGGAGCGACTGCACAAGCTCTACGCAGAACGCGACAAAGCGTGCTACAGCCAGTTCCTCGTCAACGACTGCCGCGAGAAGGTTCGGCGCGAGCGCGAGCTCGCGCTGCGCGACGTCAAGCGCGTGGAAGTGGAGGCGAAGGACACTCGCCGCCGGCTCGACCAGGAAGACCTGACGCGCCGCCGGGCCGAGGAGGCGAAGCAGCAGGAGGCCGGCGCCGCCGCGCGCGAGGATCGCGAGAAGGCTGCCCAGAAGGGACTCGAGCAGCGCCAGTCGCAGGCAGCCGAGCGGGCGCAGGGCGCCTCTGTCAGCCCGGAACAGGCGGCGCGCAACCAGGCCGAGTACGAGCGCAAGCAGAAGGAGCATGCGGAGCGGCTGGCCAAGGAGGAGCAGGGCGCTGCCGAGCGTGCGCAGAACGCGGCCGCCTACCGCGAGAAGCAGGCCGAGGCCACGAAGCGGGCTGAAGCCAATGCGGCCGAACGCAAGCGCCGCGAGGAACGACGGGCGGAGCACAAAAAGGCGCAGGAGAAGCAGGAAACCGAGCGTGAGGCGCAGCGCAAGAAGGCCGAGGACGCGGCGGCGACGCTGCCGCGCTAAGTACGGCGGGCAGGTGCCGCCTGCTTGGGCTGGGGTTCGAGCTTGATGATGGCCACCGAGAGATTGTCGCCGCGGCCTTCAGCGCGCTCCCGGGCCAGTGACACCAGCCGTTCCGAGGCATCGCGCGGATTCATGCCGTGCAGGATCTCCGTCAGCTCGTCGTCCTCGAAATAGGCCCACAGTCCGTCGCTCGCGAGCAGGAAGATGTCCCCGTCGCGCAGCGCAGTGTCCTCCCCGATTATCACTTTCGGCTTCTTGTTGATGCCGAGCGCGCTGACCAGGATGTTCTTGTAGCGTCCGGCGGCGAGCTCGGCGTCCTCGTAGCGTCCCTCCAGCCGCAGCTGCTCCGCGTACGTATGGTCCTCGGTACGGTGCGCCAGGCGGCCACCGCGGAAAAAATACAACCGGCTGTCGCCGGCATGCGCCCAGATTGCGTAGTTCTGCTTGATGATCAGCGCGCACAGCGTGGCATGCGGTTCCTTCTCCGACGCGATGGCGGTGAGCCGGATCACGGTGTGCGCTTCGGCGGCCAGGTGCAGCAACATCTCGCGGAACGTCGAGTCGCGTTCCGTCATGTCCTTGAAGAGGTTTTCGGCGGTGGAAACGACCTGGTCGGCGGCCATCCGACCGCCTGTCCGCCCACCCATGCCGTCCGCGACAATCGCGAGCATGGCGCCCGGATTGCGCGGGCTGGTGATGATCGCCACGCGGTCCTGCTGCTCCTGGCGATCGCCGATGTGCTGCGCCACGCAGACGCTGAGTTTGAAGCTCGACACGCGGTTAAGTGGGGCTTTCGAAGGAGTCTATCATCGGGCTTTCCGCGTCCCGCTAAGCGACGGGTACGGAGGCAATTCAGGCCCCATCTTGACGAATGCATGCGCGATGGAACAGGACGAGATCAAGCGGCGCATCATCGAACTCCAGGTAGAGCATCGCGACCTCGACGCAGCGATTGAACGCCTTTCCCTCCAGCCCGGCGTCGATGAGCTGGCGCTGCGTCGAATGAAGAAGCGCAAGCTGCAGATCAAGGATTCGGTCAGGCTGCTCGAGATGAGCCTGGTTCCCGACATTCCCGCGTGAGCCGGCCGGCCGGGGCCGCGGCGCCACCCTCGCTGACCCAGAAGATCGAACAGGCATTCGCTGCCGGCGGCGCGCTTGCCCGAAGCGTCGATGGCTTCGTTCCGCGTGCCTCGCAGGCGGAGATGGCTGTCGAGGTGCACCGCGCGATCGAGGCGGGAGGCACGCTGATCGCGGAAGCCGGTACCGGTACCGGCAAGACCTTTGCATACCTGGTGCCGGCCCTGCTGTCGGGCGGGAAGCTGCTGATCTCGACCGGCACCAAGCCGCTGCAGGACCAGCTGTTCCGCAAAGATCTGCCGGCCGTCCTCGGCGCGCTGAAACTGAATGCGGCAACCGCGGTACTCAAGGGCCGCGCAAACTATATCTGCCTGCACCGCATGGCGCGGGCCGAGGCCGAAGCTTTGCTGCCGAGTGCCGAGGACGCACGGCATCTGCGTTCCATCGTCCGCTTCGCTGGCCTCACGGTGAGCGGCGACCGCGCGGAACTGCCCGACGTGCCGGAGCAGGCGGCCATCTGGCCGTGGGTAACCTCGACTCGCGAAAACTGCCTGGGCGCCGAGTGCCCGCGGTTTTCGGACTGCTTCGTCTTCAAGGCGCGACGCGAAGCCCAGGCCGCGGACGTGGTCGTCGTCAACCACCATCTGTTCCTTGCCGACCTCGCATTGCGCGACGACGCGATCCGCGACTTCCTGCCGGCCGTCGACACGGTCGTGCTCGACGAGGCGCACCAACTTCCCGAGATCGCGGCCGATTTCTTCGGCAGCACGTTGACACTGGCCCAGTGGCTGGAGGTCGCGCGCGACAGCCGCGCGCTCGGACTGTCGCGCGCGGCCGACGGCGCGTCGTGGACCGCAGTGACGGCCCGCGTCGAGCGCGCGGCGCGCGACGTTCGGCTCGCGCTCGGTGACCTCGGGCTCGCCGCGGGTTCGCGCACGCCGCTCGCGCGCATGCCGGTCGGATCGCGCCTGCCCGAGGCGTTGGATCAGCTCGAGACCGACATGCAGGAACTCGCGCGGGCGGTCGAGATCAATCGCGGCCGCGATGCCGAGCTCGACCTGCTTGCGCCTCGCATCGCCGGGCTGCAGCGCGGGTTGGTCGAGTGGAAGACCGCACTGCGGGCCCGTGACGTCGACGACGATGCGCAATCTTCCGACGAGGAACCCAGCGTGCGCTGGGTGGCGGTGTCGGCACAGGGGGCGCAGTTTCACAAGACGCCGCTGGCGCCCGGACAAGCCTTGGCGCGCGCGCGTGAAGCTCAGCCGCAGGCATGGATCCTGACTTCGGCCACACTGACCACCGGCCGCCGGTTCGATCACTTTGTCGCCGAGCTCGGCATCGCCGACGCGCGCACGGCGCGCTGGGAAAGCCCGTTCGATTTCGAGCGGCAGGCGCTGCTCTATCTTCCGCAGTCGATGCCGTCGCCGCTGGATTCGCGCTTTGCCGAACGCGTGGCCGAGGCCGCGTGGCCGCTGATACGAGCCAATGGCGGTCGCGCCTTCGTGCTGTGCACCACGTTGCGTGCGGTCGACCGCGTGTCGGCCCGGCTGCAACAGCTGATGTCCCGGGAGGGCATCGACTTGCCGCTGCTGGCTCAGGGAACCAGCAGTCGGCGGGTGCTGCTCGACGGCTTCCGGCGCGCCGGCAACGCGGTGCTGGTTGGAAGCGTGAGTTTCTGGGAAGGGATCGACATCCGCGGCGACACGCTGTCGCTGGTGATCATCGACAAACTGCCGTTCGCTCCGCCGGACGATCCGATCGTGGAAGCGAAGATCCGCTGGCTGCGTCGAGGCGGACGCAATCCGTTCAGCGAATACCAGCTGCCCGAGGCCGTGATGCTGCTGAAGCAGGGCGTCGGCCGGCTGATCCGCGACGAGCACGACCGCGGCGTGCTGATGCTGCTCGACGAGCGCATCCTGTCGAAGTCCTATGGCCGCACGGTGCTCGCGAGCCTGCCGCCGTTCGCGCGAACGCGCAGCGAGGATGAAGCCGTCGCGTTTCTGGTGCGACGGCGTGGTGGAGCTACTTCCGCTGGCGCAGGTACGAACTCTCGGGAAAGTTGAGCGCGAGCACGCGTTCGGCATCGGCCTGCAGGTCGGGCATCTCGAGCGCCTGGTAGGAACGCGCCATCAGCACCAGTGCTTCTTCGGCCACCGGTGAGGTCTGGAAGTCCCGCACCACGATCTGCGCGCGCTGGATCGCCGCGATGTACGCCTTGCGCACGTAATAGAACTTCGCGACGTTGAGTTCCCCCTCCGCCAGTGCATTGATCAGGAAGCGCATGCGTGCCCGCGCATCCTCGGCATAGCGGCTGTCCGGAAAGCGGGTAACCAGGTCGCGGAACGCGTCGTACGACTCGCGCGCTCCCTTCGCGTCCCGCTGCGACATTTCCTGCGCCAGGAGCTTCCCGATCAGGCCGGCGTCGTCGCTGAACCCGGCCAGCCCCTTCAGGTAGTACATGTAGTCGATGTTCGGATTGTTCGGATACTGGCGAATGAAACGGTCGGCCGTCTGTATCGCCTGCGCCGTCTCGCCCTCCTTGTAGTAGGTGTAGGCGATCTCCATCAGCGCCTGCTGGGCGTGACGGCCGAACGGATAGCGCGACTCGAGCTTCTGGTACAGATCGCGCGCCTTGGCCCAGTTTCCTGCCGACAGTTCAGCGCGCGCCTCCGCGTACAATTTGTCGGCATCCCATTTTGTTGTGGGGTCTTTCTCGAACATATTGCCGAACCAGCTGCATCCGCAGAGCGACAGTGCAGCCAGCACGACGGCCAGCCACCGCGTCAGCGGCCTCGTTCGGGAAAGCAGTCCATCCATCTCCGGGGCACGTCCTTTGTCCAGCCGCGCAGTATACGTTTCGGCATCGACCCCACTCGTGCCCGAAGACGAGTCCGATCAGGCCGACGAGGACGGTTCCAGTGCGCGCCACGAGTTCAGCGTCGATAGTGCATACGCCGGCGAGCGCCTGGACAAGGCGCTGGCCGACTGGTTGCCTGCCGTGTCGCGCTCCCGGCTCAAGCAATGGATCGAAGCTGGAGCAGTGCTGGTCAATGGGCTATCGGTGCGTCCACGCCACGCGCTGGTCACCGGCGATCGCGTCGCGGTGCAGCCGCAACCGGCTCCTGACGCCGCGGCGTTCTCGCCGGAACCGATGGAGCTCGCGATCGTTCATGAGGACGAGTCGATCATCGTGCTCGACAAACCGGCAGGGCTCGTTGTCCATCCGGCCGCCGGTCACTGGTCGGGAACGCTGCTGAACGGACTGCTGGCCCGCTTCCCGGAGCTGGCCGGTGTGCCGCGCGCCGGAATCGTCCACCGCCTCGACGCGGATACCTCGGGCCTAATGGTCGTTGCACGCAACATCGCCGCCCAGGTCGACCTCGTGCGGCAGTTGCAGGCCCGCACCGCCCGGCGCGAGTACTGGGCAATCGTGCTTGGGGAGCCGCGCCGGCACGGCGTGATCGACGCGGCGATTGCGCGCGACCCGCGCAATCCTCTGCGCTTCCGTGTCAGCACCGCCGCGGCTGCGCGCTCGGCGCGAACGCATTACCTGCGCCTCGCGGTAGCCGAGCAGGGCGGCGCAGTGCTGTCCTGGCTGGCTTGCCGACTGGATACGGGGCGCACCCACCAGATCCGCGTCCACCTCGAGCACCTGGGTCACCCGCTGATCGGCGATCCGGTATACCGGCGCCGCATGCCAGCCGCGGTGTCCGACGTGCCGTGGCGCGCTTTTCCGCGGCAGGCGCTGCACGCGTGTCGGCTGGGGCTGCGGCATCCGTCGACCGGATCGCCGATGAACTGGTTCCGCACGCCGCCGGCCGACCTCGCGCAACTGATGCGCGGCCTCGGCTTCGGCCCGTTGGACGCACCAAGCGAGTCGCCGCCGTCGTGACGCAGCCGCCTGCCCATCTGCCCGCCGGCTGGATCGTGCCCGACTGGCCCGCGCCGCCGGGCGTTCGCGCGCTGATCACCGCGCGCGCGGGTGGAGTTTCGACCGGCCCCTATGGCGGACCGACCGCCGAACGTTCCGGCATGAACCTTGGCTACGGCTCGGGCGACGATCCGGGCGCAGTGGCAGCCAACCGCGAACGCCTACGAGCCTTCGTTCCAGCGGAGCCGCGCTGGCTGCGGCAGGTCCACGGCGCGCACGTGGTCGACACTGCTCACGCGGATGGATCGGTCGAGGCCGATGCCAGCTTCACCGACCGGCTCGATACGGTAGCGGTGGTGATGATGGCCGACTGCATGCCGGTGTTGCTTGCCGATGAGCGAGGGCGCTGCGTCGCCGTGGCCCACGCCGGCTGGCGCGGGCTGGCGGCCGGCGTCCTGCAGGCGACGGTCCAGGCGATGCGCGAACGACTGGGGCGGCAGGACCGCCTGATCGCCTACCTCGGTCCGGCGATCGGCCCCGACCACTTTGAAGTCGGACCCGAGGTGCGCGATGCGATGACCGCCCGACTCGGCGGTGCCGAGCGCGCCTTTGTCGCGCATGGCACCAACCGGTTCCGCGCGGACCTTTTCGCGCTGGGACGCCTTGCTCTTGCCGAACAAGGCGTGAACGCCATCTATGGCCGAGGCGTCTGCACTTATTGCGATCCCGCCCGCTTCTACAGCTATCGGCGCGATCGCGTCACGGGCCGTCATGCCGCGCTGATCTGGCGCGTTGCGACCTGAAACAGCCCCGCGTGGCGGGACTGATCGCCTGACGCAGGTCAACCCGCAGGCGCGCGCGTTTGACCGTGCATCAGGCGTTGTGGAGAATCCCGAAGCTCGAGCCGCTGCGACCCGGTCAGCCCGGATCCGGGAATCACCGAATCCGCAGGATCGACACGGCCCCCACCCCCCGGAGGAGACATGTCCACTATGAAGGCTCCCCGCGCGGCCCGGACGGGCAGCGCCGCGTCCGGCCGGCGGTTACCCGCCCGCGCTGCACAGCGCGGTACGAAGACCCAGACAAAACGGCGCGTGCCGGAGCCGAAACCGGCCGGTGCACAGAACGATGCGGCAATGAGCCTGGGAGGAAGCGATCCCTTCAACTTTGAGTTTGCGCTGCCCTGGCTGCAGACCGCCCCGAGCGCGCCGATGGCGATGCCGCTGGCGCCGCAGCAGGTGCTCGAAATGCAGCGGGACTATGTGCAGCGGTTGACCGGGTTGTGGAACGATTTCTTCACGCACCCGGAACGCACGACCGCCCCGATCGGAGACCCACGCTTCTCGGATCCGAGCTGGCAGAAGAATTCGCTGGCGTCGTTCTATGCGCGTACCTACCTGCTCAACGCCGAGTTCCTGAATCGCCTGGCCGAAGGCGTGCAGGGCGACGCCAAGACCCGCAAGCGAGTCAAGTTCGCGGTGTCGCAGTGGGTCGACGCGGCGTCGCCGGCCAATTTCCTGGCGTTGAATCCGAAGGTACAGCAGACGCTGCTCGACACCAGCGGCGAAAGCCTGAAGGTGGGGATGGACAACCTGCTGAAGGACATCGGCAAGGGCAAGATCACGCAGACCGACGAGTCCGCCTTCGAGGTCGGCAAGAACGTCGCGACCAGTGAAGGAGCCGTCGTCTATCAGGGCGTTCTGTTCCAGTTGATCCAGTACGGGCCGCTGACCGAGAAGGTCTACGACCGGCCGTTCCTGTTGGTACCGCCTTGCATCAACAAGTTCTACATCCTCGACCTGCAGCCGGAGAACTCGTTCATCCGTTACCTGGTTGAACAAGGCCACACGGTGTTCGTGCTGTCGTGGAAGAACCCGCATCAGCCCGAAGCGCACATCACCTGGGACGATTACGTCGAGAAGGGCGTGATCGAAGCGATCCACGTGGTGCAGGGGATCGCCGGCGCAAAGCAGATCAACGCGCTCGGCTACTGCGTCGGCGGGACGCTGATCGCAAATGCGCTCGCGGTGATGTATGCGCGTGGCGAGAAGCCGGTCACGAGCCTGACGATGCTGACCGCGCTGCTCGATTTCGAGGATGCCGGCGTGCTCGACGTTTTCATCGACGAGAACCAGGTGCGGCTGCGCGAGCGGCAGTTCGCGCGTGGCGGCATCATGCCGGGACTCGAACTCGCGAACACCTTCTCGAGCCTGCGTGCGAACGACCTGGTGTGGAGCTACGTCGTCAGCAACTATCTCGAGGGCAAGTCGCCGCCGGCCTTCGACCTGCTGTACTGGAACGGGGACGGCACGAATCTGCCCGGGCCGATGTATGCCTGGTACCTGCGCAACATGTACCTCGAGAACAACCTGCGCGTGCCGAACAAGCTGGTCACCTGCGGACAGCCGGTCGACCTGGGGCGCATCCAGGTGCCTACCTACGTGTTCGCCGCGCGCGAGGACCACATCGTGCCGTGGAAGGCCGCGTACGCCTCGGCGCGCGCGCTGCCGGGCGGAGGCAAGGCGGGTGGCGTGCGCTTCGTGCTGGGCGCCAGCGGCCACATCGCCGGTGCGATCAATCCGCCGAGCAAGAACAAGCGCAACTACTGGGCTGGTACCGGCGATTCAATGCCGGCCAATTCGGACGCCTGGTTCAACGGTGCGGAGGAGATTCCCGGCAGCTGGTGGCCCGACTGGGCCCGCTGGCTGGCGCGGTACGGCGGGGCGCAGAAACCTGCGCCGAAGCACTACGGCAGCGCGCAATACAAGCCGACGGAAGCGGCGCCGGGTAGCTACGTCAAGGAAAAGGCCTAGGCAACGGCCTCTCGGCGGGGCGGCCGGCCCGGCCGGTCCCCGGCAATCGATATCTCAAAGGGAGCATCTGCATGTCTGAAGTAGTCATTGTCGCGGCCGCCCGTACGGCCATCGGAAAGTTCGGCGGGACGCTGGCCAAGGTGCCGGCGCCGGAACTCGGAGCCATCGTCATCAAGGAAGTGCTGCAGCGGGCCCGTCTGGCTCCGGAGCAGGTCGACGAAGTGATCATGGGCCAGGTATTGACCGCCGCCAGCGGACAGAATCCAGCTCGCCAGGCGTCGATCAAGGCCGGTTTGCCCGTCACGATACCCGCGATGACGATCAACAAGGTCTGTGGTTCGGGACTGAAGGCGGTGATGCTGGCGGCGCAGGCGATCCGCAACGGCGACGCCCAGATCATCATCGCCGGTGGGCAGGAGAACATGAGCGCGTCGCCGCACGTGATGCTCGGCTCGCGCGACGGTTTTCGCATGGGCGATGCCAAGATCGTCGACAGCATGATCGTCGACGGCCTGTGGGACGTCTACAACCAGTACCACATGGGCAACACCGCCGAGAACGTCGCGAAGGCCCACTCGATCGATCGCGCTGCGCAGGACGCACTCGCGCTGGCGTCGCAGACGAAGGCCGCTGCGGCGCAGGATGCCGGGCGGTTCAAGGAAGAAATCGTTGCGGTCAACATTCCGCAGCGCAAAGGCGATCCGCTCGTGTTCGACGCCGACGAGTTCATCAATCGAAAGACCAACGCCGAAGCGCTCGCCGGACTCAAGCCGGCATTCGACAAGCAGGGTTCAGTCACCGCCGGCAACGCATCGGGCCTCAACGACGGCGCCGCCGCACTGCTGGTGATGTCCGCCGACCGTGCGAAGGCGCTCGGACTGAAGCCGCTCGCGCGCATCGTCAGCTTCGCCTCCGTCGGCGTCGACCCGTCGATCATGGGCATGGGCCCGGCGCCGGCGTCGCGCAAGGCGCTCGAGAAGGCCGGCTGGAAAGCCGATCAACTCGACCTGATGGAACTCAACGAAGCCTTTGCCGCCCAGGCCTGCGCGGTCAACAAGGACCTCGGATGGGACAAGGCGCCGTACAGGGACAAGATCAACGTCAACGGCGGTGCGATCGCACTGGGCCACCCGATCGGTGCGTCGGGCGCGCGTGTTCTGGTGACCCTGCTGCACGAGATGAAGCGGCGTGACGCCAAGAAGGGGCTGGCCGCGCTGTGCATCGGCGGCGGCATGGGCGTTGCACTCACGGTAGAGCGCTAAGGGGTCGTTGCAGTTACATTGCTGCTGGTGGTGGGCCGGTCCATGCCGGCCGCACCAATCAAGAACCCACCCCAGTGCTCGTGTTACGCGCAGCATCGCGACACGCGGGTGAAAAATCACTTTGGAGACGCGGATGGCAAAGCTGGCATACGTAACGGGCGGTATGGGTGGGATCGGCACGGCGATCTGCCGGCATTTCCACAAGATGGGCTACAAGGTCATCGCGGGCTGCGGCCCGACGCGCGACCATGCCAAGTGGCTTGCCGAGCAGAAGGCTGAAGGTTTCACCTTCTACGCGTCGGTTGGCAACGTCTCGGACTGGGACTCCACCAAGGCGGCGTTCGACAAGGTCAAAGCCGAGCACGGCAATCCGGAGATCCTCGTCAACAACGCCGGCATCACGCGCGACGGAGTGTTCCGCAAGATGTCGCTCGACGACTGGAACGCAGTCATCGACACCAACCTCAACAGCCTGTTCTGCGTCACCAAGCAGGTGATCGACGGCATGCTCGAAAAGGGCTGGGGCCGCATCATCAACATCTCGTCGGTCAACGGCGAGAAGGGCCAGTTCGGCCAGACCAACTACTCGGCCGCCAAGGCGGGCATGCACGGCTTCACGATGGCGCTCGCGCAGGAAGTCGCCAGCAAGGGCGTGACGGTCAACACGGTCTCGCCGGGCTACATCGCGACCGACATGGTGATGGCCGTGCGCGAGGACGTGCGCGAGAAGATCATCCAGACGATCCCGGTCAGGCGGTTCGGCAAGGCCGAGGAGATCGGCTCGGTCTGCGGCTGGCTGTCGAGCGACGATGCCGGCTTCACCACCGGGGCCGACTTCTCCTGCAACGGCGGCCTGCATATGGGATGACCACGGGAATTCGGTGAACGCGCCTGCGGGCGTTCGCCGCCATCGTCACGGGTGGCGCGAAGCGCCCTAACTTGCCGCGACCCCGAATAGCGCGCCGACGGCGGCGGTGATGGCCATTGCCAGTGCGCCCCAGAAGGTGACGCGCCACGCCCCGGTTGCAGGCGATGCGCCGCCGGTACGAGCGGCGACGGCTCCGAGCGCGGCGAGAAACACCAGAGAGCTGGCCGCGACGCCGAAGGTCAGTGCGCCGCGCGGCGCGATCAGCACGACCAGAAGAGGCAGCACCGCACCGGCCGTGAAGCTCCCTGCAGACGCCAGCGCGGCCTGTATCGGTCGCGCAGTCAAGGCTTCGGAAATGCCAAGTTCGTCGCGTGAGTGCGCGCCGAGTGCATCGTGCGCCATCAATTGCACGGCAACTTTTTCAGCCAGTGACGGTTCGAGCCCGCGCTTGACGTAGATACCGGCGAGTTCCCGATGCTCGGCTTCGGCATCGGCAGCGAGCTCGGCGCGCTCGCGCGCGAGATCAGCGGCTTCGGTGTCGGCCTGCGACCGCACTGAAACGTACTCGCCGGCCGCCATCGACATGGCGCCTGCGACCAGGCCGGCGACCCCCGCGATCAAGACATCGCCACGGGCTGCGTTTGCCGCGGCGACGCCCAGTACGAGGCTCGCGGTAGAGACGATCCCATCGTTGGCTCCCAGCACCGCCGCGCGCAACCACCCAATGCGATCGGTGCGATGTCGTTCCCGATGCGAGCGAGGCATATTTGAGACCTTGAGTTGTGAGCCAACGTTCAGTCATTCACTGCCAAGAAGCCTGTGGACCCGACCTCAGGGCGTGGACGTCGTGCGTGACCGGGATTTCTCTCCGGATGGTCTGCCAGCCTTCCAGACGTTAAGAAAGGCTCTGAATTTGGCGCGCGGGGGCAGATCAGTGTCCGATACCGAGTCGAGAAAGTCTGCAAGGGCTTTGGACTTGGCCAGGGTGTAGAACAGCACCGCAGTCACCAGGCCGCCGATGGCGACGAACAGCACCGCCTGCAGGGGCAACGGAACTCCCGGGAAGTCGAACAGATTCATACCGAAGAGGCCGGTGACCACGGTCCCGATCAGACCGAAAACCGTCACGACCGTCAGCCGCACGACCGTGTTGGCCTGCCGCCGCAAGGTATCGCTCTCGAGATAGGCGCTCATTTCCTTCACTTCGTCTCGTACTTCGGTGAACAAGCCGTCGGACCCCAAATGGCCGCACAGCATCTTGTACAGATCACGCACCTGCACCTGGTTCGAGATTTCGTGAAACCAGTAGCGGTGATTGAAACGAAGGAAGATCTCCAGCGTCTGGCGGATGCTGCGCTTGAATTCCTTGACTGTTTCGACCTTCTGAATATCGAGGCGAGAGAGGGCCACGACCAACCGGTCAGAAAGCATGAGCAATCCTGCCTTCTGCAAGTGCGCAAGCAGAAACACCAGAAAGTATTGATGGCGAAACTGGCCCTGCAGGCCGGTTTCCAGGTCAGTGAAGCGCTCCTCAGTCGAGCGGCCGACCATGACGAATGAGTGGCCACCGCACATGAGCCGAGTGTTCATCCACCGCTCTCCGCAGCCCGGCTGAAAATAGCGGTCGAAGCAATAGCGTTGCTCGAAGTCCTTCAAGTGCTGTTCGGAGTATGGGAGCAGCGCTGAATCCCCCGCGGGGGTTAGCAGGCCCAGACGCACCCAATCGGCACGGGTCAGCGCGTCAATCTCGTCCAGCGCAAGGTAGGCCATGGTCGGCATCCGGTGATACTCGACCTGCCGATAGCGCACAACACCAACCTCGCTCGAATGGTGCTGAACCATGGGCCTCAGCAGCCATTCCCAGTGCGTGGCGATCCCCGGCGATCGATGCTCGCAGACGAAAGCCAGGTATTTCTCCCGGCGCTCGTAGTCGGAACGCGAGAGCACTTCGCCGTCTGCTCCGATCCATTCGACAAGCCATGGGCAGTGGCCGCCCCGGCCATCGGCGTCCCAATAGGGCGGATATGCACGCCCGAAGCGAAACAGGATGTCCTGCGTCGTCGTGAGGTCAAGCCCGGCGCCAAAGACCTCGACAACCGGAATCACGATGTCCAAATCGAAGAAGAAGTACAGGTCAACATGAGCGATGCGCAACTCGATCGGTGCACTGTCGCGGTCCAGCTTGATCCTGACCCCCTGCACATCGCCGCGCCGGAACACGCGGAGAGCCGACTCGCTCACCTGCCCCTGTACGTTATCCGTTACGCCCTTTCCCGTGCCGTAGAGCACGCGCTGCACGTACGGCAGGAAATTGACGAACTCGGCATAGTGGCGCTCCTGGAAATCACGGGGATCGCCGGTGAACTCATCGACGACCTCACGCCAGGGATTGTCCGCACTTGCTTTCGCAATGAACTCCCAATGTCGATGAATCTGAACGCCCTCGACCATCGGCATGAGCTGCAGCGGCCACAAGAGGATCTGCCGAAAATGGCGGACCCCTGCAGTGCGGCCGGAAAACGTTTCGCTAGACCGGGACAGGGCCGACTCGATCATGATTCAGCTCCTCTTGCACGAGTTGTCGGCGCCGAGATCTCTCGCTGAACATCTGTCTGCCGCCGCTGACCGGATCTTAAACACCGGCAAGGCGGCTGCCCGGCCTGAAGAGACCGAACTCGCTACGGCATCAGAGCAAGGTGTATCAACACCCAGCCAGCAATGTTCAGGCCAGATACGATGGCAGGGCGCTGTTTCGTCTACCGCTGGCAAACTGATCAAGCAAGTGCACTTGCCGTAACACCGCCGTGGGATCACCGGCGCTTGACATTCTTACATGCAGAACAGCAACGAGTTCTTTCCACGGCAAGCCGTCGAAGCCGGCACCAATCGCTGGGACTGGGCGCTGCTGCCGATAGTCCTGGCCGGACTGGTGCTGCTCGGTTATGGCGCCTCGCAGATGGCACGGCCGTACCAGCTCGGCGACGCACTGCCGCTCAGCCTCGACCCCTTGTACCTACCCTACTACCTGCTGCGCACAACGCTGCGCATGTTCATGGCGCTCGCCGCCTCGCTGGTGTTCAGCTGCGTGTTCGCGGTGCTTGCGGCCAAGTACCGCGCCGCCGAGCGGGTGCTGGTGCCGATGCTGGACATCCTTCAGTCAATCCCTGTTCTCGGATTCCTCTCGATCACGGTCGCCGGCTTTATCGCCCTGTTCCCGGGGAGCCTGATCGGCGTTGAGTGTGCGGCGATCTTCGCCATCTTCACCTCGCAGGCCTGGAACATGGCCTTCAGCCTCTACCAGTCGCTGCGCACGGTGCCGGCCGAGTTGCAGGAGGCAGCGCGGGTGTTCCAACTGTCGGGCTGGCAGCGCTTCTGGCGGCTCGAGTTGCCCTTCGCGATGCCGGGACTGCTGTGGAACATGATGATGTCGATGTCGGGCGGCTGGTTCTTTGTCGTCGCCTCGGAAGCGATCTCGGTGTCCAACCAGAGCATCAAGCTGCCGGGCGTGGGGTCGTACATCGCGCTCGCCATCGAGGCCAAGGACCTGGCCGCGATCGGCTGGGCCATCGGCGGCATGCTGGTCGGCATCCTGCTTTACGACCAGTTGCTGTTCCGGCCCCTCGTGGCTTGGGCCGACAAGTTCCGCTTCGAGGAGAGCGGGTCCGAGGCCGCGCCGCAATCGTGGCTGCTCGCCTGGCTGCGCCGGACGAAAGGGGTGCAGTCCATCGGCGGCTGGGTCGTGCGCCGGCTTGAGCGCAGCTTCGTCGTCTTTCGCCGTCCATTCGACGGCACGTCGATCCGCGCGCGGCCGCGCTCCGCGCCAGCGTCGCTGCATCGCGCATGGGACGCGGTATTGGCTGCCGCGGTGCTGTTTGCTGTCTGGCGCCTGGTGAGTTTTGTGCACACCGAAGTCGGCTGGCAGGAAGCGGGCCAAGTGTTCGTGTTGGGGCTCTATACCCTCGCTCGCGTGCTGGTGCTGATCGCGCTCGCCGCGCTGGTCTGGGTGCCAATCGGCGTGTGGATCGGCATGAACCCGCACTGGTCGGGCCGGCTCCAGGCTGTGGCGCAGTTCCTCGCGGCCTTCCCGGCCAATCTGCTGTTCCCCATCGCCGTGCTGTTCATCGTGCACTGGCACCTGAATCCGAACATCTGGCTGTCGCCGCTGATGGTGTTCGGCACGCAGTGGTACATCCTCTTCAACGTGATTGCCGGCGCGTCGAGCGTGCCGACGGAATTGCGCTACGCGGCACAGAACCTCGGCCTCTCCGGCTGGTTGAAGTGGAAGCGCTACCTGCTGCCAGCGATCTTCCCGAGCTTCGTCACCGGGGCGATCACCGCGAGCGGCGGGTCATGGAATGCGAGCATTGTGTCGGAGTACGTGAGCTGGGGCGACACCACGCTGCAGGCAGACGGTCTTGGCAGCTACATCGCCCATATGACCGCCACCGGCGACTTCCCCCGCATCGCGCTGGGCATCGGCGTGATGTGCGTGTTCGTGATGAGCCTCAACCACTTCCTCTGGCGCCGGTTGTACCGGCTGGCCGAGGACCGCATGCATTTCTGAGGAACCGATCATGGGACCAGCGATCATCGAACTGAATGACGTCGCCAAGACGTTCCGCTCTGCCGACGGCCATGCGCGTTTGGTGCTCGACACCGTGGACTTCACGCTGCGCGAAGGCGAGATCGTCGCGCTTCTCGGACAGTCGGGCTCGGGCAAGAGCACGCTGCTGCGCATCATGGCGGGGCTGATCGACACCGACAAAGGCTATGTGCGTTATCGCGGCCAGCCGCTGTATGGCCCTGCGCGCGCGATCAGCATGGTGTTCCAGTCGTTCGCGTTGTTTCCATGGCTCACCGTGCAGCAGAACGTCGAGCTTGGCCTGGAGGCACGAGGCATGGCGCCTGCCGAGCGCGCCGCGAAGGCTGAAGCGGCAATCGCACTCATCGGCCTGGCCGGCTTCGAGGGCGCACTGCCGCGAGAGCTTTCCGGGGGCATGCGCCAGCGTGTGGGCATCGCCCGCGCGTTGGTGACCGAGCCCGACGTGCTGCTGATGGACGAGGCGTTCTCCGCGCTGGATGTGCTTACGGGCGAGCGTTTGCGCGAAGACATCCTCGACCTGTGGCGCAGCGGCACGATTCCGACCCAGGCGATGCTCGTCGTGTCGCACAACATTGAAGAAGCGGTGCTGATGGCCGATCGCGTGCTGATCTTCGCGAGCGACCCGGGACGCATCCGCTATCAGCTGTCGGTGCAGTTGCGGCGCCCGCGCGACCCTGAAAGCGCCGACGTGCGTTCGCTGATCGACGAGGTGTATGCGCTGATGACCGCCGGAGCGCGCCGCGCAGGTCGCCCCGCCGAGGCACCGGAGCCTGTGCCGCTGACCGAGCGCCTGCCCGAGGCAGACGTGGCGCGCATGGATGGCCTGCTCGAACTGCTCATGGAGCAGCCCTTCAACGGTCGCGCCGATTTGCCGAAGCTGGCCGAGGAGACCGAGCTCACTGACGACGAGCTACTGCCGGTGGCGCATGCCCTGGCGTTGCTCGGGCTGGCGCAACTGGAAAGTGGTGATCTCCAGCTCACGCCGCTCGGTCGTCGCTATGCAGAAAGCGAACACACCGTGCGGCATGAGATCTTCGGCAAGCAGTTGCTGGCCAATATCCCGCTCGCCGCGCATATCCACCACAGTCTGGAGCAGGAGCCGAGCGGACAGCTGCCCGACAAGCCGTTCGTGCGCTTGCTGAGTGAACAGCTCGACGAGGTTGAGGCCGAGCGCGTGCTCCACACGGTCATTACGTGGGGACGCTACGGTGAGGTGTTCGAATACGACTACACCACCGGAACGATCCGCTTGCCGACGGGCGACGACGACGGGGCAGAGGCCCCCGCGTGAGAAGCAGCGGCTGTGCTGTAGTGCGGCACTTGGGCCAAGTCGGGGATCAAGCCAAGCGATCGAGATAGAGGAAAACCTCACATGCACACCGAAGGTCTTTCCGCGCGGACACACGAGCACGTCTTTGGCCTGAACACTGAAGCAGCCGAGCGCAGCACCCGCGCTGTCATGTGGATCACTGCCCTGATGATGGTGGTCGAGATCATCGCCGGCTGGTGGTTCAATTCGATGGCGCTACTGGCCGATGGCTTGCATATGAGCTCCCATGCGGTGGCGATCGGACTGAGCGCGGTGGCCTATGCAACAGCGCGTCGCTACGCCCGCGACCCGCGTTTTGCATTCGGGACCTGGAAGGTCGAAGTGCTGGGCGGGTTTGCAAGCGCCATTGTCTTGCTGGGCGTGGCCGCCATGATGGTCGTGGGCTCTGTCGAGCGCATTGTGTCGCCTCAAGCCATTCGGTACCAGGAGGCTCTCGTGGTGGCCGTCCTTGGATTGGCGGTCAACATTGTCTGCGCTTTGATCCTCGGGAAGGCGCACCACGGTCATGGACACGGACACGAACACGAACACGAACACCACCAGCACCATGACCGTGGCCAGCACCATGATCTGAACCTGAGGTCAGCGTATTTGCACGTGATTGCCGACGCGGCAACCTCGGTGCTCGCGATCGTCGCCCTTGCCGGTGGCTGGATCTATGGATGGTCGTGGCTCGATCCGGTCATGGGCATTGCGGGTGCACTGCTGGTCGCCGTCTGGGCCAAGGGATTGATCATCGATACGGGCAAGGTGCTGCTGGACCGTGAGATGGATCATCCGGTGGTCAGAGAAATCAGGGAAGCGGTGAGGGAGGGCGGACGGGCCAGCAAGACCGAGATTTCCGACCTGCATGTTTGGCGCGTGGGCCGGGCGTGCTACTCGTGCGCGCTCAGTGTCGTGACCGAAGACCCTGAGGTCACGGCGGAAACCGTTCGTGTGTGGCTGGCCCGGCATGAAGAGATCGTGCACACGACGATCGAGATTCATGTGCGCCCCGACGCGACCCGGCCAGACAGGTTCCCACGGAAGGAGGCAGTGCCCGCGAACGTCAGGGCAGGAACGGAGCCGTGTTGATGCGCAGGCCTACAGTCGTCCACCAGGAGTCGCTCGCCGAATTGCCAAGACGATTGCCGTAGCTGACGTAGGCTTCGAAGCGGCTCGGAATGAACGCATAGCTCGCACCCAGTTGATACTTGCCGGGACCACGTTCATCGCGAAACACTTCGGCCAGCAGCGTGGCGCGCGGCAGAACCTCGTACTGAACAGCCACGCCAGCAACCACCGTCGCGCCGGCCCCAAAGACACTGGACGCCCCCAGATTGAGATCGACCTCGAGCGCATCGCTGGGATATAGCGACAGCAACGCCTTGGCGTAGTACGAACGGGACGAGGCGCCGTCCTGTACCAGGCCCGTATCACGAAGCACGCCGCCGACGGCACCCACCGACCAGAAGCCATCGTCGCCCTGAGCGAATACGGTTTTCGCCTGAATGAGGTACAGATGTGAACTTGGTTCGCCGTCGGGGTTCACGCCGGCCAATCCCAGGGTCAACTCCAGGTGGCCCGTGAAATTGCATGCCGGCAGCAGCGAATAAGCTCGCGCGCCGTGGGCTGCATCGATCGAGGACTCAAGCTGGCAGGACTTCGCTTCGATGATGGCTGCATCGTCGGTGACCAGCGGGGCGCCTGCTTGCGCGACGGGGCTGCTGAGGGCGAGCACTGCCACCAGAGCCGGTGCTGCCCAGGCCGTCTCTGAGTGGCGCCCGATTGTCGGCAATGTCGTCACCGCACTGAAGGTGAAAGAAGTTGGGCGGCTCGCTCGCCGGGCCGTAAGGCTGCGCCACAAACCTTAACTGATGCAACACGCCGCGCATACATCCACCGACGCAGGTGGCAGCCAAGACTGCAAACAATGGGTTGCGGCGTCATGACAGGCGCGACTACAATCCGCGCGTTTTCGTTCGAGCGAGATTCCCTCGTGGACTGTTCCCCTAGTCGATTTTCCTTCGAGGTCAGCGTGACCTCCGGCATCGCCGACTAGCGCTCAAGTATGCGCTCCGGTGCGATGCCGGAGCTGCCACCAGCTCGGCTTTGCGTCGCGCAAGCCGAACCCTCCCAGGTAGTCGATTGATCTAGCACAGGCCGAACACTGCCCGTGCTTGCGATTCTCATGGCCTGCGCAATCCGTGCGCCGGTCGAGGATCGTCGCGGGCATCGTCCGGGAGGGTATCTCGCTCAATGCGCACACCGTTGCAGGGACGAGACGCCGGACCGACCAGGCTGGCCCGCAGCAGGACGAAGCGTGTTTGGGAGAGTGCCATGGCCTTCGCTGTCCTCAAGAACTTCTATGTCCGCTTCGTCCATGCGCATGGCATGCGGCGGCACTTCCGCAGCCTGGCTATCTGGGACGCGTTCCGGCGCGAAACGACGTCGCGGGAAATGCCGTCGACGCTGTCGCAGAAGCTGGTCGCGGCCTCGCAGGCCGACCCGGACAAGTTGCTCGCTTCTCTCGGCACGCAGATCGACGGCCTGAGCGCGGAACGTGCAGAGCTCATCCGGCGCGAGGTGGGGCCGAACGAGGTCGGCCATGACAAGCCGATGCCCTGGTGGCAGCACCTGTGGCACTGCTACACCAATCCGTTCAACCTGCTGCTGACGGTGCTGGCGGTCGTCTCGTACTACACCGAGGACATGAAGGCGACCATCGTCATCTCGTCGATGGTGCTGCTGTCGACGGTGATGCGCTTCGTACAGGAAACCCGGTCGAACAAGGCAGCCGACAAACTGAAGGCCATGGTCAGCAACACGGCCACTGTGATGCGGCGCGATCTGAGCGATGAAGCGGCAGACGACGCCGAGCGCTACTTCGAAATCTCCCTGCATCGCAAGCCACCCCGTCAGGAAGAGGTACCCATCAAGGATCTGGTTCCCGGGGACGTCGTCGTGCTGTCAGCGGGCGACATGATTCCGGCGGACCTGCGCGTGCTGGCGGCCAAGGATCTGTTCGTCAGTCAGGCCGCGATGACCGGCGAATCGCTCCCGGTCGAAAAGTTCGTCGCTGCCCGCAACGGGGGCACAAACCCCCTGGAACTCGAGAATCTCCTGTTCATGGGAACCAACGTGGTCAGTGGCGCGGGACACGCCGTGGTCGTGGAGACCGGCAGCCGGACGTACTTTGGCACCCTGGCGCAGCGTGTCACCGCCACCGACCGGACCCCGACGGCGTTTCAGACCGGTCTCAACCGGGTCAGTTGGCTGCTGATCCGCTTCATGCTGGTGATGGCGCCGTTGGTCTTGCTGATCAATGGCTTCACAAAAGGTGACTGGCTCGAAGCGTTCCTGTTCGCTCTTTCCATCGCAGTAGGCCTGACCCCGGAAATGCTTCCGATGATCGTTACGTCGACGCTGGCCAAGGGCGCCGTTGTCTTGTCGCGCAAGCGGGTCATCGTCAAGCGCCTGGATGCCATTCAGAACTTTGGCGCGATGAATGTCCTCTGTACGGACAAGACGGGCACGTTGACGCAAGACAAGATTTTTCTGCAGCGCCACACCGATGTGAACGGCGAGGAATCCGACGAAGTCCTGCATCTGGCTTACCTGAACAGCCACTACCAGACCGGCCTGAAGAACCTCCTGGATGTCGCGGTGCTGGAACACGTCGACGTGCACCGCGAGCTCGGCATCGGCACGAACTACCGCAAGGTGGACGAAATCCCTTTCGACTTCCAGCGCCGGCGCATGTCGGTGGTCGTATCGGAGCGCGAAGACCACCACGAGCTGATCTGCAAGGGCGCGCTCGAGGAAGTCCTTGCCGTTTGCGTGCGCGTGCAGGAGGGCGATCGCGATGTCCCGTTGTCCGCCGAGAGACTCGCCGAAATCAAGGCGGCTACGACCGAACTCAACGAACAGGGGCTGCGCGTCGTGGCGGTCGCGGTCAAGGAGACGCCACCTACGAAGGAGGTGTACGGCGTCGCCGATGAAGTGGACATGACTCTTGTGGGCTATGTGGCGTTCCTCGACCCGCCGAAGGAGTCCGCCGAACCGGCCTTGGCCGCACTCAAAACCCATGGGGTCGAAGTCAAGATACTCACGGGCGACAACGAGCTGGTTACCGCGAAGATCTGTCGGGAGGTGGGTCTCGAACAGCGCGGCGGAATCACCCTGGGTTCGCAGGTTGAAGCCATGTCGGATGCTGAACTGACCGAGGCGGCGGCCAGCTCGAACATCTTCGCCAAGCTGAGCCCAGCGCAGAAGGAGCGCATTGTCAGCGTCCTCAAGAAGGCCGGAAGCGTCGTCGGCTTCATGGGCGACGGGATCAACGATGCGCCGGCCCTGCGCGCCGCCGACATCGGAGTGTCGGTCGATTCCGCGGTGGACATCGCGAAGGAAGCGGCAGACATCATCCTGCTGGAGAAGAGCCTGATGGTGCTCGACGAAGGCGTCATCGAAGGGAGGCGCACCTTCGCCAACATGCTCAAGTACATCAAGATGACGGCGAGTTCGAACTTCGGCAACGTCTTCTCGGTGTTGATCGCGGGCGCTTTCCTGCCGTTCCTGCCGATGCTGCCGCTGCAGCTGCTGGTACAGAACCTTCTGTACGACGTGTCACAGGTTGCGATCCCGTTCGACAACGTCGACCCGGAACTTCTTGCGGGGCCGCAGCGCTGGAATCCGGATGACATCGGGCGATTCATGGTCTGGTTCGGGCCGGTCAGCTCGGTGTTCGACATCGTCACCTACGCACTGATGTGGTTCGTCTTCTCGGCCAATACGCCCGCCCATCAGACGCTCTTCCAGTCAGGCTGGTTTGTCGAGGGTCTGCTGTCGCAGACGCTCATCGTGCACATGATCCGCACGCGCAAGGTTCCGTTTGTTCAGAGCCGGGCGTCGTGGCCGCTGCTCGGGACGACACTCGCCGTAATGGCCACCGGTGTGTTCTTCGTGATGGGACCGGTGAACCATTACTTCAAGATGGAGGCACTGCCACCGGCGTTCTTTGCCTACCTCGCAATGATCCTGATCTCTTACATCGGACTGGCGCAGCTGATGAAGACTTACTACGCACGTCGCTACGGATGGCAGTAGGTCCAGGGATCTCCTACTGAGGAACCAACTTCACTTCGATCTGAATCGCGGCGTAATACGCCGAAAGATCACGGATGTCCTCGTCGCTCAGCGGCTTGGCCGCAATGGTCATCACCTCGTTGCGGCGCTCGCCGGAGCGGTAGGCGCGCAACGCCAGCGTCAGATAGGCCGCCGGCTGATTCGCCAGGTTTGGCGCGTCGGGCAACTTGGCGATGCCGTCCAGCCCGTGGCAGCCCTGGCAGGCGATGGCCTTGCGGCGACCAGCCGCGACGTCCTGCCCGACGGCGTCCCGCGGTAACCCGAGCGTCGCAGTGACCGCCGCCGCAAGAAACACGGCGGCGGTTCGGCAACGACGACTCATCCGCTCAGGGCTGGTACGAGATTCGGTAGATCGCGCCCGCGAAGTCGTCCGACACGAGCAGCGACCCGTCCTTCATCACTGCGACGTCGACCGGCCGGCCGCGATACGTTCCCGTGCTGTCGTCCAGCCAGCCTTCGGCGAACACCTCGGTCTTGTCGGCCGTGCCGTCGGCCTTGATCGACGTGAACATGACGCGTGCGCCAATCGGCTTGGTGCGATTCCAGGAGCCGTGCTGCGCCGAGAAGATACCGCCCTGGTACTTCGCCGGGAATTGCTTGCCGGTGTAGAAGGTCAGGCCGAGGTCGGCCGCGTGCGCGTCGAAGTAGACCTGCGGGTCGGTGATGTTGGCCGGTAACGGGTCCTTGTCGTAGCCGAACTCGGTGATGCGCGTCTTGCCCTGCTTCCACGGATATCCGAAAAACTGGCCCGGCTTGGTGGCGCGGTTCAGTTCGCCGGCGGGAATGTCATCCCCCATGCCGTCGGTCTGGTTGTCGGTAAACCACACCGACCCGTCTTTCGGGCTGATGTCGATTCCGACCGAGTTGCGGATTCCGGTGGCGTAGACCTCGCGCTTGGAACCGTCGAACGGATTCATGCGGACGATGCCGCCGATGCCGACTTTGTTGAACAACGCGAGCTTGTCGCGCGGCGGCACGTTAAACGGCTGGCCGAGCGTGATGTAGAGCATGCCGTCCGGCCCGACGCGACAGGTGCGCGCGTGGTGGTTGTACGACTCCTCCTCCTCCGGAATCAGCTTGCCCTGCGGCACTACCTCGATCACCGCAACATCCGGACCTTCATAGAAGAACTCGGCGGCGGGGAAGTTGAGCACCCGGTTGTGCTCGACCACGATCAGAAAGCCGTCCTTGGTCCAGCACACGCCGTTCGGCACATGGAATTTGAGGGAAGGCGCGAACTGCTTGACTTCGTCGGCCACGTAGTCTCCGTTGCGATCAGTCACGGCCCAGACGGCGGTCTTGCGCGTGCCGACGAACAGCATGTTCGTGCTCGGCGCGATCGCCATGTGACGCGCATCGGGAACGACGGCGAACAGTTCGATCTTGAAGCCGGGCGGCAGCTTGATGCGCTTCAGGTTCTCGCGCAGGGCGTCGGCGTTCTTGCCTGTCTGCGGAACGGACGGGATGTTCGGGTCCGTGCCCGAGGCCTTCATCTGCTTGAGCTTCTCGATGTTCTGCTGGGCGTGCGCTGGCACTGAGAAGCCAACAGCCAGCGCGACCGCCAATGCAGCCGCCTTGCAAACCGGATTCATAGGAGTCTCCTGTCCCGAAATTCGTTGTTATCCGTTGTCACACCGTGGCGTGCAACGACGGCAGTCTAGGTAGCCGATTGCACTAGGGCAATCGGGCAAGCCGGCACCTGTGGGCGTATCCCGCGAAGGCGCGAGCGAGGTCCGGGTGAGGGGCGGGAAGCCGCGGCGGTTGTCAGCGGGCCGTGCCCCGTTTACCGTCGGAGCATGGCGCCGTGGCGCGCACGGGCGCGCCAATCATCTGCAAAGGAACTGTCGTGAAGCTCATCGGGATGCTCGATTCCCCGTATGTCCGCCGCGTGGCGATCTCGCTGCAACTGCTCGGCCTCCCGTTCGAACACCAGTCACTCTCGGTGTTTCGAACCTTCGACGAGTTCCGGAAGATCAACCCGGTCGTCAAGGCACCCACACTGGTCTGCGATGACGGCGAGGTGCTGATGGACTCGACGCTGATCCTGGAGCACGCCGAGGCGCTCGCGGCGCCGCGGGTGAGCCTGATGCCGACGGACAGGGTGGCGCGCCAGCAT
The DNA here is from genome assembly GCA_963703945.1 of uncultured beta proteobacterium. Lineage (GTDB taxonomy): Bacteria > Pseudomonadota > Gammaproteobacteria > Burkholderiales > Burkholderiaceae_F > JALORV01. Next base: position 13,622 of record CAVPGM010000001.1, on the reverse strand, counting down.
GCCCTGCGACTGATCGGTCTCTCGCTCGCCGCGTGCGAAAAGAGCGTGCAGATCATCTACGAACGCAGCCTGCGGCCGGCCGAGAAACAGCATCAGCCATGGGTCGAGCGGGTCACCGGACAGCTGCGCGCGGCCTACACGGCGCTCGAAAGCGCGCTGCGCGACCGAGCGCCACCCGTTGCGACCGGCACGATCGATCAGGCCGGACTGACCACCGCGGTTGCCTGGCACTTCACACAGCAGACGCTGCCCGAAGTGGTAGCTCGCCGCGGATCATCCGAACCTGCAGGACTTTTCCGCACGGGCCGAAGCGCTGCCTGCCTTCATGGCGGCTCCTCATGGCTCCGGCACGTTTCGCTGACGGGGTGCCAGGCTCGTGATTCGGAGCGCCCGATGAACAAGTCGCTGCTGCTCGCCTCTGTGGCCACGGTGATGTCGTGTCTGCTGCCTGCGGACGCGGGGTCCGCCGAGCCGCTGCTGATCTTCGACGCGCATCTTCACTACAGCCACGACGCGTGGGACATGGTGCCGCCCGCGATGGCACTCGAACTGGTGCGCAAGGCCGGAGTGAAACGCGCCCTCGTTTCGAGTTCGGACGACGAAGGCCAGCAGCGCCTGGTCAAGCTCGCGCCGGACGTGTTCCTGCCGTCGCTGCGCCCGTACCGCCGTCGAGGGGAAATCTCCACCTGGATGCGCGACCCGACGGTCGTGAGCTATCTGGAGGAGCACCTGGCGAAGTTCAGTTACGTGGCGATCGGCGAGTTCCACATCTACGGTGCGGACGTGGACCTCCCCGTGCCACGCCGCATGATCGAACTGGCGCGGCAGTACAACCTGGTGCTGCACTCGCACTCGGACGCCGACGCGATCGATCGCCAGTTCGCCCAGTGGCCCGCAGCGCGGATTATTTGGGCGCACGCCGGGTTTGCTTCCCCTGCGAGCGTGCACGCCATGCTGCAGAAGCACCGCAACCTGTGGTGCGACCTGGCGTTCCGCAGCGACCATGCGGCCGGCGGCAAGCTGGATACCGAGTGGCGGGCTCTCCTGATTGAGTTTCCGGATCGCTTCATGGTTGGCACTGACAGCTACACGCCGGAGCGCTGGCCGTTCATCGTCGAGCACGCACGCTGGTCGAGGGGCTGGCTCGCCGAGCTGCCGGCCGACGTGGCCGAGCGGATCGCGTATCGGAACGGCGAGGCGCTCTTCGCCGCTGCCCTGCGTAAATGAGCACGGGTCCGCGCGCGGCGTGGGCGCTTGCGCTCTGGCTGCCCCTCATGACAGCGGGCGTGAACGCGTGCGAACCCGCGCCGATCGGTGCTGGTGCTACGCGCATCGACGGCCAGAGTTTCGTGCTGGACTGGCGCATCGAACCCGCGCCGCTGCGGCTGGGTGAGTTCTTCGCGATCGTGGTCAGCGCGTGTGAACAGCGGGGACGGCGTGTTTCCCGGCTGAAGGTCGACGCCACGATGCCGGCTCACCAACATGGCATGAACTATGCGCCGACCGTCACGTCAGAGGGAGGAGGGCGCTTCAACGCGAAAGGCCTGCTGCTGCACATGCCGGGGCGATGGGAGTTCACGTTCGATCTCGTGGGCGATGCTTCTCGCGAAACGCTTCGCTCGACCGTCGAACTGAAATAGGGAAGCCATGGATCGCCCTATGAATCCGACGACAGGACTGCGACGGGCGATTCGCCGGCTCTTGTTCGGCGTCGTGGCGGTTGCTGTGAGCTCGGTCGCGCTCTCGCAGACGCGGCTTTCGCCGGACGAGATCGAACGCGTGCTGTCGTTCGGCCCATGGCCGCCGGCCGCGACCGTCGATCCGGGCAATCGCGTGTCGGGCCAGGCGGCGGCGATCGAACTCGGACGCGAGCTCTTCTTCGATGCGCGGATGTCCCGCGTCGGCTACATCGCGTGCGTGACCTGCCACCAGCCGGATCGCGCCTGGGGCGACGCCAAGCCGCGCGCACACGGACTCGCCGACGTCGACCGCAATACACCGATGCTGTCGAACCTCAGGCTCAGGCGCTGGTACGGTTGGGGCGGCAACAGCGACAGCCTGTGGATGGCCAGCTTGCGGCCGATACTCGATGACCGCGAACTGGACTCCACGCCGGCGCATGTGAGGCGGATCTACGTCCGCGACCCAGACCTGGCGTGCTGGTACCGGCGCGCTTTCGGCCGCGCTGCCGACGATGCACGCGACGACGACTTGACCGTGCTCGTCAACAGCGCCAAGGCGCTGGCCGCGTTCGAGGAGACGCTGGTGTCTGTCCGCACGCCGTTCGACGAGTATCGCGATGCGCTCGCGCGCGGAGATACTGCCGCGGCAGCCCGATACCCGGCAGCCGCCGAGCGCGGACTCAGGCTCTTCATCGGTCGCGGTAACTGCGTGCTGTGTCACAACGGACCGAACTTCAGCAACGGCGAATTCCATGCGACGGGCGTCGGCCATTTCACCGCGCGCGGACGCGCCGACGGCGGGCGGTTCGACGGCATCGAGTCGGTGATCACCGACCGGTTCAACCTGCTGTCGAAGTTCAACGACGACCCGACACGCGCCAACGCCACACCGACTCGCAACGTGGTGCTCGCACCGCGCAACTGGGGCGAATTCCGCACGCCGTCCCTGCGCAATGTGGCCGTCACCGCGCCCTACATGCATAACGGCAGTCTCGCGACCCTGCGCGACGTGCTGAAGCATTACTCCGAGCTGGACGAAGAACGCCTGCACTCCGACGGCGAGCAACTGCTGCGGGCCTTGAAGCTGAGTGAGGCCGAGACCGAGGACCTGATCGCCTTCCTCGAAACCCTGACCGATCGATTTGGTGCGGACCGGCCGCGTCCCGCGCCGCCGAAGGACTGTGAGGCGGCAGGGCAGTGAGCCAAGTCTCCCGCATTTGGCGTGAATGAGCCCTGGTCGCCCGAGAATCCCAAGGCCCTGACGAGTTGCTGCGGCGACGTGCGAGTCGCGTTCTAAAGCAGGTGTAGGTGCTTCTTCGCGCTGGCACCAAGGATAGCGTCGACAGCGATCGCGCGATCGAACGTGACGAGGCGCCCGCCGTGACGAACCGCCAATGCAAGCAGATAGAGATCCGTAAGTTGTCTCGGACCGTGGATTCGTGTCGAGTCGGCGACTCGGCTGTCCAGAAGGCTCAAGTCATCGGGCCAGAAAGCGTGGTGCTTGCTCGCGGTGGCTTCGCCCAGCCGCTCCATCGCCGCCCGCACGGACACTGGGCTCGGATAGCGGGGGTGCGACATGATCCTGATACAGCCATTCTGAGTGAGAGGGCATGACGCCCAGCCGCCGCGCGCGTTCACGCTGAACCAATCCGTGGCGTGGGCGTGTGAAGCGTGGTCAGAGTCCAGAAGTGCAATCAATACATTGACGTCGAGGAGCGACCTCATCAGTAGGCGTCGTCCTCACGCAGCGTATCGATGAGTTCGTTGGTCACGATCCCTCCCCGCGAGGCAAATGGCCGAAAACCGTACACGGCGCGGGGTTCGCGTGCAGTTGACACGATGCGAGGTGCCGTCAGGGCGCTGCGTGCGAGCATCGATACCACTTCGCCGGCGGTCTTCTTTTCGCGACGGGCGATTTCCTTGGCGGCCTGCAGAACGTCGTCGTCGATTTCTAGTGTGGTGCGCATGCATCAGATGCTAGCGCATCAACTGTACAGCGTCAACGCCGCCGTCTAGGTGCCGTATGGCCCGGACGGCCAGGTATCGATGGCAGACCAAGCCGTCACGCCGCTCGGCCATCCCCTGCCCTGGTCGACAGCAGCGCATCGGCCGCGGTCGGGAACAGCAGCACCGCCAACAGCGCGGCGCCAACCATTGCGGCGGCAACGTCATGGCTGATGGTCCCCGCCCTGAGGCCGATTTCGGTGATGACCACGATCACCGACAGCGAAGGCACTGCCGACGACAGCGCAAACGGCAGGCGTTGTGGCCGTGCAATTGCGTTGCGGTACAGGAGCCATACGGGAGTGCCGCGAACGACGAGAAACAGCAACAGGAACACCGGCACCATAAGCATCGTGCCGAGATCGGCGCCGAGCGCTGGCACATCGAACTTTATGCCGGTGCCGACGAAGAAGAACGGATAGAACCAACCGAACGACACGGCGTCGATCTTGTCGCGCAGCGGTTTTCCTTCCGCGCCCAGCGTGACTTGCCCGATGATCATTCCGGCCGCAAACGCGCCAAAGATGCGTTCGAAGCCGAAGTTTTCGGCGAGCACGAGCAGGCCCGCCATCATCAGCAGTGCAAGCCGCACCGGCAACTGTGTGCTCGCGTGCATCTGGCGGGAAAGAAACGCAAGCACCCTGGGCGGCCGCGCGCCCATGCCGACCGCGGCTGCCGCCCCCACGATGGCGAGGAACGCAATCAGGAATCCGATCTCCTGAAATGTGCTGTATCGACGAGACAGCACGAGCGACATCGCGACGATCGGGGCGATTTCCCCAATCGTGCAGGCCGCCACGATCATGCGGCCGAACTCCGTCTCGAGTTGACCGGTGTCGCGAAAAATGGGCATGAGCACGCCGAGGCCGGTCGTGCACAGCGCCAGGGTGACCATCATCGGCGCACCGACCTGCGGAGCCACGTGCAGCAGGCCAATGGCGGCAAGCCCCAGCAGCAGCGAGACGATCCAGCCGCCCAGAGCGAGCTTCAGAGGACGACCCCGGATCCGGCGGAAGTCGAGTTCCATTCCTGCCATGAACAAGGTCGCGGCCATGCCGAGGGTGAACATCGCTTCGATGAAGCCTTCGAAACGGACGAGATCCAGCACGTGGGGACCGATGAGGATGCCGACCAGCACCTCGATCACCACGACCGGCACGCGAATGCCGATCGGCACTTGCGCCAGCATCGGCGCTACGACGGCGGCCAGCATGATCCAGAACACGGGGTGGCCCGTCGTCATTGCGATAGCCCTTTTTGCTGCACTTTGATTGAGGCGCGTTCGGGTCGAATTGTCCGCGGCATTCGACTTCTTTGGGGGTTCAGAATGTCGACCCGTTCTCAGGAGACCTCGATGCCCGCACTCTCGATCATCGACCTGGCGATGTTCCTGCTCGAAACACCCGAGCGCACGCTCAACATCGGCCCGCTGGTGCTGTTGCGGCTGCCGTCGGGCTTCAGAGGCAATTTTGCTGACAAGCTGCACGCGAAGCTGCTGAAGCGTCCCCCCGGTGCGCCGTTCAACTACCGGCTGAACCTGTCGCTGACGCGCGTGCCCTCGGTCGAGCCGATGGCCGATCCCGACATCCGCGCGCATGTGCACCGCCTGACACTCGACAACGCGTCGATTCCGGAACTGCTGAAGGAGGTCTGCCGCTTGCACGAGACGCTGCTCGACCGCTCCGGCCTGCTCTGGCAGTTCTACATCATCGACGGCCTGGCCGATGGTCGCGTGGCGCTGTACGGCAAGGTGCACCACGGCATCATCGACGGCAAGACTTTCGTCAAGGCCATCACGCACTGGCTGTCCGACGATCCCGGGGACCGGTCGGTGCGTGCGATGTGGGACGGAGTGGCCCGCCCCGGCGCTCACGATGAACAGCGGCTGAGCGTAGTGCGGCGCCTGATTGCCGCCGGTGGTCAGGCCGCCGGGGCTCTGCGCACGGTCACCGGCCTGTACGGCATGCTGGCCGAGCAGGGCCTGCGCTCGGCAGGTCTTGGCGACGGACTGCCGCTGCCTTACCTGAAGGTGTCCGAGCATTTTGACGGGCCGCTGTCGACAAGGCGCTCCTACGCCTTCTGCAGCCTGCCGCTGGCCGATATCAAGGCCATCGGCAAGGCGCATGGCGCTTCCGTGAACGATCTCCTGCTGACGATGCTCGACATGGCGCTGCACCGCCACCTGGGCCGACGCCGGGGTTCCTCGCGTGAGCGGCTGATCGCCGACATGCCGGTGGCGCTGTCGGGCGGCGCCAAAGGCGGCAATCAGATTGCCGTGCTGCAGCTGCCGCTCGGTGGCTCCAATGCGGCTGTGGCGGATCGTCTGGCCGAGATCAGGGCCGAGACGGGCCGCGTCAAGGCCGCGGTGAAGCAGCGCAGCAGCGGCGCCTTGATGATGTATTCCACGCTGGTGCATGCGCTCCCGCTGCTGATCGAGGGCGTGTCCGCCAGGGCCGCGCCACGCATCGCGAACCTGATGGTTTCGAACCCCTTCGGCTTCGAAGGCCAGCAATATCTGATGGGCGCGGCCGTCGAGCTTGCGCTGCCGCTGTCGGTGCTGGCCGCCGGCTACAAGCTCAATGTCACCGCGGTGACCGTGGGCGACCAGTTGCAGATCGGTTTCCTCGCCATGCCCGAGGCGGTGCCCGACATCGACGGGCTGGCGCGCAGCACCGAACGGGCCTTCGACGAGTTGAAGCTCGCACTGGGGCCCAGCGTGCCGGTTCGTGTCAAGCAGCCCCGCGCGCCGGCAACGAAGACGGCCCAGCGCCGACCCGCCGCGGGGCGCAAGGCGCCCGTCAAGGCCGCCGCGGCACGGGGCACTCGCCAACGAACGGCACGCAAGACACGCATGGCCACTGCCGGCTGAAACGCCACACCGACCACGACGAAGGAGACCTCCCGATGAACAGAACCCTGCTGACGATAGCGACGCTGCTCAGCGCCGCGTTGCTGGCCGACTCCCCCGCCTTGGCCCAGCAGGCCGCCGCGGCGAATGGTGCGCCCAAGGCCGCAACGCCGACTACCGCACGCGCCAACGAGGCCGTGGCCAAGGCGATGACGATGAACGACAAGCAGGACTTCGACGATGCCACTCGTGGCAAGCTGGCCGAGCTGAGGGATCCGATCGTCAAGGGCGCGGACGGTCGCGTCGTCTGGAACACGCAGCGCTACGACTTCGTCAAGGGCGAGGCGCCGGCGACGGTCAACCCCAGCCTGTGGCGCGAGCAAAAGCTCAACACGGCCGCGGGCCTCTTCAAGGTGATCGACGGCATCTACCAGATCCGCGGCTACGACATTGCCAACATCACGCTGGTCGAGGGAGCGAGCGGCTGGATCGTGATCGACACGCTTCTGACGGAAGACATGGCCCGCGCCGGCATGAAGCTGGCGATGGACACAAGGCCGGCAAGCCGGAGGGTATCCACCTGATGATCGGTCGCCGACCCGCGGCTGCCTTCGGCAATTCCGACGGCGACCGGCAGATGCTCGAGTACACCGCGACCGGAAGCGGCGCCCGGCTCGCGATGATCGTGATGCACGATGATGCGATCCGCGAGTACGCTTACGGGCCCGCGCAGGGGCTGCCCGCCACCAAGGTGGGCGCGTTCACCCAGTTGCTCTACGACCAAGCGATCAAGAACGGGTGGACCGTCATCAGCATCAAGAACGACTGGAAGAAGATTTTTGCTTTCGAGTGAACTCGAAGAAGGAACGCGTCTTGGAACATCCATCAAACAGGGCAACCAAGTGAACACCATCAGAACAACAACGATGCTCGCCATCCCGCTGCTGCTGCTCGCGCTCGGCGCGTGCGGTGGCTCGAAGGACTCAGATCAGGCTGCGAAAGGCCCCGCGGCGGCGACCGTGAACGGCAAGCCGATCAGTCAGCGAACCGTCGACATGATCGCCAAGCAAGGCGCCAGCGCGGGCCGTCCGGATTCTCCGGAAGCGCGAAAAGGCATCATCGATCAGCTGGCGCTGCAAATGGTGGTCGCCGAAGAAGCGGTCAAGAAGGGACTGGACAAGACCCCCGAGGTCATGGAGCAGTTCGATGCGATCAAGCAATCCGTACTGGCCAATGCCTACGTTGAGGACTTCATCAAGAACAATCCGGTCAGCGACGAGACGGTGAAGGCCGAATACGAGCGCATCAAGGCGACGGTCACCGGTACCGAATACAAGGCGGCCCACATCCTGGTAGCGAAGGAATCCGAAGCCAAGGACATCATCGCCAAACTGAAGAAGGATCCCGGGGCCTTCGCGAAGCTGGCGATGGAAAGATCGACGGACTCGGGCTCCAAGGCCAGGGGCGGCGATCTGGGCTGGTTCGATCCGAGAAGGATGGTTCCCGAATTCGGCGCCGCCGTGAGCAAGCTGGAAAAGGGCAAGTTCACCGAAACACCTGTCAAGACCCAGTATGGCTATCACGTGATCCTGCTCGAAGACTCCAGGCCGATCGAGGCCCCGCCACTGGAAGAGGTCAAGCCCCAGCTCAGCCGGCAGCTTCAGCAGCAAAGCGTGAAGAAGCAGCTGGATGCGCTGAAGGCAACGGCCAAGATTGAAGTTGTTGACGCTTCCCCACCGGCAACGCCTGCACCCGATTCGTCACCGCGAAAGTAGCCGGCCCGGTTTCGTCGAGTCGTCGCCAGTCATGCTGATCGGTCACCCGGTCTTCTGGCTACTGGTCGCTGCGGTCGCGGCACCGCTGCTGGCCCAGATTCCGCTCGGTATCAAGACACCGATCGTTGCGCTCAAGGTGATGCTGGTCCGGAGTAATTAACTTCGGAACTGATTTCAGAGGTAAGGCCCATCAGAAGATGGAGCAACAAAGTTCGGAATGGACGCTATCTGCCCCCCGATCGATCGTATGCCGACGGAACTGAGTTCGGAACGGTATGGCCATGACAGCTTTCGGGCGGTCCTTCAGCCAGCAGTCGACCCACAGCGGCCGCAAGGACAGTCCGCCATCGGCTCTCCCTCTGGTACTCCATAGCGGACGTTGATGTACAGTGATTCGAGACGGCCCGGAGCCGATCGTTCCCGCGCATCGGCAAGCGGTCATCGAGGTCGTCGCAGGCCGCGCCTTACGCAGCATGCACGCCGGCAGGGGCCCGCCCTATCTCGCCCGGCTGCGCGAAGCGTTAGCCAAGGTCACGCCGTGTACCATGTGGCGCCCTTCCTTGCTCACCCAATGCCGTTTCCCGCAGATCGTTTTCTGCCGCGCGCGTCGCTGGATGCTTTGCTGGCCGCGCTGCGGGCGCGCGGCTACACGATAACCGGGCCCACCGTGCACGACGGCGCGATCGTCTATCGGCCCATCGAGAGCGCCGACGCGTTGCCGGGGGGTTGGCAGGTCGAGCAGGCGCCGGGCCGCTACACGATGCGGCGCGACGGGTCGCCGCGCCAGTTCGCCTGGGCTAACGGCCCGCAGGCGCTCAAGCCGCTGCTGTTCGTGCCGCGCGAATCGCTCTGGCAGGCGACACGCGATGCGCAGGACAAGCTTTCTTTCGAAGCGGTGCTGCCAAAACAAACGCCCGCCGCGGTGATCGGCGTGCGCGCGTGCGACCTGGCAGCGCTGGCGCTGCATGACGCGCACTTCATGCGGCCTGACGGCGCCGATGCGCACTATGCGGCGCGGCGCGCTGCGTGCTTCATCGTCGCGGTTGACTGCAGCCACCCGGCGGACACGTGTTTCTGTGCAAGCACCGGCGACGGTCCCGCCGCGCGGCATGGCTACGACATCGCCCTCGCGGAACTCGACCACGGCTTCGTCGCCCGCAGCGGCTCGGAGCGCGGCGCTGAGGTGCTGGACAGCCTGCAACTCGCTGCGACGACAGAGGCGGACGCGCGGCATGCCGCGGCCCAGTCCGAGCACGCCGCCGCCGTGCAGACGCGCAGCCTGCCTGGCCGCGATCTGCGCGAGGCGCTGTTCGCGCGGCTCGAGCATCCGCAGTGGGACGACGTTGCCGATCGCTGTCTTTCCTGCGGCAACTGCACCGCAGTTTGCCCGACGTGCTTCTGCTTCCGCGAAGGTGACGACGCGGCGATCGAAGGCGATCGGACGACGCATCAGCGCGAGTGGGATTCCTGCTTTACCGCTGTCCACGGCTACATCCACGGCATGCAGGTCCGACCCGACGTGCGCACACGCTACCGGCAGTGGTTGACCCACAAGCTTGCAGGTTGGCACGAACAGTTCGGCCGCAGCGGCTGCGTCGGCTGCGGCCGCTGTATCGCATGGTGTCCGGTCGGCATCGATTTGACCGCAGAGGTCGCTGCCTTGCTCCGGGACAGATCGTGAGCGCGGCGACGATCCTCGCGCGCGAGTCGGCCACGGTGCCAATGGCGGCCACGATCGTCGAGCGCATCGACGAGGCGCCGGGTATCTTCACGCTGCGCCTCAGCCTCGACGACGCCGGCTGTCGCGCTGCGTATCGTTTTGCGCCCGGCCAGTTCAACATGCTGAGCCTGTTCGGCATCGGCGAAGTGGCGATCTCGGTCGTGTCCGATCCGCAGCAGCCCGAACTGATCGGGCACACGATCCGGGCGATCGGCCGCATCACGGGCGGCCTTGCGCAGCTGCGCGGGGGCGACGGAGTCGGCGTGCGCGGTCCTTTCGGTCGTGGCTGGCCGCTTACCGACATCACCGGCCGCAACGTCCTGGTGGTCACGGGCGGGCTGGGCTGCGCGCCGGTGGTGAGCGTGATCAACTACATCCTGATGCGCCGTACGCAGTTCGGGCGGCTGGTCATCGTGCAGGGGGTCAAGCACGCACAGGACCTGCTCTGGCGCGAGCGCTACGCCTACTGGCGCACGTTGCCGCAGACCGAAGTGTGGCTCGCCGCCGACGTCGGCGCGCCGCTGTGGCCGGGACACGTGGGGCGCGTCACCGAACTGTTCGATCGCATCGACATCACCGCCGACATGGCGGTGTTGTTGTGCGGGCCGGAAATCATGATGATCACCGCGATCCGCCAGCTGCTCGCCCGCGGCGTGGCACCGCAGTCGATCTCGCTGTCGATGGAGCGCAATATGCAGTGCGGCCACGGCGTCTGCGGCCATTGCCAGATCGGTCCGCACTTCCTGTGTCGCGAGGGTCCGGTGTTCGTCTACCCGGCAATTGCCGAATGGCTAGGCCGCAAGGGCTTCTGAGCGGGACGAAAATGGCGAACAAGCTAAGCGTGGCCGTGCACAAGTTCACGTCGTGCGACGGCTGTCAGCTCGCATTGTTGAACCTCGGGCCGACGCTGCTTACCGTGGCCGACCGCTTCGAGCTGCGGCACTTTGCCGAAGCCGGGGCGGTCGACCCCGATGCGCACGTCGACGTAGCCTTCATCGAAGGATCGATCTCGACGCCCGACGAGGAAGCGCGCATCAAGCGCATCCGCGCTGCCGCGCGCCACCTGGTGGCGATCGGCGCCTGCGCCACCAGCGGCGGTATCCAGGCGCTGCGCAACCTGCCGCACGAAGGCGACTGGGTCGGCGCCATCTACGCGTCGCCGCAGTACATCGAGACCCTCGCGCAGGTGCGCGCGATCGGCGATGTCGTCAAGGTCGATCTGGAACTGTGGGGTTGCCCCATCACCAGTGCGCAGATCCTGGCGGCGCTGCGCGCGTTCGCCGCCGGGGTGCTGCCGGGCAACGAGGCGGACAAGGTCTGCCTCGAATGCAAGCGCAGCCAAACGGTGTGCGTGATGGTGGCGCGCCAGGCACCGTGCCTGGGCCCGGTCACGCGTAGCGGCTGCGGCGCTATCTGTCCGCGTTTCGGCCGCGACTGCTACGGCTGTTTCGGCCCGAGCGAAACACCCAACACGGCGGCACTGGCGCGCCGGCTCGAAGGACTGGGACTGCCGCCGCGTGCGGTGGCGCAGCGCTTCCATTTCATCAACAGCGCGGCGCCGGCGTTCGCCGCCGCCGGGCGCGCAGCGCAGGAGCACCCCGATGACTGAGCCGCGCCGCGTCGGCATCCGGGTGCCGGTGCTCGCGCGCGTCGAGGGCGAGGGCGCGCTCGAGATTGACATCGCAGACGGTCGTATTGCGCACCTGGCCTTGCGAATCTTCGAGCCGCCACGCTTGTTCGAGAAGCTGCTCGAGGGGCGCGCGTTCCACGAGGTTCCCGATCTCGTCGCGCGCATCTGCGGCATCTGCCCGGTTGCCTACCAGATGAGTGCCGTGCACGCGCTGGAACGCCTGTTCGACACGCCGATCGACGGCTGGATCCGCGCGCTTCGGCGCGTGCTCTACTGCGGCGAGTGGATCGAGAGCCACGCGCTGCACATTCATCTGCTCGCGGCGCCGGACTACCTGGGCTTTCGCGATGCAATTGCGATGGCGCCCGCGCACCCGGAGCTGCTCGCACGCGGCCTGGCGCTGCAGGCGCTCGGCAACGACATCCTGCGAACGCTCGGCGGCCGCTCGGTGCATCCGGTGAGCGTGCGCGTCGGCGGCTTCTCGCGTGCACCGGACGCCGACACGATCGCCGCGCTGCTGCACCGGATCGACGCCGCGTTGCCCGAGGCCGAGGCGCTGCTCGCATGGACCGCGCAGCTGCCGCTGCCGCATGACGAACAGGACTTCACGTGCGTGGCGCTGCGCCATCCGCACGAGTACCCGATGAACGAAGGGCGGATCGTCTCCGACCGCGGCCTCGACATCGACACGGACGAGTACGACGCGCACTTCAGCGAAACCCACGAGCGGCATTCGACCGCGTTGTATTCGAGGCTGGACGGCGCGCCATACCTGGTTGGTCCACTGGCACGGCTGAACTTGAATGCCGACCGGCTGCCGCGGGAGGTGGCCGCAGCGCTCGAACGCATCGGACTGCGTCTGCCAAGCCGCAACATGTTTCACTCGATCGTCGCGCGCGCGGCCGAGATCCTGCTGGCCCTGCACGAGGCGCAACGCCTCCTGGCCGGCTACGGCGCGCAGGCACCGGCAGTTGCGGCGATTCCCCGCGCGGGCACCGGCGCCTGGGCGACGGAGGCGCCGCGCGGGCTGCTCTGGCATCGCTACCACACCGATGACGAGGGCCGCATCACGTCCGCTCGTATCGTTCCGCCAACCAGCCAGAACCAGGCACGCATCGAGGCCGATCTGGCGGCATCACTCGCCGAGCTCGGATTCGAAAGCGACGACGACGCGTTGCGGCTGCGCGCCGAAATGGTCATCCGCAACTACGATCCCTGCATTTCCTGCGCGACCCATTTCTTGCAGCTCAAGGTGAACCGCCGATGACGCGCACCGCGATCCTCGGCATCGGCTCGCCGCATGGCGACGACCGCGCCGGCTGGATCGCGATCGAAGCCCTCGAGGTCGCCCTGCCCGCATGCGAACGCGCGGCCGCCGGCGTGGCGACCCATGTGCTCGACCATCCCGCGACGGCGCTGCTCGGGCACCTGCGCGGCGTCGAACGCGCAATAGTGATCGATGCCCTGCGCGGCGGCGACGCACCCGGGACCATTGCGTTCGTGCAACCCGGGTCGCTTCGACGCGATGCGACGCGCGCTTCCACGCACGGCGTCGGCGTCGCCGAGGTCCTTGCCCTCGGCGCAATCCTGCAGATACTGCCGCCGGAGCTCACGGTGATCGGCATCGCGGTCGGTGACTGCGCGCCGGATACCGAGGTCAGCACGCCCGCCGCGCGCGCAGCGGCTCTGGTGGCCGGGTGCCTCGCCCGATGGCTGCGCGAGGGCGGCGACGTGCGTCAGCACGTGCTCGAACGCGGAGCAGCGTAACGCCCGTCTAGACCGAGCTTGGCGCAGGGGGCTGCGCGCTTGTCTGGCGAGCAGACCACGCACGAAACCGATCTTGACGACAAGTACAGGCCCAGAGAGGTCCGTCCCAGTGTGGAATGAAGACTTGGCCATAAGGCGAGGCCAAATGACCGTTTCTTGGCTCGCGACTATTAGGAACGAATGGCCGCTGATGGCC